>OZ242036.1:4800000-6660635 GCA_965205075.1 Candidatus Poribacteria bacterium | reverse complement strand
ACGATTCACACGGTGTAATCAATGCGCCCAACTACGCAGGCGGTATGAGTGGCGGTCCCTCAACGGATAAGATGGAAATTGTCCGTGAGACACCCGCAACAGCGGTGATAAACGCCAACGGTGGGCTCGGCATGGTCATCGCTCAGAAGGCGATGGAGATGGCAGTTGAAAAAGCGAAGACACACACATTCGGCGGGGTTGGACTCCACCGTTGCGGACACGCCGGACGGATGGGAACGTATCCCACAATCGCCGCAAAAGAGGGGATGATCGGGCTCGTTTTCCTAAATGGAGGCGGACGATTTATGCACCCCTTCGGCGGCACCTCCCGAAGGCTCCCACCCAACCCAATTGCGATCGCAGTCCCCCGCAAAAACGGCGAACCGTTGATGCTTGATGCGACGATGAGTGTTGTTGCAGGCGGGAAGATACTGGTCCAGCGTGCACGTGATGAAGAGATGCCAGAAGGTTGGATGATTGACTCAGAAGGAAACACAGTTACTGATCCGAACGCTTTCATAGATCGTCATGATGATACAGCAGTAATGCCGGTGGGTGGCTTTCAGTTCGGGCACAAGGGCTTCGGCTTAGGGTTTATGATTGACGCCATCGCTGGTGGGCTGTCGTGGGCGGGTTGTAGTCGCCAAGAGCCCACGCGTGGGGCAAGCGGGATTGTGATGATCGCTATCAAGATTCAGGATTTCATCGATCTTGATGTCTACCAGCAGGAGACCGAGTACCTCACAGAATGGATAAAGTCCTCCGAAAAACTGCCCGGTGTTGATGAAGTGTTCGCGCCCGGCGAGTTTGAGGAACGGAGCCGTGAACAACGTATGAGAGATGGCATTCCAATCGAAGAGAAAACGTGGGATCGGTTGGTCGAAGCGGCTGCGTCCTATGGCGTTTCAGTGCCAGCAGTCTAAAGATAAAAATAGACTTTACCTCCAGTGGGCTTTGCGAAAGTTTGCGTCTTTCGTGAGGCTCACTGATAGAATGCCGTTAGATCATAAAGGGGATTAGCCAGCGTTTGGTCTAAACTAATTAGACAGGAAAACCTGATTCAACGTTATTGCTACTATAGAGGCAGGAAGATGATTACGAAATTTGGTTCACTATTCGCAGGACATGTTGATCTGAAAGATGTAGGGCTTGATGCTCCTCCTGTCAACGAACGTTGGCTCTCCGATGAACATATAGCAACCGTATTCGACAAGACCCAAGCCATCGCGCAGATCATGGACCGAAACGGCTATGAAACCCTTTGGCTGGCTGAACACCACTTTCAGCGCGAGGGGTACGAATGTATCCCTAACATTCTAATGCTCGGTGTCCACCTCGCTCACCTGACACAGACGCTCAAAATTGGGTGCGCTTTCAACGTTACACCGATGTGGCACCCACTACGGCTAGCAGAAGATTACGCGACCGCAGACCTTCTCACAGGTGGACGGATCGTCTTTGGGGTGGGGCGAGGTTATCATACACGCGAAGTCGAGGTCTTTGGTGCACCCCTCCTCGATGGAGACGCCAACCGCGAGATGTTCGAGGAGCAGCTGGACATCATCTTCAAGTCGTTCAATGAGCGCTCCTTCTCCCACCACGGCAAGCATTACAACATCCCGCCGAAGGTTCCGTACCGTGGATATGAACTGGAGGAGGTCACGCTAGTACCCCGTCCGCTCAATCTACCAGTTGAGTGCTGGCAGCCAATCGTCAGCGCTAGTGAACGGGGCCTCAACCTTATGGCAAAACACGGCATCAAGGGGATGATCGGCGGCGGTGCTGCTGCGGGCGGTGCTGCGGAACAAGTAATACATGCTTGGCAGCAGGTACAGGCGAATCATGGCAGGGAGATGGAACTGGGTGGCGATCTTATTATTGGGTTCTCCTACCACATTGCTGACACGGAGGAAAAAGCGATCGAGGAGGCGAGTAAATACTTTGAAGAACACATGAAGATGTTCGCGCCTCTGGGGTTCGTGCGTGGATTGACGGACGAGCAGATCGCGGCAACGGCAGATCCTCAAAAGGCACGCACCGCCGGTTTACCCACGCTGCGAGACGCTGTGGAGGCAGGTTCGTGGCTGTGCGGACCGCCGGAATTGATCATTGAAAAATTGATGGACGTTCAGAAACGCTATCCCGGACTTGATCAAGTCACCGTCAATAACGCTGTAGGCACACCGGAGCGTGTAATATTGGAACAGCTCGACCGATTCGCCAAAGAGGTCATGCCTGCATTCAAAAACTAAAGCGTGTTGACATTTATGTGAGACAAGTTTGTTTCCGTAGGGGCGGGGTTGCCCCGCCCCTACTACGATGAAACCTCAACAGAACCTAGATATATTAAACTATCCTACTTCTCCAGAACCATGCCCTCCCGCTCGATGCGCTCATGCATCTCCCTGAATGCTGGAGTGCCATCGTTGTCCCAATACTCAGTCTCAATCGGCGCATCATAACTCATAGGAACCAACCCGCCACGCCAATCCGGCCTCACCATGAAATGACGAGTATTGGCGGGATCATAGCGATTATACATCATTGAACCGTTGGCAAAACGGGACTTGATAATCCACGGTGCCTGCGCTGGCAACTCCAGATGCTTCAACCGCTCCAAGGCGTCCCGATCCAGTGTGAGACCGAGTCCGGGCGATTCCGGCACTCGCACAAATCCGTTGACTGGATCCAACCTTTCTTTCACAATATCGCTCTGATAAATCTCTGTGGTCGTCACAAAGTGGAAGGTAGCTGTAGGAAAAACGGACATCATGTGCGCCGTCATTGCTCGCGTGATAGTGCCGCCAACGTTCTGTAACATAAAGGGGATATTACCCGCGGCGAAAAGACCGGCACAACGTATGGCTGCCCCTATCTTCTGATGGCCCCGCATATATACATCTCCAGCCCCCATCAGCACTTCGTAGGTAGCCTCCAGCGGTGCTTGATGCCGCACGATGGGAAGCGGCAACCGTCGACGCAAATCGATCGAAGCCAGCGTATCCCCGGCATCAATGCAATCCTCAAAGCAACCGGCAATGGGAGATTGCGCTAATTTGCCCAGTAATTCTGGCATGTAGTCGTCCGTCCCGCCGCCGGTGAAATCGTAGTGAATCCTGAAGCCTTTGGGCGCCACTGCTTCCATAGCCTCGGTCTGGTCGAAAACATTTTCAAAGGACGAAAGGTGGAATTTCATCCAAGTGTAACCCTGCGCTGCGTACCGCTCGACAGCCTCCGCCATACGCTGTGGATGCGTCGATACCGTCCAACTGCTCACAGGCACCCATGATCGAGTCTTCTGACCGAAGAGTTGGTAGACCGGCACACCGGCGGCTTGCCCCATTAAATCGTACATGGCTATTCCCAAAGCCAGCGAGGTTTCGTCCCCGACCCATTTGAAGGGGTTGGTGCCGATGTACTGATCGATGACCTCCTGTGGTTCAGGTCTGCCGCCTTCCCCAAGTCCTACCAGTCCGTCATCTGTATGCACCACATATATTGTGCGGCTAGCGGGACCCGCGTAGTGGTTCATCTGGTAGGCAATCCAATCCTCGTATTCGGGAGTAATTTGATGGACTTCGATTTTGGTGACTTTCATATCGTCCTCCTTTTAGGTCGGTACGTATCGATCTCCGGTGACAGATTTTGAATGGTTGTATGACAGCATAACACCTGACAACCGCTGTGTCACTAGAAAGTTAATGGTAGCCCATTCTTTCCCTTGACGTTCCGATGAATTTCTGCGAAAATAGGAAAGAAAATAAAATAGTAGAATATTAAAAAGATAGTTTCGTAGTGGAGGCTTCAGGCACTCCTTATTTGTGATCTGTAATATAATGCTCGAAAATCCGTATCAGAAAGATCGAGGTAATTTACTATGAAGTACGATGCAACTAATCGAACCTTTGACTGCGAACCTACCCTCACCGATACGCAGGTTCTGCAATTTTGTCGAGATGGTTTCCTGACGTTGGAAGGTGTCGTCCCCGATGAAATCAACCAACGCGCGTGCGATTACTTGAGAGGCAAGACACCAGCTAACCCCAGTTACATTCCTGCAGGACTTACCAAAGTGGATTTAGAACGAATCCGTAATTCTCATGAGCCGAGCACAATCCTGCTTGAGGATTGGTTTATTGAACATGTACTTCTCAATGGACAGCTCACCGGTGCTCTGAGATCACTACTTGGTAAGAATGTAGGACTGCCGGTGCTAGTGAGTGACCACAGTATTGAATGTCCCGGGCCCGCCCAAGGCTGGCATCAGGATGCTGACCACATCTTCGGACCGGAGGTTAACTTCATCGAGGTCTTTTATTTCCCGCAAGATACGCCATTGGAGATGGGACCCACTGAGATTGTACCCGGAACACATTTCAGTCCCGCTCAACGTGACGCAGAACACGAAGGAGTCCCAACCGGCGGTCCCGCTGGAACATTTGCCCTCCACTCTCAAAGCATTCTACATCGGAGAGGCGAATCGACTGGAAATGGGCTGCGCCACATGCTGAAATACAATTACTGGCGGACAATGCCACCAGAGAGAGATTGGACTATCGAACCGGACTTTGATTTCCAACGAGCCTATTACGGTGGCCATCGCGTCGCTAGATACGTTGCTCATATGTTTTATTGGCTATGCGGAAAAGGCGATGAATTTCGGGTCATCGGAGGACAGGGCTGGCCCTGGCGAACCGAAAACCAAATTGGACCATCTTACGGATTTGGAGCGGCGGGAGGATACCTGCCGGATTGGCGTCAGAATAATCGTGACGGTTATGCAAATTAGAATGGTTTACCCATACTAAGGAGGAGAACACATGTACGTCATAGTCGCACCCATTCAGATTAAGGAAGGACATAGGGAAGCATTCATCGAAGCGATGCTCGACGACGCGAAAGGCTCGGTGAAGGATGAGCCCGGCTGTCTAAGATTCGATGTAATTCAGGACGGTAGCGATCCCAACCGGATCTGGCTCTACGAGATTTACGTGGACGAGGCAGCTTTCCAAGCCCACCTGCAAGCCCCTCACTTCATAAAGTGGCGGGATACAGTAAAGGACTGGTTCGCTGAAAGTCCTAAAGGTGCAGGAGGGGGAAGTTACAATATTTGGCCCCCCGATGACGAGTGGAAGTAGCGTAGTCCCCACAGACTTGACGTGCTTTCAAGCGTTTACGCTTAGAAGTACGTCAAGTTTTTGATTGCAGCGGTAATCACAGTAGTATTATTACCTACAATATCTTTCAAAGTTCCCGCCTCAACTCCTCAATCCCATCTCGCAAAGTCGCCGCTTTTTCAAACTCTAGATTTGCCGCAGCTTCTTGCATCTGCTTCGTGAGATCGGCAATCAAGGCGTGAATCTCTTCCTCAGATGTCGCCTCCGAAATTTCGACCGCTAGCGGATCTGTCTGTTCCTCATCATCGTCAACGAGTGCACCAATGAGATCACGAATTTCCTTGTCGATCGTCGCTGGCGTGATGCCGTGTGCTTCGTTATAAGCCATCTGAATTTCGCGCCGTCGTTCTGTCTCATTGATCGCACTTTGGATGGCATCGGTGATTTGGTCGGCATACAAGATGACTTCGCCGTCAAGATTTCGAGCGGCGCGCCCCGCAGTCTGGATTAACGACGTTTCAGATCGGAGAAAGCCAGCCCGGTCTGCATCGAGGATCGCAACCAACGACACCTCTGGCAAATCCAACCCCTCCCGGAGGAGGTTAATCCCGACAAGCACATCAAAACTCCCCTGCCGAAGTTCTTTCAAGATTCGTGCGCGATCTAAAGTGTCAACGTCTGAATGCAGATATTCGGCTTTGACACCGGCTTCGGTGAGATAATCGGTCAAATCTTCTGCCATGCGCTTGGTGAGGGTTGTGACAAGGACACGCTGCCTTTGAGCAACCCGTTCATTGATAACCCCAATGAGATGATCGATCTGTCCGTCAACCGGGAAGACAGAAATCTTTGGATCAATTAAGCCTGTGGGACGAATAATCTGTTCGACCACTTGCGAACTCTGTTGAAGTTCGTAGGGACCTGGTGTTGCGGATACAAACACCGCTCGACGGAGATACGATTCAAACTCCTCAAACTGGAGCGGACGGTTATCCAAAGCAGATGGTAAGCGGAAGCCGTGGTCCACCAATGTTAGTTTGCGGGCACGGTCTCCCCGATACATTCCACGAATTTGGGGTAAGGTTACGTGAGATTCATCAATGACCATGAGATAGTCATCAGAAAAGTAGTTGAGTAAACAGTAAGGTGGGTCGCCGGGAGCAAGCCCTGAGAAATGGCGTGAATAGTTCTCAATGCCCTGACAGTAGCCAATTTCCCGCATCATTTCAAGATCGAACCGGGTTCGCTGTTCGATCCGTTGGGCTTCCAACAGCTTGTTGTTAGCAATGAAGTAGTCGATCCGATCTTGCAGTTCCGTTTCAATGTCTAACAATGCCTGTTCAAAACGCTCAGCGTCCGTCATAAAGTGCCTAGCGGGAAAAAGTGTGATTGCCTCATGTTCCGTCAGGATCTCGCCCGTCAGTGTATCAATTTCGGTAATCCGCTCGACCTCGTCGCCGAACAATTCTATTCGGTAGGCGGTATCCGCATACGCAGGAAAAACCTCAATCACATCGCCGCGTGCACGGAAACTCCCACGCGAAAAATCAACGTCATTCCGCTCATATCGAATATCCACAAACGCACGTAGGAGCTTATTCCTTTTGATGATGTCCCCACAGTTCACCTCAACTCGCTGGAAATCGTACTCCTTAGGGGATCCAATACCGTAGATGCAGGAAACACTCGCAACGATGATAACGTCACTGCGTGTGAGCAGTGAGGCAGTTGAGGCGAGACGCAGTCGATCGATCTCTTCGTTAATCTGTATATCTTTTTCTATGTAGGTATCTGTGGTCGGCAGATATGCTTCGGGCTGGTAGTAATCGTAGTAGCTGACAAAGTAGTGGACAGCGTTGTGTGGGAAGAATTCTCGGAACTCGCTATATAGCTGTGCGGCAAGGGTTTTGTTGTGCGAGATGACTAACGCAGGGCGTTGCAAATTTGCGATGACGTGCGCCATCGTAAAAGTTTTTCCCGAACCTGTAACGCCCAACAACGTTTGAAGGTCGTTCTCTTTGCGTAGAAAATCTTCCGTAAGCATCTGGATCGCTTGCGGCTGATCTCCTTGCGGCGTATAGTCCGAAACCAACTCAAATTTTTCCATATTTTCGCTTTCTTCACGTTTTACGTTTCACGCATCATCAATGAGCATTACACAGCAGCTTCGGTTCATATCCAACGATGAAGGCCTCTTTAATAATATCTTCCTCCGGACACTTCCCTTCGTATTTCAGCAGCCCTGTGTTTTTATCAATAGATCGAAAAACAACGTTGGACGGTTTATCAAAATCTTTAATAGGTCCGCGCGCGCCTTCAATCATGAATCGAGCCCAAATCGGTAAAGCACCTAGGGCCCCTGGAAATGTTGTCTTCTTCTTGTGGTCGTTAAATCCGACCCAAACTCCAGTGGCAAGATTTTGAATATAACCGACAAACCACGCGTCTGTAAAATCGTCCGTCGTGCCGGTTTTGCCGGCTGCGGGACGTGTTAATCCCATCACACGTGCTCGCCTACCGGTGCCATTATCAATCACACCCTTCATGAGATGTGTCATGAGATAGGCAACCCCTGGGTCGAGCGCTTGTTCCGCCGCCGGTTGATTTTCAATCAAGACATCCCCATACTGATCTTCAACATAGTGAATCCCTATCGGTTTCCTGCGCACCCCGCCATTGGCAAAAACAGAATAGGCACCAGTCATTTGAAGGAGCGGCAACCCACCTGCTCCTAATGCAACTGACGGATATGCGGGTAAATTGGCGTCGATGCCCAGACGTTTGGCCATCGCAAGCGTTCGATTAAGCCCGGCAGGTTTTTCGTTTTCCTCTATCGGTGTCTCCCACATCATTCTTGCTGTCGCAATATTAATCGATTTCTCCAACACCCTTCGCGTAGTAATATCTCCGTAGTAGCGCAGTCCGTAGTTCCGCGGTCTCCATCTTCTCCGCGTTCCAACGTCGATAGACCACGCTTCGTCACGGATAATTGTTGCTGGTGTTATTAAAGGGGGAAGATCCAGCAGCGCGGCAAAGACTATTGGTTTGAAGGAGGAACCGGGTTGGCGGTAGGCATGGACAGATCGATTAAAAAAGTTAATCTCCTGACGTGTGATATAGAAATCGCGTCCCCCAACCATTGCCTTGATATGTCCTGTTTGCGGTTCAAGGGCGATTAGCCCCGCTTGCAAATAATTGGTAATTGGATTAATGCCTTTTGGATTATTTTTATTCTCATCGTAATCGGGCAGGCTTCTGTACCTACGATAACCCACCCTCAACTTTTGGTCCAACTCTCGCAAGTGGTCAGCCACAGCTCTTTCTGCAATCTCTTGCATGGAGGGATCGATTGTCGTGTATACCCTTAACCCTTGATTGTACAAATGTCCTTCTAAGTCAGGTATCTCGATCAGCTGTTCATGAACATACTCCAAAAAATGTGAGCCACCTGTGCCTTGCGCGCTTTTGGGCACCTCAATGACAACAGCTTTCTGGATATTTGCATCGTATTCCTCCGCACTGATGAAACCCGCCTTCAGCATCAGTCCAAGCACCAGATTGCGTCGTTCCTTTGAACGGTCCGGATGACGCACCGGCGAATAGCGGGTTGGCGATTTCGGAATACCCGCCAGTGTAGCGCACTCGTGAAGTTCTAACTCCCATACATTTTTCCCAAAATAGTTTTGGGCTGCCTCTTGAACGCCGAGTACTTCCTGCGAACCGTATCGTCCCAAGTTAATCAGGTTCAGATACCTTTCGAGAATTTCGTCCTTGGAAAATTGACGCTCAATACGGACAGCAAGCAGCGCCTCTTTCACCTTTCGCAAAAGCCGTTTCTCACGGGTCAGATAGATATTGCGTGTGAGTTGTTGAGTGATGGTACTCGCGCCTTGTAACGTTCCCTGCACTTGCCCTAGATATAACTGAACATTGTGAATAGACGCACGGATAATGCCTAGAAAATCTACACCCCAGTGACTCTCGAATCGCTGATCTTCAACCGCGAGAAATGCCTGCAGCAGCGTATCTGGCATCTGTACCAATTTCACAATCTCTCGTGCCTCGGCTTCACCTTCCCTGTCATAAAGTGCGTTGAGCAACTCCGGCCTGAGATCGAAACTATCTATTTCTTCACCGTCATCATTTTGAAGCGTCTCAATTTTTCCATCAACCACAGAAAGCTCGACCTGATATGGCTCTCGATCTTCACGTGGAAAATGGAAACCTTGGAGGTAAATCCATAGCCTTTCAGGTTGTCCCTGTTCATCACGCCCAACTGAATATTGCCCAACGACACTTGGCTTGATGAACTCTCCACTTTCTTGATACTCTAGCCGTTTCAATTTGTCCAACAGAAAATCAATAGAATCACCCGGTTGGACTGTACAAAGGGAGGAATAAACTTCAAGGTGTTGTTTCCACGTGTCAACCTCACGGTATTCTAGTTGCCCCAAGTCAATGTGGTCAATGGAATCCCATGATTTGATGACAACCCCTCCGACAAATCCAACCCCAACAAAGATCAGCATCATCACACAAATAGTACCAATGAGAAATAGTGTGAGTATGCCTCGAAGAATTTTTTTAATCATCCAACTTTCCTTATACCATATTTTGATTTTATCGATCTCTCTGAATAACTCAGAGATTTGCATTTACGGCGTGCGGCTCCGATCCCGTTCTTTCCTAACACGCTTGATAGTGCAACCAAATGCTTTTGTTTTTTTCCCGTCTTCGGGAATTTCTTTCCCCTCAACCACGCGGTCAAGCGTTTCGCGTAGATAGTGCGTTTCGGGATTCTTCTGGCTATTATCAATGGCACCACGATACCGAAGTATCCGCTTCTCATCCAACAAGTAGACTTCAGGTGTACGCCTTGCCCCAAATTTATCCGCAATCTCATTCCTCAGATCTTTTAGGACAACGAACTCGAACTTGTTCGTTTTGTTATGGTCAGCTATCTCTTCGACCGATTCATTCTTGTTGGAGTTGATCCCTATGAACTGTACGCTTTGATCCTTGTAGTCATTACGCAGCGCAATGATCCTCTCATTGTAAGCATTAGAAACAGGACATTGGGTCGAAATGAACATCACAACGGTCGCCTTTTTCTCGTGGCTCAAATCCTTGAGAGAATGCTCTTTGTCCATCGCATCTTTGAGCGTGAAATTGGGTACTTCCTTATCCATCTTGATGGTGTCTGCGCTGACATTCATACTAAGGGTGATAATAAAAATGAAGGTCACGGTAACGATTCGAGTCAATAATTTCATTGATACCTCCCACAGGTGCAATTAATCTGCCAACTTTCTTAAATCCGAATAATATTATATTAAGACGTTTAATGTGCTGTTCCGTTTAAGACTGCTTTTTGATGCTTTGACAAATTCACATCTGTACTGCTTAAATTGCCTACCTTATTATAGTCTTTAATATCCAAACGTTCAAACTGAAACGAAGGTAACAGTCCACAGTAAAAATTTAACAGTCTATCCCTGATAATACGCACCGGTCTCCGAATCTGTTCCGAACTATGGCTTCAGATCGATATATGAACCGAACAGCCTGAAATGTGCAAATTTAACGGGAATTGCCTGTTGGGCGCACCATTCTTCTCGCTTTTGAGATAGTTGGTAATGACGATCTGAGGAGCAGCTTTATTGCACAATAATCATCCGCCGCGTCCTCTGATAATCCCCCGCCTCCAGCGTGTAGAAATACACCCCACTGCTGACCTCCTCTCCGATGTCGTTACTACCGTCCCAATACGCCGCTCGTTCCCGTGAGGTATAACTGCTTGCAAGTTTGATGCCCAGATCTAACGTTCGTACCAGATGCCCAGCAACATCATAAATACGAATCCGCACATACGCAGCCTCTGATAGTTGGTAAGGAATCCATGTTTCAGGGTTGAAGGGATTGGGATAGTTAGGTAGCAACTTCGTTTCTGTGACCGATGGCTCCATGCGGGATAACCACACTCTGAGCAGGTCGCGGGCAATGTGTGCCCCTCGTGAGGGTGTTTCCAACGATTCTAATGCTGTAAGGGCTTGGAATTGACGTTTAACTTTTGAAGAGCGATAACTGACAGTTGGGGCTGAATGGTTAAAACACAACGATGGTGCTGCAGCAGTTTCGCCCAAACGTGAACCGATGTGTCCCAAATCAGACTCATCCACCTTTCCATCACCGTTGACATCTCCACTGAGATTTATGCCAACCTGTCCGAATTGAGAAGCAGCCTGCACCAGATCTAGGATGTTCACGGTTCCATCCCGATTAACATCCCACGGAGAGGACGAATCTGGCAGGATAAGAGATCTACCATCCCATATCAGTATTTGACCCGTTTCATCATCCAGAGTAAGGAATATCGATCCATCTCGACTGACAGCAAAGTATTGGGGAATAGATAAATGTTCTATCTGTTTTTTTTCGCGCCAATCCCATATCTCAAGCCCATCTTCACCATTGCAGAAGAGATATTGCCCGTTTTCGCTGAAGTGGACCGGCCCCATTGCATCAAGTGTTAGTATCTGCTCAAGTTCTTCTCCAATTCGCCACACATTGACTTGTTCAAAGCTACCGGCCGCAAGAATAGGACTCTCATCTGGCGAGGGGAGAAATGCCAACGTGCTGGGCCAACCTGATCCTGTCGGCGAGTGCCATGTATGACGCAAGATATATTTACCCTCTTGTTGTTCCCAAAGATAAATATGGTCCCCATCCGTGGATGCTAAATGGGCATCCCGATCACCGAAGACGATGAATACGCATCCTAGCTCGTCCAACACTTCTCGGTTTTTAGGATCATTGACATCAAAAATAAAACGCTCAGCAGCAATACGCTTGCCAGTTTGGTTGAAAGCGATAGCAGTCGATCCATAATAGTAATCAAATTGTGCGGAGACCTCACCGGTATGAATGTCCCGTAGTTCAATCCATGGATCTCGTCCAATCGCAATCATCTGGCTATCCGAGGAGATTGCAGACCGACGAAGCCATCCATTTTGCGGAACAACGATTTTCCGCAGGGACCGGGAGGGGACATCCCAAATTTTCATAACCACGCTATTCACTGTTACCAAAGAACATCCATCTGGACTCAATTCCCAGTCATATCCTGAAAGATAGTCCGCCCATAGTGTGACCCGACGGTTATGTTCAATATTCCAGAGCGCAACCCCAACAAGATCATACCGCAAAAGCACGCTCTTTTCATCGGGCAACAGAGAAAAATCTTCCAAAGTAAATAGTTCATCGCCAAACTCATTGAGTTGTACGCCGGTTTGTACATCCCAAACACGAATGCGGTCGTTTCGGAGACTTCTGTTAGTTGGAACATTATATGTCCGTGTTGCCACATACAATCGTTGACTGTCTGAACTGAAAAGTAATTTCGGCACTTTGCCTCTACTTCCCCCAGTTGGCCAATCCCGAATCAATTGCCGTGTTTGGGCATCCCAAAGATATACCCGTGTGGACTCTGGCTCCGCTGTTGCGATATGGCGACCATCAGGACTATAGGAGACAAGAGACACCCAGGTAGCATGTCCTTCAAGGTGCCCAGCCAATGTGCGTGTGAATACATCCCAAATTTCTGCGTCAGGACGATGAGATCCAACAACAAGAAAATTACCATCCGGACTGAAAACAAGTGAAAGAGCCGTCAGAGGATAAGAGCAGCTCTGTCCGGAGCTGCCCCAACTATAACAATTTTGTGCTGGTCGGCGTTCTCCTGTCATCTCGCCGAGATATTCGTCGTCCTCCCAATTCCATAGATGGATTTGATCGCGATAAGTTACGGCAAGCAAAGGAGCAGCTGTGCTAAATGCTACTACACCTATCCAATCCAATCCTGATTCTAACCTGCGAATCAGTTTGCGCGTCCCTATTTCCCATATTTCAATGAAAGGCTTCTCTGTGCTGTCCAAATCAGTAGTAATTGCCAGCCATCTACCATCTGGACTTAAGGTCACATCGCCCCAATTTAACCCTTCCGCAAACGTATCAATGACTTCATTCGTATCCGGATTGACGATTTCAATGCGGTCTGCCCTCACCCGGAGAACCGTGCGATCCGGCAAGAAGTGGGCTTGACGGAGAACACTTTCTCCAAGCGAGCCGATTGGTTCTACCGCACCCACCGTTACAGAAACAAACAATGCAAAGCATAGGGAAAGTATCAACCGCTTTTTCATGAGAGATCCTCCGTATTGACAGATTTTATCGCAGAACGGTCATCTGCCCCGTCTTCTGATAATCTCCCGCCTCGAGTGTGTAGATGCTAGCCCCGCGTATCCATCTGAAAAGGAACGTAACTCGGAGAAAGCTGGAGTCTGCTTTGACAGGCACTAGCAATGTTTCTAATATCAATGGAGGGGGTTATCCGTGTTTAGTGAATACTCTCAATTTTTATTGATCCCGTACCACTTTCCACTGGTCTGCTCGGCTAACTGAATTTGTATCCTTTCGCTGATTCCAATGACATTAATCCGAATCTCATCTAGCTCACACCAATCCAAGATTCTCTTGACGATCTCATTTTTTTCGCGTCTAGTCTCCCAAGTTGTTTTCAACGCCGAGTTCGTCACAACGACGAACTGTTTTTCGGCATCCCAGCGGAAACTAAGTTCTGTAAGGCCCTTCATAATCGCGTCGAGCCCATATCCGGCAGGCCCCATAAATTTCGCCATCGACGACCTACGAAAGTTTTCTTGAATTGGAAGAAGTCCCCTCTGCAGCGGTTTGACCGTGATTTGTGAACTACCGCTAAAATTCTGATACCAAATAAGCGCAAACTGATAATCAATCGCTGATTCTTCAAAGACTCTTGCCATATCAGCAATCCGTTCTTCAACCTTTTTGCCCAGAGCTTTCATGGTCAAACTGCCATCAATAACAAATACTAGATCGACCGCCTGATTTATGCTATCACGACTTGCACACTCGGCAATTTCGACGAGACTTTTATCGACATCAGCGACTGTTTTATCCTTTTTGCGGCGGAGCGACTGTACCTCTGATGTTGTAACAGTTGCCACACTATCAAGACCAACCCAACCTACCAATATCATCAACGCAATGAGACATTTCCAAACCTGCGGTTTCGGCGATTTCATGACTGTCCTCCCATGTGGTATAAAGTACCAATACAGATTGAAACTGCGAAGCCTCCCAATCGGTAATGCCACGCAGTTAATGCAAAATCTCAAAGGAGGATGCACATAGTATGCCAAGTTTGGTAAAGGTTGGATTTGGTATCTGTAAGCGCATTTCTCACCATCTATGGCGAGACGACCTTTCCATATCGTTCATTTTTTGGACACTTCCGTTCATAAAGCCGATAATTTCCGTTCCTTTCGGGGCAAACTCTGTTTTTCCGCTTCAAACTTCAATACGCTTTGTCACCGAATGCGTCGGACCACCCCATCTAGGAATAGCAACCGTCCATTGCCCCGCGGGGCCCCCGGCGACGATGCTAATAACATTTTCGGGAGGTCGTTGTGTCTGTTCGTGAATATATGCCTGTATGTCGCTCTTGCTAAAGCCATCACCGGCAATTGTCTTCATGTGCTCAAGTGTAAACACGAGGACAATTTCAGAAGATGGCGGTCCCAGTGCCGAAATACCCTGACAAATTGTGTCTAGGATGCTTTCCGCTGTGTTGCCGCTGGAACCGATGTGATATGGAGAGGAACCCGCGTGGACTGTCACCGTGCTGTCAGAAGACTGAAATCCGCGTTCAACGTGCAAAGGCTGCCACAGACTTGCCTCCTCCCGTTCAGCGATGCAGAAGGTGTATTTACCTGCATGACCTAAAGTGGAGCGATCCAATTCCCCGGGCAACGCACCACCGATATTCGTGCCGATGAGGCGAATTGTTCGCCCGATCGTTGCGTTCGCCCGCCAACCCTGTCCAAAAACGTTAAAACTATCATTGATATCCAACTGCTTTCGGATGGGGCCATTAATAATCACCAACGGTGTGGAGTCAGCGGTTGTCACCTGAACACCGTGCAGATTAAATTCCTCTGCCGTGATTGCCTCGACTGCTGCAATGACGACCGGCAGATATTCCGGCTTGCAACCAGCCATTACCGCGTTAATAGCGATGCGTTCAATTGTTGCGTGACCCCATTTGGGTGGGATTGATGCGAGCAATTCATCCGGTTGTCTGTCCGTACCGGCTAACATTTTTTCTACTCGATCCGGCGTCGGTGGAACAACCGGCAAACCATCGGTCCAACCGTTTTGATAACAGAGTTCGATGAGATCTGCGTCCTGAGCTGCTTCAATCTGATCTGACTGCCATTGGATTGGTGTCATCATAAATTTCCTTTCAATTTCTGAGTTTTTGTGCTATCATGCGTAAAACAGATGAAATGAAATTATCTTACCGAAAATTCCTTTAGGTCTAAAGCCTAAGCATTTATGCTTAGTATACAGTCCCGATTTATCGGGATTTGATTGAAATTTCAGGTAAAATATGGTATGTTTTTTTGTCTTTCTAGTGGGAGAGTATCAGCACCAACACCCTCGTTGGTGTCTCCCACTTCCCACTGATACGGGTATGAAAGACAGGAAGATACCCCCATGAAAACCTACAAGTTTAAGTTATATTCTAATCACGGCAACCGTGAATTGCAAAAAACGATTGATAGCCATGCTTGGGTGTGGAATCACTTTGTGGCATTATGCCGTCGGTATTATGCTGTCTACAACAAGTACCCCGGCAAAAAGGCACTGATGCGCCACTTAACCAAGTTGAAAAGACTTCCTCGCTATGCCGATTGGAATCTGTTGCCGAGTCAATCGTTGCAAGACGTCATAGATCGTCTTGATAAAGCATACTCAAAAATGTTTGCTAAAAGTAATAAGCGTTGTGGTCGTCCCCGTTTCAAAAAACGGAAACAGTACAAATCATTCACACTCAAGCAAGCCGGTTGGACACTGCTTCAAGATAACTACATCCGTATCGGCAAGCGGATATACCGATACTTCAAAAGTCGGGAAGTCTTAGGCAACCCGAAACGCTGCACAATCAAGCGTGACAGCGTAGGAGACGTATGGATAATCATTCTAACAGACCATGTTGATATGGATTTAAGTCTGCCCACGACGGGTAACAGCGCGGGGTTCGACTTTGGACTAAAAACATATCTGACAGGGTCTGACTCCAATGACTACGAATCTCCACAGTTTTTCAAGCGCGGTATCAAGACGATAAAACGTGCCAACCGCAACCATTCACGAAAGGTCAAAGGGTCAAACAACCGTGAAAGGGCAAGACGCAATCTTGCACGGAAACACCGTAAGATTGCCAACCAGCGGCAGGACTTCCACTGGAAACTTGCTCATGACCTGACAGACAGATACGACTGGATTTCACTTGAATCACTTAACCTTAAAGGCATGAAAAGCCTTTGGGGTCGCAAGGTCAGTGACTTGGGTTTCTATGACTTTGTGCAGAAACTCAAATATATTGCTCAAAACAAAAGCAGAGAGATTCGATTCATTGACAAGTGGTATCCGTCAAGCAAGACCTGCCACGTTTGTGGGCATGTAAACGACCATTTGAATCTTCGTGATAGAACATGGCAGTGTCCAAGCTGCCACACACAGTTGGATAGAGACCGCAACGCGGCACTCAATATCCATAGG
The DNA here is from genome assembly GCA_965205075.1 of Candidatus Poribacteria bacterium. Taxonomy (GTDB): domain Bacteria; phylum Poribacteria; class WGA-4E; order WGA-4E; family PCPOR2b; genus PCPOR2b. The sequence continues at coordinate 6,643,854 of OZ242036.1, read as the reverse complement.
GTAGGGGCGTCTACCCTCTCAGAAGAAGTTGTAAGTCCCAATTCACCGGGCTAACTTCGTTGATAGAGCGATTCTAATCCTATTGGAACGGGCTTGCTCACGGAACGGAGCAAGAAGCCCAATCCTTTAGCTTTGGGAGTACGTCAAGCAGTACGCTATACAAACGGAGATATACTTATGCGTATCGCAACGGGTTGCATCGGTCATGAAACAAACACATTTTCGCCTGTGCCGACTTCAATTGATGACTTTAAGTTTCAAAGAAGTTACCACATTGGCGATGAGGTAATATCAGCGTTCAAACAGACGAGCACCATCACCGGCGGGTTTATTGAGAGTTCGGAGAAGTTGGGGATCCAGATCGTTCCACTCTTATGGACATTCGCAACGCCCTCCGGCGCGGTTGAGCAGAAGGCGTACGATACGCTTAAAGGAGAATTCCTCGACCTCCTGCGAAACGCTGGGCAAATTGACGGTGTCTTTCTAGATTTGCACGGAGCAATGGCAACGGAAGAGATTGAAGATGCCGAGGGAGATCTAATCAGATCGGTGCGCGAAGTCGTCGGTTCCCTTCCAATTGTTGTGACGTTAGACCTCCACGCGAACATTACTGTCGAGATGGCGGAATACAGTGATACAATCATCGGGTTTGATACCTATCCGCATGTCGATTGCTATGACCGAGGCGTTGAAGCAGCAGAGGTGATATTTGATATAGTTCAAGGAAATATCCGCCCGACCATGGCATATCGCCAACTGCCGCTGCTGACCTCGCCGCCGGCGCAATGTACGATGAAACCTCTGATGAGCGGGGTAGTAGAACAACTTCACGCCCTCGAAACGGAACAAGGCGTGGTAACAGCCACCCTATCAATGGGGTTTCCTTTTGCAGATATACGCGATGCCGGGGTTTCGGTGTTGGTGACAACCAACAACAATCAGCAACTCGCTGAACAGCATGCGGACAAATTTGCTGAATATATCTGGAACATGCGCGAGGCATTTAACCTAAATCTCGTTTCCGTTGAGGAAGCAATCGAGATCACGAACCATTCAGAAGGACAGCCAATTGTTCTCGCAGAGGGTTCAGATAATCCCGGTGGTGGTGGTCCCTGCGATGGTACAATTATTCTTCGGAAATTCATCGAAGCCGACGTCCAAGATGCAGTTATCGCTATAATCGCTGACCCAGAGTCTGTAGCACTCGCGATCGAAGCAGGTGTCGGCAATACGGTAGCACTCAATGTCGGCGGAAAGACCATTTCCCTGCACGGCGAGCCGGTTGCGTTGACCGGCTATGTGAAAACAATCTCCGACGGAACTTTTGTGCATAAAGGACCGATGGCACGCGGTGTCAGAAGCAATTTGGGACGGACAGCCGTTGTCAAGGTTGGCGGGGTCGAAATCATCCTGACGGAACGTCGTTTCCAACCCATCGACGCTGAAGTGCTTCGTAGTGTTGGGATTGAACCTAGAGATAGGAAGCTCATTGTGCTCAAATCGGCCGTTCATTTTCGTGCAGACTACACGCCAATCGCCCATGAGATTTTGGAGGTAGATACCCCCGGTGTGCATAGCCCGGATCTCTTTAGCTACGATTATCAGAAGCTGCGCCGACCCATTTATCCACTGGATATAGATGCGGATTTTCGATAAGCGTGACCTGTAGAAACTCCCTCCTTTTACAATAGATTTTTTTCAAACTCTGGAGACATCATCATGAGAACAATTCTACACAGTGCACTCCTCTGCAGCGCACTACTCCTTTTGCTCGTTTTAGGGGTCAGTACAGCATACACCTCACCCGTTGCAATACTCGGCGCATTTGATGAGGAAGTTGCCATCCTTGAGGGGCAACTTGTAAATCCAACCGCGCATACGATTGAGGGAATACAATGCCTAACAGGGACCCTCAACGAACAAGACGTAGTTATCGCAAGGACAGGGGTTGGCAAAGTCAATGCAGCAATGACAGCCACACTGGTCATTGAGCATTTTCGCCCGAATCAAGTCATCTTCACAGGGGTTGCTGGTGGACTTAATCCAGACTTGCAGATCGGAGATATCATCATCGCACAAAAGACAGCGCAACACGATTTGGGCAGATTGGAATCAGCCGAAATCGAAAACATGGGGACTAAGAATCCTATCAATGGAAAGCGAAATCCGGTCTTCTTTCCCGCGGATCCTGGGCTCTTACAGATAACAGAAACTGTACTTGCAGACATTAAACTCAATCCATTCCAAACCCCTCAAGGTCAACGACACCCACGTATAATCAGGGGCACAGTTGTAACCGGAGATGTGTTTGTCGCTTCTGATGCCAAAAAAACAGCCTTGCGTAAAAATCTCGACGCAGACGCGGTAGAGATGGAAGGCGCAGCGGTTGCCCAAATCTGCTGGCAACAGGAGGTTCCCTGCTTGGTCATACGCAGCCTTAGCGATAATGCCGGTGCAAACGCCTCGGAAGATTTTAAGAAATACTACAAAATCGCCGCGCGCAATTCCGCAGCGCTCGTTACTCGTATTATCAGCCAACTTCATTCCGAACAATCGCTGCAGCAGGACACGACCATCAATCGTGAGCAGCCCCAAGACGCCCCTGCATCGCCACCGCAAAATGCGCTTAGTCCTAAGGAACAACGATTTAAAGAAATACTTTCAGACGTTACGCTCACTGGTCACTTCACAATCACAGGGGAAGAAGAGTCGAGCACTCTAAGAGAAGAGAAATATACCATCAAAAAAGTCACCAAGTTAAGCGACGACTATTGGCTTTTCTTCACGCGCGTCCAGTACGGTGGACGAGACGTAACGGCGCCATTGAAACTTGAGGTCAAATGGGCGGAGGATACCCCCATCATCACATTGACTGATCTGGAACTGCCAAACTTGGGAACCTTTACTGCAAGGGTAATAATTTATCGAGGACAATATGCCGGCACATGGAGCAGCAGCAAACATGGCGGGCACTTATTCGGAATTATAACCAAGAATACGCCCGAATCAGATAATACAAACTCCCAACAGGACTAGCAGCAGAAACAGATTTATAATGATAGTACGTGTGCTCTATTTGAGTGACACCCAACTTAGCATAAAAATATGAGGAAATTCGACCGTGCAAATTAAAGGCGATTACACGATCTCCGCTCCGCGTGAAAGGGTCTGGGAATATTTCACGAATCCTGAACTTCTGCAGCAATGTATCCCCGGCTGCGAAGAGTTGAAACCGCTTGGCGATGATAGTTTCGAGGCAACAATCAAGGTAGGCGTCGCTATGATCAAAGGGGTATATCAAGGCTCAGTTAAGCTAGAAAATAAAGAACCCCCTTCAGCCTATCGCTTAGGCGTTCAGGGTGAAAGCAAGATTGGATTTGTCAACGGGGCGTGTGATTTCACACTGGAAGAAACTGGAGCAAATCAAACAGCTGTTAACTTAGCTGGAGAATTAACGGTTGGTGGAAGACTTGCTCGTGTGGGGCAGCGGGTCATGGGTAGCGCGTCTAAGATGATGATTGGCAAATTCTTCAGCGAGGTTGAGCAGTTGGCACAATCCGAAGCAGGGACTTAACGAACTTGATGGATGTATATATCAGCGTCTTTACCCCTGTAATCACTCCAAACGATAAAGGCACCGCCCCTACCGTTTGGGATTGCACGCGGCGCAATCTGATCTCCATCCGCCGTACATACAGGCATCCCGTTGAATATCCAGATAGATTTGCCAGCTGAATTAATCCGTTGAGCATAGATCGCATCTGCGGTAACGTTCCCGTAATCCTCGCGAAAATCTTTCCAGTAGATAATCGCGCCTTGTGAGCCATCGGAAACAAGGTGAGGCTCACGTTGTACACCTGCTGCCACACAGATCGGAATCCCGTTATCCTGCCACAGTGGCACTCCGTCTGTGTCGATTCGCTGTGCATAAATATCGGCGAAAATATCACGGTCATCCCACCAAGTAACAATTAGTCCACCCTTACCATCGCTAATTCCCTCGGGCTGCTGCTGATTTGACGGGTCATTACAGAAATTGATGCCATCCTTTTGCCAGAGTGTGCTTCCATTTGCATCAATCCGTTGGGCGTATAGGTCTGCACTACTGAAAATATTCAGATCGTTGCGGTAATCTGACCAAACAATAAACGCCCCTCCTGAGCCATCGGCGACGACAAACGGTCCTCCCTGATTGCCAGAGGCTGTACATACCGGCACTCCGCTATCTGCCCAAACCCGCTCGCCTGTGGCTCCTATCCGCTGTGCATAGACATTCCAATCCGGCGTACTGATGTCCCACCATGCGATGATTGCACCCCCGGCAGCGTCCGTCGCCAAAAACGGATCGTACTGATCGCCCTCGCCCTTATAGACAGGTACACCGTTGAGTTCCCAGACAGGTTTTCCCTCCCCATCAATCCGTTGGGCATAGATATCTAAATTATCGTGTCGGGAATCTTCCCATACGACAATCGCCCCACCTTGACCGTCGGAAATGGCTTTGACATCCTCTTTCAGGAAGGGTGCAATGCTGACAGGAACTCCAGCCTCACCCCAAAGCAACCTGCCGTTTGCATCAATTCGTTGCGCATAGATGTCCCGGTTGCGATGGCGAGAATCCCCAAAAACAAGGATTGCCCCCTCACCTGCATCGGAAACAAGGAGGGGCCAGCTTTGGGCATTGGGCTGTACGCAGATTGGAATGCCATCGTTTTCCCATAGCATCTCGCCATCTGCGCCGATCCGTTGAGCGAACACATCCCGATTCCCGTTTCTCACATCGCGCCACGCAACAATGACGCCTCCATGATTATCAGAGATCAGATCGGGAAAATGCTGATCCTCGGCTGCGGTGCAGATTGGCAGATTTTGATTGGCATCCTCTATCCATTCAGCAGGAAGATACTGAGGTAACACAGCCATAAGGAAACAAGAGAAAATGAGAAGACAGCACTCCTGTCGACTCTTCCATTTTTCCATCCCTTCCTCCTATTTGACGAATAATTTGCGTATAATCTGGAGGTCATCAACTGTCATAGATATGGGGAATCAGTATCGAAGTATAGATAGGTGGGAGCAAGGGGCATAGAGACAAGTTTTCCTGATTCGCAAATTCGGCAATTTGTGAATCAGGAAAATCCCTCACTTTGTCATCATGGTTGGATATTTAGTGATAATATACACTTAGTGCGAAGAATGATCAAGAATATAGTTTTTCGGATTTTGCCATTTGTCATCAGCATGAACCCCATAGTGTAAATGGGTACCGGTGCTTCTACCGCTATTTCCTACATAACCGATCACCTCACGACGTTTGATCTCTGTTCCAACTTGGAGACCATCAGCGTAGTTTTTCAAGTGCCCGTATAAGGTCCTCATCTGTGAGTCCGTATGTGCAATTTGAATCATATTACCAAGAGATGGATCTTTCCTGATCTCCTCTATAACGCCATCAGCGGTAGCAATCACAGGTGTGCCCGTAGGTGCTGCGATATCCAATCCGTTATGAAATTGGGGTCTTCCTGTCAATGGGTGCGAGCGACGTCCAAACCCGGAGGAAAACCAATAAGATGGAGTTTCGTCCTCCATCGGTGCCAAAATTGGCAAGATCCAAGGCCTCGCAAGTTCCGTTTTCTGGTTGTTTTTTACGTGCTCATAGATTGGTGTAAATTCCCTCTTTATCTCTGCAATCCGATTAATTAGGGAACCGTTTGTAGAATCAACAGCGATTGATGTTGAAGCAGGTCGTGCTTCAATAATCGAACTTGTTAATTCAGCATCGTTCACCTCTTGAGTGCTAGCATCACCACCGCCCTGTCCGAGGATACCTTGCTCTGAATCAATACCTAAAACACGACGTACCATCTTTGCCATTTTACGGACACCTTCGAGCTCTTTGTGGATTCCCTGAAGCTCTCTCTCGTACTGCTTAATTGTATTTTCAAGTTCCTCTCTACTCGCAACTTCACCTTGTAACTCAGCCTTGTAACGGAGACCGTATTTTACCCCCGAAGTAGCCATGCTGATTATCCAAAAAAACAAAAGACATAGAATCAAACCTAGGCATAATGCACACCAGCGCTTAATGGATAATTGCCGTACTGAATCTTGATTGGATGACATAAGTAGAATCGTATACGTGTTTTTCAATGAATTCCCCCTCTATATTATACAAGCATTCACATTATAATTGAATCATTATGTATGAGTGTTAATAGTATAGCATAGCTACCAAAGTAAGGCAAGCATATTATTCTGTGTTTTTGTGTTTTTTTTCTATCAATTTCCGATTGCATTGTCCCGCTTTGGCGCCTACGAAATCATGACTTCACAGCTTGGTAATATCTCAATCAGATCCGGGCAAATCAAGTTAAAAATGACAGCTCAAGTTATCGTACAAATCCCCTTATATCAGGGTTACGATTGGAAACTACTGTTCGGCGGTTACTGTTGACGGACTCATCACAGAAATCGTTTCACAATTTTCATTTTATCACAAAACATTAATAATTGGAATCGTTTTTCCTTCGCTTTCAATCCAATTTTTAAGAACGTAGCGTCCGAAGTTGTCCACGAATATCTATCTGTACCTTCCAATCTTCCCAACGGGGAAGCATCCACGGACTAAGTTGTGGTTGCCGGACACCTCCTATCCATTTCAGTGTGACTCGCTGTTCCCGTGGCTCATATTGAACTCGAAATTTCGCTCCATTCATCGAGAATGTTTGTGGATAACTTTCATTGATTTTCGCGAACGTCTCTTCGTCAATTAGCGTAAATACAAAATCATTTGGCGATAACAGCAGCCAATCCTGTGCGGCTTCAACACCTAAGCCGGTGAGGTGTGAGACCAACCACTCATGAGGTCCCATTGTGGTAGTGTTCCCTTGCAACGCTAGATGGAGATTGTAAGCATCAATGCGCTTAATCAGATATTCTCCTACCCCCGAAAATAAACGTCCTGAAAGCAGAAAAGTTGCAATAGCCTCTTTGAGCAGTGTGCCGGTCAGTAGTTGACGCTCTTTGCCAATCTCTCGACCAGCGTATACAAAACGCACATGCCCAATGATTTCATTTTCTACCAAGGTTGGCGCCTCCAAGTGAGAGGTTCCTAAACCTGCTCTCTGCAAATCTGCAAAGGTGCACGGGAGAGCGGTACGTCCCAGAAGTTGCACGCGTGTGCCCTTCGCGAGCCCTTCCTTTTCCAGAATCAGTGCGGCGTGGAGCTCTGGACGAATGAGTGAGCTATCATCTAGGAGCACTTCATCTCGACCATTTCCCCACGCGTCCCCCTTACGACGCCTCACATAGGCATAGTCCGGTGATTCATGCAAAAGGTAACGCATGAGTCCAAGTCGATCCGGTTGAATAGGCTCCCGATCCTCATCTAAGGCTGGCAGATCAAAAAGTGAGCGAAGTTGAGAGGCAATTCGGCGACATTCCGCGATAGCTGCGCTATGGAGATGGTGCCGTTTTGGGTTGCCGTGTCGTAACGTCAGAATCAAGGTTGTAGCATCACAATGATGGCGCATCAGATCTTTGCGCCGTGCTTCGGAGATACTGTGGATATCTTCGGCTAAAAGGCGATCTAATTTCCGCCACAACGGTGCCGGACGTTCCAGCGCGGCAATGAGGTCAATCAGGTCTCGACGGACGGAAATAGGTGCCTTGACCAGTAACCGCGCATAAGACACATCAACAGGAAGCACGGATAGCTTTCGCCCAAAATCGGTCAGTGTTCCCTCCTGAGAGAGAATACCCCATTCTACCAACTGTTCTTGAGCGCGTTCAACGGCAAAAGCCGGTGGCGCATCAAGAAAGTCCAAGTCCTGCGGACGAAATCCGGTTGCGGCAACTGCGAGCACAAATTGCGCTAGATCTTCTCGTACGATTTCGGGACGTGTCTCGCTTTCAAGTTGCCCCCGTTCTTCCCACAGCCGGTAGCACACACCCGGCATGAGCCTTCCTGCTCGTCCGCGTCGCTGTTCAGCGGAAGCCTGCGATATGGGACACAGTGCCAGAACAACCCGCTGTGCTTGATGGATGCGCTGACGCACTAATCCCGTGTCTACAACCGCTGTTACGCCCGGCAATGTGATGGACGTTTCAGCAACATTCGTTGACAGGATCACACGGCGGTGTGCCGTCTCCTCAAAAACCTTGTCCTGTTCCGCCATTAGCAGATCGCCGTGTAACGGCAAAATCTCGACATTTCTGAGGTGACGTAATTCATCAAGACATGCGGCAATTTCTCCTTTCCCCGGCAGGAAAACCAGTATGTTTCCATCTGTTTCTCTCAACGCTCGACGTACTCCCCGCTCCACACGCTCCTCTAACTTCCACGCTGTCGGAACGGTAACCACACCAAGGTAACGCACATCAACCGGGTAGGCTTTTCCCTCTGCGGACAACGATTTTCCACCAAGAAATCTCGCAAACTTCTCGGCGTCTATTGTCGCAGACATCAGGAGGAGTCGGGCGTCCGGGTGTTTCTTTCGACAGATCGCTAGAAAGAGATCCGATTCCAAGCCACGCTCATGAAACTCGTCAAGTATGATTGTCCCATATCTATCAAGTTCTCCATCCGCCGCATAGCGCAGGGCAACCCCCGGTGTGACAAATCGGATCTGTGTTGTCTCAGATCCTACATCCTCAAACCTCACTGTGTAACCTACTGAAACTCCTAACGGCTCTCCGCGGAGTTTCGATAGCCAGCGGGCGAGTGAACGGCAGGCAACTCGCCGCGGTTCCAAGACTAAGGTCGGGCGGTCCGACAATTCTGTGCACCAGAGTGGGACCATTGTGGACTTTCCACTACCGGTGGGTGCTGTAATGATGAGTGGTTGAGCTGCAAAGGCATTTTGAAATGCCGGGCGCAATGACGCAATCGGAAGTTCCGTGTTATCCAATAGTCCTGTATGTTGTGTATTATCTGACACACTATCCATCAATTTATTGACCTATTCCTCTTTTTTCGCGACAAGGTTATTATCACGCAATTGAAGTTTGTCCGTCAAGACCACACGATTCCCACAATCAATCATTGACATCCCTGCTCATGTGTTGTATCATTAGCCCATTATCACTAGGTTTTATATTTTATCTTTTTGTTCGACAGACCGCTCGGAGCCATCCTGAACCGTGACCAGTTCCACAACAGATACTTCCCATACAACTAATCAAACAGAATCAGGGATGAAATTCTGTCCGAAATGTGCCAGTGTCCTTAAAGAGCGAATCCTCGAAGGCAAGATGCGTCAGGCGTGCACGGCATGTGATTTCGTTTTCTATCGCGATCCAAAGCCTGTCGCGGGTGTCCTCGCATTCAAGGACGAAAAGCTGTTGCTGATACAGCGAGGCAATGAGCCAAAGTTGGGGCTATGGAGTTTCCCGACAGGATATGTCGATATTGGTGACACGCCGGCGGAGACAGCCGTGCGAGAAGCAAAAGAAGAGGCGGATGTTGATATCGAACTGAATAGGCTGCTTGGGGTTTACTCCAACGATAGCCGGACGGTTGTCCTTATTATTTTTGTCGGACGAATCATCGCAGGAACTCCGGCGGGGCGTGCAGAAGCGTTAGATGCACGCCTCTTTGCCCCGGATGCGCTGCCCGAATTGGCATTTGACCACGACTATCATATTTTAGAAGACCTTCGTCGTTCAAATACAGATTGACAAAAGACAGAACGTCCTATTAACAAACGAGTATAGGGCTGCTCATCTCCCATCAACCACAAGGAGAAAAACAGTGTCAACTAACACGATTATAGAAAAATATCATAAGACTTTTGCAAAGAACAGAGAATTCGCTGAACCTGCAAGCAATATCTTCCCCGATGGCGTGACGCACGATAACCGGCATACTGAGCCATTTCCAATTTATATCAATAGTGCACGAGGATCAAAAAAGTGGACCGTTGACGAGATTGAATTGATTGACTACTGGTCAGGACATGGAGCACTGCTACTCGGTCATAGCCCACCTGAGATTGTCGAAGCGGTCACGAAGCAGATGCCGCACGGAACACATTATGGCGCCTGTCATGCACTTGAGGTAGAGTGGGGCAGCCTCGTGAAGGAGTTGATCCCCTCAGCGGAACGGATACGATTCGTCAATTCCGGCACAGAAGCGACCTTAATGGCAATTAGACTGTCACGGATGTATACAGGAAAAAACAAATTCCTAAAATTTGCGGGACACTTTCACGGTTGGCACGATTCCGTTATCTTAGGCGTGAATCCGCCGTTTGAGACGCTTGTGCCCGGCATTCCAGAAAGCATCGTTGACACAACGGTTATCTGCCAACCTAACGACATTGACGCGGTTGAAAAGCATCTGAAATCCGCCCCGGACATTGCTTGTGTTATCTTGGAGCCGACAGGCGGTGCATTCGGCACCATCCCAACAAATGGTGAGTTCCTTCGGCAGCTACGCCAGATTACGCAAGATTACGGCGTCATTTTAATATTCGACGAAGTGATCTCCGGTTTTCGCGTCTCTCCGGGCGGTGCCCAAGGATATTATAATATCACGCCCGACCTTACGACGCTCGCTAAAATCTTGGCAGGTGGTCTTCCCGGCGGAGCCGTTGCTGGAAAAGAGGAGTTACTGAATCTCATCTCAATCAAAGCGGCAAAATCGAATTCAGGCGGGCAAAGGATGCCACACCCTGGAACCTTTAATGCCAACCCACTATCGGCTGCCGCTGGAATTGCGATGCTGAAGCGCGTCAAGACGGGGATCCCACATGAAAAGGTCAATCGCAGCGCAAAGATGTTGCGGGAAGGACTCGTTGATCTGATTGATCAACACAAACTCGATTGGGCGGTCTACGGCGAGTTTTCTGCTGTAAAGTTCCTCATCGGACACGGCGTCGATGGACTGCGTGCTGCCGATTTTGACCCTTACAATTGCGACCCGCAGCAACTGAAGGGCGGTAGCAATCCGCTGCTCACAATGAATCTGCGTTGCGGAATGCTGCTGAACGGAATCGACATCGCCGGCAATGGCGGGATGACGACAGCAGCACATAGCGACGAAGATATACAGCAGACAATTGCAGCGTTTGATCAAACAATCGGATGGATGAAAGCAGACGGACTTGCGGACTAAAGCAGTTAACGGTCTAAGGAGATATGGGAAGACATTACCCCGCTATCTCCTTATGATCTATCCGTTCCTCAAGCTGCCTTGATTCAAGAATCACTCTTTGTGCCTTTCGCTCCTCTTTCAACTTCTCTCAGAACGTTTGTCTACAATCTGGGCGCCCTTCTTCAAGGTAGCTAACCAATTTCTGTAAATCTCAGTTTGTTTGGCTTGCAGCAACGTTTTACGAATCTGGGCACGTTCTGCCTCATCATTCTCGAACTTTTCCATATCCGGCTCTTCGCGCTCAACCAGCTGGATGATATAAGCATTGCTGTCCCCTTGGAGCGCACCTGCCACCTCATTCAGCTCCATTCCAAAAGCAGCAAACATGGCGTCCCGGCACGTCCCCAATCCTGAGATAAATCCACTGTTTGGGGAGAGGGCAAATAGGTTACTCTCCTTGACTTCCCGTTCTTTTTTCGTAATCCCTTCGGGCACCTCATACTTTTTTACCAAATCTTCCAGCGATTCATCAGGTGCACGGAGCGCTACCAATCTTTGGGCGTCCTCTAGGGCAAGCTGCTTCGCCTTCTCCCCTTTGATATCATCAATCACCTGCGCCTTGACTGTTTCAAATTCGGGAATCGTAGCGCGTTTCTTTTCAAGGACTTTCACCACAAAATAGGTGTCAATATCCCCATTTTGTTTCCTATTTGTACTGATCGCACTGATATTTACCTCCATGTCGAAGACCTGATCAATTACATCTTGATATGTCCACTTCCTTCCAATTTCGGGGATGTTATTATCGGCCGCTGTAAAGAATCCCGTCTCCTGAACTGTAAGCGATAGATCTTTGTATCTGTCTAGTTGGACTGCTTCTTGATAATCGAGAATCTCCACATCGAATAGGAGATTTTCCGCCACTGCTTTCGCCTGTTCGGCACCTACAATTTGAATCAGCTTATCATTGATTTCGCTTCTTGCTTGAGCAAACGGTTGGATTTCTTCCGCCCGCTTTTCTTCCAGCTTGATGATATGGTATCCGAATCTGGATTCAACCAGATCGCTCACCTCGCCGGGGGCTAACTCGTCAAATGCTGCCTGCTCAAAGGGTTGCACCATGTCGCCGCGTGCAAAATAGTCTCCCTGCGGTAGGTCTGGATTTCTTCCGCGTAATGCCCCTCCTTGCGGAGCCGAGCCGGTATCCTCAGAATGTGTTTTGGCAAGTTCAGCAAAATCCTCTCCCTCGGCAATGGCAGCTTTGACCGTTTCAAGCAGTTTCTCCGCTTCTACCTTAACCTGCGCCTTCTGCTCGTCGGTTGCATTATCTGGAAACTTTTTCAAGATATGGCGCGCTTTTACCGCTTCCGGTGTCTTAAACTCCTGTTGATGCTCATTATAATAGGCTTGCAGATCTTCGCCCGAAATGAAGTTTGTCGGCTCAAGCTTGATAAATCTTAAGTTGACTGCCTCCCCCTTCTCATATTTTTCCTTGTGCGTTTCAAAATAGGCCTGTGCTTCGGTATCATCGACTTTAGCGGCACCACTGTACCCGAAATGCTGGAATTCAATGTACTTGAGTTTGGCTTTTGTGTTCTGGCGGCGATATTCATTTTCCACTTCTGCATCCGTGACCAGTTCCAGTCCTTGAATCTGATTCAGCAAAACCTGATTAATCAGAAGAGAACGAACATATTGACGAAAATCATCTCCATTGCCACTCTGCTGAATCGCGTTATAGTTAGATAGCAGGTTGTCATCATTACGGATATATCGTTCCACCTCTGCATTACTAATCTGGACGCTGCCAAACAGTACCTGACGACTAATGAGCAGATCAAGAATCTGTTGTTCAATCTCCTCACGTTCAACCTGAAAGCGGTTTTGGGTTTGTTGTTGTTGCCGGGTCATTTCACCGGAGACAAGGTTTTCAAATTCGCGTTGTTGTATCTTGACACCATTAATCTCAAAAGCGACTGCGTTATCACTACCCCACTCCAACGCACCGCCCCCACCAACAATATCAAAGAGCAGAAACGAACCGATAATAAAAACGATCCCAACAACGATTAAGAAAAGCTGTGCAATAAATTTCTCCCGCAGAAAAACAATCATGAAACCTTCTCCTGTCTGTATGTGTATAGTAAATTCAACATAACGGTTAGTATGATACTCGATCAGTCTCAGTTTTGCAACTTGATTTTTTTGAAATCTTAGATCGTTTCTTTAACCTGAAAAGAAAAAAGGGGCGGGAATGGTTATAGTACCATTCCTACCCCTTCATCCTCTCCAAATTTGTAATGCCCCCGACTGGACTCGAACCAGCATGCCAATTAAGGCACAGGCCCTCAACCTGCTGTGTATACCAAATTCCACCACAGGGGCAATTCAGCAACCTAATTATAACCATCAGGAAAGAGAGTTGTCAAGCGAAATTTCTGTCTCGGATCATCGCTTGGAAAACGCGGTAGCCCACGATATCGTGGAGTCCATGTGCAATCATCGGGATCAAGAGCGATCCAGTGCCGACCATCAGAAACCCAAACCACATTCCTTCCAGCATCGCCCAAAGCCAAAATAACAAAAACTCCCGCCGTAACCAATGGCAAGCAGCAAATAACAGCCCCGTAATCACAACGCCAAGGATACCGCGGTCTATAACCACCAACAGTGCCCCCCGAAAGAGTGGTTCCTCAGCAAGGGCTGCCATCAATCCGCCGGTGATGTATTCGGACCAACGCATCCTTCCCAACACCACGCGACCATGTCGATTGAATGCTTCTAGGTATGTCCGTCCCAGCGTCCACCTAAAGGCTTCATGCAGCGCACCGTCGAATACCAACGACAGAACTCCAGCCCCCAAGCCAATTCCAATCTGAGCACTTAGAGACCACGGACTTGCCGTTAGATGTGTGAAAGCACCAAATTGCCAACTGAGCAGCCCACCCACTCCCGTTGCTAGCAGCGCGATTTGCCATCGATGTTTTAGATAGAAGAACATGAGTACGTGCGGTTAATACCGGTCTTGATAAAATGGCATAAAGCTGATCTTGAAAGCCCTTTAGCAATCCCAAACTTTTAAGTTTGGGTCAGTTGATTTTGCTTGATAATTTTTGGTAAAAATGGTACACTTGGCTTGTCTTTCGCGGGTAGGTATCACGCCACCGCTCGGTGGTGCTACCCGCATCCTTTGATACGGGATAAGAGAGACGGAAAGACAATCCAATGTTAAAAACTCACAAAATCGCTTTAGATCCAAACAACGTCCAATCGACCGCATTCGCACAGCATTGTGGCTATAGCCGTGTGGTTTACAACCACGTCCTCAGAGATTTCAAGAACGGGTTAAACACCGGTGTTTGGCGTAGCCACTTGGAGCTCAGTCAACGTTTCAATGCTATTAAGCGAGACGCTTACCAATGGTGTGATGAACTCTCGCAGAACGTTGTCAAGAATACAGTCTATCACAATTTCAAGAATGCGATAGCACGATGGAAATCGGGTCAAAGCAAATTCCCGAAGTTTAAGCGACGTTCCAGAGGTCAGTCCTATAGAGCGGATAGCGGCCGAGGCACAATCACTGTCGAAGGCAAGCGGATTAAACTTCCCAAAATTGGTTGGGTCCGTATGTGTCAACCCCTTTGCTTCCTTGGCTCTATCCAGCAGGTAACAATCTCTAAGCATGGACACCGTTGGTTTGCTGCTGTCGTTGTTGATACCTTTACTGATGATCTAATCCCTGATAATCAGGATAAGCCTATTATTGGTGTTGATGTTGGTATCAAACACCTCGCCATCACCTCCGAGGGTGCCTATTACGATAATCCGAAAGCGTTGAAACGTTATGAGCGCAAGTTAAAGAGATTACAACGCCGATTGAGCAAACGCAAGCGAGGCAGTCGTAATTGGTATAAGATGAAGGATAAGATAGCCAAGCTGCACTATCGGATATGGTGTATCCGCCATGACGCTCAGCATAAAGCATCTACTGCTATCGCTAATAGCGCGAGTCGAATCGGAATCGAGTCGCTCAATGTCGCTGGTATGGTCAAGAATCATCGGCTTGCTAAAGCATTGTCAGATGCATCGCTATCTAATTTTCTGACACTGCTCAAGTCTAAAGCAGATGCGCTTGGCATTAAAATCGTAGAAGCGGATAGATTCTATCCATCAAGTCAGACGTGCTCGGCTTGTGGTGTCATTGATAGTGACCTGTCCTTATCAGATAGGACTTATCATTGCAGCGATTGTGGACACACCCAAGACAGAGATTTCAATGCTGCAATAAACCTTAGAAACGTCGCCATGGGGCACACGGAGACGTAAAACGCTTGTGGAGCACTGTAAGACGTTGGCTCATTAAGCAACGCGGGTATGTTGAAGCAGGAAGATAGCATGGAGGCTTTAATGTCTACCAATCAGTCTGTTAAGAATCCCAATGTTTCAACATTGGGAGCAGTCAATATCATCGACTTACGAACGATGTTACTCCGGCAAAAACGTTTGGCTGAATCGCGCAGCCTTTTCAACGCGCCCCAAGACCGGCTGATACCCCGTCCCCGCCGACTGCGACGGTGTAAATGTGCAGTCATCGTTCAAAACCAACTCCGTTTCCGTCAAATCTTGTCGATAGAAGAAACTACTAGGAAACAGATCACCAGGATAGGTGAAGTTATCCAATGTTGCTAGCTCGACCAAGACACCGGCACCGATGCCGCTCTCTAACATACTACCTACCCAGCACGGAATGCCGGCATCACGCGCCATGTTGTGCAGTTTCACCGCGACGGAAAGACCGCCGACACGCCCGGTTTTGAGATTGAGAATCTGACACGATTTCAGCTTCAACGCCCATTCAAAGGTGTGCACCGATACAATCGACTCATCCAGACAGACCGGTGTCTCGATTTGCCGTTGCAACTCGGCGTGTTCCAATAGGTCATAGTGGTACAACGGCTGTTCAATCATCGCCAACCCTATCTCATCAACCCGCTTGAAGAAATCGAGATCGTCCAGCGTATATCCTGAGTTGCAATCAATGTGGAATGTTTGATGCGGAAAAGCTGCGCGGACCGCCCGTAACATCTCCAGATCCCAACCCGGTCGCACCTTCAGTTTGACCCGCTTAAAACCATCATCAACCGCGCCCTGAATCTTCTCCAACAACATATCAATAGAATCCTGAACACCAAAATCGGCACCCGCATCCACCTTCCTAAAGCTACCACCTAGCAGTTGGTGCAGCGGCACTCCTTCCATATTTGCCTTGAGCACCCACCAAGCAACCTCCGGACCTGCTTTGGCAAACGGGTTCCCCTTGATCCACCTGTACGCAGAAAGTAATTCATCAGCGGTATCAAACGATTTCCCGACCAATAGCGGCGCGATAAACTCGGTTATCGTGTGGTATGCCGACATCGTGGATTCAGGTGAGTAGGCAGGAGCCTTCAGCGGCGTGGTTTCACCCCAGCCTTCATGCCCATCCGATTCCATTCGGACAAGGACCGAATCGACAGCGTAATCTTCGCCGTAAGCGGTGCGCCACGGGTAAATCAGGGGCAAACTGACATAGTAAACGTCAATGCGATCTATCTGCATGGGTAATCCCTCTCTATCGGGTGTGTATATTTTGTTGTTGACGTCAATCAGAAAATGTCTATAATAGCAGCCAGCTTCAAAGCCAACTGTTCACGTTTAGTCCTAGGGTAAGAACTACAAAATCCATCAGAATTGAGCCATATTAAAAACTTACCCTAATTTTACCATATCAGAGGAAATCGAGGAAATAAAGAAATAAAGAAAATGGCTCCACCAAAGAGATAGATAGTTGCCATGAAATTGTCTCGACATTTCCACCTACTTGCTTGAAAGGATAACTGATGAAAGTTGTAAACGTAGAACGTATAATCGTTGATGTACCATTTACCCCACGGCAGCAAAAGATTACGGCGCGGGAGGTATACAACTGGGCGGTTCTGGAATTGTGCAAGGTCACTACAGATACCGGACATGTCGGTTGGGGCGAAACCGTGATCCACTACACTTGGGCGCGGGTGACGGACGATGCCGTCGAACGGGTGAAAGGGCAGAGTCCCGCAAAATTGATGAATGATGACTCCCTCGGCGCGGGCTTACAGATGGCGTTATTCGATGTGGTTGGCAAGGTGTTGGATGTGCCGGCTTACGAGTTGATGGGGACGCAGGTGCGCGACTGGGTGCCCATCTCTTGGTGGTGTATCGATGCCTCCCCCGAAGACTGGGCAGCCGAGGCTGCGGACGCTGTCGCAAAGGGTTACACCAGCATCAAACTCAAGCCGCGCCCTTGGTGGGATATCGTCGCGCAGGTCGATGCTATCGCTCAGGTCGTACCACCACACTTTAAGCTAGATCTTGATGCCAACGGCACGTGGCAGAATGCGGCTGCTGCGATTCCCATCATCAAAAAACTAGAGAAATACACCAATGTGGCGATGTTTGAGACCCCTATCCCACAGGGCGATGTGCTTGGAAACATGCAGATCCGTCAGGCGATTAATCGACCGATTGCAATGCACTTCGGATCGCCACCCTACATTACAAATATCCGCGAAGGGGTCTGTGATGGGTATGTTATCTGCACAGGAAAATCTGGCGTCATACAACAAGGGATTTTAAGCGCTGAGGCGCAGATGCCCTTCTGGTTGCAGTTGGTGGGCAATGGGCTAACCACGACTTGGGCTGCCCATCTGGGATCAGTTCTAACCCATGCTACTTGGCCCGCGATTACCTGCATAAATCTGTACAGCCATCAATTGCTGAAAAAGGAAATCGAGGTTGTCGGCGGGTATCACAAGGTGCCCGATGGTCCTGGGTTGGGCGTTGAGGTCGACGAAGAAGCAGTTGAGAAGTATCGGGTGCCCGAAGATACACTTAAAGAACTGAAGCAAAAGGGGGAAATCTACGATCGCCCGAAACCACGCATCATCAATAGTATCGTCTATCCCGATGGCAGCTGCATTCACATGGGCTACAGCAGCCAAGGATACGGCTACTTCAACGCGGGACACGGACCTGCGTATGTAGAAGGTGTGCGTCTGGAAGGGCAGCCGGACGATGGGTCTGAAGCGTGGCGGGATCTGTTTGAGCAGGCGCAACAGCACCCGGTACGAGATCGTTGGAAGGAGGCGTGAAAATGGGCTACGAAGTTATTGAATCCAAGTTCGTCGCAACCGAGGAGCAGGGCGAAGTGTCGTCGTTGCTGATTCGCCCTGATGGCGCACAATGGCTGCTGGTGCTAGGGCATGGTGCGAGCACGAATATGCGGCACGCAACCCTTCAGACCATCGCCGAACGATTAGCGGATGTTGGCATCGCCACATTCCGTTACAACTTCCCTTATTCAGAACGGGGCGGCGGTCGAAATTCAAACGCGGTTTGTCAGGAGAGTGTCCGGTCGGCAGTCACAGCAGCGCATACCATAGCAAATGATCTGTCAATTCTCGTCGGAGGTCATTCCTTTAGCGGGCGAATGTCATCAATGGCTGCGGCAGAGGCACCGCTAGAGGGTGTGCGTGGCTTGGTCTTTTTCGCCTTTCCCCTGCATCCATCTGGAAAGCCTTCAACGGAACGTACAGATCACCTGAACGATGTCACGATACCGATGCTCTTCCTATCCGGCACACGCGACAAATTGGGAGAACTGGACCTGCTACAACCAACCTGCGACCAGATTGGCGACAAAGCGACGCTGCACCTTTTGGATACCGCAGATCACGGCTTTAAGATTCTCAAACGCTCTCGCAATACCGACGAAGATGTGTTCGTGGAGATGGCGCGGGTTATCAACGAATGGATATCAGGGTTGGAATAAACGTAAGCAAGGAACAGAGATCTCTGTTCCCTACCTGCCGTGAACAGTTTGCAAATCTAAACGCTGCTCAACATTGTCTGAAATCGCGTTAGTCCACTCCACATCGTCAAGGCTTTGCAGGCTCATCAGCGCGACATCAACGAGCGGGTTGGAGAGGACGTAATTCAGCAGAAAGCTGTCCAGATCAACCCCCTCCATCTGCGTCGGGAAACACCGCTGCATCAGATTTTGGAAGGCATTACTCGTCGTCGAGCGCATCAACACAACCCCCATGTCTTGGGCAACCGCCTCCGGTATCGTCCCACGATTGCCGAAGATGTCGCAGGTGCTCTGATACATGAGGTTGTAATGAACCTGAATCATGTCGAATTCACCGGACGCAATCATCCGCTCAACGCCTCCCGACGGTCCATCTGCCGAGAATCCGATGAACCGGATTTTTCCTTGGTCCCGCAATTTCTGATAGGTTTCCAACCCACCTTGCTCTAAGATCTGGTCTGCATCCTCACCCTGATGCCAGCCACCGTGAAACTGCAAGACATCAATCACGTCCGTCTGCAGCCGGGTCAGGCTTCCTTCCACATCGGCGAGGATACCCTGCGAATCGAACGCCTCCGTTTTCGTTGCGAGAATAAGCCCATCCTGACGCCCCCGAATCGCTTTCCCTATAACGGTTTCGCTGAGACCGCCCCCGTAGGTCGGTGCGGTGTCGATGTAGTTAAGCCCCATGTCGAAGGCGCGATGGAGCATGTGAATGAGGGCTTGCTCGTCTTGATCGGCGCGCACACGCCCACCCCCGTATCCGATTTCCGAAACGCGCAGTTGGGTGCGACCTAATGTTCGATATTGCATGATGAAATCCTTATCAGGATTCAGAGGTGTTCTTATTACGAACAATTTCGCCTCTGGAGTTTTTATAGTGAATCATAAAAATAAATAGACACTTTCGCTCCCCATGTTTGGTAGGTGCTGTTTCCAACTGCGCCGATTGGCAGTGTCTAGTTAATTCTAAAATCTACCATAAGATCAAGCAGATAAACTAAAAGTCGAACTCTATCTCCACCAACCTGTTCTCACGCGCGGCGGTCTCACACCCTTCGATACACTGAATAGTTCCCTTCGCCCACTCCGCCGTAATCAGTAAGGGCTGCCCAGCGAGCAGATGGTCTGAGACGTTCTTGTAATATGTTTGCCAGCCTCGGTTGGTCACTGTGGGATAATCGGAAACCATTTTCCGCCCGTCCTCCATAATAGAGGTCACGGTGGTTTCGCCTTGGAAATTCCCCACTACAATAGAACCGTGCGTGCCGAGTACGGTCCAGAGCGGTTTATCAGCTGCGTGTAGATTCGACTGGATGAGCTGCGCTTCCAAGCCGCTGTCAAACCGCACATACGCCCGGCAGAAATCTTCAACCGAATTGGTTTGCCAATGCCGTTTGAGGAAATTGCCGTACAGTGTCGCACGTTTATTAATGCGGTTTCCGTTTCGGTCGTGTTGAGGAATTAATTGCAGGATCTTCTCAAACTGATGCGCTCCCATATCGTACAATAACCCGCCCGAAATCTCCTTATGGTCTCGCCACATCTGTCCGGGCGCACCGTAGCCGACCATGTTACATTCAATCGAATATATCTCTCCAATCGTACCCGATTCAAGGGCATCGCAAAGGGTAAGGATATCTGGATCCCAGTGGCGGTTGTGGTAAACCGAGAGCATGACGTTCTTTTCGCGTGCAAGTGCGATTAA
The DNA here is from genome assembly GCA_965205075.1 of Candidatus Poribacteria bacterium. GTDB lineage: Bacteria > Poribacteria > WGA-4E > WGA-4E > PCPOR2b > PCPOR2b. The sequence continues at coordinate 6,623,163 of OZ242036.1, read as the reverse complement.
TTCATCCGCATCGGAGACATGGACGACAAACGGTTTTTCGGTGATGGTATGTAACCCCGCCTCTAACATGATCTTCGCAACCGGCGCGTGATAGACATGCGGCACAATCACAATAGCGAGATCGATTTGACCACTTTCTGCCATCTCCTTTGCATCGGTGAACGTAGTAATTCCCTCACCTTGCTCCTCCTTCGCAGCGCGGAGGCGTTCGGGATCCCTATCGCAGACAGCTGCTAACTCAAATCCGTGGGTCTGCGCAATCATACCAGCGTGATGGCTGCCCATATTAAACAGCGGACCGTAGCCTACCAAGCCGATGCGGATCGCTGGATTATCCTTCAGGTTGGTCACATAGCGAAGCCCTTTGAGTAGTTGGTCTTGAAAATCCGTATTGCCGAAGGCGCGGTTATCGTGTCCAAGCGCGGTGTAAAACACCTTTCCCTCACCGTAGTCGCGCACATAGCCGAGCGGATATTTTTTAAGTCGCCACGCACCGTGTTGAAAATAGCGCAAAGGTGCGTTCGTGCGAACTTTCATCTGATAACACTCATCTACGATCCGGAACTGCTTGTTGAGGCGCGGCAGGATATCGTCAATGCCATCTTCTACTGTCACTTCAAACGGTGCTAACGGGTCGTGTTGGATGAACTCCGTGCCAATCAGTTCGATGTAGTCATCATACTGTCCGAGTCCGGCGTTGGCACCGTGCACTGCGAGTAATCCGCCGCCACCTCTGACATACCCGGTCAACCCACGCTCAACCTCAGACGTAATTTCGCCGCCACCGATGTATAGTGCAACCGCATCAAAAGCAGAGGGATCTGTCAATCGGTTTCGGTCATCGCTAATCTCTACTTCAAATTGCCCGGCAGCTTCAACCAACGGCTTAAACATATCCGCAAACTCACTAAATGGGGGATGCGGACCATTAACGATCAATAAGACTTTCTTCAATTTGTCCTCCAAAAAAGGCTACGGTTGCCGAGATAATCGAATTACCACGAAAATCCTGTTAATACGTCCAAGCGTCCTCTGTGAGTTCACCTGAATAGATGATTCGGGCATCCCCTTCCAGATAGACATTTTCCGGTTCGCCATTAGCTAGGTCAAAATGGATGGTCAGCACCGAACCGCTGGCGGTCTTCACAGCGACCGGAGATTGAACCTTCCCTAGCGCGGCGGAGACGATCGCAGCGGCAATAGAGCCTGTGCCGCAAGCGAGGGTTTCATCTTCGACACCGCGTTCATAGGTACGGATATCAATGGCTTGAGAATCTTTGACCCGAACAAAATTGGCGTTTGTCCCCGCAGGTTTGAAGTCGTCATGATAGCGGGTCTGCCTGCCAAGCTCGAACACATCGGTTCCTTCCAAATCTTCTGCGAAAAAGAGGACATGGGGAACACCACTGTTGGCGAAAGAGATATTGTGGACACCATCTTCTAAGTGAAGCGGAAAGTTCAATCGGAGGTCCGTTGGATCACTCATCCGGACCTTGACATCGGAGCCTACAATTTCGGATTCGTAAATTCCGGCTTGTGTTTCAAAGGACATCCGCTCCGAAACGATGCCGTTAATATAGGCGAACCTTGAGATACAACGCGCACCATTTCCACAGGTCTCCGCTTCGCTGCCGTCCGCGTTGAAATAGCGCATACGGAAGTCTGCTTTATCCGTATTTTCGACGAGTAGCACACCGTCTGCGCCGGCAGACATCCGGCGTTGGCAAACTTTTTCGACAAAATCGGTATTTTTGTATTGGACAACGCTTTCACGGTTATCAATAATAACAAAGTCGTTGCCTGCGCCGCTTAGTTTCATGAAGGGTATTTTTTGAGCCATATCGGTTCTCCTTATCTTAATATGGAGTTATTATATCACATCTGCAATTTATTCCACAACGATTCTATTTATTTTAACCCAAGTTGATAGGGACAGTACGTAGGTCGGAGACTCTCAGAACGGAGTTGAGTTGCGGGGTTGAGGGCCACTATAAGACCGGGTTATCGACAGGTAAAACTAAAGCCCCCAGCGGGGCGGAATGTTTATAGAAAAACCGGATCCCTATACACCTCAAAGCCCCAGAGGGGCGACAGGTGTCGCTTTGGGGTGATACACGATATATCGAGAAAACCACCACACGTCGTTCAGTAACCCCCGATAAATCGGGGTGAAGTCGGTTATTCCTAGTAGGTGTCGAGTATGGAAACTCGACCTACAGATTCTCTAGCAACGTACTAAGGTCGTCATTTACCCTCCTACCCATAAATCCCCGCCGCCATATACCCAACCACCTGATCCCGTCCCCCGATCGGGACATCGCCAGAGTTGGCTGCTTTTAGGGCCTCAATCCGGTTCCCACCCAACGCTTTCGCCGTCCTCATCGTCGTATAGATCGCGCCGGTGCTGCACATCATGCAGTGAAAATTTTGGGTAGGGTGGATCTGCATATATTCATCCATCTCCTGACGTAAGTAATCGGGATCAAAGTGCTTAATCGCCTCAATAACAACCTGATCTGATCTACGCGCTGCTTCGTAGGTAGGATAGTGACAGAGATCGGTGCTACCGATCAATAGGGGGGATCGATCACCCATAGCTTCTGCAATCGCCTGCCCCAAGGGAATGACATTTTCCGGGGAGTCATCTTGCAATAGGATAGGAACGATACGAAAGTCGGAGAGGACGTGCTGAAGGAAGGGTAGCTGCACTTCAAGGCTATGCTCATTTGCGTGAGCAGGTGGCAAGTCAACGATGTCGCTGTTCAAGCGCATAATCTCAGCCGCGAAATCCTCATCAATTGGGATATCACCAAGCGGTGTACGGAACACACCACGCGGGTAAATCGCTGCGCTGTCAATTCGGTAGCGATGGCTTAACCCGAGGAGCACCACCGTGTCGAAAGACCGCCCCATCAACTGTTTGTAAGCATGTCCCGCCACATGACCAGAGTAGACGTAGCCAGCATGGGGCGCGATGAGCCCGATGAGTTCGGCATCGGTTTCTTTCAATTCCGCATCATCAATGAATTTTTCCACCTGTGCGGATAGGACCTGCGGCGCGTCCGGATAGAAACTGCCAGCGACTGCGGGGGAGCGAACGGTTTCAGTCTGTGTAGCCTTCCGCTTCCAACTGAAATCCATTCTTCCACCCCTTCTATTCACTTCCCGGCTTCGTTTCCTCCGATGGTGCTTCGTTTGTCGATTCTGAGGCTTCAGGCGTTGGGGGAGGTGGAGGATTGTTCGCTATCCGTATGTAAGTCATCCGGAGGTTGTATAACGTATTATCCAACAGATTGCTTTCGGGCGCTGTTAAGTTGCCCTTTGTCTTCTCCTTGAGGAGATCAATTGTGTCGATTGTCCGCTTAGCCATTTCGAGATCTACCAGCACCTCTTTTGTCTCCGGATTTTGATATCCACCGAGGTAAGTAACGGCAGTCATCCCAAGTTCGGCAATGAAGGCGGAAAAGTCAATGGGCGGCAGTTTAGGTCTTTCTTGTTCGGTTGATTGGGAGCTATCTGAAGTTGATTCATTTGAGGTCTCTGCCATCTGTACACCTCTTTATCACCAATCCATGAATAGAATAATAGATATTTCCTACTCATCAAAGATAATGATTTGTGCGGGCAATGATCCGGCTTGATTGTTGTGCTCCGGATTCTCGTTCATTGCGAGAAAGATTACGCCTTCAGCCGGCGCGGCGTTGTCGTATCGCGAACCGACAGCGAATACCATATCGCCAATTTTTGCGATGAGCGCGCCGACGTTAGCACCGGGCATCAGAAACCCTTCTTCAGCGGGCAAATTCGGGATGCCATCGGCACCGCACCAGCAGATGCGATTCTGCGTGTCTGGAGACCACGCGCCTTGTGCATCAATGACCATGCGCTGTCCTTTTTTAACGCTAACATATGTCTCTTGCCAGACCGGACTCGGACGGGCTGTATGAATAATGGTTAATGCCATAAAAAATCCTTTCTTTTAATTAACATAGATTTCGGGAAGAAATGGGCAAATCTTTAGAAACGCAAATGAGCAAGAAAAACAGCCGATGCTCTGCTTTCATTGCTCATCTGCACCATCGCCTATCTTTAACCTTTTTCACGAACCTTGACCGTCATGATCTGGTCGCCTACTGCAATGCTGTCGACCACCTCTAGTCCTTTCGTGACCTGCCCAAACAGGGTGTAGTCACTGTCTAATATAATCGTGTCAAGACAAATGAAGAATTGGGTGGCATCTGCAACAGTCGCCCCTTCCGCCTTTGCCATAGCGAGGATTCCCCTCACCGGTTCGCGATCGCTTGTCTCAATCGCTATCGTATCTTCGGTGGGAAAACGCGACCCGGCTTGAATCAGTTTTCCGGCTTCAACGCGATGGAATGTCGCATGATTATAATATTCCAACCGTGCATTCTTGAGAAAGTTTTCCACGGTTTTGGGCGCTGCGTCCGCAAAAAACTCGACCTCAATTGCCCCCTTGTCTGTCTCAATGACAGCCATGGCGTTGTGGATGTCAATTTTTGTTTTGGCTGCTTGCATCGTGTCAGCCGATACTGTTGGACGTGCCTTCGGCTTTGGTGGACCCTTCTGTTCCTGCGAACAGCTTACAAGGTATACGGTAAACAATGCTGCGAGGAGCATCACAGTAAAACGTTCAATGTAGCTTCGTCGGTTTTTATTCTGAAGTAACATATTTTGACTTCGCCTCCAATCGAACTTTTTTCATTTCGTCGCCGACCTTCAACAGATCTACGACTGCCATACCCTGAATAACTTGACCAAACGTTGTGTACCGGCCATCTAAATGCGGCTGCGCCTTTAGACAGATATAAAATTGACTTCCTGCCGAGTTGGGGTTGCCTGTGTTTGCCATGGCAATTGTCCCGCGTTGATGAGGGACTTGGTTCGGGTTGCTATGTTCATCAATGATAGTATATCCAGGACCACCCGTCCCATCCCCGTTCGGATCGCCTCCCTGAATAATATTCAGGCCCGGTTTATCCACTCTACGATGGAATGTTAGCCAATCGTAGAACTTCTTCCTAGTGAGTTTCGTAAAGTTATCAACAGTAGCAGGGGCTGAGTCTGGATATAATTCAATTACAATTTTCCCCTTATCCGTTGTTATCACAACCACCTGCTCCTCTTCCTCCATCATGCTACCACCCCCACTTGAAGCAGCACAGCCAATCCAAGTGGATAGCGATAGCAGTATAGCAAATACGGAAGCGGTAAGCAGAATACGTTTTCGCATCACTACCCCTTTCCTCGTTGTTAGGAACACGGATTCGATCTCAGCGTTCGCCGGAGCAAATTCTGATTGCATATAGATGTAAGGCAGACGTTAATCTGCACAGCATCAGAAGGGACTTCATACAAATTAAACCACATTGAGTACTAGCATAGCAAAAATTAATAGAAAAGTCAAGATTTTCGTAAGACCGATTAGGGCTATTTATAGTGGATTCTAAAAATTCGCTCTCCATGTTTGGTAGGCGCTGTTTCCAACTGCGCCGTCCAGTCTCCCGTTTGATAGGCGCTGTTTCCAACTGTGCTGTCTAGTCTCCCGTTTGGTAGGCGCTGTTTCCAACTGCGCCGTCCAGTCTCCCGTTTGATAGGCGCTGTTTCCAAATACTGCTTTAGACTTCTAAGCCAAACACCTTTTTTCGGTGCAGCTTCGGTGCAGCTTCGGTGCAATTTTTCAATCGAGCGGCGACTCCATATCGCCGTAACGCATGAACCAAGTGAACGGACGAGGCTTCTCGTCTTCGTGGGAGAAGTAAACGTCCCTAGGGCACCACTCAAATTCGCTTGACACATCTAAAGCACAGTGATAACATTGGAAAAGTTTTGTACTGGAGTGGGGCACGCAACTTGGTGTGCACATCATGATTAGAGGGGGCTCATAACTTAATGGATTTCTTTCAACTGACTGAGGCGCAACGCCGGGACTTTGATGCGGATGGTTTTCTCATTATTCCCCAAGCTATTGATGCCGAGACCGTTACCCGTCTGACTGAAGCGGGGGACCGATTGATGAAACCATTCATGGACGACCCTAACAGCGTCTATTCGCAACGCCGTGACGGGATCGTGCAGGAAGAAGCATTCGACTCGCTCGTCTCTAACTCGACAACTATTTCACGAGTCGTTCAGTTGCTCAGCCCTAATATCCATCTTCACACAGCCTCACTAATCTACAAAAAGCCCCAACCTCCCGACACAACACCTCCCGATCGTGGATGGCACCGCGACATCGGCATTGCAGAAGATCTCGGACACAGAGGCTTGCCGCGAGTCGGCATAAAAGTCTGCTACTGTCTGACGGACTTTCTTGAGCCTAACTCCGGTATGACATTGATGGCACGCGGGAGTCATCAGAGACCAGAGCCGTTGGCGATTCGCAAGGGTGAACCCGACCCGCCCACAGTGGCAGATCCGTGTTTACGCGCCGGTGATGCTATCTTTTTTGAGAATCGGATCTTCCATACCGCAGCACCCAACTTGAGCGATTCCATCTCAAAGGTGATAATCTACGGCTACGCCTATCGATGGATGAAGGTTGATATTAATCTTGATCCACCGGATGAACGGGTAATAGAACGAGCTGATAACGATATAGACAAACAACTTCTCGGTGCGTATCGAGACGTTGACACACCGCCCCAAGCCTTGACAGATTGGGCAGAACATCACGGTGTCAATCCGGAACGTATATCTTGGATTGTCGAGGTGTGAACATAAAGGTTGATTGGCTATACTAACCGTATGAAAGTCAAAACATCAATCACTTTATCCGAGGACTTAATCAAAGAAATTGATACATTATTGGGGCAATTCGGGAATCGGTCAGCATTTGTGGAAGGGGTTCTGCGCGATTTTTTAGCTGCAAAAGCACCAAGATTCGATGAGGCAAAAGAACTTGAGATTCTAAGCCAATTTGCCGACGAATTGAACGAGGACGCTGCTGATACCTTATCCTATCAGGTGGAATGGTGAAACTTGGAGATTAGTTCATTGGTTCATTAATGAACTAGGGAACTAAATCGGTTGCTTTTCGCGATATACCTCTTCAAATGCGTCAGAGCGCGTCCACTGTCAATCGCTTCCTTCGTTCGCTCAATCGCTTCGCGCGGATCCGTCCAAAGCCCTAACAGGTAATCGGTCATCGCTGTATTGAGCACCAGTCGATCATATATCTGACCTTCCCCACCGGATAGTGCCTCCATCCCCGCCGACGCAAACGCTTCAGGGCTTATCGTTTCTATGCGCGGGTTTTTCTCATAGTCGAATCCGAACTCCGATGGATCTATGTCTAGCGAAAAATCCTCACGCCGCCCACCGACACGCCGAAACCCTTGGGAATAATTTATCGCTTGTCGCTCTGCCGTTGAGGGATTCCCCAAACGCAAGGCGTAGTGACTGGTTCCCTCCTCACCTTTGACCACAAGTCCTGCACGAAAACCGCGTTCCCATATCAACTGCAGCAACGGCGTTTCATAGCCGGGGTGGTAATAGCCAATCACCATATAGTTTGCATCGGAAGCGGTGAACAGTTGCTGCGCTTTTTCCGTCGCTGCCCAAGGGGGACGTTTTTTGATATGCACCCGTAATTCTCGGACATCGTATGCACCGGGCGCATATTCGCGCTGACTCACATAAGCAAATCCAACCTCTGGATCCTCGATTAGACGTGCCGCTTCCTCAAGGGAGAGATCTGTGCGAGCACCGAGCGCACCCAGAACCTTTTCCTCCGTGATTCCGCTTTTCGGTGGCATCTCGTCAACGCCGTGCAGCACAGATGGCTCACCCAGCGCAGCGCGCACCGCTGCGATAAACAGCGTCGGTCTGAAGTAGCGTGTCGCACCATCGAACGGTTGACCAAAATGTGTCAGCGACTCAACGGAAACCTTGCGAACCCCCTCTGGACCGAAAGTCGCATCTAGATATCCGCGCACCTCATCGTAGCTTTCAAGGTTCATGCGCTGACCGATGAGGGCTGCCCCCTTCAGTGCTCCGCTCATCTCTCCATTCAGGATAGCCTCCCCCATCCGGCGCGTTTCATCGTAGCTTAAATGACCGCCTCTCAAAATCTTTTCAAGTGCTTTTACAACGACCGCTTCATCGGGATTTGTATGGGTATATCCCAACTCCGGTTGCATAATAAACCTGATCTCTGGAGGCATAAATCGATCTAAATCCGAGCGGTACTTGTCGAAAGCCGCGATCTCAGCTTCGCTCCACTGCGTCTTTTTTGGGAAACCCTTCCGAATCGTCATCCCGGCGAAAAACGCACCCATCTGTGCCTCTGAAACCGCTTGATTCTCTGGCAACTCACCTTTGACCGACCTCAGAATGATCTCAAGGATCGCCGATGGTTTGATTGGATCGTCTGCCCTTGCCCCCAAGGGTCGGGTCTGGTGCGGTCCGGTGCAAACCCTTGCCAAGGCTTCCTCAACCTCCGCATTGGGTCCTGGATACTGTTTTTTGTACATTCTAGCTTGTCCTCCTTCCGCAGGTAGTTCATTTGCTCATGGGTTCATTGGTTTATTGAATTAATGAACGGTATACATTACGGTCCGCCCTGATAAGATCTCGAAGGAATGCAATGTGTAATGTGTATAGTCTGGGAATCCTTCAAGTATTTTAGCCCCAGAGGGGCGACATGTGTATAGAAAAGGGTATATTCCCACAATCTCAAGCCCCAAAGGAGCGACATGTGTGCAGTATTATCAGGTAAGCAACAGCTTAAGCTAAATATTATTCCATACGCCCAAAATGGAGTAAATTCTACTTTAGTATCAACATCCGCCGCGTCTCTGTGAAATCGTCCGCGGTTAACGTATAGAAATAGAGGCCACTGGCAACAGGCTCGCCAAGCTGATTCCGTCCGTCCCAATAGGCTGCACGGCTGCGACTCTGATATACACCCGCTGCCTGATAACCTACCGCCAAACGGCGAACCATTTCCCCGTTCATATCATAAATTGTCAATGTCACCGCTGCCGACTCTGCTAACTGATACGGAATCCACGTCTCCGGGTTAAACGGATTCGGATAGTTTGCCAACAAGGCAGTCTCTTCAGGTATCAGCGAGGCTAACAATTTTTGGAGATTCCCAATACCCTCTTTGAAGGCGAGCGAACCGTCATCTTCCAACCGTGCCTGTGCAATCCACGCCGCTAGCGTCGCAGCATCTACGCTTTCTGATCCAATGGGCGGCGCGGCGGACGCTGTGGTGTTGCCGATCCCCTGTGCGATGCGAATAAGGTCAAGAATACTGACAACACCATCGTCGTTTACATCCACCGGCGAGCCGGCGGGCACCCTTTTCCCTAACTGCTGTGCGACAAGAATCAGATCCAGAATGCTGACAACACCATCTCGATTTACGTCTCCTGTGGCAAGTTGCCCCTCTACAGCGATACGGATTTGATGTGGTCCAGCGGGAATACTATCACCGGTGACGGAGCCGAACTGGAAGTTCTCCAATGCCAACTCTGTTTCACCGCCCGACCTTGCCTTGAACCGCACCTGAAGCAGCGTGCCGGTGCCGGTCACACCTTCGGCGGACAGCCGTGCCGCACTGAGCCCCGTGATTTTACCCGCTGCGTTATCAATGCTCCCATCCTGAAAGAATGTCGTTCCGCCATCCGTCTTCAGGAAATCTCCTTCGCTCACACTGAGGGCTTCAAGTGCAGCAGGATCAAACGCAATATCGAACTGCCAGCCTGCGAAGTCGAAGACATTTTCTGCGCCGATGTCGAGGGTAAAGGTATCGCCCGTATGAATTGGTGTCTGAGAAAAAGTGTAGCCGACACCGGGATTTGCCACTGTGTATTCCGTGCCTTCTTCAAACCCAAAATGGGCGTTATACCAAGCTTTAACCGCCACTAACAGAACATTTCTCCCCTGCTTCAGCGTGACCGGGAGAAAATCAGTGTAATCGAGACTCGCATGGTAAGTAAGCGACTCGTAGATCAGAATCCCGTTGAGCCAAACCCTAAAATCTTGATGACTACCGACGTACATTGTTGTCTCTTGTTCGCGTGGTGAATATAGAGACACTGTGCCGTAGAGGGTGGCACCAGCGACGCCGCCACCAATCATATTTTCAATGTTTTTCCACCCTGCAGGGAGCCGGCGGAGTGTCCACACATCATCACCGACAGAGGCTCCCTTTATTGCGCCGTGGGTAGCAACTTCCACCTCTGTGGCTGTGCCTCCAGTCGCTTCTGAAAGTAAATCGGTATCGCTCTCCAGTCTTGTGTCCGGTAACATGACCCATAACCACGGTCCCTCTATTTTCGGAGCATCCGTGGGGAAAGCTGGATTACCGTGCCAAAGGACTTTTGTATTTCCGCTCTCGCGTAACCTATCCAGAGGCGACATGTCGGAGATATTGTTGTTATAAACCCCTAGCCATGTGAGGTTGGTTAACCCCGCAAGCGGGGATACATCCGAGATGTTATTTCCTTCAAGATTTAACCATGTTAAATTGGTTAATCTCGCAAGGGGTGATATATTTGATATGTTATTGTTGCCTATAAGCCGTAGAAAATTTAGCTCGGTTAATCCTGCTAGTGGCGATATATCCGATACTCCGCTCTTGTCAATTTTCAACACTTTCAAACTTGTTAAGCCTGCCAAAGGCGTTAGGTCCGATATAGTATTCGTGCTGCCAAGAGTTAGCTCTTCCAGTTTTGTCAATCCTGCCAGAGGTGATAAATCAGAGAAGGGGTGTCCCGACAGAAAAAGGAAGTCCAGATTAATTAGTCCTGCTATCGGTGATATATCGCATATGGGAGTGCTTCCAGCGAAAATGTATTCCAAGTTGATGAGCCCTGCCAGAGGTGATATATCACATATATCATTGTTATTAAAACCTAAGCGTTTCAAGTTTATTAAGTCTGCAACCGGCGATAGATCGGATACCAAAGTAATACCAATCCATAGGTCCGTGAGATTTTTTAAGTCCCTCAAGGGCGATAGATCGGATACGGGGTTTCGCTTTAGGAAGAGAGCACCCAGTTCAATTAATCCTGCTATCGGTGAGACATCTGAAATCTGATTTTCTTCGAGATCTAAACTCCTCAAATTAGTTGCAAACTGAAGTCCCGTTAAATCTTGGATATCCTTGTTTCGTGCTTTAAGTCTTCCCAGTACTTCCATCTCCTCCACAGTAATCGGGGCATTGGGACTTTTGCCAAGTGCCTCTGTGATTGCGGCGTACAGGTTGGGATCGGGGATCTGAACAATGGTCCCCGGTAACACTTCCGGCTGCGACGGACTGTCAACCTCCGCCTCTGGGAAATCCAAAGCGTAAATCATCGCATTGAAATTAGACCTCCATGCATCCCGTTTCATACTCCCATTCGCACTATCTAACACCAGCAAGCCTATATTCTGTAGTCCCACATTTTTACGGATCTTCTCAAGAAAGGCTTCCGTCTCTAGCCCAAGCACCGCAGCGGCGTATGCAGCGTCCACATCGCCTTGAAATGCCTCATGGAAACGGGCAATCGGCTCAATATCGTCAACCGCACCGCCTGTCGCTGCCAATGCCTCCTTGTACCTCTCCATATCCTCCTGTAAGAGCACATCCATCTCTGCCTGCTCGACATAGAGCCGCAACGCCTGCGCGTCTGGAGTGGCACTGCTCTCTATCACCGAGCGCACCTGGTCCTCAAAGGTCTTCATGCCCTCCGTATGACAACCAAAACAGGATAATCCATTCCGCACCGTCGGGTCACTCGCTGCGGGGTTGGAAACGATGTTTATCGGTGCGGCGTCCAGTCGTGAACCGGACGCATTGACCAAGTAGTACCCTTGCAATCCGTTGGGCAGATTGAAGATAACCTCTCCGCCATCATGGGTGAAAGCGAGGGGGTGATTAAAGATGTTCTGCGTCCCAACACTCCCTGCAAAGTCGTAGCTTTTCCAATACGCCCCGTCTCGAAAAGCGTGTCGTTCCACCACCCGGTTGTGATTGGAGACACCCGAATTGTTGAAACCCGCCCGCCAGACACGCACCCCCGGTGCATCACGAAGATTACGACCCACGTCAACACCCAATCGGGTCTCTAACTCCCCATCCGTCAATGGTAGGGATAGCAAATCGTGGTACAGCGGTGGGATGGATGCCGTTGCCACGAACCAATCGACATGAACCGATGGTATATCGCTTGTCGTCTCCGTCTGTAATCGCCCTAGTTGTTCCTTTAGTCCACTCTGTGCCGGTGCATCAAACCCAATATGATAGGGATATACCGCTTCTATCTGCGTCCACGCGTTATTGACATCCCACTCGTAGTGTCGGAGGTCAATGTAGAAGATTGTCCCTTGGGGATCTATGGGTTGTGGATTGATGACTGCGCCGCCCCACGATAGACTGTTGACCAATTTGGACAGCCCGTTACGATAGGCTTCAAGAACCGCTGCCGTCTCACCTGCGTTATAGAGATGTGTCATTGTAAAGTATCGGGCAAAGGCACGATCAAAGGGCGCAAGGGACATAACGTGAGTCTCAATGGCATTGAGTATTTCAACAGGAGAGATGAAGTCGGCATCGGTCGTAGGGGCTGCCGCCCAATCAGGAGCACCGGCTAATATCCAGTTACGGATGGTGTCAATCGCTTGGGCAGGCAGTTGGGGTTGTCCGAGAGGCATCCGTTTGGCTGTGTCGGTGGTCAGTAATCGGTTATACAGTTCTGAGGCATCGGGGTTGCCCGGCACAACCGAACCCTTTTCGATGAGTGCGTTGTGTTCCATTAAGAGTGTCTCTTTATAAGCACCATCAGGACCGTGGCAAATGAGACAGCTCTGTTGAAAGATGGCGTAAGCATCTTGGGCTACCCCCTGTTGGGGATATACATTTTGAGAACCGACGATGAGAATCAATAGACAAATGAGTGCGATGCGACGCTGCTTACAAGCCACTAAATAGCACTTAAACATAAAAAATGTCTCCTGATATGCTAATTTGCAGAGGTTACGGCATACGGAGTATGCCTACTACTTTGTGACAACCTGAATTATTATACTGAACACAAAGAACCGTGTCAAATATAGAGTACGCCTGACATAGGGCTATTTATAGTGAATTAGAGAAATAAGTGGACATTTCCCAAAGTCCCCCTGAACCCCTCTGATAAGAGGGGAAAGACAAGGGAGAAGATCTCCTCTTATCTTCTCCCCTTGTCAGGGGAGTTGGGGGATTTAGGGGGTTGTTTGTGGGTACAGATTTCCCAATCTGTGCATGTGCGCTCCGCAGTTTGTAGTAGCGCAATTCATTGCGCGTTCTTATACCAATTGTTGTGGGTATTTTTTCTCCGTGTAATCCTTCAATTCGCGTTTATCCGTGATTCAGACAATAATCTGGGAGAATAAAATGCCCCTAATGCCTGATGTCAATTGCGCGAAGTTTTGCCCCTGAAATCCGTCAATCTGCACCGGCTTTTGGGTTGACTGAAATCACGCCTCCCTCTACAATATAAGGTGTTGGGAATTGTGTTCACTTATTTATGGTGAATTATAGAAATAAGTAGACGCTCACCACTAGCTCCCTTTAGCAAAGTCCCAAAAGTCCCTCTGACAAGGGGGATTTAGGGGGTTGGGGATTTAAGGGGTTGGCTGTGCATCGAAAGGGTATAAGTAATTATAGAATTCACCATAGCAGCCGGTTTGTTATGAAAGGTGAGGTGTATTAAAATGACATCGCAACGGATTACCGAAATTAGTGTGACCCCAATTCCAGCCCGGTACCCCCATGAAATTGCTAGGAACGCCTACAACTGGGGGCACGGGTCAATAGGAATTGAATGGCTTACCCGTGCTCGCACGGATGGCGGAGTTGAAGGGCTAGCAATCAACAAGGGGCACCTCGGAGCAATCGGCAGAGACGGGTCAGTAGCAGACGCTATGAACCAGCTCAAAGCGGTCTTTCTCGGCAAACGACTGGATGAACTGCTGCACGTCTCCGATGGCCGCGTCACGGGTCCAACAAAGGAGGCGAAACGCGCATTTCGAGGGCAGGGATGGATGAGCATCCTCGCATACGATTTGGTCGGCAGAGCGATGGGCGTTTCCTGCGTAGACCTGCTTGGTGGTAAGAAACGTGACCGCGTAGATGCCTACGACACAACCCTTTACTTCAGTGACCTGAACTTCCCCGAAAAAGGTGCAGCGATGGTCGCCGAACAAGCCAAAGAGGGGTTTGACGCCGGGTGGAGGCAGTTCAAAATTAAGACGGGCAGGTGTGGTCGCTGGATGAACCCAGAGGCGGGCACTCGGCGCGATATCGAGGTTATTCATGCCGTGCGGGAAGCCATTGGACCGGACGCAAAGATATTGACCGACGGCAACTTCGGATATAGGGACCGCCTAGATCTACTGGAGATGTTCATCCGAGAGACGGAGCCCGCGGATGTGTACTGGCTTGAGGAGATGGTCCCGCCGAGTGTTGAAGACTATCGAGTGATCAGGGACATCCAAGAGAAGGTTGGTTCGGAGGCGCTGTTGGTGTGCGGTGAAGTAGATCCCGATCCAATCAGCGACGTATACGTGGATATGATGGAAGATGGCTTGATGGACGGTTACCAACCGGATATCGTCAGGCACGGTTTCTCCCGTTGGAACGAAATCGAAGAACAGTTAGACAGGTACGGTGCTAGGTCGCAGCCGCACTGCTTCCACAACGGCGTATTCGGCACCCGCGCATCACTGATATGGGGAGCGGCTTCCGAGTCGTTCATCACCATCGAAGACGAGCGCTGCGCGCCGAGCGTATACAAGCCTGACGACTTTACACTTGAGAACGGTTCGTATGCCGTTGCCAACGCATCGGGTCTTGGGTTAGAGGTCAACGAAGACATATTCCAGAGCGTCTACGCGGTGAACGAGACGCAGATAAGTGCGTAGCTGATGCTAGCTAATGAAACCAAACAGGAGAAAATCAGATGAAAATCACAGATGTAAAACTATCCGACCCCGTGTACGCCAACGTCAAGCAGAGTACCGATGCTACGGTGGTGAATCCTGCGATTCGTGCAAGTTCGCTCGTGCAAATATCCACCGACGAAGGTGTGACAGGATTTGCCTCGATTGGCGAACCGCAGGTGGGTCCCGAAGGTGTCACACTGAACAAGCTGCTCATTGAGCACATGTTCAAACCGCTAGTTGTCGGTGAGGATCCCCTTGATACCGAGCGGATCTGGGACAAGCTATATTGGGGCAGCGTGCGGTGGGGCAGGAGAGGTGTTGTTCTATCCGTCATTGGCGGGATAGATATCGCCCTGTGGGATCTGAAAGGGAAGATTCTCAATCAACCGGTTCACAAACTGCTTGGTGCCCACCGGGACACGGTGGCGGCGTACGGCAGCAGCGTCAGCCTCCTCGCTAGTGAGGAAGAACTTGTCGATATCTATTCCGGGTTCGTCGAAGCTGGGTTCAAGATGGTGAAGATGAAGGTCGGGAGGCGAAATACAAGCGAAGACGTGGAACGGGTTAAGTTGGTAAGGGAGACCATTGGTCCCAATGTAGACCTAGCGATAGACGTCAATTCTGGCTGGAGTCTCAATGCAGCAATACGAATGTCGGCAAAATTGGAGAAGTATAACATTTACTGGCTCGAGGAGCCGCTGCCCCCCGACGAGCTAGACAACCATGTCAAACTCGCCAAAGAGATAAGCATCCCGATAGCCCTCGGTGAAACGCACGCAACGAAGTGGGAGTTCAGGGAGTTGATGGAACAGGGAGCTGTGCAGTTCGTCCAAGCAGACATCGTCCGGACCGGGGGCGTAACCGAGTGGGTGAAGATCGCCGCCATCGCCGATTCATACGGCCTGCCTATGTGCCCCCATGCAACCACCGAGATCGCAGCATCGCTGGTGGCAGCTGTGCCAAATGGACTGTTCGTTGAATGCTTCAGGTTCGCGCCACCTCCTAAAGGTTCATCGGCTGTCATAGACCCGATTCTTCCAAAAAACGGCGAGATCTCGCCTCCGAAGAAGCCCGGCTTCGGGATCGAATACGACGAAGATGTCCTCAGAAGGCTACGGACAGCACCGAAACCGGACCCAGAGGAACTCTGGTTCGCCACAAAAAGAGGCTGGCAGTGGCCACCCTACCTATAGGAGGTAGACATGAACATCATTTGTATTGTCAATGATTCACTACGGGCAGACCACTGTGGTTGCTACGACGGTGTGGGCGGTATCAACGCCGTCCAATATCACACCGCTGAGGGCATAAAGAAGACTGCTACCCCTAACCTCGATCGACTCGCGGCGGAAGGTGTCCTCTTTTCGCACTGCTATGCCGAGAGCTTGCCCACGATACCGACTCGCACCACATGGTGGACGGGACGCGTCGGTTTCCCGTTCCGTCCTTGGCAGCCTTTTCAGGAATCGGATTATCTGCTTGCCGAAGTCCTGTGGAGTCACGGATACACCAGTGCCCTCGTCACCGACGTATACCATGGGCATAAGCCGGTGTATAACATAGGGCGCGGTTTCGATACAACGGTCTTTGTGCGGGGACAGGAATATGACCCGTGGATTATTGATGACCGCACCGTTGACACGAACATCTGGCACCGGCTACGCGGAGATGATACCGATGCACTGTGGGCACCTCGATTCGAGCAATACATGAAAAACCGCTCCACATTCCAGACCGAAGAGGATTTTTTCGCTCCGCGCGTGACCCATGAAGCGATTCGCTGGCTCGACGCTATGGTGAACCAACAGGGCAAAAAAGATAAACTCTTTCTCTGGGTAGATTACTTCGATCCACACGAACCGTGGGATCCGCCCGAACCGTTCTGGTCTATGTACAAAGCTGCCGACTACTCTGGACAGGACATCATCGATCCGGTGGCAGGTCCCTGTACAAAGATCGGCAGCCCCTCGACTGAGAAGCCACAAGCCAAGAGTGAGCACGACTATCTCACGCCTGATGAAATCGTCCGTGTCCGCTCGCTCTACGCGGGGGAGGTCACGTTTACCGACAAGTGGATTGGGGTACTGGTGGATCATGTGCGAGATTTGGGATTGCTCGAAAACACGCTGATTGTCTGGCTAAGTGATCACGGCGAACCGTTTGGGGAGCACGGAATTATCCGTAAGGCGAGACCGTGGAACTATGAGGAATTGGTGAGGATTCCGATGGTGTTTCGTCCGCCAGAGGCGATAAAATCTGCCAACTCACATCAAGGTGTGATTGACGCACTTGTTCAACCGACCGATCTGTTCCCCACTATCTTAGACCTTCTCGAAATCGGCGAGAACCTGACCTTGTCTCGCACAGGCCCGCGTCCGACCGCAGAGCTCTTCCCGCAGGATATGCAACTAGGAACGGAGACGGTTACCTTGCACGGACATAGCCTTGTGCCATTAATTCGTGGTGAGACAGACCGTGTGCGCGACTACGCCTACACAGGACACCACGGTCGCTCGTGGTCAATTCAGGATACGGCGTGGCGGTTGCACGTCCCGCTGGAGGGGGATGCACCCAGCGAACTATACGATCGGGGTACAGATCCATATGACCAGCGCGATGTGGTAGCAGATCATGGAGATCTTGCGGACGATTTGGAGCTGCAATTACGCCGCTGGGTGGCACGTCTGTGATTCAACTATAGTAAATTAGAGAAATAAGTAGACATTTACCAATAACTCCGATCTTCGCGCAGCTTCCAAAGTCCCCCTGATAAGGGGGATTTAGGGGGTTGGCTGTGCGTTGGGATTGTCTAGGTAACTCTGAAATCTACCATAAACATGATTCAGAGAGGAGCATACATTGAAAGTTACTGATCTCAAAACGATGGTCGTTGAAAACGAGCCACCTTACAGTGGTGGTAGATACCTGCTGTTTCTGGAACTCATAACCGACGAAGGCATATCCGGATTGGGCGAGCGTATCACCGGGAATACCTATTCACGTAATCTGGAGGACCTGAAGTCGCAGATCCACCTGATAGAGGAGATGGGACGGGAGTTTATCATCGGCGAAAACCCATTCAACATCGAGAGACTCTGGGATCGGATGTACGCTTCCCGCCACGACTTCCGACACCCAAGTCTCCACGCAACGCCAGTGATTAGTGCAATCGAAATGGCGCTATGGGACATCGTTGGTAAGGCAACAAATCAACCGATCTACAATCTTCTGGGCGGCAAGTACCACGATAAACTTCGGGCTTACGCATACATGCCCGGCGGCGGGTTTCGAGATAACCCCGAACAGGCGGGGGAGGTCGCAGCGCAACTGCTCGAAGCCGGCAATACCGCCTGCAAACTCGATCCATTTATGCCAGAGTATCCCATACCGAGGGATATTCCACTGTGGGAGATTGAACACGCTGCGAAGATATTTGAAAGCATCCGAAAGACCGTCGGCAACAAAATAGAAGTGGGTATCGGAACGCACGGTCAGCTAACCACCTATAGTGCGATCCGCGTCGCCGATTATCTTGAACCGTATCGCCCCTTCTGGTTCGAGGAGCCAGTCCCCCCAGAGAATGTCGATGAGATGGCAAGAGTTGCCGCCCACACAAGCATTCCAATCGCCACGGGGGAACGACTGGTTACAAAGTATGAGTTCTCACAGGTGCTTGAAAAACGAGCCGCCCAGATTATCCAGTTGGATGTCGGACAGTGCGGTGGGATCATGGAGGCGAAAAAGATCGCGATCATCGCTGAAGCCCACTATGCGGTCATTGCACCCCATATGGCTTGTGGTCCCATAGCGGCTGCCTCCGCGATTCAGATCGACACCTGCTCTCCAAACTTCCTTATCCAAGAGGCGAACCAAGGGCCGCTTCACAAGACAATCTTCAAAGAACCGCTTGTGTTCGAGAACGGCTACATCATTCCACCAACGGGACCAGGGCTAGGTATTGAGTTCGACGAAGACGTGCTGAAGGGGCATCTGATTGAATCGCTTTGAGAATGTTTAGAGCACTTATCAATTGACTTCCTCATGGCGGTATGATAGCATAATTCCCCAATTTAGCGGACTACCGTTTTATGCAAGATCAGCTGCAAAGAATCCAAAATAGAAGGAGTGTTTTAATGCTTGTTGACATCCACACGAATCTCGGTTGGTATCCCGATCACTATTCAGACGAATTTGTCGAATTCGCGCTTGCCGCCAAGAAAGCGAAGATGCGAATTACGCCGGACGTCTATTTCGCCGGTGAGGAGGAAGAGGAAAAGAACGCCTTCGATTCTACACCTGAAACCCTACTTGAAGCGACCAAGAGTTGCGATAAGGTTGTTGTGTTCGGGTTGAAAGCACCCTTCTGCGGCATCAACATCCCGCAAGAGATGGTCGCGGATTTTGTCAACCAGCATTCAGATCGCTTTATCGGTTGGTGCTCGGTCGATCCGAACGATGAAGACTGTGTGGATCAACTTGTCTACAACGTCGAGGAGCTTGGACTTCGCGGACTGAAAGTCGCACCTATCTACCAGAACTTTGACCCGCAGGATCCGAAACACCTACCGCTATTCAAAAAAGCTGAAGCGTTGGATATCCCGACAATCTGGCATCAGGGCACCTCCTTTGTTCGTCCCGGACCGTTGAAATACTCGAATCCCGTTATGTTGGAGGATATCGCAGTCGCCTGTCCGAACCTCCGCATGATCATCGCACACATGGGGCATCCGTGGGAAACCGATTGCGTGGTACTGATTCGCAAGCATCCCAACCTGTATGTCGATATCTCCGCACTCCATTATCGTCCGTGGCGGCACTATCAAGCATTCATCACAGCACTTGAGTACGGGGTAGAGCACAAGCTGATTTTCGGATCCGATTTTCCCTCCGCTACCCCGGAGCAGGTTATCGCCGGGCAGCATAAAGTGAACGATATCGTTGAGGGGACTAACTTCCCAAAGTTTCCCGAAGAGGCAATCCACAACATTATCTACGAGAATTGGGGGCAACTCAACGTACTGTGAGACAATGATAGTTTACAGCCATCTATAGCAATCTATTCCTATAAGTCTCACTTCAACTGCGATGTTGTCTCATGAATTTTGAACCTTCAAAGTATGTCTGTAGTTATCAAAATCTTCCGATCTAAAACCCGGTCTTTTAAGCGTCTTCGTCCCGATTTATCGGGGGCGGGGATACAGATTGGCTAAGACCTTACACAAAAATTAAACTTGACACACTAACAAAGACGTGTAAACTATCTCCAATCCAATACAGAAATGGAGATAGTTAATGAAAGTTGAAACATACGACTTGAAGTATAAATCAGATCGTCATGGCGTATATGCTTGTGAATATCACATCATTTGGTGTGCCAAGTATCGGCGATCTGTTTTGTCTCCTGAGATGCAATCACGGATTAAATCTCTTGTGTGTGAAGCCCAAGAGCAATATGGATATACAGTTAGGGCTGTCGAATGTATGCCCGATCATGTCCACTTGTTAGCCAGTATCTCGCCCACAGAAGCGGTGGGTGCTGTTGTTGGGCGGATCAAAGGTTTTGTTTCCAAGTCCCTTCGTGAAGAATTCCCTTCACTCAAGAAGAGACTTCCCCAGCTTTGGACAGGTTCTAAATTCATTGCCTCTACTGGAGGTGTAACCTTAGAAGCACTCAAGCAGTATGTTGCGGATCAGAAAGGCGTTTGACATTGAAGTTGGTTAGGACAAGTATTCTAAAAATTGAGACCCAACCTATCTACTCTGAAATCAATGCTGCAAGTGCTGATGTTTGGAATGAGTGCCTGAAGTTGATGGACTGGTATCAATGGCAACGTGGCTATCCTCATGCCCACTATGATTTTTGGATAGGCCCCGACTGTGAGGGGCGGATAGACAAACAATTGTCAAAGTCTCAACCCCTTCATTCACAGAGCATACAAGACGTGAGAAAACGATATTTCAAATCTTGGAAGTCGTTTTGGGCACTCAAACAAAGCGGTGGCATCCAAAAACCGAAGCCTCCAAACAAACAAAAGTCATTCATGACAACTCGGTGGCTAAAATCAGCAATTCGTTTTCAAGACAATCCTTTCGGCAAACAAGTTGTTTTGTCTATGGGAAAAGGAAGGGAGTCTTTGGCTATTTCCCTTCCCAGTGGCTTTGATATGTCTAAAGCCGATGCGATTGCAACGATTGACTTGTGCTACAAACATGGTCAATACGAACTCCATTTCACCTACAATCTCACGATAGAAACGCTGGAACCAGGGGATGGCATCATGGGCGTAGACTTGGGTGAGATTCACCCAATGGTCTGCCATGATGGGCTGCACACCTATATCTTCAATGGACGATATATCCGATCGCTATATCGCCTGCGAAACAAGGTGGTTGCAGGTTTCAACGCAAAGATTGATAGATGCAAGCGAGGTTCTAAACAATGGTGGCACTTGGTTAAACGAAAATGGAAAAGGATCAATCGGATCGACAATCAAATCAAGGATGCACTTCACAAGCATACTGCTGCTTTTGCTGCACTCTGCGAAAGGCATAATATCGGTGTAGTGGTTCTCGGCGATCTGACTGGTATTCGGGATACTATTAACTATGGACACAAAGCGAATCAGAAACTTCATCAATGGCCGTTTGCTAAACTGTCAACGTTGATTGCCGATAAATGCAAAGCAGTAGGAATCAAGGTCAAAACGATTCGTGAGAAATATACCTCACAGACTTGCCCCGCTTGTGGGCATCGCCATAAACCATCCAACCGAAACTACAAATGCAAGTGTGGTTTTGAATATCACCGAGATGGTGTAGGTGCAATTAACATCCGTAAAAAGTATCAGGGACGACTTAATGTCCCTGTAGAGGTGGCCATGGCACCGCCCGTTGGGATTCGATTAGAAACCCGATGTTGCTCTGCCTGAGCAGAGAATGTTGGCTAGACCAACAAAAGAATCGCCGTCCTTTAGGGCGGAGAGTATGTCAAATCAAGGTTTGTGATATAATTTACGCTCAAATCCTGATCTAATTGGAGATTACAATGGTAATACCAATAATCCTTACAGTCATAGGGATTGCTGTTTCAGTAATAACCCTATTTTTGCTGATGATCAAGTTTGTTAAAGAACCCCTTGATAAGAGAATAGATGGAGTTGAAGAAAATCTCTCAACTCAAATAAATAGAGTTGAAGAAAATCTCTCAACTCAAGTAGACAGAGTTGATAAGAAGGTGGATAGAGTTGAAGAAAATCTCTCAACTCAAATAAATAGAGTTGAAGAAAATCTCTCAACTCAAGTAGACAGAGTTGATAAGAAGGTGGATAGAGTTGAAGAAAATCTCTCAACTCAAGTAGATAGAGTTGATAAGAAGGTGGATAGAGTTGAAGAAAATCTCTCAACTCAAATAGATGGGGTTGATAAGAAGGTCGACAAACTATATGAGATTCTCCTTACTCATTACATGGATAAGGATAAGGAACAATAGCCGAAAGGTTATCGTGGAAAGCAGAGGGGCCCAGGTGAATGGCTCAACTTGAATATAGACAATTCATTCAGCTCGATTGATTCCCGACAGAACATAATTTCACTGTGCATCTTGTCGTAGCACACGCCTACCGATTTACACACCACGTATTTAGCCAACTACGTTCCTACGCAAACAGAGACTTCCCATGAGAATTACACAGATTGAACCGATCCCCGTCAGAGTTCCCCTGAAGGCGGGATTGACAACGAAGACCGCTCACGGCGAACATATCGACTCGCCTTACGTCATTGTTCGCATCCACACCGATACGGATTTGGTCGGTCTAGGCGAAGCAACAGTCGCCCCTCGCTGGAGTGGGGAAACCAGTCGGGGCTGCGTCGCTGCTATTGAGGAACTGATTTCCCCTACACTCGTTGGCGCAGACCCCACCCAGATCAATTCGCTGCGAGCCGTCATGGACAAAGAGATTAAACTCAACCCGTTCACAAAGGCAGGGGTAGAGATGGCACTGTGGGATCTGTCTGGAAAAGCCGCAGGCGTCCCCGTCTATCAACTACTCGGTGGGCAGGTTCGCGGCAAAATCCCGATCAAGATGGTTGTCGGTGCATTCGCTGTTCCCCAAGCGGTCAGTCTGGCAGAGCGATTTCTCAATTGGGGAGTGCGTTGTCTGAAAGTTAAGGTCGGACTCGATCCAGAAACAGATCTGCAGCGCGTTAAAGCGGTACGGGAGGTCGCCGGTTCAACGATTCCTATCGGCATTGATGTCAATTGTGGTTGGAGTCTAGATACCGCCCGTCGTATGCTTCCCAAACTTGAATCCTACGATATACTCTTCGCAGAGCAACCCATCTCTCCCGATGATCCGGCATCGCTAGCACAACTCAGGGAAGCGACGCACATTCCAATCATGGCGGACGAGAGCCTTTTCACACTTGCAGATGCGTGGCTGCTAGCCAACGCGCGTGCCGCCGATATTTTTAGCGTGTATCCCGGTAAGCACGGCGGGTTGAGTGCCACCCTCGAAATTGTTCATGTCGCAAAGGCTGCCGGCGCGGTTGGTAGTATCGGGAGCAATTTGGAGTTGGGGATTGGGACCGCTGCGATGCTGCACGTCGCAGCTGCAATGCCCACTATTGACAGCGAAACTTACCCGGCAGACATTATTGGTCCCCTTTATCATGAGGCTGATTTACTGCGAGAGTCACTCACTCTTGGGCCTGAAGTTGCTCATGTCCCGGAAGGTCCTGGACTGGGTGTCGAGTTGGATGAAGATCAGTTAGCACATTGGAGGAATAAGACTGGAAGTGAAACGTGATGCGTGAAACGTGAAAATAATTTGTTCATCGGGTTATTGGGTCATGAATGAACCAATGAACTAATAAATTCAATCTCCTCACCAACTCGCACTAAAGGTTATAAAAATTACTAGGCGAAAGGAAAAATAGTGAAAATTACCCAAATTGAACAGATTCCTGTGGAGATCCCTTATATGGAGCGTGTCCGTGATCACCTTCGGAAAGGTTGGAACTTCGGCAATCGCGCAACGGATGATGAGCTGCAAGCAAATCGAAGCGAGCATGAAAGACAGTGGCGGGAATCGTCGCCGCCCACTGTGGAAACGTCGATCTACCGTGTGCACACCGATGAGGGAAACGTAGGAATTGGGGAAGGCGCAGGCATCCCCGTAGAGAAGCTCCAGACGTATCTCGGTAGAAGCCCTTTTGAGTTTATCATGGATGATAGCGTGGGCCCCCTTCAGATCGCCTTTTACGACCTGATGGGCCAGGCGGTGGGACTGCCCATGGCGCGGATGTTTGGTCCCTGTCAGGAGAGCGCACCAATCGCATATTGGTCGCAGTGTTTCCCACCGGAGGCAATGCAAGAGGAGGTAAAGATCGCGCTAGAAGGCGGTTTTAGAGTGCATAAGTTCAAACGCCGTGCCCACACTGACGTGGTCGAACAGGTTCAAGCCATCGCGGAGGTAGCACCGGCGGATTATGAACTCACGATTGACGCCAACACCACCTTTGGAACTGTAGAGCGCACCATTTCTTTTGGAAGGCGGCTGAAAGAATATCCCCACGTCAAGTGCTTGGAATCGCCAATCGTTCAGGATGATGTCGAGGGATATCTACGGATCAAGAAGGAACTCGGTCTCCCGCTAGCAATCCACTTTGGTTCGCCGTCACCAACGATTTCGCTCCCTTCGCCCGCTTATGACTATTACGTGGTGGGTGGGTGGCTCGCTGGTATTCTGCGATGTGCCAACATCGCTTCCGCTGCGAATAAGCCGTTCTGGCTCCAGATGGGTTTTACAGGTGTTTCCGCGGTCTTCATGGTGCATCTCGCCGCCGCCCTTCCGAATGCGTCGTTGAGTCATGTTTCGCTTTACATACTGCTAGAGCATTCACTTCTTGCTGAACCGTTGACCATTAAAGACGGGCTAGCAAAAGTTCCGGATAGACCGGGGCTGGGTGTGGAGCTCGATATGGATGCGGTTGAACGGTATCGGGTCGGTTAGTCTAACACAACTTACTACCTATCACTCCGCTGAAGTAATGTCTCCCAACATCGCCTATTCACGCTGCATCGTTAATTGTTAAAATCCACTATGAAACGGAGAAATAAATTATGAGTGTGATCCCAACCGTCACATTCCAAATTCTCGGTCCAAATGAAGGAGCACTGGAGGGATCTGCCCACGGCTTATGGTTTAAGGTAAAATCGGATCCTCTACCAACAGATGACCTTGTCGTGGGTTTGAAAGTCCGCTCATCTAACGGAGAGGTCAAACAATCCGGTGCGATCATGATTCTGAAACATGAAAGTCATTCCGCAGATTTCATTTACAAAACAGTGGAAGGTGAGTATGATGTGTGGCTGGAAATCGAACCTTTTGATGCGCTCGCCAAATTAGAATTGCCTATTCTTACAAACGAAGGGTATGTTATAGAAGCAGGGCATGAATTTCCGGAGTACAGCGTAGGCAGCTTATCAAAAATGGTGCCTTATCAGTGCGATGGACCCGATCGCTGCTTGTGGACAGACGAGAACCGCTGAAATAAGGTTCAAGTGGGTCAAAATGAACTTAAATTTATCAAATGTCAACAGAGCCTATCAACATGGGTTAATCTATTCTTATCAAAGGAATAAACAAATGAACTTAATAAAAAAAAGAAAACGGCTTAACTGTATCTGCCTTGTGATTATTGGGCTTATCGTTTCACTAAGTTTCGCCATGTCTAACGCCAGCGCGCAAAAACGTAAATTTCTCAGCGTGGGCACAGCGCCGCCGGGTGGGGCATTTTTCGTCGTCGGCGGTGCGATCGCACAGGTCGTCAGCAACCACACAGAGGACATGAACTGGAAAGTGTCAGCGGAAGCGACCAAAGGTACACAGGAAAATATCCGGCGCCTCGCCAAAGGTGAGTTAGAATTTGCTCTTGCCAACGCTGCGATCTCTTATTTCGCAGTTCGCGGGGAAGGTGCGTGGAAAGGCGAGCAACCCGTCCGAGTGGTGATGACCCTTGCTCCCAATGTTGCCCTCTTTATCACGCCACAATCCTCTGGTGTAAAGAAGATTTCGGATTTGAAAGGAAAGCGTGCAGTGGTGGGTCCCGCGGGTGCGGGATTTGAGTATTTTCTGGAACCGATCCTCGCTGCACACGGCGTAAGTTACCAAGATTTTTCGCCGCTTCACAACACCCAAGCCGGTGCCGTCGATATGCTCGCTGACGGTTCCGCTGCCGCTGCGTTCTTGGGTGGAGCAGTCCCGACCGCATCAATTACGCGAGCCAGTTCGTCTCAGAACATCTTCTTTATCCCGTTTGATGACACAGCGAAACAGAGTCTGTTTGAAAACTATCCGTTTTTTAACGCCGTTGTTATCCCTTCAGGGACATATCGGGGGCAAGATGAACCCTTCCACGGCATGAACGTCGGTGCCATGCACTTGATTACCGCAGCGACTTTGGACGCGGAGACGGTCTACCAATTCACCAAGGTTCTCTACGAGCAGCGCGCCGAAGTTGTGAAGATACACCCTGCGGGCAGGGCAATTAACCCCAAAAATGCTGTGAAGGATACCGGCACACCATTTCACCCCGGTGCAATCCGCTATTTCAAGGAGATTGGAATTTGGCATGACGAAAGCCCAACGCCTCCTAAATCTTCAGATAACTAAATCGCTATAGTGGAGGTTGTAACCTGTGCAATTTGGTATATTCTACGAACACCAGATCCCGCGTCCGTGGAACGATGGCGATGAACTGAAGTTATTTCAAGACGCCCTTGATCAGGTCGAACTTGCGGATCAACTCGGCTATGACTACGTATGGGAGGTCGAACACCACTTCCTTGAGGAATACTCCCACTCCTCCGCTCCTGAAGTGTTCCTCGCCGCGTGCAGTCAGCGGACGAAGCGGATCCGGCTCGGTCACGGCATTGTGTTGATGCCGCCTGCATACAATCACCCCGCCCGCGTCGCCGAGCGGATTGCGACCCTCGATCTCGTTTCAAATGGACGTGTGGAGTGGGGCACCGGCGAATCCGCTTCACACATAGAACTCGGAGGTTTCAGAGTCGAGCCTGAGCAAAAACGTGAGATGTGGGAGGAGTGCACCCGCGAAGCCGCCAAGATGATGGTGCAAACACCATACGCAGGTTTTGAGGGAAAGTATTTTTCGATGCCGCCCCGTAATGTCTTACCAAAGCCGGTGCAGAAGCCGCACCCACCGATCTGGGTTGCCTGTCCGAGTCGTGACACTATGCGGTACGCGGCGAGAAATGGCATGGGTGCCCTGACGTTCGCATTCGTCCATCCAGACGATGCTAAGTTTTGGGTCGAGGAGTATTACGAGATTGCTGAGAAGGAGTGTCAGCCCATCGGTCAGGCGGTGAATCTGAGTGTCGCAATGGTGAGTGGCTTCTCATGCCATGAGGATGAAGAGACAGCGATCGAACGTGGCCTCGATGGCTTACGATTTTTCACACATGGACTCTCACACTATTACGTCGGCGGATCCCATGTCCCCGGTCACACGGACGTTTGGGAATCGTATGAAGCAGCGCCAGAGCCACTCCGTGAGGCGAGAGGGGGTATCGGCACACCAGACCAACTCCGCGAACATCTGCTAAAATATGAGGAAATGGGTGTTGATCAGGTAGTCTTCATCCAGCAGGCAGGACGCAATCACCACGAACATATCTGCGAATCTCTGGAGTTGCTCGCATCGCGTGTTATGCCCGAATTCAAAGAACGGGACGAGTTGCACAAGAAGCAAAAACTGGAACGGCTTGCTCCTATAATTGAGGCTGCCGAGTCCCGTATCCCACCGCTCACAGAGCTTGACGAGATCCCCACCGTCACCGCTTATCCAGCGTTAAAGAAACAACTTGAAGGCAAGCCGTCTGAAGAGGCAGAGATGTCGGAAGATGGGAAGGCGTTTCTACTCGCCATCGAGGGTGGGCAGCGCGTGAAAAAGTAGGAGAAGCATTCGCATTTGATTCATCCACCTTTGAGGGCGATGATGTAAAGCCAACGGTTTCTCATCAGTAACACACAACTGCACTCCTACGCCTGTTCATTTAAGGAGCCTATTACGTCCGACAGATGAGCAACCAGACGCGAAATACCGTTCTCTCCTCTCTCTGCAGAGGCTGTCCGTGCATCCTCCCCCATCTGTCCAAACAGTGGGTCGTTTGCGTCAAAACAAACACCGTGATGGCGATTCTCGACCGGAGGAACTTCACCTCCGGGCCAGACTGATGTATCCCGCCCTGAATGCAGGGCGTTTATATCAATGAACTCCGGGAATAAACAGAGCCCGTAGGAAGTCTCCTCCCGTGCTGCGTGATCACCGCGGAGTTTTACGGCTTCCCCGCAGATTGACATCTCCGTGCCCCAGAAAATAAAGGCGTTGGGATGTGCCTGTTGGATCGGCGGGATATGTTTTTCTAGTATTCCCTGCCAAGGATAGTGTCCTGCGAGTAGCACGATAATCCGAAACCCAAATCTGATCAGTTGTTTGGTGGTATTGACCAGAATCGCAGCGGTCGCTTCCTCCGGTTGATAGTGCGTCCAGAGAAAATCTCCGTGACCACCATTTGCGCCCCACCACATCGTCGGTAGGATGATTCCACCCGTGTTTTCAGCAATCCGAATGCAGATGCGTTCCGCTTTAAGTCCATCATATCCGACAGGTAAATGCCACCCGTGATGTTCGATAAGACCAAGGGGCCAGAAGGCGATTGGGGCTGCTTTGATATAGTCCGCCAATTCGTCCGGACGCAGTTCCTGATAACGTCTCCATGTTGGCTGCATCGTTAATCCTTTTGTTTTCACTTGCTTCATGGAAATATGGTGATTTTACGGATCTGTGTCGAGAAATCGCTGCAGCGCCGCCTTCGCTTGATGCCGAATCGGAGTGCCGTGTGCAAAAGAGATGGCATCGAAAGGATATTGCATCAGTCCTATCAGCGAATTTCGTACCTTCTGGCGATCCGAAATAGCTGCAAGCTGAGTGGTGAAGATACTGATCTCGCCCTCAGGGACACCAATATCTGCCCGTCCACCACATACCGCATCTCCCACGATGAGAAGTCCCTTCTCTTGCTCCACTAAAAACGCGGTCTCTTCCGTCCAACCAGAATGGGGAATATCAATCACTTCGACAGCGTCCCACAACCGATCCCCACCCTTAAAAGTGCCGTCTATCGTCGTTTCCGCTTCTGATAATCCAAGCGCGTTAAGGTAAATTTTACAGCCCCATCGCTGTCGGAAAATCTCCCCTTCTCTGAGATGCCAATTGCAGGTTAAGAGGATGTGGGTTGGCGTACCGATCGCCTCGATTTGTCGAATCTCCGCATCCGTCAAAGGCAGTGGATCAACCAACGCCAAGACGTTTGCGCCATCTATACGAATCGCGCAGCTATTCCAATCGTAAGTTGTTTCAGGTTTACCGTGACGTTCAGTCCAGTAATAGACATCACCATACAGATGTTGGAACATACCTAATACCACCCAATTTTTGGTTAAGAATATATTGCTAAGTCAATCCTTGAGGGAAGCAAAGGATTACTAGGTGGGGCCTTGACAAAATCGAGTTCATCAGGTAATCTGTAGTTAAATATCATTGACGCAGCCAACTGTAGGCGGGGCATCTTGCCCCGCACTGAAACGCGTAAGTCCTGTTAAATATCATTCCGATTTCAGAATTTGAGGTAGATCATGAAACTTGAAGATTACTTTGATTTTCATGCACCAAACGACATCCGACTGAAGGGAACCCGTGTCGGCATTGAACGGATTCTCTACGACTATATTCATCGCGGCTGGTCGCCGGAGCAGATTGAAAAAACCTACCGCCACGCCTTAACACTGGAACAGATCTACGCAACAATCACCTATTACTTGCACAATAAGGAGGAGACGAGTCAGTATCTGACCGAGTGGATCGAACATGGAAACCGGATGCGAACTGAACAGGCAAAGGATTCAGATCCAACAACGCTCAGATTACGCGAAATTCGCAAAAAATACGGAAGCGTACGCAACTTTTTTGAAGCCCAAAAGTACCATGAACGCACGCAAATACCTTCTTGATGAACATGTGCCCCCTCGCTTAAAGATGGCAATCCACCAATACAGAATAGATTTTTTGGCACTTGCCCCTAGGAATCAACCGTCGAATCTAGTATAACAGCAGTCGAATTCGTCGTGAGCCTCTCCAAAGCCTTCAGGTAGCGTTGTGGCAGCTTCGCTTTGACGCGGATTGACTCACCTTGATAGTCTGTATCAAACACCTCACCATGCTTATACAGATAATCTAACGCTTTCCCGTCTTGATAAGAAAGCGCAAGCGACATATCTACATCCTGAGTTGAGAACCGTTCAGCGAGTAGCTCTTTTAGTGCTTCCAGTCCTGTACCGCTCTGCGCCGATATTGCAAGGCTATCGGGATATTTACTCCGAAATGGCTGGATATATCCTTCCTCCTCCAGCAAATCAATTTTGTTGAACAGCATAAACGTTGGTCGCTCAAAGGCACCTAACTCTTTAAGCACCTCATCGACAGCATCAATCTGGCTCTCCGCTTCGGGATGGGTTACATCAACAACGTGGAGCAGCAGATCCGCTTCTGCAACCTCCTCTAACGTTGCCTTGAACGCAGCCACCAAATTATGCGGAAGTTTTTTGAGAAAACCGACCGTATCACTCAATAACACACGTTGATTATCCGGCAAATCGAGCAGACGGGTTGTTGGATCCAACGTCGCAAACAACTTATCTTCAGCCAACCGATTCTCACTCGTCAAAGCGTTAAAGAGCGTTGATTTCCCCGCATTAGTATAACCAACAAGCGAGACATTAATCATCTCCTGACGTTGTTTTCGCTGCACGCGACGACGTTTTTCAACCTTCTGGAGCGCTTTTTTCACACGCGAAATTTGTGAGAGAATCAACCGCCGGTCAATCTGAAGTTGGGTTTCGCCCGGACCACGCACCACGCCGCCGGCACGTCCAGCGCTCACCCCTGCTGTACCGCCTGCCCCTGTACCAAGTCGGGAGAGGTGCGTCCACATCCGCGTCAAACGTGGCAACGCATATTGCAGTTGAGCAAGGTCAACCTGTAGTTGGGCAGCCTTGGTCTGTGCGCGTTGCGCGAAAATCTGTAGAATCAGGCTTGTTCGATCAACAACAACGATATCAAGGGCTTTTTCCAAGTTCCGCGTTTGTGCCGGTGTGAGATCGTTATCAAAAACTATTGACTCCACTTTGAGCTCACTGACTATCGCCTCCAGTTCCTCTAGCTTGCCTCGCCCGATAAAATAGGCGGGATCGGGTGCTTCTCTCGGCTGTATGATCTCGGCAAGCACTTCCATCCCCGCCGTTTCTGCAAGCCGTCTCAGTTCTTCAAGTGAACTTTCCGCATCACTCTGCAATTCATCTTTTAGCTTGACCCCAACAAGGAATGCCCGCGTCGGGGAAGTTGCCATCGTGTCCTGTGTTTCGTGCATCTCGTCTCCTTTCGGCGATAATGTATATCAGTCAGTACGAACTTCAGGGTTCAAATTTAATCCGTTAAATCCAGATGTAGGGTATTTCTTCGGAATTCTTCTAGTCGATCCCTTGAAAAGTTCCCAAATAACCACTCTCGCCCCACGATTGAAATTCTGGAGCAGTGAATTCTTGAAGGTAGAGAGCAGCAACATCCAATCCCCTTTCTAGCGAATCGAGATCTTGACCTATCGAGACGGTAGAGAGGAAGCGCATTGTAGAATTAGCAGCGATGTGCCGTTAGTAAGAGGTGTTGGAGACATACGGTTTGGGAAGGAGGCAAAATGCCAACAGGCATGCACAGTTGAGCATAATTCCGCTTACGCTGTCTTGTTACGGTTTCATTCTGCAAATTGAGCGGATTGGTCTAGAAACGTCTGAAGGAGTGCCTCCGGTGTCAGATCGGAGGTGTCAATCTGAATTTTGTTTGGAATCAGAGAGGCGTCGAATTCTTCTTGGAAACGATTCAGAAGCATCGGAATATCCTCCTTCTGAATAAGGGAATACTCGTGAGGATCTGTCTCCATACGCCTTTGAATCACTTCCGCACTGGCTGTCAAATGCACCAAGATTGCGTTCTTTGGCATCTCCTCCTCATACTGGCGTATCTCACTCGCCACACCACCGGGATAGTAATAGCGGGGCCCATAAATCGCCTCCTCAATGTGGAAACCACCCAACAAGATATGGTCAAAGCGATGCATCAGCCGGATATGATAAACGAGCTGCATCCGCTGGAATCGCTCTTTGAGCGCGGGAGAGAGGTTAACCATCGTCTCCTTATCTTCGGGAGCGAGATGCTGACGATCTGGGATGGTGAAGTGATCATCAAGGTGATGATTGATGTCCCGCTCATGCCCCCAGTCCATAAGACCTTCAAGTAAAGCCGTAACGCCAGCATATTCACAACCAATTGCAATAATGCGCATGTTTTCCTCCGATGCCCCCAAGGGCTTATTCATTCATTCACAAATAAGTCGCTATAGACTTTTTTCCACGTTTCCAAAAGAGTAATGCGTGACGAGTAATACGAAGGAGTTACCTATACAACTACCGTTATCTCATAGCCATGCTTTTTTACGAATTACGTATTACGCATTATTTTTTAGAACATCCCGAGAACACAGAACAGTCAGTAGCAACTTACTGCCTATTCATTTCAGTTTGTTCATGCGAGCTTCTATTTCAGGTATCAGTTCCTGTAAGTCAGGATTGGTACGTGCGAGGTGGAGCGCCTGCTTGTACCGAGTCATAGCCCCTCCATCGTCGCCGCGTTCAGCGTAGACGGTTCCCAAATTGTAGTGTGCCCTTGCATCGCTCGGGTTGACGCGCACCGCTCTCTCGAACGCAGCAACCGCTTCGTCAGGTTTGCCTTGTGCTTTGTAGGCACTCCCTAGGTTGTTGTGTAGATTTGCCAAGGTTGGGCTGATGCGAACTGCCGCTTCAAAGTGGGTTACGGCTTCATCGAACCGGTTCTGATTATAAAGCGAAATCCCTAGGTTATGATGTGATAAAGCGTCATGTGGACTTATCTCAATCGCTTTTTTGTACGCAGCAATGGCTTGGTCAAGATTATCCTGCGCTTTGTAGGAGTTTCCGAGATTGTAGTAAGCATATGCACTATCCGGATTGAGTTCAATCGCTTTCTCAAAAGCAACAATAGCATCCCCAAAGTTGTCTTGCTCCATGTAGGAACGACCCAGATGGTTATACGCTTGTGCGTTGTCCGGGGCAATTCTGACTGCCTCTTTGAGCTGCACTATCGCAGCCGCATTGTTCTCTTGTATGCGATAGACAAGCCCTAAACTGCTACGTGCTTCCACAAAATCTGGCTGGATGCGGATCGCATTTCTGTATGCAAGCGCCGCTTCATCAATTTGCCCTTGCCGATAATAGGCGTTTCCCAAACTATAATGTGCTTCTGCAAAGTCTGAGTCTATCTCAATCGCTTTTTTGTACGCTAAAATTGCTTCATTGAATCTGCCCTCTTCCTGATAGGCATTCCCTCGATTATAGTGTGCTGCCACTTCTTCATCATCACAGGAAATAAAAAAAGCAATCGTTCCAACAAGGAAAATCACAAGGGCGCATAGCACTCTTAACTCTCTCATATCGTATAGTCCCGAATAGGTTTGTCATTATCAGCACATGGTAAAACTGACTCCATAATGCAATTAACCGAAACTTCTTCTCAATCAATCCGATTTTCATCTTGCTTTTTCTTTAATTTTACGGTACAGTGTAGCACCATTAGGGTGCTATGTCAATAGAGAAAGATTCCTGTTCTAGAGGCATCTGATTCTCCTGTAGGAGGGATTTCCGAATCCCGACACCTCACTGTGGGCATGACTTCCCGACAGCAACCTATCCCACATAACCGACAGAAAGCAGAGCGCAGCGAAATCCCGTTCTGGCTAGGTGGCAAAACCCAAAGGAAGCAGGAAATTTCCACCAAGTCCCCAACTTATCCTTTGATAAATAATAAAAAGAGCAACCGATGAACACTACGGCAAATTCCCTCGATCCCATTACATCAGAACTTATTAAAAACGCACTGGACGCGCTGGTAGATGAGATGGCATTGACGCTGGTACGCACAGCGTATTCGTCAAACCTAAAAAACGCAATGGACCTGTCCGCAGCGGTGTGTGACACGGAAGGGCAACTCATCGCGCAAGGCTTGACGTTGCCGCTGCATCTCGGCTCGGTCCCCGAATTTATGCGGGCGGTCATCGCTAAGTTCGGCGGGAAGATGTGTGATGGTGACATCTACATCACCAACGACCCGTATGAAGGCGGCTCTCACCTGCCTGACATGTATCTGTGTAAACCCATTTTTCTCAACAATTCAACCCTCATCGCCTTCGTCGTCTGTATCGCACACCACACCGACATCGGGGGCAAAACGCCGGGCGGAAATGGCTGCGACGCAACAGAACTTTATCAGGAAGGCTTGTGCATCCCACTGCTCAAACTGTACGACAAAGGCGAGGCAAATCAAACGGTTTTCGACTTTATCGCCCGTAACGTACGCATCCCGCGCCAGGTCCTTGGCGATCTACGGGCAGAATTAGCCTGTCTGCATGTCGGTCAGGAAGGCGTTCGGGCGTTATTCGAGAAATACGGCGCAGTAGAACTCTCAGCCTATTTCGCAGAACTGCTCAATTATGCCGAACGAACCGCGCGATCAGAAATTGATGGACTGCCCGATGGCACCTATTCATTTACCGACTATCTCGACGACGATGGCATTGACCCTGATCCAATTCCGATTGTGGTTACCATTACCATTACCGGCGATCATATGACCGTTGACTTTACAGGCTCATCGCCACAGGTCAGAGGCGGCATCAACTGTCCACTCTCATTTACGCAATCGACAGCCTATGCCTGTGTGCGCTGCTTAATGGGAGCGGATGTTCCGAACAATGGTGGCTATTTCCGACCGATTACAGTCATTGCACCAGAAGGGACTATTGTCAATCCATTGGCACCGGGTCCCGTCGCTGCCCGCGGCTTGACCGGTTTTCGCATCGCCAATGTCGTCTTCGGGGCACTCGCCCAAGCCGCACCCAATCGGGTCCCCGCTTGCGAAATTGGGGGCGATACCGGTGTCAGCATCGGCGGTTACGAGCGTATCGTCCAAGACGGAAAAACGGAATTGCACGGATTTGTATTTCTTGAATTTCTCTACGGTTCATGGGGAGGGCGTTCGGATAAGGATGGAATTGACGGTGCGGCAAGCAGTGTAGTCAACTTTTCCAACAATCCCGCTGAAGTGTTAGAGGTTGAGCTACCACTGCGCATTGAGAGCTATAGTTATCTGCCTGATACCGGCGGCGCGGGGATCTACCGCGGGGGACTGAGTTTGGTACGAGATTTTCGTTTGCTGGCAGAAGAAGCGACGCTGCAAATTCGTGCAGATCGGACAAAATATCAACCCTACGGTTTGCAAGGAGGGGGTGCAGGTGCCTCGTCCCAAAATATCTTGAATCCTGACGACGAGGCTCGTGAATTGCCTCCGAAACCTACGATGACCATCCAACGCGGTGATGTTTTCCGTCACGTCGCTGCGGGTGCCGGCGGGTGGGGAAATCCGTTTGAACGGGATCCGCAAGCAGTGCTAAACGATGTTCTCGAAGAGAAAGTTACGCTCGCACACGCCCGCGGTGCCTACGGCGTGGTCATTAACCCACAGACATACGAGGTAGATGAGATTGCTACACAACAACTGCGAGCAACAGAGTAGCATAACAACCACAAAAGGAGTACATGATGGCAAAGCAATACCGCGCATGTTTAGTTGGATGCGGCAGAATGGGTGCTACAATTGACGACGAGATGGAGGGGCGTCCAGAGAGTTTTCTCTGGATTCCCTACTCGCACGCAGCGGCAGCTGTGGCGTGTGATCGAACGGATCTGGTAGCGGTATCGGACGTAATTGCCGAAAAAGCGGAAACCGCCCGCCAACGCTACGACGCACAGCATGCCTACACCGACTACCGCGAAATGATTGAAAAGGAACAGCCGGATATCGTGTGCGTCGCCACCCGTCCGCCGCAACGCGCCGAAGTGGCAATCTTCGCCGCTGACAATGGCGTGAAAGGTATCTACGCCGAAAAACCGCTCTGCTGCTCTATGGACGAAGCCGATGCGATGGTAGACGCCGTTGAACGGAATGGCACCAAGTTCAACTACGGGACGCAACGGCGTTTCATGCCGTTTTATCGCAAGATGCGTGAACTAATCGACGCGGGCGAGATTGGCGATGTGCAATGTGTCATCGCTCAATACGGTGCCACCTCTGCACTGTGGGGGCTGACCCACGCTGCCGATATGCTACTCTACCTCGCGGGCGATGTAGAGATTGACTTCGTGCAAGGCGCAATCATATGCGATCCCGAAGATTGGGACGGCAACCGTCTCAATACCGACCCCGGAATCGGGGGCGGTTATGTTCGCTTTTCCAACGGAGTCCACGGTTACAATACAGCAGGCACCGGTCCTGAATTTGAGGTGTGCGGCACAAAGGGAAAAATGCGCACCATTAACAACGGGATGACCTGTCAATTTCGCAAAGCGTCGGATTCCTCTCGTATCTTAGAGGAGATGCCCTTTCCCGAAGTACCCCGCGAGAGCGGCACCGAGATGGGCATTAAGAACCTCGCAGAAGCGTTGGATACCGGGGAGGAAACACAGGGACCGATTCAACTTGCACGTCGCAGCCAAGAAATGCTGATGGGGATGATCGAATCCGACCGTTTGGGCGGTATGCGTGTCTCACTGCCGATGGTCAATCGCGCTCTCTATGTCGGTCGACCGGATTGGTAGGAGACAACTACGATGAGTTTGGATCAAGCGTTGCAACACCTGAAAATTGATGGGTGGTATGTTTTGGAAGGGGTTATCCCAGAAAACGAGGTTGATGCCGTACGCGAGAGCGTCGAGCGGTCAA
Source organism: Candidatus Poribacteria bacterium (assembly GCA_965205075.1). GTDB lineage: Bacteria > Poribacteria > WGA-4E > WGA-4E > PCPOR2b > PCPOR2b. The sequence goes on along the minus strand of OZ242036.1, from coordinate 6,586,218 downwards.
CCATCGTGCATCGCAATCCCAACGCCCCTGACGGCATCGGTCACGTGCCGGGATTTATCCGCTACGACCAATCAATCGCTCCGTACTTGGCTGCCCCACGCATGCTTGCCCTTGCTGAAGCACTGTTAGGACCCCATGTGCGGGTATCTTTTACCACCGGCACAATCAACTATCCGGGGAATGAGCGCGGAGGCTGGCACGGCGATTGGCCCTTTAATCAGAACAACGCTGGTCACATCCCTGCTCCCTACCCCGACGCGACGATGCACATCACGACGCTGTGGATGCTCTCACCGTTCACATGCGAAAACGGCGGCACCCTCATCGTCCCCGGCAGCCATCGGTCAAACAACAACCCAACCGGAAACAACGGGGTAGATCCAAATGTCCCTTACCCAACCGAAATGCAGGCGACCGGTCCCGCCGGCAGTGTGCTCGTGATGGACAGTCGTATGTGGCATGCTACCGCCCCAAATTGCACTGATCAACCGCGGACGTCGGTGGTGGTGCGCTACGCACCGTGGTGGCTCAATCTGGATGTGCTGATGGACGGTTCGGACGAGCGCACCCGCATTGTAGACGAGACTGGTGGAACGGAGAACAATGTACCACCCATCCCGCCGGACGTTTACGAGGCTTTCCCCAACGATGTAAAACCGCTGTTTCGGCATTGGGTGAGAGAGGAGACACTATAAACCCAATCAACCGCTGCAGATCTAAACCACAACGATTTCTCAAATGTATCAGATCGGTAAGATTGGAGGGCCATGTTAAGAAATCGTGCAACAGAAACCGATTGAGTTCATTAATGAACCAATGTACTAATGAACGAATTGTTTTTACGCATCACGTTTCACGCTCTCAGCATTTTGATGGTGACAAAAGCCTGATTTTCTGCTATAACATGGTTCTATCAACCTGTTCGCAAAGTGCTTTGAAAAACAAGACTCAAGTGTGGCTGTATCCCAAAAATGAATCTTGGGGTTTTAGCCCTAAAGGAACTTGTCGATAACTTTTTGAGGAGGTAGACATGCCACAATTTCACCGTGAAAGTCGCGTCGTTGTCTGGGAGGGTCATGTCGCTACGCCCGGCGGAGAGCGATTGCAGAATGGCGATATCCTCATTACCGCGCGTTATCCGGATCCCCATGCAGAACAACCACGAACCATCTCAGGGATGAAGCGTTCCCGTGACGATGGAAAAACCTGGGAAGGTCCTATCCATCAGTTTATCCCGTCGCGCCCTGACCATCCAACGTCATTTCTCGCTTATCATGGCATGGTAGAGCTTAGCGATGGAACGATACTGTTACCCATTTCTGGAATAGGAGGTCCCCATCAGGGCGTATACCTGTGCCGATCTACAGACGCAGGCGAATCTTGGTCAGAACCTGATCTGGTCGGCGCAGAGATTGCTGACTTAGATTGGTCCGACGTGCATACCTACGGCAAGATCCGCGAGTTGTCCGACGGTACACTGCTCATGCCAGTGTGGGGACGCCTTCGAGGTGAACGGGTGGCAGCGAGCGCCCAACTACGCTCAATCGATGGTGGTCGTACTTGGGATGAAGCGGTCGTCCTCTGCCGTGGTGTCATCGCTCAAAACGAAGTAATTGAACTGCCCGATGGCAGACTGATGGCAATCGTCGCAAGTGACGACTCCCCCGCGGGGCACGGCATGATGCCTCTCTATTGGACCTTCTCAGAGGACAAAGGACGCACATGGTCTGATTTGGAACTGACCATGTATCCCATCTATGGACACTCACCAACACTATTTCTCACCTGTAAAGGCACACTGCTTTGCTCATACCGCTGGGTTGGCGATTTAGATCAAGGCTGGTGTGGCGTCGGATTCAGCGATTACTCTCACGAAGGTGACTGGAATGGTACATGGCGTAACTCACCGACACTGGTATGGTCAACCCGCTCTGTCCACGAACCAGTAACCCTCGGGCGCACAATCGGCGGCTATTCCAGCATTATCCCACTAAATGATGACAGGTTTATGATTTTCTACTTCATGTCTTGGGGAGGCAACCAAGACTCCGAGACACGCGACATTGAAGGCGTAGTATATGCGGAGGAGTGATTCCTGACTTCAGAACCTAATCAGTCGTCAGCGGATCAACCGAGGAGGTAAACGCCGCAATGAACACAGTTCCGTACGATGCCATTATTGTTGGTGGCGGGCACAATGGGTTGGTTGCTGCAGCCTATCTCGCGCGTGCTGGATTAGAAGTGCTGGTCTTGGAACGACGGCACGTGGTGGGCGGTGCCTGCACGACGGAAGAGATCTTTCCCGGCTATCACATCTCTACCTGTTCATTCATCGTTCACATTTTACAGGACAAGATCGTGCGCGATTTGGACCTGTATAAGCACGGTTACCGCGTACAGGCACCTGATCCAGAGCGATTTTTCCCATTACCTGATGGTCGTTATCTACTGCATTGGGGGGATACTGATCGCACCTGCCGGGAGATAGAGAGATTTTCCAAGCGAGACGCTGTTGGCTATCGCAAATGGATCGACTTTTGGAAACGGGCGGGTGGTCTATTCAACGAATATTTCTTGACTGAGCCACCAACGATCGCCGAACTACGCGAGCGCGTAAGCAGTACCGAGGATGAAGCGTTACTTGACCGTCTGCTCCATGGGACGCTCACCGAATTGCTCGACGAAATGTTCGAGACAGACGAAGTGAAAGCCTCGGTTATGCACACACTGGACATGAAAGACATGGACGAGCCGGGTGTGTTGTTCGGATACGCTTCAATTAAACCGAACCTACTGGTTGACCCACACAATATCGGCTTGGTCACGGGTGGGATGGGAACGCTCACCACGGCGATGGCACGCGCGGCGCAGAGTTTTGGCGCAAAGATTCGTTTGGGGGCAGAAGTCAAGCGAATTCTAATCGAGAACGGTCAAGCGCAGGGCGTGGAGTTGACCGATGGACAGGTGTTACGCAACAAGTTGGTCCTTTCCAACGCAGACCCTAAGCGTACGTTCCTAGGGTTAGTCGGTGCTGAACATCTAGAAACTAGCGTCGTCCAAGCAATCACCGAACTAGACACTGACTTTGGAACGTTGAAATTTCACGCAGCAGTCAGCGAACTACCTGACTTCAGCCGCCACCTTGGTCCCAATTACGACCCACGCTATGTTGCTTCAATACGCATCTGTCCGTCCACTGACTACTATCGAAAATCGGCATAGGACGCGACGGAAGGACGACCTACCCGCTACCCAATTATTGATGTACAGATCCCAACTGTCTATGATCAAACCGTAGCACCAGAAGGCACCCACATTGTTTCGATGTGGGTGCGATATGAGCCGGTTAAGCCGAAAGAGGGAACATGGGACCAACTGCGCGAGCAAGAAGGCAACCGGCTAATTGATGTACTGACCGAATATGCACCAAATTTCCGTAAATCTATTATTGATTGGCTAGTGTATACGCCGATGGATCTGGAGCATCGGGTATACCTGACTGACGGCAATATTCATCACACAAGTCATGTCCCTAGGCAGTTACTAGGTGACCGGTTGTTTACACGTGGTGGCTATCGCACACCGATTGAGGGAATGTATATGTGCGGTGCTGGAACGCATCCGGGGGGCGAAGTCAGTGGTGCACCCGGGCACAACGCCGCACATGCAGTACTCACTGATCACGAAAAAAGTGGAAAGTGAGAAAGGTCAAAATCTACAAAAAGATTGCTGTTGTATCAATTTCACTTCAGCAATCTGCCATTTGAATTGTCCCAATCAGTCCCGGTCTCACTTCGTTCAGCCTAAGGAGATTCGCAAAACTCTGAGGGCTCAGATCCGTTTATTTGCTCAACCACTCATTCGCATATCCCTGCAAACTGACCGCAACTCTCTGACCTATCCAAGGTGAGGCAAAAAGCCAAAGGAAAACAACCATGAAAAAAGTACCGATCCTGTTTGTTGTAATGTTGGCGATGTGTCAAGCAACCATAATCCACGCCGAAGAAGTCAAACTGACCGCCGGTGATGCTGCGGCGGATGACAATTTCAGCACTTCTGTCGCTATCAGCGGGAACTACGCTATTGTCGGGGCTCCGGGTAACGATGACGACGGAGACCGGTCTGGCTCAGCCTATATTTTCGTGCTCGATGGAGGGGTGTGGGCTCAGCAGGTAAAGCTCACTGCCAAAGATGGGGCGGGAGGAGACTTCTTCGGTCGTTCCGTCTCCATCGACGGCGACTGGGCAATCGTCAGTTCTCATCACGATGATATATGGTCAGGTTCAGCCTATATCTACCAGCGCGACGGAAAAAATTGGAAAGAACATGGTAAGCTCGATCCCGACGATGGGGAAGCAAATGACAGTTTCGGTTTTTCTGTCGACATCAGCGGGGACACCGCCATTGCCGGAGTACCCCAAGACAACGATAAAGGAGCCGACTCCGGCTCGGTGTTTGTCTACGTACGCGTTAAGGACAAATGGGTAGAGGAACAAAAATTTACACCCCGCGACGCGGAGGGAGGGGACATCTTTGGTTCTGCTGTCTCCATCGACGGTGACTACGCTATCATCGGGGCCCTTTGGGATGATGATAAAGGAAATCGGTCCGGTTCGGCGTATATCTACAAGCGCGCTAGGAATGTTTGGCAACAGGAGGCGAAACTGACAGCCAGCGACGGGGCGAGGAACGCCGAGTTTGGCTTTTCTGTTCACATCAGTGGAAAGTACGCTATCGTCGGGGCGTATGGACACGATAGGGGTACTGGTGCGGCGTATGTCTTCGTGCGCAACGGAGAAAAGTGGGCAGAAGAGGCGAAACTTACAGCCAGTGACGGACAACCAAAGGACGACTTCGGAATCTCTGTCTCCATCAATGGAGCCACCGGAAATATTGGTGCCCTCGTAGGATCGTACCGGCACGATGGCAAAGGAAGCAACTCCGGCGCGGTCTATTCCTTCTTACGTAAGGGTAACGCTTGGGTTGAAAGGGCGAAACTGACTGGTAGCGACATAGAGGCAGCGGAAAGATTCGGCGTTTCCGTCTCCCTCAGTGCCAATCACGGCATCACTGGTTCCAGCTTGAAAAATGGCGGTACAGGGGCAGCCTATATCTATAATGCCTTCGATTTGGCACTTCCAGTCGAACCCTTGGGGAAGCAGGTTGTCTTGTGGGGACAGATACGCAGAAATGCCCTGTACCAAAACTTCCCAAATCCGTTCAATCCCGAGACATGGATCCCGTATCAGTTGGCAGAAGATACCTTCGTCACTTTGACCATCTCTGATTTGACAGGTTACGTTGTCCGCACATTCAACGTCGGACATCAACCCGCCGCCATGTATACGTCAAAAGAGAGAGCGATTTACTGGAATGGTCGCAACGATACAGGCGAACCTGTTTCCAGCGGCATCTATTTCTATCACCTACAAGCAGGCGATTTTGCCACGACGAAGAAGATGATAATCCTCAAATAGTATCGAATGACCCTATATGCAACTCTTTTGTGGGGCAGATTCCCAATCTGTCCCACAAACATAGGGCACCCTTTTCGGTAAAGCCATGAACTCAAAGCGTTCATCAACCGCTTCTTTGCCATCAATCATTTCTACCCGCGCTGTATGGCTGGCTCTAATTTTAATCCCCATCAATGCCTATTGGCTGGTAATTTCTCGACAACCCTACCAGTATCAATCCGTTCCCACAATTATATCGCCTTTCTTTAATGTTATCTTCATTATTGGTATACTGCTGCTTCTTAACTTCCCCCTAAGGCGATTTGTTCCCCAGCTTGCGCTGACCCAAGGGGAATTGATAACAATTTATATTCTGCTAAGCTTGACCTCTGCGATTCAGTCGTTCCAAATGATGCAAACGCTCACCACCATCATGGAGGTCCCCTTCCGGCACGCCACACCTGAAAATGAGTGGAGAGAACTGTTTTGGCGACATATTCCGTCATGGCTTTCGGTCAGCGATAGAAATATACTAGATACCTATTATAAGGGGGATTCAACCCTCTACATCGACAAGCATATTAACAGTTGGCTGATGCCCAGTCTGTGGTGGTCGGCTTTCGTCGTGGTACTCGTTTTTGTGATGATCTGTATCAATGTAATTGTCAGAAGGGCATGGGTTGAAAATGAGAAGCTATCTTACCCAATTATTCAACTCCCCTTAGAGATGACAGATTCGACATTCGCAATCTTCAGGAATAAGGGGTTGTGGCTTGGCGTTGGCATTTCGGGCGGGGTTGCACTGATTAACGGCTTGGGTTGGATTTTTCCGACCATTCCGTCCATTAAGTGGAGTCCTTACTATCATAACTTGGGCACATATTTCACAGCCAAACCGTGGAGCGCTATGGGGTGGATACCAACTGGGATTATCCTGCCGATGGTCGGTTTGTCTTTCTTCATGCCGTTAGAGATGTCCTTTTCTTGCTGGATTTTCTATTGGTTCTGGAAGATTCAGAAAGTGATTGTCGTCGCAATGGGGCTTCAGTTCGTTGCGGGTTCCTATGCCGTTGTTCAGATTCAGCAATCATTTGGCGCACTCATCGGTATTGTATTGGTGGCATTGTGGTCAAACCGGAGACACCTAGTCGCGGTTGTCAAGCGCATACTAGGCGACAGTACGGTGGACGATTCGCATGAACCAATGCGCTATAGCACCGCGCTCCTCGGCACCATCGGAGGCATCAGCTTCCTAACACTTTTTCTCTGGCGGGCAGGACTCGCCGTTTGGATCGGTATCACCTTTTTTGTACTCTACTACCTTGTATCACTCGGTGTGACGCGGATCCGAGCCGAATTCGGTGCACCGTTTCACGATTTTGTTTTTACGGGTCCCGATCAAATATTGCCCGATGTTTTGGGGTCTCGTCGTTTCGGTGCTCGGAACTTAACAGTGCTGACAATGCTTAATTTTTTTAACTTCACCTACCGCGCACACCCGATGCCCCACCAAATCGAAGGATTCGCTTTAGCCAATCGAACACGGAGAGGTACTAGCGGGTTAGTTATTGCTATGACCCTCGCCTTGATTGTAGGCACCCTCAGTTTTTTCTGGGTCTATTTGCATATCGCTTTCGACTCCGGCGGCAGCTCCCTTGAACGATTTGCAAATGCCGGGTATGTCCGCTTACAGAACTGGATGCTGAATCCGTCTGAATTTGACTATACCGGGGCAGGGGCTATAGGGGTTGGCTTTATGTTTGTCCTCTTCTTCACTGTGATGCGAAGGTTATTTTTATGGTTCCCGTTTCACCCGGTGGGATATGCCATTTCAAATAGTCACGACATCAATGTCTTCTGGTTCTCTGTTTTTATCGGTTTTATCGCCAAGTGGATCGTCCTCAAATATGGCGGACTCAAGCTCCACCGACAGGCGCGCCCATTCTTCCTTGGATTGATTTTGGGAGGGTATATGGTTGGGGGTTTCTGGACAATCGTCGGTGACATTATCCACATGCGAATATTCTTTGGCGGCTCAAGGTAGATACGAGGGCATACCTTCACAGTATGCAGTATTCCGTTTCAAACGGAGATAACAAGAACTGATACAGCCTCGTAATGATTTGGTTGGTATTCGCTTAACTGGAAATGTTAAAATGTTGGTAAAGTTGTGTAACCGAACTTCTATTGAAGGGGTGATAAATTATGGGACCTAAAAAACAAAAAACAATAATGACAGACAGTGTCATCACATGCGATGACGAAATTCTTTCCGGTACACCCGTATTCAAGAGCACGCGCGTTCCCATCAAAAATCTGATCGACTATTTGGAGGCTGGCGATAGTCTTGACGAATTTCTAGATGATTTTCCTTCGGTAAGTCGTGACCAAGCTATCCAAACGTTGGAACTGGCAAAGGAGATGCTGCTAACACACGTCTATGCGAATTCTCATTAACGAATGTCTACTTAAAAAACTAAAAAGAGAATTAGCGGACCACACTATTTTTATGGTTCAAGAAAAAGGTTGGTCAGGCATGAAAAACGGTGAATTGCTTCGGGTGGCGGAAAGCGAATTTGACGTTTGGGTAACCGCGGATCAGAACATTGAATACCAGCAGAACCTTAACCGTTTTAATATTGCAGTGATCGTACTTGTTGCGCCCAATAATCGGTTGGGAACACTTCTACCAATGATACCGAAACTACACGAAGTACTACTGGCTATTCGACCTCACCAAGTGATTTACATTGATTCCTAAGCTGCCGTTACAAATGAGCAAAGATCGAGGAATAGTTTAACTACTGGAGAAAAAAAATTATGAAAGCTGCTGTTTTATATGGACTGAACCAACCGGTTGTCGTCGAAGATATCGAGATGGAAGCCCCCAAAGCGGGCGAAATTGTCGTCAAGATTGCGGCGACTGGCGTTTGTCATAGCTGCCACCACGCAATCACCGGCATGTTGGGCGTCCCGTTCCCCATAGTATTGGGGGATGAAGGTGCAGGCGTGGTCGAGGAGGTCGGTGCCGGTGTTACCTTAGTGAAACCGGGTGATCGCGTGATCCTCTCGTGGGTGCCATCGTGCGGTCACTGTAGCTATTGCACACAGGGGTATGGCAATCTCTGTATGAAGTCGAGACAGGGGGGACGTGGAAACCTGCTTGATGGCACAACCCGTTACAAAAAGAATGGCGTGCCCATCCACCATTTTGGGATGGTGGCTTCCTTTGCGGAATACAGCGTGATTCCGCAAGAATGCGCTATTCCACTTGATGATGACATCCCGCTGGATACGGCTGCCCTCATCGGTTGTAGCGTCACAACGGGGGTTTGTGCGGCAACCAATACCGCTCAAGTCCGTCCGGGGAGCAGTGTCGTACTTTTTGGTGCCGGCGGCATCGGCTTAAACGTCGTCCAAGGCGCTGTCATCGCCGGTGCTGAGAGAATTATTGTGGTCGATCTGATGGACGCAAAGCTGGAAATGGCACGTCAGTTTGGTGCCACGCATACCATCAACGCTAGTGAAGTCGATCCGATTCCAGAGATTCAAGCATTGACAGATGGATTGGGCGCAGATTATGCGTTTGAGGCAATCGGAACACGCACCACCTATGAACAAACAGTGCAGGCAATACGAAATCGAGGAAAAGCGATCTGGGTTGGCGCTCCACCCCTTGAACCGTTATCCCTCGACGCAGCGATTGTGTTCTGGGGTGAAAAAACGATAATGGGTAGTAACTACGGTTCAGCGCGTCCCCGCTATGACATGCCACGTCTACTTGCACTGTACCGCGCCGGTATTCTCAAGCTGGATGAGCTAATTACCCGAACCTATCAATTGGAGGAGGTGAATGAAGCGTTTGATGACATGCTCAACGGGGAAGTTGCACGCGGACTCATCCGCTTCTGATTCGGGGTATCACCTCTCTTTTTGTGTGATAACAAATTCAGGCGAGGAGGTTTGGGCTTGGAGTGTGCCAGAATCTTTATCACTTCCGCCACGCTTTGATCTGTCCCCAAGCTGTGGTCAGCTGGCCGGCCGGAGAAACGTTCAAAAGTGGACCAACCCCCAGCTTCATGTTGTCTTGTATCTCATTCACGGGCAGCGCACGATTCCAGATGCGTACCTCATCAATAATGCCTTGGAAATTCCTGAAGCCTGCGAAAGTCCCACCGATTCGCAGGTCGTTCTCCTTGTCTTCCACTGGAAATGTCAGATCTGCCGCCTTATCCTCATTTACCACCTTCCCATTGAGATAAACACGGTGCTCGCCCTTCTTCCAAGTGCCGGCAGCATGATACCAGACATTGAAATCTACACCAGCTTCCTTTTTCTCTTTGTTGATTTCCCGCGATCCTTCTTCCACACTGAGCTGGAGGTTAAACTTAGAATACTTCTGAAACCGGAGCGTATAACCGCCTCGTCCATGCGTGACGACCCAGTCGTTAGTCACTGATTCTTTGGCAATCAGTCGAGGAAGATTGGCGTTGCCTTCTCCTTTCATCATAAACCAACACTCTAGTGTACCGTCTGATCCTTCCATCTGGAGTTCCTTAGAATCTTTTGTTTCAATAATTACAACATCATCTTCTCCATCAAACTCTAGTGCCTTGCCATGCTTGCCCGGCACCCATTGTGGGGCATCTAACTTACCATGGTTACCAAATCTGGATCTATCGAAGGCTGTATCTCCTTCCCCTTCATTAAATGGAAGGTACAGGATTAAAGACTCATCATCTGCATATTTCTGGGCAGGAGTTAAAGACGGAAGCATCAAAAGACTAGCCATTGCCAAAATAAGAAACAGTGTCTTCATAACCTTATCCTCCTATTGATTTATTTGCCAGTAATTTCTAATCTTTACCTTCTACAAATGCTCAACGAATTTAGTTTGGAGGTGCACTGCAGCATCTTGATTACATCAAGGGCAGGCACCGCTGCTCGTAGGGCAATCGCATGTGAGTTTTTAGAATAGTGTAGCCAAAACAGTCGTTAAGTAGTCGGTGTCCCACGCGGCTTTCAATCGCTTGGTGGCAACCCCGACCTTGGCTGATTTTTCTCCCTTGAGCAGGTTGAGTGCAATCCGCCGGAGTATGGCGAAGTTTTGACTGCCATTTTCTTTGCGAATGCGACACCCATCTTCATCAAAAGCAACATCTAACACCCAATGACAACAGTTTTCAATCGACCAATGGGTTCGGATAGCCGCAAGCAATTGGGTGGCATCTGTCGATAACGAGGAGATATAATATCGGGATTTCACCGTCGTCTGTCCATTATGTTCCCGCTCGGCAGTGACTTTAACCACTGAACTGAGATTGGCAAAGGTTTGACTGCCTCTGAGGGGTTCAATCAAAGCCGGGTCAGAAACGCTGATAGCGGTTCGGGTCTCAATCCGACCATGGTCGCCATCAACGGTCTGAGCAGTGTTGGTCTGCACATCGGGTAACCGATTATCGGCAATGCCATCAAACAACAGTTCGGCATCTTCGTACAGTTGCCCTTGATTCGCTTTCAATGCGAGCACATAATCCGCATCACCATCGACGATCTGTTGAGCAATCTGTGGGTGACACCCCATTGCATCGGTGGTCACAATACAACCTGAGAGCGTCAACAACTCCAGCAGTTGCGGTATGGCGGGTATCTCATTGGAATGGTCAGCGACTTTCAGTTGTCCCAATGTCACCGATTGGGAGGACGCCCACGCACTGACAAGCCGAATCGCACTTTGGTCGGTCGCAGTATCATAAGACCGACGTAGGTGTTTACCATCAACAGCAACCACTTGACCGTCTGTCACTTGTATAACCTGTTTTAGCCAATTGATGAAACAGTGCTCAAACTGAACCGAGTCAAGTAAACCAAACACCCGACTAAAGGTGTCGTGCGATGGGATACCGTGAGCTAATTTCAATACCTTAGACAGCCACTGCGATTTCGCATGACCAAACGATTCAACCGCCACCCAGCTATCGGCACCACAGATGACCGCACAGATGGCTATCACAACCATATCCAGCAGTTTATGACGTATCCGACTCTTATCTGTTCGAGGGTCGGGTAATTCGGAAAAATGGGATTCAATTGAAGTAATGGATTTATCAGACATGTCTGCGACTCCTTTGCTTTGAGGATACCTTATACATTACCTCAATTTACCCCATTGTCAAACACTATTTTTTATATGCGATTCCCCTACCGCTGCTCGTTGGCTAATGTCTTCGACGCTACGGTTTGAATGGACTATTAGCGCCGCTCTACTCTAGTCCTTCTAAAACGTACGCACAACCCACTATAGAAACGAGGAAAATATCACCCAAAACTGTTTAATAATCTCCTATCATGCTCTTGGACCGGAACCGTTAATATTATAGCACAAATTCAAAAAGAGTTACAAAAAAATGGTAAAATCTCAGAAGGGTATGACAAACTGGACTGAGATTTTGAAGACAATTGCATCTTACAGCAACAAATGCCCAATTTATGTTCTCTTTTGTCGGGATGTGTGTTATAATATTATTTAAGTTTGAACTATTTGTTTCCCATCCAACCAATTTTATCAAGGGTACTATCCAGAGTTAGGTGAGAAGTTGTTTGGAACTGACAACTAAATAAATCTATCATTAATCTGCTCTGACGCCTCCTTCACAAAAGGAAGAGTTGTCCCTTACGAAGGAGCAGAAGAGTCAGTCGAAACGTATCAGTGGTTAAATTCTCATTCCTTAACCGTCTTGGGGTATATCTCCCCCATTTTGTCGTAGAGAGTCAAAGTTAAAAAGTAACCGGAACTAGGAATAGGAGGATAAGATCATGAGGATATTGGTTCTCACTTTGACGATAGTCAGCCTGTTAATCCTTCCAGCTTTCACAAACGCCCAGAAATATGCAAATGACGATTCCTTGATCCTGTACCTTCCATTTAATGAAGGGGACGGGGATACGGCCCTTGATCGGACTAGACTCGGCAACCATGGAAAACTCGAAGGGCCACCACAATGGGTACCAGGAAAGCATGGCAAGGCGCTTGAGTTTAATGGAGATGACGATGTTGTCATCATCGAAACGAAAAATTCCGACGAACTCCAATTGCATAAATCCGCAGGCACTGCGGAGTGTTGGTTCCTGATGAAAGGGGAGGGAATCTCTACCGCACCTCGACTCATCGCCAAGGAGTCTATTACTAACGATCATTGCGACTGCGACGCGCTGCGGGGCGGTTTTGCGCTCAAGTTTAGAAAGCACGGAAAATTTAACGTCCAAATCAGCGTGGAAAAAGGATCGAGGAAGAACAATGACCCGAATCCAGACGCTGTGGTAAATAACGATGTCTGGTATCACGTCGCCGGGACTTGGGAGGAGGGCGAGCACCGTGTTTACCTCAATGGGAAATTGGTGTTCGAGGATGAAGGAAACCAGGCTCTTCCATTGAAAGATGTAGACAACGACCTCCGTATCGGTGGGACTTTCGCAGGTCTCAGAAACTTTCAAGGCATCATTGATGAAGTTCGCATCTGGAATCGCGCGCTTCCCATAAATGAGATAAAAGACAACATGAAGTTGGGATTCGGGGCACTTTTGGGTGTTTCTCCCAATGGAATGTTAACCACAACTTGGGGACAAATCAAAGCCCGATTTGAGTAATCGCGTTGATAGTATTGACTGGCACAGTGTTCCCCATGGCACTTGCTATCCCGTAACAGATTCGTGCTCAACTTTCAACCTTGGTCTCCCCGATGGAATCGGGACAGTCGGAACGGACGCCCGATGAATCGGGCAACTACAGTACTGAAGTGCGTAACTCCTACTTAGGAACAGGAGGATAAGATCATGAGGATATTGGTTCTCACTTTGGCAATAGTCAGCCTGTTAATCCCTCCATCTTTGACCAACGCCCAGAAATATGCAAATGACGACTCTTTAATCCTGTACCTTCCGTTTAATGAAGGAGAGGGAGATACAGCCTTTGATCGGACTAGACTCGGCAACCATGGAAAACTCGAAGGGCCACCACAATGGGTGCCAGGTAAGCATGGAAAGGCGCTTGAGTTTGATGGAGATGACGATGTTGTGATCATCGAAACGAAAAATTCCAAAGAACTCCAATTGCATGAATCCGCAGGCACAGCGGAGTGCTGGTTCCTGATGAAAGGGGAGGGTATCTCTACCGCCCCTCGACTCATCGCCAAGGAGTCTATTACTAACGATAGTTGCGACTGCGACCCGTTGCGGGGCGGCTTTGCACTCAAGTTTAGAAAGCACGGCGCAAAACTTACCCTCCAACTCAGCGTGGAAAAAGGATCGAGGAAGAACAATGACCCGAATCCAGATGCTGCTGTAAATAACGATGTCTGGTATCACGCCGCAGGAACTTGGGAGGAGGGCGAGCACCGCGTCTACCTCAACGGGAAATTGGTGTTCGAGGATAAAGGAAACGAAGCACTTCCGTTGAAAGATGTAGACAACGACCTCCGTATCGGCGGAAGTTTTGCCGGCTTCAGAAACTTCCACGGCATCATCGATGAGGTACGTATCTGGAATCGCGCGCTGCCCGTGGTTGAGATAAAAGACAATATGACGCTGGGATTCGGGCCGCTTCTGGGGGTTTCTCCCGATGGAATGTTAACAACAACTTGGGGACAAATCAAAGCGCGATTTGAGTAATCGCGGTGATATTTGACAACACGTAGATCGGGTCCGCCCAACTAGCTCGGAATTTTCAACTTGCTCAACCCTTGCATCTACCCAATATCAGCAGATAGTCCGTAGGTCGAGATTCATATCTCGACACCCAAATCTCAACAGAACCTAGCTAACACACTTTTTTAGAAATCCCGATATTTTAATTGATAATGTTCAACTTCAGTGGTATCATCTTTGTTGAAGCTTGCACTTCAACAGCGCGGTCTTAAGAAAACTCCTTTCGGTCTATCTTCCAATACTTTAGCTTTGGGAGATAGACTAACTGTAGTCCCGATTCCGTTGCGTTAGAATAACGTTTACAGAATCGTGGATGCACGGTTTGGCGAGCATCAGTGTGATGCAACCAAGCCGGAGGTTTCGTAAGGGCTTGGTCCCTCCGTCAAGACCCGGAGATTAGGGCAACCCAATGAAACCGAACCCTTGTAGTTACAAGGGTCCCGTAGATGATCTGGTTTGTAATCACTAGGGATAAAAACCGGGATTACAATGCTTTCTTGTACATGTGGGCGAAACATCGTCCATGGCACGCTTCTCAGTCCCAACCTCACATTGGGGAGGCGCCGTCAAACTACCTTTGAATAGCAAATGTTATCGATAACAGAATCTCACTAACAAACGGATTTGGAAGAATCTGAATCCTTTAGGTTTGAGAATATGTCAAAGGAGGAATCACTGATGTTTAACTATGTTATGGCAGCACTGTTAGTCATTGTCCTAGCGTTGATACCCATCGTGGGACACACCGCGGCAGACCTTGACGGTTTGGTCATCTACCTTCCAATGGATGAGGGGAAGGGAAATGTGGCAGAAGATTTGGGTCCCTTGGGGGTAAACGACGGCAAGTTAATTCAGAGTGCCAAGTTTGTTGCCAACGGAAAACACGGCGGCGCAGTTGAACTGGATGGTAAAAGCTTTGTAGACATGCCTTGGCATGACTCCATGGATGTTGGAGCTGACGACTTCTCCACAGAGATCTGGTTCAATTATGACGAACAGGCGAATGCAGGAAGTTTAATATGGGGATTCAATGTGGGTGGCGGAGAACCCCAATTTTGGATCAGAACGCATCCCCCAAATAATATTACATGTCTCTTCTGGGATGGCGTAGAACCTAATGGTCCCATTGTGGAAACACCAAAGGCGTATAACGATGGCCAGTGGCATCATTACGCTTTTGTCCGCAGAGGTGCTACACTCGACATATACGTTGATGGTAGGAAGGTCGGTTCAGGTAAGGGTGACGAAGCTTCTGTCACCAGAAATCAGGCTTTCGGCATCCATCTCGGACAGCGCGTTGATGGGAACAACCCATACACAGGCCTCCTCGATGAATTCCGTTTCTGGACGCGGCAGCTGAGTGAAGAGGAGATTAAGGCAAATATGGAGACAGGACAAGACGCATTCTTATCCGTCAATCCTGTCAACAGCCTTACCACAACATGGGGACAAATTAAAGCCTCACACTAACCACGGGATATATTCCGTGGGTGAAATCAAAGTAGAAAGCTGAGAGGGTAATCTCCTTACTGTTTCGGTGACAGCCCGTCACTACACAAAGGGGATTGCCCTCTTTGTTTATCAGAACAATCCAAAAAGATTTCCCCCAGAGTGCTTTGAGGAGGTAATTGATATGGCAGCCTATCGAGCAGCTGTTATCGGTTGTGGACGGATTGGGAGCACTATTGACGACGAAGACGACGTGCGCCCCCATTTTTTTTACCCAATGGCGCATGCGCCCGGCTACGTCGAAGCAAAGGGAGTGGAACTGGTCGCGGGTGTAGACCTATTGCCGGACCAGTTGGAGGACTTTAAACGCCGTTGGGGCGTCAATGCCCTCTACACCGACTACCGGCAAATGCTTGCCAACGAGAAACCCGACATTGTGAGTGTAACCACCCGGCCTGCGGAACGAGCGGAGGTTGTTATCGGAACGGCAGAAGCAGGTGGGGTAAAGGCAATCTATGCAACCAAACCCATTGCTCCTAGCCTCGCTGAAGCCGATGCAATGATCGAGGCGTGTCGGAAGCATGGCGTTCTTCTAGTGATTGCCTGTCACCAAAACTGGAGTCCTTGGTTTCTGGCATGTCTGGAAGCCATTCGAGCGGGAGAGATTGGTAAGCTTACATCGATGCTCTGTAGCTACATGCACGGAGGGCATACACTTTCCCTGTTTCGCCTATTTGCCGGTGCACCCGCCAAGTGGGTCGTTGGACATATCGACAGCGATAACAGGCGGAGCGGCATGATCCTCTACGAAAATGATGTGCGGGGGTTCATCACCACCGGTGGCTGGCATCAATTCGATTTCATTGGAAGCGACGGTTGGCTCTCTTCCCGCAACGAGCACGCCGACTTTGAGATGTGGACCCGCTACCCGGATCGCTCCATAAGTACTCAGACCGGAGAACCCGTTCGCCGACAATTCCCCAACCCAAAGCGTTTCGTCAGTTCTCAGCAAGCCGCTATCGAGGCGCTCGTCAAAGACCTCGACGACGGCACGGAGACGCTGTGTCCCGGAGAATACGGGCGAGAAGCCCTTGAAATCGGTATTGCGATACGGGAATCGCACCTGCGGGGTGGTCAACAAATGGAACTGCCTCTAGCCGATCGAAGCCTAAGTAGTGGGTAGTGCACATCAAACATAATCGCGAACCAATTCAGATCAGAAAGGGGAAAATCACATGGCTCAACCTATAGGCGAAGCATT
Source organism: Candidatus Poribacteria bacterium (assembly GCA_965205075.1). Lineage (GTDB taxonomy): Bacteria > Poribacteria > WGA-4E > WGA-4E > PCPOR2b > PCPOR2b. The sequence continues at coordinate 6,569,349 of OZ242036.1, read as the reverse complement.
TCGAGTTGTCAACGAAAGTGAACCCAAACGTATCTACCGCGGTGCCGTTGTGGGGTGTGGCAGGATGGGTAGCACCATCGACGATGAAGTAATCGGTAACCCACATTACCCTTGGCCCTTTGCCCATGCACCGGGGATGCTTGAAGCAAGGAATGTCGATTTGATTGCCGCTGCGGATGTCGACCAATCAAAGCTCGATGATTTCAAACGGCGCTGGGGGGTCGAAGCGCTCTACACCGACTATCGGGAGATGGTCGAAAAAGAGCAACCCGATATTGTTTCCGTGACAACCCGACCGGCGGAACGGGCAGAGGTTACCATCGGCTTGGCAGAAATGGGTGTCAAAGCAATCTTTGCCACCAAGCCAATGTGTCCTAGCCTTGCCGAAGCGGATGCGATGATTGAAGCGTGTCAGAAGCACGGCACGATTCTGGCAATTGCCTGTCACCTCAACTGGTACAACTGGTACACCAACGCACGACAGGCAATCGCGGACGGAGCAATCGGTGAACTGCGATCGATGATATGTCATAGCACCTCCAGTCTGTCAAACCTGCACAGCCATACCTTTGGCCTCCTCCGTCTCTTCGCCGGTGCACCTGCCCAGTGGGTTTTCGGTGTGATGGATAGCGACGAAGCGGCAGCAGCCGATCAGGATCTTTCCGGAACCGGATACATTGTTTACGAGAACGGTGTTCGGGCATATATGAACAGCCGAACTGACGCTTCAAGGTTTGGGTGGACGCTGGAATTTCTCGGGGACAAAGGACGCATCGTCTCGCGCAATGCCCACGCACAGTTTGAACTCTGGAGTACACATCCGGAAGACGGCAGCCCCATTCAGTGTCAATTCCCCAATCCTTGGCACCCGCGTAGTTCACTGGTGGACGCGATGGAAGGGGTTTGCAAATCTATCGAGCTCGGAGAAGAGCGGATTTGTCCGGGGGAGTTTGGCAGAGAGGCTTTAGAGATTGCCATCGGTATGCGCGAATCTCATCGACGTGGTAATGTGCGAGTAGATCTACCACTAGAGGACCGCAGTCTGCGGATAGGTTGAAGATACAGAAAACAAGGAATAACGATCTAACACTCCGTTGAATTTGAGAACGGAAATCTGCGGTGTTGAGCAAATTTCTGTCGTGCTTATCCAAGAATCGGGGCCCCTAAACTTTTGTCTGCCTAGCTTCTATGGAAGAAGACATGGTGACGAAGAAATCATCGGGAAATACGCTGCGTGGAATCGCCATCGGGCTGATCCTGATACCCTTAAATAGCTATTGGCTTATTCTCTCCAAACAACCCTACCAGTACCAAGCCGTTTCTACAAACATGGCGTTGTTTTTCAACGTCATTTTGTTCATTTTCATCCTCGCCGCTCTGAATCTACTGCTGAGAAAGTACCTACCTAAAATTTCCCTCTCCCAAGGCGACCTGATTGTCGTCTACGCGATGTTGAGTATTGCATCAGCTATAAGTGCAACTGACATGATGCAGACGCTCGCCCCCGTCATAGAACACGCCTTCGGATTTGCAACTATTGAGAACGATTGGGGCACCCTTTTTCACAAATACATCCCCACTTGGATAGCGGTAAGTGACAGGAGGATATTGGAACCCTACTACAAAGGTGATTCCAGTCTGTACACCCTCCGGTATATTGAAGGGTGGTTTGTACCTGCATTGTCGTGGGTCAGTTTTACGGTTGTCTTGGTTTTCGTGATGCTCTGCATCAATGTAGTCGTAAGGAGGCAGTGGGTTGAGGAAGAGAAACTCAGCTATCCCATCATCCAGTTGCCGCTCGAAATGACAAAGGTTGGAGAGGGCTTTTTCGCTAACAAACTGATGTGGATTGGGTTTGCAGTTGGTGGCGGCGTCAGCCTTATCAACGGACTCAGTTATTTATATCCCGTAATACCTGACCTCGGTTTTAACCCCTACCGCCATAACATCGGCGCCTATCTAACGGAAAAGCCGTGGAATGCCGTCGGGTGGATGCCGGTAGGGCTTGTCCCCTGTATTGCGGGGCTTGCCTTCTTCATGCCTTTGGACATGTCCTTTTCCTGCTGGTTTTTCTATCTGTTCTGGAAAACCCAAAAAGTTGTCGGAAGCATGATCGGTTTTCGTGGGGTCGCCGGGCTGAGTGGCTCTTTCTATCTCGCACAACTGAACCAGCAGACCTTTGGAGGTGCTATGGGGATAGCCGTAATTGCACTCTGGCTGAGTCGAAGGCATCTAGCGCGCGTTTTCAAAACAATCGTCGGTAAAACAGGGATTGATGACTCTAATGAGCCGATCCGGTACAGATGGGCACTCTGCGGAATTCTCGGTGGGATGGCTTTCATCACCCTATTCTGCTACAGAGCCGGGATGTCTATAGGAATCATTCTGCTTTTCTTTTTGCTATACCTTGCCTTCTCAATAGCCATCACCCGAATACGCGTGGAATTTGGCACCCCTATACACGACTTTGCTTATGGCGATCCACCAATCATGATGGTTAATACGCTCGGCACACGACGCATTGGAGCTGCCAATCTAACGATACTTTCCTTTTTCTTTTATTTCAACCGTACCTACAGACCACATCCAATGCCGCACCAACTTGAATCCTTCAAACTCGCACATGAAGCCAGACTCAGTAATAGAATATTGCTTTCCGCCATGCTCATAGCGATGGTATTCAGTGCGTCTATCTTTTTCTGGATTTATCTGCATATCGGATACAAGGACGGTGGAAGCTCACTGATGCGTTTTGCTGCAGATGGTTTTCGTCGGCTTGAACAGTGGCTCACCTTTCCCACAGAAGGTAGGACAAGCGACCTAGCTAGTATGCTCACCGGGTTTGTAAGTGTCATCTTCCTCATGGGGATGCGGATGAGATTTCTGTGGTGGGGGCTTCACCCTGCAGGATATGTTATATCGGCTGGCTATGCGATAAACCCCTTCTGGTTTTCCATCTTCCTTAGCTGGTTCGCCAAATGGGTTATTCTCAAGTACGGGGGGTTGAAAGGACACCAGCGCGCCATATATTTCTTCCTCGGTTTAATTTTAGGAGAATTCACGCTTGCCAGTTTCTGGAGCATACTGGGGGTTATACTTGGCAGACGAATGTACGGATTTATATATTGACCTGAGTTGCTAGAGCGTGTTGACATTTCGCTGTTGCTAATTCGGCAAACGCTGTAATTATCGGACAATCTGACAAATGTCAACAGAGATTAGGAATTTTTTGAGAATTGTGTGGTATAATGTGTTCACCAATATAGCGACGATAACAACATAAACAGGAGATGATAACCGATGAGCGACTACCGATTCAAAATTGGGATGTTTCTTCAAATGACGGGCTTACCTTTTGATCAAGAACTTGCCCTCGCGGAGGAGCTCGGCGCAGAGTACGGTTGGTTCACCGACCTAGATTGGGCAATCGGCGGCGAAGTAACCGATGCCGGTGTCGATAGGCTTGGTGAGCGGGCTGCCCGGCATGGGGTCAAGCTGTTTATGCTTGGTACGGGTGGTGCTTTTGGTCACATCCACTTGGCAGATCTGGAGTTGGAAACGTTTCAGGACCATCCTGAGTTTCGCAAAGACTTCGACCTTCTCACTCAGAGCATGAAAGCTGCCAAACGCCTCGGCTCGGATTCGGTGTTGGCTTACACTTTTGCTTGGCCCGGCGAATACTCAGCCGGCAAGCCGACATGGCCCATGCGTTGGCTGACACGGGGTGGTATCATCGCTGACGTGGATATGGAAAAATTGGTCAAAATATTCACAATTGTGGCGGATCAAGCTGATAAATACGAGATTGATGTTGTCCTCGCCAACTTGCCGTGGCACTATACCAACATCACCAGCCACTGTCGCGCTCTGGTTGAACGGGTCGGCTCCGATCGGATTAAAATTATGTGGCATCCGTCCGATAATCTGACCGCCGGGGAATCGGATTCTGCGACAGCAGGCTTTAGCAATGTGTGCCCTTATCTCCATTCGCTTCATGTGAAGGATTTGCGCGTCAATGATGGCTTAAAACTTGATTTTGAGTACTGCCCGTTGGGCGAAGGTGACGTTGATTACCTGACGGTGCTGCGCAATCTCCGTGATCATCGTTGCGATGTCGTTTTTGCAGTCGCCACACACTATCTTCCACCAAATGGCTCTGGCGCAGACGCGATGCGAATTAACTTTGCTAATCTCAAGCCACTTATTGAACAGGTCGAGGCAGGTGGGTAAAGAAGACGCTGTAGACTATTATAGAGGTAGATCTGTACATTCCGGCTTACCACCAAACTGAAAGGAAACACGCCGTATGAACAACGACGTAGATCAACGAAAAATTAGTTGGTATAGACCGCAGATTGACCGTGAAGTGTTTAGATCTCTCAACCAACGCAGCGATTGGAAAGGAATGCTCCAAACCCTCGGCCATCTCGGATTGCTCACGCTGACAGGCATTGGTGCTTTCTACGCCGCAGCGCACCTGCCCCTGCCGGTACTGCTGTTGATTCTATTCCTCCATGGAACCATGTGGGCATTCCTCCTGAACGGATTCCATGAACTGGTTCACAACTCGGTTTTTAAGACGAGATTCTTGAATGTTTTCTTCCTACGAATTTTTAGCTTTCTTGGCGCATATAACCACGTTCGGTTTTGGGCGAGCCATTCCGAGCATCACAAATATACCCTGCACCCTCCGGACGATTATGAAGTCGTGTTCCCAGTAAAGTTGACATTTACCAACTTCCTCAAAAGTGCGGTCATAAACCCATGGGGGTTCTACGCCCGGTGGAAGTCAATTATCCGGCTCAGTCTTGGCAAGCTGGACGATCACGAAGCAACGGTCATGTTTCCTGAATCGGATATGGAGAAACGACGGGAGTTATTCAACTGGGCTCGCACTCAACTCGTGGGGCACGCTCTGATTGTTGGTATTTCGCTCTACTTTGGTCTCTGGTTGGTGCCGGTTCTTATTACACTGGCTCCGGCATACGGGGGCTGGCTCCTTTTTCTTTGCAACACCACTCAGCATGTAGGGCTTACGGACAATGTGCCAGATTTCCGGCTCTGCTGCCGGACAATTACCTTGAATCCGTTAGTTCAGTTCCTCTACTGGCACATGAATTTTCACATAGAACACCACATGTATGCCGCAGTCCCATGCTACAACCTAGGGAAATTGCATAGGCTGCTTAAACATGAACTTCCGCATTGTCCAGCCGGTCTTTATGAAACTTGGAAGGAGATTATTACAATCCTAAAGATACAGGAGACGAATCCGGAGTATCAGTACACACCTGAATTGCCTGTGCCGTCAGAGGCTTGATCTTAACCTACGAGAGGATCCAATGAACAACACCCTTCAAGAATGTTATAAGTACTATGTAGATCTCCGCGAAGAGATGGACCAATGGTTGAAGCAGAGTATGGCACTTGACCCGCCTGGGCCAAACGGGGGCGGTGAAGATGAAGCCAATTACGCGCTATCGTGGTTTCCTCACTACCTTGTGACCGGCGATAAAACCGTCTTGAAACATTTCGGGGACCTGAAATCCGCATTGGCGGGTTGGGTTGAACGCGAGTGTCTGCACGGCTACGAACCAGAGGCGGAAGCGCACCACGGCACGGAGCCGTTTCTGCTATTCCTGCCGCGATACATAGATCTTGTGCCGGACGATCAGGAAGCGCGCTCAATGCTGATGGATGCCGCCGAACATATCGGGAATTGGGTGGAGGAAATCCCCGCTTGGTACGACTATGACCGTGATACCTTTTGTGGCTACTTCATTGGCAGCCGAACAGTCCGTAACGACGCAGATACGGCGTATGAGCTCGCCGAACATTTCCGATTTATCCATATCGCCATCGCAGCATATCGGATCTCGGGAGAGGAACGTTACCTCGATTGGTCGCTGCGATATGGTCGGAAACGGGCAGAGCGGATCATAGCCGCTGAATCGCCAATGCCGCTGCTCTGGGATTTGGACGGAAACGGCGTGAGCGAAGCGGAAGTTGAGGAGAAGAACCTACATCGGATAGCCGCTCACAGCACGCATCACCTCTCAAGCGATCCGTTGGCAGGAATTGAAAACCTGCTCGCCTCCGGTGCGATTTATGCGTTGGGCGATCTCTACCACCTATCGGGAGAAACGGCTTTCAAAGATGCTGCAAAGCAGATTGTTGAACCACTCATTGAATCCGTACTTGACCCGTACCACGACCCCGCTGCCGCTGCAATCAGTTACTATCGTAGGACATTTGAAGATACTACTTTCGATCAGACCATTCGTGGTCAATTGGTAGGCTTGCCGCCCGTACCACGACACCTTGCGCTCATCTTTCCGCAGGAGGTCCGGCGACGGGAATTGGGCGTCGGTCGTCGAGCAGATATGGCGTATTGGGGTGAATGGTCCGACGACGGTTCGGTGCAGCCGGTTCGAGAACCATCGACAGCAGCGATGACCCTCGCTTACCAGCTCAGCGGTAACCCGGAGTTTGCAATGCGGGCATTCCGAAGCGCATCGAGGCGCCTGAAGATCGCACGAAGGGTGCTTCGCGGCGGCAGGGAACACGCGGATATGGGCGGTGCCGTCTGCTCAGTCGCGGCGGGACACGGACGGAATTGGGGACATGGAGCTGTCACCTCGTGCTACGGTACGCTACTGCTTGGCACACGTGAAATCCAGAGCGTGGTTGTACCGATGTTGGAAGTGCGGACGGAGGCTGGTGAGCATTGCCTACCTCAGAATCTCCTATCATTGATACGACCACCTATGGAGGGTTACGGGGATGTGGTATTCTATAACGGAGGCGATTCAACGCTATCCTTTTCTTGGCGACCGAAAGTGAAACCGGATGCAGATTCCGATTGGTGTGACTTACAGATTGAATCAGGAAAGCTCGAGCGGGTGAGTTTGAGCTAAACCTAGTTTACTTTTTCAAACTCACTACTTAGCAAAACGCAAGTTGCTAGTTGATAAACCAAGTAGGGGCACCCCCTCCGAATTGCGACTCGCTTGACAACGGCTATCTAGCAACTTGGGTAAAAACAGGAAAAATAGGCTGCTCTGGGCTTTTTTAGCAAAAAAGGTAACAAAGGTAACACGAAAAAGGGAAAAGTTACACAGGTTACGGTATACGGAATCCCGCTGAATCCCCGATAAATTGTCCGATAAATCGAGACTAGGGGGAGTCCGTGCCGAGACCAGGCAGGCGGTATTTCGATACGCTCAACCACAGGTTGTCTAGGTTTTGTTGACATTTTGATGTTGCTAATTCGGCAAACGCTGTAATCATCGGGCAATCTGACACATGTAGCGTCCCGACGTGTCGGGATTAGTTTGCGGGGTGGGATCACAATCTAACAGATCGTGGTACAAAAGGTTATTCTTACGACATAATTTTTTCAAAAGGAGACTTCCCGCTGAATAGCTAAGTTAGGTTTCACGCTATCTGTCTATAAGAGGATGTTGTTGAATGACCGAACCTCTATTGTAGCTGATAGGGATTCACGCTTGACTGTTCAACCCAACCTACGGGCTGTAAATGTCAACACGCCCTAGCAGCCTAGCCTATATTACGCTTCACGTTTCACGTTTCACATATTTCTCCCTTGTTATTCGCCCTAACTTCTGGTAACATGGTAACAACATTTCACAGATATGGAGGACTGAATCAATGGCACTACCAAGAATGGTTCGTATAAAACAACATTTTGATACCCCTGTCGTCGCAGATTTGCCCGCAGCAGTTAAAGAGGAATTGGATCAGATCGGTACAGCATCAATTATCGGCAAAGGAGATACCGTCGCTATCGGTGGCGGCAGCCGCGGGGTTGCGAATATTGCCGTCGTCATTAAAGCAACAGCGGATTACCTCAAGGACATCGGTGCAAAACCGTTTGTTGTACCAGCGATGGGTAGCCACGGCGGCGCAACCGCTGAAGGTCAGCGAGCCGTGCTAGAGCATTACGGCGTTACCGAAGAAACGGTCGGTGTGCCGATCGAAGCAACGATGGAGGTTGTTGAAATTGGTAAAACTGCCGACGAGTTGCCGGTGTTCCTTGATACCCACGCCGCCAACGCAGATCACATTGTCCCAATCAATCGGATCAAAGCACACACCGATTTCCGAGGCACGGTTGAGAGTGGCACCCTGAAGATGTTGACGATCGGGTTCGGCAAGCAGCACGGTGCAAATATGTACCACCGCGCCTTCTTCCACTACGGATTTGAGCATATCATCCGGACAGTTACCGGCTTGCTCATAGATGCCGGGAAAGTTGGCTTTGGCGTTGGACTGGTCGAAAACGCACACGAACAGACAGCGAAGGTCGCCGCGATGCGTGCCGACGAGATTATGCGTCGCGAACGCGAACTCCTCGTCGAATCTAAATCGCTGATGGGACGCCTTCCGTTTGATGCCTTTGACCTTCTAATTGTGGATTGGATGGGTAAGAACATCAGCGGGACAGGCATGGATACTAACATCATCGGTCGTATGATGCAGATCCTTGAACCAGAACCAGAGAAACCCGCGATTGTACGCATCTTCGTCCGAGATCTGACCGACGATAGCGACGGCAACGCAACAGGCGTTGGGTTGGCGGACTTCACCACGACACGTCTTGTAGAAAAGATGGATCGGCACGCGACCTATATGAATGGCATCACCGGGATGGGACCTCAGAAATCGAAAACGCCCTTCTACTACGATACAGACAGAGAGGCTATTGAGGTCGCACTGAACACAGTTGGACTAACCCCGCCTGAAGAATCAAAAGTAGTGCGAATTGAAAGCACCCTCGGCCTGGGGGAAGTGGATATCTCCGAAGCACTGCTTGAAGATGCAAAGCTCCGCACCGATCTGGAGGTTACCGGCGAACTGAAGCCTTTAGCGTTTAATGCCGACAGCAACCTGCCGGCGTTCCATGAATAAACCGGGAGGACTGCTTGAAGCGTATAATTGTTGGGATAACGGGGGCGAGTGCCGTCATTTATGGTGTGCGTCTGTTGGAAACCCTCACCCGATGCGACGACTATGAAATCCATCTGACGATTTCCGACTCCGGCACAAGGGCGTTGTGGGAAGAATTGCAGCTCCGCGTGGACCTTGACAATTTTCGCCTTGAATCCCTAATCGGCTATCCGTCAGATCAGGTGATTTATCACCATCAGTCCGACATCGGGGCGTCGATCGCCAGCGGTTCCTTCCGCACTGCGGGTATGGTCGTTGCACCGTGTAGCATGGGAACTATCGGATCGATAGCAGCGGGCATCTCCCGAAACCTTATCCAGCGCGCCGCTGATGTCTGCATTAAGGAGCGGCGTAAACTGGTCCTCGTGCCACGCGAAACGCCGCTCAGCCCCATCCATCTCGAAAATATGCTCAAGCTGTCCCAACTCGGCGTGGTGGTACTGCCTGCCATGCCGGGCTTCTACCACTTCCCCAAAACGGTTGACGACATGATTAATTTCGTCATCACGAAGACCCTTGATCAGTTTGACATCGATACAGATCTCATCCAACGGTGGAAGGAAGATCTTTAATTAAGTGGAATCGGGAGTAGACCATGAAACTAGCTATCTGCAACGAAATGTTTGAGGATTGGCAAATCGAAGATGTTTTTCTGTGCGCTGCCAAACTCGGCTACGATGCGGTGGAGCTTGCACCTTTCACGCTCGCGGAATCGGTGGTAGACATCAGCCAAACCGAAAGAGATCGCATCCGAAAAGCGGCGGACGCAGCAAAGATCGAAATCGCTGGACTACATTGGCTGTTGGTCTCGCCAAAGGGATTGCACGTCAACCACCCCGACGGAGAGATTCGCGAGAAAACACGGGACTATTTTTTCGCGCTGATCTCGTGTTGTGCCGATCTAGGTGGCAAGATTATGGTCATCGGTTCGCCCAATGAACGCAACGTACTGGATCCGCTGACGCTAGAGCAGGCGTGGAGTTATGCACAGGAAACCTTCGCAGCGTGTGCCGACTTCGCTCAAGAGCAGAACGTCATCTTGTGCATGGAACCGTTGACAAGCGAGGCAACAAATTTCATCAACACACCGGCATCCGCAGTCGAGATGGTCAAAGCGGTTGATAATCCGAATTTCCAGATTATCCTTGATGTAACGAGCACAGCCGCCGAAAATTTGGATATGCCCACACAGATCCGCACATACGCCGAACATGTGGCACACTTTCATACCAACGACGATAACGGCTATCTCCCCGGTTCCGGTAATGTGGATTATCCACCGATTATCGAGGCATTGAAGGAGATTAATTACACAGGTTACCTTTCGACCGAGGTCTTCAACTTTGAGCCAGATCCAGAGGCAATTGCACGTCAAAGCATCGAGTTTTTGCAGCCGTTGGTTGGCTGAAAGCACCGCATCGGAATTTTCTTGACACCGAAACTATAATTACGATATGCTTTAGGTAATCTGGCGGCTAACTAGCAGCATGCCTAAGTCCTTAGACTTGAGTCCAACCCCGGTAATCTTGTTTGCTTCTTTTTGTAAAATATGGTATACTATAGATATTGAGCAGAACACCAAAATGCTATTATAATAGCGTCCCTGCTCCCGTCGCGGCGGGACACGCCGAGACATAAAACGCCTGTGGAGAGACAGTAAGACTCCGCTTTGGGAGCATATCTCGCCGAAGCAGGAATATAGCATCCCGATTTTATCGGGATTCAGTCTATCAAAAGAACCCCAACCCTTTAGGTTTGGGAGTAGGTCAGAGGTACTATGCAAACCCTGAACCGACAACCACAATTTCAAATCGCATCTCATCATTGGTACTGGTGGTGGCATCGTGTTGAGGGTAGCAGTGTGCCTTTGTTGAGATAAACCTTTGGACTCATATCTAGAAACCAAAGCCGTAGGCATACGAACCCCGTTGTCTACGGCTTTTTTTTATGCCTATTTTTTGTTAAACAAACCCAAGTTGTTAGTGTCGGGTATGGAGACTTGACCTACATTGTCGAGTATGGAAACTCGACCTACAAGCATACAGTTGGGTGTGGAAACTCGACCTACAGTGTTAGACAAGGAGAAAAATGGAAATTCTTAATCAACTCAAGACCGATCAGAACGGTTTAATTCCTGCCATTATACAGGACGACGAAAACAAAGAGGTCCTCATGGTTGGCTATATGAACCATGAAGCAGTGCGGAGGACATTAGAATCAGGGCGTGTCTGCTTCTGGAGCCGCTCCCGCCAGGAATACTGGATCAAGGGGGAGACTTCAGGGCACACGCAAACCGTGCGATCGGTCGCCTTTGATTGCGACGGCGATGCGCTGTTAATCAAAGTCGAACAGAAAGGCGGGGCGTGCCACGTCGGTTATCGTTCCTGTTTCTTTCGGGAGGTCTCCCCCGATGGCAACTCTACACACATTGTTGGTGAAAAGGTTTTTGACCCAGATGCAGTATACTGATACATTTTAAGGAGACTTCCATGTATTACCCAAACTTAGAAGATTTTCGAGAAAAAGCACAACACGGAAACTTGATTCCCGTCTACAAAACGATGCTGGCGGATATGGAAACGCCTGTGTCCGCGTTTTACAAGATCGGAGGGAATGACAACGCATTTCTGTTGGAGAGCGTCGAAGGAGGCGAACACGTCGCTCGGTATTCGTTTCTTGGCAGTGACCCATCAATCCTACTTAGGGGCAAAGGCAATCTGGTCCGGATTGATGACCTCCGCACAGGAGAAACAATTCAACAGGAAACTGAAGATCCGTTAGAGGTACTTGAAGAACTGATGACTCGCTACCAACCCGTCGAGGTCGAGGGATTGCCGCGGTTTCACGGTGGAGCAGTCGGCTACCTGAACTACGACATGGTGCGTTACGTCGAGGACCTTCCCGACACCACCGAAGATGATCGAGAACTACCCGATTGCTTTTTCATGGTCACCGATACGCTGCTTGTGTTTGACCATGTAAATCATCAGATCAAGGTGGTCGCCAATGCCCACATCAACGGCGATGTTGATCAAGCCTATGAAAAAGCACTTGATCAGGTCGACGAACTCATCGCTAAACTCAAGCAGCCGTTGTTGATGAATTACACCAATAAGCCGGTTGCAAGTCCAAGTGATGTGCCTGTTACGTCAAACTTTACAAAGGAGGATTACCACGAGGTTGTCCTTCGGGCGAAGGAGTATATCGCTGCGGGGGACATCATTCAGGTTGTACCGTCGCAGCGTTTTAGCGTGCCGATATCGGTCGATACATTTGATGCGTATCGTGCTTTACGCACCGTCAACCCTTCGCCTTATATGTTCTACCTCAAGTTTGATGAACTCCAGATTGCTGGTGCCTCACCTGAGATGATGGTGCGCGTTGAGGACGGCGTTGCGGAGATGCGTCCAATCGCAGGAACGCGCCCCCGTGGAGCGACTCCAGCCGAAGATGAGGCATTGGGGACGGAATTGCTTGCCGATCCGAAGGAGCGGGCGGAACATGTGATGCTTGTTGACCTTGGACGCAACGATTTGGGGCGTGTCTGCGAATACCACACTGTGCGGGTGAGTGAGATAATGGTGGTCGAACGTTATTCGCACGTAATGCACATTGTCTCGCACGTTATTGGAGAGTTGCGCGAGGGGCAAACCCCGTACGATGTGATTCGTGCCTGCTTGCCCGCTGGAACGCTATCCGGTGCCCCTAAGATCCGGGCGATGGAGATTATCGATGAACTTGAGTCGACGCGGCGAGGTACTTACGGCGGAGCCGTCGGCTACTTCAGTTTCTCTGGAAATGCGGATACAGCGATCACGATTCGCACCCTCGTCGTCAAAGATGGAATCGCCTACGTCCAAGCGGGCGGTGGCATCGTCGCAGACTCTGTACCCGAAACGGAGTATGAAGAAACGGTCAACAAGGCGCGAGCGGTGTTAAGAGCCATTGAACTCGCTGAAGCGGGATTGGAGTAGATCCAAGCTAAGGACCTACAGAAATGGTTAGGAGAAGAACCTATGATACTCATGATTGACAACTACGATTCATTCACCTACAACCTCGTGCAATACCTCGGCGAGTTGGGAGCAAACCTTGTCGTCCATCGCAACGACAAAATCACACTCGACCAGATAGAAGATCTCGCGCCTGAGAAGATTGTCATATCGCCGGGTCCCTGCACACCAAGGGAAGCGGGGATCTCCTGCGATCTGATCCGTCAGTTTGCTGGGCGTGTCCCCCTTCTCGGCGTCTGCCTGGGGCATCAGTGTATCGGCGATGTCTTTGGCGGCGATGTCATCCGCGCCGGACGTCTAATGCACGGCAAAACGTCGCTTATTCACCACAACGGTGAACAGATTTTCGACGACCTCGAAAACCCGTTTGAGGCAACGCGCTACCACTCCCTCATTGTGAAGAAGGAGACACTGCCGGATTGCCTCGAACTCACCGCGTGGACAGCCCAAGACGAAATTATGGGATTTCGGCACAAAGACTATCCGATCTGGGGGGTGCAGTTCCACCCGGAGTCGATCCTGACCGTTGAGGGAAAAAAACTGTTGGAGAATTTCCTGAACGGATAGAGGAAGCTAATCGTTTCCCTCTACTCAGGGTCGCTTAGTAAATCTGCGCGAGTTGTCATCTATTCAAGATCCATTAGTTTGCCGTTAAAACTGAAACGCTCTGCTTTTCGCTCCAGCGGAGCGATATGTCTATAGAAGGGTGATATGGCCAATCCCCGCGCTCCAGAGGAGCGCAATGTGTATAGCAAGAGCTGCGGTTATGGCTTGGATATGTCTATCCAAGCCGAGCAGGTTTGATAAGTATCAACCTAGGTTAATAAATCTGTTGGTCATGTCAAAAGAAGGTGCAAGCGGCTCAGAGAAACCGAGTTTTTTCGGCAAAACTCGGTTTCTTTGCAATACCTCTCAACATGAGCGAATCCGTTTACTGAGCGAGTCCCTCATAAATATCCTGAAATTGTTCTAACGCCGCTGCTAGATTCGCTGCGATATCCTCCGCCAATTCATCAGGCTCCGGCAGATTCTCGGTATCCTCAAGGCTTTTGTCTCGCAACCAGAAGATGTCAAGACTGACCTTGTCCTGCTGCATCAGTTCATCGTAGGAGAAAGACTTAAACTGCTCGGTCTCTTTCCGATCATGGCGGTTGTCGGGATTGTAGCAGGCGATGAAATCGTGAAGGTCGTCGTAACGCATCTGTTTCGTTTTCAGTGTGAATCGTTGGTTGGTGCGTAGGTCATAAATCCATAGTTTCTCTGTCCACGGGGTTTCGCTGGCGGGTTTGCGATCGAAGAACAGCACATTTGCTTTGACGCCTTGCGCGTAAAAGATGCCCGCCGGAAGTCGCAGCAATGTATGAACATCGCATTCGTGCAGCAGTTTCTTGCGAACGGTCTCCCCCGCGCCCCCTTCAAACAGGACGTTATCCGGCACAACAACCGCCGCCCTGCCGTTGATTTGTAGAATCGTTTTGACGTGCTGAAGGAAGTTAAGCTGCTTGTTGGAGGTAGTCGCCCAAAAATCCTCCCGTTCATAGGTGAGTGAATTTTTCCCCGCCCCTCCTTTTTCATCCACAATCGTGATGCTACTTTTCTTGCCAAAGGGGGGATTCGTCAACACCATGTCGAACCGCTGCCCCGTATCTGAACGCAAGCTATCCTCCGTTTCCACAGGACTCTTGTCTCCACCGATACCGTGAAGATGGAGATTCATCACACACAATCGCACCACGCTGTCCACCAGGTCCACACCGTGAAAGGTCTTGTCTTTGAGAAACTGTTTCTGTTCTTTGTCAAGTTGGGCGCTTCTGCTTGACAGGTAGTCATGGACTGCCAAAAAAAATCCACCGGTCCCACACGCGGGATCGCAGATGGTTTGCATCGGTTCCGGTCTCATCACCTCCACAATTGCCTGAATCAGGGGACGGGGTGTGAAGTATTGCCCTGCACCACTTTTGATATCTTCAGCGTTTTTCTGCAACAACCCTTCGTAGATATCTCCCTTCACATCAATACCCAACCCGCTCCATGTTTCATCGTTGATCAGTTGAATGATTCGCTTGAGTTTAGCGGGGTCTTGGATCCTGTTTTGGGATTTTCTGAAAATCACTCCCAGCGTACCGCTCTCCAGTGCCAACGTGTCAAGGATATGGCGGTAGTGCGTTTCAAGGGCAGCCCCCTCCTTGTCAACGAGGCTTTCCCAGTCCAATCTCACAGGAACAGCGGACTCTTTTCTAAACGGCGGTTTGGACTGTTCGTCCGCCATTTTTAGAAACAGGAGATAGGTCAACTGCTCTACATAGTCGCCGTAACTGATCCCGTCATCGCGAAGGACGTTACAGTAATTCCACAGTTTTTGTACAATGGCTGATGAATCGTTTGGCATTTTCGGGAGGGTTCTCCTGCGGTTATGTAGGAGGGCATGTTTTCAGGAAGATGGGAAATGACTATATTATTGCAATAACCGTACAAAGCCAGCTTGTTCAAAGTGTCTATCCGTTGTCAATGCTTCGGTCAAGCCACGCTTTTCCATCACAACAAAGCTAGCGCAATCGACATGACTCCACTCCTTATCTAACCTCTCTGCGAGTAACTGCCACGCCTCAGCGTCTAGTGCTTTGTCTATGTGGACGATTTCGATCCAGGCGGCCGAGCAGATAGCCTCAATATAATTCAAAACCATCGGACGCCGCACACGGAAACGGGTGAATAGGGCGATTAGTTCACTTAGGACATAGCTTGTTGTGACGACGTGCCGATTTTGTTGTTGCCATTGTGTTATTAATGCAGAGGCTTTCGCATGATGGGGATCAGTTCTCACAAAAAAACTTGCCCATCCGGAGGTATCTACGAAAACCTCATTCATCCTTATCCTCTCGTAACTCTGTCAGCAGCGCGTCTCCGATATAGTCGTCGTGGCGTTCGCCTATGTCTGTTACCTCACATTCAAGTGTACCTGCCAATTTGAGGAGCGGATCGGTGACCTGCACTTTCCGGGACTCATCAGCATTAGTTTCTCGCATTTCCGGCGGCATCGTGTCATCTACGTCTGTCACCTCACACTCTAGCGTCCCTGCCAATGCGAGAAGGGGATCAGCAACCTGCGTTTCCCGGGATTGCTCCTCGTTTTCTAGAACATCGCCTAATTCGACAGATAAATCTGGCCACTCTCCTTGTGCGTCCATTTGTTCAGCGATTGGAACAAATTCTCTAAACTGAAGGTTCGCGACAGAAGGAACCGCGTACAAACAGTCCATTATTGGCATCTGCACAAAACGAAGTTTTTTAATAACTGCTGTCTGTTTCATCTTGCTTTCCCTCTAAAAGTTTGCCAAGATCTTTTTGGCGTATCCATCGGAATCCATCGAAAGGGGTAACAAGCGCGATATCAATATCCCCTCCGACGTTGGGTATCGTCTGCGAAAATCGTTGGTGAGCAATCGTTGTACGAATTAAAAACTCAGCGTAATCAATTGCATCTTGTAGGGAAAAGACTTGATAAGGAGGCTGGCTTTCGGGATGCGTTTTATACAAGCCCCATACCGCCTGTACTACTTCTCCATTTCCCGAGTATGTACATCCTAACTCCTCTTGTACTCGGGGGCGTACCTCTTTTCCCACATAAACTTCAACTGTTTTGGGTTTAGTATCATCGTAACCAACGACGTGAAATCCGATATGAAATTGGTCCTCAGGCAGCGTATCTACGGAAGTATTTTCTAACTGTAACTGCTCTTTCAAAAGATTGTGAATTTCATCACCAATTTTCTGTGCAGCTTCAGTAACTCCCTTAAAAGATGCTTTACTCTTCTTTAACTGTTGCTCAATTAAACGCATTGCGAAGTAAATAGATTTACCTGCAAGTAAACCAACTCCAAATGTCCCCACACCAAACTTCCCACAAAATGGAAAAACTTTTTGTGCATATGAGAAGGTCGTTGCAGCTACAGGGGGCATCGGCAATTTCCCTTGAATCTCATGCTGATGACCACAGGCCGGACAACTCACACCAATTGCAGCTTCCAACTGACCTTGGCCTACCATTGTCGACAAACTATCCCCCGCAATCACAATACCATCCGGAATCCTAAGAGAAACGATAAGCGTCATACCTAATATTCCTAATCAAATTAAAACACTTAACAAGTAATTAGTCCCCAAACCGCATTTATATTGTAACATAATTTCTCACCAAAAAGCAATTTATTCCTCTACCTTAATCCGTTCAAGCAGGACGCTGGTGAGCTCATCGTTTGGGTCTTGCGGCACCAATTTCCCGGAGAAGGCTTTTTTGAGAATAGGTTGACGCAATTGCTCGGCGCGTTTCAGTTCCACCGTGATGCAGCGAGTCAGACGCGGAGGATTTCGGTATGGCTATGGACATCCCACACCCGTACGATTCGGCAATTTGTCAGGGCACTGTCAGGTCTAAAAAAAAATTCAACCTCACATCAAGGGGGGCATCATTGGTGGATGTCCCCCTGAACCCCGATGGGGCCTAGCTTTAGAGCGTTTGTAGATTTTTACCACCCCAGAGAAGGTGCGTCTAGATGGCTTTTTGACCTGACATATACGCACTATTTATGAACCGTTTTTCACTGAAATGGCACCATAACCTCGCCAAATGTCAGGGATTTGTCAGGTCCCTGACAGGTCTAAACTCTGAAGTGTGTAGACCCTGAAACAGAAAAGAAAAAGTTGTTCAAACAATAAAATCCCACTAATATTATTACCTAATCACACCAATTATAACATAATTTTCACTAAGAGGCAATTTATTTCTCTGCCTTGATTCGTTCAAGCAGGACGCTGGCAGGCTCATCCTTTGGGTTTTGCGGCACCAATTCTCCAGAGAAGGCTTTTTTGAGAATGGACTGCCGCAATTGTTCGGCACGTTTTAGTTCCGCTGTAACGGTTTTCTCCACGTCATCAGTGACGGAAAGGCGAGATTCGACTTCGGAGACGATGGCTTGTTGTTCGAGAAGTGGAGGCAGGGGAATCGGAACTTTTCTCATGTAATCGGTTGGCACTCTCAATAGCCCCACTCCACTGGTCATTGCCCTTTTCGCTTCTTGTCTAAATTTTTGTTGCAAAAAATAGAAAAAAAAGAATTGCTTTGATTGTCCATCCGGCAGCCGAATCACATGAAATTCTGTCGAACCGAAACCTATTCCGTTTGTCAAATCATGGGCAATGGCGATTTTGCCATTCTCCATACATGGAGTCACTTTCGCAAAGAGAATATCTCCATCTCGAAATGGTGTGTAGCTTTTCTTTTTAAGTTCTGAAAACCGTTTCGTTTCGGATAAGTCTATCTTTCCACTGAGTTCCTCAACGTTTTTCATCGGTAGAAACGTAACTTCTAAATCATCGTCAATACTTTGCTTATCAATTCTCGGATTAAGTTCACTCACCTCTTCCAACGTTGTCCAGGTCCACCCGTTGGGTAGGTCGCTCGCAATCAATGCGGTAGGTTCAATCTCCCCCTGATGTTCCGTCCGCCACGCCTCGGTCAGTTTCCCTTCAAATGCTGCTTTCAAAACAGATTGGCGATACCGCTTGAGTTGGGATTGTGTCTTGTGGAGTGCGTCAATACCCGCATTAAGTCCGGTGAAAAGTTCTTCGATTTTGGCAGCGATACGATGTTGTTCAGGAAGCGGAGGCAGGGAAATCGGAACTTTCCTCATGTAATCAGTTGGCACTCTCAATAGACCAACTGCACCAGTCATCGCCCTTTTTGCTTCTTGTCTAAACTTCTGTTGCAGAAAATAGAAGAAAAAGAATTGGCTTGACTGTTCTTCTGATAACCGAATCACATGAAATTCTGTCGAACCGAAACCTATTCCGCTTTTCAAACCGTGGGCGATGGTGATTTTACCATTCTCCATACACGGAGTCACTTTCGCAAAGAGGATATCTCCATCTCGAAATGGTGTGTAGCTTTTCTTTTTAAGTTCTGAAAACCGTTTCGTTTCGGATAAGTCTATCTTTCCACTGAGTTCCTCAACGTTTTTCATCGGTAGAAACGTGACTTCTAAATCATCGTCAATACTTTGCTTATCAATTCTCGGATTAAGTTCGCTCATCTCTTCCAACGTCGCCCACACCCACCCATCGGGCAGTTCAGACAGACCTATATCAGTTTCGCTCATATCACACCCTTTCTTAGGTTCATTTTTTCGTACTTGCCGTTAATAAGACGCAGCATTATTAACGTCTTGTCAATCTTTATTGTCATTTCCGCTAATAAGACACAGCGTTATTAGCGTTTTGTCGGGTTTCCGCTAATAAGACGAAGTGTTATTAGCGTTAGAGATGTTATTCAATGCTAGGTTAGGAGTTACGCACTTCAGCAGCAAGGGCAACCACAAGGGCTGCCCCTACAGGGAATCGGTTCAATGTAGGGGCAGGTACTCGATGAATCGGGATTCAGAGCAACTTGTGCCTGCCCAACTCCCAGCTGCGTAAGTCCTGATATTAATTCGGTAATTTCCGAGCGATGTCTGGTGGGCGAAAGTGTCTATTTATTTTTAGAATTCACTATAATGTGTTTATCTTATGCCGCCAAACCCTCATTCAACGTCTCAAGAATTGTATCCAAGCTATCGCCAAACAACTGATACACTTTGATCGCCCCGCCCTTTGCTTGAAACGGTATGTTCTCAAAATCATCTATCTCAATGCGTAGCGATATAGCGATGTGGTCTTTTATCATCTCCAACCACGTCATCTGTTCTTCTGAAAATGAATCCTCCTGATCGGCGATCCACTCCCGAAACCGTCGATCCACGCCCTCTTTATAAGGTTCAAGTGTTGTGGTCTCCCCAACCGCAAAGCGAATCAATGAAATGATGTCGGTCAACAGTTTGTCGGCTCCCGCTCCCCTGACTTTCGATTGATCTAATCGCTCGTATGCCTGCCATAGCTCCTCTGTCCTGAAATGATGTGGAGGTTCTTCAATTGCCTCGGCGAGTTGTTGAACTTGTTGATATGTGAGATGCCGTTGGCCATGTGGTTTGCTGTAGATGATTTGGAGTGCTGTCAGTTCATCCCTGTTCTCTTCAATAAACTGTTTGAAACTCTCCACGCGCTGCTCTGCCCACGCCTCTGCCCCTTGATCAAATCCCGAAAAGGTAACGTTATCTTGGCTCACGGTGTCTATCGTCTGCTCCTGCTGCCTTTTGAGTTCAATGAGTGTGTTACGTACGTCTGGGTTGTCAAAGGGTTTACACGCCTCCCCGATGAGCCAATCCGCTTTTTCCTGAATTTGTTCCTGCGTTAGGGATTCCACCGGTGATTCAAGTAGTAGTCGAATATCCGCCGGTATTGGGGTTTCTGTAGATGATGCGATCAACCCAATCGGTTGTTGATGTTGGTCTGGATCCATCGCATCAAATAGGGCGTGAATCATACGCTGCAAGGAGATTCCCCCTGACACTTGGGCAATCTGTTTCCGCCCATCGTCTCCAATTTCACGGTCAAGACGTGCAAGCCTACCTGCCAACGAGGTTAAGGTATCGGAGTCTCGATTGCCGAGTGTCACACACTCAAGCAACTTATCAAACCGTACGCTCTGCTTTCGCTCAAGGGGTCGAGAATCGGTTTTGTCGTTCTCACAAACACCCACCGCATCGACAATCACGAAGTGAGTTTTGTGACGGGTGTCGGGAGTGACCCCGTGCAGATCTGTCGATGAAATCGTACGCGTACCTCTGCCCTTCATCTGCTCAAAATAGACCTGCGATTTAATATTTCGCATGAAAATAATACACTCTAGAGGTTTGATATCCGTACCTGTGGCAACCATATCCACCGTTATAGCGATGCGTGGGTTGTATGAAATACGGAAGCTAGTAAGCAGGTTTGCCGGGGTCTCGCCCGTCGTGCGGTATGTGATCTTTTTACAGAAATCGTTACCCTTCCCGAACTCTTGGCGGACGATATGTAGTATATCTTCAGCGTGAGAGTCATCTTTGGCAAAAATGAGCGTTTTCGGCACCTCCGTTCTGCCGGGAAAAATCTCTGTGAATAGCTTGTCCCGAAAAGTTCCAATCACTTTGCGGATCTGGTCGGGTGCCACCACGTCACGGTCAAGCTGATTCGCGCTGTATTCCATCTCTTCATCCAGCATTTCCAATCGGATTTCCCGGGTGAGTTTGTCGCGTTTGTCAACATAAGCCCCGGCCTCGATTTCGCCACCACCCTCCGTAATCTCTGTCTTGATGCGATACACATCATACCCCACATTCACCCCGTCGGCAACCGCCCGCTCGTGGGGATACTCTGTAACCAAGTTCTGATCGAAGAATCCGAGCGTCTGCTTTGAAGGTGTGGCAGTGAGCCCCACGATGAAGGCGTCAAAGTATTCTAGCACGGGTCTCCATCGGTAATAGATTGAGCGGTGGCACTCGTCGGTGATGATGAAGTCAAAGGTCGAAATCGGAATCTGGGGATTGTACTCCACCTCCGCAGCGGGTTGATTCGCCGAATCGAGGTTGAGCAGCGACTCACTCTCACCCTGCTCATCAAAAGCCGAATCTCCTCTTAGCATTGAATACAACCGCTGAATCGTGGTAATGCAAACGTTGCTCACCTCATCGATCTGGTTAGTGGTGAGATGTTGCACGTTGTAAAGCTCGGTGAATTTCCTGCCATCGTCCGGCGTGTTATACTGCTGAAATTCTTTATGTGTTTGCCTTCCAAGATTGCTGCGATCAACTAGAAACAATATTCTTTTTGCTTTGGCAAACTTGATTAGTCGATAGGCGAGGCTTACCGCGGTGTATGTCTTTCCGCTGCCGGTTGCCATCTGGATCAGCGCGCGAGGACGATCTGCAGCAAATGACTTCTCTAGATTAGTAATTGCTTCGATTTGACAGTCTCGCAAACCCTGTTTTTCTAGTAAGGGCAGTGTTTCGAGATTGTATCGCAATGTTCGAGGCTGCTGAATCCACTTTAACAGGGTTTCCGGTTTGTGGAAGGCAAAAACAGGACGGGAACGGGAATTTGGATCGCGCAGATCTCGGAAAAAAGTTTCAATACCTGTACTTTCATAGCCAAAAGGTAAAGGTTTTCGGTGGCATGGAAGGGTTGTTGGAATTCCAGTTAGGTACTTCTCGGTTTGTTCAGAGACACCGCTGAGGGTTGTCCCCTCCGGTTTGGCTTCGATCACCCCAATCGCTCTTCTGTCAACAAATAGCAGGTAATCTGTGGGTCCAGAGGACATAGGATATTCACGGACTGCAACACCCTGCGATGCTCCAAGATTCATCTGTTCTCGATCTTGAATCGTCCAACCTGCTGTGGTGAGCAGTTGGTCAATGTGCTGTCTTGCTCTGTCTTCAGGTTTCATATTTTCTTTATCTGCGGTAGGGTGAGATTATCGTGTAAACACCACTGTTATTTTACCTGAAATTTACCCCTGATGTCAAATATCGCATCTACTCTATAGGGTCATTTATAGTAGATCTTAGAATTAATGAGACACTGACAATCGGCGAGGTTGAAAACCTCGCCTACCGGGGAGCGGAAGCGGTTAGGAAACCGCACTGCATCGGCGCAGTTGGAAACAGCGCCTACCATACACGGAAAGCGAAAGCGTCGTTTACCATAGTTTTCGGTTTTCTCCTCATCTGAGTCGGGATTTGGAAATCCCTCCTACAGAAGAGCTAAATACCCCTAACGCCTAAAAATAAGTTGTTGATCTGCTCACCCATCTGTGGTATCTTATAGCAAAATCATCAGAATTTTCCACAGCAAAGTTCAAGAGTAAGGAGACATTCGTATGAGCCAAGTCGGAGCCACACCGATTACTGCACCGGGCTGGACCGGCAAGCCCAAAAATGGCGTCGCAATTGTCGATTGCGATGTTCACCACAACTTTCGTAACCCCGAGCAATTACTACCGTACTTATCAACATTCAATCAGGAACATTTGCTAGACCAAGGGCTGCATCTGGGTGGCTATCCCAACATCCCAATTCGGACTAACCGCACCGATCTGAAAGGTCGCATGAAGACCAAAGATCTTCCGGTAAAGAAAAATACCGGCGGCGATCCCCGCGATTTCAATTTCACGCTGGAATTTCTGCAAGAGGAACACCTAGACCCTTGGAATATCGACTACGGGCTGCTGACCGGTCCCCCGGTGTTTTACGGATATTCGGGACTGCCCGATCCAGATTGGGCTGCTGCACTGTGCACGGCGTTCAACGATTGGACGATCGAACATTGGCTCGACCGCGACGAGCGTATCGTCAACGCCATCCTCGTTTCGCCTTCAGACCCGCCCCAAGCAGTAGAAGAAATCAATCGGCTGGCTGATCGCAAGGACACCGCTGCCGTCATGGTGCCAATGGGGACAAGTATGCCCTTCGGCAACCGCTTCTATCACCCCATCTGGGAGGCGTGTCAACAGCACGGGCTGCCAGTAGTTGCCCACATTGGTGGAGGCGGCGGTGCAACCAGGACTACCCCAACCCCAGTTGGCTATCCCACCTACTACATGGAATCACGGATGAGCCGACCCACCGTCGCGAGTGCACATGCAACATCATTGATCTGTGAGGGCGTGTTTGAGAAGTTCCCGGACTTCAAACTCGCACTCATCGAAGCGCAGCAACTCTGGGCGGTTTCTGTGATGTGGCATCTGGATACAGACTGGAAGGCGATCCGCGATCAGACCCCGTGGCTCAAACGCCTGCCAAGCGAGTATTTCCGAGAGCATATCCGAATCGGTTCACAGCCGATGCACGAGCCGGAGAAACCGGAGCAGATGTACCAGATGTTGGAGATGCTGCACGCAGACGAAACGCTGATATTCTGCTCAGACTTCCCGCACTTCGACTGGAATGATCCGGTAACAACCTTCCCCAAGCTCGATGACGACCTGCACCACCGAATCTTTGCCGGCAATGCACTCGATATGCTCCGGATAGACACAGGAAATTAGTCATGGCAAGCGTTGTTATCGGTAAAGTGGCGGACATCCCACCGGGTGAACGTAAAATCGTTGTACCGTTTCGGGGCAGGGCTGGTATTGGTGTCTTTAACGTCAACGGATCGTTTTACGCTATACGCAACATCTGTCCCCACAAGAACGGTCCCCTCTGCACCGGCGAACTCAGCGGTCGGGTTAGCACCGATGCACCCGCCTCTACCCGTGGCTCCACAATCTCCGTCGATGGCTTAGGCGAGGTGTTGCGCTGTCCATGGCATCAGTGGGCGTTCGATATTGCGACGGGACGTTGTTTGGTAGATCCAGAGATACAAGCCAAAACCTACCCAGTTAAGATCCAAGGCGATGATGTCGTTGTCGAATATGAAGACTAAGGCACTGTCAAATAGATAGGACTTACGCAGTTGAACGGTCAAAGTCCTGTAGTTCGGCGATAAATCGCCGATGGACACCGTTCCCAACGCCCGATGAATCGGGCAACTACAATCTGGAGTGCGTAAATCCCGATAGATAAACTATGGATCGTGTGCAAAGGAGAAAACCATGTCAGGAAGGCTAGAAGGTAAAGTTGCAGTTGTCACCGGCGGAAACAGCGGTATCGGTAAAGCGACCGCTCACCTCTTTGCTCAAGAAGGCGCGAAAGTCGCCATTATGGCAAGAAGGGAGGAGGAGGGCGCTCAAGTTCAAGAGGCTATCAACAGCGAAGGTGGCGAAGCAATATTCATTCGCTGCGATGTTTCGGACAGTAGTGCTGTTGATTCGGCAGTCGAAGCGGCTGTCTCAAAATACGGTACGATCAATATCCTTTTTAACAACGCGGGTGGCGGTGCTGGAGAGAATTTCCCGAACGAAGGAGATGAGGGGTGGGATCGGGTAATTAACGTCAACCTGTCAGGCACCTTCTACATGTCGCGAGCGGTCTGGCCCCACATGGTAGAGGCAGGCGGCGGTGCTATAGTCAATAACTCCTCCATTGCCGCTGTCATCGGATTTAGCAAGAACATGTACGATATAACCGGCGGCACGCCGTCGTCCTCATATTATGTGGCAAAAGCGGGTGTCGAGGCTTTTACACGGTACACATCAAGTACGGGTGGACAGCATAATATTCGAGTGAACTGCGTACGTCCCGGTCAAATCCTCACCCCGGGAGCGACCGGTGGCAGAGAACATCATTATTTCAAACCAATCTTCGATCTGTCTCAGATACTTGACGGTCCGGGCTATCCGGAAGATGTAGCCAATCTAGTCCTTTTCCTTGTTTCCGACGAGTCCCGATTCATAACGGGCGAAATCATAAACATTGATGGTGGAACTCCAAGAAAACTGTAGAAAAAAATCGTTCCTATAGGAGAAAACAGTATGCCTCAAATGACAGGAAGTAAATTTATCGCAGATACTGTCCACGGTTACGGAATTACCCACGTATTCTTCATGCCCTATATTGCGCCTAGAGCGTTGATGGAGATGGAAAAACTGGGGATCAAGCGCGTTCAAACCCATGGGGAAAAAGGTGCTGCATATATGGCAGACGCCTATGCTCGTGTCAAACGCGCCCCCGGCCTCTGTATGGCGCAGTCGGTCGGTGCGGTCAATCTCGCCGCTGGATTACAAGATGCCTACCTCGCCTGCTCCCCGGTCATCGCGATCACCGGTCGGGAGAGTCAAATCAACCAGCAACGCCATGCGTATCAGGAAGTTGATCACATCAACCCGTTTTCGGCGGTGACCAAATATAGCGCGTTTGTCGCTACGCCGGAACAACTCCCGATCTACCTGCGTCAAGCCTTCCGTTCTGCCACGTCAGGCACACCGGGTCCGGCACACCTAGATCTGGAAGGTCTCGCCGGTCAGGCAGTCGTAGAACGCGAGGCAGATCTGGAAGTAATCATCGAAGAGCCCTTTACTCAACTCCCACCGTTCCGACCGGAAGCAGAGATCGAGGTAGTAACAGAGGCACTCCAACTGCTCGCCA
The DNA here is from genome assembly GCA_965205075.1 of Candidatus Poribacteria bacterium. Classification (GTDB taxonomy): domain Bacteria; phylum Poribacteria; class WGA-4E; order WGA-4E; family PCPOR2b; genus PCPOR2b. Next base: position 6,543,431 of record OZ242036.1, on the reverse strand, counting down.
ACGCCAACCGTCCCATCATCGTCGCCGGTGGAGGCGTAACTGCTTCAGGAGCACGTGCCGAACTCATTGCCCTTGCGGAGAAGCTCTCCATTCCGGTTGCCACCGCTCTCAATGCTAAAGCGATGTTCCCCCACGATCATCCGTTGGCGGTCGGCGTCCCCGGTTCATATTCGCGAGATTGTGCGAACCAAGCGGTCTGTGAGGCGGATTTGGTGTTCTTCATCGGGAGTCACACCGGTGGACAGGTGACCAACGGATACAGCATCCCACCACAGGGAACGCCGGTCATCCAACTCGATATCAACCCAGAGGAACTGGGGCGCAATTACTCAATTCAGTTGGGGATGCAGGGCGATATCAGAAACTCGCTGCGCCGCATGATTGATGGTGCGGAAACCGCTGAACCGCGAACCGAATGGATCAACCGAGTCCAAGAACTGGTTCGGAACTGGAAAGAGAGCGTCAGCGACGTAGCGAACTCGGAGATCGTGCCGATGCGCCCGGAACGCCTCTGCAAAGAACTGACCGACCTGCTGCCATCCGATGCAATTCTGGTCTCCGACACAGGGCATTCGGGGGTCTGGACCGGCACAATGCTCGATCTCAAACACCCCGACCAGATATTCATCCGTTGTTCTGGTTCACTCGGTTGGGGGCTGCCAGCAGCGATGGGTGCCAAATGTGCCCAACCCGATAGGCCCGTTCTCTGCTTCACCGGAGACGGCGGCATCTGGTATCATTTGGGGGATTTAGAGACCGCCGTAAAATCCGAAATTAACGCTGTCATTCTGGTCAACAATAACCACTCCCTGAACCAAGAGCAGGGGGGCGTCGAGTCTGTCTACGGTGGACGAACGAAAGGCTCCGATGAACTATGGCTGTTCCCCGACGCTGATTTCGCCAAAATCGCCGAATCAATGGGCTGTCTCGGAATTACAGTCAACAAACCGAGTGAACTTTCGAGCGCATTGGATCAGGCTTTCTCTGCCGAGAGACCGGTGGTTGTCGATGTCAAAACACATGTCGAAGGGATTGCGCCGCGAGCGTGGACACCGTCATAAACGGGAGTGTCATTATGTAACACTTCACAAATTTATCGAAAGGAGAGAAACCGATGTCAATAGCAATGACACCGCAGCAGGAGAAGGACTTTGACGAGAAGGGATATATTATCCTCGAAGATTTCTTGACACAAGAGGAGCTAGACCGATTACTGTCAGCCATTGACGAAGTGAAAGTTAGAGTCCGTCAAGCCGAAGGCGGTGCTCCCAACGACCCCTTCACCATCCGCAATGCGTTAGCCCATCACGAGGCGTTCCTCGACCTGATTGACCATCCCAAGATGCTGCCCCTAGTCGTTGACGCCATCGGGTGGAACATTCAGATCCGAACCACGCACCTCGACTATCGGCCTCCCTACCCAAAAGGCCTGAAACCCGGCACTATTGGTGTCGGCGACGGAGACGACCAAAAAGCCGGCTACAATAATCTCGGTTGGCATCCAGATCTGTCGGGCAAAGAGCTTTTTGAGGGACCGTCGCTGGACGGGCGGTTGCCCTTTATGGAGATCAAGGTGTTCTATGTCTTCTCCGATTTGAGTGAATCCAATTCCGGCAATCTCTGGTTGATGCCGGGGAGCCACCTGCGTCCCCTGCAAGAATGGCGGGAGAAGCAAGGCAAACTCGATCTCTCCCAAGCGGTCGAGCTCAGGTTGAAACCGGGGGCCGCGGTCGTGTGGCGCACAGCGACTTGGCACTGTGTCGGACCGAATCTGTCGGACAAAACGCGCAAGATTATGCACGTCGGCTACCATTACCGGTGGCTCCGTCCGGCGGACTTCATTCAGCAGTCACCGGAGCTGCTCGCCAAAAGCTCGCCGATACGGCAGCAATTACTCGGTGCATTGGCATCGAAGGACAATCCGTTGGGGACTTCTCCTGAGTTTCAACCTCACTCTCAATACTGGATCACAAAGAATCCGGACGATGTCCCATTAAAGGCTTGGGCGGAAGCAAGTGAGCGATGAAAACGCTTACCTGTGATACCGGATCGATATGTAGCACAGATAAATAAAAGGGTTCATGTCAAAAGGAAGTGCAAAGCACGAATAGAAACCGAGTTTTCAAGAAAAAACTCGGTTTCTTTGCACTAAATCTTAGTAAAGTTTGTACAATTTTTATGTGAAAAGAGGCAGAAAAGAGGTTATCCTTTCAGAAATCACCACAATTTTGAAAGGAGAAATAATGAACCTCATATTCTGCCTCACCCATATTTTAACCGAGTTTCGTCCGTTATTCAACCGTCAAAACTTCGCACATGAGCCAAAAAAAGCAGAAGGAAAGAAATATGAGTCTCGAACCGATAGATCGCCACGCCCAATCCGCCAACGACATCGTCCGAGAAAATCGCCTGCCGGGGGATCCGCCAACCGAGTGGGACATCAACGGTTGGGGCGATCCAACCATTCAAGGCTTCGGTCATGACATCAGCATCAATCGCGGTGAGACGATCTTCTTCAAGATCAAAACCGACTCGACCGACTATCGGATAGACATCTATCGAATGGGGTACTACGGTGGGATGGGCGCGCGTCGCGTTGACACGGTCAAGCCATCGGTAACACTCCCCCAGCATCAGCCGGAAGGTCTGAGGGACGAGGCGACCCGCCTCTACGATTGTGGCAACTGGGCAGTCTCAGCGTCTTGGCAAGCACCGTCGGATGCGACATCGGGAATCTATTTTGCGCGTCTAGTACGACAGGATGCAGATCCCGCGAGTTGGCGGGCGGACAACAGTCCAGAAGGCCCAGCGGAGGTGCCGCTTGCTTCGCCACACGCCTACGGAGCGTTGGGGCACGGACGTCTTGCCAATGCGCTGCGGGAACCGCGAGCGAGCCACATCTATTTCGTTGTACGGCACGACGAGGGCAACTCTGACATTCTCTTCCAAACCTCCGATACCACTTGGCAAGCCTACAACCCCTACGGTGGCTACTGCACCTATGGTCGTGTTAACCCAGGTTTCCCACGTTCAATCGGCATCCCTCCCCGTGCTTACAAGGTGAGCTACAACCGCCCGCTCAAGACGCGCGATTACCGGGCGGTCAATATGGTTTTCAACGCCGAGTATCCTTGTGTTCGCTGGCTTGAAGCCAACGGCTACGACATCACCTATTTCACCGGTGTTGATAGCGATCGACGTGGTGAGGAGATTCGCAAGCATCGCCTGTTTCTGTCGGTTGGTCACGACGAATACTGGTCTCTTGAGCAGAGGCAGCATGTCGAAGCAGCACGAGAGGCAGGCGTTCATCTTGCCTTTTTCAGCGGTAACGAAGTATTTTGGAAAACCCGATGGGAGTCTTCTATCGATGGAGAAGGGGTTCCACATCGAACGTTGGTCACCTACAAAGAAACGCACGATAACGCCAAGATCGACCCCGTTGCTGACATTTGGACCGGAACGTGGCGTGACCCACGACCGTTTAATCCGGAGGGACCACAGCCGGAAAACGCCCTAACCGGCACCATCTTCACGGTGAACGCATGGCGCAACGACCCGCTCATTGTGCCAGCCAAATACGCCAACCTTCGGTTCTGGCGCAACACAGAGGTCGCCAAACTCAAGCCGGAGGAAAGTGCCATTTTACCAAAGGGGCTGCTCGGTCATGAGTGGGATGAAGATATAGACAACGGCTTTCGGCCACCCGGTCTGTTTCACCTATCGGAGACGACCATCGACAACGTTCCCTACATTCAGGATAACGGCACGGTTTATGATTCGGGCACCGCAACGCATCATTTGACACTCTATCGTCACGAAACCTCCGAGTCCACCCAACAACCTTCAAAGAAAGAGGGCGAAAGCCCCCGCGGTGCGTTGGTGTTTGGCGCAGGCACAGTGCAGTGGGCTTGGGGCTTGGACGCACACCACGATACCGAAACCGGAATACCGCCGGAGCGTGCAAATTCTAGCTCCACCCGAGTGGGTATAGATCTGAGCGGACCCGATACGAATATCCAACAAGCGACCGTCAATCTGTTTGCGGACATGGGGGTGCAACCTCAAACGTTACAAGATGACCTGACGCCGGCGAGTGCATCCACCGATGTGCAACCTCCAACCTCAACAGTACTTGTGCCAACCGATAGCGCGACGCTGCCCCCTGAAACTTTGGTAATCAATGGCACCGCTCAAGACACCGACGGCCAGGTCGCCGCTGTCGAAGTTTCCGTGGATAACGGCATCAGTTGGCATCCAGCAAGTGGATGCGAGACATGGAGCTATGAATGGCTGCCAACACAGCCGGGAGTCGTGACCATCCTAAGCCGAGCCGTTGACGACAGTGGTAACCTAGAACGGCCAAGATCAGGCGTAACGGTCACGATTCAGCCGAAACAGTAGATACCGGTTCTCGTTTCGCAGTATTCGTAACGGTGGTTCAACAACGAACTGATTGACATTTTCCCCAATGGAAAAAGGAAAATTACTATGAAGACTTCACCTCAAGAGAACGCTCAACAATGGATTGAAAGCTGGAAACGTGCGTCAGTTGCCTTGAAAGCTGTGAAACGTCATGAACTCCGCACCTATGACTATGCTAAAAACCAAACGGTTGTGGATGGCATGTTACAATGGGCTTTTGAAAACCGGGAGTTACGATTGAGTAGTGGGTTGGTTGAACAACAGCGGCTTTTCATAAAAATGAAGTCATAGTAAGTGTCTTAGTGGCGTGAGTCCCGTATGAATGTCTACTTCCCGAAATTAGTAAAGGAGTATAACAATGCCGATGCTCAATATTGGATCCACCAAGCAGCTTTTCTTCGATGATTACCTGATCGAGAGCTTGGTCAACGCAAAACAGGGACTAAACCCTGCGGTAAAGGTGGACGACAACCCCGTTATCCGGCCGGAACGTCCGTGGGAAGGCAACTTCATGCGGCCCAATAAGGTGATTTTCGACCCGACAGAACAGCGCTTCAAGATGTGGTATTCCTCCGCAACCATCAATGTCCATTTGGAAAACGGGAAGCCGGTTCCGGGTGGTGCCGCGGGGCTTCTCTTAGACACCCACGGGAGTGTGATGTGCTTGGCAACCTCTAAGGATGGGATTCATTGGGAACGACCATCGCTGGGACTCGTCCAATTCGACGGATCGACGGACAACAACATCCTTCCCACGAAGGAGGGTCTACCCCCAGCGCCGGCATTCCAAGACCTACGCGAGCAAGATCCCGCCAAACGGTACAAGGCGTTAATAATGATCGGCGACACACAGAAACGGGGGATGCAGTACAATCTCTTCTATTCTCCGGATGGGATCAACTGGACTCCCTACGAAGGCAATCCCGTCATCGATACCGGACAGGAGTTGGGGCGTTGGGCGGGTCGTTTCCAAGGTTGGGATCCGATACGCGAGACGTACTATGTCACGATGGAAGCAAGCCACCACTGGCGAGGACCTTACGGCAAACGGCTTATCGGAAGAGCAGAGAGTCCAGACATGATTCACTGGAGCGAGCCGGAGATTATCCTTGTGCCGGACAAGGACGACTATCCCGACACCGAGTTCTACAGCCTGCCGGTCATCGCTTACGAAGGCATTTATGTTGGGCTGCTGTGGATTTTCCGCACCACCAACGTGACCCATCATCCGGAGATTGTCTTCAGTCGAGACGGATTTCACTTTCAGCGAAACTACCGAGAACCTTTCATCCCGCGCGGAGGGGCACGAGGGGACTTCGACTCCAGCAGCGTCTACGCTGAAACCATGATTGTTCACGGAGATAACATCTTCACCTATTACATCGGCACCAACAGTCGATCCCCTGAAATTGCCCTAGAGTTGGGCGACAAGTCCGCGGAGGGCATTGGGTTAGCAGTCTCACGTCTAGATGGGTTCGTATCTCTCGACAGTGGGAAGGGTTGGGTGGTCAAGGATAGGTCTGAGGAGGAGCTGCGACACATCTATGGCGAGCGGCAAATCTTTGAGGAGCCTGAATCCTTCGGTCAGATGACGACCCGACCGTTCGGATTCTCCGGATCGCGCTTGTATCTGAACACAAGCATGGCACCGATTGCCGCGGGTCCGAGCCCCGGCGAGGTAAAGGTAGAAATTTTAAGGGCGAACCATAAGAAGTTGCCCGGATTCAGCTTCAACGACGCAGATTCAATCACGGTGGGAAGCACCAGCCAAGTCGTTTCGTGGAATGGAAATTCCGATGTGAGCGCGCTGGCTGGTAAGCCGATAAAGCTACGTTTCTACTTCAAGAATGCCAAGCTCTACTCATTCCAATTCAAGTAATACAGATTGATTCCACTGTTAGACGGGGTTCAAAACTCCAAACAGCTTATGGAGTAGCACACCATGAAATTGACAAAGGACCAGTTGTCCCATTTCGATACCGAAGGCTGGTTGCTCCTGAAAAACCGGTTCAGCCAAGCGGAAATCGATGTCCTAAAAAATGAACTCCCGAAGATTTTCGCTATGCGGCGTGAGGAGGTCTGGCGTGAAAAGGATGGGGAGGCGGTTCGCACTGCCTTTGCCGCGCACACCTACAACGAGGCATTTAATCGCTTGGGACGGCACCCCCGCTTAATCGAGCCGGTTATGCAGCTCCTTGACGGACCGGTGTATATGCACCAGTACAAAATTAACGGGAAAGCGGCTTTCAACGGCGATGTCTGGCAGTGGCACCAAGATTACGGCACATGGTTTCGCGATGACCAGATGCCCCAACCGCGGGCGATGAACATTGCGGTGTTCCTTGATGAGGTGACCGAATTCAACGGTCCTCTCTATCTGATTCCGCGCAGCCACAAGCAGGGGATGATAGAGGCAGGACATGACACATTGACGACATCCTATCCGCTGTGGACACTCGATAAGCAAAGGATCAGAGATCTGGCAGACGAAGGCGGGATTATCGCACCCAAGGGGGTGCCGGGCACCGTGCTGATGTTCCACTCAAATATGGTGCACGCCTCTGCGCCCAACATCAGTCCGTGGGACCGGGTGATCGTATATCTGAGTCTCTGTCATGTGGATAACCACATCCGTCAATTCAAGCGCCCGGAGTGGATTGCCCACCGCGACTTCACACCGATTGAACCGTTGAACGATAACTGCTTGTTGGTACTCGCGTAACTCAATCATTGCTAGTAGTTAGTATCCTCTGGTCTGGTCGAAACGGCTGAGCAGATCATCGTCTCCCATCATGAACCGTTTCAGATTCTCACAGAATGTGTCCATCCATCGAGGTCCCCGCATCGGTGAGTTCCCTGCCATATGAGGGGTAATAATCACATTCTCCATCTTCCACAAGGGATGATCATCCGCCACCGGTTCCACCGGCAGCACATCCAGACCGGCACCGCCGATAAGTCCTTGTTCCAGCGCCTCCACCAGTGCTTCCTCGTTGACGATCCTGCCACGACTGACATTGATTAGTAGCGCGTCGGACTTCATGTGCCGAAACGCCTCCCGATCGAACATCTCTTCTGTTTCCGGCGTGAGCGGCGCGCAGAGTACAACAACATCGGAAGTCTCCAGCAAATCATGGAAACGATCCAATCCCCAGCACGCTTCCACATAGTCGGGAACTGTTACCGGTGTTGGATCTACGGCAATCACCTTCATGCCAAAAGCGTGTGCGCGTTTTGCCGTCTCGCGTCCGGCACCACCTAGTCCGATTATCCCCATGGTGCTATCAATTAGTTCCCGCGCCATCAGACGATTGTTGCTCCAACTAGCGTTGCGGGTTACCAGTGCAACATCCCGCGTAAGACCCAAGATGAGTGCGAATGCGTGCTCCGCTAAGTGTATCCCGACAAAGCCTTTCGCAGTTGTGACAATAACATCACTCTTTTCAATCTCCGGACTCATCAGGAAGTCAATCCCTGCGGAATAGTACGCCATCCAACGTACCCGCTTCGCTTTTGGGAAATATTTCGGTCGAACGTCGCCAATCAGGATGTCGGCACTGGAGAGTTCTGCCTCAAATTTCTCCTCAGAGCCAGCTACGATAAGCTCAACTTGATCGGATACGGCACGGATCCGTTCGGCGGACGCATCGTCCATGTTCATTGTCAGTATTTTGGTTGCCATAAACGCAGATAAAATTCCTTCCTTGTCAGGTTCAGCCAGCGATCATTCGCGAAAGGACGCTACGCCGGCATGGTTCGCTTGGTATACTCTCGGCATAGCGCTGCGATTTCGGGACCGCCCCCGCAGATTAAGATGTCGTTGTCTATCTGCTCCTTGTAGTTATCAACATTAATCGAATCACAGAAGTCGATGCCTGCCGCTTTACGGGCAGCATTCACCCGTGCCCGAGCAGCAGCCATTTCGGGGCTGTACGGTGGATCATGCGCGTCTGGGTCACCGAACGAATACCCCATGTCACCGGGACCCCACTCGACGTAGGTGAGCCCCGGCACCTTACAGGTCGCTTCGCAATTCTCAAGGGCCCGGCGATTCTCGATTTTCAACCCTACGATTAATTCGCCCTCCGGGTTTATGGGCCAGACATCTGCTTTTCGCAGGTACTCCGAGTGTTCTAATCCCCAGATATGACCCGGCCCACCGCCGGCGCCCCGGCGTCCCTCATTCAACCCTTCCCCTACACCAATGTTATTGAAGGGAAACCGCATGGACTCAATCAGCACCTGCACCGCTCCCGGCGTCTCGGCGTGACAAAGCACGAAACCGTGAACGCCACAGTCAAGGTAGTGTGTTACCATCCAAGCGTTTGCCCGCATTACGTGCTCGTCTGTGCCCTGTACGGGCAGCGTGACCAATACGGTCGGCGTCGGATGTCCGCTCTTTGTGGGTCCCGCCGCTGCCAACCCCCTCATGAATTCCCGCACGCCCAGTATGTTCAGTGCGACATGCTCCTGTTCAAGCAGGAGGAAATCGTTATCCGTATGACAGGCGTTAACGCCGCCTTCGTATGATAAATCTCCGCTGCCGCCGTAAATGAGGGTATGTCGCCCCTCAAGAAGTTCAATAGCACGATTGACTCTACCCATGAGATTTACTCCATTTCTTTTTTTATTCGCGTCTTCGCTTTTTTAACACGATAATAATGATAACGATGAGAACAATGGCAATCCACCAATTATGCGTGACCCAACTCCAAAAGATGTTGAACGCAATCCAAGCCAAGACCTCAATTGCGAGAATAATCGCCGCCTTATTCCACGGAAATTCCGCGTACCGTTCACGATATTTGGTGGATAACCACCACGAGACTATTGCTGTACCCAGTACAACAACCAAAAATATAAAATTCACCAGTGATTGGGCTGCACCTAAAATCGCTTCCATGTAAAATAATCCTCCTTCACCATATATGTCGAGTTTTTTTGCGTGTCTAGACCTGATTATAACGTTATTGCCATTCTGCGACAGCTCACCGAATCCGGTCGGGATAACTGTACACGGTCATGCCTTTCCCACGCATAAACCCAATCAACGTGATTTTACCCTCTTGCGCCATTTCGACAGCAAGACTTGATGCCGCAGAAACCGCTACAATCACTGGTATTCGGGCGAATAACGCTTTTTGAATAATTTCAAAACTAGCTCGTCCGCTCACCATCAAAATGTGTCGATCTAACGGAAGTTGCTCAACTAAAAGTGCCTGTCCAATCACCTTATCCACTGCATTGTGACGCCCGACATCCTCGCGTACGATTTGCAGTTCGCCCTGTTCATCAAATAATCCGGCGGCGTGCAACCCGCCAGTGGCTTCAAAGACAGATTGTGCCGAGCGAAGCCTATCGTTGAGGGTATAAAAGAGGTCCGGATCTATCTGAATGTCCGACTTTATCGGCGGAATCTCCTGTTTAACCGATTCGATAGTCATCTTGCCGCACAACCCACAACTAGCGTTCGCGTGGAAGTTCCGTTGCCACCCCTCCTGCTCTTCGAGAACCTGCCCATTCGTCAGATGAACGTTTATGATATTTTGCAGGTCCGGCACCTCAATATCCTCATCCTCACAATAGGCGATTGTCCCGATATCATCGGACGAGCTTATCAGTCCTTCCGTGTAAAGGAACCCCGCAGCAAGATCAAAGTCATGCCCCGGTGTACGCATCACAACTATCAGGCTCTGTCCACCCACCCGAATTTCGAGTGGCTCCTCGACCACGAGGGAATCCTCAACCGGGGAGGGATGGGAATTACGCCAGCGTATGACCTGTTTCGTCAATATTGATTCCATAGTGGATTAGAAAGCCGAAAGGTTCGGCATATCATCTAAAGCAAAAATAAGAACAACAGACCTCAACACCGATAATTTGAAAATGCTAACCGATTTTTGATATTGTATCATAGCCCTAGTTCCGTGTATAGAGAAAAATACCTTGACAAATCAGTGGGAAATCAGCGAAAATTCTGTATTATGATTGTCCGTAAGAGATTCCTCAAGAGAGTTAATATCATTAACCAAAGGACTACATAGTAACATAGCTTGGAGGGATGAATGATCCGGCTCGGAATTGTCGATTTTGATACGTCTCATGTGGTTGAATTCACAAAGCGACTCAACCATATTGATGTAGATGAGGAACAGTGGGTAGAAGGAGCAAAAATTGTCGTCGGTTGTCCGGGGGAATCGCTACTATCGCCTGAACGCATCCCCGGCTATACAAAGCAGATGCAGGACTACGGTGTGCCGCTAGTGGACAAACCGGAGGATATGATTGGGGGGATCGATGCCGTACTCATCGAATCGGTCGAAGGTAGCTTCCACTATAAACGGATGCTCCCGTTCTTGGAGGCTGGATTGCCCGCATTTGTGGATAAGCCCTTCACCTGTGACTTAGCGGAAGCAAAGGCGCTGGCAGCACTCGCCCAATCCAAAAATGTCTCAATTTTCACCTCCTCATCGTTGCGTTACGGTCTAGAGGTTGTCGAAATCAAGAGCAAAGAAGAAGAAACTGGAAAGATTCTCGGGGCGGAAGTTAGCTCTCCGGCACCGCTCCAGCCGCGCAATCCAGGGTTATTTCATTACGGACTCCACGGTGTGGAAACCCTATACGCCCTGATGGGGCCTGGATGTGAAGCGGTTTGGTCGGTCTCGAACGATGACGCAGATGTCGTAACCGGGCGTTGGAATGATGGACGAATTGGCACAATGCGCGGCATCCGGAAGGGAACTCCGGGGTACGGTTTCACCGCATATTGCGAGAAAACCATTGTGCGAACTTCAATCAATGCAAGCTACATTTATCGTGAACTTCTCAAGCAGATTGTCCAGATGTTTGAAACCGGAAAGCCGCCGATTGACATCTCCGAGAGCATAGAAATTGTTGCCTTCATTGAAGCGGCAGCAAAATCCGCCGTAAACAGTGGAGCGCAAACGGCGTTGGAATATACTGTGGAATGAAACCTCTCCGAGGAGGACGAGAGAAAAGACATTTGAAGGTATAGGTGAGATTGTCATGGCACAGATTAAATTGGGTTTTATCGGCTGTGGATCACATGCGACCCGGAATTTGCAACCGTGTGTTCGGTTGGTCCCCGAAATTGACTTTGTTGCAACATGCGATATATCAGCTGCGAAAGCTGAGAGCAATGCCAAACGCTTTGGTGCCAAACAGTGGTATACAGATTACCGGGCGATGATTGAGACAGAGGAACTGGATGTCGTTGCGATTGTTGGACACCCCAAGACTATGCACACCGATATGGCGATCGCTTGCATGGAACTCGGAAAGCACGTGTTCATTGAAAAGCCACCTGCAATCAACGTGGAAGATGCCGAACGGCTCTCTGAAACTTCAGCGAGAACGGGAAAATTTGGCATGGTTGCAACGATGTGGCGCCATGCACCTGCACATCGGATGGCGAGGCGAATTGTCACGCAGGCAGAATTTGGAGAGCCTATTCTATTTGAAGGACGCTATCTAGCACCAAGCCCTAGGGGTGCCCATGAAACGCTAGAGTGGGCGTACCTACTAGATCAGGGTGTTCACATTGTGGATTGTATGCGCTATCTAATGGGGGATGTGACTAGACTTCGCGCTTTTGAACATTTCGGTGCGGGCGGCAGAATGGCGTTCGGGGTCTCTCTACAGTTCGACAACGGGGCAGTGGGCACGCTGAACATGGTTGCGGGTGCACCAGCGCTAGAGACGTCGGTCATGGTTACTGGCGATGGTGGACATGCAGTCAATGTGCACAACATGCAGCGGGTTCAATATCTCAAGCCAGATGCGTGGCGGGGTGTTGGTGGTTATCGGGATTTCCCGACCTTAGAATGGAATCAAGGAACACACTATCGTGGCTACGGACGCCACGGCTACCTTGAACAGATGGAGCATTTTGCCCAGTCAATCCTCGCTGGCAGACAACCTCGGGCAAGCCTTGCCGATGCTTGCGAAGTGATGCGGATCTGCCATGCGATTGCCGATAGCCACGGACAGAGCACCTCAGTTCAAATCAGAAGAACCTAAATAGAAAGGGGGAGACAACCGTGCCACAGATTAATGTTACAACCAAACCCAACGGGGCAGGACGGAGTTGGCTGGAAGTGGGATATTATGAAACAGATCCGTTTGGACGCAAACAGTGGATTAAGCGGGAAGTCCCCCATCAGGATCGACGGTTGACAACAGATCGTCAATATTCGGATCGAGGCGAAACCGTCGACTGGATTATACTGGTGCCGGATAACTATCCCCTCACCATCGTCAAAGTCAACTATGATCGCCTGAATCCGAGGCAATTGGAGGTCATCTGGGAGCCGGAAGGCGGGATGGCGGAGACCAGCCGCGAAGATAAAATAAAACGGGTATTTGAACTAACATCAGGAAACGATGAGTTGACCAATTTACTGAAAGAATTGCTGGTTGAAGAGGAGAATTCATGAGTTCATCAAATGCTGTCGTCACCAGAGAGCAACTCTGTGAGAAAATCAAACAACTCCCACAGGTTGATATTGGACATTTCCCAACACCCTTGGAAGAGTGTCCGCGCTTATCAGAGGCGTTGGGCGGTCCGCGTATCCTTATCAAACGTGAGGACTGTTCAGGGCTTGCGTTCGGCGGGAACAAGGTACGCCAATTAACCTTCACAATCGGCGATGGAGTAAATCAGGGAGCGGACACTATCATTCAAGGTGCTGCTTCTCAGTCAAACCATTGTCGGCAAGCCGCCGCCGCTTCAGCAAAGTTGGGGTTGAAGTGTTATCTTCGGCTCTCTCGCGACAATAAAAGTATGATGCAAGGGAATGTCCTGCTCGATGATTTGGCGGGTGCGGATGTTGAATTTGTTGATGCTCCTATGGGAGCCGAGCTCGACGCAGTAAAATATGCCCTCGCCGCAGAACTGAAGGAGAAAGGTCTTAAACCCCACGTACTTGCTGCTCCCAGATCAACGGCGCTCGCCGCCGTTGCCTTTTCGTGGTGCATCGCTGAAATCCACGAACAACAAGAGGTAATGGGAATCGATGCCGATTGGATTTACGCGGCTTCGGCGGGTGGAACGCAAGGAGGATTGATCCTCGGCACAAAGGCACTAGGTATGAAACTGAAACCCTTTGGGATTGCACCAATTAGTTGGCACGATCGAACAGAGCGTATCCGAAACGCTGCAAATGATGCAGCAGCGATTTTGGGGCTTGATATCGTTGTCAACGATGATGATGTGCGTAACTCTGATGATTACGTAGGAGAAGATTACGGCAGCCTCACACCTGAATGCGTCGATGCCCTGAAACTGATGGCGCAAACTGAAGGAATCTTCCTCGATCCCTCCTACACAAGCAAGGCGCTTTCAGGATTGATTGATCACATCCGAAAGGGGCGAATCTCCGCCGATGAAACGGTGATTTTCCTGCATACCGGCGGCACACCGGCACTGTTCGCATATAACGAGGAGTTGACCTAACGAAGAACCTGCCCATCAATTTGATTTTGTTCAACGGTGCGCCCGAACTGACTTAAAACCGTTCAGATGAAGATGAAGCGTGTCCAAGAATGCTCGGCAGAGGTGAAAACCCTTTCTTGGTTCGGTCATTTTACCTCAACCGCCCAATCGCGTCAGTGGGATCCGAACAAAGAACACCCCCGGTCCTCCGGGTTGGTCTTGATCGAGATCGTAAAAGAGGGTGCCAAGGGTCTCGGCATCTATCTGCACCGTGCGGGGCCAACCGCGCCCCATGATCCGTCTGCCCGGATTGTGAACTTCAATTGCGCCCTCAATATCCCACGTTGCCCCATCATCACGCGATACGACCAACTCGTAGCTAAACTCCCCATCAACACCGACACCGTAGACGATGTAGGTTAAAACAACCCAACCGTTTGTCAACACAGTTAGGTCATATCCAGCAACCCCAAAGTGTGGAAAGACATTCAACGCATGCCATGTATTGCCATTGTCCGTTGAACGAAGCCCTCTGACCATGTTTCCCGGCACCCCTACCGGCACGGGCGCAACTGTCTGTGGGGCACCGCTAATTAGTGTTCCCTTGGCGGTACGCACAATCGGCACCATGCCGTGGTTGCGTCTATCTCCAAAAGTCTTAATCTGATCCGCCCCCACATCATATAGCACAGTACGGTCATAGAATGGGCACACCCACGTATCGGTTGACCATTCGACCGGCGCATGGCGCATACAGGTATAGTTGGTGTGATCAGTAATGGGATAATCCCGCGACTCAGACCACGTTGCGCCCTCGTCGTCGCTGATTGAAAATTGCGGTTCCCGCCAAAGTCTTTCCCCTGCCTTGTGATAGCAGGACCAATTGAGCAAAACTCGTCCATCGCTCAATGTCGCCAGTGATCCGGGATAGATTGAACAGTCACGGATGGCAGGTATAGGAGTTGAAGGGCTCCACGTCACGCCGCCATCGTTAGATCCGCTTAACAGGAGCTCCTTCCCTCCGCCACCCTCTTTATTATAGACAGCAAGCAGCGTCCCACTCTGCGTGATACAGATTGCCGGATGAATGTGCCCGCCGATCACATCGGCGATGCGCGTCGGTCTACTGTTGTTCATCAATTATTTCCACCTCATTAGACGGGTTTGGACGAGGATTTGTCCTCACCCATCCTTTTTTATTCTATGATATCCTATTAGTTGTAAATCCCGCTCGGCTTGGATAGACATATCCAAGCCATCTGGGGGATATGTAGTGGCGTAGGTTGGGTTGAACAGTCAAAACGAATACCTATTAACGACAATGGCAGCTCCGTCTCTCAACAATATCCACTTATCAATAGATAGCGTGAAACCCAACAGCGTAAGGACTTTTGTACCACGATCTGTTAGATTGTGATCCCAGCCTGCAAACTAACAGTTTGCGCTACATTTGTCAGATTGCCTGATAATTACAGCGTTTGCCAAATGAGCAGCTTCAAAATGTCAACACGCCCTAGCAACTTCAACTGTCATGACTACATAAAATCAGATTCCCGCAAGCATATCGCTGTCTTATCCCTGAACTGCGTTGTCACCCAAAGTTCGCCGGGTTCCGGTTCAAAGAGATGCGGATACGACGGACCTGCGCCTTTCATGCGTAAGATAACGACCGGCTCAGGCCAGGTCTCGCCCTCATCATCTGAAAATGCGAGTGAAACCTCCTCACGATGCCAACTTGTCTCGACCAAGGACAAATTGTTGTCACCGCCGCGGAGTGGATAACTTGTAGAACCTTCAGGATAAAAGCGATTCCACACTAACGCCAATCGACCGCTAGCGAGACGAATCATCGCCGCCGGCGCGCTGCTAGCGTCAATATCGGTCGGTTTCATTACACGCCACGACAAACCCTTGTCCGACGAATATGCCGACCAAAACTTGCCGAGATTTGTCCGTATCAACAACCACAATCGTCCGTCGGAAAGTTCGACTAGCGTCGGTTCCATCGCACCGTCGTGGTGCCCGTGTCCACCGAGATCGATGATATTGCTGTGTCGCCAAGTCTGCCCACTATCGGCGGAAACATAGACGCAGATGCCGTGCCGATCCGGAGCGCGTAACAGCCGCTGAATCGGCACAACGATTTCACCCGTGGAAGTCTGAATTATGTGAATCAACGCCCCACAATAGCCCTCGAAAATCTGCTGCCGACCAGACCAAGTCAGTCCCTCATCCTCGCTACGAATCGCCCACACATTAAGACTGACATCCTCGGCGGCTTGGTGGAGGTCGTCATCCCAAACCCACTTGAAACCCTCCATATCCATGTAAACGAGAACGATAACACCATCGCGTGTGCGAACCATCACCCCACTGCTGCTAGGTTTTCCGGGTCCTAGTCCTTCGTATACCGGGCGCGGTGCCGACCAAGTCACGCCTTTGTCCGCGCTGATAACGGTTGCATTGTCTTCAATCGTCAAGATTTGACCGTCAGTGAGCTTAATAAATGGTCCGAATCTTTCGCCCGAAAGGGTGGTGCAACGCGAATCTATCCACAGGTTCTGATCTGTTTCACGCATTGGGTTGGTCTCCTAAAGGTTAAGATGAGAGTTAGATGCAATACTATCTTCTGTCAGTGAGGCGCATCATCGACCGAAAACCTCCCGAATTACCTTGAGGTTCTCGTCTCCCTCCGGATTCAGCGTAAATAGGGCACCGTCGCATTCATGGTCGACAACAGCGGTGCAGAGCTGCCGCACCAGTTCTGGATCTCCAGAAGCAGACACCGGTGGATAGAGAGGTATCTTACCGCTGGTCAGTGCCTTCAGCTTTGTTACCTCGCGGCGGTACATCTCCGATAGAGGCAGAGATTCCTCTTGAATCCCCGCTATCGAAAGCGGTAACGCGAGATCGCCATACCCAAACATCTGATAAATCGTTTGGAGTGCTATTCCCTCGTGCAAGCCGGGTATGATCTGACATAATGCTGCTGCCCACTCGGTTGCTAGGTTGGTCACCGTTGTCGCCCAGCCAACGACACCGCCAAACGAACTTCCGCCGGTGAGATAATCTGTCGCAGCCTCCCATTCGGCGTAGAGATGCCCTCCCAAGAGCGCGATAGAGGGAGGAAATACATCACTGCCGAACACCTTCTCTGATCCAGCGGCACGCTGCACGGCGTCTCGAAACTCCCGCATCCGTTCCGCCAAAATAACCGCACGGAATTTTAACCACTCCAGCACCGCGTAATTGTCGCCAATGTAAGCGAGAAAATCCCAGAAATTCAGATTGACTTCCAAACCCGTGAGCAACCGCTCCTGTGTCAGATTCTTCAAAGCTCGATGAAACTGGAATAGCCCTTCTTTCATTGAGTGAAAATCGTAGCCAAGTCGGAGTGCCTCCTCTTGGCACGCCTCGCACGCACACGCGAAAAGTCCGGATATATTGGCTGGCGCGGGATAGCGCGCATGGTCCACGTCAAACCCATCTATATCATAGCGTTTGATTACGTCGACCAGACAATCACGAGTCCACTCATTGATCCGCCTACGGCTTGGACACAGACCGATCCCCCACCGCTTGTAGCGCGTGTCGAGGGGCTTACCGAAGATGTCCATCATGGCGTATTCCGGATAGACATCACCACCGTAACTCCACAAGCCAAGATGTCCCCAAATCTCAATACCAGCCTCACGGCACGCCTCAATGACACGCAGCAACGGCGTATCATCAAAACCGCCTACTGTGCCAGCCACCGGTGGGTATATGCCGTCTTTTGCCTTCGGCCACAACGATTCGCGGGAGCGCCAATCCTCAAACGGTCCCCGCTGAACGATCTCGTCCGATGCACGAAATCCTGATGTGTGGCAAATCGAACTTTCCGGCATAATGGTAGTCAGCCCGATCTCATCCCTGAGTTTTTTCAGTGAATCAGGGTGTTGGGCAACCTGTTCTGTGCTACAAAACCAGATGAAACGTTGTGGATGTTCGATCATAGCCTCCCCAATCGTTGAATGTGTTGCCGAACCAGTTATTGCCGCTTCTGAGCCGTCCATGACGCCTGCCAGTACTCACCGAGGTCTAGGTCTCCCTGAATCTCATCCCCATTGATGATGCCTTCAAAGCGATAACCCACACCCTGCCCCTCATACCGAATATCTGTCTGTATCTGTACGACGTTTCCCTGCACATTCCCCTGTAACGGTTCCGTACCGTATTGAGAGCGGTAACTTCCGCTTAGCGCATCACCATCCTGCTCAAATCGTAGAGTGTGCTGCGCCTCTCCCGAAAGGAATTGAATCCGCATATCCCACTCACCGTTCAAATCATACATAGTCCTGCTCCTTATTTCTGTGATGAATTGAGCACCTCACGGATCCGCGCTGCAACAATCGGGTCTTCACCGTCCTCCATCATGTAGGGCATGATGGAAATACCAGCCTCGCTGCTGTGAAGTTCGATGCGTGGTTCCCCTGCCGACAACTGATCCCCAACCTCTGTGCCGTTCATTCCGACTGCCTTAGCATCCCAGTTAATCTCAAGCACCGGTGCGACATTCGATCTGCCCGGTTCACGGATTGAAGTTGTTACGGAATCAATATCTTTCACAGCCTCCGTTATAATCGCCAATCGCCGCTCCCACGCTTTCCACTCCGCCTTATGGTCTCTTGCCACCCACTGCTCAACTGCTGCCAAGAGTCCCATAATCTCCTCTTTACCGGCTTTCATCGGACGCGCCAACGCATGATGGGGTGCGCCGTTGAGAAAAGCAGCCTGAAGTAAGTCCTTGCGTCCCAGAACCAAGCCAGAGGCTTGAGGTCCTCGAAGGCATTTGCCGCCACTATAGGCAACGGCATCGGCACCCTGCTCAAGATACCAGTTGGGCGCATCGGGTCTCTCCGCTGCCGCGTCCACAAAGGTCGGAACGCCATGTGCATGACCAATTTCTGCCATCTCCTTCGTCGTTATCTGTCCTCGTTCTTCGGCATCTCCGAAAACGAAAAGCATTGCCGTCCGATCGTTGAGGGCAGCTTTGAGTTCATCTTTCGTGTCAACCTCAATCATCTTGACACCGACCATACGGATTGCATGGTCGTAGACGTTCCGGTGGCAGGTTTGGACGATAACCTCGTTTTTCATACCGGAGGTGTCGGGGAGCCGGATCATCTTTTCTGGGTCGCTTCCAGCGACACAAGCTGCTGTCACTTGGCACAGCGCCGCAGCGCAACCGTCAGTGACCAATCCCCATTCACAATCCATCAACTCAGCAATTCGCGCCCCAACACAATCCATCAGTTCGTCGAGATTGACATAACGTTGTGAAGCGCGGACCATCGCTTCACGGACTTCCGGCAGAATGACTGAGCCGCTTATAATTGTATAAGTGCCACGACAATTGATCAGTGGTCGTACTCCAATCGATTCATAAGTAGGACAGTTCATAAAATTTCTCCTATTTGCGTAATTCACGATCCTTGATATGTGCCATGCGCGTGTTTAACCTATCCCCGAAAGTGCTATTTGAAACAGGTTTCACCCGGACATGCTCAAACTATACCTCTATTTTAGCACAAGTTGCGTTCAAAATCGACATCAAAACTTACCTCCTGCGAATGCTATATTCGGGACTCTTTTTTGATAGACACGGATTTGGATGTGTGCTAATATAGCCGACATTGTTTTTTTCAAAATCCCAAAGCAGACTTCCTCTACATACATAAAAGAAGGCAGTAGGAGATTTGCCTTTGAAACGAAAGGAAGGAAATGGACAATAGAGAAACTGTTCAAGAGACCGAAGAAGATATCGGCAAAGTTGAAGTGCCACCTGTCAGCGGCGTGTTTGCTCAACCGTGGTCAATGAACAAAGTGTTCGGCTTGCTCGCCGTTTTTGGACCCGCAGCGATTGTGGCATCGGTCAGTATCGGCGCAGGTGAAACTATTGTCGTTGTCAGAGCGGGGGCGTGGGCACGCTATGGACTGCTATGGCTTGTGCTTTTGAGCTGCGTTGTTAAGGGAGTCTTCGTCACCTACCTGCTCGGACGTTACACAGCGGTCAGTGGAGAATATATCGGTCATCGGCTTGTGCGGCTGCCGGGACCGCGTGGTTGGCTGCTGATTGCAATCGTGTTGATGGAGATGATTGGGGCCCCGCTAGCTTGGGTGCCGATTGCGAAGCCGTGCGGGGATCTGTTCCACTATTTCATCAGTGGTATGTTACCAACGTCTCTCTCGGAGGTGACTTATGAAAACATCATCACGTGCTGCTTCATCGGTCTAGCCCTAGCGTTTGGCTTACGGCTCTCATTTGAACGATTAGAGAAACAGCAACTCATCATTTGCACCATTCTCGTTGTGGGAACTATCATCGGAACCCTGATGGTGCGTCCAGATTTGGGCAGAGCGTTTATCGGAAGTCTCAGCTTTGGAAGATTGCCTGAGTTTCCCGAATGGGCGCCTCAAGATGCCGTTCAAAACCCACTCCTGACGATGGCAACGGCATTCGCTTACGTAGGCGGTTCGGTGATGGGGTACGTTGTTTATGCCAACTGGGTTGGACTCCACCGGTGGGGGATGACAGGTCACCAAAAAATCGATGCGATTCAACGGCACGCTTTCACACACGATAAGATTGATTACCTGCCTGACGACCCGGAGCAGGTAAGTCGGTTACGTAAAATTGTCGCACCGTTGCGATGGGATGTCGGCATGGGGGCAATTGTGCTGTTCATTGTAACGGGAGCGTTTATGCTATCCGGTGCGGCCGTTCTGTATCCGCTTGAAAGTGAGTTTAAGGGATGGAGTCTGCTCACCGAACAACGCCATGTCTGGAGTAATATCCATGGCTCACTGATCTGGGTCTACTACATCTGTATTATCGCAGCACTTTGGGGTACTTTGCAGGCGCTGCCTGAAATCTACGCCCGCGTGTCACAGGAATTTTTCCAAGCCATTTGGCCCAACCGGGAGTGGAATTATGATAAAATTCGACGTTGGGTTTGTGTCTATATCTTCATAACCACGTTTGTCATTGTTTGGCTCAATATTCCGTTCGACATTCTCACGCAGATTGCCGGATTTATCTTGGCGAACCTATCAATCGCACTGATGATGCTTGGTGCGCTATATCTGAATTTCAAACTGCCCGCTGCCTATCGAACACGGTGGCCAATGTTGCTCGGCGCGATCGTGTCAGCAGCAGTTCTGATAGTTTTTGCAGGAATTAGTGGCTGGGGGTTGATTGGGAAGTTGTTTGGAGCTGGGTAGTTACTCGCCCTGCCGGCAGGCTCTCGTGTTACTAGAGACCTAGCCCGCGCTAATAGGAAGGAAAGGAAGAATGGAAGGGTGGCGCAGGCAATTTTCCAACCTTCCATTCTTCCAGTCGTTTCACGTTTCATTTTGAAGGTAAATGATAACCGTCTTTCATCACCTTGATGTGGTAGAGACTGTTCCCCGATGTAACATACAGGCTCTTGCTCTCATCCCCACGACCAAACGCAACATTGGTCGGGAGTTCCGGCGTCGTTGGGATATACGCCAGTTCCTCCCCTTCGGGTGAATAGACACAGATGCCCGGTCGAGTGGTATCGCGCACGGCGACATAAAGGTTTCCGTCTACATCGACCACTAGTCCATCAGGTCCATCTTGTGGGGCGTAGTCAACCAATACTTTCCGAAACGTGGCAGTCCCGTCTTCCGCTAAGTCGTACGCTAACAACGCCATACGCCCTCTATGCAGCGGCGTATCATCGGGCAGCCGACCGATGCCGGTCATTCCGTTGTCGTTACTGACCACATATATTGACTTTTGGTCGGGCGATACCGCCACACCGTTCGGTTTCCCTGCATCGGTGATAATGCGGTGAATCGAACCATCGGGATCAATCCGATATACCGCCATGATTGGCTGATCTATCGGTTCATGTCCGAGGTACCGGGGGTCGCTGAAATAGATTCGCCCCTTTTCGTCAATGGTGATGTCATTGGGCGCGTTAAACGGGCGTCCCTCATACAGACCGGCGATGATTTCACTCTTGCCTGTCGTCATGTCCGTCCGAGTGACACGGCGTCCACCGAAGTCCGCGCCTTCGGCGACAATCATCCGTCCTTGGGCGTCAAACTTGATACCGTTGGACATCCCGCTCGGCGAGCGGTAAACAGAAGCGGTTCCTGTCTTGGGGTCATATCTCCAGATGTGTCCCGCCTGCATATCTGATCCATGCGTAAAGGTAATGTCACTGAAATAGACGCTACCATCCGGTGCCACAGCGGCTCCCTCTGTGAAGAACGCATCGCTGAACAATACCTCCAGTTTGGCGTCCGGGGAAACGATGGTTGCATCCCCGCTCGGCATTGACGCGTGTTTGTCAGCCATTCCTGTTACAGGGACAGCGAGACCGGCGATCAGCACAAACAGAAAACAAAAACATTTGAGTTGAAGCGATTGGATTCTCAACATATCTCATTCCTTTCTTTGGTATTGTGTTATTGTTCTTGATGTAATGTTATTGTTCGGCAGCGAGGGGATTTTAGCAAATCTATCCAACTAGAGCAACAGAAAAAAGATTACATCCTCACGCGAGGGGTTCCCCTCAAATGAGGAGAAGGGATTTATATGGCTAAAGTAACAATTAAGGATGTTCAGACAATCACAACACAACCGGCTGGCTCACGGTTGGTTATCGTCAAAATTATCACTTCAGAGCCGGGGTTGTACGGCTTGGGATGTGCGACATTTACGCAGCGGTTCCACGCCGTCGTCACCGCTATGGAGAAACACCTGAAACCCTTTCTGATCGGACGCGATGTCTCCCGCATTGAGGAAATCTGGCAGATGGGGATGGTGCACAGCTACTGGCGTAACGGGCCCGTTTTGAGCAATGCAATCTCTGGTGCGGATCAAGCATTATGGGACATCAAAGGGAAACAGGCGGGAATGCCGGTTTATGAACTTCTCGGTGGTAAATGCCGTGAAGCGGCTGCGGTCTACGGGCACGCAGGCGGCAATTCGCCCGAAGCTGTCGCTGACAGTGTCCGGCAATTCATGGAAAACGGCTACCGCTACATTCGGATTCAGATGGGTGGCTACGGTGGCGAGGCGAGTCGAATCGTTAAGCCGGAAGGCGCGCCTGACGGGGCATACTTTGACCCGCGGGAGTACACGCTGAATATATTGCGGATGATTGAGCATGTCCGATCCGAAGTGGGGGATGAAGCTGAACTCTTGCACGATATTCATGAACGCCTGCACCCCATCGACGCAGTCAAATTCGCCAAGGATGTCGAGCCGTTCAATCTCTTCTTTCTGGAGGATCCGCTTGCCCCGGAGGATCTGGAATGGTTCGCCAACATGCGCCAACAGTGTTGTACCCCAATTGCGATGGGTGAACTGTTCAACAATCCCCGCGAATGGCAACCGTTAATTGCCGGTCGCCTGATCGACTTTATCCGGATGCATGTCAGCCAGATGGGTGGACTGACACCCGCACGTCATGTCGCAGCATTTGCCAACATGTACGGTGTCCGCACCGCATGGCACGGACCCGGCGACACGTCGCCGGTGGGACACGCCGCTAACCTGCACCTCGACCTGTGGGCACCCAACTTCGGGATTCAGGAATGGTGTAACTTCCCCGAACACATGTATGAAGTCTTCCCCGGTCTGCCGGAAGTTCGTAACGGATACATGTATCCCAGCGATAAACCGGGATTGGGAATCGACATCGACGAAGATCTGGCAGCGAAATATCCGTGTCAGGATGAGGTTGAGTGGTGGACACAGACCCGCCTACCGGATGGCAGCCCAACACGTCCCTAAATGCCCTCGTGGCGCAGGACTAGTAGGTCGAGATTCACATCTCGACACAATCGGAATCGCCCACAATCAAAGGAGTTCAAAATGTACGTTGGCACACAGAATATTTCAGGAGATAACTGGGACGCTTACAAAGTGCTTCCCCAGTTGGGTGTTAATCATGTATCAGCCAATCCACCCGGTAACTGGCTGGATTGGGAGGCAGACTCTCTATCACAGTTTAAGGAGAAATTAGCCTCCCTAGATATTTCGCTCGATATGATGATCCTGCCGTTGGCATCGGGACCTGCGAGAACACAAGACGCGCCTCACGTTTTCCTCGGTCCTAGCCCAGAGCGGGATCGGGAGATTGACCAAATCTGCGACCTGCTCCGCAATATGTCGCGGGCGGGCATTCCAGCCGGGCGTTACAACATCACAATTCTCGGTCATCTACGGACGGGAAGGCGATTTGGACGCGGTGGCGCAAGCCTGTCGTCGTTTGAGTACCATAAACTTGATCAGACACTGGACGAGTTTGAAGAAGGGCCCGCCGACGCGGACGAGATGTGGGAACGAATCGACCATTTCCTCTCGCGAGTTGTTCCCGTGGCAGAAGAGTACAAGGTACGGTTGGCTTGCCACCCACAGGATCCGAGCATCGGCGATCGGCTATACCGGGGCGTTGCCAGAGTCATGGGCACGGTTGAAGGGCTCAAGAAATTCGTCCACATGCACGAGAGCCCGTACCACGGGTTGAATTTTTGCGTCGGAACGGTGTCAGAATCGCTGGAGGATCCGGGTCGAGATATCCACGATATTATCCGCTACTTCGGCGAGCGGAAGAAGTTGTTTAACATCCACTTCCGTAACATCAAGGGCGGTCTCCTCGATTTTGTCGAGGTCTTTCCGGATGAAGGCGATGTGGATATGCTCAAAGCGTTGCGTACCCTCAAGGAGGTTGGCTATCCCTATATGGTGATGCCAGATCATGTGCCGGGGATTACGGGCGAAAACCCCAGTGGTGTCGGTTTCGGATATTGCTTCGGTTATATTCACGCGCTGATGCAGGCGATTAACGAGCCCTCGGCATAGGCGTATCCATCTTTGCAATCCCTGAACAGAAGGGAACCTTGCATGAAAAATACGACGGAATTCAGCGTTCCGTGCAATCAGCGGCAACTATTTCTCGACGATGTCGGGATTGAACATCTTGAGAACCTCACCCGGACGCTGCACCAGCCCTCCAAGAAGGGGGCGGTAGTTCGGAGCGCGAATCCGACTCAGACGATCCAGACGCGCACCGCACCGGCTTGGGACCCAGAGGAAGAAGTCTACAAGTTCTGGGTTATCGGAACGGACGAGGGTTACCGCATCAGTGCCGACGGGCTGCACTGGACGCCGGGTCCCAGTCCAAACATTGGGGGACCGATGGCGGTTCGTGACCCAAGCGATCCGGATCCGAGTAGGCGATACAAAGCCGCGCTCCTCAACGCAGGTTTCGCAGTTTCGCCGGACGGTGTAAACTGGACCAAGCTAGATGTGCCTCCCGTGCCGAGTTCAGATGAAGGAAACTTTTCCTACAGCGAAAAAGAGGGCACCTTCATCCATACAGTGAAACGTTCCGGTCCCTACGGCAGATCGCTCGCTATGGCTACCAGCACGGACTTTGAAAACTGGGACGACTATGGACTGGTTTTCCACGCCGACGAAACAGATCAGGAGATGGGTAGAGATGTCATCGAAGCACGACTCGCCAATCCCAACCTCCGGCAAACGGAATACAACACGCCCGAACATTACAGCGTGCAAATCTACAATATGGGCGTATTTCGGTACGAAGGGATATATATCGGGTTGCCGTCCATGTACCATCACACCGGCAAAGTCCCTACCGATTGGCCCGGCTTTGACCGGCTGCGTCTGTCCCCTTACATCCTAGAGTGTGTCAGGCAGTACGGAGATTACACCGGCTTCTACAATATCCAGATGGTCTGTAGCCGCGATTTGAAAAACTGGGAGCGCCTCGGCGAACGCAAACCGTTCATTGAGACCTCAACGTTGGGCGGCGGTGCTTACGACTTGCAGGGGTTGCTCGGTCCCTCCAACGCTGTAGTGCGCGGTGACGAACTATGGTTCTACTACACAGGCACCAAGCAATATGCCTTCATCACCTCCGGCGACATGCCGGGATATGATGACTACTATCCCGACACCGGCGCGGTCTGCTTGGCTGTGTTGAGGCGCGACGGGTTCATCTCCCTTGATGCCGGGGAGGAAGTTGGGGTCATTTGCACGGAGCCTTTTACGTTGAACGGCGACGCTCTCTTCGTCAATGTCGATGTCCCCAACGGAGAGTTGGGAGTCGAAATGCTTTCCGCCGATGGCGATACACTCGCCGCCTCCGCCCGGCTTCACGGTGATTACCCCGCTGCACGGATTGCATGGACTGAAGGCAATATCGCTGAATTTCTAGGGCAAACCATCCGCCTCCGCTTTACCCTGCGAAACGGACGGTTTTACTCCTACTGGCTCGATTCAACCTCGACTTAATTAGGACCTATCCAGCCAACTGTAGGCGGGGCATCTTGCCCCGCGCTGCAATGCGTAAGTTTGATTATGGTGAACAATATAAATATGTAGACGTTTACCAGTAGTTCCCCTTAGCCAAGCCTCATGAAGTCCCCCTGATAAGGGGGATTTAGGGGGTTGATTCTGTATAAGTAATTCTAAAATCCACCATAGTTTGGTTGATTCATTCTTCTTATGTTCCACCCTTTGGACCTTTGGATACACATGTCGCCCCGCTGGGGCTAAATGAACTGCTGAACCAATGGTTTCACGCATCACGTTTCACGTTATCAACAACTGCAAACTAGCACCATTGGTTAATACAAACCAACGGGTTAATTGGAGCGTTAATAATGAAAGGGATTGTTTTTTTAGGTAACCGCCAATGTGCTGTCAAAGAGGTTCCTACTCCGGAGCCGGGAAATGGAGAAGTTCGGATTCAGATGAAAGTATCGGGGATCTGTGGCAGTGATCTCCATGTATATAGACCCCCGGAGCCAAGAGATTGGGTACAAGGGCATGAATCGTCCGGGGTGGTTGAAAAACTGGGGCCAAATGTAACCAATCTCAAGGTGGGCGATCGTGTAACCGTCCATCACCACCAAGGCTGTGGACAGTGCTACTACTGTTCATTGGGAGATTTCGTCTGGTGCCCGGATGATAAAGTAGTCAGCGGGGCATTTGGCGAGTATGTTGTTGCGAACGAACGGAATTGTGTGGTACTCCCGGATCAGATTGACTTCATCAACGGACCCTTTTTCGCCTGTGTCGGAACAACGGCGTACGCCGCCTTGAGGCGACTCGGCGTGGAACAGTATTTCCCACAAACAATTGCCGTATACGGTCTGGGACCCGTTGGATTGAGCACTGTGCGCATTGCGAAGTCGATGGGGGCAAAGGTTATAGGGGTTGATGTCATGGAGGAGCGCATCGAGGTTGCCGAGCGGTGCGGTGCGGATGCGACCGTCAATGCCGCAACAGAAGATCCGGTTGAAGCGGTGGTCGCGTTCAGTGGAACAGAAGGCGTTGATTACGTTGTCGAAACCTCCGGCAGTGCCGGCGGACGAAGCAGCATCATCCCGTCGCTTCGCCGTGAGGGAAAAGCTGCGCTTGTCGGTGTCGGCAGCGATGACAAAGTCATCAATCCGGGCGACATGGTCTATCGCCGAATTACCCTAATGGGATCTGTTGTATTCCCCATTGGATGGCTGAGGGATTTCGTTCGGTACTGCGCCCAAACAGGACTGACGTTTGCCCCTGCGGTTACGCACCATTTCCGCGTTGATGACGGTGTCGAGGCACTCCGCGTCGCGGACGAAGCGAGATGCGGCAAGGTGGTATTTGATTGGGATTAGTGATTCTAAGAAACAGGTATAAAAATAATGGAAAATACAGTCAAACAGTGGCTGGACGAGAGTCGCAAAAAACTTCAAGCGGGTAACCTCACGGAAACCGACCTTCAACGGTTGGAGACGCTTCTGACCGAACCAAGACAACTGGTATTGTATCTCTATTCAAAGTCGACAAATATGCGTTCAGCGATTGCCAGTTGGGCGTTGTATGACCCGACAGTACCGTATGAACCCACTCTACCATCACAGGACGTGCCATACGCCTCAGTTATCGAAGCGGTCAACGACGGATGGCGGATTGTTCAATTTCCGAGGGCGGAACTCTACCAATTTTCGGACCTTGACAACACCTATCTGGGTTACGAATTCATCTTGGAAAAATCAACTTCAGACCTATGACAGGAGGAAAACGATGATCGATATTCAACCCACTATGGACGATAGCCAAGTGATGGACTTTGTTTCAAGGGGAGCCGTGGTCGTGGAGGGAGTTGTCCCCGACGAATTCAATCGTCAATGCGAAACTTTGCCGGGCGGCAGCATAAACGAATTCGCTTGTTCTCCCAGATTTCGGAGCGAAGTACTTTTGCACCCGGAAGTCGCTGGTGTCGCTCGCTCGCTGCTCGGACGGAATTTCTTCATTCCAATTACTGCGCATCACCATCTGTATGAAGAAGCGCACCCCGGCCAGACATGGCACTCCGACGGTCTCTCCGAATACGGTTACGGCGTCAATCATCTGCAATGCTACTACTATCCGCAAGATGTTACGCTTGAAGACGGTCCCACAATGGTGCTTCCCGGTTCTCATCATCGATTGGTTGACCGAGAGGCAATCGGCCATTACGGTGACATCTTGGGGCAGGTTTCCTTAACTGTTCCCGCCGGGACGGTGGTTTTAACGCACTACGGCATCTGGCACAAGGCGGGACCAAAGTTGAACGCAAAACGTCGTGGGATGATTAAATTTTCGTACTTCCGAAATTCGCCACCGAAGCGGGATTGGCTGATAGAGTCGGAGGAGATACCGCCCTACGCCAATCGAGAGCGACATCTTTACGCCAACGAAGTAGAATCCTATCGCGACATGGCACGACGCCAACGCACATGGAACTGGTTATGCGGGATCGACACAACCCCAGATGTCAGTCACGGTGCTAAACTCTTCATTGACGCTCGTCCGCTTAGTGAAATTGTAAACGAATAGGAGAAGCCTCGCTATGAAAGTGCTAATCGTTGGGGGTGCAGGACATGTCGGGACTATGACGCTGCCCTACATGAAACCACATCACCAGTTTCGCGTTCTTGACCTCTCCCCGCCCAAAGATTCGTCCGTCGAATATATCGAAGGTTCCGTGACCGATCCGGAGATTGTCCAACAGGCGGTCAAGGGCATGGATGCGTTCATCTATATGGTCATGCAGCGTCCCACCAGTGATTCCTCATCAGCAGCGAATTTTGATGATGTCATCGCCAACTATCGAGTGAACGCAATGGGCCTCCATATTCTGCTGCACGCAGCGAAAGAAGCGGGCATTACGCATGGCATTTACACAAGCACCTTCACCGTCCATGAACGGACACGCAAGAAGTTCCCATCTGAAGAAGCGGTCCCACTTGATAACCCCGGCGTGTACGGCTTGACCAAAGGATTTGGAGAACAGATCTGTCGATACTTCTGCCGTGAACACAGTATGTCGATCATTGCCCTGCGAATCACAGGTCCCCGCACCCGTCAGCAGTGGATCGAGCAACGCGGGCAACCCAAGTCCGATCATAGACATCTCTGGGTGACAGATGAGGAAGATCTTGCGCGGGCTTACCTCGCGGGGCTTTCCGTCGAACATACCGGCTTTGACGCTGTATTCATCGCCGGTGACGAGGAACAGCAAGAGATTAATCTGTCCAAAGCCAAGCGACTGCTCGGTTGGGAACCGTTGACACATACCTATGTGAAGACCGATTAATCCTATTCCTATAGTAGTAGGCATACTCCGTATGCCGTAACCCTTGTGCAAGTTACAGTACAGTAGCGTGTACCTGCAATTGTCCTCACGTCTATTGGTCATGTAGTTCTATCTCCACAACACCTACACACATCGCCGTCTACCTCTCCAATTTTCCAAAAAGCATGAAGTCTATTTTCCTCGTATGTTTCCCACTGCTTCTCATCAGCAATCCTTCCGTCACAGCTCCAATCCAGTTTACATCAGTCACAAAAGAAGCCGGCATCCACTTCAAACACCACGATGGGGCAAGCGGACAGCTATACTTCATCGAACCTCTTGGTGGAGGCGCAGCATTTCTGGACTACAACAACGACGGTTTTCAGGATATCTACTTTGTCAACGGGGCAGCCCTCCCTCCGCTTCCAAAGGAACAATCAAATAGAAGTGAACCACCGCGAAACGTGCTCTACCGCAATAACGGTGACGGCATGTTCACCGATGTCTCAGCGGCAGCAGGAGTCAGCGATACAGGCTACGGCATGGGATGTGCGGTTGGAGATTACAACAACGACGGGTTTCCTGACCTATACTTGACAAACTTCGGGGTAAACGCCTTTTTCCGTAACAATGGGGATGGTACGTTTACCGATGTCACAACGCGCACAGGCACCGGGGACCCACGCTGGGGGGCAAGCTGCGCCTTCGTCGATTATGACAACGATGGCTTCTTAGATCTCTATGTGACAAACTATGTGAAGTACACAATCGAATCCGATCAGGTCTGCATGAACAAAGGGGTGCGCGTCTATTGTGACCCACGCCTCTACGAGGGAGAACTGGATATCCTCTACCACAACAACGGCGACGGCACCTTTACCGATGTGACTGAAGTCGCAGGCTTTTCTAAGGCAACGGGACGCGGACTCGCTCTCGCTTGGGGGGATTACGATGACGACGGTGACATGGATGTTTACATCGCCAACGATGCCGACCGAAACTTCCTCTATCGTAACAACGGCGATGGCACCTTTGCCGATGTCAGCTTGACCGCAGGCGTTGGGTTCAGCGAAGATGGGGAAGCGGAGAATGGCATGGGTACTGACTTCGGGGATTACGATAACGATGGTCGCTTAGATCTCGTCGTTACCAACTTCCAGGACCAGACAAACACCCTCTATCATAACGAAGGAAACGGGCTATTTTCGGATGTGAGTTACGCTTCAAAGATTGGGACAATCAGTTTGCCTTACTTGGCGTGGGGGGTAGGTTTCTGCGACTACGATAACGACGGTTATCAGGATCTGTTCATCGCCAACGGACATCTGGATGAGAACGTTCAAGCATTCAACCCGACCGGTTTTTATGAACAGCCCAATCTGCTTTTTCGTAACAATCGAGATGGCACCTTTGACGAGGTGGGCGTTGATTCAGGATTGGGTATGCGCTTGGAAAAAGTCAGCCGTGGTTTCGCATACGCTGACTACGACAACGACGGCGATCTCGACCTACTGGTAACAAACCTGAAAGGGACTCCGGACCTATTGGAAAATAGGGGAGGGCAAAACAGGTGGTTGATTCTCAAACTCATTGGCACACGCAGTAACCGGGACGCAATCGGGGCAAGGGTCAAGGTAACAACTGGAAACTCAGCACAGATTCGGGAGGTTCGGAGTGGCTCAAGCTACCTATCGCAGAACGATATGCGGTTGCATTTTGGGCTAGGGAAACATCGCCAAGTTGATCGGATTGAGATCCGCTGGCCCAGTGGTCTACAGGAACACCTTGAAGGAGTTGAAGCGAATCAAAACCTCACACTGGTCGAAGGGAGCGTAAAATCGAACCAGTAGGGGCGGGGTATCCCCGCCCGCACAACGTCTGAAAAATCGAAGATATTCACATCCCTATCCTTATTGACAGTCCCTATCAATGTAAATCCCATAGGAGCACTGTACCGTCTCGGCTCCCACTTGCGAGGGCGTCCCCATCCGGGCTGAATGCAACACTGTTGACAACCCCCGTATGCCCTGTAAACGTAGCCACGAGCTGCTCCGTGGCAACATCCCATAGCCACACATCAAAGCCTCCAGCTGCAAGCGTGCTGCCATCGGGACTGAACGCAACGCTGGTCACATTGCCCTCTACAAATGTAGCTATGGACTGCCCTGTGATGGCATCCCAGAGCTGCACCCCTGTATGGGTCCCACTGGCGAGGGTAGTGCTATCAGGACTGAATGCTAAACTATAGACCCAAGACGTTTGGTCATCGCCTTTGAGTGTTTTGAGATATGCCCCCGTGCGCGTATCCCATAGGTGTATTGCACCGTTTTTATTTCCAGTGGCAAGCAGGCTGCCATCAGGACTAAACGCAATACTGAAGGCGCGGGATATATGCTTTCCGAGCGGAGCTTTGTACCGTCCCGTGACAGCGTCCCACAAGTGCCTTTCGCCATTTATGCCTCTACTTGCGCGTGTATTCCCAGCCGGGCTGAATGCTATGATTCTGACTAATCCTCGATTCCAGTATGTAGATTTGTGTTGTCCTGTGACAGCATCCCACAGGTGCACCGGGCCTTTCCGGCTGCCACTTGCGAGGGTGTCTCCATCCGGGCTGAACGCAATATCGTAAACCTCCTCTGTATGCCCGGCAAGCGTGGCTTCGTGCCAGCCTGTGGCAATATCCCACAACCTCACCATCTTGTCTACACTTCCACTCGCGAGGGTGCCTCCATCCGGGCTGAACGCAACAGTAGTGACCTCCTCTGTATATCCAATCAGTGTGGCTATGGGATACCCTGTGGCAGCATCCCACAGCCACACCGTGCCGTCCTCACTCCCACTAGCAAAGGTCTTCCCATCCGGGCTAAAGGCGATGCTATTGACCCTAGACTTATGTCCACCGAGTGTCTGATCGTATACACCCGTGGCAGCAACCCGTAGTTGCACCGTACCGTCCGAACTTCCAATGACGAGCAGATCTTCCTTCGGGCTAAACGCTACGCTAGTACTCCCCCACGTATGTCTTGTGAGTGCCCGCTTGTGTTTACCCGTCACACCATCCCACAACCGCACCGTGTCGTAAAAACTCCCACTAGCGAGGGCCTTCCCATCCGAACTGAACGCTACGCTAGCAACTCCTCGCGTATGACCCATGAGCGTTTGTTTGTGTCTACCTGTCGCGCTATCCCACAACCTCGCTGTGCTGTCCGAACTGCCACTGGCAAGCGTCCATCCATCCGGACTGAAGGCGACACTATTGACCCCAGACGCATGCCCCATGAGTGTCTCCTTGCATTTACCCGTCACACCATCCCACAACTGCACCGTGCTGTCTGAGCTGCCACTGGCAAGCGTCCGTCCATCCGGACTGTAAGCGATGCTATTAACTGAACCCTCATGTCCCTTAAGTGTCTGTTTATGTTTACCCGTCACACCATCCCACAACCGCACCGTGCTGTCCGAACTGCCACTGGCAAGCGTCCGTCCATCCGGACTGAAGGCGACACTATTGACCAAACCCGTATGCCCGGTAAGCAGCGCAACCTCTTGAAAGGTCGCTGTATCATGGAGCCAAATACCAATACCACTAGCGACAGCGAGCAGAGTACCGTCCGGCGAATACTGAAGTTCAAATATCTTACCTTTACCAAAGCGCGCTTTGACACCTTCGGGTAAATTCCATTGTGGGGAATCTTGGGCGAAAGTGTTTGCTTGAAATAGGACGAAAAGAATAAGCAAAGCCACAACTGTTTTCATCTTAAAGTGCTCCTTTTCTGAAAATTTGTTTGCCATTCAGGTAAGCCTTGATGGTTCTACTTGACAATTACCATCCGTCTCGTGGCTGAATAATCCCCCACACGGAGTTGATAGAAATAGACACCACTTGCCACTGTTTCCCCACTTGCGTTGAGGCCGTCCCAATAGGCTGCCTTTGACCGATTCGTGTAATACCCCGCAGACTGATGTCCTATATCTAATTGACGCACCACCGCGCCTTTTGTATCATAAACTGTGACTTCGACATCGGCGGCGCGAGCGAGGTGATAAGGAATCCATGTCTCCGGATTGAACGGATTCGGGTAGTTGGGCAATAGTGTCGTCTCTTTCGGACTTAACGCGGCGAGGAGTTGCTCCAACATGGCAATGCCGCGTAGATGGGCAGGATCTGTCAGTGCCATCTGTTGCGCTTGGGTGAGCCAACCCTCAACCTCAGTGGCGGTGAGCGTTGCAAGTGCCTGTGGATGCGTGGTGGGCGCAGCTGCCGCGTTGCTGAGTGCGCTAGCAACTGTAACAAGATCGAAAATATCGACAACGCCATCCCCGTTGACATCGGCATCATTCTGTTCCCTCCGTCCAAATCGTGCAGCAACAATTACTAAATCTTGAGCGTTCACCACACCATCGTGGTTCACATCTCCAAGCAGTGGTAATTCCGCTGTAGGACTAAGTTCCCACAGGAGTACCGTGCCATCCAAACACCCACTTGCTAGCGTGTCTCCATCGGGACTGAAGGCGACGCTGATGACGCTAGACGTATGTCCGGTAAGCGTACGTTGATGTGCCCCCGTCACGGCATCCCATAGACGGAGGGTGCGGTCGGTACTCCCACTTGCCAGCGTCCCTCCATCCGGGCTGAACGCTACACCATTGACGTTAGACGTATGTCCAGTGAGTGTCCATTGGTGTGTTCCCGTCACGGCATCCCACAGACGGATGGTCTTGTCTGTACTCCCACTTGCTAGTGTGGTTCCATCAGGATTGAAGGCAACACTACTGACCCGACCTGTATGCCCAGTAAGTGTATGCTGGTGTGTCTCCGTCACGGCATCCCATAGACAGATGGTCTTGTCGTAACTGCCACCTGCCAGCGTTCCTCCATCCGGACTGAACGTGACGCTATAGACCGAATCCGTAAGCCCGGTGAGTGTTTGTTTATGCTCGCCGGTGAGGGCATCCCACAAGTGAACTGTACTGTCCCAATGTCCACTTGCCAGCATGGTGTCATCCGGGCTAAAAGCAACGCCACCGACCCCAGACGTATATCTGAGAGTTCTCCTGTGTGTCCACGTCACGACATCCCACAGACGGATGGTCTTGTCGTCACTCCCACTTGCCAGTGTCTTGCCCTCCGGGCTGAACATGACGCTAGAAATCCAATCCGTATGCCCTGTGAGTGTCCCCTTGTGTGTCCGCGTCACGACATCCCACAGATGGATGGTTCTCTCACCCCCACTTGCGAGCGTGGTGCCATCCGGACTGAACGCTACGCTATGAACATTCCACCCATGCCCGGTGACTGTCCGCTGGTGCGTCCACGTTACAGTATTCCATAGGCGGATGGTGCTATCCGCACTCCCGCTTGCCAGGGTTTGCCCATCCGGACTGAACACAACACTAGTGATAAAATCCGTATGCCCCGTGAGCGTCCGCTGGTGTGCCCCCGTCATAACATCCCACAAGCGGATCGTTGCGTCCTCACTCCCGCTGATCAGCGTGTCTCCATCGGGACTGAACACAACGCTATAAACATTCCATCTATGCCCGATGAGTGTCCGCTGATGTGCTCCCGTCACAGCATCCCATAGACGAATCTCCTTATAACCCCCACTTGCCAGCGTTTCCCCATCCGGACTGTACGCAACACTATAGACCCCACCCGGATGCCCTGCAAGCGTAGTTTTTAGCTCCCCCGTAGTCGTATCCCATAACCGTACCGTGTCATCATTCCAGCTTCCCCCACTTGCCAGTGTCCCCCCATCCGGGCTGAAGACAACGCTCGAAACCCCATTCGTATGTCCAGTGAGGGTCCTCTGGTACACCCCAGTCAATACATTCCACAGTCGTATTGTATTGTCCCGATCGCCCCCACCACTTGCGAGGATAGTGCTATCCGGGCTGAAGGCAATGCTCAAGATCACACCCGTATGCCCGGTGAGGATCTTCTGATGTGCGCCGGTCAACGCATCCCATAGGCGCACCGTGTTGTCCCAACTCCCACTTGCCAGCGTCCTGCCATCCGGGCTGAAGGCGATACTATTGACCCAAGATGTATGCCCCGTGAGTAAGGCAATCTCTTGATAGGCTTCCGTATCATAGAGCCAGATACCGATGGGACTAGCAACAGCAAGGCGAGTGCCGTCCGGCGAATACTGTATCTCATGTATCTTGCCTTTGCCGAGGCGCGCTTTGGCACCTTCAGGCAGATACCATCGTGAGGGATCTTGGGCAAAGATATTTCGTGAAAACAGGGTAAAAAAAACAAGTAACATCACAGTTGTTTTCATGTTAAAGCCCTCCTTTTCTGAAAAATTTGTTTGTCATTCAGATAAGCCTTGATGGTTCTGCTCGCTATGGATTGACAAGTCACTTCAGAAACCGAGTTTTTCTATGAAGATTAATTTATTAATTCGGTAATTTCCGAGCGATGTCCGGTGCGGTTGGAAACCGCCCCTACCGGGCCTGGAGAAAATATAGAATTACCGATTATCAAGTATACCTACAACCGTAACGAGATCTAAAATACTAACAACACCATCCCCGTTGATATCAGCATCATTCTGTCCTGTCTGTCCTAAGTTTGAACCAACACTCGCCAAATCGGAAATGTTTACTACACCATCGCGGTTGACATCTCCAAACATCAGTGGTTCTATTGCGGGACTGATCTCCCACAGGAGCACCGTGCCGTCCCAACCTCCACTGGCAAGCGTGGCGCCATCCGGGCTGAACGCAATGCTTCTAACCATCCTCGTATATCCAGTGAAAGTCTGCTTGGGTGCCCCTGTCACGGCCTCCCACAGACGGATAGTTCCATCTGTGTTTCCACTAGCGAGCGTGCTACCATCCGGGCTGAACGCAATGCTCCTCACTCTTGCATCCCCGGTAAGCGTCTGTTTGTGTTCGCCTGTCACGGCATCCCACAGGCAAATGGTATTGTCATAACTCCCGCTTGCCAGAGTGCGTCCATCCGGACTAAACGCTACGCTATAAACCCGATTCGTATGTTCGGTAAGTGCCCCCTTGTGTGCACCCGTGGTGACGTCCCACAGTCGAATGGTATCGTCATCACTCCCACTGGCAACTGTTCGCCCATCCGGACTGAAGGCGACGCTATAGACCCGATTCAGATGCTCAGTAAGCATCTGCTTGTGTTCACCTGTCACGGCATTCCACAGATGGAGAGGTCCGCCTGGCCGATCTCCGCCACTGGCAAGCGTCAGGCCGTCCGGACTAAATGCTATGCTATGGATCGGAGACCTATGCCTGCTGAGGATCTGCTTGTGTGCACCCGTAACGGCATCCCATAGGCGGATGAAACCGCCCACGCCGCCACTTGCGAGTGTAGTACCATCTGGACTAAATGCGACGCTATAGACCTCAGACCCATGCCCGATGAGCGTCTGCCTATGCTCGCCCGTGACGACAGCCCACAGCTGCACTGTGCTGTCCACATGTCCGCTGGCAAGCGTGGTGCCATCCGAGCTGAATGCGACGCTCCAGACATCATTCGTATGCCCGGTAAGGGTTTGCTTATGTTCACCCGTGACGGCATTCCACAGCCGGACAGTTCCATCCGCACCTCCACTTGCGAGCGTGTTTCCATCCGGGCTAAATGCGATGCCATAAACCCCACCCCTATGCTCAGTGAGCGCCCCCTTATGTTCACCCGTGCCGACATCCCACAAATGGACGGTTCCATCGGGCCAACCCCCACCACTAGCAAGTGTCCGTCCATCCGGGCTAAACGCAACACTATAGACAAAAGATTTGTGCTTGTCGAGC
This sequence comes from Candidatus Poribacteria bacterium, assembly GCA_965205075.1. Classification (GTDB taxonomy): domain Bacteria; phylum Poribacteria; class WGA-4E; order WGA-4E; family PCPOR2b; genus PCPOR2b. The sequence goes on along the minus strand of OZ242036.1, from coordinate 6,506,114 downwards.
GTTTGCTTGCGTTCGCCCGTCATGCTGTCCCACAGACGGATGGTATAATCCGAACTCCCACTTGCGAAGGTGTTTCCATCCGGGCTAAACGCTACGCTATAGACCGCAGACCTATGCTTGTTGAGGATTTGCCTGTGTGCACCCGTGACAGCACCCCACAGTTGAATAGTACTATCAGAACTCCCACTTACGAGCGTGTTCCCATCCGGACTGAAGGCAACACTCCTAACCGAATCCGTATGCCCCCTGAGTATCCGTTTGTGTTCACCCGTATCGACATCCCACAAACGGAGGGTATCATCCCCACTCCCACTTGCGAGGGTGTTTCCATCCGGGCTAAACGCTACGCTATAGACCACCCACTCATGCCCCTTGAGTGTCTGCCTGTGTTCACCCGTCATGACATCCCATAGGCAGATGGTATGATCCGAACTCCCGCTTGCGAGGGTGTTTCCATCCGGGCTGAACGCAACGCTCCGGACCAAATCCGTGTGCCCCGTGAGCAGGGCGACCTCTCCGTTCCGAGAGTTTTCAACTTGATAGGTTTCCGCATCATAGAGCCAAATACCAATACCACTAGCAACAGCGAGCAGAGTGCCATCGGGAGAATACGCAATATTACCAGATATCTGTCCTTTACCGAGACGGGCTTTGGCACCTTCGGGTAAACCCCATCGCGTGTAATCTTGGGCAAAGGTGTTTGGTAAAAACAGGAGTAGCCCAAAGATAAATGTGAGTATAAAAAAAAGGTTTGTTTTCATGGGGAAGTACTCCTATTTTGCATAAATTGTTGAGGTGATTGATTCACCCTGCATCTACGGTTTTTGCCCCTACTTCTCTCACTAGTTGATGCGCTTACTTCACAATTACCAACCGCCTCGTGGCTGAATAATCCCCTGCCCGGAGTCGATAGAAATAGACTCCGCTTGCCACTGATTCACCGCTTTCATTGCAGCCATCCCAATAAGCTGCCTTTGTCCGATCTCTGTAATATCCCGCAGGTTGATGCCCCAGGTCTAATTGACGCACCATCGCCCCTCTTGCGTCATAAATATTGATTTCGACATCGGCAGTATGAGCAAGGTGATAAGGAATCCACGTCTCTGGATTGAACGGATTCGGGTAGTTGGACAATAGTGTCGTCTCTTTCGGACTCAACGCAGCGAGGAGCTGTTCCAACACCGCAATGCCACGCAAATAGACAGGATCTGTCAGTGCCATCTGTTGTGCTTGGGTGAGCCAACCCTCAACTTCGGCGTTGGTCAGTATTGCACGAATTTGTGGGTTCAAGGAAGGTGCGGCGGCTGCGTTACCAAGTGCGCTAGCAACCGTGACGAGATCTAGAATATCGACAACGCCATCCCCGTTGACATCGGCACCATTCTGCCCTATCAGCCCGAAGTTGGAACCAACAATCGCCAAATCCGAGATGTCCACCACACCATCGCGGTTGACATCTCCGAGTAGCAGTGATGGTTTCATTGTAGGGGTGAGACCCCACAGGAGCACCGTGCCGTCCGACCCCCCACTTGCCAGCGTCGTGCCATCGGGACTGAACGCTACGCTATCGACTCCACCGCTATGCCCTGTGAGGAGGGTTTTTGGCTCTCCAGTCGCCGTATCCCATAGCCGTATTGTCCTGTCCCAACTTCCACTTGCGAGCGTACTTCCATCAGGACTTAATGTAACGCTCGAAACTGTCCTCGTATGCCCGGTGAGTGTCTGCTTGTGGGCACCTGTCATGACATCCCACAGACGGATGGTAGCATCGTTACCCCTACTGACGAGTGTGTTTCCATCTAGACTGAAGGCGATGATAGTGACCTGCCCCGTATACCCTGTAAACCTCTGCTTATGGGCACCTGTGACAACATCCCACAGACGAATTTCCCCAAAACTCCCACTTGCGAGCGTGTTACCATCTGGGCTGAACGCTACGCTAGTAATATTACCTGTATGCCCGGTGAATGTCCGCTTGTGAGCACCCGTTACGGTATCCCACAGACGGATATAGGCTTCGTTCAAACTCCCACTTGCGAGTGTCTTGCCGTCGGGACTGAAAGCGATGCCAGTAATCTCACCCGTATGCCCGATGAGCGTCTTCTTGTGGGCACCTGTGCCAGCCTCCCACAGGCGTATTGTCCTATCCCGGCTTCCACTTGCGAGTGTATTGTTCTCTGGACTGAAGGCAATGCTAGTAATCTCACCCGTATGCCCAATGAGGTTTTGCTTGCGGTCACCCGTTACGGTATCCCACAGACGGATATAGGTGGCATCCGAACTTCCGCTTGCGAGCGTATTGCCATCGGGACTGAAGGCGATACTCGTGATCTCCCCCATATGCCCTGTAAGGATCTGCTTGGGTGCACCTGTGCCAACATCCCACAGCCGCACCGTGCTGTCATAACTCCCACTCGCGAGGGTTCGTCCATCCGGACTGAAATCAACGCTCCTGACCTGACCCGTATGGCCTGTAAGTATCTGTTTATGTTCACCCGTGACGGCGTACCATAAACGGACAGTAGCATCCCAACTCCCACTGGCAAGCGTGGTGCCATCCGGACTGAACTCAATGCTATGGACGGAATAAGTATGCCCTGTGAGGGTCTGTCTGTAGTCCCCTGTAACGGCATCCCACAGCCTCACCGTTTTGTCAAAACTTCCACTTGCGAGTGTTGCTCCATCCGGACTAAAGGCGACACTACTGACCACATACGTGTGTCCTGTAAGTGTCCGCTTGTGGGCACCCATGACGGCATTCCACAAACGGATTTCACTATCCCAACCCCCACTTGCCAGCGTGGCACCATCCGGACTGAAGGCAACACTCACAACCGTAGACGTATGTCCTACAAGTATGTGCTTTTGGTCACCTGTTGCGTGGTCCCATAGACGAATAGTCTGGTCCGGCCCCCCACTTGCGAGGGTGGTTCCATCTGGGCTGAAGGCAATACTAGTAATCCCAGGCATATGCTCTCTGAGTGTCCGCTTGTACCCACCCGTGACAGCATCCCACAAATGAATTTCACCATCCCAACTCCCACCCGCGAGGGTATCCCCAGCCGGACTAAATGCGATACTACCAACCCTATCTGTATACTCGGTGATTAACGCAACCTCTTGATGGGTCGTCGTATCGTAGAGCCAAATACCGATACCGCTAGCGACAGCGAGACGAGTACCATCCGGTGAATACTGTATCTGACGTATCGTGCCTTTGCCGAGACGTGCTTTGGCTCCTTGGGGCAGGTGCCATTGCGGGGAATCTTGAGCAGAAGTGTTTGGTAAAAACAGGAGCACCCCAAAGATAAATGTGAGTATGCAAAATTGCATTGCTTTCACGAGATTCTACTGACCTTTCCTTTTCGTTAGATTCTGTTGACTTTTTAACGAGACCGGATAGGATCTGACGCGAATCGTTGCCGAGCAAAATTCACTTGGCACTTTGACCCTGAGCAATTTAGATGCCACAGTTACCTGGAATCATGCAAAGCGTATTATGCAAAGAACCGAATATTTGGACAGACCCGTTCTCCGGGCAACTTTGCATCTGTTTTTTATATGCGCTATGAATTCAAAGGGGAGGGTCGTGCACACAGAGAGAATGTCGCAATTATGCTACATCGTCGTCGCAAAAATGCCACGCCGGTACACAGATGGGTGAGTCAACTTCAATTACGGGAATTTAAGTTGGCACTTTAGGAAGGAAATAATTGGATGGAAACAGTGAGTATGAAACTCCACACTTTTATTCACAACCTGCTGATGTCACAATATAGCAAGTTGACGTGACAATTTGGGTATCGTGATTATTAAAATCGCCCCTATTGGTGCAAGTCCCACAGGAGCACCGTTCCGTCCCGTGACCCGCTTGCGAGGGTGCTGCCATCCGGACTGAACACTAAGTCCCAGATGACCCACTGCCGACCATGGCCAGTGAGTGTTTGCTTCTGGACGCCTGTGGCGACATCCCACAGACGGATGGTGGGGTCGTCACCCACACTTGCAAGGGTAGTGCCATTTGGACTATACGCAATACTCATCACAGCCTCCCCTGCAAATGAAGTTGTGGCCTGTCCTGTGACAACCTCCCAGACTTTCACCCCGTCATGGGTTGCACATGCGAGGGTGCTGCCATCCGGACTGAACGCTAAGTCCCAGATGAACCACTGCCGACCATGACCAGTGAGTGTTTGCTTGTGAGCACCTGTGATACCATCCCACAACCGTACTCTGCCGACACTACTCCCACTAGCAAGAGTCCCGCCATCTGGACTGAACGCGATGCGATGGACTTGTGCTATATGTCCTGTGAGTACCCCCTTGGGTTCACCTGTGGCGACATCCCACAGACGGATGGTTTGGTCCCCACTCCCGCTTGCAAGCGTGCTGCCATCTGGACTGAATGCCACGCTATGGACCGCACCTGAATGCCCAAAGACCGTGGTTGTATGCCCTTTGAGTGTTCGTTTGTGCTTACCCGTGACCGCATCCCACAGACGGACGGTATCGTCCTCAGCCCCACTGGCGAGGGTGTTTCCATCCGGGCTAAACGCTACGCTATAGACCTCCGCCCTATGTCCCTTGAGGCTATGAAGCTCTTCACTGGTCTGTAGATTGTATATAAAAACCCCGATAGAACTGGCAACTGCCAGATGATTGCCGTCCGGAGCATATGCCACCTCATGTATATCACGTCCTCCTGTACCATGTATATCGGGTTTGCCAAAGCGAGCTTTGGCACCTTCAGGCAAACTCAATTCCGGAGTATCTTGGACGAAAATGTCTGGCTGAAATAGAGATGGTCGAGCTATAGTCAAAATAACTAGAACGACTATTGCAATTGAAAGGACCAGACTAATTAGTATAGAAAATTTGGTTGACTTCATTCGGGGACCTCCTCGCCTGCAAGTCTGTTCAACGCTATTTCTCAGCCGGCTTGCCTTCCTGTAATTTCGCGTTGTTTTCTTGGACTAGTTCAGCAACCGCCGGTTCAAGGGCGTGTCCCCGCACACCTGATTTGCGGATCACACCATTGCCATCAATAAGGTACATGTGTGGAATAGCATTGATCCCGTACATCTGCGCCACCCGATTCTGCCAACCATTTTCATCAAAAAATTGGGGCCAAGTAATCCCTTCCTTTTCTAGATAACCCACCAGTGTATCCCGACTATTATCGAGGCTAATGCCAATGATTTGGAAATTATCATCCTTATATTTCTCGTAAACCCCCTTCACGTTAGGCATCTCAACGATACACGGTCCACACCAAACCGCCCAGAAATCAAGCAGGATTACGTTGCCGCGATATTGCTCCAGCGACAGGTCATTGCCGTCGAGATCTTTCACATTGAAATCGATCGCTTTTTTGCCAATTAGTGCCTCTGGTCGACCTATGCGTGGAGCTCTTGTAGGAACCTCACCGGTGCGGTTCTCCTTTTCTAGTGCTAGCAACCGTTTCGCGGTTTTCGCAGCCGCATAGGAGCTGTATTTTGGGTGTTCAACTAGTTGATGATAGGCTACATCCGCTTTGTCGTGCTGACCGAGCCGGTCATAAGCTAATCCCATCTCCAGCAGCGCAGCTGCGAAATAGGTGGCTTTCGGATAATTTTCCACAAGCTGTTGATAAGCCTTAACCGCCTCCTCAGTATCCCCTGCTTTGGTCAGCGCGTTGCCGAAGATGTAGTAGACCTGATCAATCCGTTTGTATTTCGGATGCTCCGCGATAAACGCACGCGATTTCTGAATCAGCATATTGAGTCCTGCCGGCTCGCTGTTTTGGATGATCATTTTACGGAGCCGCTTGATCTCTTGATACTTGTAACCGGTCTTGATTGAAGATGCATCAACGGAAAAGATGCAAAATGTTGTGAGTATGCAGCCAACCACGATGAGTAAGGGGTAGCGGCGGAAGTCATTGTGAGAACGCATGGTAATACCTCCTGTGTTGGTTCATTTGTTCACTGGTTGATTTGTTCATTAATGAACAAATGAACTCTTCTTTATCTTCACCAACTAATACCAAAGGTTATTGAGCGAATGCCCCCTGATAGGAGTAATTCAGTAACAGTTTAATCTCCTCAACCTGCACGGTTTGTAAAAACGATTTCACCGCTTCCGGCGTTGACCCATTCTCATCTGCAGCCTGACACCAGTCAACAAATCGAAAAGCATCCCAGTTTTCTCTTTTCTCGATCGCCTCAACATAATCTGCGAGCGAGTCCGATTCCGTTGAACCTGATTGAAGCAGCGCTAACGCTCGTTCGCGGAGTACAGGAAAGGTGGGATGAACGCCGACGCGCCTAAACCAGTACTTTGCGTTGCTATAGTCGGGCTCGCGGCGGTGCATAATGCCGTGCCAATAGCTGCCCGTTCTGCTTTCGAGGCCCTGCGAGATTGTGTGCGACGCATCAAGCGCATCGTTCCAGAGCAGCAACCCGCTCTGCACAGCGTCCCCCATCGTTGAATCCTTGACAGATTGACCATCAAAGAGCGTCTCTAGTGACAGACTTTCAATTCGATGGGTGAGTTCGCTGTCCCACTCCGCGCTTGGAGCGAGCGGTGGCAGCGGATCTCGGGCTTCTAGTTTCTTTACGATACCTACAATTGTCGATGAATACTCTAAACTCATGCCCCTCTCCTTTTCGTAGGAATACTACGACTGTGCGCCCCCTTCAGCGATGGCAAGCAATTCTTCGTCCGATAACTCAAGATCGACCGGCTCAGAGAGCGGTTGCGCTACCTTATACGGCGTTTTCGCATAGATCTCAACAACATTGTCATCGGGATCGTAGCAGTAAATGGCAAGAGCGATACCGTGGCTGACGATACTGCGGAAACGCACGCCCTCCTCCTTCAGCCGATGATAAAATTGCTTCAGCGTTGGCAAATCTTCCACGATGAAGGATACCTGTTGAATAACCTTTGCCCCCGCTGGTACATCCCTGCCCGGACAGAGGGCGACTTCATGGTGTTCCTCCTCTGGCTGTGCACTAAGGAAAGTGATGTTACCATCAGGGTCTTCGTCGGTAACGGTGAGTCCCAAGATGCGGGTGTAAAAATCTTTGGATCGTTGCAAGTCGGCGCAATAAATTCCCACATGGCCCAGTTCTTTAACGGCTAACATATTTCTCTCCTCCTGTTCTGAAAACAACGAATTAGCGAGGCGGCACCCCGATAAAATCGGGATTTTGTAGGGAACAACGATCGTTGTTCCTTCTTTGTAACCGGGATTTACATCTATAGGACTTACGTAGCTGAACGATGAGGCGTTGTAATTCGATGGTTCATCGCCAGCGCGGGGCAAGATGCCCCGCCTACGATGGGGGTGGAGTCTGAACACGCCCTTCGACGCGCAATGAATTGCGCTACTACAAACTCAACTGCGTAAGTCCTAATCTATTCACTCGGAATGGTAAATCCAAGCTAGACACCTTTAATTTAGCATACTATCTCTAAATAAGTCAACCTATGCAATTTCTGCCAAAGGTTCTCAGTTTTTCACTGGATTAACTATACGAAAACTGATATAATCGTAATTATCGTGACTGTGGTCCTTCAATCCAACCAACGAGGAGTTGCAAAAACAACACATGGAAAATCTTTGGGAAATCCCGTTAATTCTCGTTACCGGTGTCTTCGCCGGCTTCCTCAACACCGTTGCTGGCGGCGGTTCACTACTCACCCTCCCTGTTCTCATTTTCCTCGGTTTACCCCCGGCGACAGCAGCAAATGGCACCAACAGAGTCGCGGTGTTCGTGCAGAACGCGAGCGCAATTTTGGGGTTCCGTCGCAAAGGCGTTTCTGACTTCGGCTATAGTGTGCTCCTTACCCTGCCCGCGCTTGTCGGGGCATGGTTCGGTGCACGGATTGCTGTTGAAACGGATGACGTTATCTTCAACCGCGTTCTCGCTGGCATCATGGTCGCGGTGCTAATTGTGACCCTTTTTAATCCAACTAAAAAGTGGGAAAGTGAAACTGCGAACCTCAGTGTATTCCGTAAAATTATCGGAATGTTTGTCTTCTTTTTCGTCGGTGTTTACGGTGGATTTATTCAGGCAGGAGTGGGGTTCATCATCATTGCATCCCTGACGCTGACAAACGGCTTCGATCTAGTTCGCACCAATGCAATCAAGGTGTTTGTAATATTCTTTTACACCATCATTGCACTAATTGCTTTCATTAGATACGTCGATTGGCCTCTTGGATTGACCCTTGCTGTCGGAAATGCCACGGGCGCCTGGATTGGCAGTCATTGGGCGGTCGAGAAAGGGGATAAATGGATTCGGTTTGTGCTTGTTGTCGCGGTAGTGGGGTTTGCAATCGAGCTTGTTCGGAAGACGCTCGTATAGGGGAACCTGCCCGGTAGGGGATGTAGATCTGCGTTCCCTACTGTAGGTCGGAGACGGATTAACAGCATCGGAACCTGCCCTACGCGTTCTCGCTACCTTCGTCTATCTGTGTCAGCAATTGCTCTACAGCAACATCGAGCTGACTATCTATCCCCTGTGCAGCTTCGCCGAGTGGGCGGTCAACTTGGACATCGACCGGACGGGCGGTGCCTTCCGTATTTTCACCTTCCAAGGTTGTGACTCTTAACCGGGGTAAACGGAAGACTGTACCATCAAGTAGACCCCAACCCCAAGTCCAGATGACCGCACCGGCTGTGGGCATACCAACCACCTTACCAAGTCCCAGTTGTCGGAATCCTTCGCTGAACATCTCCGCATTGCTCCCGGAGTGTTCATTGGTAATAAGGATAACAGGCTGCTCCAAGATGCGATTGCCTGCGAGATTGGTGTCCGTTGTGCTAATTAACCCACGATAATTCGATTGGGTATAGGCTCTGCGGTGCAAAACATCAAGGATGAAAGGTGCGATATGTCCGCCGGGGTTAAATCGAACATCAAGCACCACCCCTTCTCTATCGTGGGTTTCGGTATCAAGGTCAGCGATAAACTGGAGGTAGGCTTCGTAAGACATCTCACGGATGTGAACATATCCAAGCCGTCCGTCGCTTTTTTCGTGGACGTATGCCTCATTCCAACGTACCCATTCCTTGTAACGGAGGCTGCGGTGCTGACCGTTGTCAATGGGCTGGACAGTCAGCTCCCGGGCACCCTCAAGTTTCGGTTTATCGTTGAGTTTCACGGTCACCCGTTTCCCCTGTTTTCGCTGAAGTTGTTCAGGTAGGTTGATCCCTCGGTTGAGCGGAACCCCATCAACCGCAACCAGATACTCTCCAACCTGTGCGGGTTCTTCTAGAAGCGTTAGTGGAGATTCGGGGAGGATGTCGGAAATCTTGAAGTGCCCATCCCTTTCCAACGTTTCTCGATCGAAATCTGCACCGAGAAAGCTATCCGGGGCGCTGTCACTCCGCCCCCCGGCACCGAGGTGAGAAGCGTTCAATTCCCCAACCATAAGATTCAATAGTTCGCGAAACTCCTCCTGTGTTTGCACCCCTTCTACTACCGGACGAAACGTCTGCCGTACCTGTCCCCAATCACAGCCGTGGAATTGTGGATCGTAAAATCCGTCTCGAATTAAACGCCACGCTTCATCGAAGGCTTGCATCTTTTCGAGATGAAAGTTGACCTCAACCTCTGCTCTCGTATCTAACGCCTTCGCATCTCCCTCCTTCGCGCCATCTTCGCCCATTCCCACGGAATGAATGCGTCCCCCATCGGTATAATAGAACCTTTTGCCATTCGGTATGAAATGCACGTTACCTTTTCCGCTAGCAGTCCCCGTCAACTGTTTGGGAAGTTCACCGTGTTTATCCTCCTCAAGTGACAGACTCCACAGGTTCGACTGCCCCGTCATGGCGGCGCGGAAGATGAGCGTTTTGCCGTTGGGACGAATGCTTTCAGCAGAGGCATTGAGTTTGAAATCGGTGAGGAAACGGAGTCGATGTTTAATCCCCTCAAATTCAATCTCAACCGGATCAATCTTCTTTTCGGGTTTCTCATCCTTCGCTTCTTTACGCTCTCCATTCTGTTCATTTTCTGATTCTTCTGAGTTTTCTGTCCCTGAATCGGTCTCTTTTGTTTCACTGGACTCTGCTTCGGGTGGCTGCGGCTTATCCGGCTTTTTCTCCCGAAACAGCCGATCAAAATCTTCTTCCTTGAAAACCGGTTGGATCGGTTTTAGATCTACCCGCGCAATTTGTGACTCAGAGCGGTATTGCCCTGTGTTAAAGACGATAAATTTTCCGTTAGGAGACCAGAGGATGTCATCTGTGCTAATGTTGCTCAAAAAGGTCAGTTGTTTGGGGGTATCCGCTTCGATATGCTGAACATAGAGGTTGCTGAAAAAGTTAGTATCTGTCGCGATAAAGGCTAACCACTGACTATCCGGCGACCATTCAAACTCCGTTGGCTGAGGCACACCTATAAAAGCTTGATCGGTGATAAAAGATCGTTTCTCCTCGGTTTCTGTATTCATCAGCCAGATTTCGCCCTCGTTTCCTGTTGTATCGGAATCAAAGGGGACTTGAATATAAGCAAGCCACTTCCCATCGGGAGAGAACTTTGGCGCGTACTTCTGCTGCGCTGAATCCGTCAGTTGGATTTCCACCCGCTCTTTGAAGTGGTATTGAAAAATCTCGTTGTGCCCTGTCCGATCCGAGATGTACACGACGCGATCGCTTTCAGGATGCCACTGCAACTGACTCTCGCGGAAAGGGGTATCCGTAACCTTGAACGAATCCCCTCCCCTTTTGACCTTGTCCCCTTTGTCCGCCAAATCCGCGAAAACCTCGCCATGAACAATGAAGGCGACCTTCTTGCCGTCAGGAGCGAGTTCAAATTCGTTGATACCAGAGATATAACTATGATGCTGGATTGGGGTCGATTTTTCGTCCGTTTGAAGGATAATCTCCACCGGCTCAGCTGCGCCGCTTTCAAGGTTCAGCCGCCAAATCTGAAAATTGCGTTCAAAGACAATCCACTTCCCATCCGCAGAAATGGAGGGCCGCAACACACGCCCATCGGTAAAGTGAGTGAACTGTTCGGTCTCCGTATCGCCTTCTAGCGTCATATACCAGATGTTCTCCTCACCATCGCGGTCACTCAGATAGTAAAGCCTAGTGCCGTCAGCATTCCACATCGGTCTCAGATTTTTGCCAAGATATTGTGTCAATCGGCGATGGTCATTTGCCCCAATTGCCTCACTGACTATCCAGATGTCAGAATGCCCAGAAGGATGCTGTCCACGCCGCCACCATTGAGATCCGTTATTGTTAAAAGCCAACGTCTTCCCATCGGGTGAGATTGCCAAATTGTAGTGGTTTTCCCGTGGATCACCGGCGACTTGGATTGGTGTGCCCCCTTCAATCTGAACCTTATAACTCGCGCCACGAAGTCCATCATAATCGGAGGTAAAGTAAAGCCATTGACCATCTGGGGACCAGCAAGCCGGCGGGATAGAGTCGTCGTGGTAAGTCAAACGTTTCGGTGGATGGTTCGATTGGAGAGAGATAGTGTAGATATTGCCACCACCGGTACGCTGCGATGCAAAAGCCAATTGCGTACTGTCGGGAGAGAAGATTGGTTGTGAATCGTCGCTTGCGTGAGAAGTTATGCGGCTTGCGTCTCCACCGCCGGCGGGGACAGTCCAGATATCCCCCGCATAGCAGAAAGCGATTTTGCTCCCATCGGGTGCGAGAGCGGACTGCCGCAAATATGGAAGATTTTCGCTCTCGGTTTTTTTATTGGATTTCATCGATACGCTTTCTTCATCTGCCTAAAAATGATCCTATTTTCGGCTAGCTTTGTGTAGGAGGGAATTCCAATTCTCGACTATCGCGCCGGTTTCTGACGTTCTGATCAATTGGGATTTCGCTGATGCTCAAACTGCGTTTTATCAACTGGCAGCTTACGTTAGATTATTCAAAATCCCGCCTCGTAACCAGATACTTTTTCACCGCATCGTGATTCAGGGTGTATCCCAATCCAGGACGATCTGGCACCAGAAAACAGCCATCTTCAAACGGGAAGTCTTCATTGACTAGGGTATTCTCCCAAGCCATCGGACCAACCATGTCATACGGCTGCGTCAAGTGGGGCATGCAAGCAGCCACATGCAACCCCATAGCCGCGCCCGGTCCGTACGCCACCGTTTGTGACCAACCACCCATACCCAATTCATGGGCAAGGCGTGAATCGCTAATCGCTTCAAAGGCTGTCGAGCCTCCAACGATTGCGTAATCAAGTGCTTCTGCCTGAAATCGCTGAATCATGTCCTCACTATTATAGACATGGTCCCCCACAGGAAGATGGATAGTCTGACGCAGACGACGCCACTCAGAAAAGGTGCCCCCTGCCGCGCGTTTCGTTATCGGACTCTCCAGACTCTCCACCCGATGTCCCTGCAAGCGACGGGCAAGTTCTTGAGCCACCCAGACCTCCTCAAGCCGCCAGCGAATATCGGGCCGCACCGCCATATCTGGCAGGACCTTGTGGATGGCTTCGATACGGTCAGCGACATAGCGGATGCGTTCCTCCGGCGTCGTTTCTCTACTGGTGATACATTTCATCTTGTAGGCGCGAAAGCCGTGTTCCCACCCCCACTGCGCGTCCTCTGCCGTGTGCTGCGGCGTCTTGTAGCCGGTACATTGGGTAACAAAGACCCGATCCCGGAGTTTACCACCAAGTAAATTCCAGATCGGAAGGCCGAGTGCTTGACCACGAAGATCGAGTATCGCCTGTTCAAAAGCACCCACCATTGGTGTCGCCAGACTAGCGAGATTGATCTCAAGCACATCCTGCCCCAGCCACTCGTTCAGTGTTTCCTCAATCGTTGCCATTGGGGTCCCGCGTCCTATCTGCGTGAGCCCTGTCAGTCCTTCGCTAGTTTCGACTTCAGCGATGCCATGCTCAGACCGTTGGTGTGACGGTTGACCATAAAAGTCATCAGACCACCACCATTTACGTTCAGGTACATTGACGATATAGAGTTTGATACGGACGATTTTCATAACCGCTGATGTCCTCCACTGTTTCAAAGACTAATTGTCAGCCATTTTACCGAGTGATTGGCTCCAAGCCGTGCTCCCAATCACAGTCAAGGCAAAAGCTGATCCCTCTTGCGAGATGCTGGATCTTGCCCCCACAGGTAGGACAGGCTGTGATTTCCGATACGACAGACGGTAGGGACGACGATTCCTCCTTCCGACTACCAATTCGAAGGTGTGTGCATTCGTAGATATGTCCATTGCATTCGGAGCAACGGTAGAAGAAATTGGAGTGTAATCCGGTAATGTCTGGCGGAATGATACAATCTAACTCGTAGATAACTGCATTATCACGGACAAGTCGGGCTTTCCCTGAATGTTCAATAGCGATCGCGTCCACTTCGTCAAGGTTCGGCTCTAATTGTACAATGAGCTCATTAATCCGATAGGCAGCAACAGCCCACGGTAGTTCGGTTACCCCAAAGATGATACTCGTCCGCTGCGGCGCAAGTCGTTCAAAAATATGGTTGCCAACAAGAACCTTCACCGGGACAAAACCGTCATGAAATGTAAAATAGGGATTCACCGTATCCAAGTCATTCATAATTCTTACCGCCCAACTCTTGAACTTCAGTTGACAGATCTACCCACATTACAGAAATATGCAGTGTGCCCCGCTTCTCGTCCTTAGTTGCTTCTCATGCCCTTCAATGCAGAGGTACAGGTTGGCTCACGCATCAACGACACTGTTTTTCAGGACGCCGATCCCTTCAAGTTCTACCTCTACTACATCCCCAGCTCTTAAGGCAGAAGTTGTTCCGGGGGTTCCGGTGAAGATAACATCTCCCGGTTCAAGTGTCATCGCTTGTGAAACGAAACTAACAACTGCTTCCACAGGAAAAATCAGATCTGCGGTGGTCTGCGATTGCACAACCTCGCCGTTAATTCGTGTCTCCAATTGAAGCGCGTTGTAGTCGAGACCGGTCACAACAGCGGGACCGACGGGACCAAATGTATCGGAGGCTTTTGCACGCCACCACTGCATATCGTCACTTTGCCATGTTCGTGCGCTTACGTCGTTACCACAGGTAACACCCAAGATGTTAGCAGCAGCTTCTTCGGGAGTCGCCCCTTTCGTGCGGTTCTTGATGACGACGACTAACTCACCCTCTGCGTGAACGTTATCGTCACCATCCGGCAGCACAATGTTGCCCTCCGGATCGTTTAGACAAGTAGGCGTTTTGATGAAGATCTCCGGGTTCGCTGGCTCCGGTGCACCACCAAGATGGCTCCTATAGTTCAACCCAACCGCCAGAACTTTTCCCGGCGTGACCGGTGCAAGTAGTTCCACATCCCCCAATGCGACCGTATTCCCGGTTTCACTATATCCGGTGATTGGATCGCCATCTATTTCGTTAATGGTGTCGCCCGAAAGCGTCCCGTAACTTACGTTTCCATTAGATTGATATCGAACAAATTTCATAAAATCCTCCAGTAATTTCCCCATAAATAGCAACAGGTTTTTGAATTAGTACGGATAAAGTTCCTTGCAAACAGCGAACAATTTATCTCAATTCGGTGATATTGTCAAGAGATAATTGATAGCCATCCATGATAAAGTGTTGCTAAAGTTAAACCAAGTGTGCTAAAGTTAGAGATAGCAATTCTAAGACTTACTAGGTACTTTAGACACTTTAATTTTTCACTTAATTCATAAAGGAGAACTCATGCCATACGAACAATTGCTTCCCACAACAGTGATCGGCTCCCATGCCATGCCGGGTTGGTTTTGGACAGCGATGGACGCAGAAAAGCGCGGTGAGTATGGACCCACCGACGTAAGAGAGGTTTACGATGATGCTGTCCGACTGGCAATTTTGGATCAGAAAGAGGCTGGCATCGACACTATCACGGACGGTGAAATGCGCCGCTGGTATTTCGTGCAAACTTTCTACGGACGGATGCAAGGATTAGTTGAACGACCTGTCCTCCGCCAAACCGGACTGTATGCCTACGATAGTGTCCCACGCTACACTCTTGAGGATCGGGTAAGTATCCCGACAGGTTTGGGTATTGTGGAGGAATTCCAGTTCTTAAAGGCAAACGCTGGCGAAGGACAACGGATCAAGGCGTGTTGCCCAGGTCCCCTGACGCTGACTATGCACATCCAAATCCGGGATGGCGACCCGTATAAAGACCGTGTCGAACTTGGCTGGGAATTCGCTGAAGTTATCAACCAAGAATTGAAAGCCCTTGAGGCGGAGGGATGTACTGAAGTCCAACTTGACGAACCGAGTTTCGGTATCATTCCCGGCAAACTCGAAGATTGGGTGGCACTGCTCAATCGTGCGCTTGATGGGATCTCGGTGCGAAAGAACCTGCACATCTGCTTCGGCAATTTGGGGTCACGTCCCCGCGGAAAACGTCGGTACGACTGGATGTTCCCTGCATTGCTAGATATGAATGTTGACTGTCTGTCAATGGAGTTCGCTAACCGCGAAATGATTGAACATGACATCTACAGTAGATTCGAGGGACAGTTCGACTTTATGGCGGGTGTTGTGGACATCAAGAGCTTTTGGCAAGAACCGCCTGAAGAGATCGCCGACCGCATCCGCCAAATGTTGCAGCACTGTCCACCCGAACGATTGAGTATTTCGCCTGACTGTGGTTTCTTTCAACTTCCACGCTGGATATGTTGTTTGAAACTGAAAAATCTTGTCGCCGGAACGCGTATCGTCCGCGCCGAACTAGAAGGCAAATAGAAAAACTCATTCCATAAAAATAGTCTTTTGCACCACGATCTGTTAGATTGTGATACCAACCTGCAAACTAACAGCACTACATTTGGCAGATTGCCCGATGACTACAGCGTTTGCCAAATTAGCAACATCAAAATGTCAACACGCCCTCGTTTTATCAGCGGGATCTGTGTCCCCCTTCAGACAATAGAGATATGAACTTCCGTACCCCCAAACTCATGAAATCTCTCTTAGCACGTTTCACGTTTCACGTTTTACTCCTCGTCTACATCCCCATCGCCAACTCCCAACAAACTGTCGATGAAATCGTCTCGGCTGCAATACGTCACCAGAATCTTGGATTAGCCTACCTCGAAGAATCCCAACCACATCAAGCGATTGAGCAGTTTCAGGCGTTGATTAACCTAGCACCCGATGAATCAATCGGTTACGGTAACCTCGCTGTTGCACACCTACGCCTCAAGCAGCGTGAAGAGGCGGAAGCGTGGGTAAAACGTGGGCTTGAAGTTGAACCGATGGACAGCCAATTACATTTCATTTTGGCAGAGATCTATCAATCGCAGAGCATGACTGCCGAAGCGGTTGCAGCGATTCAGGAAGCGGTGAAACTTGACCCGGATGACCTTGAAATCCGATATAAACTCGCACGTCACTACCTCAGTCAGCGGAACAACCCAGACGCGATGGATGAGGCAATTTTGCATCTGCGGGAATTGCGGGATCGAACCCCAGCGAATGTGGTGGTAATGCTCAAATTGGCAAATGCACTTTTACGACGAGAACAGGTTGAGGAAGCGAAGCGGATTTGCATGGAGTTGAATGCTCTGCTGTGGGATGCCGATGAAGAGTTTCTCAAGTATCTGAAACAGGGACTGCTTTTGATAGATCAAGGCGACACCAAAGGAGCCGCTCGATATATTCAGATCTTTGAAAACGTCCAAAAACGAAGTCCCCGCTATCAACAGGGAATCGGAGAGTTGGTGACGAACATCTTGGGGCATCCGATTGAGAGTTTCAGTTCCGGGTTCAAAGCACGAATCAAAGCAAAAGAGACACCACCAATCGGAGCGAACTTTGTCGATGTGACTCAAGAAGTTGGGCTTGGCGACCTGAAGGAAAGGCGTGCCAAAATTCTGCTGATAGACTACGATAACGACAGCGATCTCGACCTGTATACCACCTCCACTGTTTTAGACGCTGAATCCAATCTCTTTCGGAATGAAGGTGGAAAATTTGTCCCCGCTGTCACAGTCGGACGCTACGGAGATGTCGCCGCTTTTGCTGATTTAGACAAGGACGGCGATCCAGATCTTTATCTGCCCGGAGAAGAGGGAAGCGCTCTCCTTTTCAACGATGGAGCAGGTAACTTCACCGAGATGGCGGACTTCGACGGAGCCCAATCAGATCAGAGTCCAAAAGCCCAAGTCAGAGGCCCAAGCCTGTTCGTTGACTATGACCACGATGGCGATCTGGATCTTTTCACAGCGGGGAACCGAGTGGAGATGTACCGCAACAATGGCGATGGCGTCTTCAGCGATGTTAGCGATCAGACCTTCATTCCATCGGAACGACCCGGCGCACGGGATGCAGGGTTCGGCGATTTTGACGATGATGGCGATATTGACCTGTTAATCGCAAATGACGGAAGTGGCTGTACGCTCTACACCAACCTGCGTCAGGGCAAGCTGCAAGCATTGACCGATAGAATAGGGATCCCCCAAAACCACGCTTTCACGGCGGTTGCGGTAGGGGATTACGACAACGATGGTGATATTGACCTGTTTCTAGCAACCGATGGCGAAACACCCCATCAACTCTATCGAAACCGCGGCGATGGGACCTTTGCTCCCGATATACGCTCTGAGGAAGCGATCGACGCTGCAAAAGGTGTGAGCGGTTTAGATGCCCATTTCCTCGATTATGACAACGATGGCTTCATGGATCTGTGGCTTATCGGCACACCGAAAGAGGGAGATGGACGTGGCGTCTTCCTGTTTCGGAACGATGGGACGGGGCGTTTCAGCGATGCCTCAGATTTCTTGCCTGATACGATCCAGCGTGGAGGTGATGGCACCGTTGGCGATTATGACAACGATGGTGATATTGACCTGTTCCTAAGCAATGCCGATGGCAAGGTCGTCGCATTGCGGAACGAAGGCAGCGACCAAAACAGTTGGCTGCAGGTGAAGTTGGAAGGTGTCAACGCCGGCAACAACAAGAACAACATTGATGGCATCGGTGCAAAAGTGGAACTCAAGGCGGGCGAACTCTACCAGATGAAATACGTCACCGCCCCAATAACACATTTCGGGTTGGGAAAAGAGAAACAAGCAGACGTACTACGGGTTGTCTGGACAAATGGCGTTCCACAAAATGTGATCACCCCCAAATCGAACCAACGTATCCTCGAAAGACAGGTATTGAAAGGGTCGTGCCCATTCCTCTACGTCTATGACGGTAGTGGTTATCAGTTCGTGACAGATCTCTTGTGGCGCAGTCCGCTTGGGATGGTCACACCGATGGGATTTCTCGCAGCTGCTGAGACCGCAGATTACGTCAAAATCCCCGGTGACCTCATGAAGCCGAAAGCAGGTGTCTACTCGCTTCAGGTTACGGAGGAGCTATGGGAGACCGCCTATTTCGATATGGTCAAACTGCTTGTCGTAGATCACCCCGCCGGCACCCAAATCTTCGTCGATGAGAAATACACCCCACCGCCATTTCCAGACTTCAGAATTTACACCGCGAAAAAGATTCATCACCCACGCATAGCACTCGATCACCGTGGATACGATGTCTCCGACGCACTCAAAGCCGTCGATTATCGCTATGCGATTGAACACGAACTGGGGGCGTTCCAAGGTGTCGTTGAACCCCACTTCATCGTTCTCGATTTGGGGAACGTGCCTGATGATTTGGGACTTACTCTGTTCCTCAACGGCTGGATCTTCCCAACAGATACCAGTATCAACCTTGCACTCTCACAGAATCCGTCGATTAACCCGCACTTTCCTTATCTACAGGTTCGTGATGAGAACGGAAAGTGGCAGACGGTCATCGATCCCATCGGCATACCCGCAGGCAAAAATAAGACCATCTGCATCGACCTGACGGGCAAATTCCTCTCGGAAGATCGGGAGGTAAGAATTGCGACCAATATGCAGATTTACTGGGATTCGGCATTCTTCTCCATCGGCGGGGAGGAGGTGCCGACCCGTATCACAGAGCTATCTCCGAACCACACAGATCTCCACTACCGCGGCTTCTCCAAGATGTATCGCCCGACTCCCCACGCACCACATCTGTTTGATTACAATGAAGTTACAACGGCAAAGCAGTGGCGAGATCTAGCGGGGCATTACACCCGATACGGAGAGGTGACACGCTTGCTAGAGGAAATTGATGATATGTATGTCATCTTGAATGCTGGAGACGAGATGACCGTCGAGTTTGATGCAGCTGGACTGCCACCATTGGAAGAGGGCTGGGAACGGGATTTTATCCTATACAGTGACGGGTGGGACAAGGACGGCGATATCAATACACTGTCTTCACAGACGGTTGGGCCGCTACCATTCCACGACATGTCCGCCTATCCATATCCCGATTCGGAAAAATACCCACAGACCCCCAAGCACCTTCGCTATCAACTACAATACAATACACGCCGTGTTACACATGAGCTGCCACAATTTTAAGAAAATTGACCTATAAGAGGGCAACCACAAGGGTTGCCCCTACAAGAATCAACAAATGTAGGGGTAGGTCTTGTGCCTGCCCAAAATACTTGCACGAGGTATCAAAAAATGCACGCCAAAGCACTTGTCAGTGACGAAAATCAGAACTTTAGCTACGCTGATGTAATCCTGTCAGATCCGGGACCGGAACATATTCTGATACGGGCGTTGTACAGCGGCGTTAGTATTGGAACGGAGTTCGCCCTGATCCGTAACAAGATATCTACTTGGGGACAGTATCCAATATGTACCGGCTATCAAGGGGTCGGTGTTATTGAGTATGTTGGCGAGAAGGTTGAGGGATTCAAGGTCGGTGATAAGATCTATTACCGTGACAACCGGGAGGGGATGCGGTTGTCCGATGGACAGGAGGTTTCAGCCGCATCCGGCGTTCACTGCTCTGCCGCTGTCGTCAATCCACAAACGACACACGGCTTGGAACTACTACCCGAAGGTATCGCTGAGGATGCCGCAAGTCTGTTTGTTATGCCGGCGGTCGGCTTGAACGGCGTCGATACAGCGAACCCTCGGATGGGAAATGTCGTTGCGGTTTACGGCGCGGGATTGGTCGGATTGGGAGTTATGGCTGCTTGTAGCCATCGGGGCTGCATCGTCGTTGCCGTTGACCTTGAGCAGAACAGACTGGAGGTCGCCCAAAAACTGGGCGCGGATTACCTCATCAACGGCTCTACCCAAAACGTAGTGGAAGAGCTCCAAAAGATTGCACCCGAAGGTGCCGATGTTGTCTTTGAATCTACAGGCGTTCCTGCATGTGTCGATCCGGCAATCGAACTGTGCAAGCGGCACGGCAAGTTTGTGTATCAGGGGCATTACGGCACGGAACCGCTCTCCTATCAATTTGCTCCACCCCACGGCAAACGGTTGACGATGTTTTACCCGTGTGACGATGGATTCGAGCCCTGCCGACGCGCTGTGCTCAAAAACATGGCGACAGGCGTCCTGCCGTGGCATCATACGATTACACATCGCGTCGCATCGGAGGAATCAGCAGCCTTTTACGACGCAATCAACAAAGATGACGCCAAGGATGTGGTCGGCGCAGTCATACAATGGTCGGAAGATTGATTGTTGTACCCCACGAATAAGTTCAGAATGAGGAGGCGTAGAATGGGTGGAATACTAATTACCGGCACCAGCGGATTTATCGGACGAGCACTCGCTGAATCAATGGCGGAAGACCACGAAGTTTTCTGCATATCTAGGCAAAGAACAGAAGTAGAGGGTGTAACAGCGATCCAAGGCGATTTTACGTCGCTCGACGACCTGCGAAAGTTAGACCCAAACCAAATTGATGTCGTGGTCCATCTCGCAGCGGTAACGGGTGGCGGGACCGAGGAGGAACAACTTCGGGTCAATGTTATGGGATCATACCAACTCGTGCGATATTTTGTGGATGGTGGCTGCAAGAAGTTTGTGCTCGCCAGCTCAATTGCGGCGGTCGGATTTGAGTCTCCCCTGTTCAGACCGTTGCAGCTGCCGATGCCCGACGAACACCCATGTCTCGATCGGGTGGGATACGGTTTCTCAAAATATCTAATGGAGGAAACCTCGCGCTATCTGGCACGTCAGAATGAAGATCTCGATTTCATTAACATCCGCCTAGCGAGCATCGCCCCCGATGACCGCGAATTGACACCCAAAAAGGTGGGACCGGTAGGGCAGTGGTCGATGGGATTGATCTCGTACATGTACCTCAGCGACACGGTCCGCTGTTTGACGCTTGCCGCCGAAGCCCCGCATAAACCGAGGGTTCGCATCCTGAACGCGGTGGGGACCCAAGCCTGCGCCGAGGATACCGTCCCCGATATTATCCGTGGTTGGTACGGTGTAGATGCCGATCAGATAGATCTCTCCCACTACGCACGCCCCGGACATGAAAGAGATCCCGTGTACGAGATCCACCGCATCGAAGAAGAGTTAGGCTTTGTCCCTGAACGGAGTGTACTCGGAAATGAGGAATAATGCGTAATCCGTGATGCGTAAGAAAGGCCATCTTGAGTCCGTTGAATGCGTAGGGGTTGGGTCTCCCAACCCGTTGAGCGAGGAGACCTCACACCTACGATTGAGTGCTTATCAGTGAATTACGGACACGCCTCATATAAAGGTCAACAAAACCTAGCAACTTGGCTGCCGTAGCTACCGCTCCCAGCGATACCGCACAGCATCTTTCCCCGCCATCAACGCAAACTTCCACCGCTCACACCATGTTTCATAATCAGTCTGCAACGCATCTGGACGGAATTTGCTGCGCATGAGGAACGTCGGGTAGAAGGGACGGCCCGATGGCATATAGACATCGTGATAGCGCAGGTCAAAGCTCCAGCGAACCTCGTCCGACTCGTTGGGGAGCGCGTGATGCAACGTGTAGTTGTGGAATAAGATCAGCCCACCTGCCGGTACGGGCAGCGGTTCAGACTTGATAGGTGGACGTTCTTCCTCAGGTACGTTCAATCCGGGTGTATACGCATGTTGCCGGAGACCATACTTATGGCTGCCGGGCAGCACCGCCAGACAACCGTTCTCCAACGTCGCGTCCACGACAGGCACCCAGACAGTCAGCATAAAGTATTGATCTGTATCGGGCCAACACACGCCGATATCCTGATGGAAATGGGTCGGAGACCCGCCGGTCGCACGATGTGGCAGAACCGCTCGAATGTGCTGGATGGGGTTGCATACAATCTCCGAACCGCAGAGCGATTCCGCTACGTCCAAAATCTTCGGGTTTTTCAGGAAGTTGAAGGTTGCCTCGCCGCGTGCCTGCATAATGTCTAGATTCGTAGCGACTTCTGGAACCTCTTTCGCTAGAAGCAGCAGCCGCCGTGTAAACGGTTCGTCCTCATGCAGCGAACTCACCTTTCCCTCGGCATACAGCTCCTGTGCGCGCCTGTCAATAATGTCGGAATATTCGTCAATGACCGGCTGCAAGTCGCTTGTATCCAACACATTTTCCAACCGTAAATAACCGTCCTCGTGGAACGAGGAGATTTGAGCCTCTGTCAAGTGCATAGTGGTTATCTCCTTGTTGTTAGTGAACGGGGCACATGCTTATAGAAACATCCCCGCTCGTTTAAGATTTGTTACTGAAAAACCGCCGAACAGAAACTACGCTTGTGAAGCAGACAACAGCACCTCTTCGACCGCGGTAGGTAGTTGCATCAGATGAAAGCGGCTCGCTGTATAGGCATAGTCTTCTCCACTTTCATCTATAACACGAATGTAACCATGAGCCGCAGCGTCATCATCAGGGATGACACGGTACAATTTTCCCACCTCTAGAGAAGCAAGGTATCCTTCACTGTTGAGACATAAACCAAATTGCAGCAACTGGTTTTCTTTTTTATTCATCGTCAACCAAGAAACGGGAGTTTAAGTTTGAATTCTCTTTTTTATCAAATCGTTGGGCTATGCAAACGCAGCGACTGCTACGGGACGTTTAGTCGCAACGCCTTCTCGCAGACGTTTAATACGCTCAATTTCATGTAGTGTATGTGCTGTCAGATAGCTCTCACCACAATGAGGGCAGCTTATCACGGGCACACCTTCGATGACAAGCAGAGATTCTCCTTTGATTCTTTCAGATTAATGCGGAATACAGGAAGTTCACGGTCAGGAATACTTGTGGACTTTCTTGTGCCAACCACCGAACCACCCGCTGCGCGATAGAATTGTTCAGCGTTTGGATCTCCCTGAATGATTATTTGGTTGTATCCGAGACGCTGTGCCTCTTGCTGCGCGTGTGCTATTAGCTTACGTCCATACCCTTTTCCAATAAACGTGGGTTCGACAAACAGATAACCTAGCTCTGCCTCGGAAGCGGAAACATGTTCCAGCGAATAGAATCCAATGGTGCTTCCCGCAACTTCAATCACAAAAGTCGGATTGCTCTTAATGTAGCACTGATCAAGGGTCAACTCCTCAAGGCACGCTTGCATAAATCGATCCGAGTAACCCCAGTATAACTTGGAACGGAATGCGAGTTCACTCAAATGCTTGACTTCGCTTGGTAAAGCCAGTCGGATTCGCCATTTGGGTGTATCAGACACAGCTCATTGCCCCTTCACGCCATCAACCTAACGGTAGCTCCCGTTGCGACTACAACAAGGATTATAACTACTTTTGTTAGTCGTTACTGTCCGCTCCTGTGAATGTAGGTTTATGTTCTCTAGTGATTCGGATTAAAAATCGCAGTGCCTCATTTACCGATTCAGAATCCGGAAATATAGCAGCGACGTCCGGCTCTAACTGGATAGATTGTTCCCTGAAACTCTTCCGTTTGGGACCAACCTTTCTCACCCGTAAACTCTTCAAATCGTACTCTGGACGAAGTTCGTCGTCCATCTCGGTATCAACCTTCTTCATAATATTCTCTTTCCCTTTTGGTTACTTCTCTTGCACTGATTAAACGAATCTTATCCTCGCGTTCTGTATATGACACAATCAATAAACTACGTTGTTGCGACTCACCAATAATGATATATCGGTCTTCATCACCAGAGTAGTCAGGATCATAGAAGTCAATATAGAACAGATCATCGAAAACAGTTTTCGCCTCGTCAAACGAAACCCTGTGCTTCGACAAATTAGTTTTTGCTTTGTTTTCATCCCACTCAAATTCCATAGTCGCAACATTACTATCTTACGAAGACGATTCAGTCTTCCGTTTCTTCCTCATTCTATTCCACGGCAGATATTGGCTCGGTTTTTATCAGTTCATAGTGGAGTACCATGATCTGATCAGGACGCAAACCAACTGACTCATAAGTCCGTCCGTCACGGTCACTGAATTCCACTTCAAACGCTTTACCGTCTGCAAGAATTTCAACTACTGTGCCGACTTGTCCACGCCTGAGATTGTATTCAGGCAAATCACCTGTGAGGGCAACGCTATCGAATATCTTGATCGGTATCGCTGGGCATATTTGCCCCGAACCCCTTGACTGAAATCGTATTCATCAAGTAAATCCGGATCTTTCTTATTCGCCATCGCTTTCTCCATAGCTTATCCCTTCGCAAAAACTTTCCAGTTGAAACAGCCGGAAAAACCTGATAGAATTAGAAACAATTATACAACCCTTCCAAAGCCTTGTCAAACCCAAAACTGTGGTCAAGAGAGAGCCCCAGCCATGCGACTCGCGACAAAATTCCTACTTATCGGTTTCCTAATTCTGCTGATCAACAGCGCGTACCTGATCAGCTTCGGGGAACCGACCCTATTTTACATCGGGAACGTCCTGATCCACATCGTCCTCGGTGTCGCGCTGATCGTACCGTTCATTGTCTACGTGTGCAAGCGTTTCGATGGTATGTCGATCATCGGTAAAGGTGGGGTGGTTTCCCTAGGAATCGGGATAATTTCGGGCGTGTACCTGATGTTTGTCGGTGCCACGACCCCCAACCGTTGGCTGCTCGTCGTCCATATCGTCACTGTGACACTCGGCGCGATCCTATTTGTCGGACACCTGTTGATTTTGGGGAGACGCGCAGAGACCGAGTTTTCACGTAGAGCGGCGCAAATTACCGGGATTGTTCTCCTCATCAGCCTGCTGTTTCCCGTCGGGGCAAGGTTAATCCAACACTATCGACCCAACCCGGACTATCTCGTGAAAAACCCGCTCTCTCCACCAACCAGCATGTATGAAGAAGGCGGTGGCACCGATGGGCCGTTCTTCCCCGCCTCCGTTGAAACCTACACCGGCGACCTAATTCCCACCGATTTCTTTCTGACCTCCCAAACCTGTGCCGAAAGCGGATGCCATCCGGACATCTACAAACAGTGGAACGAATCCGCGCATCACTTCGCCTCCTTCAACAATCAGTGGTATCGCAAATCGATTATGTATATGCAGGATGTCAATGGGATCCAACCGTCCAAGTGGTGCGGTGGTTGCCACGACCCCGCTATCCTGCTCAACGGCGTGATGGATCGACCGATCCGGGAGAATCTGCATACACCCGCCGCCCAAGCCGGACTCGCGTGTACGGCGTGCCACTCAATGGAGAAGGTCAAGGATACGATGGGCAACAGCGGATATGTCATCAAGTACCCGCCCCTGCACGAAATGGCAGCCAGCGAAAATACCGCAATTCGCAAACTCCACAATTACCTCATCCGCCTTGATCCCGAACCCCATAAAAAGAGCTTCCTCAAGCCCTTTCACCGCCAGAACACAGCAGAGTTCTGTTCCACCTGTCACAAGGTGCATCTCGATGTGCCGGTCAACAATTTCCGTTGGTTCCGTGGCTTTGACGACTACGATCAGTGGCAGACCAGCGGTGTCTCCCATCAGGGGGCACTGTCCTTCTACTACCCCGAAGAACCGAAGAAGTGTGTCGATTGCCACATGCCGCTGGTGCCCTCAAAAGACGCGGCGAATATCAATGGCAAGGTTCACAGCCACCGTTTTCCCGCGGCAAACACAGCACTCCCTTTCGTGAACAAGCACGATGAACAACTCAAGGCAACGGTTGACTTTCTCCAGAACAATCAGGTGAGCGTCGATATCTTCGCGCTAAGTCCCGCGACACCGATCCAACCCCAATCTCATGGAGGGGATGGTATCAGCACGTCCCGCCCCAACTCTCAACTCCGTGCGTTTAGTATGATGGAAGGCGGAAGTCAGGGGCACGCTATCGGCACAGTAACGGACATAACGAAGATTGTCGCACCCATCAACGATTCCAATGGGACAGTTCAGCGTGGCGAGGAGGTTCGGGTTGATGTCGTTGTTCGGACAAGGAACGTGGGGCACCGATTCCCCGCCGGCACAATTGATGCCTTCGATCTCTGGCTGGAACTGAAAGCGACGGACGAAAACGGAAAGGTCATTTTCTGGAGTGGGGTGATCGAAGCGGAAGATGGAAACGGACCCGTTGATCCGGGGGCGCACTTTTATCGGGCGTATATGCTAGACGAACACGGAAACCTGATCAATAAACGCAACGCTTGGGCGGCGCGGACTGTCCTCTATGCGAACACCATCCCCCCCGGCGCTGCGGACACCGTTCACTATCGGCTCTTTATCCCACCGGATTGTGGAAACGAGATTCAGCTGCACGCAAAGTTGAATTACCGTAAATTCAACTGGTGGCATACGCAGTGGGCTTATGCGGGCGTACGAGATCCGGAGGACACCGACTTTCAGGTCGACAAAGGCTATGACGACGGGCGTTGGGTCTTCACTGGGGACACATCGGATGTCGCCGGGCAGGTCAAGGCAATCCCCAATCTCCCAATCGTCACGATGGCAGAGGATAAGGCAACCCTGCGCGTGATTGACCAAAGTGAATCAAGCGAACTGGTAATCGGTCAGTCAGGGGAAAATCCACAATCGAACCATCGTGAACGTTGGAATGATTACGGTATTGGACTATTCCTTCAAGGCGATCTCAAAGGTGCGGAAGCGGTGTTTCTAAAAGTCACGGAGATTGAACCGGACTATATGGATGGCTGGGTTAATGTCGCACGCTGTCGGGTTCAGGAGGGCGATATGAAAGGAGCGGAAGAAATGCTTGAAAAAGCGATGACGCTCCAGGAACAACTTCCTCCTGACAATCCACACAGAGCGAAGGTGCATTACTTCTACGCGCTGGTCCAAAAGGCGTACGGAGAATATGACGACGCACTCGGACACCTGCGGACAGCTGCTCTCCAATTTCCACGGGATCGACGGATTCTCAACGAGATCGGCAGACTGCTCTACCTTCAACGAAAGTATGAGGAGGCACTCGCAGAATTTCAGAAAACGTTGGCGGTCGATCCAGAGGATCTGGATGCCCACTACAACATGATGCTGTGCTACCGCGCTCTCAAAAACGAAGTAATGGCAGCGAAGGAGCAAAAACTGTATCTGCGGTTTAAGGCGGATGAATCCGTTGACGCTATCACCGGCATCACCCGCCGCGCTGACCCGTACGCAAATATCGAACGTCAGCGCATCCACGAGCACACCTCCGCATTGGATGCGCCAAAATGAATGAAAAGCAGCTCAGAGAAACCGAGTTTTTTCGGAAAAACTCGGTTTCTTCGTTTTTTTACTTAACCCCAACAAAGGAGATAACCAACAATGGCTTACACACTTGAAGATGAATTCGGAGACATCATTGGCAAGGCAAGGCGTGGGAACAGTCTGAGCGTGGATGAAGTTGCCGCCCAAGCAGGAATCACGGAGGCGCAACTATCCCAGATGGAAGACTACACGCTAAAACCGACAGAGGACCAAGTCCACAGCATCGCAGCGTGCCTCAACCTCAACGGCGCACGATTGGCGGACATTGCGATGGAACGCTGGGGCCCCGAACCGGTACCACCGGGCTACGACGACGCTTTGGAGGTGGTCACCATCACCGCCGATGTCGGTGGATGGCCCGTCCATGCCTACCTACTTGTGTGCAAGGCAACCAACGAGGCTGCCATCATCGACACCGCTGCACACCCAGACGATGTGCTACAGAAGGTGGAAGAGACCGGCGTCAAGCCGACCTCAATCCTGCTGACACACGCACACGGCGATCACGCGAACGGTTTGATGGAGATCGAACGCGCAACAGGCTGCCCGACATACATCCACGCACAAGAACCACAGCCGCGTAGCACCCAACAATTTCGGACCCTCAATCATGGGGAAGAGGTAGCAGTCGGCAACCTCTCCGTGAAAACGCTCGACACACCGGGACACACGCCCGGCGGTTGCAGCTTCCACACCCGTTCCACAGTGATTGTCGGCGACGCGCTATTTGCGGGATCGGTCGGCGGTGCGAATATTTCGTATACCGATCTGCTCTCCGGGGTGAAGAATTACCTGCTTTCCCTCCCCGACGATACGAAACTTTTCCCCGGACACGGTCCCGCCACAACCGTCGGCGAAGAAAAAGCACATAACCCCTTCTTTTAAGGTTGGTAATATTAATTATTGAACATAAACACCCCCCATGCCTTGCCCTCCGTCGTGGTGGTGGTCACCTTGGGGGGCATGGAGAAAACTATGCATAATAAGCAGAAGTTGGGATATATGGTTTAGGTGCAGGGATTCTGGCGGTTGGTATCGCTATCGGGCAGTTTATCACACCGGACATCGAGGCACAGAGCAACGGCGTGTTTGATGAGATAACTTGCCGAAGTCTAAAGGTGGTTGATAAAGATGGAAACAAGGCAATCTCTTTATCCGCTTCTATTGATAAGGATCTTATGGATATGCGTCAAAATCTTATCGAAGTGTATAACGGAACGGGTGAAGAAGCCATCTCTATAGGCTGGTATGATGAGCACCGTGATTGTTCGTCAGGAGACAGGAGCGTATGCGGTTAAATTGGCAGCTACAGGTGCTTTCGATGGTAATACTTGGCATGGCATAACAATTTACGATAAATTCATGCACCAAGCGATTGTTGCTGCTGCTATTGGCGATGGTGAACAAAATGGGCGGGGTATAGGCATTTATGGATTAACAGGTTTACTGAAAACGTGGACAACGCCTCACTGGAACATTAAAAAAATAAATCCCACCTTAAAACGCTAAGCTTTGTCACAGTTCAGGAGGATTTCAGATGAACGAATTGGTCAGAACACAGGCACAGGAGATGGGGCTGGCTATCATTGAGAATACAAAAGCGTTGATCGTATCGGGCGTAAGCGAAAACACCCTCAAGGTGTATCAACGGGCGACGCGGGAGCTCGAAACGTGGCTCAATGGTCGGGTTCTGACAGACGGTTTGCTCGCAACCTATATCAACGCAAGTTGCTAGACAATCTGTAGATCGAGTTTTCATACTCGACACCAATCAGAAATAACCAAATTTACGACACACATGTCGCCCCGCTGGGGCTTAGGGGAATTGGTTTACCGATGTGCTATACACATATCGCCCCGCTGGGGCTTTGCAGGTCGGACAAGATGCCCGATCTACGGATATAAGGGTCAATTTTATCACTCCGCACATCACTATCAACTTAGGCTATATTAGCCCAAGTTGGTAGGTATAGAAAATCCATCGGTTTTCGGTCAAAACTGAAGTATCCGATTTTCGCTCCAGAGGAGCGATATGTCTATAGCAAAGACGATAGGATCAATTTCTGCGCTCCAGCGGAGCGCAATGTGTGTAGTAAGAGTGAATTACTACAACCCAAAGTCCTAGTAGGGCGACATGTGGCAACTTGCGTTATGAAAAATCTGATGGATGTAGTTGGTAGTGGATAATGTTAGGAGTTACGCAGCTGAGTATCGAATAGGTTCTAATATAGGTTAGAACTTACGCACTTCAGACTATGAACAGCGGGGCAAGATGCCCCGCCTACAGTTGACTGCGTAAGTCCTAAAAGTGTTAGATTTTGTTAGATTTTGCCAAGGAGCAAGTTGTAGGGAACAACGATCTCCCGTTCCGCCTGTCCCGATATAATCGGGGAGAGTCCGAAAGTTGTTCCCTATTTTATTCCTACTTTACCAAACTGGCAATTTCGGTTATAATAAACCGCATGACACAAAAACCCTAAGAGCCTGTTTGAAAAGTCACTTGATACGGTTTCGCATCAAGTAAATGGAAGCAATGTACACCATTGCCTCAGCGGTTTCAGCAGTGCGTTCATAGTCCAAAGTCAATCGGCGAAACCAACCGAACCAAGAAAAGGTGCGCTCCACAATCCATCGAAAGGGAACCACCACAAATCCCGATTGACCCACAGGAGTGGTGATGTCCAATTGACACTGATGCGTTGCATATAACCAGTCGCCTAAGTCGCCGCGATAGCCAGCATCAGCACAGACTAACTGAATGGTTATGTGCCAACTAAAGATTTCCGTTAATAACTCTATTGCGACTTGGTTATCACTGATATTTGCATCAGTAACCTTCACCCGCAATGGAATGCCAATTGTATCGGTGACTATATGGCGTTTACGTCCTTTGACTTTCTTATGTGCATCAAAGCCCCTACTATCTGCCAGTTCGGTCGTCTTGACCGATTGGCTATCAATGATAGCTACTGTCGGTGAAGGTGCTTTGCCAATATCACAGCGAGTTTGTTCGTGAAGTGATTGATGAATCATAAGCCATGTGCCATCAATTTTCCATTTTCTGAAATGGGAATAGACTGTTTGCCACGGTGGCATCTGATGGGGGAGCATTCGCCATTGGCACCCTGACTTGACTATATAAAAAATAGCGTTGATGATTGCGCGCATCTCCCACTTGAGAGGTCTACCTACCGGTGACGGAGGTGGAAGATAGGGTAACAATTTGTCCCACTGGGCATCGGTCAAATCCGTGGGATAGGTGGTTTGAGTCATGTTTATGCCTTTCATTGGAAGGGATTGATGTTTCCAATGAGTAAACGTAAACATTAACTCTTGAAGACATTTTTAGTTTTAAAACAGGTTCTAAATGGATCCCACCGAATCTCAAAAAGGAAAAATCTACCTGTGGCTAGCGATCCTGATATTCGGTGCCGCTGCGGCGGTGGTCGCCAAGTTGATAATGATTGGAGAAAACGCACTGCTAGACGGACGGAATCCGATAGCGTTCTGCAACCTGCTATTCGCCGGAAACGTCGTCGCTGGGGTTACGTTATTGGCAATCTTTCACAGAGACTGGCGACCATCCGAACTCAAAAAATTGACCCCCAAACAGTGGCTTATACAACTTCTGTTGGCGGCGACATCGGGAGCGTTGGCGCCGTCGTTGATGTTCCAAGCTATTGAGCGGACCTCGGTCACAAATATTGTGCTGATCGAAACGATTGAAATCCCACTCGGTCTATTCCTTGCGTGGCTGCTCTACCGGGAGAAATCGAGTTGGAGCGCGGTTATCGGTGCGTTGCTGGCTTTGGGCGGTGTCGCAACGACCCTCTGGTTAGAAACGGGTCAACCCGGTGAAATGATGCAGCAAGGTCAGATGCGCGGCGGTATTGGAAGTGGCGAAATCTATGCATCCACCGGCACATTTCTTCTGGTGCTTGGTGCGGAACTAGGGCGTAAGCAGCTTCGATCAATCCCTTTGGGTGTTTTCAGCGTCTTCCGAAATTTCGTCGGTTCGCTTATCTTTCTGATCGTCGTGCTCATTATGCTCGGACCGGGACACTTTATGGATCTTTTCAGACCTGTCCTCTGGGGTTGGATGGCGTTGTACGGGAGCGTCATTGTGGTCGGTGGTCAACTCTGCTGGTTTTCGGGGATTAAACGGGTAACACCGGCGGATATTTCGTTAGCCTCCGCATTTTCACCGATTGCTGGGGTCATCTTCGCCTTCCTGATACTCGGCGAAATCCCGATGACCGCACAGATCATCGGCGGAGCAGTTATACTCTGCGGCATCGGGGTAGGGCTTGCCGGAGACCTGAAATTCCCACAACGGGAAGCAAAACGGACCCGATCCGTCAAATCAGAGGACAAACCCAAGGCGTTTACAGGTGTCTAAAACCGAGTTCACCGAAGGAGAGAATATGCCCAATTCCAAAAATCCCAAATATCGTGTTGGCGTCATCGGCTGCGGGAGAGCGGGAACGGGCCGCGCCCGTGCCTTCGATCTGCATCCGTTGTGTAAGGTCGTTGCCATCGCAGACACCGATCCCGAAAATTTAGCGTTAGGTTGTCGACATTTCAACGCGCAGGGCTACAGCACTTTCGATGAAATGTTTAAGGGCGAACAGATC
Organism: Candidatus Poribacteria bacterium; assembly: GCA_965205075.1. Taxonomy (GTDB): domain Bacteria; phylum Poribacteria; class WGA-4E; order WGA-4E; family PCPOR2b; genus PCPOR2b. Next base: position 6,473,996 of record OZ242036.1, on the reverse strand, counting down.
GATATTGCGATGCCGGTCCTGCCGGTCCGACCAAACGCCGATGCCGTCGTCGCCTCCGCGGAGGCGGGTGTCAAGGCGATTTTCTGCGAGAAGCCGCTCACCGCTAGCCTCGCAGATGCCGACCGCATGGTGGAGGCGTGCCGCTCCCGTGGTATTCATTTCGCCGCGGGACTTGTCATCTCAAGTCATCCAGATTACCAGAAAGCCTACGAATTGGTCGCAGCGGGTGAGATAGGCGAAATCCAGCGGATTGACCTGTATAGCCCTAATAATCAGGGCGGGTGTCATGGGCTTAACCTCGTCCGAAAGTTCGCAGGCAAGGCACCCGTCGATTGGGTAGTCGGCTGGGTGGACGGAGATCCCTTCAGCGACCACGAACATCCGTATGATGAGGCTAAGACCGGATTCGGGAAGATTGGCGGCTACATCCGCTTCTCCAATGGGATTGAGTGCTTCAGCAACTACAAGGAGATCGGGTGGAAAGGTATTGAGATAATCGGTTCCAAGGGAATCATATATAACTGGAACAACACCGGCTTAGGTCTCCATCTCTTGAAGAACGATAACACCCAACGAGGACCCGCCCAACTCAGAGAGATCAAGGGGGTGTTTGAAGAATACAGAGAGGCAGATCGAGGTTACGACGATGAGGGCTGGCTCGATCCGGGCACACCGATGAAGGGAATAGTTCAGGCGATTGTCGATTCACTGGAGACAGGTGCCCCGCTCAAGATAACCACCGGGGATGATTTACGTCATGCGTTAGAGATCGCCATCGGCTTGAGGGAATCTCACCGGCGGGGACACACCCCTGTGAAGTTTCCCATTGAGGACCGAAGTTTGGTGATGCAGCCACAGCAGTCACGCTGGCATTATAAGAAAAATATTTTGGGTAGAGAGTGGTATATGGAACAGATGCAACAACAGAGGAGAGATTAATGAAAGTTGATGAAATTCAACGTTTTCTCACCGAGAAGCAGAGCGGATCTCAGCGGAAGTCAAGGCATTCTCGACGCAAAGACCGAGATTCAAAGCAACTCGACGGTTGGTTGCTGTACGATTTTCGGAGGTCAAATCCAATTGCCCAAAGCGTCGCCGGTATTGATGATCCCGGTATCACCCGGCGTTGGTTCTGTTATATTCCGCTGGAGGGAACACCGATATGGCTTGTCCACCAGATTGAAGTTTCCCACTTTGCCAACGTCCTCGGCGAAGTCAGGACCTACACCGATTGGGATGAACTGCACCGTGAGCTGGGAACCATCCTCGCACGCAGCCACCGGGTCGCTATGGAGTATTCTCCCTTTGCCGCCATCCCTTACGTTTCGAGAGTAGATGCCGGCACAGTTGAGTCTATTCGTTCGTTGGGGGTTGAAGTGGTCTCCTCCGCGGATCTGGTGCAACAGTCCGAGGCGCGCTGGACCGCCGATCAGTTTGCCGGACATCTGGAATCGGCACATCTGATACTGGAGATCAAAGACGAAGCGTTTGCGTGGTTGGGTCAGCAGCTACGTGATGGAATGCCGGTAACAGAGTATGATGTGCAAAGTCTCATCATGGAACGCTTTAACGCTGAGGATTTGATACCGGGTCACCCGCCAATTGTGGCGGCCAACGCAAAAGCCAGCGATCCACACTACTATCCGACGGCAGATCAACACCAACCTATCCAGCCGGGGGATTTCGTCCTGATTGATTTATGGGCAAAGCAGAAGGCGCCGGATGCCGTCTATGCGGACACGACGTGGGTTGCCTATGCCGGTACAAACGCCCCCCAACGCTATATCGAAGTATTCGAGGTTGTCCGCGACGCACGGGATCTGGCAGTTAGTTTCATCCGCGAGAGTTTCGCGGCGGGTGAGATGGTTTACGGCTATGCTGTCGATGATCTAGTGCGAAACTACATAACGCAGCGGGGGTATGGCGAGTTTTTTATCCACAGGACCGGACATAGCATTGGGACAGAGATACACGGCAACGGCGTCAATATCGACAATCTGGAAACGAAAGACGAGCGTGCGTTAATCCCCGGTGTCTGCTTCTCGATTGAGCCGGGAATTTACCTCCCCAAGTTCGGCGTTAGGACTGAGATTAATGTCTTTATAGCGGATCTCACACCTGAAGGCGTGGTTGTGACAACCCTCCCCGCTCAAGAAGAGGTCTTGATGTTGCTTTAAGGAATAGAGAAACCGAGTTTTTGACAAAAACTCGATTTCTGAGGTCTTGGTAGTAGTCGTCGCAGGTTAGGAAACCTGCGCCACCATTGGAAGGAGAGGAGGAATTTATTCCCCTCCGCCATCCAGCGTTATGGAAGCCTCTTCGCCGGCAGATTCTGAGACTGGGGTTTCAGATTTCAGATCTACTGACTTCCTAATCAGCTTATCCACACGCCCTTTGCTCAGTTCAAAGATCTGCGCTTTGTCCTCGCGTTTCACGTAATACGTCCCACTCTCCTCTACCCCGATCAGCAACGTTCTCGCTGATCCATCCTTGAGTGTAGCGGTAGCTGACATCTTCGGTGCGTCCAGTCCATACTCTGAGAGGTCTTTCGGTTCTGCAAAATCGTCAGTCTCCAACGAACTCATCAACTCCGTGATTGTCTCGACCTCCGTTCCATCAGCAGCAGAGACGATCGGTTTAAGCATCTGCCACGCACCCGCAGCGTCGATCTGAAGCTCGATATCTTCCGCCTCCGATCCGATTGTCAGGTGGGTCACGTCCTCCTTAAGAAAAGAAAAAATCGCCCGATCCCGCCACGAACGATAGCCTTTATCCAAGGTAAGTTTGAGATTGCCCTGGACGATGTAGACATCGTTGGAATCTGCAGCGCGGACATAGCTGTTAAAGATTTCTGGGGTTGTCTTGCCAGCAAACAGGTGCGCTAGAAGGTTGCCACTTGCGTCGGTAAGTTTCGCTTCGACGCCAGAGCTATCGACTTGAAAAACAGCTTGCTTTTCCGGGTTTGAGGAGGCACGTTGAATCGTTTTCATCTCGGCAACCTTATCGAGCAATTCCTTAACAGCGGTCTGATCGGCAGGATAGTTATCCATCGTCTCCACAAGCCACAGATCGTCCTGCTTGGCAAGAATCGTGGTTGACAGCCCAAACGCACCAATGATTTCGATTTTCGCGACGTTCTCCTTGTTAAAGAATGGAAACAGGAGGGTCGCCTCTTCAACCTTCCTCTGCTCTTCACTTTTGCCGAACGGATTTTCCAATATCAGGACCAGTAAACCTAAGACAACAAGTACACCAATCAAAACTAAAAGTTGTTTTATTTTCATAATCTCACCCGAGTTAACGATGAAGCAGGATTTTATGACACCGATCCATACGCTTCAACCAAACGTTTCGCCCTCCTTCTCAAGAAAAATCGAACCAGTCCAAACGCGATGACAAGAAGTGGTACACCGGCAATGCTTATAAACTTGAGGAAGAATTTCTCACTTTCGGAAATCTCTTTCAATGGGCGGTCTGTAACGCCGTGAGATCTTATATTAATAAGTTCTTCACCAAGGGTAAGCCAGTCTACCGTATTTAGGAAAAAGAGCTGTGCATCGGGCCGTCCCTGCTGTAAAAATTGAGAGTTTCCAACCACAACGATTTGGGTGGCTTCACTGTCGGTTTTTGTGGTTCGCTCTTCCTCCGCCGGTTGAGCCGTCACCGCTTCGTCGGATTCGATAGATTCGGCAGGTGGGATATTTTTACCCGTATAAAAACTCTTGAATGTCCCTGAGAGCGACACCGCAACGGTATGCACCTGCTGCACAGAAGCCGGTGGTTGGAATTGGCGGTTCTGCGGATTTATGTTGTAAGGACTTTGCGCCGTCCAACCTCCCCTGCTGGTCTTGGCGAGTGCAATCGCTTCGACGGAGGCATCTCCTTGAGGGAGCAGTTCAAGCGAACCTGCCCAAGGCAGCATCAAGCTCTCCAACTGATTTGTGATAATACTGTCTTGTGACAATCCCTCTGAGGTCTCTCCTGTGCGATATTGGTACTGCTTCAGCAACTTGATGAAATACGCGTAGCTTGTCGATACCGTCATGAAACCCTGTGAATAGGTGAGCTGACCCATTGAGACATCAAGCACAAGGTTATCGTTCAGTTTGACGCCGTAGTGTTCCAACAGATCGTTCAACCCCGTTTTCAGAGGGTTCACATTCAGGCCCTCGTATTGGATAAGGACCGGATCAATGAGAAAAAGCGCGCGCCCACCCCGCATGATAAACTGATCGATCTCATATTTTTCACGCTCCGTCAACTCTTTTTTCGGTCCTGCGATAATTAGCGTTGCGACATCGGCCTCAATCGTTTTGCCAGCGTCGATCGGTACTTTTCTCACATCGTACTGTTTGCTCAACTCTTGACGCAGCGGACCAAACGCCTGATCGAAAACATCTAGCTCATCGTGTCCGGAAAGAAACCCAACTGTTTTTACCTCTTTGCTTGTCACTTTAAGAATCGCAGAGGTCAGATCATACTCAAGGTTAGCGGTCGTTTGGACGACTGGAAGAACCTCTTTTTTATCCTCATAGAGAACTGCGATACCCATATAAACGTTGGCAAGTTCCGCTTTGTCCTTCTCAATGACGTTCACCTGCACTTCAGGGATTCCCATAAACCGAAGTTTCTGCTTTTCGGCTTCGTCCTCCGCCGCAGGGTCAATGAAGTTAATTTGCAAATTTTTGGAAAAGGCACGATATTCCTCAAGCGTATCGCGGACAGATTGGCGAATCTGTGCAACGCGTGGCGGCTTCCGTGAGAAATAGACATCAATTGTCACAATGTCGTCTAATCGCTTAAGAACATTTTTGGTCGATTGTGAAATTGTGTATCGCTTCTCCGCTGTGAGATCTGCGCGAACAAAACGACGGCTTGATAGGAAATTGACCAACGCGACAATGCCAAATACAACGAGAATAAAGGCGAGTGTATTGCCGCCATATTTTAATGTTTTTGCAGCCATAGATCTATCTCCATTTCTGAACTGTAACCATCAAAACGCTTAAATAGAGAAAAAAGCCGATAACGGAAAGATAATAGATGAGATCTCGCGAATCGATAACGCCTCTCAGAATGCTGCTAAAATGGGCTCCCAAGCCGAGATAGCTGAAAATTGGGACAATCCAGTTCGGCGCATTGAAAAGCACAATGTCTTCACCGATAATAAGCAGCCCAAAGCACATCACAATCCCAAGGATGAAGGCAATAATCTGATTTTCCGTAATGGTGGAGGCGAACATCCCAATGGAGAGGTAAGCCCCTCCCATCAGGAAAAGCCCGATATAGCCGCCGAGGATGGGACCCCCATCTGGCTCCCCAAGGTAGGCGACAGTAATGGGTATGGAAAGCGAGAGCAGAATGGTTACCCCAAGCAGGCAAAAGCTGGCGAGATATTTCCCGATGACCACCTCATAATCCTTAATGGGAAGCGTCATCAAAATTTCAACTGTGCCTATCTTCTTCTCCTCTGCCCAGAGTTTCATGGTGACTGCCGGAATGAACAGCAGGAATATCCACGGCACCCAACTGAAGAAACCTCTCATCACGGCTTGACCCACGAGGAAAAACCCCCGAAAGAAAAACCAAGCACTAAGCGCGAGAAAAAATGTGATAAAGATATACGCGATAGGCGAATTAAAGTAGCTTCTAAACTCTTTCTTGAAAATTGCTGCGATGTTATTCATTTCCTTATTCCACATGTTGAACGCGCCATAAACTGCGCTATTACACACAGGAAAATCCCCCGTCAGCTGTCGACTGCAAACAAGGAAATTTCCAGTCGGGACTTAAATCTAATTAGGTCCCATCCAGTCTGAAAAGTAAACGGATTGATTTTACGCGGCGGTAGGTTGGGTTGTAGATTCGTTGCCGGTCAGTTGCCGGAAAACATCTTCGAGGCTAATTGCTTCTTGACGCAATTCTGTCAAACTCCAGTGATTCTGCACCACAAAATGGAAGAGTTCCTCTGCCGTGTTCCCCCCGTTTCGGGATACAATCTGATAGCCACACACGTCATCATCGGATTTGGCCCGCTTGAAGTCTGAAACTATACTTAATTCTTCAAGTTTTGCTTCGATCTCTTCGCGTGGACCCCGGATGGAGATGTGGACGACCTCTTCCCCTCGCGCCCGTCCCGCTAATTCGTCCGGTGTACCGTTTGCAACGATCTGTCCGTCGTTAATAATCAAAATTCGGCTACAGGTCGCCGAGACTTCAGGCAGGATGTGTGTACTGAAGATAATCATCTTCTCTTTGCCGATCTCTCGAATCAGATTCCGAATTTCGATAATTTGGTTGGGGTCAAGCCCGGAAGTTGGCTCATCAAGCACAAGGATCGGTGGATCATGAATCAAACTTTGCGCCAAGCCTAGGCGCTGGCGGTAGCCTTTGGAAAGCTCACCGACATCCTTTTGGATCATCTTCTCAAGTCCACAGATATCGACAACATCTTTAATACGCTGGGAGCGTTGACTCCTTGGAATGTCCCGGATTTGGGCAATAAATTTAAGATAGTCAATAACTCCCATATCTGTATAGAGGGGTGCGCTTTCAGGCAGATAGCCGATCTGTTTACGAACCTCAAAGGACTCCTCAAAAACATCATATCCAGCGACTTTTGCAGTTCCCTCGTCCGCTGAGAGATAGCAGGTTAAGATACGCATCGTTGTGGTTTTGCCCGCCCCGTTCGGACCTAGAAAGCCTAAGACCTCCCCCGCTTTCGCATCGAAGGAGACATTATCTACCGCAACGGTTGGACCATACCGCTTCGTCAAATTTATCACTTCGATCATGCTCGATAATCACCTCTATTCCTTTGAGTTTATAGGATTGATTAATGGCAAAACAAGGACAAATAATAACATTTCGATCGAAAAATCGTCAAGCAAAAATTGGGATAATTGTAACAGCTTGTTCATTGGTTTAACAGCTTGTTCATTGGTTTATTAATGAACCAATGTACTAATGAACTCTTGAACGATGTGGGGAAGGAAAGACTCTGTAATTTTGGAAGGGACAGGAAAGGTGGTAGGGTGGTGATGAATTGACTCAGCGGGCACAAATATAGAGGACAACACCCCTCTGATCAAGGAATTGTCCCCTACGATTGTGCTGTTGTATGAATTGAGGTTTGCGTTTAGATTGCTGCGGGACCTTTTTCGCCGGTGCGGATGCGGATCGTTTCCTCAATTGGCAGGACAAAAATCTTGCCATCACCGATCTTTCCGGTAGATGCCGATTGTTGCACAGCATCTACAACCTGATCCACGCTCTCTTCAGCAACGACGATCTCGAGTTTTAGCTTAGGTACAAATTCAATGGTGTACTCGCTTCCTCGATAAAGCTCCGTGTGACCGCGACTCCTCCCAAATCCTCGGACTTCGGTGACGGTCATCCCACGGACACCCACATTGTTCAAAGCCTCTTTGACATCTTCAAGCTTAAAGGGACGGATAATGCACTCTAGTTTTTTCATGAGTTATCTCTCCTTTGTTGAAACAGTGATGCTCACAACCCCTCAACCCTGTGAATAGTGTAAAGCGTAGAAACGTAGGAAACCTACTTAACGGTTTACGTTCTACGCTTTACCCTCATTGTTACCTATAATTGGACAAGAGATTCAACCGATTAAATATCATAGTAGAGATGAAATTCGTGTGGATGCGGACGAAGGTTGACTGCATCAACTTCGTTTTCACGTTTGTACTCTATCCATGTATCAATCACGTCCTGTGTGATCACATCGCCTTCGAGCAGGTAGTCATGGTCATCCTCTAAGGCATCAAGTGCCTCAGCTAAGGAGCCTGGCGTTGATTCAATTTCTGCCAGCTCCTCCGGCTCCAGATCATACAGGTCTTTATCGAGCGGCTCACCGGGGTGAATCTGATTTCGGATACCGTCAAGCCCCGCCATCAGCATCGCGCTAAAGGCAAGATATGCGTTACAGGAGGGATCTGGTGTACGGAGTTCCAGTCGCTTTCCCCTCTCGCTCCGAGAATAGACAGGAATGCGAATACACGCACTCCGGTTTCTTTGCGAGTATGCAAGATTCACCGGTGCCTCATAACCCGGGACCAATCGCTTGTACGAATTAGTTGTCGGTGCAATGATAGCACACAGCGATGGTAGGTGTTTCAGAAGTCCGCCGGCGTAATATAACGCGGTCTCGCTTAACCCAGCATATCCCTGCGAATCATAGAAGATATTTTTCCCATCTTTCCATAAACTCTGATGGCAATGCATACCTGAACCGTTATCTTCAAAAAGCGGCTTGGGCATAAAGGTCGCTGTCATGTTGTGGGCGCGGGCGGTATTCTTGATAATATACTTGTACAGTGCCATCTTATCGCCCATCCGGGTCATGGTGTCAAATCGCACATCAATCTCACCCTGACCGCCAGTGCCAACCTCATGGTGGTGAAGCTCTATATCAATCCCACAATCGATCATTTTCAGAATCATCTCAGACCGAATATCTTGCAGCGTATCCGATGGCGGAACGGGAAAGTACCCCTCCTTGTAGCGCGGTTTATACCCGAGGTTTGGACCTTCATCGGTGCCTGTATTCCAACTCCCTTCAACCGAATCAACAGAATAGAAGCCTGAATGCTGATTTTGACCATAGCGAATATCATTGAATACAAAAAATTCAGCTTCAGGTCCCCAATAGCTGGTATCCGCAATTCCGGTGCTCTTGAGATAGGCTTCCGCTTTTTGAGCGATATGCCGCACATCTCGGCTGTAGCTTTCTAGGGTAACTGGATCCTTAATGTTGCAAATGAGACTGAGTGTCGGGATTTTGCAAACCGGATCTACAAGGGCTGTATCCGGATCTGGGAAAACAAGCATATCGCTTTCGTTAATCGCTTGGAAACCGCGAATACTTGAACCATCAAAACCGACTCCATCTTCAAACAGGTCTTCCTCTAACTCTGTTGCGGGAATCGAAAAGTGGTGCCACAGGCCAGGCAGATCCGTGAATTTAAAGTCAACAATTTTGACCTCTTTTTCTTTTGCAAGCGCAACGACTTCACTTGGTGTCATCTAAACTCTCCTTAAACATTAAAATATTGAGCCAAGCAACGACGGTTAAACTAAGTAAGGTTGGCATTGTCCAGTGGACTCATTAAGAACGCGTATGCACAGCCTCTCAAGGGGAGACATTTTTGCCACTTTTCATACACCCTACCCAACGGATTATTGGAAACAATGGAATTGGGAAACAGGACCCCTCAAAAATATAGAGCAAGCAATATGCCAATAGTCAAATCGCTGCCAAAATGAAAAACCAGCACCGAAATTTCTCTACCTTGTCCTTTTCTTATTTGTAGCAGAGACTTGGCTCTAATGGGTGGTTTGCCACCGATCGTCTCACTATGTGAGGTATCCTTCTAGCAAAAAATTAGTGGCGTAGTATAAATGCCTTAATCCATAAATGCTGAATTATTGGGCAGATCACTGCTAAAGTTTTTAGCAATGCGATTGCCTACTCATTCAAATCCCGCACAAAACGACTGGCTTCCGGTTCAACTTGCCCTGCATACTTGTTACCCGGTTTTCGACGATAGGGGACTTTTGCAGGAGAGGATAATTCTTCAAATGTGAACGCACAGATCCGCATGCCTGGGTAGAGTTTAACGGGCATGCGCCCCAGATTTCCCAGTTCTAATGTCGCCGTACCAACCCAACCTGGATCAAAAAGCCCCGCCGTGCTGTGGACAATGATGCCGAGCCTGCCAAGGCTACTACGCCCTTCGAGCCGTGCCATCACATCGTCGGCGAGTTCGAGGGTTTCGAGGGTCGCCGCGAGCACAAATTCGCCCGGCTGCATGGTGAACGCTTCACCATCGGGAACTTCCATTTTGTGCATCAGTTCGTTGAGATCAATATCTTCACGAAGATCTATATAGGGATACTTACTGTGCTCAAACAACCGGAAGGTATTCCCTAGCCGGAAATCAATGGAACAGGAGCCAAGCTGTTTGGTGAGATCCGGGGGAGGAGTGATTTTGATTTTCCCCATCTCCTGATAACGAACAATATCCTGATCTGATAAAACCATCCGTCTTCCCTTTTCATTACTGCTCAATCTACTCTATTTCGCGGCAGTATATGATTCATTATATACTAAAGTCACTAAAAATGCAAAGAGTTATTTCCTCACAGCAGAAATTTACAAAAAGTGAACAGAGAATTGCTGCTGCCAACGAGAACCAATTTTTCACATACCGGTTTTTAATATGACTAGAAAATAGTCGGTAGCTTGGGTCACTTCGTAAATACGAGTTCTTCAGCATTTATCCCCGCATCAGAAGCGAGATCTGTCAGCACTTTGGAAACCTCTTCCGGCTTGAATAGAGTGGACTGGGCGGCAGTGACAGCCGCTTCAGGTGATTCCCCACCCCTTTCCGCAATTTCGGCAATCGCCCTGAGTTTTAGGGGCGTATTGAGGTTGCCGGGACAAACGACATGCACCCGGATACCTAACGGTTCGACCTGATTCTTCAAGGTAAATCCTAACCCACGCACACCGCCTTTGCTAGCACCGTAGGCAACGGAGGCACTTGGACCCGTCACGCCTGCTCCTGACGCAATCAGCACCATTACTCCACCGCCGCTCTTCTCCATTAACGGGACAGCATGTTTCGTGCACAGGAAGGTACCCCGCAGGTTGACTCTAATGACGGCATCCCACGCTTCCGCATCGAACTGATCAATGCGTACCGCTGCACCTAGCAGAATGCCAGCACAGGTCACCAACACATCAAGCCGCCCAAAGTTTTGTTCGACTGATTCTACCATTGCAGCAACGTCCGCCTCTTGAGAGACATCCGTCCGTACAAACTGGGCGGTGCCGCCCTCCGCTTCGATGGATTGGGCAGTTGCCTTACCATCTGCTTCATTCAGATCAGCAATGATGACTTTTGCGCCCTCTCTTGCATACATCACAGCTGTAGCGGCACCGATGCCGGTTGCCCCACCAGTGACGAGAGCAATTTTATTCTGTAGTCGCATGGTCTTCCCCTTACACAAATGTGAACTATTTTTAATTATTGAACCTTCAACTTTTTCTGCTTGCCTCTTTTCCTATCATCGCAATTTGAGGGTACTCAGTGCGACGAGCATCAAAATCAATCCAATAATCCAGAAACGGAGCACAACCTTCGGCTCGGGCCAACCGAGCTGCTCAAAATGGTGATGTAGCGGCGACATCCTGAACACCCGTTTTTTTCGCGTTTTATAAGATACAACTTGGATGATGACGGAGAGTGCCTCTACAACAAAGATTCCACCGACAATCACAAGCAAGATTTCCTCTTTGATTAAGATAGAAATCGTCCCAAGTGCTGCACCGAGGGCTAACGAACCTGTATCTCCCATGAACACCTGTGCTGGATGACAATTGTACCATAAAAAGCCCACACCGGCACCAATCAATGCAGCACAGAAGATAGTCGCAGCCTCTCCACTAGCTGGGAGGTGGGCAATGTCGAGGTAATTTGCCAATTGTTGGTGGCTTGTAAGGTAGCCCAATACACCAAATGTGGCTGTGACAAACAGAGTACACCCGATTGCCAAGCCATCAAGCCCGTCCGTAAGATTCACTGCGTTCGACGCACTGACAATGACAAACGCCGCAAATGGAACGAAGAATATACCGAGGTCTGGACGAAGTTCCTTAAAGAAGGGAATGATAATTGATGTTCTTTCGGTCAAACTGTCTTTTGGAACGGGGCCCCATTGGTAGAGAAAGTAGGCAATCGCGAGTGCGCCAACTGTTTGTAAAAGAATCTTATGCCAACCCTTCAATCCGAGTGATTGTTGTTTGGTAATCTTCCGGTAATCGTCCAGAAAGCCGAGTCCTCCAAACCACACAAGGCTAAAGGTCAGGATAAAAATATAGGGCTGATCCAATCGCGCCCACAGAAAAATTGAAATCAGCACGGACGTGATAATCAGTACGCCACCCATCGTCGGCGTACCCTCCTTGCTGAAATGTGTTTCGGGACCATCATCCCGGACATGCTGGCCAATCTTCAACCGTCTCAGATGTCGAATAACGAAGGGACCTAAGATGAGGGCTATAAGTAGTGCGGTTACTGTTGCGTAGATCGACCGAAAGCTGATATAACGAAAGACATTTAGCGGCGAAAAAAACTCTGTTAGCTGTTCAAAAAATAGATAGTAGAGCATAGGTAAGTTCTAATATTAAGATTTATCCTTTTGGTAATTGGAAGCAATGAGAAATGAGGAAGGAAAGAAGGCAACTACTCCCTTCCGCTTAACCGACAATTTCAAGCCTGATTTTGCTCAAAGAGTTAGGCACCAGATTTTAGGTTTCACGCATCAGTTCTTCCAAGACCTGCTCCAATTTTATTCCGCGTGACCCCTTGATAAGCACTGCATCGCCGGGTCGAGCATATTGGGTCAGTTCTTGTGCTGCTTGCTTCGGCGTATCACAGGAGATGATGGATTCAACGATGCCTTCTGCCCCCTCAGCAATCGCACAGCTATGAGGACCAACGGTAATCAATAGATTGATGTTGGTCGGGATAGCCTGTCCCGTTTTCAGGTGGAGCGTGTGAGAATGTTCACCAAGTTCAAGCATATCACCAAGGATTGCAATTCGCTTGCCAGCTATTTCAATATCGCTGAGAAATGTCAAAGCAGACTTGAGGGATTCCGGGTTTGAGTTATAAGCGTCGTTAATGATGCGTAGACCGTTGTGCACAATCGGCTGCATCCGCATGTTTGCCGGCTGAAAACGCGCTAGTCCAGTACAGATGTCTGTTGACGTTAAACCCGCCCAGATACCAACGCCAGCAGCAGCGAGGGCGTTGTAGATATTGTGTTTTCCCAAGCACGGTAAATGCACTCTCTCGATTTCGTCCCCACCAATTGTCAACGTGAATGTAGGCTTTCCCAAACTGTCGATCTCAATTTCGCTTGCAGAAATATCCGCATCATTTTGCCAACCAAATGTGGTGGTTTGACCACACACACGCCCGGCAAGCCTCGGCGTCATCGGATCGTCAGCATTAAGGAGAGCATGTTCGACATGCGTTAGCAATGCCCCTTTCTCCTCAGCAACTCCTTCAATTGAACCGAGCAGCTCCAAGTGTGCCGGTCCGATATTGGTGATTACACCGAGCGTTGGGGCTGTTATCTGCGACAACCGCTCAATCTCTCCGGGCCAACTGGTGCCAATCTCTAATACAGCAATCTCATCGGCGTCGCTGAGTTGCATCAATCGTGAGGGAATACCAATCTGATTATTGTAACTTTTCTCAGATTTGAAAACGGAAAACCGTTGGCCTAACACAGAGGTCGTTATGTCCTTTGTCGTAGTTTTGCCGTTGCTGCCTGTGATAGCAACGATTGGCAGATCGAACTTGCGGCGATGGCAGTTAGCAATATCTCCCAGCGCAACGAGCGTGTCGTTTACCTGCACAATAATCGGCGGTGCAAGTTGGGATGCATCGGTTACCGGTTTCGAGACCACCGCCCCAATCGCGCCCTGCCGACACACGCCCTCTAGGAAGTTATGTCCATCGAATTTTTCGCCGACCAGTGCGACAAAGAGGTCGTCTTTTTCAATTGTCCGTGAGTCTGTCGAGACCTGCGTTATTACCGTGTTGGGATCGCCTTGGATGAGGTTACCTTGTGTTGCCTGTAGGATTTCAGCAATTGTGAGGTTCATAATGAAATGATAGGTGGGTTATGAGCAGTTGTCTCCTGCGTGCAACCTGCTAGAATGGACAATAAATAGCGGGAGGTTATGTTGAACAGATCAATCGGCCTCTATTCTCCGGTGTTCTCGTTGTCTGCGGTTCTCTCAATCCTGTCTGCGATCTTTTCGAGTGCGCGAACAGCTCGCAAAAGAAGCCAGAAAGGAAGAATATATAAGGGTGCCATCAGTAAGAGTGGGAAGAAAGCACTGAAGAAATCCATATTGAGTTTCACCTCCTGACGCTATGGTGGAATGACATTGCCCCCATTAGTGCTACTTCAACTGCTCAAGAAATTCCGCTGCGACTTCCCTATCATCGAAATCAAATCGCACCCCATTGATTTCTTGATACGGTTCATGCCCCTTGCCGGCGATGGTGACAAGATCGCCCGCCTTTGCTAACTCAATCGCATGACCGATGGCAGCTCGGCGGTCCTGAATCAGGTCGTAACTTGCGCCGTCGGGTAAGCCTTCCACAATGTCAGCGAGGATCGCGTCTGGCTCTTCGGTACGCGGATTGTCGGAGGTTATCACGCTGTGATCGGCGATGGTCGCGGAGATATCCCCCATCTTCGGACGTTTGCCACGGTCCCGGTCTCCGCCACAGCCAAAGACGGAGATTAAACTGCCCTGCGTAATCTTCCGTGCAGCGGTCAATAGATTTTCCAAACCGTCGGGCGTATGCGCATAATCCACAACAACGGCGAAGGGCTGCCCTCGGTCAACCAACTCAAATCGTCCCGGCACAACTGTGGATTCCAGTCCCGCTTGGATCGCTTCAAGCGGACAGTCATGGTGCACCCCTATCCCAATTGCAGCAAGAGCGTTATATAGGTTGTAATCCCCCAACAGACGCAGCTTTGCTGATACTTTTCCCTTCGGTGTGTTTGCGACGAATGAGAGCCGTTTGAGTGTTGATTCGACATTATCGACCGACAGGGCCGCCGGTTGTTCAACCCCAAAGGTGAGGTTTGGGGGATCGATTTGATGACGGATCGAATCGGAGGCAGGATCATCTGCGTTCAGAATTGCCAGACCGTTGTCAGGATTGAGTTGCCGAAAGAGCATCATCTTGGCGTTCAGGTATTCCTCCATCGTCTCATGGTAGTCGAGATGGTCTTGTGTCAGGTTAGTGAAAACCGCCGTTTCAAAGGTGAGGCCAGCCAATCGGTGTTGTGCAAGCCCTTGCGATGAAGTTTCCATGATAACATAATCTACACCCGCATCGGCAATGTCTCGAAACAATTCATGAAGCGTCAAAGGCTCAAGTGTCGTAATCGTTGGCTCTACAAAGACATCTGCGTAATGAGTCCCCACCGTGCCCATGAACCCCGACCTCAATCCGGCAGCGTTGAAGATCGAATGCGCTAAATGTGCCGTTGAGGTCTTACCGTTCGTGCCGGTGATGCCAATCAGTTTCAGCCGATCCGCCGGATTCCCGTACCAGTTTGCTGCGATGAGCGAGAACGCGATGCGTCCGTTTGGCGTTTGGATATAGGTAACACCGGGCGGCACCGATTCCGATTTCTCCCCGATAATCGCCGTTGCGCCGTTTTGGATGGCTTGTGGAATAAAGGTATGTCCATCAACGTTGACACCTTTATAGCAGACAAAGACATGCCCCGGCTCGATAGTTCGACTGTCACTCGAAATGCCAGTAATGTCTTTGTCAAGCCCTCCAGTTGATGAAAGGAGGTTCACCCCTTGGAGTAAACGATGTAGGTTCACGATTTATTCCACCTCCGATCCCCAGAAACCCCTATAGTCTTGTAGTACCAATCAATGCAACGCCGATTGGGATTCCGCATAGTTTGGGGTTGATGTTTGGGTAGAGAACTTTTTTTGATTCAGGTAGCGCATCGCTTCACTTGCAATCTTTTGGAAAATTGGTGCGGTGACACGACTACTCAACGGGGCACCCGCCGGCTCGTCAACGATAACGATAATTGAGAGTAAGGCATCCTCCGCTGGAAGAAATCCTGCGAAAGTGGTAACCACTTTGCCTTCGACGTACCCTTTTCCTCGCTCCGCTTTCTGTGATGTACCAGTTTTGCCAGCTGTAGTATATCCTGCGACGCGCGCCCGTAGCCCGCCGCCGGCTTCTGTCACTCCAACAAGCATTTGCGTCATAGCCTGCGCGGTTTCCGCAGAAACAACGCGACGAATCGGCTGGGGCAAGAATTGCTCTATCAGACTTCCCTCCTTATCAATAATCTGTCGAGTAATATACGGTTGTAGCAGCACACCCTTGGTAGCAATAGCGTTGATAGCATTCAACATCTGTATCGGTGTCACAGAAATTCCCTGCCCAAACGGAACAGAGGCAATCGTGTAGTCATCCCATTTTTCGATACCTCTCAAGCTGCCGCCGCGTTCGTAAGGCAGATCGATACCGGTTTTTTCACCAAATCCAAACCGGCGCGTGTAGGCTTCTAACTGTTCTTTATTGAGCCGTCCTGCAGCCTTGAGGATACCGATATTACTCGATTTTGCAATAATTTCGCTGAGTGTTAGCCACGCATTGGGCTTAACATCGTGAATGACATGTCCATTGGGCAAATGATATTCGCCCATCTCGCAATACTCACGCGAGTCCGGAGACATCAGTTTCTCGTTGAGGAGGGCAGCAGCCGTGACCATCTTAAACACAGAACCGGGTTCGTATTGCATCCAGATGGCGCGATTTCGTTTGGCTAACTCTGCACTCCCTGAGTAGTGATTGAGATTGTAGTTCGGATAATTTGCCAATGCCAAAATCTCGCCGCTTTTGGAGTGCATCACAACTGCACTACCCGCTTTTGCACCCCACTCCTCGCAACCGGCAATCAATTCCCGTTCTGTGATATGTTGGATGTATTCATCAAGTGTAAGGACAATACTACGACCGTATTGCCCACTCTGTTGATAAAGTTGTGGCGGACGAATCGGGCGTCTCTTACCATCGGCAGTGATTCGATTATTTTTTGACTGTGAGTCTGGAAGATCGCTTTTGTTGCTGGTACTTAGGTAGGTATCGTATTGATGTTCTATCCCGTCAATGCCTCTATTTTCAAAATTGGTATATCCAATAATATGCGATGCTAGTTCGTCTTTTGGGTAGGACCGCTTTCCATGGGTCCGATAGCCGACCCCATAAATGCTCTTAGTGACTTGGCGGATGTCGTCAATGCGCTCATACTCTATATTCCGTTTCAGCCAAACAAAACGCCTTTTCCTTTGCTGTAGTATTGATAAGAGTCTAGCTTCCGAAACGTTGAGCAGCGGTGCCAGTTTACGAGCAAGCTCATCAGGCTTATCCCTCAGTACTTTTGGATCTGCATAGACCGAGATCAGGTCCTGATTGATTGCAAAAACGCTTCCGTGACGATCCAAAATCGTAGCTCGTTTTGTCTGAGAGCCCACTTGCGTGTTACGTTGATTCTCAGAACGTTCACGCAGCGCCTGACCGTGCACATACTGGATTAGAAACAAGCGTCCTATCAATAATCCTAAGCAGATTTCCAAACCAATCCATACAATTGTAATCCGGGAAAAAGGTATATTGACCATAGGGTATTAATGCAGAAGTGTAACAGTGTGCACTACTGGTGAGGAACTCCACACGGATTGAATCGCTTACCTGACACATGAAGCATATTGCCCATTACGTTTCACGTTCACAAATTACACTATAGGATCTATACTCCAAGGAGGAAAGTATTCCAGATAGGACTTACGCAGTTGAATGGTCAAAGCCCTGTAGTTCGGCGATTTATCGCCGCTGGACACCGCTGCCAACGCCCGATTCATCGGGCAACTACAATCTGGAGTGTGTAAGTCCTGCCAAAATGCCCCAAAGGTTGAGGGTTAATTAAGCGATCGATTCACAGATCTTAATCAGCGCGCAGCGTATGGGCTGGTTCGGAGGGCTGAACCATCTGGAGATCTTTCGCAATTTCGTGAATCCGTTCAATCGAAGTGAGCTTTGTTTCCTCTATTTTGAGCCTATTGATTTCGTTGTAGAGTTGATATCTTCGTTGCTCAAATTCCTCACGCATTTGCAGCGCAACCTTGTGTTGATTTGAGGCAAACCATGCACTCAGAAAAAAGATACCGATATAAATGGCAAGCGCGAAGTATGCAAAGGGATGAAATTTTGACGCCGGAGTTGGTTTTTGGTATCTCATGATTATAGTAGCCTCTGATTGTTCCTTTGCAAACCGCCTCGTCCGGTTGTTAAGAAACGTCTAATCTTGCGTTTTAGATTCAGGGATCTTCATCGCAACCCGTAATTTTGCACTTCGGGACCGGGGATTGCGTCGAATTTCAGCGGGGGTTGGAACTATTGGACGTTTGGTCAGTATTTCAAGAGTAGGTGTATGCTGACACACACAAATAGGAGTCTTCGGTGGACAGATGCAGTCACGTGATAGGGTGCGAAACTGCTCTTTAACAATTCGATCTTCGAGTGAATGGAAAGAGATGATGCATAAGCGTCCACCGGGCTTTAAAGCGGAAGCAGCACAATGTATACCGGAATGGAGGTTTTTGAGTTCATCGTTAACATAGATTCGTAACGCCTGAAAAACCCTTGTCGCGGGATGGATCCGCCAACCCGTTGATTTGGGGGGAATTGCATCTAGAACGATTTCAGCTAGTTGACAGGTTGTTGAGATGGACCTGCGTTTCCGAGCGTGAACAATCTGGCGTGCTATTTTTTTCGACCAACGTTCTTCACCGAATTGCGTAAAAATCGTTGCGAGCGAATCTTCCGGGTGCCGGTTCACAACGTGCGATGCGGATAGGGATTGGCTGGCATCCATCCGCATATCTAAGGGACCAGAGTGATTGAAACTAAACCCTCGCGTCGGCGTGTCAAGTTGCAAAGACGATACCCCTAGGTCTAGTAAAATGCCATCAACTTGCGGAGTCGTGGTTTCCTCCGAATCCTCACCGCGGTGCAGTTGAGGCAGCTGATCCAAGTGAGCGAAACTTTCACCAACGAATGTCACCCGTTCCTTATATTCGCGCAGCCTTTCCTCAGCAATAGCCAACGCCTCCACGTCCAAATCAATCCCAAGCAGGAATCCTTTCGGCGCAGACTCTTGTAAAATGACAGCCGCATGACCGCCTAATCCAACTGTGCCATCCACATAAAAGCCACGGTTTTTCGGTTGTAAGAACTGAATTACTTCATCAACTAGAACAGGTATGTGGTCCCCACTCATCTCTTTCTGAGTGCCCCCAGTTTTTGTTCCGTACAATCATACGTACCACCCTTTCCTACACTGATTTAGGAGGGTGCTTGCTGAACAATCTAGACCGTTCACGCCAGATGGAAGAATTATCAGGACTTACGCACCTCGATTGTAGTTGCCCGATGAATCGGGCGGTGGCAACGGTGTCCAGCGGCGATGAATCGCCGAACTACAGGGCTTTAACCGTTTAGCTGCGTAAGTCCTAAATTATACCACAGGCGCATCCCGTGTCAAGCGCAAAATTGGGCATAGGGCGCGATGCACAAAAACGTAGGCAGACACCTTTAAGCAATCCTCCACGGATTAGGGATTTTCAACAAATATCAAGCAGCCTCTGTGAGGATTTGATGGAGAGGAACGTCCCAAGTCTGCGGAAAGGTATCTGTCACAATTTGTGCTTCGTAAGCTAACCCAATCCAAACTGCTTGCGGACATTGCGGCAGGAATCGATCATAGAAACCGGCACCGTATCCAATGCGGTAGCCTTTGGGGTCAAAAGCGACACCGGGAACAAAGATTAAATCGATCTGGTTCAAAGGGAAAGGCGGACAGGTTCGCTTATTCGGCTGGTACATACCGTATGGATGGAGAACAAGATCTCTTTTCGCATCTATGATACGGTATGGTGTAAGAGTTCGCTGCTTCATACGCATCACAGGGGCGAGTGCAATCTTATTCTGAGCCAACAGGTAATTAAGTAACCTACCGGTCTCTACCTCACTGCGCATATTGAGGTAGATCAGCACAGCATTGGCTCGGTCCACCTCAATCCGGTTGATTGCATGGTCGATAATCCGTCGGCTCAGTTTAGCCCTCGCGCTTGATGCGATGCTGTCCCGTTTGCGGAGAACCTCCGCCCGAAGCCGCTCACGCGCCTGGCACTGGTTCATTTGGTTTGCACCTCTCTTCCTCACGCCTGCCATTCGATCTGATCGATATACTTGGCAAGAGTATCGCGGAAGGTGGAAGGCTTCATTTTGAGCAGTTTTGCAGCTTGCGTTTTGTTCCCCTGTGCTTTTTTCATTGCCCAACCGATGAGTTCGCGTTCCGTCGACCGGATAATCTCTTGGAAGGAAATCTCACTCAACGTCTCATCTAAACTGACCTGTGCTGGTAGTTTCAACTCTAGCGGCAGATCATCAGTGGTAATATCTGCCCCATCTCCAACCGTTACAAGCCGTTCGATCACATTTTCTAATTCTCGGACATTCCCAGGCCACGGATATGCTGCGAGTACCTCGACAACTTCGGGAGCGATGTGGATGGGAGTATCAGGCGAGAATAAATCTAAAAAGTGATTAATCAAAAGGGGAATATCCTCGACCCGTTCACGCAACGGTGACAGAAAAATCGGGACAACGTTTAGACGGTAAAAAAGATCGTCTCGAAATTCCCCACTCTGAACCTTCGCACGTAAATTCTTGGTCGTTGCAGCAATAATCCGCGTATCCTCCCTTTGCGTGCTTCTGCCTAGGTTCAGCTGCTGTCCCTCTAGTAACCGTAGGACCTTGATCTGTAGCGCGATAGGAAGGGTATCAATATCTTGAACAAAAAGTGTCCCCTTACGTCCAAACTCGTCCTCCGCACCCTTGGCTCCAAATAGTTCTCGATCTAACGTTTCGACAGGCATTCCTGAGCAGTTTACGATCCGAAAGGGGTGAAGTCTACGCGGGCTGTTAAAATGAATGGATTTGGCAACGAGCGTTTTTCCTGTGCCATGTTCACCGTAGATTAGCACCGTGCTCTGGGTGTCGGAGATATTTTCAAGCAGGTCAAAAAGATCTTGTATCGCTTGACTTTTCCCGATAATATGATGATAGGGAGAACGTCCTTTCACGGGAACTTTTAGTTGTGAACGCTGTTTACCTCTGCCGTGGAGCATTTTCAGTTTATCCAGCATCTCAATCAGTTCTTCACTGGAAAAAGGTTTTTTGATATAGTTATACGCCCCAAATCTCATCGCTTCCACAGCAGTTTCCACACTTGCATAAGCGGTCATGACAATCACAATAATATGGGGCTGCTCCTTCTGAACGCGCTTGAGAAATTCAATTCCGTGCATCTTCGGTAGGCGCAAATCGGTAACAAGGACATCGAAATGCTCATTCTGCACAAGTTGGAGCCCAGTCGCTGGAGACTCAACCGCAATAGTATCGTAGTTCGCCTCGCGCAAATCATCGCGTAGTGTAATTAGTTTGATTTTTTCATCATCAACAACCAGTACTTTCAATCCTTTTCCACCCCTCTCCTAATCGGCAATTTAATGGTGAACACGGAACCCTGCTCAGTCTTGCTGTCGAATTCGATGACGCCTTCATGTTGTCCGATGATTCGGTCGGATACCGAGAGTCCAAGTCCCGTGCCTTTCTCAGTAATCTTTGTGGTATAAAACGGGTCAAAAATCCGATCTTGGACGGACTTGGGGATGCCGATTCCTGTATCTGTTACTTGAACAAAAACTGTCGCTTTACCAAGTAGCGCATCAAATTCGACCTCCCCAGTGTTGAAAGTTAATACCCCACCATCAGGCATAGCCGCAATCGCATTTAGGGCAAGGTTTAGGACAACCTGCTCTAATAGATGTTTGTCCCCACGGATTAGGTCTAGTTCTTCTTGGAAATGCTTCTCAATCTGAATACCTTTCTCATCAGCACTGTACGCAATCAGACTAACAACTTCGTTGACAACCTCATTGAGAGATACTGACGCGAGTTCCAAATCCCGGTGACGTGAAAAATTGAGAAGCTGCCCGACGGTCGATTCAATCCGTCTGAGGGCTTCCTCCATGAGTCCTAAGTATTCTTTGGTCTGTCGCTCATTCTGCGGATCACGCTTTATCCGCAGGATACAGTTGAGCAGACCGTCAAGGGGATTATTGATCTCATGTGCAACCCCTGATGCCAACTCACCTATCGCCGCCATTTTCTCCGATTGGACCATCTGCTGCTCCATCCGTTTCCGATCTGTCACATCTCGGCAAACCAAAACCGTGCCTAAGTAGTTTTCATCCCTGTCGCGCACGGCGGCATAAGTGTTTTCAAAGAATTTATCCTTAATCTGTAGACTCTGCTGTTCAATCACCGCGTGCCCCTTCGATAAATCCTCTGCGATTTGCAGGAGTATCCCGTCAGCCTCTGGGGATTGAATGGTTTCTGTATCGAGCCCGAACTGCTCTTTTTGGATCTGCTGCCCCGCCTTGTTAAAGAGCGATACATGGTTCTTGTCATCGACAAAGATAACCCCCTCCTGCATACACTCAATAATTGATGTCAGTTTATTTCGCTCGAAAAGCACCGCCCCTCTTGTCTCTTCTAACTCAACAACCTTTTCCTCAAGATTGTCTTTCAATTCGCGCGTTTCTGCCTCGCGGGCCCTCGCAGTATCCATAATCGACGTTGCGAGATAAACTGAGAAAAATAGGGTGCTGGTAAATACGAACAGCACACTTGAGATATAAGTCGGATCTCGCCAGAGTGTTGCAGGCAGAAAATTCTGTAGATGGTAATGGGGAAGGACTTGGTAATACTCCAAGAAAATGAGAGCGCTTAAAAGGATTGTGTTGAGTGTGGCAAGAATGTAACTAACTTTTTTGGAGAGAAGTATGCTCGCAATAACGAGATGAAAGATAAAGTAAAAAATAAACGGGTTTTCGACGCCACCACTAAAGTGGAGGAGTGCCGTCAAAGAGAACAGATCTAGGATAATATGTCTACCCGCATGCCGCTGAATTGATACGAGCGGCTTTTCCGTAAGATGTTTCGGATAGATTTGTGGCTCAAAGTTGTAAAGGGTCATCAATGCCGCGATGATATACAACGGCGTTGGATTGTCAATGATGTGGAGTCCCCAACTTGCAATGCTTACAGTTAGCAAGACTCCCGTTATGGCGATCCAGCGGAGCTTGACAAGCCAACGGATCCGCTTGATGAGCTCAATTTTAAGAGGTAAATCTGTTGGATTTGCAACCATGTCGATATGGACAATTGATGTCCCCTAAAGAAGTGTGTCAATTGCTACTTCTGAAACTGGATTTCCCCATGCACCTCAATCGCATCGACAATCGCCATGATCACTGCATCAATAGGCTTATTCTTGGTAACATCGGTTTGACGGGCTGAACTTCCTGCTGCGGTGAGGACCAACTCGCCGACCCCCGCACCAACAGCATCAACAGCGACCGTATACCGACTGAGGAGTGTTCCATCTAGCTCGGTATCTTGCACAATCAGCAACTTACTACCGATCAGTTTTTCATCTTTTCGTGTGGCAACGACAGTTCCCACAACTTTTCCAACCGTCATGCGAAATCTTTCCCTGTTTACTTCTACTTCAAAAAACGCAAATTGTGTAAAATATAATAGGTTATGAAAACATTATTGACAAAGCTATTCAGGTATAGGTATAGTAAACTGAAGCGGTCAAAAAGTCAAGATTTTATTCTACACCTGTCAAAGGTTCATCAATTATAGGGGGAACGCTGTGTCAGATAAGGTTCGTTTAGCGGTCATTGGTTGTGGTGGAATCGCAAATGCACATCTGCGAGGATATCAAGCGTTAGTGGAAAAAGAGGTTAACACCTTTTCAATCGAGGCGACGTGTGATGTGCGTAGGGACGCGGCGCAAAACTATGCCGAACAGGTTGCGGAGTTGCAGGGAACCATGCCCCGCATCTACGATGACGTTGAGGAAATGCTGCAAGCTGAGGACTTGAACGGAGCGGATATCTGCACATCTCATGCCTATCACCACATCTCCGCCATCCCGTGCCTTGAATCGGGTGTTGATATTATGACGGAGAAGCCGTTTGGAGTAACAATCAAAGCAAGCCAAAAGATGATTGAGGTCGCGGAGAGGCATGGACGACTTACTGCTACGGCAGAGAATTGTCGCAGGACGCCCGGACAACGAACCGTCAGATGGGCACTCAACGAAGGAAACATTATCGGGACACCCCGAATGTTCTTCGCGCAATCCGCGACTTGGAACGACCCAGCAAATATCGGTGATTGGCATTGGCGATTGGGCAAAGAGTTCAGCGGTGGCGGTATGGTGATGGACAGCGGTGCACATATGATGGACACCATCCGTTACTTCTTCGGTGATGTCGAAAAGGTTTACGCCGAAGTCCGTCAGATTGATGGACGGTTCGCCAATCACGCCGAACAAGGGAAGGTGCCCACTTGCCATGAAGATACCTGGGTAGCAATCATCACTTTCAAGAGCGGTGTCGTTGGAACGTGGAGTTGGACGGTTGCAGCACCGTGCGCTAACCATCTGAATGTCGCTTTCCACGGTGCCGAGGGTGTCATCCGCGACAGCGGCGATGTCTTTCATCCATTTACAACTAAGGATCGAGGAGAGGCGGAGAAACTTGATGGGACAAGATACACCATGCAGGAACTCCGCGAGATGTACTTTGAGACGTTAAGCGACGAAGAGAAAGCGCGACTTTTCCCACATGGAATTGAAGACGGTTTCGCACTGGAAATCTACGACTTTATCGATGCAATCAGAAATCGACGCGCCCCGGAAGTAGATGGTTGGACCGGTTTGCAAGCCAAAGCCATATCAATCGCAATCTATGAGTCGGGATATTCTGGAGAAGTGGTGACTATCGCTGATGTGCTTGATGGGAAGGTCAGTGGATACCAGCAAGAGATCGATGAGCATTGGGGACTTTAAGCAATCTTGGATTTGTCGATGTATGGAACGCAGATCCGCGTTCCATACTGATAGCGGATATAGTTGGGATATGCCCCCGCCACTACTACCTAAGCATAGCATCCAATCTGCGAAGATCTGCATTTTTCAACGTGGTATCCCTCTTGTATTGATAGTAGCTGTCGAGCACTTTGCCAACATGCCGTTCTGCTGAACGACTGAGTTTTCCATTTTTCCGAACGTTTCCCGGTCCCGCATTATAAGCAGCGAGTGCGAGGCTGTAATCGCCATCATACCTTTCAAGCATCTCGTCCAGATATTCAACTCCCGCCTCTAGGTTTTTGAGTGGGTCGAAGCGTTCATCGACACTGGGATTCGGTGTCGGTTTTCTTACGTCCTTATAGGCAGGCACTTTGAGACCGAGACCCCGTGCTGTTGCCGGCACCAGTTGCATCAACCCAACAGCACCGGTAGGGGAGATTGCTTGGGGATTGAAGGTTGACTCCCTTTTGACCAGAGCGAGGATGAGGTCAAGCTCGATACCGTACTGCTTCGCAACCTGTTCAGTTCGAGATTTCGCATTTTTAGCAGCTTTTGTATCAGTGACGATCCGCTTTGTATTATCGGGCGCACGCTTGGGAGCGCTCTCCGTTTTGGGTTTTTCTTTTCTCTGCACCGGGGTTTCTCGTTCACCCACCGTGGAAGTCGCTCTTCCTTTCACAGAAGTCGTCATTCTCTTGACGGAATTCGTCACCTGCTTCACAGAAGTCCCCTCTTTACTCACGGAAGCCGAGACTGGCTGGTCGGACAGATCAAATGTCAAACCAACAGCAAGAAGATGTTTATATGCCACATCTGGCTGGCTCAAGTAGGCGTAATGGAGATGCTTCCCGTGGATATCGACAGAAAATCCCATACTCCAGTCAGGCTCTGGTTGTAAGCCTATCAGGTCAACTGCTGTACCTAACCGGAGCGCGAGGCCATACGCGCCGACTTCACCGCCCACTCTGAACTGCCATAACGCTGTATCCAACACACTGTTCAACTGAAGCGGTTGAACCGGTTTCCATGCGACTCCAACGGCGAATGTCTGATCGAATTGCTTCAGGAGCCTTCCCTCCCGATCCGGAATGGTCACCCCAGATATATCTATCAACCTTGCCCCTAGGATCAGATGACGCGGTAGCCTGACAATAGCACCAAGGTCGTAACTCGGCTTCCATTGACTATCAGGGTTCGGCGCACGATTGTATCCAAGATTCCCACCAAGCTGGACTCGGCTGCCGATTGATCGGGCATAAGATAGAAGAACTTGATTATAACCTCTCTCGAATGTTCCGACCGGATTGTTCGGATGGTTATGGAAGAAGCGATCTTCGCTGTTCAAATCTAAGGCACTGAAGCCGAGTGTTCCCACGTAGTGAATCGGATACCCGAACGAGACTGCGCCTTGAGAAAGATCGTATACCAAGCTGCCCTGCTCAAGGCTTGCAAGGCCCGCGGGATTCCAGAGCGCCCCTGTTGAATCACTACTACTGCTGATAAACGCCCCACTCATACCAAGTGCCCTCGCACCAACCACAGGGCGAAGAGAAGCCGAGGCTATAGAGATGCACAACAACCACAACGCTGCACTCCCAGCCCAGAATAGACACCAATGGTTCCGGCGTCGGTATATAGTTGATAGGCTGCGTACTTTTTTCTTTCTACTTGATCTCAAAACACAGGTGGAAACCTGTCGCATTACCCTTCCTCTCCAAAGAACTAATCAAGCACTCAATCATTTAATATCAGTTCTAAATCAGCGTAAAAGTTTGACCGTGACAAGGCAGGAGCACCAGTTGTCAATTTGTAACAGTGAGTAGTATAGTTTTGGTTGATGTCAAGACCTCAGTATCGGTATCGACTCCTGATGATTGCACTGAAACCACTTGGCTAATTGCTGTAACAACTAGCTGAAGCACTTCAACTTTGACTACACCGTCCGACTTTTCTGGGGCAGACCAAATCGCCTTATTTTCATCCATGGGGGTCAATGTGCCGTAACCGGTTGTGTTGACCCAATTGAAGATGATGTTGCTGCCGCGGAGTTCGTCAACAGTTGCTGTCATATTCACTGTCTCACCAACTTGGACGGTATCTTCACTTACCTCGACCGTGACGTTAAGCGATTGATTCTCCAGATCTACTTGTGGAAGTGTATTATCGGTTTCTTCTGACCCTTGAAGCGGATTCTCAACAGAACTCCCGCCACAACCGAGCAAGCATAAGGCAATAGTGAGTAAAACCATGTGTGACAGAACTGGTGTTATACGTAAGATTTTAGTCATCGTTCTTGTCCTTTAGGTTGAAATTTTGGGTGTATTCAGCCAAAGATGGCTGCCAAGATTTGTCCACTAACAAAAACGTATAGATGATTGCACGGTTTCACCCAATCGGTGATAACGACTTAATTCAAAATGACTACAGTTTCGGATACTTGGGAACGTTTTTATAGTGTCTCCAATTCTCAGCGTAGATTTTCCAGACACCGTCGGCGGGATCCACCATAAAAACCAACTCTTTCTTGCCGAAATCCGAGTAAACGGTTTGACTTCCAGAAGCGCGGATGCCGCCAAATTCTTGTAAGAAATTGACATCCGCTACGGCACTATCTCCGTTGATTTGCAAATGAAAAATATTCACTTTAATTTTGCTATACCTTTCATTAATGGACTTCATTTTATCACGTAACTGTTTTTTGTTCAATCGAGTCGGATATTCTCGTCCATTGTTAATAGTGACCCTTGTAATCTCTGCGTCTTCTGCATACTTCGACATATAGGTTTTAAGATTTTTTCTCTGCCAAGCCTGCTGCCATTCCCCCAAAACTTGACTCAATTTAAGCTGGGTATCAAGCGGTGCCGCACCGACAATCGGCGAGGAGCTTTCTGGCGCAGCAGCGGTTTGAGAAGGTGTAACAAAGCTACTGGAAGACGCCGGAGCGTCAACGGACTGCAACGGAGGGCTTTCGGGCGTTGGATTGGCAGAACTAGCAACCATCTCTTGATCTTGAGCGATATACTCCTCGGTCATTTCGGGATATTCTAGCTCATCGTGAATTCTATCGTCTATCAGTTTCCACCGTTGTAGGAGCCCCCTCTTTTCAACAGTTATGTCCCGATAGATCATAACTAAAACCTTGCCATCTTGGTAGAGCGTGACAGGGATGCGTTCAATCCGTTGTCGATTCGTATCCCCAAGCTCTGTTTGAGGCAGATGCCCAGTTATATCTACTGCAACCCTCTCTCTGCTAAAGAGTTTCATTGCGCGTTCATAATGATTACGGTTTTTGGTTCGTGCCGTCGAATCCCATAACTGCTGATACAACCTCGGTTGTTTTGATTCGACAGCTCGTTTCCAATGTTGGAGGAAAGGCTCAATTTCCCCAGTCTCTTCAATAAGCTGTAGCCCAAGTACCATTGCTAGAAGGATGACGGCTGCTCCGATAATACCGATCACACCGAAACGCGTGTTGGGATTTTGAAACATGGTGGAAATTTCAGTTTTGCCGGATCGCATCGATCTGCCCTCCTAATTAACGGCCGTGCCATACCGTGGTACTGCCTCATAAATCCGCCAACTTTCACGGAAAATTTTCCACTCCGCCCCAACTTGACGCGCCCATACCTCCCGTGTCCACAAATCGTGCAGAGCGGGCACCCCACCACTCACTGCATCTCGCGAAAGACGACTGAACCGGTAGGTGGCGATAACACTCTCTCCATCTGCACCAAACTTAGAATCCGTTTCTTGCCATCCGGTATCCACCATCTTTTTCAAAGCATCAACCATTTGCAGACGGTTCAGATGGGTTTGAACTTCATTGCTAGAGCGAATTACGGTCTGATATAGCGTCGCTTCCTGAGTATACTTGCTCAAGTGTTGGTCTATATCTTTTGCTGACCAAGCGAGTGCCCAATCACGAATAACTGCCCTACTGCTCGCAATTTGTTCATTGGTCAACGAAGTGCTGTTGGTCCGAACCGCTTGTTTTCTGCGCTGCTGCTGAATATAAGCCTTTGCTTCCTGTTTCTTACGGGCTAGCGTATCTTCCCGTCGTTTTAACACATTAGATTGATCCAACTGTTCAATGTGCTTTGAATAGTGCTGTGCCTGCGCCACTGCCTGCGTCCGTGTTTCCGCCGCTGTCTTGCGAACTTGTTCCGCCAACGATTGAGCATCTGCCAATTCACGACGCAACCGATGAATCTGACGCTCGTGTTCTTCCACCTGACTCTGCGCTTGCAGAAGTTGTGTTTGGGTCGTATCCAATTTTGACTGAAGGTCCCCGCGCTCGGTTTCGGCTTTATTATAATCTTGCAACATTTTCTGATGTGCTTGTTGAGTCTCTTGAATCTTTTGGTCCATGTCAACTTGCAGCTGATCCTTTTGCATATCCAACTGTTGGACATCCGTTCGAGATTTTTCGAGTGCCTCATCTGCTGTTACTAGATCTGCTTCAAGCGCAACGATTTTCGCTTCCTTGTGTTTAATGATGGCATTTAGCCCATTCCCCTGCGATTTATACATCGCCTCTTGTTCAGCAATTTGTGCTTGAGCCAAGGCGCTATACGCTAGACGCATCGCTCCGAGTCCGTCCTTCGCACTCACAGCCTCCTTCGCACCTGCAAGGTCATCTTCCGCCTGTTGCAAGGTGTCTGGCGCAAGGTACTGAGCGCTTGCAAGTTGTGCCTGTTCAATGGCGACCTCAGATTGTGCAATAGCATCATTGACATTTTCCAATTGAATCTTCCCAAGGGAGCCGCTGCAGGCAATGAGGAGCATCGGTAAAAGACACAGCCATCTATGATGGAGACAATTTTTCTTCCAAGTTATAGGCAATCTTTGTTTTCTCATGCTTCTGTCTCTAAGCGATTTCATCTTTTCCAACTCCCGAATGCGATTAGGGCTTCGTGCAACTAGTCAATAAAAACGAATAAAGTGAGCGAAAGGTTGCAATTTGAATCGAATATAGCCTAACATATAACGTGAGCCTTGCTGATTTGTTTCCTTTTTTCCGACTCACCAATATCTCAATCCAATGTCACAAAAATGCTCCTCCGCGGTTGAGCGTTAACCGCCCGGCTGCGATGTCCCTTGCCGGTGGTATCCTCTGCCAAAAGAATATCCCCCGGACCGAATCGCTTTGTCGTGCCGTCGCCCACCTCAATGTCAACCCCACCGCTTAACGTGATGACGTATTGCCTGCGTGGAACGGTATGCCAATCATAATCGTAATCAGGACCAGTTTCTCGAAAAATGATGCCAGTCGCATCTTGAAGTTGTGACATCGCCCCGATGTCGCCGCTATCTTCAACAGGAATCTCTATATCCTCAAAATGAGACTCGCCATCGGAGCCACTATACAGACGGGTTATTTTCATTATTCTTCTCAAACCTCCTAGAAATGAACTAATATACCAATGAACAAATAGCTTCCACGTTTCACGCCCTTAATGTTTTGCACCTTCCTTTGACATAAGTCTAACCGAAAGGCACTACAATTTTTTTACAAACGCTGGTCTCTCCTCGATCACCCGTTTCGCCTTAAACGCTGTGCGCTCTAGGGTTCCTTGATCGACAAATGTTACCTCCGGTCGAAAACCCAACACCCCCCGGAGTGTGCTAGCGACCTTTTCCTGAAGTATTGAAACCCGCTCTTTAGGCATTTCCTCCTGTTCTAACTCAACCGAAATAGTACAGATATCCCGCTGCGTTGAAGTGTCATGCGTCAACCAAATACGGTATTCGGGACTCAGTTCTTCAAAGGAGCGCACCACCTGCTCCACCTGCATCGGATAAAAATTGACACCCATAAAAACAATCATATCGTCTGCCCTGCCCAAGATGCCTTCAGGAGATCGGGCATGAGTGCGCCCACACGGACACAAGGATCGGTCAAGCCGCACGAGATCACTTGTCCAGTACCGGATCATCGGCGTGGCACGCCGCTCAAGGTGTGTGATGACGAGAACCCCTACCTCCCCCTCCGCGACAGGCTGTTTCGTCTCAGGATCGATCACTTCAATCAAATGGAGATCCTCACTCCAATGTAACCCCGTTTTGTGAGTGCATTCGCTGGCAAAAGTAGGACCAATTTCGGCGAGTCCATAGTAGTCGTAGGCGTCGATGCCGAGCCCCCTTTCGATGGTTCGGCGTGTCGCTGGCACCTCCGTGCCCGGCTCCCCACCAAAGCAGCCAATCCGGAGGTTGATATCCGAGATGCTATAATTATGAGCTTTCAGTTGTTCGGCGAGATAGATGGCATAGGAAGGAGTCGCAATGAGAACCGTGCTCTTGAGACGCACCATGTAATCAATTTGTCTCTCGGTCAACGCCGCGCCGATTGGAATCACAAGGCAGCCGATTTTTGCCCCCGCGTAGTGTACCGCCAAACCCGCCACCCAAAGCCCATACGCAAAAGCATTCTGCAAAACATCCCCCGGACGGACACCGATACTCCAGAGTGTTCTAGCCGTCACCTCCGTGATGTATTGCACATCTGTCGCGCTCCAAATTGTGTTGACAGGCGTACCTGTGGTTCCGGTGCTTGGGTGTACCTCCCGGAACGCTGCCTCCGGTGCGACGGTAAATCTCCCCAAAAACGGGTGTTGAGCTTGCTCCTCGCGTAACTCCTCCTTATGGACAAAAGGAAACCTGCGGATATCAGTCAAGGTTTTGATATCTGTCGGTGAGATCCCTGCTGCATTAAAGCGTCCTCGGTAAAAGTCGCTCCGGTGATAACATCGATCGACCTGCCATTTGAGCTTGGTAAGTTGTAACGCATCTAAGTCGCTTCTCGACATAGTTTCGATTTTATGGTCGTAAAAAATCGGCATATCGTGTCTCATCTACCTCTCCATGACATGTCTCTCGTCAAATTATTGCAAGGATTTGCAAGCTGCTCAGGATTAAAGTCTATAGCCTCAAATGTAACCGATCTGATGTGCAGTTCCAAGTTCTGATTATAACGTAAAAAGAAAAAACCGAAAACTAAATAATCCTAGCCCTTGACTTTATCGGCCTCGAATGCAATAATTGTCCAGAATTGAATCGTTACAGTGGCCGTCCACAACCACTTGTGGATGTAAAACAGATTAAAGGATTTATCCAACCCGGACGCAACACTGCGCACCGATATGTTCCATATGATTAGGAGTTAAGAATATGAAAATCACAGACATTGAGATTATCCCGATTTATCCACGTATCGCCGCACGCAATACAGATTACAAAGCACGATTTTCAGCTATTAACCACCGCACGATTTTCAAAGTGCACACAGACAACGGATTGGTCGGCTATGGCGACTATCGCTGTTCAGCACCTGATCAATCAAGCGTCGAACCGCTTATCGGCTGCAATCCATTTGATTTTATTAATAACAATTTGAATATAGGATTGTGCGGCGCCCTCTACGATGTGATGGGCAAACACTTAGAGGTCCCTGCCTACAAACTGATGGGGCAGAAAGTCCGAGACGCAATTTCTGTCGCTGCATGGACGAGACCCGCAGCGCCAGAAGTCTTCCGCGACGAAATCCAGCGGGCAGTAGACCAAGGGTATATGACCTTTAAGATGCACACCTGTGAATACTACGACGTGATGGAGCAAACACGGTTAGCAGCAGAGGTAGCTCCCGAAGGATTTAAGATTCACTACGACTTCAACAGTAATCGCAGCTTGGCAGCAGTGCTGCCTATTGTGCGAGAATTGGAGAACCACCCCGTCGTCGGTTTCATTGAGGATCCAATTGTCCGAAACGATATAGACGGTTGGCGGCGGTTACGGGAACAGAGCCGTCTTCCAATTGTCATGCACGTTCCACAACTCGGCGGTGTACAAGAAATCATCCACGGACTTGCAGACGCTTACATGGTTGGCGAGAGCGGCATCGGTGATAGCTTAATACGAGGGTTTGCGTGTGGGAAAGCAAATCTTCAGGTGATTATACAGTTGACCGGTGGCACACTTACCAAGGCACTGGCATTGCACATGGGAGCTGTTTTGCCCACCATGACAGGTCACACCGTAAACCTCGATGACCAGTATGAGGAAGACATCACCGAACGGATTCCGATAATTGAAGGATTCTCGCCCGTCCCAGAAGGTCCCGGGTTGGGAATTGAGGTAGATGAAGACGCTCTAGCGCGGGTAGCAGCAAACCAACCGACAGAGATTCCTAAACATGTCGGGGTGCTGCACATGGCGGGGGGGCATAAGATTTATACTCCGTCCTTCGCGTCGGTAAGTAGATTGACGGGACGAGAGGAAGGTACTATCCGGGGACTCAAGCAGGAACTTTGGGACGACGATGGCTCCGAGGAATTCGCCCGAATCTACGACCGGGTGCAGCAAGAGGGATCGTTTGTTGAGTAGGGCCAAAAACGCCTGCGCTAGCGAGGAGGGTTCTGGAGGGCAGAGGTTTTCGCCTCGACCTCCAGAACCGTTATCGCTACCCACAATTTCTTTGTGGAAAAGCATAGCTATTGCTAAGATCTATCTGCCATTTCCTCATTTCAGACTCATTTTTCTAACGTACCCACAACTTCAAACCGTTCTGACTCCGTAGGCTGCGACCACAACACCGACGCGCCGCCCATGATAGCTGCCCGCTCTGGAGAAGCGCGCCAAGCGTCGTAAATCTCGTTACTCTCCCAAGTCACCAGCGAGGTTATTTTTGTGGGGTCGGTGGTGGAGACAAGCGTCACCCGACTAATGAACCCGGGGGCTTTGCTCTGTGCTAGACCGTTGCGGTCCAAGAGTTCGCGAGCCTCGTCAAACTGTTCCTCATTTGCCCAGTGGTGAGTTAATACACCAATCATCATTTCCTCCGTTATATTCTCTATTTATAGTGGATTCTAAAAATAATATAGACACTTTCGCTCCTCATGTTTGGTAGGCGCTGTTTCCAACTGCGCCTATGCGGGGCGGTGAGAAACCCCAACAGATCTCATCTCATCGTGAACAACCGCCAGACCGACGCGACGATTAACACCAATGAAAAGGCGAGCCCCATTGCGCTCACCGCTACAATTCCTGCCTCGGCAAACACCGCGCCTGTTCCCAAACTGCCTATTCCCGCCGCTAAAGCCACCGTCATCTCACTAGCACCCTGTGCACGACCGCGTTCGACAGGCAATAGACCACTGAAAAACAGCGCAGACCCCGCGATAAAACAGAAATTCCAACCCAGCCCCAGTAAGAAAAGACTAAAAGCAAGCATGGAAACTTGATTGGAAATTGGCGTCAGCACAGCCGAGACGCCCAGTATCAATGCACCGACGACTACTATTTTTACCGGACCGAAACGGTCTGCCAAACGGCTCGTCAGGCTCGAAAGCCCGTACATCCCCAACGTATGCGCCATTATCACCCACGAAATCGCCTGTTCCCCGTGCGCGTGATGATTCATGTGCAGCGGCGTAATCACCATAATCAGCGTCATAACGAACTGGCCGATTATCATGGCTGCGACACCAAGTCTCACTGTCCGGTCAATAAAAATTTGCCACAACTTTCGTCCGGTGTTCTGCTCGTCTGCCGCATTCAGATCTCCCGGCAACGTCCTTCCAATCTTCATGGGATCTGGATATAGCAAGAGAAGAGTCAGCATCAGAGCTAGGACAGCAAGGACTACCGATATCAGATAAGGACCAGCGTGGGCCTGCAAGCCGAAGGCTGTCGCTATCCAAGTCGAAGGAGATACCAGCAGCGGACCACCTACAGCACCTATAGTCCCCGCGAAAACAATAAGACCAATCACCCCCGCTCGTTTGACAGGGTGATAGACCTCAGCTGCAATAAAACGCGCTTGTTCACTCACCCCGCGTCCCATGCCCGTCAACAACACACCGGCGCAGAGCCATGGTAATGACCCCCACATGCTTATTGATAGCACGCAGAGCACTGATCCGGCTGCAGTAAATAAATAGCCCAGTGCCAGCCCCGGCCGCCGCCCTATGTGATCCATCAGCCACCCCACAGGGTAGGCAGCAACGGCACGACCCAGCATCATCATTGTAGGCGGTAGTCCTGCGGCACGGTCTGTTCCACCCAGTTGTGCAGAAATAATCGGCAAGAGTGTAAACGACAAAATCATCGATGCGCTGAATAAACTCTGCGAGATGAACAACGTTGCCGTTATCCGCTGCTGCACCGAACGAGGAATTGTTGATGTAGACATAGACGCTTTCGCTAAGAACTGGAATCGGGGCAATTCAAGCCGTGCCGCACTTCGGCATCATGTACTTAAACTTCAGTTGCTGACAGTCACCTTTATCTGCAACGCCAAATTATATCTTATCACGTCCCAAATATACGGTCAATTCTAAAGTAGCACTACAAATCTCCCGTAGATTTTTGGTCGAGTGGAGTCAATTCCGTTGACAACCATCCATAGAATAACTATAACGCAAGTTGCTAGTTGATAAACCAAGTAGGGGCGTCCCCTCCGAATTGCGACTCGCTTGACAACGGCTATCTAGCAACTTGGGTAAAAACAGGAAAAATAGGCTGCTCTGGGCTTTTTTAGCGAAAAAGGTAACAAAGGTAACACGAAAAAGGGAAAAGTTACACAGGTTACGGCATACGGAAGTCCGCTGAATTCCCGATAAATCGAGACCAGGGGGACAGGCGGTATTTCGATACGCTCAACTACAGGTTGTCTAGCAACTTGCGTTATTATATAAACGCAAGTTGCTAGTTGAATATCCATGGAATTTCCGTTAGAGTATTTGTTAGGCAAAACAAAACTCTTAACACAGGAGAATTCCATGGACTTGACCATCGTAGCATTTTATACACTTTGTGACGATCACTTAATTCAACACGGATACCAAGATGACCCCCGAACCCAAATGTCTGCCGCTGAAGTGATGACCACCGCCTTAGTCGCAGCAGAACTGTTCGGTGGTAATCAACAGCGGGCACGCAGGCTACTCAAAGAACAGGGATATATTCCCAATATGCTCAGTAAGGCACGATTCAACCGAAGACTCCACCAAATTGCACCGATGTTTCAAAGCCTTTTTGAATCACTTGCCACCGACTGTAAAGCACAAAACCCCAACCAACTGTATGCCATTGACTCCTAT
This sequence comes from Candidatus Poribacteria bacterium, assembly GCA_965205075.1. GTDB lineage: Bacteria > Poribacteria > WGA-4E > WGA-4E > PCPOR2b > PCPOR2b. The sequence continues at coordinate 6,438,228 of OZ242036.1, read as the reverse complement.
CCCGTCCCGGCGTGTGACGTGATTCGTATCTCTGGTGCCAAACGTTATCAAGGTGAAGTGTGGCGAGGGGTGATAGCCAGTAAACGCAGATACTTCTATGGACTGAAGTTGCATCTGATGGTGACCGAGGCTGGCATACCGGTTGAGTTTTTCTTAACACCGGGGAGTTTTAGTGATGTGATGGGGTTGCGGTATTATCCGTTTGACCTGCCTCAAGGCGCGACGGTTTATGCGGATAAAGCCTACTGTAATTATGCAATTGAGGACGCTTTATCCGAAGCGGGCATCATGCTCAAACCGTTGCGCAAAAAGAACAGTAAGCGTCAATATGAACCATGGGAGGTTTACCTACACCACCATTATCGCAAGCGAGTGGAGGTGACAAACAGTTTAATTACCCAACGGCTACCCCGCTCTATTCATGCGGTCACTGCCGCTGGGTTTGAGATGAAAGTCGTTTTGTTTCTCATCGCTACTATGATTACACTCATCGTTACATAAACACTAGCAACTTGCGTTAACTATAATGAAAATCGTTTGCTAATGGCACCTCAAATCAGACTTTTGCTCTGATAGCAAGAATGGGATTTGTCCCAATAAATCGGGATTCATCTCCGCTTATCCTAAGCGGCTTCTATTTTTAGACGGAGCACGTTGCCATACCCATATAGAGAATTGGTGCAAAGAGGCAGGCAGCGTGCTTTGACACAATACAAAAGGATTCAAAAATGCCCAGAGAACTCGTTGCTGTTGCACCACGGACACCTGTACTTCAAGAATATGAGGAACCATCCCTCAACCCCGGCGAAGTGCGGATGCGAAGCATCTTTTCCGCCCCCAAACACGGATCAGAACTTCGCGGCTACCGTTCCGAAACGAAAGATCATACCTCCCCTTTTGAGTGGGAACGACGGATGCACGTTGGAGAAGGAGGTCCCCCGAAATTCCCGACACGGTTAGGTAACATGACAGTCGGTGAAGTGATTGAAGTCGGTGAAGATGTCACACGTTTTCAAATAGGGGATCGTGTTTTCGGACACCTGCCTATCCGCGAAACACACACCGTCCATGAAGAGCGTCTAGATGAAGCCCCGGAGAAGATGTCCGCCGAAGCCATCGTGTATTCGGATCCGGCGGGTGTGGCACTCAGTCCGGTGCGGGATGCCAAAATCGGTCTCGGTGATCGGGTGGCGGTGTTTGGGCTTGGCGCAATCGGGCAGATGGCAGTGCAGATTGCACGGCTTCAAGGCGCACGGTGGATTGCTGCAACCGACCCAATTCCCGTCCGCCGCGAGCTTGCCAAGCGGCACGGTGCAGATGTAGTCATCAATCCACTTGCCGAAGATGCTGGACTAGTTATCAAAGACCTAACAGACAAAGTTGGTGTTGATGTCTCCCTAGAGACAAGTGGCATTTATGGTGCACTAAACGATGCGCTGCGCGCTACGGGTTACATGGGAACCATCGTATCTTCGGCGTATTACACAGGCGACGCCCGCGCATTAAGCCTTGAAGGAGAGTGGCATCGAAATCGGTTGACCATGATTTCGACCCGCGATGTGAGCCAACCTATCCCTGGCCATCCGTTGTGGGATACACAGCGGCTGCATACAGAGGCATTTGCACTGTTGCAGGAAGGGAGACTTTCGGTGGAAGGTTTGGTTCATCCAATTGTCCCATTCAATGAGTCGGCAGAAGCCTATCGTGATATTGATGAAGCACCGGAGAAAAGCATCAAGTTGGGTGTGGTCTATGAAACGTAAAAGGAGATAGCAAAATGTCTGAACGCAAAAAAATTGCAGCAATCATCACTGAATACCGTCCGGGGTCGCACGCCGATGTCATTGTCACCAAGTTCCTGAAGGGGATTCCCACGGACGATGGGTTGATTCAACCACGCGTCGAAATTGCGTCAATGTATGTCGATCAGTTCCCCGAAAATGATCTGAGCCGTGGGTTCGCCGCAGCACATAACGTGCCAATCTATCCGAGTATCGTCAAGGCATTGACGCTTGGTGGAAGTGAACTCGCTGTCGATGGTGTCCTCCTGATCGGGGAGCACGGCGACTACGCTTGGAACGAAAAAGACCAGCAACTCTATCCGCGTAAATATTTCATGGAGCAGATTTGTGGCGTTTTTTCGACAAGCGGCAGAGGTGTCCCCGTCTTTAATGATAAACACCTCTCCTATAGCTGGCACGACGCCAAATGGATGTTTGACCGTGCAGCGCAGCTCGGTGCCCCGTTCATGGCGGGTTCATCGCTCCCTTTTGGTTACCGCAATCCGTGGCTGGAGCACCCGTTGGAGACCCCAATCACAGAAGCGGTCTCAATTGGCTACTCAGGATTGGATATCTACGGCTTTCATACGCTAGAAACCCTTCAATGTATGGTCGAGCGGCGCGTTGGCGGTGAAACCGGTGTCGCAGCCGTGACCTGCTTGGAAGGTGATGCAGTGTGGGAAGCGGGTAAAGCGGGCGCATGGTGGCGGGAAATAGCGGAAGCTGCTTGCGCGCCAATTGAGAACAAACCTTCCGGAGCTATGGAGGATCATTGCGAAAATCCCGCACTTTTTCTGCTAGAATATCGGGATGGATTTCGCGGTGCTGCCCTGATGCTGAACGGTTATGTAACAGACCTAGCTTACGCAGGGCGGGTCGGTGGTGAGATCTACGGTTCAGAATTCTACCTGCACGGGGATCCACACCCACATTTCAGTTACCTCAGCCTGAATATCGAAGAGATGTTTGTCACCGGGATCCCTACCTATCCAGTCGAACGGACATTGCTTACATCGGGTGTGTTGGAAGCCGCTCTTGACTCACGCCATCAAGGCTATGTTCGCCTCGAAACACCGCATCTTGATATCGCATACCGATCCTACGATTCGATTCCCTGGCGTCCAACGGGACCACGTCCTGTCGGTGCATCGTTGGAACCATTACCTGAGTAGTTCGGCAATTCATCGCCACACAACGACGCTCGATGAATCGGGCAACTACAGCAGGGGATCCATTAGCGAACTTGTAGGGAACAACGATCGTTGTTCCCTACAGAGGCGCGTAGGTCCTAGTGAATTAAAAAATTGCCAAAAAGCGTATAAAATGCTATGATGATTAAGTGGCGTTCGTGATTCTTACTATAAAAACCTATCAATGTTAGGGGAGTAGGAAATGAAATACCTTATCCGCACATATTACTCAGGTTATTGTACTTATGAAATTGACGCAGAAAGTGAAGAGTTTGCTTTTAATACCGCTAGAAGTTTGCCTATAATGAAAAGGAAATTCTTTCGACTTTAGAGGACTGGCGGTTTGCCGATGATATTGAGGTTATTGAAGATAATGAGAACTAAAAGCGAGATCAACTATGATTATCAGACGATCGAAATCTCCCAAAGTCGAGTAAATAAAGGATTAATAGCACTTCCGCGATCTTTAGTCGGATGGTTTCCTGATTATAATACAACTATCCGGGTTTATTTGGGGGATTCTCTCAGCCTCACTGATAGGTGGGTACGAGTGGATCTACAGGGTTTCCTTATAAGTAACCTAAGTTGCTAGTTGGTAAATCAAGCGTCAAAAACCGAGTTTTTTACAGAAAAGGCAGATGATTTAAGGGGAAATTCAACTGATTTTCCCAAAATCAGGCAATATGGGCGCGAAAAACTCCGTTTTTCATACTACTAGCAACTTGCGTTATAAGTAGCACCTTACGTTGATATAAGCGATAATTTTGAAGTGAAAGGAGATACACATGCAAGATAGCAACAATCAACCTGAAGATGAAACGTCAGAAGAAGATATTTTAGAAATGGCCCGTGAAGAAAAGGTATCATATAGAAAGGGCGAACGCAGTTTGGAACAATTTCATCGTTGGCATCAATCTGGGCGTTTAATACTTGATCCGGACTGGCAACGCAATTATGTATGGACACCCAAACGTGCCTCGCTTCTCATCGAGTCGCTCTTGATAGATATACCCATTCCTCTTATCTACTTAGCGCAAAACGATCGAGACGAATATGAAGTCATTGACGGCCAACAGAGGTTAAACTCAATATTCGATTTTTTTAATAATAAGTAGGAGTTACGCAGTTGGCTTTAAGGTGTAAAGTGGTTCAGCGAGATAAGCCCGCACAGCCTCTCTGATAATAGAGACTTTAGCTTCAAACCAACTGGTACCTGTGAAAAACCGGTGTCGCTCAATGCGTAGAAATGCTCTCAATGCGAGTCCAATATGATTCCGTTGTGCCACCGCCTTGCGCGCAAAACACCTTTCAACGCCAACAAATTGCTTGATACCTCGATGATATTCTTCAATTGCCCAAGACAACTCAGCATATTTGAGTCGAAACATATCGTTCATTGATAGGTCACTGGTTGCCCAGTATTCAATGTTACCGTTTGGGGAGACAATCTTGAACACTTTAATTAATCCGTATCCCTTCAGATGAACGATAGTGCCTTTGTTGCTAATCGGTAGGTGGTTAACCGGTTGATTACCTTGTCTATCTAAGTTGACTTGTCGATTCGACTTCAATTGGGTCAACCAGTGCCATTGATACTTTTGAATTGTCTTTAGATTCTTCAAGCTACTGTACCAGCTGTCAAACACGACACACTCCGGAGCAAATCCTCTATCATGAGCAGTGGCAATCAGTACTTGGAAATGGTCATTTTTGGTCAAACCATCATGGTCTTTATTATACAAGCGATAGTCACAAGGAATGTGGCTGTCACCATCCGTCCACATCAGCGTAATGAGGTTAATTCCTGAAACGACTTGTTTGTGTTTGCCTGACCAATGCCGGGTGACAAGGTCCATCTTTTGGGCATACGGTTTGTCAAGCGTTGAGTCGTCTATGACTAAAACGCCTTGGGCTTTGTTAACGCAAGGTGCTGCCTCGTTCCACAAGGCTTCTGAATCAGCAGGCAGTCGATACAGCAACCGATTCAATGAGTCATGGGCGGGCGGATTATCGTCTGGAGGTTGCACGCGGGCCGCCTCTGTACAACTGTAGGCACTCGGTGTGGCTATCACAAAGTTGATGTAGTCATATTCGGTACATTTGGCTGGATTCATAAACACTATTATAACCTATTTGGATGCTCAACTGCGTAACTCCTAAATAAGTATAAATTGTCCGGATTACTGGCACACAAAAACTTTAATGGACATCAATTTAAGGATTTGCCTACACGTCTACAGGAAAAATTATTCGATTATTTGCTTAGCACCGTTGAACTATCCGTAGATACTCCAAAGGATTTAATGTTTGAGATGTTTGAGAGATTGAACACCGGCGGAGTGTCTCTTAATGCGATGGAAATAAGAAACTGCGTCTATCCAGGATCATTAAATGATCTGATTAAAAATTTAGTAAAAATCTCTGAATTCACACAGTGTATGAATCAAAAAGGCTTATCTAAAAGAATGACAGATCGCGAATACGTTCTGCGTTTTTTGGCGTATTACCAACTAAAGTATCAAAACGCTAAAAAGGGAATGAAAGCGTTTTTGAATGAGTTCTGTCGCACCTATCAAAATGCGGACGATCAAAAATTGCAAGAATATGAAAATCAGTTTAAAAAAGCAATTAAAGCAGCATTCACTATTTGGGGAGATCGTGGCTTTAGGTTAAACCTCATAGAGCCAAAAAATGTTAATGCAGCAGCATATCAGGCGATAATGGTGTCTTTTACTGAGTATGATTTAGTTCAACTCACCCAGTCTGCAGATTCTATTTATGAAGAATATGTCGATCTCCTTCTGACGGACGAGAAATGGTTTGACTCCGTCAGCAGCCATACTTCTGACTACGACCGCATAGAGTATGCCTTTGAGACTTGGAGAGACAGGCTGAGAGAAATCATGAAGAACTCTGAACCAAAAGATCCAAAAAGATGTTTTTCTCGCACACTAAAAGAGGAGATGTATAAACAAAGCAACAAAGTCTGTGAAATATGTGGCCAGAAAATAGCAGACATTTATGATGCAGCGTTAGATCACGACACACATTATTGGCGTGGAGGCAAAACAGTTCCTGACAATGCAAGATTAGTTCATAGGCAATGTAATCTCACACGCCCCAATAATGAATAAATGGTTTGGAATCAAGATTATAGTGAATTCTAAAAATAAATAGACACTTTCGTCCCTCAGTTTCGATCCCGATTTATCGGGCCGGCAGATGTGGAGAGGAGTGCCTCATTTAATATGGCAAATTCCACGGAACTATTGAAACGGCACCGGAATCGTCTCCCCATGCCACGGAAAGGCGTAGCTTGGATCATTCACAAAGCGTCTCATGCCGACCTCCAGCCGGACAGAGGTTGAAGGCGGAAGTTCTACCGCAAAATACTTCCCATCAACCGGAATCTCTTTTTCCGCGTATTCCCGCTCTGACCGGAGCCATAGATAGGGATTTTGACGTAACTCCTCTTGATTCATCTCTCGGTATTTGAGCCCGGTAAACTGATGCTCCCCGAAAGCACCCGCCTGCACAATAGCGTTTCGGGTTTCAGTCGTGCTAAGGTTCACCAGTTGGATTCCGACAGCATCTGCCCCCAATTTATCGACGAGAGCGGCAACATCTTGCGGCAAGCCGGGGCGAGCGTTATCCCGATCATAATAGCGTACAGTCGCTCGGAGCAGTCCACCATTGTAAACCGATTGCGGTGCCCCCATTGTGACCTGCGTCAAGCCCTTCGTGAAAACAGGATTGGGTGGGAAGAAGTCCGTCGTAATAATTTCCTCGACGGTGCGATCGTCGAGACGAATTTTATCGAAAGCCTCCAGCGCCCATCGGTACTCCGCACTCAGTATCTTCTCGGGCCAATCTGGATTCAACCCATCGTAGTATTGAAAGCGGGCAAATTCTGTTTCGCCCCCGTTCTTCTCGCCACCCCTATCTCCAATTTCATTCCAATTACGCTCGACCTCACCCTCTCGTATCCGCGTAATTAGCTCATAGTCTTCATCAGACATCGAAGCATGATACAGGTGAGCAAGTTCCTGCATCCGCCACGGGATTGGACCCGTATAGACACCCCTCTTGGGCAGAATATCATCGTTTGAAGGACCGACAGGCGGGTCATAACACCAGCCATCGGGACCGTATCGCGTAGGCATAATAAGTTGCCCATCTTCCCGCGTCACCGAATTTTCCAACAGCAGCTGAATCTGTGAGCGGAGGAGCTCAAGATAGCCAAAGTCACCAGTGAGCAGTAAGGCGCATTCCGCGGCGATGGTGAGTGAATGAAACATGATATTGTAGCCTTGATAATGATTCCATCCATACTGCCCACCCCACCACGAACCATTGCGGTGCTCTCCAATTTTTCCAGTAGGTCCCACATTGTCGGGCATAATCCCATTATTGCGACGCATCCGATCTAGCCAAGCTTCTGTATATTCCAATACCCACCGCTTGTATTTCTCATCACCTGTATACAGGTAAGCATTGGTCACAAGAGCAGTAGCACCCAAACTATTGGGTGTGTCGGCATGTAAGACCATCTTCTCAAACAGCTCGACAATCTCTTCCCTGCGTTTTGGGTCTTCATACCAATTCAGTTCAAGGTCTTCCACGATCGGATACAGACTCGCACGTACACCGTAATAGTTGACCTCCCCGCCTAGATATCTTCCGGCGAGCAGCATAGTGTTCACGAAATTCGCATCTGCCTGTAACCTCGGTCCCTGACTCGAATGAAACGGGGATCGAAGGATTTTATATTCCGGATCGTAATTGGGCGCTTCCGGATCCTCACCGATGAACATCGCAGCAAATCTCCGCGCGCGACGGACGTTCTCCGAAACCGTGGGACAAGCGACACCGAAATCGTAGAACGCCATGTTGCCTTCGCCGAGATGATGCCACTCCGTCGATTGCGCCAGATTCCAGAACTCATTGTACATCGACGGTCTGAACACTTTTGTGAAATCATTGTGTCGAAGGCGATGATTGAAACTGTCGTCACTGATTCGGGTTGACGCGTTCCACCCCTGTAGCGCAAGGTTGAGTAGGCTCTCATCGGCACCCATGGCGTAGAACAGGGACCAGTTATAGAACTGCTCATATAGGTCGTCGAAATCCTCTGCGAAGTAAAGGGCACCTCCCGGTTCCGTGTACTTTTTGACCATCATGGGTGCCGCTTCCTCCATGAGATCGATCAAGTTACGCTCCATCAGCGCCCACCCAGGTGGCGCAGAGATTTCGGTCGCCTTGATGGAAACCATCTCAGGTATGGAGACTCCATTTGCAGAGACGCTTGTTGTCATCCTTTACTCCTTTTGGAAAACCTATTCCGAATTCGTAATTGATTAGGTTCTGTTGACATTTGACAGTCCGTAGGTTGGGTTGAACGGTTAAAGGTGAGTCCTTATCAACCACAATAGTGGATCGGGAGTCCAACAACACCCGCTTACAGACAGATAAAGTGAAACCCAACAAAGTATTCTTTTGTACCACGATCTGTTAGATTGTGATCTTCACCGAATAATCTACCAAGCAACCCAACCACCATCAACAGCGATGGTTTGTCCCGTAACCCAGTTGGCAGCGTCCGAAGCGAGGTACAGCACCGCACCGACAACCTCTTCGACCTCACCAACCCGCCCCATCGGAATGCGACGCACAACATCGTCATAGAACTCCTTACGTTTTAACAGTTCATTAGCAAGCGGCGTTCGTGTAAACGCGGGAGCAACAGTATTTACCGTTACGTTATGAGGTGCCCACTCGACCGCGAGCCCTTTTGTCAATGCCACAACCCCACCTTTGCTACCGGAGTAAATCGTTCGCAACGGACCTCCCACCAGCGCCATTGTCGAAGTAATGTTGATGATTTTTCCACTTTCTCGTTCGATCATCGGCTTCACGAGTGCCTGCGTGAGGAAAAATAGCCCTTTGAGATTCAAGTCGTAAACAGTGTCCCAATCGTCCTCAGTGACCTCAAGCGCAGGCTTCGGGCGGTTCGTGCCAGCGTTATTGACAAGGACATCAATCCGTCCCCAGACATCGATCGCTTCTTGTGCACCACGAGCAATTTCATCCATTTTGCTCGCATCGAAAACGACCGGTTCAGCCTTACCGCCCGCTGTCCGTATCTCTTCCGCAACCTCTTCAAGATCAGAGAGCGTCCGGCTATTCAAAATTACATCGGCACCCATCTGTGCTGCAGCGATAGCGAGACCTCGACCGATGCCTTTACCCGCACCTGTAACCAACATCACCTTACCGTTAAGATCAAATCCGGGAAATCCCATAATAAACCTCCATTTTTGTATGATGTTAGGCCTTACTTATTCCTTCCTATCAAACCAACTGTGGGGCATCTTGCCCCGCAATATTTGTCGGAAATCAGAATTATCTTCTACTGCGTAAGTCCTAAATGTGTAATTCATAGTTTTAAGAATTGAATCCATCCATCAACTAATAAACCTATTGCCCTTTCCGAGCTAGAGCTAATTCTAATGTGTTTTCTAATAGCATTGCGCGTGTCATTGGACCGACGCCGCCGGGGACAGGCGTGATAAAACCGGCGACCCCTTCGACACTCTCATAATCAACATCACCGACAAAGCCATCTTCAGTAATAGTAATTCCCACGTCAATCACAACCGCCCCCGGTTTTACCATGTCTGCTGTAATCAATTTAGGTCTGCCAACTGCCGCAATCAAAATATCCGCTTGCTGGGTTTCCAACGAAAGGTCGCGAGTCCTCGTGTGGCAGTAAGTGACCGTCGCATTGCGGTTGAGCAGCATCAACCCCACAGGTTTGCCGACCAAGCTGCTGCGCCCCACGCAAACGGCACGGCTCCCTTCAATCTCCACACCAATTGATTCAATCAGGCGGATAATTCCTGCCGGTGTGCACGGAACAGTTTGTTCACGGTTGATGAGGAGGTTGCCCAAGTTCACAAGCGTCAGACCATCGGCATCCTTTTCAGGTATAATCGCGTTGATGATAGCATCCCCATCAATAGAGTCAGGAACCGGCATTTGAGCGATAATGCCGTGGATATCCTCACGACTGTTCAGCGTGTGAATCCGCTCTATGACCGCTGCCTGCGGTGTCTCCGCCGGCATTCGATGCACCTCCGAATGAAAGCCAACATACCGACAATCCTTCTCCTTGTTGCTGACGTAGACGGTCGAAGCGGGGTCGTCCCCAACTTGGACCACCGCAAGTCCGGGTGTAAATTTAAGTTTCTTCACTTGGCGCCGAATTTTGCGCCGGACAGATCTGGCGAGCTCTTTTCCATCAATAATTTTCGCCCCGATTTCATCGGGATCCAAAGCAACTGGCAATCGTGAATCCTCCTCATCGAATGATATGATACTAGCAAAAATGCGATTTCTATCCAAAATTATTGCTGAAGTTTGCAGCGCGTTATTATATCATATCTTGTGCGGTGTATCTATTATTTCTTTAATGTAAAGGGGGACTGATATGTTCACCCATCGGAAATTCCTCGGAACGCAGCCAAGACCGAAAACATGAAGAAAGAAAAGTATCACGTAAACAAAGGGATGACACAGCAAGTTAGACTCGAAAAACATCAAGGTAACTCTTAGTCCAAAAGCTCTGACCACTTTTTCGCTATCACGCCTCTTCTGGCTCCCGGTATCTGTTTATGGGGAAACTTCTCGCAACGTCGCATTTCTTACTCATTGGCATTCTCATTTCCGTCTCCTACGCCGCCGAATCCGAGCGCGACCCGCTCCAATTACCGCCCCTTTCCCTTTTGCAGAAAACCGAATCCATCCGATTCAAAGACCTCCCTGACCCTCTTATTCTGAAACATTGGCCCCCCATCCGTGATAGTGAGCATATTACAATTACTGGTGTAAAGCTCACCAAAAACTTGGACTACCTCATTGATTACGGGACGGGAACAGTCAGCTTCCTAAAGGATTATCCTCCCGAAGCCACCGTGCAAATTACCTATAGAGCCTTGCCCTTTGCAATTAAAAAAGGGTATAAACGAGACCTTTTTCGACAAGATCAGCCGTTAGAGCAGCCGCCCAGTGAAGTCAAACTTGAACCCCGTACAGATCTGATCCAACCACGTCCATCGGAATCAGGGCTGCCGCCGGTGCAGGTAACAGGAACGCAGACTTTCGGTGTTTCGGCCGGCAGCACAAGATCGCTGTCTCCGGAGCACGCCTTGCGAATCAGTGTCGATGGCAAAGTCTCAGAGAACATTAGCGTCACGGCACTTCTCTCAGATCAAGACCTGCCCATCCAACCCGAAGGCACAACCGAAGATATTCAAGATATTGATCAGAAACTCATCCGCATCACAAGTCCAAACGTCACAGGACTGTTGGGGGATTTTGAGGGATCGCTTGGCGACACGGATATATTTTTTGACCGTGCACTAGAGGGGGTGCAGGTCTCAGGAGATTTTAAGTGGGGAAAATTTCGTCTGATACCGACCGCCCTCCCCAAGGGACAGTCCGCTAGTAAGACAATCAGAGGTGAGGAAGGGCGCAGCGAATATCGTATTGATGTCGATGGTGAGTTTGTCATCGTGAAAGCGGGGACCGAAATTGTCTGGCTGAACGGTCAACGGATGCGGCGTGGAGAAAACAATGACTACGTGATCCGTGACTACGGCGATCCAATTATTGAATTCACAAGCAAACACTTAATCACAAGCAATGATATTATCCGCGTCGATTTTGAATATATCCCCGAAGACTTGGCGTATCAGCGAAACCTACAAGGCGTCAGTGGTTCGCTGAATCTGCCCGGTGAACGGGTCACGATCGGGTTCGGCTATGCTGTTGAGTCGGATCTAAACGACCCAGAAAATGCGTTTATCGTCCTAACTGAAGGAGAATTCAAGGAACTTCAGAGCAACGAATTGGACGCAGACGGGGATGGGAACCTTCTCATCGCTCCGCAACGACGCACCGTGTGGGACATCAACGGACGCCTCGATCTCACCGAAAGTCAAGGTTTCCTCCAATACGTCCCGACACTGGAAGGACAGATCGCCTTCGGTGCATTGGATCAGAACACTTTCTCCGACCAAGACCGTAAAACACTCAGTCGCGCTTGGAAACTCCTCGCCAATTCATCAACCGAGAAGTTGTTGTTGAATCTGGAGCTCCGATCTCTCGATGCGGATTTCGTACCTGTCGGAGCGTCGAGTACCAACCGCACCCGGTTTCGATACGAGGAACAGTACACCGAGGAACAGTTCGACGATCTGTATCTATTGGGTGATTTGGGCACAGTCCAACCCCCCGATGAGAGGTCTGTAGACCTTGACTTACAGGTAAAGCCGGTCAACTGGCTCAAACTCGATTACGGCTTAGGACGCACAGAGGAACGTTTCAAGAAATCAGCAAATCAGCAAAGTCTTAATAGTCTTGATACAACTACCCCGCTCGACGATGTCACCCTTCGCAACAACCTCAACGGCGGATTTGATTTCAATCCACGGGAAGGACTGATGAAACGCCAATACCTCCCCCGTTTCAGAGGAGATTATCGAAGGAGCACCTCAAAAGTCAGGGGACAGGATCAATTCCGCAAAGCCCGTAGACACGGACAACTTTCCCAGCGCATCCGCCTGCTTAATCTAAACGCCTCCATCGAACAATTGGAAGCGACTGATCTCGATTTCGATGATAGCGTGAACCTCAACCGAAAACGGAATATTTCAACAACACGGCTCGATCTTGTCGACTTTCGGTGGGTGTCAATTAACACAAAATACGCAATCGAAAGGGCTTTCGATAAAGAACCCCTGCTCACCCTTGATGGAAAGGCATTAGGCTTCTCGGATTGGCAGCGGGCGACAAGCGCAAGGACCTGGACGGTGGGGCTCTTTTCTCAGCCGCGTAAGTGGGCAAACGTCTCGACCAATATCTCTCGGCGGGTATTCAAGGCGGAGCGAGGACCAAACTCCGACTCAAGGACGCAGTTGGCAGACATCGAAATGCGTCTCACACCGTTTAACCGAGCGTTGGACGGGCAACTCACCTATGAACTCGACAAAAAGTTGGCAACAGAACGACGCGAAATTTTCACAAATGTCAATCCATTCACAGGACGAGAAATCAAGCCGGGCGAGGGACATTATGTCAAAATCGACGATCTGCATTACAGGGAAGACTTCGAGGAAGGAGACTATATCAAATTCATCCAGAATGTCGAGGACAAGCCCGTTTCTGCAATTGACACAAAGTTGAGCCTGCGTTTTCAGCCACGCCGCTTCACGTCGCGTCGGAGAGGTGGCATAACCACTAGGTCCAGGCAGACCGAAACTCAGAGTAACCTAGTATGGTTAGCAAACGCCATTCGCGGGCAGGCGGTGGTCAATATAACGGAAGAGCAGGAGGATCCGGATCCGTCAAGCCTCTACCTGTTACGCAATCTGCGAAACCAGCGCACAATTTTTGGGCGAATCAACCAGCGGTATCGACTCGACTTTGCCCCGTCGCCGCTATTGAGTCTGGACCTCGGATATGATACCAATCGTCTCCTCAACAAGCGGATTAATAACAGGGAGAGACGACGACACAGCCGGGATTGGGAGGTGGACTTAACACTGAACCCGACATCGAAACTCTCATTTAAGGCAATATGGGAACAGCGGCGGGAAGAGGAACAGTTTACTGAACTCGATCCGCAGGGGAACGCGTCAGAAGCGATTTCCGATTTGACGCAGTTTGAACGTACAAACACGCTTGAATTTAATTACGAACTCAACCGTGTTTTGCAACTCGGCGTTGCCAGCAGCCACGAATTTACGGCTGATCGTGAACATCTTGATGACGCGCCGGAAGCCCGAACCCGAACTTTCTCGCTGGAAAATCGGCTAACCTATTCCTTTATCAACAAAGGACGATTTGACATCACCTATCGGCTCAGCCACGGCAACAGCGAAGGAGGCATCCCTTTTACACGATATAACTTCTACGAAGGCGTGAGCCATGAGGTCCGTACCACCGCAGATTATAAAGTTCGGAAGGTGACAGATCTACTACTAAGATTCAATTATCGCCTGCTTTCAACGGAACAGAATAAACCGGAGCATAGAGTGGGGATGGAGATCATAGCGGAATTGTAAGGAGGTTCAATTAGAGTCGAAAGTCAACAGAAGATACAATTTTATCATAGACAGACACATACGTATCGTATTGATCCGCTGGTGCCCAGAACAGAAGCCGAAAGACAAAGCGGCTACCCCCTAACCGCCCGACAAAAAAGGATTGTTTGGCTTTGTTCTCAACATGGTCGAAGATATGTTTCTCCATGAATTCTGGGATTTTGCCGTTAGGTGCGATTTCCCAAAAATAACCGCGCCGTCGATCCTGAGAGAAGATATGTCCTTCATCCAGCAACTCATGTCCCTCATAATTCGCGTCCCAAATGGACCCGAATTGTTTCAATAGGGCAACTGCAATATTCTTGGATGAATCAAAATCAGTGACGCTTTGCTCTTCGATGAAAACATAGATAAAAGGGATCCGGTTTTCAAATGCCTTCGGCAGCGTATCAACGAAATCCGCCTCTGAAGTCGGTTGCATGAATAGGAGGGGAATTGACTTGTTAAAGACCTGATGCAAAGCGGTTTCACCTTCTTCTGATATAACACGATATAGCGAAAAAGGTAGGGGAGCCCAACTTTCAAGATTTTCATCCGGTCCCCCTTTCGTGACTGCGCTAGTCACTTCCTTAACAGTCCAATCATCAACAGGGAGGTTAGAGATTTTGAATAACCTTTTATCTCGGTATGTATCGCCATCAAACCCGAAGGTAGGTTCAGGTTCCGGCTCTACAGTTGGGGAGGGTGAATCCTCTGTGGTATCACCGCCACATCCTGCGATAAAGATACCCACTATCAGCCCACCGACAGCGATCAAAACCCTCAATGTCATATCCATTTTTTTTTGCTCCCTTTCTGCTCCTTGATTCTCAAGTACAAGCCTCAAGTTTTCGACTGAAAGAAAACAGGATCCGGCTTGACCCATTCCTCCTCGCCATCCGCCCAGACCTCGCGTTTCCAGATGGGCACAATCTGTTTGAGCCGATTCATCGCATAATGGCACGCTTCAAATGCCTCTTTGCGATGTGGAGATGCAACAGCGACCGCAACACTGACTTCGCCAATCTCTAATCGTCCTACGCGATGAATCATAGCAATGCGGTCTAGTCCCCACTTTTCGTGAATCTCTTCTGCAATCTCCGCCATCTTCTTCTCTGCCATCGGTGGATAGGCTTCATATTCGAGATAGGAGACCTCCCTACCTTCCGTGTTGTTGCGAACAACACCTAAAAAGTGGACGATCGCCCCCGCATCTCCCGCTTCGACCGCACGAATCACATCTCCCAATTCAATCTCATCGCTGGTAATCTTAAACATCTTAACCTCCAGTCACCGGTGGAATGAAGGCGACCTCATCGCCATCTGAAAGTTCGCTATCTGGCGTGGCATACTCCCAATTCACAGACGTTTGCATCACATCGTAGTATTCTGCGATTTCGGGCCACTCCGCCTCAAGGCGATCCAATATAACCTTCACGGTTGCTCCCTCTGGCAGGTCCATCTCTTCTTCGTCTCTATCTAACTCTTCATGTAAAACTGCAAAATATTTAACTTTAACTTTCATCGTCTCTCCAACGAAAATCGTAATGTCTAAAACGTAAAATGAAATAAGAAACGCATACTCGGAATTGCCTAATATTATACCCCAACACAAATCTGAATACAAAAGAAATCCACAATCCTTTGAGTGTATCGTGACGTGGAAGGGTGTGACTTTTCACATCAGGTATGATAAGATAAAAGCAGGAACGGAATCAATCATGGACCGGAGGATAGTAAATCCTGACTAAGAGGGGAAGCAGCATGGATTTTCTTTCGCATAAAAATCAACGGTGTGCTAAAATGCTTGGGGCTTAAATCTAAATAAAAAACACACTATCCAGATCCTTAACTAGCCACTTGCAGGAGGTAAACAGATGGAAAAGCGACAATTGGGAAAAGATGGAGATCATGTATCTGTAATCGGTTTCGGGGCTTGGCCCATTGGCGGGGCGATGGGCGCAGTCGATGAAGGAGCGGCAATCTCAACAGTGCACGCGGTGCTTGATCACGGAATAACGCTCATCGACACCGCACAATCGTACCGCACATCAGAGGAGATTATCGGCAAAGCGTTGAAGGATGGTCGGCGGAATCAGGTTTTTCTCGCAACGAAGGTCAGTCGGGACTATTCGCCGGAGGGCATCCGGCGTGCGATGGAGAATAGCCTGCGCGCCTTGCAAACAGACCATGTAGACCTCTATCAAATCCACGGTTGGAATCCACAATACCCGGTTGATGACAGTATGGAGATGATGGAGCGGCTGCATCAAGAAGGGAAGACACGCTACATCGGCGTCTCCAACTTCAACGTTGAGCAGATGGAACTCGCCGCCCAAACCGCACCTTTCCATTCACTTCAGCCGCGTTATAACCTGCTTGACCGTGAGATTGAGGCGGAAACAGTGCCTCACTGTGAGGCGCATGGCATCGGTATTCTCCCACACAGTCCATTAGCCAAGGGGTTACTGACCGGCAAATACACGCCAGATCACCAATTTCCGGCAGACGATGAGCGCGCAGGGATGTCCCGATTCCAAGGGGAGGAATTTCGGCGAAACTTAGCCACAGCGGAAAAACTGCGGGCCATCGCTCAAGAACGGAATCTCACGCTCATTCAACTAGCAATTGGTTGGCAGCTACGGCTTTCAGGAGTCACCTGCGTCCTCGTCGGTGCAAAAATGCCCGAGCAAGTCGCCGAGCACGTCGGGGGACAGGGTTGGCAGTTGACAGATGCGGAGTTGCAAGCAATTGAAGTCGTGCTAGCAGAGGGATAAATTATGAACCTTGAAGACATTAAAAAGATTGGTGTCGTCGGCGCGGGCACCATGGGGGCGGGTGTTGCGGAAATCTTCGCAGAATTTGGCTACACTGTCATTCTGTACAACAGAAGCAAGGCGGGGATGCAGCGCGCCGTGGAGCGTCTCCAATCAAAGGTCGCCGTAGCCCCTGCTTCTATTGAGAAAGAAACAGATGTCACGGAGGCAAAAATTTACACCACCCATGATTTAACAGGGCTTGCACAGGTTGACCTCATCTCGGAATCGGTCGCTGAAAATCTGGAAGTAAAGCAGGACATCTTTCGGAAAATAGATGAAATTTGTGACACACAGACAATTTTTACAACAAACACGTCAGGTTTAAGCATTTCGCAGATCGCCACAGCCGTTTCTCATCCTGAGCGATTTGCGGGGGTGCACTTCTTCAATCCGCCCGAAATTGTTCCGGCGGTGGAGGTTATCAAGGGTGCGGAGACCTCCGATGCGACCTGTGAAGTCCTTATAGATCTGTTGAAACTGATGAAAAAGCAGCCGATTCTGGTGCAGAAAGATGTCCCCGGATTTGTCGCTAGCCGTCTTCAGTTTGCCGTTGTGCGTGAGGCGTTACATCTTGTCGAGGAAGAAATCGCATCACCTGCCGACATTGATGCCGTGATGAAGCACGGATTGGGATTGCGTTGGGCGTTGCTTGGTCCGTTAGAGATTGCGGATCTCGGCGGGCTTGACATTTTCAATACAGTTGGAAGCTACGTTGCCAAATCCTTGAGCAATGCAACCGATTCTCCAAAAGTGCTTCAGGACCTAGTCGCGTCGGGAAACTTGGGTGCAAAGACCGGTTCCGGCTTTTACGACTATCCACCGGGAAAGGCGAGTGCACTCATCGCAGAGCGAGATGAGAAACTGCTGGAGATACTGCGCCTTAAATCGGGTGATCCTTCGTAAATTTCTAAGCCTCTCATCATTTGTCGGAGGAAAATAGTAGCTATGGCAATCGAGAAATTCACTGTTGCACGGAACGATGATATTTATGAATGCTTTCCCTACATCTGCCGTTCACGGACTGGTAGAATCATCCTGACCTATCGCGAGAGCAACGGTCACGTCGCCAGCGAATTTTGTCGCTTAATCGTCCGAGTCAGCGACGATGCAGGACACACTTGGTCCGAGGCGCAGGTAATTCGCAATGAAGATAAATCAACCGGCGTCTTGACAACGTGGAACTGCCCCAAAATCCAGCAGCTCAAAGACGGACGGATTCTGTTGCTCTGTGATACCTACCTCTTTCCACCGGGTGAGTGGGGCGAAGGAGAAGCGAACTGCCACATTGTGCTCTGGTTCAGCGATGACGATGGAGAAAGCTGGTCGGATCCGATCCCAACCCCGGTCAAAGGCATCTGCCCGGACATAGTTACGGAAATGGACGATGGTAGGTGGCTGCTCCCAAGCAACGTCACCAACCCGGAAACCGGACAGAGTATCCAAAACATCACAACAAGTCACGATGAGGGGAGGACATGGGATACTCCACTGACCATCTTCGACAGTCCTGATTACGGGCTCGGCGAAGCCACCATCGTGCCTTGTCCGGAGGGAGAATTGGTCGTCTACCTGCGAGAGGATTTGGGGCAACCATTACAAAAGATGATCTCTAAGGATGGCGGTTACCGGTGGGAAGGTCCCTACGATACTTTAAATCCAGCCGCTCACGGGATGCCGGTCGCAGGACTCACGCAAGACGGGTTTATGTTAATCACCGGACGTTTTGGATTGCGCTCCTGTTGGCGCGTTGATATGTCAACAGAAACTTGGGGGAAACGGTTGGCACGACGAACCATTGTCATCCCAAGAGTCCCCGCTAACGAGGCGTTCATCGCCCGCAGACAGCCGGGCCCCAGTGAATTAGCAACAGACGATGAGGTGATTGTCGCCGCAGGCGGTTCATCGGTGCACACCTTTGCATTTCTGGAGCCGCTAGAAAGCGCACTCAACCCGGATAAAGCTACCCAAAAAGGTTTGCTGCTCCCCCTAGACCTCGACGCCAATAACCTCGGTGCCGATAGCGGTTATGCCGCTTGGGTCGAGTACGAGCGAGGAAAGTTTTTAGCTGTCAATTACATCAACGACGATGCACCGATGGCACAGATTCGTGGCTATCGGTTCAACTTGGAGGATTTCTGAAATCTACACAAATTAAAATAACCTAAAATGTAGCACAAACTGTTAGTTTGCGTTCTCGGATCACAATCTAACAGATCGTGCTACAAAAGACTATTTTTATCAATAGAACTTACGCACTTCAGTAGGGAACAACGATCGTTGTTCCCTACGAGCTCTTGATGGCGCATCTATTATTGTAGTTGCCCGATTCATCGGGCATTGGGAACGGTGTCTATTGGTGATAAATCACCGAACTACAAGGGGTTGAGCATTCAACTGCGTAACTCCTAATCAAATTATTTTTTGCAAAGGAGGCGAAGGATGGAAACAAGACTCGGTAGTGAAGATTATATCTACGAAGAATTGGCGGATTGGGCAAAATTGCCCGAAGGTTGGAGTTTTATGGAGGTTGCTGATGTCGTGGTAGATTCACAAGATCGCGTCTATGTCTTCAATCGGGGCGAGCATCCCATGATAATCTTTGAATCGGACGGCAGCTTTGTCACCTCATGGGGAGAGGATCTATTTAGCCGCGCCCACGGCGTTACTATAGGTCCCGATGGAATGCTCTATTGCGTAGACGACGGAGATCACTCAATCCGAAAATGTACCCCCGATGGCGAAGTCTTGATGACTATCGGCACACCCGGCGAACCCGCGCCAGCCCATAGCGGGCAACCCTTTAACCGACCAACCAAGGTAGCCTTCGACCCCAAAACTGATGAACTTTACATATCGGACGGATACGGTAATGCCAGAGTGCACAAGTTCTCACCCGATGGGAAGCAGCTTTTCTCTTGGGGCGAGTACGGAACAGATCCGGGGCAATTCAACTTGGTGCACAGCGTTTGCACCGACAGCGCAGGCACAGTATACGTGGCGGACCGCGAGAGCCATCGTGTACAGATATTCGATGACGGTGGTCGCTACCTAGGCCAATGGAACAATCTCCACCGTCCCTGCGGACTGCACATCGAAGACGACTTGGTCTACATCGGTCAAGTGCCGACCCAACTTGAGGTGAACGCCGACTATCCCAACATCGGCGGCTGTGTCACCATTCACGACCTCAACGGTCACCGTCTCGCTCGATTGGGCGATGTGTGGCGTGGGGAGGGCCCCGGACAATTTATCTCGCCTCACGGTGTAGCAATTGATTCGCAGGGAGATATATACGTGGGAGAGGTCTCCTTTGCCGCCTATGGCCGACATCTGTCTCCACCTAGAGAAGTTCGCAGCTTCCGCAAGTTGGTCAGAGTCCATTGAAAAGAAATGTAGGGCAATTGCCTGTAAATAGTGTATACCACTTTTCCATACAATAGTGGAAATGGATTCGTAGTCACAGGTTGCCTAACCTGTGATCCCCACCACGTGATTTCTATAACAGATGCAATTCCCTAAAAAGGAATACGGATCGCATTTAGAACCGCCATCACCTAAATTCGGAGGAAGCACGATGAAGTTGACAACTGGACAGATTGAAGAATTTCAAACCCGTGGTGTCCTTATTGCCAAAAATGCGCTTACCGATGAGGATTTGCAGCCAGTAATTGATGAGATATCCGACTTCATCGATCGCCGGGCACACGAGCTCAAGGCAGAGGGAACAATCGAAGACTTGTGTGAAAATGAGCCGTTTGAAACCCGATACGGACGACTTTTTGCACAATCCAAAGAGATTGGTAGTGGGCTTGACATCATGCACCACCGCGGTAAGGCGGTCTTTGATTTTCTGCACAATAAGAACTTGCTCGATGTCGTCGAATCGCTTATTGGACCGGAAATCGTCTGCAACCCCATCCAACACCTGCGACCTACGCCCCCGATTAAATACTATGAAGACAGCAATCCTGCTTCGCATATCGGTCACCTGCACCAAGACGCCGGGGTTATCATGCCGGAGGCGGAAGGTTCGGACATTATCACTTGCTGGGTGCCATTGGGTGATGCAACCACCGAGATGGGGTGTCTGGATGTTTTGCCCGGCGTGGTCAAAGGAGGATATCTGCGGCATCGCCCCGGGCGTGGAACAAATATCTTTCCCGAAGACGTACCAGCGGTTGACCCAGTATCAATGGCTTGCTACAAGGGCGATCTGGTACTGATGAGCCGCTTCACACCACATCGTAGGATGCCCAACCGCTCAGACAAGTGCCGTTGGTCGATGGATCTGCGCTACCACCCAATCGGTCATCACACAGGCCGCACAGGACACCCGGACTTTGTTGTGCGCAGCCAACGCGATCCCGATAGTGTAATGCACGACCACGCGGAGTGGTGTCGTCTCTGGATTGACGCTTTTGAGAATCCGAAGGGCGTGGTCATGCACAGAGCGGATTGAGAGTGTAACCAAATGGGCAACAACGAAATGTCAACACGTCCTAAATCTGGAGGAACCCTATGAAGTTGACAACCGAACAGATTGAAGAATTTCAAACACGTGGTGTCCTTATTGCCAAAAATGCGCTTACCGATGAGGATTTGCAGCCAGTAATCAACGAGATATCCGAATTCATAGATCACCGAGCACTTGAACTGAAAGCAGAGGGCAAGATCGGAGACCTATGTGAAGATGAACCGTTTGAAACCCGATACGGACGACTTTTCGCACAATGCAAAGAGATTGCTAACGGTCTCGACATCATGAACTATCGTGGCAAAGCGGTCTTTGAATTTCTGCACAATAAGAACCTGCTCGATGTCATTGAATCGCTCGTTGGACCAGAAATCATCTGCAACCCGATTCAACACCTGCGTCCCACTCCCCCGATTCGCTATTATGAAGACAGCAACCCCGCTTCGCACATCGGTCCCTTGCACCAAGATGCCGGTGTTATCATGCCAGAAGCCGAGGGCTCAGATATCATCACCTGTTGGCTGCCCTTGGGTGATGCGACCGCCGAGATGGGATGTCTAGAAGTCCTGCCCGGCGTAATCAAAAGCGGCTATCTGCGGCATCGACCCGAAGGTGGAACTACCATCTATCCCGAAGACATACCAGAGATTGAACCTGTGCCAATGGTCTGCTATAGGGGTGATCTTGTACTCATGAGCCGCTTCACGCCACATCGTGGGATGCCCAACCACTCCGACAAGTGCCGCTGGTCGATGGATCTGCGCTACCACCCAATCGGTCATCACACAGGCCGCACGGGTCATCCGGATTTTGTCGTGCGCAGCCAACGCGATCCCGACAGTGCGATGCACGATCATGAGGAATGGTGTCGCCTCTGGATTGATGCTTTCGAGAATCCAAAAGGTGTGGTCATGCACAGAGCGGATTGAGATTGTATAGGTCTTCCAATTAGAAGGAGCCACCAAAAGGGAAATCATAATGCAAGAGATTAAAGTTGGTATCATCGGCGCGGGCGGAATTGCCGGCGGCAAACATCTGCCGGGACACCGAAATGTCGAGGGCGTTTCAATAATCGCTGTCTGCGATATTGACCGGCAGCGTGCGGAGAACTTTGCGAAACAACACGACATCAAACACATCTTCACCGACTACAACGAAATGGTCGCAATGCCTGAGTTGGATGCTGTCAGCGTCTGTACGCCGAATAACTTCCACGCGCCTCCATCGATCGCGGCACTCAAGGCGGGAAAGCATGTAATCTGTGAAAAGCCGATCGCCGGGAATGCAATCGACGGTCAGGCGATGGTCGATGCCCAGAAAGCGTCGGGAAAAGTGCTTCAGATCGGGCTACAATCCCGATTTAACGCAGAGGCGCGAACATTGCGCAAGCTATATGAAGATGGTTTCTTCGGCGATATTTACTACGCTCGCGCAATGGCGATGCGACGCCGGGGTGTACCTGCTTCACCATCGTTCATTACGAAATCAATCGCAGGGGGCGGACCTCTGATTGACATCGGGGTGCATATCCTTGATGTGCTGTTGTGGATGATCGGAGCACCAAAACCGATCGAGGCATTTGGATCGATTGCACAGAAGTTTGGACATCGAGCCAACGTGATTAACGATTGGGGAACATGGATCCCTGCCCAATTTGATGTCGAAGATTTTGCGATGGGCACCGTCCGCTTTGAAGGCGGTTTAACCGTGACGTTGGAAACCGCGTGGGCATCACATATCGAAAACACTGGACAGACTTTTTTCATGGGCGACAGAGCCGGTGCGACATACAGTCCTACACGCATCTATATGGACAAAGAAGACGAGATGATCGACTATGAACCGGAACCCCTTACCGGCTTGCTAGGGGAATTTGAATCCTTCCACAAAGCGATCCGTGAAGGGTTGCCGTCACCTGTGCCCGCAGAAGAGGTGCTCATTGTCGCAAAAATCTTCGATGCCCTCTATGAATCCGCTCGAATCGGTCGATCTGTACCGATCCAATGAGTCCATCAAGATCCTTAGCTTTCTGTGTCAAGTTCCTATAGCAAAAGCAAAATCATAATCGAACTACCAACGCGGCAAAGGACAATTCGTTGAGCAATCGAATCCTTGTCACCCACACCGGCGGCTGGATCGGGGATATGGTGCTGCTTACACCGGCGTTAAGGGCATTGAAACTTGCGTATCCCCAATCTCACTTGGCGCTACTCATTCGACCACTTGTTGCAGCCTTGATGGCGACCCACCCGTATATCAACAAAGTAATGGTTGACAATAAGGGGACGGGGCTCAGTCGTTTGTCATCTTTCTGGAAGTCGGTGCGCGAGATTCGCCGGTCAGATTTTGACCTTGCGGTTGTCCTTCACCCAACCTCCTTCCGTAACGCATTGATCCCATTTCTGGCAGATGTTCCTGAACGGATCGGTTCAGATGTAAGCGGGCGGGGTATCCTGCTGACACGGACATGCTCAGATCGGACGGATCTCCACGAAGTCCACCGTTACCTGCACGTGCTGGAGTTAATCGATATCCACGAACCAAGCGTAAAACTGGAGTTTTGGCATACGGACGCAGACCGTCATGCAGCGCGTCAGATACTTGCAACGCACGGCATTACCCCCAAAGAGCACCTGATTGGAGTAAATCTCGGCACGACATGGCGCACAAAACGTTGGTCGTTGGAGAATTTTGCTAAAGTGATAACACAGGTACAAAAACGTTTTGATGCGCGGATATTGCTAACAGGTTCAACCGCCGAAATTCCGTTGGGTGAAGCGTTAGTGGGAATTGCAAAGGTGGAGACGATTAACCTGATTGGAAAGACAACGTTGATGCAGCTCGGTGCTCTGATTGAAAGTTGTGACCTTTACCTGACCTGTGACAGCGGTCCGATGCACATCGCAGCAGCTGTGGGCACACCGACAATTGCCCTATTTGGTCCTACCAGCCCGATCCGTCACGGTCCGTATGGCGAAAACCACGAAGTTATTGAGAAGCCGGTAGAATGCCGTTCCTGCTATAAACAGAAGTGTCCACGGCAGGATCAGCCACATCTGTGTATGACGGAAATTAATCCCAATGAGGTCGTTACACAGATTCTAAAGGTGATCTGACCTATAGGAAAGAAACGCATGAAACAGATTGCTGTCATCGGTAGTGTTGTCATAGATTTGGCAGTCCAAACGCCCCGTTTACCCACTAGAGGAGAAACACTGTTGGGGGACAATTTTAAGATTGGTCCCGGCGGTAAGGGGGCTAACGCCGCCGTCGCTGTGCAAAGGGCAGGAGCGGCGGCAGTGCTACTCGGCTGCATCGGCGACGACGACTTTGGACGTATGGAGATGGCTGCCTTGCAAGCGGAAGGCGTTGATGTAGATGCCGTCACAACCCACCCGGAAGCCTCGACAGGTGTAGGCATCGCAATGATCGATGGCGACGGCGAAAATACCA
Organism: Candidatus Poribacteria bacterium; assembly: GCA_965205075.1. Classification (GTDB taxonomy): domain Bacteria; phylum Poribacteria; class WGA-4E; order WGA-4E; family PCPOR2b; genus PCPOR2b. The sequence goes on along the minus strand of OZ242036.1, from coordinate 6,413,367 downwards.
TTCTGGGGGTCTTGGGAGCAAACGATTACCTAAGTCCCAATGATGTAACACGAGCCCTGACGTTGCATCAGGACACACTGAACGCTATCTTGGTCAACTTTGAAGCCCCTGAACCCGCTGTGGCGGCTGCTGTGCAGCTAGGGCGGGATTACGGTATTCCAGTGATTGTGGACGCAGGTCCCGCCCGCCCCTATACCCCCGAAACTTGGCGAGACTGCACAATCCTGACACCCAACGAGCAGGAGACAGAGACCTTAGTGGGCTATTCCATTTCAGATGACGCAACAGCAGAGCGGGCTGCGCGTGAACTTCTAGGAATGGGACCGAGTGCTATCGTGTTACATCGGGGAGCACATGGCGCCCTCCTTGTAACGCCGGACGACACGATTCACATTCCAAGTTTCTCAGTGGATGTGGTGGATACAACCGGAGCGGGGGATGCCTTCTCCGGTGCACTCTCTGTCGCCGTGGCGGAAGGGCTACCGCTTCCGGACGCTATCCGTCGTGCCAACGCTGCCGGTGCGCTAGCTGTCACCCGCTTGGGAACGCTGCCCATCATGCCCACCCGTCAGGAAGTGGATACGTTTTTGAAACATCAAAGTGAGGAGAAAACAGGATGAATCGAACCTATCAATACGCCGGCTTGCCGAATGCAACACACCAAGGATTCAGCGTTGATCAATGCGCCGCCCGACTCCATCGTTTCGCCTACGCGGCGGAGCGACTGATGTTTCTGCAAGCTGCCCATATCATCAGCACACCGGAGCGGGATGTCAAGGTATTGCTCGCGAGACTACAATATGAAGACTCACAACATGCATCTCAGTTCAAAGCCCGATTGCCCGAACTACGCGTGTCCAAGACAAAAGCATATCAAGCCCCCGATGCGTCCTTGCAAATCGTGTTCGACGAAGCGATGTACGCGGCAAATACCGTCGAACTGTTAGCGGGATTAACAAAAGTGTTCAAACCTGCACTCTTGGAGGCATATCAAAGGTATGTCAACGAAACCAACGGCTTGGCGGACTATCCCACCGTGCGCATCCTGAAAACTGTCATCGCTGAAGTAGAAGAAGGGCTGCGTCTGCTAGAAACCGCCTATAACGATGTCGTTGATACGCCGAAAAAAGAAGCCGAAGCGGAGACTTGGAGCGGGAACCTTCGTAACCTGCTCGCAGCTGCAGGGGGCATTGATGGTACAGGCGAAGTGAATCTTGATAAACTCCACCCCATCCGAGCGACCACCCCATACCTGATTCCGAAGCAGCTCACCCGCGATGATACTTTCCCACGTGTGTGGGATATTATCCATGTTGACAACGAGCGGGTAGAAGAGCGATTGATGCAGATGATTGCCACCCGTCTCGGAGAAACTACGATTGCGGAGGCGTTGGGATTTGTGCTGTATGAAATGAAAGGGCAGTCGTGGGAATTTTATGCCGATATTTCCCGTCACCTTTGGGACGAGATGCGCCACTCCGTCTTTGGTGAAGCAGCGGCAGAGGATATTTTCGATCAACGTTCTGCAATGCCGATCCGCGATTGGGAGTCCGCCTATCTCTTCAAGATGGATCCTCTGGAGTTATACGCTATGCTCTTCGGCGTTGAAGCCGGGCTCATGAAATACCCGCCCGGCAAGCGTGAGGAGTTCGAGTTTTGCCGTGATACCGCGCGCCATCCCCTGATGACAACCCTTCAGGATTTCGATTGGGCAGACGAGGTGCTTCACGTCCACATCGCCCGCCGACGGTTAAAGGAATGGTTCGATGGCAGCCCAGAGGAATTGCAAGCACTCGGTGAAAAAGGGCTAGACTTCCGGGCGCGGGCGCGAGCGATGCATCCGCAATCCCCCTTACCCGACGCAAGCGGAAAAATCAAGGGCACTCAATAGTAACCAATGGTGCTAGTTTGCAGCTGTTGATAGCGTGAAACGTGATGCGTGAAACGTAAAAATCATTGGTTCATCGGTTCATTTAGCCCCAGAGGGGCGACATGTCTATAGTACACGGATAAACAAATACCCCAAAGCCCCAGCGGGGCGACATGTGTATCCAAAGGGTGAAATATAAGAAGAATGAATCAACCAACCGACTAATGAATCAATGAACTCCCCGATAAACTGGGATCCAAATCGACTTGAAGAATATAAAAAACTTTCTCATTAAGCTAGCACTAAAGGTCAGTATTCAAACCAAAATTGTATGATTTTCCGAGATAAACTCACTTTAAAAATAAGGAGATTCTATGAAAGTTGCTGATGCTGTTGCTCACATTTTGAAGGCGGAAGGTGTAGAATACCTGTTTGCCTATCCGGTCAATCCAATCATTGATGCTGCGGCTGCTGTCGGAATCCGCCCAATCATCGTCCGTCAAGAGCGTATCGGGCTCCACATGGCAGATGCGTTTAGTCGTGTGTCTTCCGGCGAACGGATCGGGGTATTCTGTATGCAGAGCGGTCCCGGTTCGGAAAACGCCTTCGGTGGCGTCGCACAGGCTTACGGCGACTCGGTGCCAATCGTGGTATTACCAATGGGCTATTCGCGCACCTTGACCAATGTTCCACCCAACTTTAATTCCTTCCTCAACTTCCAGCACGTTACCAAGTCCTGCGAGCAGGTCATCCTACCTCAAGCAACGCCCGATGCGCTGAGACGTGCCTTTACCCAAGTAAAGAACGGTAGACCCCGTCCGGCGTTAGTGGAATTTCCCAACGATGTGTTTCAGGAGGAAATCTCTGAACCCCTGAATTACCAACCCGCCCCGGTCTCGCGCCCTGCGCCAGACCCCAATGAAATTCCGAAAATTGCCAGTGTCTTGCTAGAGGCAGAACGGCCTGTGCTTTACGCAGGTCAAGGGGTCCATTATGCCAAAGGGTGGGACGCCTTAAGAGAGCTCGCGGAACTTCTCGAAGCACCCGTAACTACCAGTCTCGGTGGCAAGAGCACTTTTCCCGAAAACCATCCCCAGTCTCTCGGTTCCGGCGGTCGGTCTCTGCCGAAACCCGTGCATCACTTCCTGCAAAACGCCGATGTAATTTTCGGGATTGGCTGCAGCTTCAGCATCACCAACTACGCACCCACCATACCGAAAGGCAAAACAATTATTCATGCCACGTTGGATGCGGCGGATCTCAACAAAGATGTAGCCGTGGAACACGCTCTGGTTGGAGACGCTCGATTAACTCTAGAAGCATTGGTTGACGAAATCCGTGAGCGTCAAGGCGACACCTTGCGAGGTCGCCTTGAAGGCGTGACACAAGAGATTCAAACCGTCAGGCAGGAATGGCTAGCACAGTGGAATCCCAAACTGAATTCCGACGAAGTTCCCCTCTCTCCCTATCGGGTGATTCGAGATCTGATGGACACGGTAGATGTGGCAAATACCATTATCACCCACGATGCAGGAAGTCCACGCGATCAGCTTTCACCCTTTTGGGAATCGGTCACACCGCTCTCCTATATCGGTTGGGGCAAAACCACACAGTTGGGGTATGGACTTGGACTGATGATGGGCGCGAAACTCGCAGAGCCAAATAAACTGTGCATCAACATCTGGGGCGATGCCGCCATCGGCTTCACAGGCATGGATTTTGAAACCGCTGTCAGGGCGGGTATCCCTATCCTGTCGGTGCTGTTCAACAACTTCTCAATGGCGATCGAATTGCCGATTATGCAGCTCTCCACTGAGAAATATCGCAGCACGGATATATCCGGAAACTACGCCGACATGGCAAAGGCTTTCGGCGGCTACGGCGAGCGTGTGGAAACCCCGGACCAGATTATCCCCGCGATTAAACGTGGGATCCAGAAAACAGAGGAAGGCGTTCCGACCTTACTGGAATTCATCACGGCGAAGGAAATCGACTTTTCCATGTTTTGAGTAAAAATGTCCATAATCGTAGGGGCCAGGTCCCCTCGCCCATTGACCAATGCAGTTGACTGTAGGTCGAGATTCATATCTCGACAGGGTTGGGAAACCCAACCCCTACGAAGGACCATGTGCCTGTACACATTTCACGATTATCTGCTTGTGATGAAGTATCAGCAGAATCTAACGACTTCTATAGGAGGAAACTATGCAAATTTCTGAAGAGTTACGACAATCGGTCATCCGCTCATTGCCCGAAGTCAACGAGATCAGCGACGAAACATTGCGGAACAAGGTTATCGATGCGTGGGCTTACTCCCTTGGGAAAAGCTCATTCAAATCCATTGACGAAATTCGTGCGTCAGGCAATCCCGACACACCGCCGCTCAAACGAGGAACGCAGACCCACCATATCCGTGGGGTCACGCTGCTTGCAATGCGAACCTACGACGAACTGACGGGGATGTTTCCTGAACTTGATGTCGATCGCGACCTCCTAATTGCCTGTGCGTTGTGCCACGACGTGGGCAAACCGTGGGAATTCGATCCGGAGAACCAAGCCCGCTGGCGAGAATCGCCGGGCACTGCCGGATTTCCATCGATTCGGCATCCGGGCTACGGTGTCCATGTCTGCCTGACTGTCGGGCTCCCGGAGGCGGTCGCCCATACAGCGGGCGCACATTCGGGTGAGGGTGAGTTAGTCGTCCGCAGCTTAGAGAACACAATCGTCCACCACGCAGATTATACCTTCTGGCGTGTACTGGACGCCGGTGGTCTTTTAGAAAATGATTAATTACTAGCGTGTGGATCCATCTCTTCCAATGCACTAATCGCATATTCGCGGATGATAGCGTACTCGTCGTCATACATCACAGCTGATAGCGCACGGCTAGCGGCGTCAGTGCCTTCATCAGCCCCCTTGCACATCCTTGCTAACGCATTCACCGCATTGCAGCGAACCAACGGATGGTCATCCTTCAAAGCCGCTATCAACCCCTCCGTCCCTTCACCAATTGTCCCCAACGCATTCACGGCGTTGCGACGCACCCACTCGGACGGATCATTTAGAGCCTGAATCAACGCGGGCACCGCCTCTGCAGCAGGTTTACCTATATCCCCCAAGATATCCGCTGCGGTCGCACGCACCCACCACACTGCATCATCGTTCAGCACAGAAGTTAATGCGGAGACAGCGGCTGCCCCAATCGCGCTCAAGGCATACGCCGCATGGGTTAAGACAGGTTCGTCCGTAATCTCAACGGGTTCAGCCGCCTGACGTAGCGTCTCGATCAGTGGATTGATCGCAGGCTCACCAACCGCTCCGAGGGCATAGACAGCATTCAGACGAGCAGATGCAGAGGCATCACGCAACGCGGCAATCAACTCAGAAACGTGATTCCCATTCCCGCTTCCATTGTTTGCCCTCGCCTCATTATCTCCGTTTAACCAGCTCCACACACGGTTCCATACCGCTTCCTGGCCGGGTGTCGGCGCGCCGTTGATACCTGTTGTGGTAATACGGTTGGCGTTCCAAGAGGGCTGTCCCGGTTCATCTGTGCGGGTGAGAAGAAACTTGATCATGTAACGATTCTTGTTGCTACGATTTGTCCCCCAACTGCTGTGCCACTGATGGTAATGACCGATCGTTATCGTGCCCGCCTGTCCACAAAGCAGCGCACCAATCTCCGGATCGCTGTAGGCATTGTTGTAGTGCCGCATACTTTCCAGATCGTAGTATTGCACCCCCGGTATCACCGCCGTCGGACCCATATCTTCGGTGACCGCCTGCGGATAATACCATGCCCAAACAGATCGGAAGCGATGGTGCCGTCTCCATTCAAAAAGCCACCCATGGTCCTTCGTCGTGAAATGCTTCGATCTACCGTCCTGATGCCACGCACCGCCTTTTTGTCCCGGCTGCTTCATATGTGCATGGCGATGTGGGTGCATCATATAATTCGGTCCCAGAAGGCTGGTCAGAACACCACGGACAGTGGGATGGGCAAAAACCTGATACAGCGCAGGAACTTTTTGAAGGATATGGTTCCGCGGATCTCCCTCTTTCTCAAATATTGCTGCAGTCTCCCGGTAGATTTCTTCGTGGACATCGGGTAAATCGGGGTGGACTGTGATGTACCCATTTTTGATGAAGTTCTGCACCCCCTCGTCATTGAGAAGGTACTGCTGATCGACCATGATAGTGCTCCTTTCGCCCCTACAGTTTGGCAGCCTCACAATAGTGCTGTAATCCTTCAGATTCCATTCTATGGCGTAGCGCACATTATAGCAGGAATAACTCAGAAAAGAGAATCAAAAAGTAAATTGTTCACTGTTTCCTTCTGAACCTCTACTGTAGGAGGGATCTCCGAATCCCGACGCCTTACTGTAACCTGAAAACCCTCGGAATGGGGAGGGATCTCCGAATCCCAACACCTCACTACATAACCATAATCCAATACAGGTATCTCTTGACTTCCGAAAGGATATCATGGCAAAATAGGGATCTGTTAATCCTGATCCCAAAATTCGGTCACCTCAAATAAAAGGAATCCGCCATGCCAAAGCCACGCATCATGTTCTACCACGATGGACGCCATCCGCTTCTCTACATGTACGAGCCTGCAATGCAGAAAGAAGAGTGCGAGGCAGCAGTTGACGAACTCGCTGGCACTCCTGTCGAAGCACTGATGTTCTGCTTGGGGGACGGGCGGACGGTCCTACATGATACGGAAGTCGGCGAACTATGGGGACATAACGTCCAAAAATGGGACCACCTCATCTTCCGTCGGACATACCAAAATGCGCAGCATCTGATCCAAGCAGGGGACGATCCCTTGCGGATAATCTGCGACCGTGCCCACGAGGTCGGGTTACTGTTCTATTCCACACTGTTGATGCAGCTGGAGAGTGGCGAGCGCGGGGGAGACGGGTACGATATCCGCAGCTCAGATTTTCGATTGGAAAACAAGCATCTGGAGATCGGCGCAAAGGGTGCCTTAGATCCCAGTTTTCCCGGTATCCATTGTGCCGATTTCATGCACCAAGCTGTCCGTGATGAACGATTCGCGCTCATCTCAGAGGTGCTCACCAACTATGAAGTCGATGGGTTCGAGCTCCAATTCAATTTCTGGCCCCACTACTTCCACCCGGATGAAGTGGATGAGGGGCGTCAAATCATGACCGAATGGGTTGGACAGGTCTATGAGGCAGTAAAAAGCAGCGGCTCTGAGCGAGAATTGGCGATTAGCATCCCGTCGAATGTCGAGACCTGCCTGTCCCGCGGGTTGGACCCACAGGAGTGGATGCGGCAAGGCATCGTCGATGTTCTCATCGCCCAAGCACTTGCAAGACCTGAGCTGCGAGATCCAAACGGCACTTCCCTGACGTATGAAGCACCCCTGCTTGATGACCTCCGCTCCTTGGTAGAGGCTGCCAAAGGGACAAAGTGCCGCATCCACGCCGCCATTGACAGCAACGTAGACTCTGACCGCTTGGGTGAAGCGTCGATTGAAATGATCCGTGCCGCAGCCTGCAACTACTGGGCACAGGGGATTGACGGACTCTATATCAGCCAGTGGTTCACGAATTGGCCCTATGGGGCCTCGTTCTATGAAAAACTCCGTGAGTTGCCTCATCCGGATATTATGGCACCCAAGGATAAATTCTATCATATCCCCACAGTGGGCGGTCGCTTTTCGAGTCCAGAACTCACATCGCAACTGCCCGCCGATTTAGAGCCGAACGTCCCTGTACAATTGGAGTTCACAATCAGCGATGATCTTCCCCGTTGGGAGCGAGTGGGTCGAGTCCACGAGGTTCTCCTACGGGTGCGAATCATGAATACCACCGAAAACGACCAGATACGCTTTCAACTGAACAGCATAGAACTACCAACACATCTGCTGCGCAAAATCAACGAGATGTACCGGATGCGCGCACCGCGTTATCGTACCGGTTCAGGCTACTGGTTCGTCTACCAGCTTGACCCAAGCCACTGGCCCCAAAAGGGGAACAACGTCCTCGAAGTCACTCTACTGGAACGCGATTCTGACGTCATCCCTCAATGCTACGTCCGTGATGTCGAATTGGAGATTAAGTATCTTCCCGGCAAGCATTTCCATCGCGATTAGATTGCCTTATATCATGAATTATCCCGCTAGGAGGAACCCTAAATGGAAATCGTACTCAACTCTAAATTCTTTACAGAACTATCCGTCGAACAACTTGGCGAGAAAACCATCGAGCTCGGCTATGATGGCGTGGACATCTGCGTCCGTCCGGGGCACCCTATCCACGTCGATAACGTCGTTGAAGCACTCCCCAAAGCAATGAAGGTTTGGGGGGGGCAAAACCTCACCTGTCCGTTGGCAACAGCGGCGACGGATATAACAAATCCGAATGCGCCGGAGGTAGAAGGGCTATATGCAGCGTGTGCGGAAGCAGGCATACCACGCCTCAAAATCGGGTTCTGGCGATTTAACGAGGGAAACGATTACTGGCAGGTGATTGATGCCGCGCGTAGAGAGCTTGAAGGGTTTAGTGCGTTCAGTGAAAAATATGGGGTACAAACCTGCTACCAGATTCACAGCGGTGCCTGTATTGGATCCAACTGTGCAGGACTGATGCACCTCATTAGAGGTTTCGATCCGCAGTACATCGGTGCCTATCCTGATCCCGGGCATCTCCTACTTGATGGCGAGGATTGGGCGATGGGGCTGGCGATGATCGGAGATTATCTGTCCGTTATTGGAATCAAAGATTCCCTCTACCTCTCGCAGCCCGATCAAACCCCCCCTTATGTTCCCTGTTTTGTAAAACTGGGAGATGGGGGTGTCGATTGGAGGCGTTATCTGGGACTTCTGTGCAAAAGCGGTTTTGACGGTCCCCTAACGGTGCATACGGAGTACCGCTTCGATGAATCGATCATTCGTCAGGTAGGATATGCGGAGACTACACCGCCGAATCTAGAAAAGTGGGCGAAAGAGGATGCTGTTTATCTCCGGAATCTGCTATCCAGTTTGAGTGCGAAATAGCTTCACTAATGGTGGGCATTCATCACCCATCAGCACGGAACTCAAACGCATTTTCAATATGCTGAAGTTTGACTAGTTCAAATTTCCACGACAGGACAATTGCAACAACATCAAATTGGCAGGGGACATCTAGGAGATTGTGCCTTTGCAGATAATTCAGCGCGATCTTGGAGATCTGCTTCTGCTTGGCAGGAGTAACAGCCGCCTGTGGTAGACCAAACTTGCTGCTCCGACGCGTCTTGACTTCAACGAACGCAACCCGTCTTCCGCGTTGAACGATGAGGTCAATCTCACCTGACCGCGTACGATAGTTCTGAGCGCGAATTTCATACCCTCGCGCTTTGAAGTGCTCAATGGCAAGGGCTTCGCCGATCTTTCCCACCTTAATTCTAGAGTCGCTCATTTTGTTGCAGCTTAAAACTACGCCGATGGATAGGGCAGGGACCGAGTTGAGCAATTGCCTGACGATGCAGAAGCGTACCGTATCCTTTGTGGACTTGGAAACCGTAGCCCGGATAGGTTTCATCGAGTTCTATCATCAGACGATCTCGCGTGACTTTCGCGATAATTGATGCAGCGGCAATAGACTGGACAAGGCTATCTCCCTTTGGGATTGCCTCAGCAGGAAGAAAAATTTCAGGCAGATGTGTGCCATCCACAAGTGCGTAATCCGGGGAAGGTGTGATTTGCACGATAGCCTGAGCCATTGCAACCAGTGTGGCTTGGAGAATGTTTATCTGATCAATCTCCCTATTGTCAACACGACCCACACCAATCGCCACAGCTGCACAGTGGATCTCGTCAAACAATTCAGCCCGTTTTTTAGGTGTCAGCTGCTTTGAATCTGTCACGCCGGAAAGCGGACAGTCAGTAGGAAGAATAACAGCTGCTGCGACAACAGGACCGGCTAATGCTCCTCGCCCAGCCTCATCAATTCCTGCAATACGCTGATAGCCCTGCTGCCGTAGGGTTTGTTCCAACTGCTGTATCTCCGCTGGATAGTTACCTCTATGCGTTATCGGTGGCTTGCCGCCTTTCACGGATTCGTATACCTTTACCGGTTCGGTCTCGTAGGTAGTACAGTTTTGCCCGGCGGATGGCACCGTATCGAATAACTTGGATACTTTCAATATTTGGTGAATGTGACGGAAAGGTCCTTTCGCTCCCTTCACCATAAGCAACACGACGGACAGTAAATGTCTCACTCAACCCACCGTTAGATCGTCGAATGACCGTTCCTTCATAGGCTTGGATACGTTCTTTTGAACCCTCTCGGATACGGGTATTGACCCTCACGAGATCTCCGGGCGCAAAATCAGGAATATCGGCTTTTAGATGTTCGCTCTCAACAGATTCAATAAGATTCATTGTTTGATTCCTCCTTAGGCATAATACGCATAAAAAAATAATGCGTAAGGGCCATCTGCTTACGTATTACTCGTTATTCTTCAGGTAGGCAACGTCTTCAACCGAGAGTTCAACACTTTTGAGCAAGTCCGGACGGCGCTCAGCAGTCCGCTTGAGAGACTGTTCGCGTTGCCAATGCGTAATGTTTTCGTGGTGCCCGCTCAATAGGATATCAGGAACCTTCATTCCCTCATACTCAGCAGGGCGCGTGTAATGTGGACAATCTAGTAAGCCCTGACTAAATGAGTCCTCCTGTGCTGATTCGTAATTTCCCAACGCACGCGGCAAAACCCGACTAATCGCATCAACCAATGCCAGCGCCGGAATTTCTCCACCGCTGAGGACATAATCACCTATCGAAATCTCATCTGTAACCAGTTTAATACGGACCCGCTCATCAATACCTTTGTAGCGTCCGCAAATCAAGATCAGGTGCGATTCAAGGGAAAGCGCTTCAGCATATGACTGGTTAAAGGGAGTTCCTTGTGGGGTCAGATAGATAACACGCGCAGTTGGTTCCGGTTGTATTGCCCTGATCGCAGCAAAAAGCGGCTCCGGCTTCAAAATCATGCCTGCGCCACCCCCGTAAGGATAGTCATCAACTGTCTGATGCCGGTCTGTCGTAAAATCGCGCAGGTTGTGAACGTTGACTGTCAATAGGTCTCTAGCTTGTGCACGCCCTAAGATGCCAGCTTGCAATACCGGGAGGAGGACCTCTGGAAAAATGGTAATGATGTCAATTCTCATTCAATGACCTGGACGACAACTCCATCTTTGACGATAATTTCTGCCTGAGACAGTTTGGCGCGGATGTCATCCCCTACCTCAATTTTGACAGGCGCATCATAGGTTCCGCTGGTAAAAAGGGTATCAATCTCAAGTTCCTTAACCTGTGCTAACTTCTGGCTGAGATTGCTTTTCACCTGCTCCTGTTTTTCGCGTTCTTGGTGAATCTCTTCGCGCAACTGATTAACGTGACGTGGATCTCGCTTTTGAGCTTCCGCAATCAAACGTCGACTTTGGAACTCCTCTTGCTGCAGCCATGTTTCAATCTGGCGAATCGTGTGTTCTAACTCCTTCGTGAGTTGTTCCTTGAAAGCGGGGGTCACAATATTTTTCAAAATAACAGGTCTTTTGACAATAACAGCCATATCTCTCCCACTCATTCGTCATAGTGAATCGGTAGGATTGCAAACGCTTACTCTACCGTCTGACGGTGTTCGACAATCTCAAGTATTGCCTTTTTACGTGCTTTGACTCCCGCAGCAAGTAGCAGAGATCGCATTGCCTTGGCTGTGCGCCCCTGTTTCCCAATGACTTTTCCTAAATCTTCAGGGACAACGCTCAGTTCAAGAATGGTCACAGTGTTACCTTCGACTTCGTTGACGTTGACCTGATCTGGGTAATCAACGAGGGATTTTGCGAGATATTCGATCAAATCCTTGAGCATGGGATTCCCCTAAAAACGTTGTTTGGCACTATTTTACTTCTTCTGTGGATTCTTCTTCTACTGCATCGGAATCCTCTTCGGAAGCAGGCGTTGACTCTGTTTCTGGAGTTGGGGTAGGCTGTCCCTGTTTTTCGTTTATGAATTGTTCCCAAACGCCAACTTTTGACATGAGATTTTTGGCTGTGTCAGAAGGTTGTGCACCAGTTCTCAACCATTTTAATGCCTTTTCCGCGTCAATTACAATGTTTGCCGGATCGGTCATCGGATCATAATGACCAATCCGTTCGATAAAACGTCCATCCCTTTGGCTTCGAGAGTCAACGGCCACCAATCGATAAAAAGGACGGCTTTTCTTTCCATGCCGCTGAAGTCTAATTCGTACTGCCAAATGTTACCTCCTATTTCGTAAGAACTTGTCCCATTCAACTTTGGTTCTAGTTCTCGCCCAAATTGCAACGAATAATAGTGATAGTAGATAAGATAAATCGCACCTCAAATTTAGCGTGATTTACGTCTTTTTCTTTTTTTGCGTTTCCTTGGTTTCCTTTTAACTGTAACGGAACTACCACCGCCAAGTTGCGGCACGTCCACCATCGGGTGTTGCTGCATCATGCGGTTCATCAATTTTAGCTGATCGACCAATTGATTGACTTGGCGCACCGTTGTCCCGCTTCCCTTGGCAATGCGCAACCGGCGACTGCTATCGAGGAGACGCGAATTCCGGCGTTCCATCGGTGTCATCGACTGAATCATCGCTTTGGTATACTTCAACTGCGATTCGTCGACCTGCATGTTTTGCATCGGGAGCTTATTGACACCGGGGATCATCTCTACAAGCTGGTCCAATGGTCCCATGTTCTTGATCTGTTCAAGCTGCATCAACAAATCATTGAAATCTAACCCCTGCTGGTCAAGCAGCTTACGCTCTAACTCGTCAGCTTGATCTTGGGTAAAAACAGATTCAGCCCTCTCAAGCAGGGTCGCAAAGTCGCCCTCTCCAAGTATCCGAGACGCCATCCGATCCGGATGAAACTCCTCTAATGTTGTCGCATCAATCTTCTCACCAACGCCAACAAACTTGATCGGTTTTTGTGTTACAGAACGAATGGACAGCGCTGCACCACCACGTGCATCACCATCCAACTTGGTCAGGATAACACCATCAATGTCCAAATTATCGTTAAAATGCTGGGCAACATTGACCGCGTCTTGCCCCGTCATCGAATCAACGACAAGCAAAATTTCGGTCGGATTGACGGCGGACTTAACTTCCCGTAACTCACCCATCAATTCCTCGTCAACATGCAACCGACCTGCCGTATCAATAATGACAAAATTATTCCCACGATTCAACGCCTGCTTGACAGCAGCTTGAATGATGGTCGCGGGAGAGACCTCAGTTCCCATTGAAAATACAGGTACATCAATCTGGTCGCCAAGCACTTGCAGCTGTTTAATAGCTGCGGGACGATAAATATCTGCCGCAACCAAAAGGGGATTTCGACCCTCTGATTTGAATCTCAGCGCAAGTTTGGCTGAAGCTGTCGTTTTCCCACCGCCCTGTAGGCCAACCATCATAATGATCGTCGGACCACTTGGTGCTGTGGTAACTGGTACGGCTTCCTCCCCCATCAGTTTGGCGAGTTCATCACCGATGACCTTTGCGATCTGAAGATCCGAGGTAAAGCTACCAAGCACCTCTTGACCGATAGACCTTGCCCTAACACCGTCGATAAATTCACGGACGGTTTTGTAATCCACATCCGCCTCAAGCAATGCGAGACGAACCTCTCGGAGTGCATCAGATATGTTTTTCTCGGTCAGTTTGCCTTGACCGCGAAGCGATTTGAGAACGCCTTGCAACTTGCCCGATAAACTTTCAAACATGACATTTCCTCTGCCTGAGACGTAATGTGTAAAACTCAGATGAACTCCTGAGTGCGTTCCTGACTATCATCTACATGAGAATAGGCTTGCGAATCAGTTAAGATACACCATTTGCCTCCTGATTGTCAATAGAAAAATGATTGATAGTCCTTGACACACATACTAGTGGTTGCTATAATCTATCAGATGTTACAAATCGCTAACTCTTTGATTTGGAGGGCGGACGTGTGAAAAAAGATAGAGCAAGCAACCACAAGCAAAATGAGATTGGTGTGCTGCCCTTCCCACCATTGCCGGTGCAGGTACAGCCTATTCCACAACCCCGATCAACAAACCGAGCCCCCCTGATGATAGGGATACTTGCGGGCATTGGACTGATCGCACTCCTAATCTATGCTGTCCCTTGGAGCTCAGTGTCCCAGACGTTAACGGGCTCTTTCGATTCATTGTCTACCCGAGTCAAACAGGTTCAGCTTGCCCAAGTTAAACGCCCCCAAAAAGCGGCTATCCCGCCAGATACTTCAACACCCGCGACATCGACAGTTGAGACCACGCCGGAACCAGAGGCCTCAACACCGGCAACACCAACAGTTGAAACTACACCGCCTCCAGAGGTCTTAGCACCAGAGACACCGGCAGCCGAAACCTCACCTATGCCAGAGGTTTCAACAACCACAGCACTGCCAATTGAAGCCGCACCAGCAATTCCTATTCCCGCACCGGATCCCCGACTACTTGTTGGGCGGTATCCAGTGCGGAAGTACACCGATATTCAAACTGAAATCTCCAAAAACGATACACTCTATAATTTCGTTCGGGTATATGAAAATCGGATTTTTCCGAAAAAATATCGGGATTGGGAACCATTGGCTCGGTATAACGGCATACGCCCACCTCATTATGCGTTGAAACTTGGTGGGCAATTTCGTATCCCAACACTAACGCACATCGTTCTCCCCAAGACCGGTTATGAAACCGAACTTAAGGGGATCCAATTGGAACTTGCAGAGCAGCCCAATAATCCAGAGCTGCTGAATCAGCAGGCAATTATCCATTTCAAGCGTAACGAATTAAATCAGGCGCGTTCAACACTGCGACGGGCAATCAGGTCCTCACCAGACAACGGCATACTACACAACAATCTCGGTTTTATCTACCTGATTATTGAAGATGACAAGCGCGCCCAGAACGAATTAGAGCTTGCGATTAAACATTCCGAGAAACCTGCAATCCCACATTGCAATCTGGGTACGCTATACATGACGATGAACAAACTTGATTTGGCAATTAAGGCTTTTGAAAGTGCGCTAGAAGCAGATGCGAACCTACTTGATGCAAGGTATAACCTTGCCCTGGCGAATGAAAAGATTGGGGATGTAGACTCGGCGCGGGAACATCTTCGTGAACTCGCCCAGTTTGCATCCGATGATCCTGAAGTGGCATCGGCACTTGAACGCTTAACCTCGCCCCAAATGACAGGTGAGTGAATGGAGTTTCCTATTAAACAATGACGATGGAGAAGACCATGAACCGCAGAAAATTCATTCAAATCGCCGCAGTGAGCGTAGGAGGTTTAACGCTGCCGCCCCGCTCCCTGCCCGCTGAAAACAACATCCCTAAAGAGATACTGAAACCGGTATCAATGATCACGCCAAACGACAAGTTTTATGTCCTTCAAATCGGAGACGTGCCAACCCTCAAGGCTGAACACTGGAGGATGGGGATAACGGGATTGGTCGAAAAACCGATCATGGTGAATTACGATGACATAACCGGCATGGAGTCCGTGACGACGATGCGGACGCTCAAGTGCATCGGCGACCCAATCGGTGAAGAGCAGATGAGCAATGCGATGTGGACCGGTGTTCCTCTGCGGAATGTCCTTGATAAAGCAGGTGCCAAGGCGGAAGCAAAGGTTGTCGTATTCCGCTGTGCCGACACCTATCATACGGCGGTCCCGATAGATCGCGCCCTTCGTGAGGAGGTGCTCTTAGCGTACAAAATGAACGGCGAACCCCTCCCAGCCGAGCACGGTTTCCCAGTCCGTCTGCTCAATCCCGGCCACTACGGAACAAAGAATCCGAAATGGATCATGAACATCACGCTGGCGCAATCGCACGTGGGGTATTGGGAAAAAGAAGGATGGGACCCTGTCGCACGTGTCAAACTAGCAACCCTAATTGGTACGCCCAGCACTGACGAAACGATTCAAGCCGGTGGGACATATACAATCAGCGGCGCCGCTTTTGATAGCGGTAATCATGGAGGAATTGAGCGGGTTGAAGTGAGCATTGATGACGGCATGACCACCAGCGTCGATGATGTCAGCACTTGGGAGGCAACGGACATTTGGGAAAGCGACTCACCACTAGCATGGTATCTCTGGAAATACAGGTGGAAGGTGCCTGATAATCCGGGCGAGGTAGAGATCTCCGCCAGAGCCATCGCCAATGATGGACTGACGCAAAAGGAAGCAGGCTTCGATGCAGATCCCGCCGGGGCGGTCGGCTACCACTTTGTCCGTGCGGAAATCGTGAAGGGATAGCTCTTCGTGTTTCCCATACCCTCTTAATTTTTCTGTTGATCTTGAACATAATACTATGATAGAGTGTCAACCTGTTAGAAGGTTACGAAGAGAAACCGAGTTTTTGTCAAAAACTCGGTTTCTGTCGCACAATTTCTTAACATGCACAGAAATCACAAGGAGAATACAAATGGCGAAGAAAATTGTGTTGCTCAGTTTTTGTATCGCGATTGGATGCATCGTTGCTGCATCAATGTGGTCAACACCAGCCAATGCACAGGAAACAGGTGAAGCAGTGGACGCAGCATTCATCGATTTCAAGCATCTTACGCTGCTTGTCATCGAAAGCGTTGTTTTCAGCATCGTCGGGGTGATTGTTTTGATGGTCGGTTACAAAATTTTCGACTTGGTTACCCCCTTTGACCTCGATCATCAGATCGCCGAAGATAACAATACGGCGGCGGGAATTGCCGTTGCCGGTGTAATCATCGCATTGGGACTCATCGTCGCTGCGGCAGTCGGTTAAGCTAGCTGTGAGATAACCGCCACGGAGGCGCGACCGGTAGATGTTCCAGTTTTTCCTCTTACTACGCAATAAATCGTTACAGACTATCCCGAATTTAACGCAAAGACGCAGAGGTAAGATTTTTCTCCGTGTCCTCTGTGTCTCTGCGGTTAATTTTTATTCCGAACTATCATTTCCCGCCCATTAATCCCAATACGGTTCCCCCTCCATTAGATTCTCGCGTAGCACCTCTGGAATTACGGTAACCCCCAATCCCGGTCCATTTGGCACAGTCAATTTCCCGTCAGCGACCTGAACCTTTTCCTCAGCCATCTCGTCAATGAGTGGGTTTTGGCTGATCCGTGTCTCCGTTATAACGAAGTTCCTGACCGACGCACCGAAATGCGCTGTCGCCATATTCTGGACGAGGCTGCCGACATTATGCGTTGCGATGGGGATGTAGAACATCTCTGCAAGGTCGGCAATCTTCCGACAACCCGTCAGTCCACCCGCAAAGACAAGATCTGGATGGATGGCGTCTAGCGCCTCGTTCATCAGAAACGGTAGAAATTCACGCGGCAGCTCTAGTTTCTCTCCGGTGATGATCCGCACCGGAGATGCTTGCTTGAGTGCTTTCCAAGAATCCGAGTACCACACCGGCAACGCATCCTCCACCCAAAGCGGGTTGCTGGAGGCGACTGCCTGCGTCAACCCAATTGCAGTAGCGAGATCCCATTCGTTGTGGCAATGGACAATAAAATCGGTCTCATCTCCCAACGCCTCCCGACAGTTCTCATACCCTCGACGAATCAGGTCTAATTCGGTTGCCCGCAGCGTTTGAGACATCTGTCCGGGACTGTACCTGCCTTCGGGCAGTCCATTTCCCATTAAACGTTCAAACCCAAATTTCAGGGTGCTCCAACCTTGCGGGGCTTCCCTCATCCGTTGAGACCAATCCCGACACGAAACAGGATCAAACCAGTCGTCGGGCCCAGGGGTATTGATGTAAAGCGGAATTTCGTCCCTAAATCTGCCGGAAATCAACGTTGAGATCGGTCGATTCAATAGCTTGCCAACCACATCCCAGAGCGCGATATCCACGCCGCTGACCGTTGGGATATTCGATCTATACGGATGTTGCAGGTTTACCATGCGGGTGTACAACTTATCAATTTCAAACACCTCCTGACCGATGAGCATCGTTCGCAGATGTTGCAGATGTGCTCTCACCATCGGTCCAGAAGCCCCCGCTTCGCCGATGCCGTAAACGCCGGCATCGGTTTCAACCTTTACGAGGGATTGACCCGCTTGGTCTTTCAGCTGCATGGCTTTCACATCCGTAATCCGCACACGGTTTTTCTCGGAGTCCGAAAGCGCATCTAAAGTTGTCATAGAAACTCCTTACCCCAGACGGGCGTATCAAGCCTGAACTCTATGCTGAGCGAGAACCTCCTCATTTAACTCAGCTCCTAGCCCCGGTGCCGTTGGTGGAGCAATGTAGCCGTTATCAAACACCATAGGCTCCTGAAAGATATCGGCGTGCAGAGTCGTCCTGTTAAACTCCAGTATCAGGAAGTTTGGACTACATGTCGCCACCTGAACGGCGGCGGCTGCTGCGACGGGACCACAATACATATGAGGCGCGATGCTTGCATAATGTGCCTCCGCCATGCTTGCAATTTTCTTAGACTCTAGAATCCCCCCGCAGTGACCCACATCCAACTGTATGATCTGTGCCGCCTGCTTCTGAAAGATCTCAACGAACTCGTACTTAGTCAATAGACGCTCACCGGTCGCAATCGGAATACTGGTATGCGATGCTACCCGCGCCATTTCATCGACATTTTCCAGCGACACCGGTTCCTCAAACCAGAAGGGATAGTACGGCTCTAGCATCTGCGCAATCCGAATCGCACTAGAAGTCGTCAATTGTCCATGGGTGCCAAGTCCAACTTCCACCTCATAACCAACCGCATCTCGGATGCACTTGAAGATTTCTCCCACACGCGCTATATCTTTCAACTGAATATCGCGTGGTGCAGGAAAGATCGGGAACGGATCAAACTTCATGGCGGTGTTGCCCTGCTCTATCAACTCGGCAGCAATTTCGCCTGCCCTCTCGGGGTTCTCCCATATCCCCCCGTGTGGCATATAGGCATACGCCCTCAACTTTTCATGGTATTGACCACCGAGCAGATTATAGACCGGTTGATTCAAGGCTTTACCAACAATGTCCCAGCACGCCATCTCAATAGCACTTAACGCCGGCGTCAGAGCCAAGCTGGGATGCCTGTAGTCATGGTCGGTAGCATAGATCTTCTGCCACAACAATTCAATCTTGAACGGGTCGGCACCAATGACAAACTGAGTTGCCAAATCATTGATAATCTCAATCGACGATTTTTCTCTGCCAGTCTGACCAGTTGACCACTCTCCAATCCCTTCAATTCCCTCATCGGTAATCAGTTTTACGAACAGCCAACGGCGTCCACCCTGATACGGGGGAATGTTATCGACCAGAAACGTTTGTACATCAATAACTTTCATCTGTTAGACTCCTTCTTCTGATTAAAGAATTGCTTTTCTCATCGTGAGTAATTTCCTCATTATACGCATTATCAATGCACTGTCAACGATAAAAGGGTGGGTTTGCGGCTGCGGTCAAGCCAAACTTTTGCTTGATTTAGACTGAACTTAGTGGTACACTGAAGTGTGTACTTGCTGCAATGCAAGATACATAAACGCAGACAAATTCTATCGTTGATGCAACGAATCAATTTGTCACTAGGCAACCACAAAACCGGCTGTGATAAAGTGGTTGACCGCTTCAAAAATTTCAACTTAAGGAGAGCTTCTATGGCACTGAACAATCCAATTCTTGATGCAACGCTTAACAGTATCAGTCTCGAAGAGATTAAGAAGGAGATGGGACCTCCCCCTTGGTCTCATGCAGTTGTCCTCGCCGACCATGTGGCCGGGGTAGTGATTTATCAAAATTCAGGTCAAATCAATGATAATCATTGTCACAACTACGACGAATGGTGGATTGTGCTTGAAGGGGAGATCGACTGGGTAATCGAAGGACGTGAAGATAAACCGGTCCACGCAAAGGCAGGAGATTTCGTTTATGTCCCCGCGATGACCTTTCATCACATTTTTCCCAAGGGTGGCAAACCGTCTGTGCGCTTAGGTATCGCACTCCCCGGCACAGGAGGGCATCTCCACGAGAGACCAGATCGGAAAGTGAAGGTCACGGTCGAGTAGTAGGGGTCTAAGAATAACGCCCTCCGTCAGATTACCCAAATTTTTGCTCACTGTCTGCAATAGCGGCAATTTGGGGGTCAGCAGCATTGATTAGGTCTTGGGTCTTAAGCTCTAGACCTGCCGCAGGGTCTCCGCTGCTGATATTGACCTTTTGGCATCGTGTGATCGCTTCATCAAAAATGACCGGCACGCTATCAGGCAATCCCAACGGTGCAACGGCACCTTGGACGCAGCCGGTCACAGATAAAATCTCATCCGCTGTAGCAAAACTCAAGCGTCGCCATGCTTGGGGAACGTAGGTACGCACAGCCTTCGGGTTGACGCGTGAGTAACCCAGTACGCATGCCATGACGTAATGCTCATCTTTGTCACGAAGTAGGATGGATTTAACCATTTCGTCTTTCGACACACCGCGTTGGGCTGCTGCTTCCTCGACCGTGAAAACAGGCTCACTGTGCTGTAACAGTCGATAGGAGATTTTGCGTGCATCAAGCAGGTCAATAATTTTCGTTCTAATAGCTGTCATTTGGTCTTTTAATCTGCACGAATTCGTGGTTAAAAGAAATAGGACTTACGCAGTCAACTGTAGGCGGGGCATCTTGCCCCGCGCCAATTGTGTTGAAATGCGTAAGCCCTAAGAAATCAGAAAATTGCGTAGATATATTTTTAACAAGAAGCAAAGGGAGGGAGGCAAAACCTCCTCCAACCCTTCCTTGATGCTACTTCGTTTGTCCCGCAGCAGACAACGCCTTCGCACTGACGCCGAGAACAGACAGGAACCCCTCCGAATCTGCGTGGTTGAAGTCACCGATCGCTTCCATCGAGGAGGTTTCCTCCGAATAGAGCGAGTGCATCACGCCGCCAGCGGAATGGAATGCGATATTGCCTTTATACAGTGCTACGGTAATATCCCCAGAAGCCATGCGGGTGAAAGGTTCAATGGAGGCGAGCATCGATTGGGTAGCGGTATCGAACCAGTAGCCTTGATAGATTTGTTCAGCCACAACCACGGACACCTGCTCAAAAACACGACGCGACCGACGATCCAAAATCAGTTGAAGGAGGAACTCGTAACACCGGCCAAGAAGTTCCATCCCCGGCGATTCATAAACCCCCCGGCTCTTGATCCCAACGAACCGATTTTCGACGGTGTGAATCCCGATACCAACGCCGTTTCTGCCGGCGATGCGATTGGCTTCCGCGAGGGCTTGGAAGGGAATCACCGGACTCCCGTTGACCTCTAACGGTATACCTCTATCAAAGGTGACCGTGAAGTGTTCAACCTCATCGGGGGCGTCCTTCGGGTGCACACCCATACCCGGTGTAATAAAACCGGCAGGCGTTTTGAGGGATTCTAATCTACCCGCCTCATGCGTTAAGCCAAGCATATTCGCATCGGTCGAGTACGGTTTCTCATGGGTCGCTCGGATCGGCAGACCGTGTGCATTGCAGAAATCGATCATCTCTTTTCTGCCGCCAAAATGTTCAAGAAACGCTGGATCACGCCACGGGGCATAAACCTCAAAATCAGGATTCAACATATTGGTCGCAATCTGAAACCGCACCTGATCGTTGCCTCGACCGGTACAACCGTGTCCCAATATATTGATGTCACGCTTCTCCATTTCAGGCAACAGCGCCTCCACAGTGATATGCCGGGCGATACCGGTCGTATTCCAATATCCCCCTTCATATTTCGCTTGGGACTGGATGACCTTGATCCCCGCCATCGCTAACTCATCTTTCGCGTCAACGATAACCGCCTCTTGTGCGCCACATGCCAGCATTCGCTCGCAAATTTCGTCCATGTTTTTTTCATCGGGTTGCCCGAGATCCGCAGTAAAGCAGACCACATTAACCCCGTTATCGACTAGCCACCGTGTGATGGTACAGCTATCAAGTCCACCCGAAACCGCTGCGCCAACAGTTTTGCCTTTTAATTGATCAACCGTCATTTTTGTCTCCTTATGATAAGTTTTACGTTTAATTGTACACTACAGTCTGGAATAAAGTCCAAAATTTCGGATTTGACATGTATTTCTTGAACTTCTATAATCAGCAATTCCCAATACCCATCAGGGACTGCCTGTATAATATACAGTGGTATAACGGATGAGGAAAAGTACCTTAACAATCCTATTTCTGACAATGTTTCTGGTCATGCTTGGCTTAGGTGTCATCCTTCCACATTTGGCATATTATGCGGAGGAGTTAGGGGCAAGTGCCATACAGATCGGGTTCTTGATAAGCATCTATTCAGCGATGAAATTAATTTTCGCGCCGGTGTGGGGCCATCTCTCAGATCAGTATGGTCGGAGGCCTACAATCCTGATAGGACTCATTGGTAATGCAGGTGCGCTGGTTCTGTTTGGTGCAGTGAAGAGTTTGCCTTGGCTATTCATCGCGCGTGGTTTATCCGGTGTGTTTTCGGCAGCTATCCTGCCAACGGTAATGGCTTATGTTGCGGACGTCACGACGGAGGAAGACCGAGGCAAGGGAATGGGATTGATGGGCGCTGCGATGGGGTTAGGTTTTATTGCGGGCCCCGGCATCGGTGGAATTATCGGTAGCCACAACCTGCCATTTTTCCTCGCCGGTGGGTTGTCATTGGCTACTTTTTGTTTTGCGCTGATCCTTTTGCCGGAATCTCTCAAACTCACCGAACTTCCCGATACGCGGGAAGCAATTATCTCCCCTTGGTCAGCGATGAACCACCCACTGACGCCGCTCTTTCTCGTTGCGTTTTTCTCAGCGTTTATCTTTTCAGGATTGGAGACAATTCTTCCATTAGCAATCAAGGATCTACTGAACTACGGGGCAAAAGAGCTGGGACTGATGTTAGTAATTATGGGTACATTCATTGCCCTGCTACAGGGTAGCGTCTTAGGCAAACTAATCAACACTTTTGGGGAGTTCAAACTGATTATTATCGGGTTGCTGCTCAACGCCGTGGGAATGGCACTGCTCCCCTGGCCCAAAACATTAGTGATGCTTACCCTTTACCTGTCAATTGCCGGAATTGGCAATCAGATTATCCGCCCGATAAATGCCTCGTGGATTTCTAAGCAAACCAAATTCGGTCAAGGCGCAGCGATCGGCGTGATGGACGCTTTTCTCAGTCTCGGACGGGTATTAGGACCTCCGTTTGCCGGAAAATTGTACACACCCGAAACCTTCCAAATCTTCTGCTGGATCTCGACTGGTATCCTTGTAGCGGTAGCTGTTTGCCTATTTTATCCGTTGCGACGCGTTGGTCAATGAGCGGGATTCTAGGGGCTACTAGGTTGGATTTATTTGTGAGGCATATCGGAAGATGGTACAATTTTGTATACAATTTCACCGGGTTTAACATAGCTGAGTCGCCGTGCCAACCGCTCTTTCGTGAGTTCGTCCGTTTTCAGTTTTTCCACCCGAACTTTTAAGCGATCCCGCTCACGTTCAAGTTCTGCCAACTCGTCCAAGGAACGTCGCTTGATTTCGCGGGCTTCTTGCCAATTCTGAAACCCTTCCACAAAGCGATATAGACTGATCAATAATATGATAACAGCGAGAATAGATAGCCCCGGTTGGATAAATCGCATGGTTCGGTCTTCCTCACTCTATTGATTTAGATTCGGCATTTTCAATCCTTAGGTGGACCATATTTCTTGCCTAGCATTTCAGCAACAACCGGCGGCACCATCTCTAACAACTTTTCATTACTCACTTGCATTCCCCCCATCTGTGCCACCTGCATCACCAGCGTCGAACTTAAATGGGCATACTTGGTATTTGCCATCATAAACAACGTATCTACTTCTGGCGCGATTTGGCGATTCATCAGCGACATCTGGAACTCATTTTCAAAGTCGGAGAACGCTCGCAGCCCTCGAATGATCGCGGAGGCACCGCGTTCCTGCGCGTATTGCGCGGTGAGTCCTGAATACTGATCGATGGTGACGCACGGATAAGGTTGGATGACAGCTTCCAACATCTCAATCCGTTCTGCCAGCGTAAAACGTGTTTTCTTGATGGGATTAATGCCGATTAACACAGTCAACTCATCGAAAACAGTGAGTGCGGAAACCCGATCTATCAAATCCACATGACCATTGGTGAGCGGATCAAAGCTGCCAGGGTAAACGGCAATTTTTTTCGGCAAGGCTGTCATTCCTTTCTTCCGAGAGTTCCATTAAACGAGATCCAGTCAATGTCTTTGCTTTAAGGAATCTTAACACACCGCTATTGTGTCCGTCAACCTCAAAATCTATGTTGGTGCATTGGTTCATTGGCGTATTGGTTCATTAATGTATTAATGAACTCTTGAACGAATGAACTTCTGCTTTCGGGAGAAGGATGTTGCCCCTACAAACAGAATATAAAATATGTTAAAATAGGAAACGATATTATCCTCAAAGAAGAAAGGAAGATAGATGGCAGGACCATTAAAAGGAATACGGGTTTTAGATCTCACACGTATTTTAGCGGGCCCCTACGCAACGATGATCTTGCGGGACCTTGGCGCGGAGGTCATCAAGATCGAGCAGCCCGGAACCGGAGATGAGGCAAGGGACTTTGGCCCCTTCAAGAATGACTTTAGCCTATACTTTATGAGCGTCAATCGAGGAAAAAAAAGCGTTACTTTGAACCTGAAGTCCCCACGCGGTAAGGAACTTTTTCTGGAATTGGTCAAGGGGGCGGACATCCTTGTTGAAAACTTTCGACCCGGGACGATGGAAAAGCTGGGATTGGATTACGAATCGCTCAAAGAGCACCACCCGTCTCTGCTCTATGCTGCCTGCTCAGGATTCGGGCAGACAGGACCGTATGCAATGCGGGGAGCATACGATATGATCATTCAAGGAATGGGAGGAATTATCAGTATAACCGGCGAGCCGGATCGTCCGCCTGTGCGTGTGGGGACTTCGATTGGCGATATAACGTCGGCGTTGTTCACCGCTATCGGAATCCTCTCCGCACTTCGGCATCGAGATCAAACCGGCGAAGGACAACTCATTGACGTTGGAATGCTTGATTGTCAGGTAGCAATCTTGGAAAACGCAATGGTTCGCTATTTCTCTACCGGCGACATTCCACGTCCGCTAGGCAGGCGGCATCCAGCGATAACGCCGTTTGAGGTCTTTGAATCCGCTGATGGTTATGTGGTCATCGCAATCGGCAACAATGAACTGTGGCGGAAGTTCTGTGAACATGTCGGTCAGCCTGAATTGATCAACGATGAGCGGTTCCACACGAATGCACTGCGCACGGAGAACCACGAAGCCCTTTTCCCAATTCTCGCTGAAATTATGCGCCGTCGCACGACTGACGAATGGGTTGAAACGTTGGAGGCAATCGGCGTACCGTGCGGTCCAGTAAACACCGTCGATAAAGTCGCAAATGACCCCCAAGTATTGGCGCGAGACATGATCGCTGAAGTCGAACATGACATCACCGGTACTGTTCAGATTCCGGGGCTTCCAATCAAACTCTCTGAAACCCCCGGTCAGATCGATGCACCCGCGCCAAATCTCGGAGAGCATACATCGGAAGTGTTGACCGGCTTGTTGGGACTGGAGACAGAGGAAGTTAATCAATTGAAGCAAGATGGCACTGTGTAAAACGTGGAGGAAAGTTTGCTATGAATACTTCTACATTTGGTCTGTGGTTTTTAGCTTCAGCGGCATCGGCAGTTGATACGTTACCGGGGACAAACCCGCTAACAATGGAAGGCGATCTCGCTGCCCAAATGGTAACAAGTTTGGATGAGTTTGTCGCGCAAGCGGTGGCGGACTCCGTCGAATCGCGTCAACAATTGTGGAATCGGGACTATCGTTCCCATGCGGCTTATGCCGATTCGATCGCACCAAATCGTAAACGTTTCAGGGGGTACATCGGCTGCGTGGATGAGAGAGTCCCGATTGATGCTCTCCACTATATTACAACAACAGCACAAACAGCCGAAATTGCAAAAGCAGAAGGTTATACTGTATCCGCTGTGCGGTGGCACGTATTCGACGGTGTGGACGGAGAAGGGCTCCTGTTAGAACCGGCGGCTGGTGAGCCTGTCGCCCAAGTAATTGCACTCCCCGATGCGGATTGGACGCCGGAGATGCTTGTAGGGCTATCGGACGAAATACCACAGAATGCACAGTTTGCCCGCCGCTTGGCTGAACAGGGCTGCCGGGTTGTCGTGCCTACGCTGATAGATCGAGACGATACATGGTCGGGCAATCCGAAGATCGGACGCATGACCAACCAGACCCATCGTGAATTTATCTATCGCATGGCGTTTGAATTGGGACGACACATTATCGGTTACGAGGTACAGAAGGTGCTCGCGTTAGTAGATTGGATGAGCCGTGCCGAAAATCACCCGCCAATTGGAGTCATCGGCTATGGCGAGGGAGGGTTGTTGGCATTTTATAGCACTGCTGTGGACACACGGATCGACGCAGCGGTTGTCAGCGGCTATTTTCAGGCGCGTGAAGAGGTCTGGCAAGAACCTATTTATCGGAATGTTTGGGCATTGTTACACGAATTCGGCGATGCGGAGATAGCAAGCCTCATCGCACCACGAACACTGATCGTTGAAGCTAGCCACGGCGTTGAGGTGGAGGGACCACCGCCAGTACGTGATGGACGCGCTGGCGCTGCGCCGGGGAGATTGATTACACCGCCGCTAGCATCGGTGAAAGCGGAACTTGATCGAGCCCATGCGTCGTATGAGCAATTGGGAGTTGGGCAGAATCTTAGCCTTGTGGAGTCAGACAACGGCGGTGATTTACCCGGATCTGACGCTGCGCTGACGGGTTTCCTTAACGCACTCGACCAGAATCAACCGCTTGCCCCATCGGGGACCCCACCACAGGATAAGCGCACAGGGTTTTCGCCTGAAGCAAGGCAACACCAACAGTTTCATCAACTGATCGCATTTACACAAGATGCCCTGCGCCAAGCCGCATCTCGACGTGAAGCACTCTGGTCAAAAGCAGACCGCTCCTCAATTGAACAGTGGCAGGAGACCTGTCAATACTATCGTGACTATCTTTGGGATGAGGTTATCGGCAGATGTCCATCGCCAAGCGTTTCAACCAATCCCCGGACCCGGCTAGCTTACGATGAACCGGGCTTTAAGGGGTATGAAGTTGTCCTTGACGTTTGGGAGGAAACATTTGCATACGGCATCTTACTAGTTCCCAAGGGAATTGAGCCGGACGAGCGCCGTCCGGTGGTGGTCTGTCAGCATGGGTTGGAGGGTAGATCGCAAGAGGTTGTTGACCGGAAAATTGAATCTCCATACAACGCCTACGGTGCTGAGCTAGCAGATCAAGGATTCGTTGTCTACGCACCGCAAAACGCCTACATCGGTCAGGATGCCTTCCGCGTCATCCAACGCAAAGCAAACCCCGTTAAGTGGTCGCTTTTCTCGTTGATCACGCATCAGCACGAGCGGACACTTGAATGGCTTGGGGGACAACCCTTTGTAGACGCTGAACGGATCGGATTCTACGGACTCTCTTACGGTGGCAAGACCGCCATGCGCGTTCCTGCCCTGCTCGACGGTTATGCCTTGTCTATCTGCTCGGCGGATTTCAACGAGTGGATCGTCAAAAATGCGACCTACGATTCTCACTACAGCTACATGTTTTCCGGCGAATACGAGATGCCAGAGTTCAATCTCGGCAACACCTTCAACTACGCCGAGATGGCGTGGTTGATTGCACCGAGGCCGTTTATGGTCGAGCGCGGGCATCACGATGGCGTAGCACCGGACGAATGGGTGGCTTACGAATACGCAATTGTGCGGCACCTGTATGCGAATCTCGGCATCTCCGATCGGACAGAGATTGAATTCTTTAACAGCGGACACGAGATTAACGGCGAGGGAACCTTCCAATTCCTGCACCGCCATCTAACCGAAGGTGGTTCATCATAATTACAGAATAACCCAAATTTCCCCCGGACCCGGTAGGTGCGGTTTTCAACCGCACCGGACATCGCTTGAAGATTAACCAATTAATAAATTAATCTTCATGAGGAGCGATATGTCTATAGAACAGCGATCGTCTAGTTCCTGCACTCCAGAGGAGCGCAATGTGTATAGTCCGGAAATATCTCAAGTGTCTTAGCCCCAGAGGGACGACAGGTGTATAGTGCATCGGCAAACCAATTATCCCAAGCCCCAGCGGGGCGACAGGTGTGTCGTCCATTGGGTTATTTTTGATAGGTGTCAAAGCATCAAAACCCGACCTATAGATTCTCTAGCGACTTGCGCTAGGATAGTTAAATCTTCTTAATTTGAGATTTAGACAACATAAATAAATCACCTACACTGATTTTAGGGGAATATAATGGATCAAATCCACGACGCTGTGCGTCAACAGTTTAGTCAACACGCCAAATATTATGCCCAGAGCAAGGTGCATTCGGAAGGCGAAACGCTGGAAGTACTTGTCGATTTTGCAGAACCGAATGGCACCGAAAAAGTCCTCGACATCGCCACTGGGACAGGCTTCACAGCCTTTGCCTTCGCGCCAAAAGTTGCACACGTTACCGCGACGGATCTGACCCCAGCAATGCTAGATCAGGCGGAAGCACTTGCCGGTGAGCGCGACATACAGAACATCGGCTTCCAAGTCGCTTCGGCAGAGGCTTTACCCTTTGAAGCGGAATCTTTCGATTTGGTCACCTGCCGGATCGCACCGCACCATTTTCGGGATGTTCCACAATTTCTATCGGAAACCTATCGCGTGTTGTGTCCGGGAGGATTGTTCTGCATGGTGGATTCCGTCTGCCCAGAGTCGGAACGACTCATCGAGTGGCAAAACCGCGTCGAAAAATTGCGAGATCATTCCCACGTATGGGGATATCCCCCTTCGCAGTGGCGGGAGATGATTGAGGGGACCGGATTCACAATTGAGAACGAGGTGCATACGCATAACGCGCTTCTGCCGTTCTCGTGGTGGGCTGACCGCCCCGGCAATTCGCCCGAGCGGGTTCAGCAGATCCGTGCAGCCTTTGATGAACTGAGTCCGGAGGAGGAACCGATCTTTGCCATTCGACGGGAGGCGAGGGAATTCTACTTTGCATGGCCCATGTACTGTGTCAAAGCACGAAAACCGAATTCACGGTGAAGTTTACGTTAAAGCAAGTTGCTAGTAGTAGGCATATTCCGTATGCCGCAACCTATATCCACCCGTAGGTCGGGCATCTTGTCCAACTGAACCAATGAATAAATGATTTTCACGTTTTACGCATTACGTTTTACGTTTCACGCCTCTATCGTCTCGCACTTTCCTTTTCGACGAACCTTAACTCTTCACAGCGAGCTTATTCGGTTCTCTTGGTATCAGTTCCAGCGGTTGAACAATCTGCCGCCGTTCAGGAGTAAGGCGTTCCAACAGTTCAGGTGAGGGTTGATAACCATACCGAAAGTTGCCCCAAGACGGACCGTAGCGATAGACGATAGTTCGGCGGATACCCGGATTTGTCCGTTTCGCTGAACCGTGCGCCGCTCCATCTACGAAAAGCAGTGCATCGCCGGCTTTCATGTGGATTTCAACCGCCCCCTCAATCCCTTCGACTGTCGCCCCCACCGCCATCCTGTGTTTGTCGTAGTGCGGGTGTCTAAAGTTAGATTTATGACTGCCGGGGATAATCATTGTGCCACCGTCGCCGGGCTCAAAGTCCGTCAGTGCGATGAGAATATCAATCTGCCCGCACATGAAGCGACCATTGTGATACCGGAATTGGTTTCGATGAATAGGTGGGTATCCCCCAGAATGCAATCCAATGGCTTCTCCCGGACCTCGAAAGGTAGCGAAATTTTCATCTATAAACAGGGGACCGTGGTGGTAATCAAAAGAACCTTCTCCCCCGACAAAGTGTTTCACTTTGTCAATCCATGAAGGGTGATCAATCAACCGCTCAAAAGGTTCGCCCGCTTCATAGATCTGCTGTAGGTTGAAACCGTCAGTCGTGCCATACCGGTGTGCATGAACATAACCGTACCATTCACCCGCCTCCATCGGCGGTATCGCATCAAGGCATTCGTTGAGCTCTGCGACCTCTTCGGGGGTCAAGGCATTCGGCAAAACGATATAGCCGCGTAAGTCAAACAGATAGATTTCGAGATCGGAAACCATAAATCCTCCTTTGATTCAGTATTCGTGATCTCATTATGTAAGTCCTATTAGGTTTACTCATCCAACGCCAGGACCCTGCGAGCAAGCGGGGAAACCCGAGCCTGGACTTCGGGCGACAGATATTTCCTCTGTTCAAGCTGTTGTGACAATCCACGCCGCGTGAAATAACCGTGCATGACCCGCCGGCGACGACCCGATGGATTGGCGGACGCCCCGTGAAGGATATGTGCGTTAGTGATGATGACACTGCCGGCGGAGACTTCAGCATAGACCACACCCGCTTCATCGTCGGGCGGCGGCTCATCGGTCTTATGGCTGCCCGGAACCAGCCGGGTCGCACCGTTAGCTTTGTTCATGTCGTCGATTGCCCACAGTGAATTGGCAACGATGGGCCCCGAATCGGGTGCGGGTGGTCCATCACGGTGGAGCCCCTGGTTGCCCTGATTCTTCAACGGTTCGAGGGAATTGAGGCTAGAGAGGATGCAGTCTTCCCCGAGCAGATGGCGTGCAAGATCATAGACCGGGCTTCGTAAAAATATCGACTCAAAGAAAGGACCCTTGTTTACAAGGTTAGAGACAAAATGGTAGCCTTCAACCCTCCGAAGTCCATCTCGTTCAGGATCGAAGGTCGCGTAGATGTTATCTAGCGCCCCCTGAAGAAAGTGAAGTTCATCTTCGGTCAGAACATTTGAAGCTACGGTAAATCCATTCTCCTCTAGATTCTGGAGGTGATCTTGGAGAATTTCGTCGGCTGTCAGAGATTTACTGTTGAGAGATTGCGTCATCTTCGCACGCTAGTTTGGATCGAATCGTCAGTTGATCTGTACCTAATCCTGTGCAGCAGTAACGTGGAGGCACGTCTCACTTATCGGTCCTGCACAGATCCGTCAAACCCTATCGGTGTGTCTAGCACCTTGTCCTGAACGGGATAGCTCAAAGCGTCTTCGTTCAACTCAATGCCCAATCCGGGTCCTTCGGGGACCGTCAGATAACCCTCTTTCAGTTCTAACGGTTCGACAAGCAAATCGCTCTTCGGCGGTTCCGCCTCACCGGTGTACTCCTGAAGTGCAAAGTTTGGAATTGACGCATCCAACTGCACACACGCTGCGGTGCTTACCGGGCTGAGGGGGTTGTGTGGAATAACTTTGACGTGGTGCGCCTCCGCCATCCCCGCTACCTTCTTACACCCCGAAAGTCCGCCGCAGAGGCATAGGTCCGGACGGATGTAAGAGGTCGCTTTAGCTTCAAGGAGCTGCTGGAACTCAAAAATGCTTGCGAATCGTTCGCCTGTCGCAATGGGGAGATTACACTGTTCCTGTACGTCACCCATAATCGCCGGGCTGTCCGGCAACATCGGGTCTTCGTAGAAATAGGGATTGAACTGTTCCAACCGCCGACCCAGCCAGATTGACTCCGCCGGATTCATCTGCCGGTGAATTTCGACGCAGATATCGACCGAGTTACCGACCGCCTCGCGTACTGCTCCTACGCGACGTACCGCCTCGTCTGCCCACTCTGAATACGATTTATGGAGATGGAAGTCTTGTGGAAACGGCGAAAAACGGAGCGCAGTAAAGCCTTGCCCCGCCTTTTTCACAGCATCCGCCGCTAGGTCATCCAAGGTTGCGCCGCCCACATGCATATAACAACGGACACGGTGGCGTGTCATACCTCCCATCAGGTCATAGATTGGTACACCAAGGCGCTTCCCTTTGATGTCCCACAGTGCGATATCAATCGCTGAAAGCGCGCCTTGAACGACCGATCCCATAAAGTGTGATGAGCGGTATAACCATTGGTAGTGGTGTTCGATGAGCGATGGATCTTTCCCCACCAGATACGGCGACATGACCTCTAACATCGTCTTCGTTGGGCGTTGCCAGCCATGAACACCGCCCTCCCCAATGCCAACTGTGCCGTCTTCGCAGTGGATCTTGATCAACAGCCATCGATCCCAGAGAATCGTTTCTACACGTTCAATCTTTGTTTTCTGCATTGTGTCCTTTTTCCTTTACTATGGTGAATTATAGAAATAAGCAGACATTTACCAATCACTTCGACCTTTGCGACGTTTCCAAAGTCCCCCTGATAAGGGGGATT
The DNA here is from genome assembly GCA_965205075.1 of Candidatus Poribacteria bacterium. Classification (GTDB taxonomy): domain Bacteria; phylum Poribacteria; class WGA-4E; order WGA-4E; family PCPOR2b; genus PCPOR2b. The sequence goes on along the minus strand of OZ242036.1, from coordinate 6,381,203 downwards.
TAGGGGGTTGGTTGTGCATTAGGAGTGTCTAAGTAATTCTAAAATCTACTATAAATATCAAGAAAGTTCAAGTACCTGCCCATCATACGCCAGATAGACGTTTTCAGGCAGATCGATGTCCTGTTCCCTACACTGATCCGGGAAGTACCGATGGTCAAGTCGGTGCATGATATGCGTAAAATAGGTCTCTTTGGGCTGCAACGCTTCAACAACTTCTAGTGCCTCCTGAACTGCGAAATGGGTTGGATGGCGTGGATTGAAACTGAGGGCGTCAATAATTAGCAAATCAATGCCCTGCAGTAACGTTCTAGAAGAATCTGGCAGCCGTTTCACATCGGGCAGGTAGCCGAAATTATCAATTCGATAGCCGAAGGTTTGCACAGCAGCATGTTCAACCGGAATTGGGATGAGCTCAAACCCATGCAACTGGAACGGTTCTTGTACAACATTAGGTAGCAGGTGCCCCACACCACCACCTTGGAAGGTTTCTTTGCTAAACATATAATCAAAATTGCGCTGCAGGATCCGCATCGTCTCCTCCGGACCGTAGATAGGCATGTCCATCTGTTGTTTGCGGCACGGCATGACAATGTCGTTTGTCCCACTCACATGATCTGCGTGGCAATGGGTAAAAACAACAGCATCGATCCAATCAATATTGTTGCGGTCGATCTGGTCTATGAAGTTGGGACCGAGATCGAATTGTAAGTGCTTCTCATCCCTTTCGATATGAATTGATGGACGCGTCCGGTAATTTTTGGACCCAAACTTTCGGGCATCTTCGCAAGTTTCACACTCGCACTTATATTCGGGAACCCCTGTCGAAGTCCCTGAACCGAGAACAGTTATTTTCATACACCCTCCCCATGTCCTGTTAAGAATAGCTGCCAAAACCCCCGCGGATCATGGCGCAATTTATAATATATCAGGTAGGGGAATTATGCAACATCAAAATCCGAACTTGCCAATCCGCCGAATCTATGATAGAATCTTCCGAATCATCAAAATTCCCCGATCCCTGATAGTTGAGGGGCAATTGATGTCTCACACGGGATGGAATCAATGCAGCGTATTCTGTTAGACACCGATACCGGCGTAGACGACGCCTTGGCAATCATCCTCGCGCTCAACTCGCCAGAGTTAAACGTGGAAGCGATTACTTCCGTCAGCGGCAACGTCCATGTCGATCTCTGCACGCGCAATCTGCTGATGACACTAGAGGCAATGGGGGTGGAGGAATATCCAATCTGCGCCAAGGGGGAACCGCAGCCGCTGGTTAAACCGCTTGTCACAGCAGCGCACGTGCACGGTTCAGATGGCCTCGGAGATGCGACACAGCTATTGAAGGACGATGGCTCACGCCTCTACCCAGATCCCCAACCGCGGTTGGCAGCGATGTCTGCCGTTGATCTCATCATAGATCTCGCCGGGCAGTATCCGGATGAACTGGTTCTCGTTCCCGTTGGACCGCTGACAAACATCGCCAAAGCGATGATTAAGCACCCAACACGGATGCGAAAGATTCGGGAGATTCTGTTGATGGGAGGTGCCTTTGAAACCTACGGAAACGTCACGACGACCGCCGAATTCAACATCTACGCCGATCCGCACGCAGCACAACTTGTTCTCGATTTTGGTGTGCCGGTCACAATGGTGCCACTCGACGTAACACACCAAGTGATTCTGACAGGCAAACGCTTGGACGCCGAAATCGGTGAACGGGGGGATAGATTATCACAGTTTCTCCGAGACGTAACACGCACCACTATGGAATATCATCAATCCAACGAAGGATTTTATGGAACCTATATTCATGACGCACTCCCCATTGGCTTGCTCACGCATCCCGAAATTTTTGAAACTGTGGAGGCTTTCGTACAGGTAGAAACCTCAAGCGATCTGACGCAGGGAATAACTGTTGCGGATCTACGCCCGGAAAGACCGCGCCCAAAACCGAACGCACGCGTCTGCATAGGGGTAAACGCTGAAGTCTTCCTTCAGCACTTCTTTGACCGCATATTGCATGAATAGGACTTACGCAGCCAGCCGTAGGCGGGGCATCTTCGGTCACGGAATCCTCTCGGACTTGCCCCGTAACATTCTGTCGGGAAGTTGAATTCTCTTCTACCGCGTAAGTTCTAATAAAAACGAAATGTAGTTATTTGTAATTACTTGTAATTATTTGTAATACGATTAGCCGCCTACAACAACACGCTTAATTCTGAAAAGGTAACAATTTCCCATTTTCGTGTGTAAAATGTTACCTTTTTCATCTTACGCATGTTAAAAAGTCACGCAAAGAAAATAAACCAATGAACCAATAAACTAATGGTTTTCACGTTTCACGAATCACGTTTCACGTCAAGGCAGTTACACTATGGAATGGGTATTAAATCTTTTTTCTGAATATCTCGAAAACGACTTCAAGAAACGCCTCGGCGTTCCTAAGCCGACAATTGATCAGCTATGGGATGTGTTCAAGGTGCTTTTTCCCACAACCACCGCGCGTCTTTTGGTGCAAGAACCTGTGGGCAACACGGTGAGATTCAAGCTGCTTGCCTTCTATCACGCCGACGAGATGGGCCCGCTAATTGATGATCCGATGGGTTACATCAAGGACAATTTTGGTGGTGGGAAGTTCAAAATCAACTTCTATCAGGGGATGCAGTTTATCGCAACAATAAACTTCAAGCCGGAAGGTCCTGAAATCTGGCGTGATTTGCCGGAGTTGGATGAATCAAAAATACAATGAAGTCCCAGTCAAAACTTACAGAATGCCCAAACTGTCATAGCAAAAACGTACAGATAGTCGGTAAGCAAGGGTGGTTTTGCCTCGATTGCGATTGGGATGATCTGCCCGCCGTCACTGGGGAGATGGATTCACTGATTTCCACCCTACGGCACGGCGATGCGGAGGCGCGACGGGAGGCAGCACAGGCGTTGATCAATATCGGTGATTTTGAACGCCATATCGCAACGAGTGATGACCTAACGCCTCTGCTCGAAGCCCTTGACGATGCGGATGACGATGTCCGCTATTTTGCAACCGTTGCATTGGGGCAGCTTAGGGATAGGCGTGCCCTTCCAAAACTGAAGCAGGTCGCACAAGAGGATTCTGCAACTCTGGCGAGAGAGGGAGCGAAGACTGCAATAGAACGACTTGAAACGGCGAGCGAATAATGATTACCATCTCCGATCTACCCACAGTGAATGCCACCCTGAATACAATAAGCACCGTTCTTCTGACCATCGGTTTCTTGATGATCCGGCGTCGTAAAATTGTTGCCCACAGAAACTGTATGATTGCGGCGTTTGTAGTATCGGGGTTCTTCCTGACCTCTTATCTCATCTATCACTACCACGCCGGATCAACCCCTTTTGAAGGGAGTGGGTGGATTCGTTTCGTCTACTTTGCTGTCCTTATCCCTCATATTATCCTCGCCGCTTCGATCCTCCCGCTCGCCCTGATAACGCTCTATTTCGCTCTGCGGAAACGATTCACCAAGCACCGGCGTATCGCTCGTTGGACGCTTCCGATATGGCTGTATGTGTCCGTAACCGGAATCATCGTCTATTGGATGCTCTACCATTTATAGGACCTAATGCAGCCAACTGTAGGCGAGGCATCTTGCCCCGCACCAACCGTGCTGAAATGCGTAAGTCCTATGTAATTCACATTGAAATCGGGAACGACGGTATAGTATACTGTGAATCGAATCTGCCAGAAAAATAGAAATAATGACAAGGAAAAATAAATCTATGCGTTCCCAAAATTCTGCTAGTCCCCAACCCCGCCGGGACTCAGAGCAATCTAAGAGACCTGTTCAACCGACCGATGCCCCAGAAATTCGTGAAATAGGCGCACCCATCAATGGCGAACCCCAATACAGTACGCGCCGTCTATTTTTGCAGCTTCAGGTATTCACGGGCTGCTCCCAACCACACGAACTAATCGAACCGCTAAAAGCAAGTGATTTGGAGACGGTTCTCTATCATGATCTGAACGATCCGAAGGGCATCGGCTTGCTTTTTATAACAGAGGATGCGGATACCCTTGTAACGGAGACGAGACGAATTCTTACAAGTAAGCCATTCAACGCTTTCCACCCAAAACCTCAATTCACCATGGTCGGTAGAACCTATGCCTCCGGACGGGAGCCGGACCTGGAAGATTGGCTGCTCGTTAAACCCCGCCGCAATACACTTAACCCTGAACTCTCCTGGGCAATTTGGTATCCACTCCGCCGGAAACCGGAGTTCTATCGACTCCCTAAACAGGAGCAGGGAAAGATCCTGATGGAACATGCGATGATTGGTAGAACATACGTGGAAGCAGGCTACGCGCATGATATTCGATTGGCGTGCTTTGGGCTGGACGCACGCGATAACGATTTCGTGATCGGACTGATGGGCACGACACTTCACCCTCTGTCACACCTTGTGGGTGAGATGAGAAAATCGCAACAGACCGCCCAATATCTCGAATCGCTTGGTCCATTTTTTGTCGGCAAAGTTTGCTGGCAGAGTCCGTGTGATATTGTCTGAGGGAAAAAATGAAAAACATCGCTGTAATCGTTACCAAAGAATTATATACCTACTTTGTCTCACCGATCGCCTACTTCGTGTTCTTTATTTTTACAGCGGTTTCTGGGTTCCTATTCTATGTAATTCTGGGGAGTTTCGCCGCGTATCAGTATTCGACGACCGATGTGATACAGACCCTGTTTAACAACATCAGTGTCACCCTCCTCTTTTTCACTCCCGCTTTGACCATGAAACTTTTCGCGGAAGAAAAGAAAACGGGTACAATCGAACTGCTGATGACCTCCCCGCTCAAAGATACCGAAGTTGTCCTTGGGAAATTCTTGGCGAGTTGGGTTATGTTGTTTGTTATGCTGCTTTTAACCCTGATTTTTCCATTGATAACGACCCGATTCGGCAATTTAGATATCGGACCAATTATCAGCGGATATTTGGGGCTGTTACTGCTCGGTTCGACCTTCCTCTCGCTTGGCGTGATGATATCTTCGATGACGAAAAATCAGATCGTTGCCGCCTTGACCAGTTTCGGTCTCCTACTCTCTCTCTGGATTATCGGTTTCCTGTCGAGTCGTGGCGGAAGGATTGGTGATTTCTTAGGGTATCTATCCCTCACCGAACACTTCAGCGATTTTTCACGTGGGACTATCTCCCTCAAGCACACAGTTTACTATCTAAGTTTCACAATCGTCTGTCTCTTCTTTACAGTTAAGTCATTTGAATCATCAAAATGGAGGTAATTGCGATGCACGAGACACGAAATACGGAAGATGTACAATCACAATCAGGTGATAAGTGGGCACCGCTGCTCGGTTTTCTTACGCTCATCCTTCTGTTCGCAACACTGTCGAGTGTTTTGCTGCGTCAACGCCTCGCTGTGTGGATCTTCCTCGTGCTTGGAATCGCATCTCTGACCGCTTTTGTAATTCTGAAACGCCAAGCCGTATCCCGCTTCTTTGTGAGCCGTCAAGTTCGCTACGGTACAAATGTTGGAGTCGCCGTTTTGCTAGTGACCGGGATTGCCGTCATTGCCAATGTTATCGTCGTGCAAAGATTCGATAAATCCGCAGACTGGACAAGCGATAAGGTACATACCCTGTCGGATCAGACGAAGAAAATCCTGCATGGGTTGGATCGAGAGGTCCAGGTGATTGCCTTCTTTAGCCTCAATCCCACTAGTAATCAATTGGTGCGTGACCATCAACGCGCGCAAGCTCTGCTAGAAATGTATGAACGCGAGACTGACAAACTCTCGGTCGAATTCGTAGATCCTAATGCAGAAGCGATGAAGAGGCAGGAGTATGATATTCAGTTGGACGGGACGACGGTATTCGAGAGCGGCGGGGTGCGGGAACTTATCACAACTGTCGATGAGCAGAAGTTTACTAGCGCGGTTCTGAAAGTGGCTCGCGATGAGTTGGTAAAAATTTATTTTTTGACAGGGCACGAAGAACAGGCGATTGACGATTTTAATCAGGACCGAGGTTACAGCCAAACCAAAGAAGAGTTGGAAAAACAGAATTACAGGATTGAAACACTGTCTCTAGCGACGCAGCCAGAAGTCCCCGCCGATTGTGCAGCTCTTATTATCCCCGGTCCCAAAGCACCACTGATGGCACACGAAGTCAACGCGATTTCCAAATACTTAGATAAAAATGGTAAGTTGTTCCTGATGCTTGATCCCTCGGTGAACTCAGCAGAAGAACCGAATCAGGGGCTGGTTGACTTGATGGACAGATGGGGAGTGACAATCGGTAATGACCTCGTTTTTGATCGCATCCGGCCCGCGTTCTTCCTATTCGGTGGCAGTCAGCCGAACGCACCAACACTTAGTGACTTTGAATTCCATCAAATCACGCAGGAGGTCTATCGACAGGTGACATTTCAACTCGCCCGGTCTGTCACTCCAAAGACAAATGTAGGGAGCGACCTCAATATCAAATCGCTCGTAAAGACCACCAATGAGATTGGTGGCAGTTGGGGCGAAACTAAACGGAAGGCTGACGGCACCTTTGAAACGGATCTTTCATATACAGAGGGTGAGGATACACCACCCCCGGTATCTCTCGCCGTTGCTGTCCAGCGCGAAAGCACTGAATCAACCACGGGTGAGAACCTATCCGCTGATACACCGAAAGCAAGCGGAACACGAATCGTCGTCGTTGGAGACTCCGATTTTGCGAACAATCTCTTCTTTCATGGCACCGGCGGCGGCAATTTCTTCCTAAACGTAGTGAACTGGTTGACGCTGGAAGAAGATCTGATTGCTATCCGCCCGGTGGATCCAACTGAACGAAGCCTTCGCATGATGACACCGCACGAAGTCGCATTCGTGCAGATGACAGCAATCTTTCTAATCCCAATAATCATCTTTATGATTGGTGTAGGGGTCTGGTGGCGCCGGCGGTAGGGAACGCAGATCTGCGTTCCCTACAATGGTGTACTACCCACCCTTTCCCAAGCATTCCTGATAGTGCTGTGGATAGATCTGGATGCCCACCCTAATCAGAGGAGTAAGCGCCATAATTTTCGAGAGTGAACCTGTGAACACAATCTGTCGTTTGGTGATTGCGCCCATGACGTTAATTTCTCCTAACCAGAAATGATGGGCGATATCTCCGGTCATGGCAAGTTCCACATCCGGCTTTTCGTCGCACTCACCATAGTGAATAACACCCTCACCGTCATGCGTGACAAGCGTAATGGAAGCTGCCGGCTGCGTGTAGTTGAACCTCACGGTTAATTTCGGCGATGCTAACTCTGCTTGCACTTCTACCTGAGATTGCATTCGCTCAAACAACCCACCAATACAGGTGTAGAGTTCCTCCGCAGTTTCAAAAACTGGCATAACTAAAAACCCTTCTTCCTATCTTCACGTTTCACGCATCAACTCCAAAGCCTATCGTGCGACCGCTCCTCATCCCACTCCGTTGTCGGCGCAAAGTACTCCGGCTCGTCCGGATGGAGATTCCGCTTTATAGCGTCCGGATTGAGCTCAATGCCGAGTCCCGGTGTATCCGGCACTTCCATAAATCCATCTTGGATAATTGGATTGGGAAGCCCCGTTACCAACTCATTCCACTCCGGATCATCAACAGAATGATTTTCCAAAACAAGGAAGTTCTCTGTCGCTGCGGCGCAATGAATGCTTGCCATCGCACATACCGGTGTTCCCGCCATGTGTAACGCCATGGCGATGCCGTGCTCTTGAGCGAGATCGCCAATTTTCTTAGTCTCCAGAATTCCGCCCGATGTCGCAATATCCGGATGACAAATGGAAATGGCTTTCGCCTCAAATAGCGTCTTAAACTCTTCCTTGCAGTAGATGTCCTCACCTGTACAGATTGGTGTCGCACACGCATTCGAGAGTCGGACATACTGATCCGTAAACTCCCACGGCACCATATCCTCTAGCCATGCAAGGTTGTACCTCTCCAAAGCCCCACCGAGACGGATACAGTCCTCGATTCCAATATGACCAAAGTGGTCGGTCGCAAGCGGGATCTCGTAGCCGATAATTTCCCGCACCGTTTCGACGTACTCACATAAAAGCGCAATCCCTTTGTCAGTCAGGCGGATGCCGGTGAACGGATGCATCAGGTTGCCTGTATCAAGGTGTCCTGACGGTGCACAGAGGGTGCCCGGAATGTCCCTAACGAGTCCGATACCAACGTCCATTTTCAAAAAGGTAAACCCGCGATCCATCCGTTCTTTCAGTTTATTCCCCATCTCCTCTGGATCTTTAAGCGACGGTGTGTCAGCGTAGCAGCGGATCTTGTCGCGGAACTTCCCACCCGCGAGTTGATAGCAGGGAACACCGTAAGCTTTACCAGCGAGATCCATCAGTGCCATCTCAATTCCGCATACACCACCACCTTGACGCGCATGGTGCCCAAACTGCTTAATCCGGCGAAAGATCTTATCGACGTTGCAGGGGTTTTCCCCTAATATCCGACTTTTGAGCAACAGTGCGTATGTTTTGCTCGCTCCATCGCGCACCTCGCCGAGTCCATAGATCCCCTGATTTGTGTCCAACTTGAGAATCGGACCGCCCGTCCTTGTCTGAGTCAGGCGCATATCAGTAATCTTCAGTTGAGATGGACTAGAGTTTGTATTCACATTTGATGCAATTTCTGTAGATGTCATTAAATCTCCTATCGGTTCATTTTGTTTTCACGCATCACATTTTACGTTTCACGCCTCACATGATCAATATTTGCGAACTCGCACCATTGATCCCCTAACTTAGAATATTGAGCGCAGCGTCTAAGGCTGCCAAATGAGCCGTTGTCCGTCGATCAAGGTGCCAACTAGTTGGCGTCTCACAAATTATGACGTGATCTGCACTAAAGTGGAAGAGGTAGGGAGCCAACCCTGCATCCCCCCAAGCAGGATCCACCTGAAAAACGCCATCGGTGATCGGCAGATCGCTTTCTCCGACTTCTCCATCAATTGGACCAATCTTTTCAATCTGACGGGTTATCTCAGGTCCAATCCATTGTTCATCGCGTTGACCTTCATAGAGGTACACACCTGTCGCCTCCCAATCTTCATGGAAGTCAATGCAGAAATCGAAACGTTGTCCTTCAATCGCTTCTTTGACAATATCTACCTCAACGATGCCGGTCTCCTCAAATGAACGATTCAGATCCACGCCCCCCTTGTTTTCCCTTGTGTTATGCACGTAACCGTAAGGGTTGATACACGGTAGGATCAGGAACTTGAAATGCTGCAGCAGATGGGTGTTATCCCGCTCCAAGAAACACAACACCGACGCCGGTCCCGCAGGCTCATCACCGTGAATACCTCCAGTAATCAAGATATTTTTGTGCACACCCTGACCAGCCTCTAGCCAAACGCAATGGATGGGATAGTCGTCCACAACGCCTACGGTTTCTATCCGTGTGTGAGACGACTTTAAGGACTTCAATCGCTCTGTGAAGCAGGCATAATCTCGACGGACCAACTTCTGTGCCCCCTTCTAAAGTTCCTGAGTTTTTACCCACTCCGCAAAGTCCGCGTTAATCTCGTCCGACCACGCCCCATCAATCTCACCGGGGGTATATTTCCCCTCCTGCAAGCGTTGGTGCCCAAATCGGTCACGCATACGAATATCTTCAGACCGTTCAACAACCTCCTGTGCCAGGTGTGGTGGGATAAAAATAACCCCCTCGCGCCTCCCAAGCACAATATCTCCGGGCATGACCGTGGTTTCGCCAATGCGAGCCGGAATATTGATTCCTGCCAACGTTACATCCGCGATGGCTGATGGATCCACCCCGCGTACAAAAGTGGAAAAATCTGGAAGTGCATAAATGCCGTCAAGGTCACGGATCCCGCCGTCGATGACCATACCAGTTTTGCTGCGTGCAAAGATCGCATTGCCGAGATTGTCCCCCGCAAAAGTGCCGTTTTTCACCTTGCCGAACAGATCGACAACGATGGTGTCATTTTCGAGGAGCGTATCAATCACCCACGAGTTTTGTCCACCGATGCGTTCATCCTTTTCGCCCTGCTCCGCGACGACATTTTGGAAGTCTGGACGTAGCGGAACAAACATGCACGTCACCGCTCTTCCAACCAAGACACGATCTGGATGCAGGTTCATCCAATCCCCGTCAAACTGAAAGCGATAGCCGTGCCCTTGGAGTACGCCCCACGCCTCCTCGATCGTCACCTTTTTCATCCGTTCAACGATGTCGTCCGGCACGTGGGGTCTCCCGTCAGGGAACCGGTCGCCTTCCCACTCTCGCGTAATTTCGAGTATATTCTCTTTATTGACAAGTTGCACAGTTATTAATTATCCTTCCTTTAACTTCAAGATATGCACGTAGGGAACGCAGATCTGCGTTCCCTACAATAATCTACTATAGTCCCGCCTGCGCCCACACTGTATCCAACGATTCAGCGGCGGTCTTTGCAGCCTCCTGCGGCTCCATTGCATTAATCTTCGCACTGAAAGGCTCAACCGTCACCGGACCATCATAGCCAATACCGTCGAGAATCTGCATCAATTCGGCGAGTGGAATTACACCCGTCTCAGCGGGGAGGCAGCGCACACTATCGATCTGGTCGTCCGGATCAATTCCCGCAGGGGCATCGTTGATGTGGACGTATACCACATCTGCTTTGGACAGTTTTCTTACATCATCGAGTGTGGAACGGCAGGTATACCAATGCCACATATCGAACAGCAAGCCAACGTTACCTGTCCCAATTCCAGCAGCAAGTCCGAGCACGGCGTCCATCGTATAGGTGAATAGATGCTTGGCTGACTGACGACTCGTTGCAGGACCGATAAACTCAAGACCAAGCGAATGTCCATAATCCTTCAGGATCTCCGTAACAGGACGCAGCCGTTTGATATGAAAATCCCAGTTCTCTTGGAACGTGCGATCATTTGAACTTGGTGACACAACGGTTGTCGTGCGATGGCAGCCGAGATCTGCAGCCAACTTCGCTAGGTCAGGCAACTGCGACAGGCTTTCGTCAAACTCCGCATCACTCCCACGATAGTTGACTGCCAATCCCCAACCACCCATCTTCAAGCCTGCCTCCGCCCAGAGGTTCTTGACGTAATCAACGGAATGTTCGTTTGCTAATGTATTTGCTTCGCTGATATTCAAGTCTAGCCCCTCAAAGCCTGTGGACTTTGCCAATGCCAGCCCTTCTTCGATATTCGCCTGAATGCCAATGGCACCCGGGCTCAGATTTTTGAACATATTATGCCTCCATCCCCCTGTTTGGTAGGCGCTGTTTCCAACTGCACTGATGCGGGACGGTGAGAAGCCGAACCTATCGGGGTGATAGCCCAGATTTTCCCATCCCCGGTACAGAGTGTCCAATTAATTCTAAACTTTACTATAGTTCATCGGTTCACTTTGTGGGTTCATTGATTCATTAAATGAACTAGTGCGCTCATGTACCAATGGACTAATCCCATCAAGCACCTCAAAAGGTAGCTGTTTGTCCTGCAATAATTCGATTTGACGCCCCGAAACAATATAAACGTGATCTTTAGAAATCCGTGTCGTTCCGCCTTCCTGAATCAATAATCGCCACGCTTCTCCCCAATCTGCTTCGGGCAGCTTTATAACTGGCATTTTATTGACCTCCATTCCATTCTCGTTGCTACTTATCTATGCGATACTTCTCCAACGCATCTAAATCCAATTCACAACCTAAGCCGGGCGATTGCGGTACGGGTGTGTAGCCCTTCTCGAAGGTGAACCCTTCCGTAATTAGATCATCAATGCGGGTCCAACTGCCGACGAAATCGCTAGCGAGGACACAGTTTGGCGCAACGGCGGCAGCGTGAAGGTAAGACCGCTCCATAATCCCAAGATCATTCCCCGATCCATGCCACACAGGGATGCCCGCCGCCTGTGCAATCGCAGCCGCCTTGACAAAGTTGACCATCGAACCACCGAGGTTGAGATAATCCACCGCGTCGGCACGAATCGCTTTAATCACGTCCGACGCACCGCCGAGGTGGAGTGCCAACGGAAACGGCAACTCGCCGCGCATATATCGATACTGCGCTAGCACATCGTCCCGCAACCCCTTCTTCGGGATGGGATCCTCAAACACTTCCACGTTCTCAAGTTCCTTTATCTGATCAGCAAGCTCAAGGGTCTGCTCAACGGTATAAAAACGTTCATTCGGATCGACAGTCATTTTGAAGTCCGATCCGCCAACCTCCCAGACCGCTCGTATCCGTTCCGCCATCGGTTCTTGGATTCGACATTTCGTTTTCAGTCCAGTAAACCCTCGCTCAATGGCAATTTTCGTACTGCGTCCGGTATGCTCCGGCGTCTGGTGTCCGATCCAAAAATCCGCCCGCACCTTGTCCCGACACGCACCACCCAGAAGGGTATGAACAGGCACATCCAGCCGCTTGCCAACGAGGTCAAAGACCGCCATTTCAAACGCCTCGTATCCAGTAGGATAGGGACCGACATCGATCTCCCAATCTTCAGGTGATTCAGGGTTTGGCTTGAGTGGATCTGTGCGAAAGACGTTCTGCAAACACATCTTCATCACGTCCCTGCCCTTCAACTGTTCAGCCGCTTGAGCCACCACTTCTGTCGATTGCCCACGCCCTGTTTCACCAATTCCGGTGATACCTTCGTCGGTATGCATCCGAATAATCTGCTTGGGCACCTTTGCCCAGTCAGGATAACCGTCGTATTCCTCGCTGTGTACCGCTTCGGGGAATACTGGAACAACAACCGTCCAAACATCGATCTGTGTAATTTTCATCGGGATCTCCTTTCTACCAATTCTGTCTGCCAACGTAAAGACCTCGATCCGCCAACGGCAGCGATACCTTCGCGCCGTCATGCCGCTGCGATTCGACAAATCCAAGAATCATCTCCTGACTACGGCAAGCAATCTGAATATTACCCGTTGTTTCGCGCCCTTCCTCAATCGCAGCAACGATGTCGTCAATCGCCCCAACAGTTCCGCTCTTACGCGGCGGCTCAGGGAACGGCACCTCTTCAAGGATATTCCACTTCTCCTGAATCTTGCGCCACTGACACGACACGCTATCGTTGAAGGTGCGGAGTTTCCCCTTTGAACCACTCACCTCAAACTCAAAACCGCTACTCGCTAGCAGATAGCCGCGGACACCATTCTTAAACGCTACATATCCCATCGGAATCCCCGGATCGTCGTCCACGCGATTCCCAACGAAGGCCGCTAAATCCACGTTCACGTCGCCCTGTACATACTCGATTTCAGAGTCACTCGCCAAATAGAGCAGCATATCAGAGGTATGTGTGTGTCCCCACTGCGCTGCACCGACGCCGACATGCCCAACCACCGCTTGAATCTCGCCCAACTCTCCCTGATCTATCAGTTCCCGCATCTTTTGAAAGAGTGGCATATAGCGACGTTGTGTCCCGTAATTGAATTTGACATCGTGCTTCTCGCACGCTTCTAGCATTGCGTCCGCCTCTTCCATTGAGCAGCAGAGCGGTTTCTCGCAGTAGATGCCCTTGACCCCATTTTCCGCCGCAAAAACCGTGATTTCGGCATGCGTCGCCGGACGGGTGGCAATACTCACAATATCCGGCTTTTCTTTCCGAATCATCTCACGATAGTCGGTGTAGCCCTCTGGAACGTTGTACCGCTCTTGAATCGCTTTCACCTTTTCCGGGAGAACATCCGAAACAGCAATCAGATCGGTGTGCTCTGAAGCTGTATGCCCGGCGGCATGAGAGTACGGAATCCATCGAAAACTTTGGGGATGATCTCGTACTTCGTCATCGATTGTCGCTCCCATCCGACCACAGCCGATGAGGCAAGCACTGTATCGTTTCGCCATGTTTGGGCTCCTTGATCGATTCTGAATATCTCCATGAAACAGTCAAGCAAATTTCCATTCAATTAGCACCCTATTCTATTACGCACGCAGTCTTAGTGTCAAGAAGAAATCCGCAAACGGACTTGATGTTTTGGCGTGTTCTAGTATAATGTATAGGAATTAGGCAAGAGTCATATCGTGGAATTCCAATGCTTTAACTTGGAAGGTATGTTAAAAAATAAATTGGCAGTAGCTCAAAGGACAAGAACCTTTGACAAGGTTGTATGAGGAAACACTATGCGCTTAAATCGACGCAGTCTCTACTTTCCCGCTGTGACGGTGACAGTACTTACTATCACGCTGACCGTAATTCTAGCAATCTCCACATACCGTAACCTGCATCGTGAACAAGCACAGATGAAAGAATCACTCACTCGTGAAGGATTTGCGTTATTACGTTTGTTTGAAACAGTCGCTCAGGTCCATGAGTATAGACTTGAAGAAGTTGTCCAAGTCCAACAATTGGCTTCTGCTTTGGCTCCTAATGAGGACATTGCCTATATTTTTATGTTCAATCAACAAAGGCAGATTCTGGCGCATAGCAATCCTGAAATGATTGGCAGACTTATTGACGGTCAGATATCAAAGGAATCTGAGATTTTTTCTTCTAGTCACAATAATGCTAAAGAACATATCTTTGAAATTCGTAGTAAATTTCACTCCGATCCATCTGAACCAGCTGTCAATTACTATTTGGGAATCGGTCTCAAAATGAGTCCTCTTGAACGGGCCCACCACGAAGACCAGCGGCACACAATGATGATGGCTGCAATGCTCATCCTATTGGGATCGGGTTCGCTTTTCTTTATGGTTGTCGTCCAGAACTTCTACCTCGTTCAACGTACACTCAATCAGATGAGAAGTTACATCTACTACGTTGTGGAAAGCATGGCGAGCGGATTGATTTCGCTTGATTCTAAAGGGGTAATCACCACGGTCAACCAAACAGCTCAAGAACTTATAGGTATCTCAGAAGCAGAAGCGAAATCTCTTGAGATCAACGACCTTTTATCCGACCACGCAGATGAAATTCGAGGTGTGCTTGAACGCAATCACACTATCCTTAACAGGGAAACTGTATGTCAGCACTCTGATGGTTCCGTCATTCCTGTGAATTTAAGCGCAACACAAATAAAAGATGAGGGTGGAGTCAAGCTCGGTGCCGTAGTTCTGCTGAATGACATGCGTGAAATGATAGAATTACAAGATCGCGCCAAACGCGCTGAACACCTCGCTTCTATTGGGCAAATGGCGGCGACAGTTGCCCATGAGATTCGTAACCCACTTTCCTCGATTAGGGGATTTGCCCAGTTTTTTGCTAATCTCTTTAAGGAAAAAACGGAGGAACGAACTTATGCACTAGCAATGGTGGAAGAATCTAACCGCTTGAACCGGGTAGTTTCCGAACTTTTGGATTACGCACGACCACTAGAATTGACGACTAGACAGACCTCAATTGAAAAGCTATTTCTGGACACCGTTCGGCGGCTTCAGTTAGGAAGTGTGACATCCCACATTGAGGTCGTTGAAGATATTCAACCTGAAGTGCCAGAAGTGCAACTTGATCACGACCGCACACTTCAAGTGTTGCTCAACCTTACGCAAAACAGTATTGATGCGATGCCTAATGGCGGGAAACTCATTCTTGCTGCCGTATGGTTCGGAGAACAAAAAAGCGTCCAAATTAGAGTGCAGGATACAGGGAAAGGCATCCCGCAAGCGAATTTACCTAGATTGTTTGAACCGTTTTTCACCACGAAAACACGAGGCGCAGGACTTGGGCTTGCTGTCGTGCGGAAAATTGTCGATGCACACGACGGAGAAGTGGAAGTGAGAAGTGAGGAAGGTGTTGGGACACAAGTGATTTTGACCCTGCCGCAAAATGAGATATAGGAGGTAACCTATCGTGCGAGTAAAAATTCTTCTTGTTGATGACGAGCCATCTCATCGACTGATGCTACGTGCACATCTCAAATCGGGCTACGATGTTTCTGAAACTTCTGACGGTTTTCAGGCGGTGGAAGCTGTAAAAAAGCAGTTTTTCGATTTGGTGTTGATGGATATTCGTATGCCGGGTATAGATGGTTTAGAAACGCTTAGACAGATTAAAGCAATCAGCCCGGGAATTGCCGTATTTATCATGACCGCGTTCCAATCTGTAGAAACGGCACGCGAAGCACTACGCCAAGGAGCCAGTGACTACATTGTTAAACCTGTTGATGCAGAGGAACTTTTAGTAAATATCGAACGCGAGTTTTCATACCGTGACCTGCAGCGAGAAAATACGCTGCTGAAAGAGCGTCTCGGTGAGCAGTTCGCCGAATCCAACATCATTACTCGAAGTCCCAAAATGCAGGAAGTTCTGGAGAATATCGCGCTGATTGCCCCTTCCGATGCAACTGTTCTCATTCTTGGTGAAAGTGGTACTGGTAAAGAGCTAATTGCTAATCTTATTCATGAGTGTAGTATACGCGCAAAAAAGCCGTTCATCAAACTTAGCTGTGCCGCACTTACGGATGCTCTATTGGAAAGCGAACTGTTTGGCCATGAGAAAGGCTCTTTTACCGGTGCAGCGGAACGAAAGCTAGGCCGTTTTGAATTGGCAAATGGTGGATCATTCTTTCTTGACGAAGTAGGGGAAATGAGTCCAACTACGCAAGTCAAGCTGTTGCGCGTTTTACAAGAGCAGCAATTTGAACGGGTCGGCGGAACCGAACCAATAACAGTGGACACTCGAATCATCGCGGCAACCAATAAGGAACTCGACAAAGAGGTCAAGGCGAACCGATTTCGCGAAGACCTATACTATCGACTCAACGTTGTACCAATACAGCTTCCACCGTTAAGACAGCGAAAAGAGGATATCCTGCCGCTAGCGGAGTATTTTCTCAAATTCTATCGAAAGAAAAATCACCGTGAAATCGTACAAATCCTACCCGAAGTGCTTGATTTGATGATGCGCTACGATTGGCCTGGAAATATTCGCGAATTAGAAAATATTATTGAACGCGGCGTTATCATCGCACGTTCAGAATACTTGACCCTAGATGAGCTTCCCCCCAATATTCGTAAAATGGCCAAATCGACAAGCGGCTCTGGTTTTGAAGTGACTATTGGCAGCACGATTAAAGAGATGGAGAGCGAATTTATCGCTCAGACACTCGCTTCTGTCAATGGAAATCGTACTCGTGCCGCCCAGATTTTAGGAATCGCTCGCAAAACCTTACAGAACAAGATGCGTGAGTATAAACTTGATCTTTAACTGAATCCAACCGTCATTTTCTGAATATCTAACTGAGGGTGGCACATCATTATTGTGTAAAAAGTATCCAGTTCGTCGTTCCCGTCCGCGTAAAAAATACCCACCCTCTGACTAACTCTCCTAATCGTGCTCCCTTAATATGCGTCCTCTCCTCAATTACCTAATGTGGTGCGAACATGCACTTTATCTCACATCTCAAGAAGCTTCCACTGCCTGGTTAAAAGACGCGTTACCCTGTACAAGAGGAGTTGGCACTTGACTTGCTCTAAGCAGATTCTGTGAAAAGCATAAGTCGGGCAAAGAGAGTCTCTGAGATTTTCTTTAACCCTACATCCAAAACGCAAAAAAGGAGAAAATCATGAAAAGCACAATCCTCTTCACAACCTTCATACTTGGGCTCGTTCTTGCCGTTGGATTCTTGTTCTTTGTTGACTCGCTTCAGGCGGAGAAACATGAGCACGGTCACGAACATGGACAGACACATCAACACGATCAGCAAACCAAAGGTAACGACAAGGTGCGCTGTGCAGTTGATGGCATGATGATGAAGGCATCCGCCATGACAGAGATGAAACACGGTGAAGAAACGTACTATTTTTGCAATGCCAAACAGGCGGAGATGTTCAAAGCCCATCCAAGCAAATATCTCAAAAAGATTTCACTCGGTCATCTCACACTCAATCTCAATCTCTTGAGCATTGAAGAATATAAAGCGATGATGCAGCACATGGGCATGGGTGGAATGATGAAGATGGACGCGATGAAGGGAAAAACGCACCGCCTAAGCGTTTACGTGACACAACGTCATGGTGACATCACACTTGAGGGAATTTCTCTCGCATTGCAAATCACCGATACCAAAGGTAAAGAAACAATCGTACCGTTGACTTATAACAAAATGATGAAAGCTTATGACGCTTTTACTGCCGTGCCAGCCAGTGGTCAGATTCGTGTTCTTATTACAACTCCTGAAATCAACATTTAGCAGCAGACAGTACCTAGTGATTGGTTCAAAACCAACGCAGTTTTGAACCAATCACTCAACTTAGGTACTTGAGAAAAAGCCGTGAAAATCTCTGAGTAAAATTTTAGGAGACTTTATGAGAAAGCAAGTTTCATTTACATGGTTATTTCTGCTTATATTTTGGACGGTGTTTCCAATCGAGTCAAAAGCTCAAAAAAAAGTGGAATCCTTGTCGGTAGAAGTGCCTTCTCAGCCCACTACAGCGGCACTTGCTACAAATATTGACCTACCGACCCTAATTCGCCTTGCAGTCGAGCGTAATCCTAAACTCAAAGCTGTCCGCGCAAGCTGGCAGGCAACAATCGAAAAGTATCCGCAAGTAACAGCTCTACCGGATCCAATGCTGATGTACAGTTATTTCGTTCGGAATGTGGAAACCCGTGTCGGTCCACAAAGACATCGCATCGGATTTTCACAGTCGTTTCCATATCCCGGCACACTTGATGTCATGGGACGAGTGACGCTTAAAGAAATTGAAATTGAGCGGGTAAAGTATGAGCAAGTTGTGCGTGATCTGATTGTCGATTTGAAACTTGCATATTACGAATTAGTTTACCTTCAACAGGCACGGCAGATTGCTGAACAGAATCAGCAATTGCTTGATCATATATTAAAGATCGCCAACACACGCTATGCTTCTAACGAAGGGACACTAAATGATGTACTAGAGGCACAGAGCCAGTTAGCACAATTGTCATACGATTTGATTCTATTGTGGGAACTAGAACAGGTCGAAAAGGGCAACATCAATGCGCTCCTCTCTGTGCCTTCAGCAACTCCGCTGGGGGCACCGGTACCTACTACCTACACCGTACTCAATATACCGGTCACAGATTTGGAAAAGCAAGCATTAGCACAGCGGCAGGAATTACAAATTGCCGACTTGATGATACAGAAAGCGACTGAAGTTATTGAGCTATCAAAACTGAAAACTAAACCGATGTTCAAACTCGAGTTGATGACCATTGAAACCGGTGACGCATTGATGTCACGGACCCTTGACAGTGGGAAAAATCCTATCTCAATGGGAGTGGGTATTTCAATCCCGTGGTCTTCTTCAAAGAATCAGGGGCAGATACAAGAATCGGAACTGAAGCGTTTGGCTGCTGTCGAAAACAAGCGATTAATTGAAGACTTGACGGCGGCAAATCTGAAGCGGGTTTACTTCCGTCTTGAGAACGCCCGTCGATTGGTAGACCTGTACGAGAAGAGTCTCATTCCACAAGCAGAACAAGCAATGCAAGTCGCCGAAACGTGGCATAAAGAGAGCACAAAAAGCATCACAGAATTTCTTGAAACTCAAAGCGTTTGGCTGAATTTCAACCTAGCCCGGCTTCGCGCTATCACGGACTACCAGCAGAATCTGGCACGGTTAGAGCGGCTAATTGGGGGAAGTGTTTCACCATGAAATCAATAGGACAGATGAGGCATCACGTTTCACATTTCATGTTTCATGTTTTTCATCTAACCTGTTTTTTGTTACTTTCTATATTACTCTTGGCATGTACAAATGGGCGACAGACAATCTATCAAGAACAGTTGACGCAATTTCAAGAGGCACCAACGCCTGAATACTACCGTACTGAGGTTGCAAAGGAAGTCACGGCATCAAAAATTGATAAACAGGTTGAGAAGGATGCTTTCCTAACTGAAGTAGAGACGAAAGTGTTGAAATTTCAGAAAGAATTTCAAGCACAATTAGAAAATGAAATGCCGATTCCCGCACTATTCTACGATTTTTCGATACCGAAAGTGAAAATCTACCTTGAACTTGCAACCAAAGTAGATCAAGCCGAGGCAAGACTTGCGGAAACAGTCAACCTCGATTTGTTGTTGGTGTTTGGATATGCGTGGAACCCCGGTATTAAAGCTGTCCGCAAGAAACTCAGAGCTACCCTTGAACAGTATCCCCAAGCTGCCTATCTGGATAACGTATTACAGCAATATAATGCCTTCACAAAGCAGCTCGACACGAAAATCGGCCCACCCCGCCATAAAGAGATGATGGCGATGAAATTTCCATTCCCCGATATGCTGGCGTTGAAGGGACAAATCGTCACCGAAGACGTTCAGATTGCCCAAAAGGAAATCGACATTGCACTACGCGATCTGGTAACGGATATCAAATTAGCTTATTACGATTACCTCTACCTCAACCAATCCATTGAGATTAACCGGGAGAATCAACAAGTTCTTCGTCAGATGATTCACATTGCTCAAGCAAAGTTTCGCA
Organism: Candidatus Poribacteria bacterium; assembly: GCA_965205075.1. Taxonomy (GTDB): domain Bacteria; phylum Poribacteria; class WGA-4E; order WGA-4E; family PCPOR2b; genus PCPOR2b. Next base: position 6,360,775 of record OZ242036.1, on the reverse strand, counting down.
CTGGTATTGGCAAATATCACAGTGTGATTATGGCGCAAGTGGAGTTGTCCAAATTGTCGCACTCAATTATCACGTTAGAAGAACAACAGGAAACTACCATTGCCCGCATCAACACACTATTAAATCGCCCTGCCGATGCCTTGCTGGGGAGACCGCAGCCACTGGTCCCTGAAGAGGTGGGGCAATCTTTAGAGGCACTATACACGCTTGCACTTAAATCCCGTCAGGAAATTCAGAAGCAGAAACTGATGATTAGCAAGATGCATCTCATGATTCAACTGGTAACACGAATGGCATATCCTGACGTAACACTCGGTGCTAGTTATTTTGAGGAACGGATGAAACTGAGTGTAGGCACATCGAAAATGCCTCCGACATTTTTCACCCAACGCCAACTGAACACGGAAAACTCAGCGTCATTTGGACGAAAAGATGCGTATATTCGGGAAGTAGAAATTAAGGCAGATGCAATGGAGCACAAACTCGCCGAACTTGAAAACATGACGCGATTTACTGTGAAGAAGCACCACTTCGGGTTGGAGACCGCCAAACGTAGCATTGCATTATATCGCAACACACTGCTGCCACAAGCGAGACAGGCATTGGAAGCTGCCAACACCGCTTATCAAGCCGCCCAAATTGATTTTATCAGTTTTCTTGACACCGAACGCACACTGCTGAAGCTTCGCTTGGAAGAACAGCGCGCCTTACGCGACCATCGTCACCATCTAGCACAGTTGGAACAAGCAGTCGGACAAGTATTGCCAAAACAGTCTCTGGAAATGACAATGGAGGAGAAATAAACAATGATTAAGAACACAATCCGGGATGTCGTCGTTTTCCCTTTGTTGTTTCTGACAGTTGGTTTTGTAGTAGGGTGTGAGAGGAGTAATTCTGCCAAGAAAGAGACGGCAGCAATGTCACAGGATACGCACCAAGAACATAGTATTGTCACAGATACAAAAGATAAAACGCCAGAAATGGCGGTGGAAACCGATAAGATGGCGGAACATGCAGAACACGGTCTCGTCCCCGTCATTTCGGAAGATGAAAAAAAGATTAAATACTGGACGTGTGTCATGCATCCATCGGTCAAGATGCCCGAAAAGACGAGTTGTCCGGTGTGTAAAATGGAATTGATTCCGGTTTACGAAGGTGCCGGACTGATACTCACCGAGAAACAAAAATCTCTGATTCCGGTTCGCACCGAATCCGTTGAATTCCGCGAACTTGCCCGTGAAATTCGAACCGTGGGTGTTCTGGACTACAATGAAACCCGTATGGCGTATGCTTCGACCCGAATTTCTGGCTGGATTGAAAGTCTCCACGTGGACTTCACCGGTATCAATGTTCGCGAAGGCGATGAACTGCTTTCGATTTACAGCCCTGAACTGCTAGCCGCTCAAGAGGAATACCTCACAGCGTTGAAAAGTGTGGATGAATTGAAAAACACCGCGTACCCTGATCTGCGACGCACAATTAAACAAACCCTTTCCGCGGCAAAATCCAAACTGGAATTGCTTGGATTAACGCCAGAACAGATTGATGACATACATGAGCATGGCAAAGCGCGCATAACCCTGCCGCTGTACGCACCGAGTGGTGGAACAGTCATCCACATGAACGTTTACAAAGGACAGTATGTCAGTCGTGGTATGAACCTTTATCGAATCGTGGATTTGAAAAGTCTATGGATTATAGCAGATATTTATGAATACGAACTGCCATGGATCTATATGGGACAAGATGTTGATATTACAACGAAGTCAATGCCTGACCAAACGTTTCGTGGAAAAGTCAGTTATATCTATCCCTATTTTGATGTTCCAACTCGAACGCAGAAAGTCCAAATTGAGGTGCCGAATCCAGATGGACAATTACGACCAGGGATGTATGTCACCCTTCGATTGAAGCCCACACTAGCGGAAATCTATGCTCGCGAAGTTCATCCCAAAGATTCGTATGCTTGTCCTATGCACCCTTGGATTACTTCCGCGATTCTCGATGAATGCACGATTTGTGGGATGGATCTTGAATCAACGCGTTCGGAACCGGCAGCCTTGGGACCAATGAAAGCCGTTTGGACGTGCCCGATGCATCCCCAAGTACAACAATTCGAGGCCGGTGAATGCGCGATTTGTGGCATGGACTTAATTGAAGCACAGATCCCGGCGGAGACAGATGTTCCTACGAGTCATAGCAACACTCAAATAGAAGAGGAAAGTACCGTGCAGGAAATTTGGGCATGTCCGATGCATCCCCAAGTACAAGCAAATGAACTTACTGAATGCGACATCTGCGGTATGGATCTCGTGCCACAATCAGACCTAATTCAACCAACCCATAACAAAGACAATACCCAAGTCCACAATGTATCAACCCCGTCGGGACAGTCTGCACAATTGAAGCATCTGCGATTAATTTTCAAGTACGCCTGTCCTGACCACCCCGACCAATATGCCACGTTACAGGATAAATGTCCCATAGATGGAAACCCCCTCGCGATGACAGGAACAGTCTTAGCCGTGCCTAAGAGTGCCATTATTGACACCGGGCTCCGAAAAATTGTCTTCACCGATTTGGGCGAGTCTGGTTACGAACAGCTTGAAGTCGAGTTGGGACCAGAAGCATGGACAGAGGTCAAACATAACGGTCATACAACCAAACGGCGATTCTATCCGGTTGTGAAGGGATTGAATCCCGGTGATATGGTTGTTACCAATGGCAATTTCCTGCTCGATTCACAGACACAACTAACAGGTTCAGCGGCGGGGGCGTATGGCGGAGCTCTCGGTGGCGAAGAGGGATCTAGCCCACCAGTGCATCAGCATTGATGTGCGATTGTAATGTCTTTGATACATTACACGGTAAAGAAACGCCATGATTAACCGAATCATTGAAATCTGTATGCAGAATCGCCTACTCGTTTTGGTCACATTTGTATTTTTGACAATGACCGGTTGGTGGGCATTAAATCATACTCCAATTGATGCCATTCCCGACATCGGTGAGAATCAGGTTATTGTGTTTGCAGATTGGCCAGGGAGAAGTCCACGAGACATTGAAGATCAGGTAATCTACCCGCTTAGTATTGCCATGCTTGGCATTCCCGATGTCAAAGATGTCCGATCTACATCAATGTTCAGCTTCGGCTACATCAACATTATTTTTAAGGAGAAAGTGGACTTCTATTGGGCAAGAACACGCGTGCTGGAACGGATGAATCTCGCACAGAAGGACATGCCCGAAGGAGTTGTCCCGGTGTTGGGTCCAGATGCAACTGGTATCGGACAGGTGTTCTGGTACACCGTCGAAAACGGCTACTATTGCTCCAATCATCCAACCAAACGATATGATGCACCGGGAAAATGTCCCGAAGATGGAAAACCTCTGGTAGCGTCAAGGCTCGACCTACATGAACTCCGCACTTTACAGGATTGGACAATTCGGTACTATCTGGCATCAGCCGATGGGGTCTCGGAAGTTGCGTCCGTCGGAGGATACGTCAAGCAGTATCAAGTAGATGTCGATCCAAACCTGCTCTCGGCATACAACGTGCCACTTTCAATCGTATATAACGCCATCCGTGCAAGCAATGTCGATGTTGGAGCGAAGGTCATTGAGGAAGGTGGGATGGAACTTCTCATCCGGGGCTTGGGATTCATAAAAAGCATCGAAGATATTGAGGACATCGTGGTCAAGGCACACAATGGTGTGCCTGTGTATGTTAAGAATCTAGGCACCGTAACGGAAGGTCCCGACTTTCGCCGCGGGGCGTTAGACAAAGCAGGCGTGCCAGCGACGGGTGGAGTAGTGATGATGCGTTACGGCGATAATCCGCTGCGTGTCATCCAAAACGTGAAAACAAAAATCGCTGAACTTGAACCCGGTCTACCTCCGGGGGTTCGCATCGTTTCTTTCTATGACCGGAGTCACCTCATCCACCGGGCAGCGGAAACGCTAAAGCATACACTGATTGAGGAAATCATTGTTGCCGCTGCTGTCATTATTTTCTTCTTAGGGCAGGTGACCAATAGTCTGATTATCGCCCTCGTATTGCCGTTGGGGGTATTACTCTCATTCTTAGGCATGAAACTCATCGGCTTACCATCGAATATTATGTCAATGGGAGGGATAGCCATTGCTGTTGGGGTTATGGTAGATGCCGGCATCGTCATGACGGAGAACGTGACTCGCCTGCTGCGCGAACCCCATGAAGGTGAAAGCAAGGCGGCAGTTGTGACTCGCGCTGCAAAAGAGGTCGGACCGCCAATCTTTTTCGCAATGTTAATTATCATCGTTGCCTTTATCCCTGTGTTTTCTTTAACAGGACAAGCCGGTAAGCTATTCAAGCCGTTGGCATTTACCAAAACCTTTGCCATGATCGGTGCAGCAATTGTCGCGATTAGTCTTGTGCCGGTACTGGCTTCGTTTCTGCTTTCTGATCCCACGCGACGCCCTAATATTTTCGGTGGGATTCTTGCTGCCCTTAGCTGGCCTCTGAGAAAATTCGCCGACGGTATCACATGGGGATTAAAAACCATCTATCGCCCTATAATTCAATTTACCGTCAAAAATATCTTTACTAAATTGATTGTGGTTGCCTTGGCGGCGGCAATTTTAATCGCTAGTATTCCGCTTACTCCCTTTTACAAGAACATTGGGCAGGAGTTCATGCCGCCGCTTAACGAGGGAGATTTGTTGTTTATGCCGGTGCTGTTGCCCGGCGCGTCAATCACGCAAGCCAAAGATGTAATGGCAAAGCAAGACATGATTATGAATGGTTTTCCCGAGGTCGCTATGGTGGTGGGAAAACTCGGCAGAGCAGCGACCGCAACCGATCCTGCCCCCATTGGAATGTTTGAAACCATCATTAGTATTACTGATCCCTCTACATGGCCTCGTCGTACTGTCAAAGAAGATGCTACAGCTCTCCTCGTTCAAGACATCGCTGTACGGCTTATGAGCACCAAAATCTTAAGCGATACTCATACAGAACACATCAATGGGGAGGTCACTACACGCATCGCGGCTGATGTGGCAGTACGGATTGATGAAATGGCGATACAGTATCACAACCCTTATATCTCTGTTGAAGAACGCGAAAAATTATACCGGATCTGGTTGTTACGGGTGAGTATGGAGGAACTACTCATGCAGATGGACGAATCAAACCAACTGGGTAATAGCTTATCGGAAAGTCAACTTCACGCAATTGCCTCCGAAGTTGAACAAACGCTCGAACACAAAACTTATTTTCGCACAAAAACGCGCGCCGAACTGATTAACGATCTCACTGAATCATGTCGGATGCCCGGCGTCTCTCCAATTATGACCCAACCGATTCGTAACCGCATCGACATGCTGGCAACAGGGATTCAGACGCCGATTGGGATCAAGGTATTCGGTACTGATTTAGCAAAGATTGAAGAAATTGCGGTTCGCATTGAGCAAGAATTGCTCAAGCTTCCCGGAGCCGTAGGACCGTATGCGGAACGAATTGGAAATAAACCATACCTTGAATTTCATATTGATCGGAAAGAAGCGGCACGCTACGGAATTAAAATCGGTACGGTTCAGCACATCATCATGACTGCCATCGGCGGGATGAATCTCACAACAACCATCGAAGGGCGCGAACGCTTTCCGGTCCGTATCCGTTATAAAAGGGAATTGCGTGATAATGTTGAAGCATTGCAGCGGGTACTAGTCCCAACGCCAAAGGGCATACAGATTCCGCTTGGACAGTTGGTCCGCATTGAGCGCCGTCCGGGCCCAGCAAAAATCTCCTCTGAAAACACCCTACTATTTTCCCGAGTGTTCTGCGATGTAGATGTAGATATGATTGGACTGGTCGATTTTGTGGAAGTGGCACAAAGGGCACTTAACGAGAAAATCAAGCCAACATTACCGCAAGGATATTTCTATTCGTTTAGTGGGCAATATGAGGCGGAGTTGGAGGCCCGCGCCCGTCTGCTAATCGTTGTGCCGATGTGTATCGCTGTGATTTTCATGCTGCTTTACATCAAGTTTCGTTCACTGTCTGCGATGCTAGCGATTTTCCTCGCAATCCCGTTTGCCTTTGTCGGGGGGATATGGCTACAGTGGTTCATGCAGTATGTCCCTCCCGCGCTCGGCGGTGGCTATGCAATTAAGTACAGTACCGCCGTGTGGGTCGGATATATCGCCCTTTTTGGTGTTGCCGTAGAAGATGGGATTGTGTTGATGGAGTATTTGCTCGAAAGGGTACGAACAGGCGAGCCAATCGATGCAGCTGCGATTAACGCGGGGTTGTTGCGTGTGCGTCCAATCATTATGACAACCGCTACGACTGTGCTAGCACTTGCCCCAATCATGCTGTACGAAGTCAGTACTAACACCGGGGCAGAGTTAATGAAACCAATTGCTGTGCCGACCTTTGGTGGGATGATCACTGCGACCGCTGCCAACTTGATTTTAGCTCCTGTTTTGTTTTCACTGTTTTATCGGGTGGAAAACTGGATTGGTCAACGTCGGCGTCCGGGAGACAAAGAAATTGTGAAAAAAGAGAGGCCGCCAACGCCATCTACGGAAGAGGGGGACCTTGAAAAAATAGTCCTTGACCCCATCAACGAGCCAGCGGATACTAACAAGCAGGAAACACCTTCACAGGCGAGGGGAATACCGCGCCTTATCCGCCTACTGATGAATCAGCTAACAATGAAAAACAGGAAGAGAAAGAAAAAGGAAAGGGGCAGGAGAGCGTAAAAGTAAGGACACTGATCTTCTCGCTTTCCACTCACGTTTCACGTCTATTGGAGGACGATATGAAATTGAAAACGGTATACAAACTTTCGCTTCTTACATCACTACTCTTAATACCCACATTGGGGTTTGGTATTGAACTCAATCAATATAAGCATGTCGCCGAAGGCGTAACAGGAAGCATCGGGCGTGGAATCACGCTTTTTAACAAAGAACTGGAATCCGCTCGTACAGAGGAAACTACACTAGGGATACAGTTGATTCCCGATGTCTTACGCTTCTCAGTGCCCTTTGGTAATTATAAAGTCGATACTCGTGGTCATCCTGACGATGTACTACCAATCGGTGTAATTAATGTCAATACAGTAGGCGTGGCACTGACTTTGGCGATACCGGGGCGATGGTCGCCGTTTGTAGGAATCGGCGGGGATTACTACTCGTTCGATGAACAGTTCAGTACACCCGCGAATATTCAGAACACATTTGGAGCGAAAGGTTATGGAGGCTTGCGAGTCCGCCTAATTGAGAATATCTTTGAGGTAGTACGACTCCACGGAGCGATGGCGTATCAATTCAGCCTACTAAAACCGAATATCAGTGTGCCCAATAAACCCGAAATTGATGATTTATTGCTAAACCGTCATAGTGTGATGTTTCGGTTGGAACTCACCGGTTTGTAGCTCACCGACATGTTACTCTGGAGGTTGGATGATACCCCCTTGGTAAGGAGGCCCTCCCAATGCAAACACCAGTTAAACCGAATCGACCTCGTACCCGCGAAATTGGCATCCAAATTGGTAGCCTACCAACCGGTGAACTCAACGGGATGACCGATGTTCCCGGCGTCAAAGTAGGGCACATCACGCGCATATCGGGTGAAGGACCTCTCTCCCCCGGCAACGGTCCAATCCGTACAGGCGTAACAGCCATCCTGCCGCACGATGGCAATATTTTTCGTGAAAAAGTCACGGCAACCGCACATATCATCAACGCCTTTGGCAAATCAATCGGCTTGCCGCAACTGCTTGAACTGGGAAATATCGAAACCCCGATTCTCCTAACAGGCACACTCAACGTCTGGACCGCTGCTGACGCGCTTGTGGATTATGTCGCAGCACAGAATCCGGGGGTCTATTCGTTTAATCCAATCGTCGGTGAATGCAACGATAGTTTCCTTAACGATATCCTAGGGCGTCATGTTCAACGGGAGCATGTCTTTGAGGCGTTGGAAACTGCGTCTCACACGAATGTTGAGGAAGGCGTTGTTGGTGCCGGCGTAGGTATGAGCGGCTTTGGCTGGAAAGCTGGGATTGGAACTGCCTCGCGTGTGGTTCAAGTGGACGGAACTGCGTATACGACTGGTGTTTTGGTCCTGACCAACACCGGAGGAGCCGCCGATTTGCGGATAGACGGCTTTCCGATTGGGGAACACCTGACGCCAGCGGATATATCAGAGGAACGACCAGGCTCGATTATGATCATCGTTGCGACAGACGCACCGCTTTCCCACCGACAACTTACCCGCGTTGCTAGACGGGCGACGTTTGGACTTGCACGGACCGGGGCAATCGCATCGCACGGCAGCGGGGATTTCGTCATCGCCTTCTCGACAACCAACCGTATTGGACTCTCTCCACCTGAATCACCTCCAATCTTTCATGATGAAGGCGCGCTAAGTCTTCTCTTTCGCGCCGTAATTGAAGCAACCGAAGAATCAATCATCAACTCGCTGCTCAAAGCGCACACCGTTGTTGGTCGTGACGGCAACGTTAGACATGGCATTCCAATCCGCCGCATCCTTGAAATCTTGGAACTCCAACCGTCCGAAACATCTTCTTGGGATGAATAATACTTCAGCAGAATAGCACAGAGCTGCGAGTCTTTAATCTCGTTTGTCATTTGCATATTTGCATATCGCTAAACTGCCAATTTTCTACGTGACATCGGTATCGACTTTTGCTAAAATAACGCAAGTTGCTAGATAACCTGTCGGTTGAGCGTAGCGAAATCCCGCCTGTCCCGATTTATCGGGGAGGTATCGGGGATTCATCGGTAAGCTGCATGCCGTAACTTTTGTAACTTTTCCCTTTTTCGTGTTACCTTTGTTACCTTTTTCGCTAAAAAAGCCTAGAGCAGCGTATTTTTTCTTATGTTTGCCCAAGTTGCTAGTTGTTGGAAACCCATCAGAACCTGTAGGTCGAGATTCACATCTCGACGCCAAACTGTCAATTGGCCAAAACCAACCAACAGAAATTATACAATTTGCACAGAGATTAGGGGCTATTAGATATGCCGGACACTAGCAACTTGCGTTAAAATAGGTCAAATTTTTATCTAACTAAACGTCTGAAAACATAGGATAGAATCTTAGGCACTAAAATCAAAATGGGAGCGAATATGGAACAAGCCAACACAAATGTCAGTGATTCTCCAAATGAGAAAGTCGATGGAGGCTGTCTGCCCGATTGGGAGGTTGCGGATCTGCCCGCTCCGCCACCCTACCGTTTCAGTCGGGCGTTTCGGACCGTTTTGGGACCAGGCATTATTGCATTGGGCGGATCAATCGGCAGCGGCGAATGGCTACTTGGCCCAGCAATTACCGCACAATACGGCGGACGACTCCTGTGGATTGCAACAATTGCCATCCTGCTCCAATCCTTCATCAACACGGAATCGATTCGCTACACAATCTATACCGGGGAACCGATGTTCAGCGGTTATATGCGCTGCAAACCGGGCTCGCGGTTCTGGGCATTTTTTTATTCGGGTGTAGATTTTTTCGGTATCTGGCCCGGTTGGGCAGCGACCGCTGCCACCGCTATCGCAGCAGCATGGTTGGGATATATGCCAGGAGAAGCCGACCAAGGTACAGTGCGCCTCTTTGCGTATCTAGCATTCTTTTTGTGTCTGGGAATCGTCCTGTTTGGCAAGAAAATCTACAACGCCCTTGAAAAAGTCCAATTGGTCATGGTCGTTTGGATTATCGGCTACCTGCTCTTGATTGATCTATTTATGGTGCCTCCCAAGGTCTGGTGGACCGTGATCAAAGGATTCTTTAGTTTCGGAGCGTTGCCATCAGCGGAGAGCGGTAATATTGATTGGCTGTTACTCGGTGCGTTTGCTGCCTACGCGGGAAGCGGTGGATTGGGCAACGTTGGTATCAGCAATTACGTCCGTGACAAGGGGTGGGGGATGAGCAGCCTCGTCGGCGCAATCCCCTCTCTGATTGGTGGACAGCAGGTGACGCTGACGCATATTGGCAAAGTTTTTCGGATAACCCCTGAAAACTTGGAACGTTTTCGCGAATGGTGGAAATATAACCGCTTCGAGCAGTATTACATCTGGGTCATCGGCTGTTTCTTTGGTTTGGCACTGCCCGCCATGTTGACAATTGAATTTGTTCCCGCAGGACAAGAGATTGATCAATGGTCGGCAGCAGCGTTTCAAGCGGAAGGACTTGCCGCAAAAGGCGGACAGATCTTCTGGTATCTCACGCTGCTGTGCGGATTCTGGGTGCTCTTTTCAACCCAGTTGGGCGGTGTGGACGGAGTTCCACGTCGCTACACAGATATCATTTGGACCGGATTTGCAAGTGCACGAAAAATGGAAGAGCACAGTGCGAAATGGATCTATTACCCAATCCTTGTCATCTACATCCTCTGGGGCGTTATTGCACTCTACCTAGCAAAGCCGTTTTTTATGATCTTGGTTTCCGCGACAATCGGCGGCTACTTGCTCGTAATCACCGCGCTGCACACCCTCTACGTCAATCGAAAATTCCTACCAAAAGAGATTCAACCCTCGATTTGGCGGCAGATCGGACTCATTGCGTGTGCGGGGTTCTACTCAATCTTTGGAACATTGACAGTCATTCGGAATGTAATTCCTAAGCTGATTTCGCTTATATCGTGATAGGAGAAAACGAAGTGGATTTAAACCTTAAAGATAAAGTTGTCATCGTCACCGGTGCCAGTCGAGGCATCGGGAAAGCAATCACGCTCGGTTTTGCAGCAGAAGGCGCGAAACTGAGCATTTGTGGCAGAACTCAGGAGACACTCGACGCGGCTGCCAACGAGGTTCAGGCACTTGGGGCAGAGGTATTCACCCAGCTTGCTGATGTCACAAAAGGCACGGACGCCGATGCGTTTGTGGAGGCGACACTAGAGCAATACGGACGGGTTGATGTGTTGATTAACAATGTCGGTGGGAGTAAGTGGACACCAACCCCTGAGATTTCCGATGAGGAGTGGCACGAAATTATCGACCTGAACCTTGTTTCCGCCGCCCGCATGAGTCGAGGTGTTATCCCGACAATGCAGGCACAAGGGGGCGGCGTCATCATCACTATCTCGTCAATTTACGGGCGGGAGGGTGGCGGACATATCACCTATAATGCAGCAAAGGCAGCAGAGATTAGCATGTCGAAGTCCCTCGCGGGTGAGCTTGCCAAGAACAATATCCGCGTCAACAGCGTTGCTCCCGGTTCGATTCTATTTCCCGGCGGCGGTTGGGAACGGCGGCAAAACGAAGATCCAGAAGGGATTGCTGCCTTCGTCGAAAGCGATATGCCGCTAGGTCGGTTTGGAAAACCTGAAGAGGTGGCAGACGTGGTAGTGTTCCTCGCCTCTGACCGCGCAAGCCTCGTCACCGGGGCGTGCCTCAACGTCGATGGGTGTCAATCAAAGTCGAATATTTAGCGGAAATATATTCAGTACATAGGTTCCATGCAAATATACGTGACAGCACTTTAATGGAAGTCACTCTTTATCTCTCCCCAAGTGGTCGTGAGTTTCCCCCGGGGCTGCACTGAAAGAGCCTCGTATTGAACCTCAAAGTCGTCGAAGTGGACTCGGTTCCCCAATCCTGACGACAGATAAATTTTACCCGCCGTATAGGTGTCGTCAAGAAAATCTAGCATTTCTGTGTCATCAATAAAGCATTGGAACCGATTTCCCTTGGCAAGGATCTTCAAACGATACCACTTGTGCAGCCTGAAATCAAATAGTTGAAACGCGCGCAGATTGCGCTTGTGGAAGATACCCCGTTCGTCAAACTCCACATGTTCAATATTCGCTGCAAGACCTCTTCTTATATCTTGAACATTTATATCTTGATTACCTAGGAGGAACTGATAGGATTGCCTGTACCAAAGTGTTTGAATCCACTCTATCTTCTTCCATTCCCTCTTCCCCTCCTTAAGGTGCGGCTCAAGGAGCGGATTCGTATGAGCGCGCATCCCAATGAATGCACCACTGTTGATATCCCTAGCTAGCCTGCTTATTTTCACAGAGACCGACACTTCGTAGTCGCTTGCGATTATACCATCAACAGCAATCATAACCTCTGCTACAGCCTCCGCTTTAGGAGAACTGAGAACCAATTCACCATTTTGAATCCCCCCATTTTCGGCCCCGAGCACAAACGTCCATCCCTTTAAGTCGCCATCGTTAAAATCATCACGAAATATCCCTGCCCTTACTGATGACACAAATAATGTAAGTATCAACATAACCATCATCTGCTTCATGAGATATCACCTTCCTTCTCCACTGCAAGCCAATATATTATCGTGCAACAGAAACCGAGTTTTTTCTTCAAAACTCGGTTTCTTTCCGTACGTCGGCATTGCCTTCAAGGGGGAGACGCCGTTGGTGCTGTATCTCTTGTCGCACGGATGGATCAACAGGCGTTTCCTCAACGATTTTTTCAATTTGTTGTTGCTGTTTAGGGTGGAGCGGTGCCCCCTCATCCCGTTGAGGCGTTTCCTCTACAGCGGAATCTCTCAGTAGTCTCGCCAGTTCCGCCCAATCTTCATCTGAAAATTCGCTCAACAGTTTTTCAACTTCTGCCCAATCTTCATCTGAAAATTGAGCGGTGCTTTCAGACGTTTCGGAGGAGGTAACAGTGGAATCAGCCGACGGGTCGGAGGGGGTTAATACAGAATGAGCGGAACTTGGCTGCGATTCCGTTGACGTCAACAGCATGGGTTCTGTGGGGATATGCGTAAACTTTTCATTTAAGATTTCCTGCAATCCCTCTGATAGGGGTGGGCCCGCGAACATATACTTAATATTTTCTCCGAGCGTGCCCTCAGCCTCACTTTTGACCCGGATAGGGATAAATTCTCCACTTGCGACTTTCTGCTTTAATTCCTCTTCTGTTAGTACGATGTTCTGCTTTAACTCTTCTTCTGTTTCTTCTGTTACTGGGTACCACATTATGCTTCGGCCCTCTTCATCCTTGAACACTTGAGTAATTGTATTACTACCACTGTCATCACTGTTTTTCAGTATTTCTATTATCGCTTGAGTAACCTCTTCTACTGGCAGCTTCTCAAGTGTTTCTTCCGATAGTGCCCTTTCCAAGATTTTCCGTACAGCCTCCCGTATATCTTTGACCTCAACGGTCTTCAAAGGCTTCACACTAGAGTCATCTGCTGACATCTCAAAGCGATGCGCTTCACCTTTCTTAGGCACAGGTATCCTATTACCCGACGTTGTATCTGTCTGATTTACCACCTTCGTTGATAAATCCTCTGTAACAGCGTTCATTTCCGAAATTGCTCGTTCGTTTACTCCAACAGGATTCGATTCAAATGCGTGGTGATACACCACACCGCCCCCACCGATTCCGATGACTGCGGCAACCCCGACCGTTGCGAGTTTCGCTTTCACGGATAATTTCACGGCTTCTATACCTCCCAAAATAAATGTTCGACCCGGCAATATCGCCACACAGCCCAACAGTTTTTCGATTCGGCAGCGAATCTCTCGCTTTGCACGCTTGAGGCGGTTGGCGACCCCAGCATACGACAAGCCGGACTCGACCTGCAGCTGATCGTAATCCGCCCCTTCCATATAACGTGCTTCTATCAGCCGGCGGTCGGTTTCCTGTAGGGTACTGATTGCCTGTCGCACAACGGTTTCGATTTCAGCCTTCAGGGCAATATCTTCAGGAGATGGAGCGACTTCGGCAAAATCTGTGTCGTTAGCTGTCTCGAAGCGGGTCGTCGAACCACTTCGCCGCCGGAGCCAATCCTTGCAGGTGTTGTGTGCAATCTGTAGGAGCCACAGTCGAAAGCGATCCAACTCCCGCAAGGTTGCCAACCGCTCGTATGCCCGAATAAATATCCGTTGTGTCAGGTCCTCAGCATCTGCCGGATTTTTGATATATGACAGAACCAGCGCATAGATCGTTGTTCGGTGTATCTTGACCAACCGATCAAACGCCGACGTATCGCCATTTAGCGTTTGCCGGACAAGATCTACTTCATTAGAAGATTCAATTTTCATGGCGAATACCCACCGTTTTAAGATTCAATAACGTAAGACGTAAGACGATGTGGTCGGGATTTTTTATCATTAAAATTGCTGGTATTCATGTGGGACGGATGATACAATTGTTTCCTGCACACTCAATTTTGCTCGCTCATGTTAAGAAATAGTGCAACAGAAACCGAGTTTTTCCGAAAAAACTCGGTTTCTCTGTGTGCTTTGCACCTTCTTTTTAAATGAGCCATCTTGTCAAAAGCTGCTTCTCCTGTGGGCCCATGTCACGCAGCATTCATGCCGTTGGAATCGCGTCGTATAACGGCGCACTGAATCCAACGAAAAAAGTATCTCCGAGCTGTAGCGTAGGTGCACGTAGATTTCCGCTTCGTCCCATAACCGCTTTGAGGATGGCGTCTTGTGAACCAACATTTGGATCGAAAACATCGACTTTTTTACCCTTAGCAACGTGAATGGATCCAGCGGTTTTGATACGCTCCCAAACCTCGGTTGGATCCAATTTCTCCTTACGCGCGTCCGTTCGACTGTCTACCTGAATGTTGTTTGCGTCAAGAAACTCTTGCGCTTTTCGACAAGACGTTCAGCTAGTTCTAAAAAACATCCAATTTGCTTTCATCAATTTCCTCCATTTTTTGTGATTTGTGTGAGTTAGGGGGCAGGTTTACGCTCTACGATTTCCAGTGGTTTGATGTGTAACAGACTTTTCCACCAACAACTGTCAATAGGTTCTCAGAAGAGCTATCAAGAATCTGTTCAATAGTCGGACGATTGTCATTTGGAATTTTCACTGCAATAATATCCGCCTGCCAATCCTTTTCCAAACGTCCGACCTGTGTTAAACCAACCGCCTCTGCCCCGTTACAGGTCACCATGTCGAATAACGTTTCAGGGCGGATACACGGCTGGGTCCGTGCGAGGAATTTCAACTCATCGAGTAGACTCAGAGACCAATTGCTCGCCAGACTGTCGGTCCCGATGGCAACATTGATTCCGCTTTCAATCAGTTGTAGGACAGGGTGGTCGGTATGATAGAAGTAGTGGTGGCTCCGCGGACAGAACACCACAGATGCTCCACTCTCAGCAAGAATTGTCACATCAGCGTCAGTCAGGTAATTGCAGTGGGCTAAAAGCGATTTTTTTCGCAAAACACCCAACGTTTTCATATACTGCATCGGTGTTGCCTGCGGAGGGTGCCACCCAGCTGTTGAAATGCCAAACGCTTCTAGGTAACCCACAAACGCACCCGTACCGCTGGAGAGAAATTCAAGTTCCTCCTTGGTTTCCGCTATATGCGTGCAAACTGACAAACTAGATGCCGCACATTGACGATAAATATCAGCCGATGTAGAATAGGGGGCGTGTGGTGACAACGCAGGTGTCAACAACGAATCCGGCACAGGGGGGGAATCTAAATATGCCGTAAGTCGAGCGAGTCCTGTGGCGGCGTGTTCACCGAAAAAACCGAGTGCCTCACAGAAAACTACCTTCCGAATCGGAGTATCCCTCAGAATTTGTGCGGCTCCCCCGCTGCCGTCGATATCTCCCACGGTTGTCACACCGCCGGCTAAACTTTGCTGCACCCCTTGACGAATAGATGGTCCTATTGCTGAAGGGGTCCGCTTCCCAACGATTTGGAATACCCAATCGGTAAATTTGGGGGTGCGTTGAACTGAATCGGCACTGCTTGTCAGATCAAGATGGGTATGTGCATTTACCAAGCCGGGGGTGAGGGTCGCTTCGCCAAGATCGTGTATCGGGGAAGTGTCGCTCTTCCGAATTGTCGGATAACGTCCAATATCGACGATCTTTGAGCCTTGAATGGCAACCGCGCCATTCTCAATAATCGTGTGGCTATTTGGCATTACATATTTTGCGCGTAAAATCATACAGGACCCTATACGTGAAATTTAAAACTAATCCTCTGTCAACAAACAAGGAACTTCTATGAATTCCAATATCACCGGACATGCAACGTCACAAGCGACACAAGCCTTCGCAGATCGGATGAACACCCAAAATCCCTCCTTTGAGGCAAATGCGTATCGTCGCCTCACCGGCACAGATCTGATAGCGTCCAAAATCGGTTACGGCACTTACCGCGTACATGACCAAGATGAAGCACAAACTGAAACGCTCGAAACCGCAATCGAATCGGGGTGTAACCTGATTGATACGTCCAGCAATTACACCGACGGCGGCAGCGAAACTCTGATTGGTAATGTCCTGCAAAAGATGATTTCCGCCACTAAAATTAAACGGGAAGAAATCATCCTTGTCTCCAAAGTCGGCTACATGCAGGGGCAAAACCTTGAACAAGCACAACAACGAGAGACTTCAGGCAATCCGTGGGAGGATGTCGTCAAATATATGGAGGGCTGCTGGCACTGTATCCACCCTGATTTTCTGATCGATCAGTGGACGCGTAGCACAGATCGATTGGGGCTGGAAACCATAGATGTCTACCTGCTACACAACCCGGAATACTTTCTGTCCGATGCCAAGAACAGATCTGCCCAATCTGGTTGGGAGGCAATACGTGATAACTTCTATGACCGGGTCTACCGCGCATTTGTACAGATGGAACAGTTCGTAGCCGATGGAAAGATCCGCTACTACGGTATTTCGTCAAATACTTTTCCTTCCTCACAAATCGACCCTGAGCATGTCTCTCTCAATCGCGTTTATGAAGCGGCTGCCAAGGCGGCAGAAACTGTGTACGGAGATCATGCCGTGAGCCATTTCAAGGCCATTCAACTGCCTTACAACCTGCTTGAATCCGAGGCATTGACCGAAACGAATAACGAGATCAACGGAAAACGTGTTACCGTCCTTGAAGCGGCGCAATCGCTCGGACTCGGCGTTCTCGTGAATCGTCCCCTGAACGCTTTTAAGAACAATCAGATGACCCGTTTAGCACAATACGAACACCATCCAAACGCCGATTATCCTCAAATGATGTCCTTAGCAGAAGGCGCATTAACCCAAATCGAAACAAGGCTGGAGAGTACACTGAAAGGTTGGGGGATTTTCGATTCGGTACAAAGTCAAGTAAATGTCCATCTCTTTTACGACATCGCCCAACAACTCGGCGGATTTATGCCGCGTATCCAAGATCGCAATCACTGGGAACAAATCTTACAGCAGCACCTGATTCCACAGATCAATGCCTACCTGCGCCAAACCGGGGTTGCCTGTATGGATCAGCATCAAACGGAGTGGGAAGGCTTACTTGCTCAATATGTACAGGCACTCAACACGCTGTTCGTAGTCATTACGGAAATTTTTAACCGTGTGGAGGCGGAGAAGGTTGAACCGATCTCCCAAGCTTTGAACCAACACCTCTCCGATGATCAGGCCGCGCTCAGTCTCTCTCAGCGAGCCTTGAACTTCGTGACTTCATCGCCGGGGGTGTCCGTTGTCCTGAACGGGATGAAACGCGAAGAATATGTTGAGGACGCGATGGGGATTATGGAAATACCCGATTTTCCACAGCCGCTCGTGCTAATCGAAAGCGTGGAGAGCGCGACCTGAGAATTTTCACATCTCACCCGTTTTACTCGTGGCGACAGGTTGCCTAACCTGTCACTGCGCCCCCAACGATGCAGTGCGGTTAATTCGTAGGGAACGCAGATCTGCGTTCTGCTTCTGCTGAGGTTATTAATAATCCCACCGGGCGAGTTCCATCCAAGCAGTAAGTTCGCGCTGCGTCGGTGTGAGACGTTCTCGAATCTCCGGCGGAAAATAGAAGTGATGGCAATTTCCGCGCTCGCGGGTCATGACGTTGTAATGTGCGTGGACGTAGTTGTAGTAGAGGTTTGATCGAACGGGCTGGGTGGTTTTAGGCAAACCATCGTGGATGACGGTTTCGGAAAACATCAGGACATCCCCCGTCTTCCCGGTGACTGCGATAGCGCCGGGCATTTCCAAGCCTTTGTAATCCCGCCAAGTCAGATCGAAGTTGCTTTTGTGGGAGCCGGGTAGTGCAACGATGCACCCGTCCTCCGCACCGTTATCTGTGAGAAAGAACACAACGTTGAACATACGACTTCGGATAATACCGTTGCTGTACGAATAGTCTGTGGTAGGAACACCACGATGCCAACCGCCCTGTTCGGCACCACAAAATTTGGAGATAGACCAAGTATTAATAAGCTGCGGTTCGCCCACAAATTCATGCAGATAGGGTAGGATACGCGGATGGTCAATGAGGCGATCAAAGATGCTGTGCAGTCGAGGCAGACCGTTGAGCCGAATCTGGTGGATCCGTCTCGTTTCACGAGTGGGGCGCCCCGGTCCGACAGTTTCCATCCATTTATCCTCGTAGGTCTGACTCTCAAGTTTGCTCAAGATTTCCAAGTACGCCGCACACTCTTCAGATGAGAGGACGTTTCGGAGAATCAGAAAGCCGTTGAGGTCAAAGAGAAAGCGTTCTTCGATACTAATCCGCGTGTTTTGAGATTCTGACATTTTTCTACCTTCTTGTTAGCGTTATCTACTAGCGTCTCTGCACGTTCCGGCTGTCATTTGGTTTAAGTGCTCCTACCTTAATACTCGCAACCTCCGCCTTTCCAATTTTCGCGTAAGGGGATTTGCTAAACACCTGAACTTCCTCCAACCCCGCCCGGCGGATTGAGTCCAAATATTGGTCTTCAGGTAACGCCCCAGAAATGCAATTCGCCCAATTGCTAATCGTTGATCTCAACCACTTGGGCAGATAGTTGGCAACGATATCCGATACCAATAACTTCCCGCCCGGTTTGAGAACGCGATGCACCTCCCGAAAAACTATATCTTTGTCCGGCGCAAGGTTAATCACGCAATTAGAGATCACCCAATCAACACTTTCATCTTCAACCGGCATTGACTCAATTTCCCCTAGCCGAAACTCAACATTTTTTGTGCCCGCTTCCTCCGCATTCTTTCGCGCTTTTTCGATCATCTCTGGCGTCATGTCGATACCAATTGCTCTCCCGCTTTCGCCAACGCATTGTGCCGCGAGCAGCACATCAATGCCTGCCCCTGAGCCTAGGTCAAGCACAACGTCACCCTCACAAATATCAGCGTACATCAGCGGATTACCACAACCGAAGGAATTTTCAACAGCATCGGTAGGGATACTGCAAAGCTGCGCGTCGGTATATCCGTTCTGATTTGCGGATTCCCCTGTGAGAGAGGTTTCAATATCGATTTCTGTATCGCAGCAGTTAGAAGACGCGCAACAGGATTCGTCGCTTTCTACCAAACCTGCGTAATGTTCACGGACAGCTGTCTTAATCTGTTCTGCATTGTGGGTTGTCATATTATGTCTCTTTGTTAGGACTTACGCATTTCCTCTTAAAGTCCCCCTGATAAGGGGGATTTAGGGGGTTAAAAATCAAAAATCTACCCCTGTGTACCAAATTTGCGTAAATCCTGTTTGTATTGAATTAGTGAACGCGCCACGCTCATAATGATCAATGCGGCAAATTCACGCAAAAATCCAGCAGTTCAATCAACAGAGAACGCATCTCGCTCCGCTGAACAATCCGGTCAATCATCCCGTGTTCCAACAAAAATTCTGCCTTTTGGAAATTGTCAGGAAGCTGCTGTTTAATACTTGCAGTAGCGAGGGGACCAGCAAAGCCAATTCGGGCTCCCGGTTCTGCGAGAATGATATGCGCCAACGAGGCGTAACTCGCGGTGGATCCGCCAAAGGTTGGATCCGCCATCACAGAGATATAAGGGAGTCCCGCTTCTGCGTGCTTCACACAAACCGCTGAAGTTTTCGCCATCTGCATCAGCGACAGTGTGCCTTCTTGCATTCGCATCCCGCCGCTCCGCGAGACAATGATTAAGGGCAATCTGTTCTGCGTGGCGTATTCAATATTGCGAGTAACCTTTTCTCCCACAACCGCTCCCATCGTGCCACCTCTAACCCCAAAATCACTAATCGTAATTGCAACAGACTGTCCACCGATTCGCGCTTCGCCGGTAAGAATCTCCGACTTGAGGCCCGTTTTTGCGTAATCTCGTGCGAGTTGTTCTTCATAGTCTGGGAAATCTAAAGGGTTAGTCGAATACAGACCGGCATCATGTTCATCAAAACTGTCCCCATCAGCTAAGAGTTCAAGCCGCTCATAGGCGGTCATCGGGTAGTGATAGCCGCATTCTGGACAAACCTTATGTGCATCTACAAATGCTTTCTCAGAAATCTCTGCGCTGCAACTTTGACAAGTTATTGTCGCTGAAGTTGCCATGTCTGTACGCTCCATCTTTGTGTAGGGAATGGTTTTGTGGAATTGCTGATTTGTATGCACATAATACCTTTGGGGGCAATGTTTGTCAAGCCCAAATACAGAATTCAATTCATGTGAACTGCAGCTGCTATTGCATTGTGTCCTACCCGAAATAGAACGAAATTCATCCTTGAAGAACACAGTCATTTGTGATATTATTTTGCGGTTTTGTTCCGAAATACGAGAAGAATCGAATTTCGCTGTTGCAAAATTACAACAATCGGGTATCAAAAACAACTCAACTAAGCCAGAGTAACAGCGTCTAAAGTTTTTTGAAGTCCCTAGATGTTCAGAAGTGCACAAAAACCCAGATAATAGTGAAATGCCACGATATCACGGTTATTTTGTAGATATGCTTTATGCCTTTTATTATTGCCCGACTCTCTCCCTTCTAAAGCTGGCACAAAGTTTGCCATAGAATCTTGACGTAATGGTTTCTGATTTCAGAAAACTTCATAATCAGTATCAGTGCTCCGAAAATGCTCTCGTTGAATTGAGAAGCTTTGACAATGACTGATAATTAGAAGGAGAAAGCTCATGTTGACGCAAATACACCGATTTATCATCGCATTTCTTTTTGCAATAACCCCATCGTGTTTGATTTTAGGTTGTGGCTCTGATGATGACGATAGACCCGTTCATGTAGACACCGAGCCACCGGCGACACCAAGAGGCGTGAGGAGCATCACCGGTGACGGTCAAGTGACAGTTGAATGGTTCCCGAATGGCGAAGCCGATCTCGCCGGGTATAATATCTGGCGTGACGATGATGGCAATGAAGAATTTGACCTGCTTGCAGAGGTTTCATCAAATTCCTCTGACGCCGATGTGGATAGGTTGAGTTTTGTAGATGAGGAGGTCATCAACGGGCGCAATTACTCCTATGCTATCACTGCTCTTGATTATGATGGCAATGAAAGCGAATTGAGCCCAGAACAGGTCTTTGATACGCCGCGTCCATCAGGAAATAACATAACCCTGAATGACTTTAGTCTAGTTCCTAACCGAAGCGGATTTGACTTTTCGCAGCACGCAAGGGGAGCTATTAATTGGGATTCACCTGTTACCGACATCTATTTTGGGTTTGATCCAGAGTCCAATATTCGGTATCTCTATTCGGATAACCTCACAGAAATGCAAGACATGGGTTATCATGAATACTTTGACGAAGTAGATGTTTCGCCCGTTCGAGGCTTCGTAACTGACTTTATCGAACTTATTGGGGGGCATGTGTATGCGCTATTGACACCCGACGGAAACTACGCTAAAATTCATGTCGTCGTTGTTTCCGATACGGCGATCACCTTTGATTGGGCGTACCAAATAGATACCGGCAACCCACAACTTGCCCCTGCCGCCCATGGAACCAATCAATTAAGTAGATAGGGAATCGCACAAAAATGAAAAAGTCTCTTTTTATTCTTATTGCCTTTGTCAGTTTCGCGACAAGTTGGAATACTATATTGGCTGAATCAACTGACGATGAGACATCTACCGTTCTAACAGGAACCCAAGTGAACGTGGATACCGAAGCCTCATCAACCGCCCCAAGTATGAAGGGAAGCGTCCTGCCCCGCGACCCGAATAGTCAAACGGATTCGCTAGATTATCCCCTTTACCGGCCACATGCATCGAAGTACTATCCCCCGAAAACCGCTCGAACAGCGACACTTCTGTCGGCAACGTTGCCCGGTTTAGGACAAGCCTATTCCGACCGTCCTGCGAGGGGCTTAGCCTTTCTGGCTGCCGGAATTGGATTGATAGCGGTGGGAGGATTCCATGTGGACCGTGCCGTAACCTACCATGACCGTTCAAATCGTTTCATGGGAGCGGAAGGGGAAGGTGGATTTGACGACCCGTATAGCGACAACTTTCTGACAGTGGATCAAGGGCGTGTCAAGGCGCGCGGTCATGTTCAATTTGGGATGCTCTTTCTGGCAAGCGGAATTGGTGTCTACATCTGGAATATTTTTGATGCAGCCAAAACAGTTGATGAGTATAATAAACGAAGATTTCCAGTGCACGCGCAACAAAGTGTGTATGGAGAACCTTATTTAACAGTCAACCACCGTTTTTAGCGAGTGTATACACGCAGTTAGGCGATCCCCCTCGAAGAGGAATCTACTCAATAACTTATAATTTTTTGATGTGAAACCAGCCATTTGTTGTGCATCTCAGACCTCAAATGAACATCTCGAAGGTTTCATTAGACAAGGAAATCTGCACTGTGCGAATTATTCAAATCCTGTTTGTTAGTTGTTTCATCTTTCTGACCTTCTCTCTAGCTATTTCAGCAACCTATTCATTGCTTGATACGAAAAATCTAGATCAGGATCCTATTCAGATTGGCGAGGTATTGACCTACAGCGTCAAAATTAAAGGATTGCCTGCCGGAACACAGGTGACAAAGGTCGTTGAAAAAACAATGCTGGCAGACCGTCCGGTCTATCGTTTCAGATCGGAAAGGCAGACCGGGAGTCTTCTTGGAAAGTTGTACCATTTCCATGACCAAACAGAAAGTTACGTCACAACCGATCAGCTATACCCACTGAAATATGTTAGAGATTTAGAAGATCAGAAATATCGGGCGCACGTCGAAGTTGATTTTGATCACGACAAAGAAACGGCGCAATACACTAAAAACACAGATAACAAGCCTTTGAACATCCCACTCGGTATACAGGACGATTTGTCGATGCTTTACTTCCTGCGTTCAAAGCAGTTAAAGGTGGGCCAGACCTACAAACTTCCGGTGCTAATCAAGGATAAGTGCGAACATGTTACCCTTGAAGTCCGTCGTCGTGAAATGATAAAAACCAAGGCATTAGGACGTGTGGAAACATTGGTGCTACGCACCTCACACGGCTATCTGATGTGGCTCACGAACGATGAGCGCCGTATTCCCGTCAGAATCGAAGCCGAAACCCCGCGTATCGGCAAGCTGGTCGGCGCATTGGAAAAAATTGATTTCTTGGATTAGAGAAGGAACGTGATAGATCTTCTGCAGCAGTCAAATACCTATCAATCGCTTGTTGAAACCCTGACCGCTCAGTTTTCAGGGTCGAAGTGTGCCCAAACCTCAATAAATCAGCAAATAAATCGCCCCGAACCTTGGTTGCGGGGCTTGCATGGCGCGTCTACTGCTTACCTGCTCAGTGCATTGGCAGCCGATTTCGCTGACAAATCCTTCCTCGTCGTCGTGCCCACGCAGCACGAAGCTGAGAAAATCGTCCAAGATCTGCCCGCCTATCATTTTGAAGAACCCCATCTCTTTCCACAATGGCAGAATTTCCTTTATGACGGTATTCCCCCAACAAAAAATGTTGTTGCAGAACGGCTGATCTGTTTGTATCAACTGTTGCAGGTTGCTTCAAATCCCGATGCAATCGGGGGAGACCGCACGTTCATTGTTACATCGATCCAAGCATTGATGCATAGGATCCTGCCCCAATCGATTGTAGAATCTGCCTTTCTAACCCTCCGCATCGGCGATGAGATTGCCCCCGACAAAGTGGTTGAACAACTGGTGCACAACGGTTATCAGCGCGTAGATCTCGTAGAAGTCAAGGGCGAATTAGCCCGTCGTGGTGACATTCTGGACGTTTACCCGTTGACCACCGATGCACCCATCCGGATTGAGTTCTTCGGCGACGAAATCGACGCTATTCGGTTGTTTGACCCGGCTTCACAACGCTCTGTTACCGATGGAATTGATGACGAGCCGGAAGCAATAACACTGTGTCCAGTTCGAGAAATTATCCTGTCCCCCAAAACCCTCGATCTGTGGAAAACCCGCGCGGAAACACTGATTCACAACAACGAATCGCCTAAGTATCGAAACGCAGTCAACGAGATTACGCACCGTCTCGAAACAGAAAGAAATCCGGAGGGACTAGAAGCCTTACTTCCCATGCTATATGAAGAGACTAGTACCCTCATGGATTATCTATCCTCCCAGACGATCGTTCTCATGATTGAGCCAGCGTGGATGGCACGTGAGGCGACTCAACTTATCGAAAATACGAAAGATCTTTATGAAAGAAAACTAGCGTTTGATCAGTTTATGGTGTCACCCGATGAGACATTTGTGCCGTTTGAAGGGGTAATATCCGCTTTGCAGGCGTATCCCTTCGTTCGCACGTCGTTGACTCCGCCAGCACTCAATACAGAGGACCCGGTTGAGGAGATTCCTTTCGGTATGCGTCCGCTCGGGCTGCCACGCAGCAATTATCGGATGATTATGGATCAGATCAAGGGGTGGACTGACGAGGGCTATTTCGTCAACTTCTTCTGTGATAATCCGAAGAGCGCAGATCGGCTACACAATATCTTGGCAGATAGAGATTTACCTGCAACCCAGACAGCGGTGAACATTGGCAGCATCAGCGAGGGATTTATCAATGAAACCCTTAAGCTCATCACACTGTCTGAGGATGAGTTGTTTGGACGCGAGCATCGTCGGCACCGCAAGACCTCCTTTAAGGAAGGAACTCCTATCCTAAGTCTAATTGACCTCAAGGAAAAGGATTATGTGGTGCATGTCTCACACGGAATCGGTCGCTACGCAGGTATTCGTCGCCTCGACATTGATGGGAAACCGCAGGACTTCCTCGCGCTAGACTATGCCGACGCAGGTCGGTTGTATGTTCCGACCTATCAAATTGATCTTGTGCAGAAGTATATTGGTGGACAAGAGGAGAGCCGGATACGTCTAGACAAAATCGGTGGAACGTCATGGGAACGGGTTAAAGCCAAAGCCAAAGCCTCCATAGAGCAGATGGCGGAGGAATTGCTGGAATTGTATGCGATCCGTGAATCCCGAGAGGGTTATGCCTTCTCAACAGATACTCCTTGGCAGAAAGAGTTTGAGGTACTGTTCCCTTATGAAGAAACCCCGGATCAGCAAAAGGCAATCGAAGAGGTCAAACGGGACATGGAACGCCTTCGTCCTATGGATCGACTAATTTGCGGAGATGTCGGATACGGAAAGACCGAAGTCGCACTCCGTGCCGCGTTCAAATCGGTGATGGCAGGAAAACAGGTCGCCCTGCTTGCTCCAACCACAATTCTTACGCTGCAACACTTTAATACATTCCAGCAGCGTTTTGCTCCCTTTCCCGTTCAGGTAGAAATGCTGAATCGCTTCCGAACAGATAAAGAGGCGAAAAAAGTTGTGGAGGGACTGGCAAATGGCACAGTCGATATTGTTATCGGAACCCACGCCCTGCTCTCAAAAAATATTAAGTTCCGGGAACTCGGCTTGCTCGTAGTTGACGAAGAACATCGTTTCGGCGTAAAGCACAAAGAAAAGATTAAACAGATGAAGCAGACGGTTGACGTATTAACCTTGACAGCAACACCGATTCCGCGTACACTTCATATGTCCCTCGTCGGCATCCGCGACTTCAGCGTAATCAATACGCCCCCGGAAAATCGCCTGCCAATTGAAACTTATGTCATGGAGTATAATCCCGACGTGGTTCGAGATGCGATCTTGCGAGAAATGGAACGGGGCGGACAGATCTTTTTTGTTCACAACCGTGTCCAGAGTATCGCAAGCATTGCTGCCACAATCCAAGATCTCGTACCACACGCTAGAGTCTGTATGGCACACGGGCAAATGCCCGAACGTCAACTCGAAAAAGTGATGATGGAATTCATCAACCACAAATATGACGTTTTGGTTTGTACCATGATTATTGAGTCCGGCGTGGATATTCCAACCGTCAACACGATTCTGATCAATCGTGCAGACGCATTTGGGTTAGCCCAACTTTACCAGTTACGCGGACGAGTCGGTCGCGATCAATATCAGGCTTACGGCTATCTGTTCTACCCACAAGGATGGGCAATTACAGAAGGTGCCCAAAAACGCCTGCGTGTCATTGAAGAATTTACTGACCTCGGCTCCGGGTTTAAGATTGCCCTCCGCGATCTTGAAATTCGGGGAACAGGCAATATCCTCGGTTCAGAACAGCACGGTCATATCATCGCCGTGGGTTACGACATGTACTGCGAACTCCTTGAGGAAGCGGTACAAAAACTCAAAGGTGAGGAGATCGTAGAAACGGTCAAAACCCGGATTAACCTTCCCATTGAAGCCTATCTGCCTGATGAGTATGTCCCCGACAGCCGTCAGAAGGTTACACTTTATAAAAAGATCGCTGCCCTAGAAACGGTAGTAGATCGGAAAGAACTTGAAGAGGAGATGGTCGACCGGTATGGAAAAATCCCCGAACCGGTTGAGATGCTCCTCGAAATCGCCGACTTAAAACAACTCAGCCAACAGCTTGGGGTTGATGGAATCGCCGCAGGCGAGGAAAGCATCAAAATCACATTTGATGAAGCGAAAACAAGCCTTGATCCCCATAAACTGATTCGACTGATTGAACAGGACCGGCGAATCTCGATTACGCCCCCTGCACGCATGACGATCCGCTTGAAAGGATTGGAAGGAAAAGCACTCTTGCTTGAGCTCAAGCATATCTTGGGGAAATTAATGTAAAATGTGATGTCTATTAACGGTGCTTGTGAAGCATACGTATTTGCATACGTACCTTTTCAATATGAATCCACCCTTAACTGCGAAGACGGTGTCTTTGCAATCCACTTACAGAAAGGAACGATATACACAATGAAAAAAATATTGATAATTTTCGTCGTGACTGTGGCGATCGGTTTGAGTAGTCCCGATTCATCGGAATCGCAAGATGTTGCCGGACCAATGGATGACAGCCAAATTATTGTGGCTCGGTACGAATGGAACGGCATACACGAAATTTCGCTCGCAACACTTAATGCGGAAATAGCAGAGTTATCGGCACATAAACAGAAAGGCTATCAGTCCAAAGCGGGTAAACTCATATTTCTGGAAGATTTGATCAACCAAAAACTAATACTCCTCGCAGCTGCTGAAGCAGGATTCGATAAAAATGAGGAGTTCCTTAAAAAAGGGGACGATTATAAGCATCAACTGATGGTTGAACGCTTAACCGAAGTTGAGGTTGACGAAAAAATCATCATCAACGAGGAAACACTTCGGCAGTATTACGAAGAAAATAAAGATACCTATGTGGAGGAGGAAAAAGTGCGAGCAACCTCCATCACGCTGTTGGATAAGGAACTCGCACAAACAACATTGGAGGAAATTCAAGCCGGCAAGGATATCTTTGATGCAGTGAAAGAACTTGCGGAAAAAGACCTATTGACAGGACCTGGTTCAAATCCGGGGGATCCCGGTGACACCGGCTACTTTGCTCGAGACGTTTCTGCACGAGCCCAAGCATTTGTAGACACGGTTTTTGCAATGGAAGTTGGCGAAATGACCGAAGAAGTTTTTGAGCAGGAGGTCGAAGAGGATATCTATTACATGATTTTCCGAAAGGAAGAGCATCAGCCAGAACGCCAACAGACCTTTGAAGAGGTTAAACCTCGACTTGAGTATCCCCTAAAACGTGAAATGAAGCGGAAGCGTATCCTAGAATGGTTGGAAGTGCTTACTGTCGAGGGCAAACTCAAAACGTATCCAGAACTGCTCCCACCACCCGTGATGCCCGAAGAGGAAGAAGATCCGGAAAATGAAAAATCGGAGCAGTAGTGGAACGCAACATTGGATGGAACTATCGCGTTCAGAAATTGGCTGACAGATAATTGCAACAATCGAACAACTATATATCACGCAAAATTTAAGGAGGTATAACTGTGAAATTATTGGGAATTATTAGTTTTATCTTAATCGGTGCCGTTGCCGTTAGCGTTTCGTTGAATGGTTGTGGCGGAAAAGCCGGAGCCGAAGGCACTGTGATTGCTGAATTTGAATGGAATGGAAAACACTATATCACGCTCGAAGAGATGCTACAGGAGATAAGTGAACTTCCTACCTATAAACAGGCACAGTATCAAGAAGCAGAGGATGGATATAAAGAATATATGAACCTAATGGCGGAGAGTCGTCTTATACTTTGCCTTGCCAAGGATCGGAAACTTGATGAGGATCCTGGGGTTCTGAAAAAAGTGCAGGACTATTACCACGAACTGCTCGTCGACAAGATCACAGAAGTCGAAGTAGATCAGAAACTTAAACTGACCGAGGAAGATTACCAGCTCTATTATGAAGAAAATAAAGCGGATTATGTCGTGCCGGAAAAGGTACGACTGACCTGCATAACCATCCAAGATGAGGAGCGAGCAAAGGAAGTCTTTCAACGAATCAAAGATGGGGAAGCCATCGCTGACCTAGCTGCAGAGCTATCCGCAAATGGGGAATTAGTCGGTCCGGGATCAAATAACGAAATCCCCGGTGACACCGATTTTTTCGATAACACCATGTATGCACGGCGCGCAAAACCTTTTAGCGACGCGGCGTTTGAGTTGGAAGTCGGTCAAATGAACGAGGAGATTCTCCATATCGAACTTGATGAAGAAAACTATTACCTAATCTTTCGTAAGGAGGAAGTCCAGCCGGAACGCCAACAGACACTTGACGAAAACAGTGTACGACGCAATGTGGAAAGACACGTAGAAAATCAGAAGCGTGAAGAACTTATGACCGATTGGCTAATCCGACTCCACGAACAGGCGGAGGTCAAGACTTTTTCAGATCGAATCCCCGATACACCGGTGGAGGTCGAAGAGGAAGCAGAAAGCGAATCGTCTGATGATAGTGACGCTCCCGCCGAACCTGAAACAGAACCGTAAAACGTTGAATCTTGGATTAAGGAGGTCCGTTTCCAAATGAAGATATTGCGTTTCTGCGCCCTGATTCTATTGATCATTCATTTTGGAATCAATCCCGTTGCTGCGCGAAGGTTTGATCAAATCATCGCTTATGTCAACGAAGACGTGATCACCAAATGGGAACTCGACAGCGTTGTGAAGCAAAAAGCATTGGAATTGCAGCAAATCTACCGGTTCAGTGAGAGCGAAGCGATGCAAAAAGCGGAGCAGGAACGGGCGGATCTTCTCGATCAGTTGATCCGCCAAATGCTTCTCGTCGAAACAGCATTAACGCTAAAAATCGAAATCACAGAGGCTGAAGTAGAGCAGTATCTGCAAAACTTCAAAGATCAGTACAAGATTGAGACCGAAGAGGAGCTTGCTCAAGCGTTAAAAAAGGAAGGTTACACCCTGATGTCTTTCCGTGAACAAGCTAAACGTAACCTGATGGCGGAACGACTTGTAATGCAGCGTATCCTCCCTAGACTCCAAATTCGAGGCTCAGATATACAGAAGTTTTTTGAAGAAAACCGCTCACAATTGCCAACTAAAACAGATAGGGTTCACCTTCGACACATCTTCGTTGCTTTCAAGCCAAGCGAGGCAGATCGCAAACTAGCCCTTGAGAAGATCGATACAATTTTTCAGGAATTAGAGACTGGAAAAGATTTTGAGACACTCGCGCAACGCTATGCTGATGATGAGCATAGACAAGCAGGGATTGGAGTATTAAACGAACTGCCAATTGCAGAGATGGAGAACCTCTCGGCTACCTTTCGCAATACACTTTCAGGGCTCAATACCGGCGAGATCAGTGAACCGGTTGAAGGCAATGATGGATTTTATCTTTTCAAAGTTGAGGGTAAAGATGATCAGACCATAGCGTTTCGCCATCTCGTTGTCAGTTTGAAGCCGAGTGAACAGGCGATTGACGCTGCCTATGAACGCGCAGATAGTCTCTTGCAGCGGTTAGATCAAGGTGAAGATTTCAACGCGCTTGCACAACAATACTCCGACGACGCACAGACGAAAGCTAACAGTGGCGATCTCGGGATTCGTTCACTCAGCGAGTTAAATCCTGATACCCGAAAAATTATCGAAGGACTTTCCATCGGAGCGTATAGCACGCCCCTCAAAACGACGTACGGCGTACACATTTTCAAGATCGATAGTCGTGCTGCCCCTGAATTGAGTGACGCTGAAAAAGACCAGATCCGAATGATGCTGCGTCAGCAAAAATTCCAAGAAGAATGGCAACTTTACACGGATCTGCTCAAGGAAAATTCCTTTATAAAAATCAAAGAAGAACTTAAATAAGAGTAAGTTGTTCCTTCCTATCAGAGTCGCTTGACTGACAGCGGAGACTGAAGCAGAGGGATTCGATTCTCAAACAAGTTCTACTGCTCTCGATTAGGCAATTTTGCAGTGTAGCAGAGGAAAGGTAGTATGGCAAGGAGGGAAACACAGAAATGGCAGAAAATAGCAGGCAACGGGAAGAAATCAACTACCCGGTTGTCCAAACCTCCTTGTTTCCGATTCCTTAATTGCTCTATGGGGGACCGACTTTACGTTTTACGTCTTGCTCCCTGTGCAGCCCGTTTTACATTTTACGTCCTATCCCTTACGATTCTCACGCTTAACTTAATTTTGCCTATGGGCGAATTAGCCGCGCAAACCGACCCTGTGTCTACGACCGAGGAACAGGCTTCGGACGAACAGGCTGAGGCGTCATCAGAAACTTCGCCAGTTGAAGATTCGCCTGCTCCCGAAGTCCCCAACGATGGAGAGTCCTCCACAGAACCTCCTGAAGAAACGTCAGAAACCCCACCAGCGACAGATTCACCCACATCTGAAGAACCTACACCTGAAGAACCCACTCAAGTCAGTCGAAAACTCGATCCAGAGAATATGTTACCTGAACCAGGGGACCTTCTTGCTAAAGGCGACAATCTCACCTTTCACGGAAACACGATTCAGATTCACGGTAACGGATTGATCAAATATGACGAGGTTGTGCTCTATGCAGACCATATCTGGGCGGATTTCGATGAAAATATAATGCGGGCAGCGGGAAACGTGCATCTGCTCGTCGGAAAGGAAGAAACCTATGCGAACGAACTCCTTTATAACATTGAAACAAAAAAAGGGATCATTCGTGAAGGATTCAGTTTTAGTGATCCATGGTACTACCGCGGCACTGAAATCTTTAAGACCGAAGATGATGAATCCTACATCCGTGGTGGGGCTTTGACAACATGCTCTCTCAAGCATCCCCATTATTACTTCAGCGCATCGAAGATTATCGTCAGGATAAATAAAGAGTTGATTGCCACGAATATTGTGCTGAGAGTTGGCGGTGTTCCCCTCTTCTATTTTCCCGCCTACCGTCGCGATCTGCGCCAAGAAGACAAAGTCGCCAAGGTAATCGTCAAAGTCGGAACAAGTAGCCATCAGGGGGTATTCCTCAGCGTAATTTTGCCGCTTGCACGCCGATTTCGATATGACGGTGCACTGCTGTTTGACCACTCTGCCCGTCGAGGCGGTGGGCTCGGTGCCGACGGAAAATACCGGGTAAACGATGTGAAGTTCCAAGAAATTATTGTGCCCATACCTCCTGATGTAACGCCAAGTGAGCGGACGAAACTAGAGGAAAAAGCACAGGAGTTAGCGGATCGGTTGGAGGGCGAGTATGACCGGTATAAGCTGCGGCAACTCTTCCTAGAATATCAGATCTCTGAAGAAGATATCACCGCTGCTCGTGAAAAGGTGGAAGATATCCATGCCCGACTGCAGGAACCGGACGCAGACTTTGCAGCGATTGCACAAGCTGACTCGACCGATCAGGACACGCGCTATCAGGGCGGCGATATAGGTTTTCTGGTACGTGGAGAGCGCGATGAGGAAGATGAACTTCGGCTAGATCCAATCCTCGAAGAGGCGGTTTTTCAACTGCAACC
Organism: Candidatus Poribacteria bacterium; assembly: GCA_965205075.1. Lineage (GTDB taxonomy): Bacteria > Poribacteria > WGA-4E > WGA-4E > PCPOR2b > PCPOR2b. The sequence continues at coordinate 6,328,795 of OZ242036.1, read as the reverse complement.
GGGCGAAGTTACGCCGATTCTGAGAACGGAATCCGGTTTTCATATTCTAAAGGTTGACCGTGTACTCGATGTATATGGTCAGCAAGAACTCCAGATTCGTCGAATAGACGTAGCGATAGAACCAAGCGAGGAGACCAAGAGCGCAATCCGGACGACTGCTCAGGAAATTCACGAACGTGCAGAGGCAGGAGAGGTTCTCGAAGAATTAGCAGAGCAATATGAGGGAGTGGACCTTTCTGAAGCTAATGAAGGCACAGGATTTCTGTTAAATGAAATGGATCGACGTTGGAAACACCCTGTAACCCGACTAGAAGCCCCCGGAGCAGTAACTCGGCCCATATATACTGACCAAGGTGCCTATGTCCTTGAATTAATCGAAAAGGAACTGACCCCAACCTTTGAAGAAATTGCACGTCAATTTGAAGCGGAGTGGGCGGTAATGGAAGCCGAATTTGGGAAAGCTGCAACGACAGAAGAGAGTGAAATTGAACAACTAAAAGAGATAAACGGGCACGAGGAAACGGGGGACGGGAATAGCAATATAGGAGCAGAAGAGAATGATACACAAGTTCCTCCGAATCCCGATATCGTTGAGGACGATGGGACAGCAAATCCATCGGAAGAAGCAGACGCAGAGAAGGGGCAGGTCTACCAAAAATACGATTACCGCGGGCGATGGGAGATGCCGACCGTACTCTACACACAAGCCCAACGACTCTATAGCGGTGAGCATACCGGGGTAATCAGGACCGGTAAAGGATATCGTCTGATTAAAATCGATAAAAGGCGTACTTATAGGGGAGACCTTTACTTCTATACCAACGATGAGTTTTCTTTCGATCGCCGAAGGCCGTTCAAAACTGGAAGGCGATGGAATATGCGGTGGGGGCACCGGCACACTTTCTACACCCCATGGGACAACCGAGCGAGGCAACGACGGCCTGTGGGTTTTGTGGGACGCGTGGCGTGGCGAGCAAAGCATTTTGAAGAAGAGGGGTTTGGAATCGAGGAATCTACGGTTAACTCCTTTGGTGTGCTTACATGGGGAACCTCCTATTCTGCACTGGATGCTGAAGATAGGGACGAGGAGGGAAACTTAAGATATTCGAGCAAGACAATCGGAGAGTTCTTGGGACGACTACAAGTTAATCATACATTAAGCCTCACCGGTGAAGGAACAACAAACTTGCAAAAGTTACCAGCACTCGAACTCTCGCTCTCACGCATGCGTTTAGACAGGCTGCCTGTTTTCGAAACTATCAATTCTAGACTCACCAAAGTTGCTGATGCGCTGAACACCGATCTCCCTATTCTTTCGATGTTTGCTTTTCCAACGCTTGAGAGCACCAGTTTTGATTTAGACGTAAATCTCGGTAACTTTTTCCGCGAACGGTTTCGAGACGAAGACAATGTCTACTTGCAAACTATGGATCTCGGTTTTGATCTCCGTAAACAGACGGTGCTGCAAATAATTCCGAATCGAGAATTGCGATTCGACGCGGATCTCGACACAAACCTCATCTGGCATGACAAAGACCGAGAAGGAAACCCAAACATTTTCCGCGGGATATACAGCACACGGTTGTCTGCCAGCAATCTGCTATTTCGGATTTATGACATCAGTTACATTCCGGGAGCCCGTCGGATGCGCCACCAAATCAACTCAAGAGTCACATTTGATTACGCACCGCCCGTCGAAAGAGAAGATGCTCCCCAACTTTACCCTTTTGGTCCCAGTGTCTACTTCTTTGAAAGAAAGAACCTCGCCTATAACTTCGATACCAGTATTGAAGTTAAAACACGAGGCAGCAGATCCGCGCTCCGCGTGCTTCAGTTTTATACACGAATAGCGGCGGATTTTACCAAATTTGAGGCGTTGGGTGAACGTCGATATGTACCGATTGAAAGTAGAATGACAATAGTTCCGCTAGCGAGCCGAAACCTGAATATCACGTTTAGATCTACAGTTGACCCCAATGAATCGAGCCTCGATGGAAAGCGATTCAAACAGGTTGGCTTCCGGTCCAACGTCAGTTATCGCCGCGACTTATGGAATATAACGTTGGGAAACGCCTTTACAAAAAGAACGCAACGCGCCTCTCGAAGTCTCACGGGCAGTTTTCGATTTCGTCCAAATCGATTGTTTGAATTGAATCTTAGTGTTAATTACGACTGGATCGAAAAACAGTTCTACTCGCAGAGTGTAACGCTACGACGCAACTTGCATAATTGGAACATGACGATTAGATGGCATCGCATCGGGATTAAGCGGGAACCCCCCTACGATAATGTGCGACAAGACTTCACCTTTCAGATTAATCTGATTGCAGAACCCGCTGCTTCAGTCGGGGTTGGCTATGACGCCACAACGGATACATGGGGCTTCCGTACCTTGCCAGCTGGAGTACCTTACGACGCCTTCGGTGTCGGAAACTCACTTGGACGATCTTACTTCTAACGCCAAACCCACAGCGCGAAAAGCGACTAATCCTCTTCTTAGTCGCACCTCTTCGCGCTGATTGGGATATGCCCTCTCTTCTCCCACAGCAATCAACAATTTGGATACAACGATTACTGAGATCCGCGATAATATAACGCCTTGTCTCGTATAATCGGGACAAGGCTTTTTTATTTGTTAATTTTCTATTGACCACTTAACATATATGTGCTATATTAAAGGTCTATGAAATTATGGAGATATCTCCTCCGATATATTTCATTGGCTACCCCGACCTACCGCAACTAGCCCTACCGATTGCCGTGAAAAAGGGAGTTGCCGACGCCTGAAATCTATGGTAAAATGGAACTCATAGATTGCTTAATCCGAATCGAAAGGAGATTCTATACCATGAGCTTATTCGCAGTCAGAGGAGTTTACGAAAACGGCGTGGTACACCCTTTGGAACCACTTCCGGATATTTCCCAATCTCAAGTCATTATCACTTTTTTACCAAGTGAACCTGCTGATGATTTTGAAACCTCCTGTCGCCGCTACATCGCGGCTGCAACTGAAAAGGCTGATTATCAAAAGCTAAGAGATAAAAGCTACGCCGGAACAGTACCTGATTGCACCGGGGTTGTAGCATTTGGACAGACTCTTGCTGAATGTCAGCGTGAATTGGTGTCTGTATTGTATGATTGGATTCTTGTTAAGCATCAGCGCAACATCCCTATCCCGGTGATTAATGGAATCGACTTAAATGAGGCGAAGGATGGCTCAAAGATGGCGACCTTGTAAGCGGCGGCTGTTTATTCGTAAATTAAAGAGACTCGGATTTGGCAACCTACAGCATGGTACACGACACGATTTTATGCCTTATGAAAATCATCACTTGACAATCCCAAATAACCGAGAATATTCGGTGTCGCAACTGCGCTTATTGTTGAGACAAGTTGAGAATATATTAGGATATAGAATCTCGTTAGATGAATGGAATCGTCTGTAATTACGGAAAGATCGCCAGCCAAAGGAAAATCTATGCCGGAAGAATTCATTGATATCCGCGGCGCACGCGAACATAATCTCAGAAACATCGATCTCAAACTCCCCAAAGATAACCTCATCGTTTTCACCGGTGTCAGCGGCTCCGGGAAATCATCGCTGGCATTCGATACAGTCTACGCTGAAGGTCAACGCCGCTACATCGAATCCCTTTCCGCCTACGCCCGCCAATTCCTCGGACAACTGGAAAAACCCGACGTTGATTTCATCGGTGGACTTTCCCCATCCATCTCGATTGACCAGAAGTCAGGCGGGAATAACCCACGTTCAACGGTCGCAACGATTACAGAGATCTACGACTATCTGCGCGTCCTATTTGCGCGTGTGGGGACGCCGCACTGCCTAGAGTGTGGCGCACCGGTGGGTGCCCAAACCACAGAAGCAATTATTGACCAAATCGTCAACCTACCATCGCAGACCCGCATCGTAATCCTTGCCCCAATTGTCAGTGGGCGCCGTGGAGAGTATCGTGAGCACCTTGAGGACGCGCTCAAGGCGGGGTTTGTCCGGGCACGAATTGATGGACAGATCTACGACCTGCCCGCCGAAATTCAACTTGACCGCAATCAGCGACATAACATTGAAATCGTCGTTGACCGTATCGTTATCAAACCCGATATTCGCAGCCGTGTTGCCGAAACGGTTGAAACCGCGCTGCGCATGGGAGAAGGTCGTCTGATTGTGAGCATCGTCAAAGGAGAGCCGGAAGCGGGCGATCTCCTATTCGGGGTAGATTACACCTGTGTGCACTGCAACATCAGCTATGAACCCCCTGCCCCGCGAAATTTCTCCTTCAACAGTCCCGCGGGGATGTGCTCGACCTGTAAAGGGATTGGAACACTAACAAAGATGGACCCCGATATGGTTGTTCCTGATCCAACGCAATCGATTCGAGAAGGGGCGATTGTCTTTTGGGGGCAGCTAGGTACGTTGCAGACGCGACATCACGCCGAGAGCTTAGCCGCGCACTTCGGCTTTAGTCTCGATACACCGTGGGAGCAGTTGGGTGAGGAGCATCAACACGCTATCCTTTATGGTACTGGAAAAGAGCAGATTCCTTTCGTCTATCGCTCCCGCCGCAATCGCCGCTACAAGTACGAAGCCGCATTTGAGGGTGTGATTCCGCCTGAAGAAAGGAAGTATTTCCAAGCAACCTCAGAACTTGTGAAACGTTACTACGGAAAATACATGGTTTCCGGTACATGCCCAGATTGCAACGGGACACGACTCAAGCCAGAAGTGAAAGCTGTGACAATCGACGAAAAATCCATCCTTGATGTCGTTACAATGGCAGTCGGTGATTGTTTTAGGTTCTTTGAAAAACTTCAACTACCGGAGCGTGAGGCGTTCATTGCGACTGATTTGCTGAAAGAGATTCAGGGACGCCTTTGGTTCTTGATGAATGTTGGGTTGCACTACATCACTTTAGATCGAACCGCACCCACACTTTCCGGTGGAGAGTCCCAACGGATTCGGTTAGCCAGCCAAATCGGAGCAGGCTTGCGAGGGGTAGTTTACGTTCTCGACGAGCCGAGTATTGGCTTGCACCCGCGCGATAATCAACATCTCCTCACGACGCTCAAGCATCTCCGAGACCAAGGCAACACCGTAATCGTGGTCGAACATGATGAAGATACAATGTGGGCGGGAGATATGATCGTTGACTTCGGACCGGGACCGGGAATCAAAGGCGGTGAGATCGCGGCAATCGGCACACCGCAAGAGATTGCCAAGGATTCAACCTCCCTAACGGCACAATATCTCCGTGGGGAACAACAGATCGAAATTCCTACCGAACGCCGCCCAACCGGCAATCAATGGATCGAGGTCTGTGGCGCACGTCACAACAACCTCAAAGATATCGATGTACAAATCCCGCTCGGAGTTTTTACCTGCGTAACAGGTGTAAGTGGGTCCGGCAAAAGTTCACTCATCAACGATATTCTATACGAAGCACTTGCCCGCGATCTGATGAAGGCACATGCGCAGCCGGGAGAATATGATCTCATACGGGGGTTCACTACAGAGGAAAAATCCACAAACGATCAGACACAAGGTACATCCTCATCTCCAATTGACGAAGTCATCGATAAAGTGATTGATATCGATCAGTCACCAATTGGTCGCACTCCCAGATCGAATCCTGCCACATACACCAAAGTGTTTGATCAGATTCGCGCGCTTTACGCTGAGATGACTGAGGCTAAACTGCGCGGTTATAAGCCGGGACGGTTCAGTTTCAATGTCAAGGGTGGTAGATGCGAAGCCTGTGAAGGCAACGGCTCAAAGCGGATTGAAATGCACTTTATCGCTGATGTCTGGGTAAAATGCAATGTTTGTCAGGGAAAACGGTACAACGACGAAACGCTACAGGTCGAATACCGAGGAGCGAATATTTCCGATGTGCTCAACATGGACGTGCAAGAAGCGTTAGAACACTTTGCAAACGTTCCGAAAATTGCAAAGATTTTGCAAACCCTACACGATGTCGGTTTGGATTACATAAAGCTGGGGCAACCAGCACCGACGCTCTCTGGAGGCGAGGCGCAACGGATTAAACTGGCGCGGGAGCTTGCTAAACGTAGCACAGGCAAAACTCTTTATATCCTCGACGAGCCTACAACCGGGTTGCACTTCGACGATGTGAAAAAACTCCTAGAGGTGTTGCACCAACTTGTCAACATGGGCAATACCGTTATCGTCATTGAGCACAACTTGGAGGTAGTAAAAACAGCGGACTATCTTATTGATCTCGGTCCCGAGGGTGGTGAAGAAGGTGGCTATGTCGTTGCAACAGGAACACCGGAGGAGGTAGCAGCCGTTGAGGAATCGTATACGGGGATAGCTTTGCAATCAGCACTAGCACCGAGAGGATTGGAAGGTTCTTCAATTGATAATACGCAGTACGCAACACACAGTACCCCGCACATTCTACAGGAATCAACAGCCTCTTATGAATTGACCAACAATAATGAGGGGGAATATATCTCTGTGCATGGCGCGCATGAGCACAATCTGAAGCACATCAATGTAGATATTCCCCATCGGAAGTTCACAACATTCACCGGTGTGAGCGGTTCTGGAAAATCGTCGCTGGCATTGGACACAATCTATGCAGAAGGACAACGCCGCTACGTCGAATCCCTTTCAGCATATGCACGGCAGTTTTTAGGACAGTTAGAAAAACCTAAGGTGGAAAAGATTGAAGGACTCTCGCCGGCAATCGCGATTGAGCAGAAGGCACCGAGTAAGAACCCACGGTCTACGGTCGGGACAGTCACAGAAATTTACGACTATCTGCGTGTACTTTATGCACGAGTCGGAACTGCTCACTGCCCGCAATGCGGGTCGGAAATCAGCGTTCAATCCGTACAGCAAATCGTTGATAAAATTGTGGCATTGGCAGATGGAGCTCGGCTTTACGTCTTGTCCCCTTTAGTGCTGCGACCTAATGAGGATTATCCCGATGCTTTCCAGCGTTTACAGCGTGATGGCTACGCTCGCGTCGAAATTGACGGGGAGATTCACCCGATTGATCGGGCACCGAAGATTGGAAAGAGTATCCGACACGATGTCAAAATTGTCGTTGATCGCCTCGCTCTCGAACCCGACGAACGGGGACGCCTGACAGAAGCTGTTGAAACGGCAACGCAGCAGAGCGGTGGCACCGTAGCGGTGGGAGTGATAAATGAAGGGAAGCGAACGGGCAGAAGATCGGAAATTACACATCACGTTTTCAGCGAGCACTTCGCTTGCGTCCCGTGCGGTTTGAGTTTCCCTGAACTGACACCGCGTCACTTCTCATTCAACAGTTCTATCGGTCAATGCCCAGCCTGCGAAGGTATTGGGACAATCGGGCATCGGTTGTATACTTGTCAGGAGTGTGAAGGCACACGAATCCAACCCCTAGCGAGAGGTGTAACGTTGGGCGGGGAAACCATCGCCGCGCTAACAGCGATGCCGATTGGAAGGACCGCCGACTTCTTTGAACACCTTGATCTCCTGAAACATCAGATGGAGATCGGTGGAACACTGCTCAAAGAAATCCAACAACGACTCCGATTCCTCGTCGATATTGGACTGCATTATCTGACGCTAGATCGACCCGCACCCAGTCTCTCAGGTGGAGAGATGCAGCGCATCCGTCTGGCAAGCCAACTCGGCAGCGGTCTCACTGGGGTGACGTATATCCTTGATGAACCGAGTATCGGATTGCATCAGCGAGATCAGGAACGACTCTTGAACGCATTGAAAGGACTTCGAGATCTTGGCAACAGCGTCCTAGTCGTTGAACATGACTTGGAAACCATGTTGGCATCGGATCATATACTCGATTTTGGTCCTCGCGCAGGGAAGTTTGGCGGTGAGATTGTCGCCGCCGGTTCGCCGACTGAAATCCAGCAAAGTGAACAGTCGCTGACGGGTGGATACCTCACAGGAAAACTCAAGATCGACGTCCCGCCGCAAAGACGCCAAGGCAAAGGGGAGTTGCTTGAGATGATAGGTGTCCGAACCAATAACTTGCAAAATATTGATGTCGAGATCCCGTTGGGCACCCTGACATGCGTAACCGGGGTGTCCGGTTCAGGAAAGAGCTCGTTGATTGAGGAAACCTTGTATCCTGTTCTCGTTTCTAATCTGAACCGAACCCGGATGCGGGCGGGAGAGTATCGATCGATGTATGGGTTGGACTGCCTTGACAAAGTGATTAACATCGATCAGCAGCCAATTGGGGACACCCCACGATCGAATCCTGCCACCTACACCGACCTCTTCACCAAGATCCGCTATCTCTTCGCTGACCTGCCGGACGCCAAGGTCCACGGTTTCGATTCCCGTCGATTCAGCTTTAATCAAAAGACAGGGCAGTGCGAGACATGTCGTGGGCACGGCTTCAATAAAGTCGAGATGCACTTTCTAGCGGATGTATGGGTAAAATGTGAAACATGCGGCGGCACCGGCTACAACCACGAAACGTTGCAAATCTACTACAAGGGCAAAAACATCGCTGATATTCTAGCGATGACTGTGCAGGAAGCGTTAGAGCATTTCCAAAGCGTACCGACTATCCAAAGACCGCTACAGATGTTGTACGACGTTGGTCTGGATTACATCGAACTCGGTCAGGCGGCAACAACGCTCTCTGGCGGTGAGTCCCAACGTGTCAAGCTGGCGCGTGAACTCTCAAAGCGAAGTACCGGTAAAACCATCTATATCATGGATGAGCCGACGACAGGCCTGCATTTCGATGATGTACAGAAGCTGCTGACGGTGCTCAACCGCTTAGTGGACAAAGGCAACACAATCGTCATCATTGAACATAACATGGACGTAATCAAATCCGCCGATTGGATCATTGACCTAGGTCCCGAAGGTGGGGCTGAAGGTGGAAAGGTCATCACTATGGGAACACCAGAAGAGGTCATGGCTACAGAGGAATCGCACACAGGACGATTTCTGCGAAAAGCACTCACAACACCCGCATGAGTGAAAACGGGAAAACGAGTAGACGAGAAAACAAGACAGAACATCTAACGCAAGGACGCAAGGACGCAAAAAAAAAACAGGAAAAAACCTTGCGCCTTTGCGCCATGGCGTTAATTTCTTTTTCCCGCCCTCCCGTTTTCTGTTTATAGGAGGAAGCACACTTGGAATCCAAATTGCAAGAACTCAAAACACATCTGATGGAGATCAACGACTTGGGATCAGCAGCTTCGATCCTGCATTGGGATCAAACCACCTATATGCCGCCGGGCGGTGCGGCTGCGCGGGGACGTCAGCTCGCCACATTGAGTCGTCTCGCACATGAGAAGTTTACCGACTCAAAAATTGGGAAGATGCTTGATGAATTGCGACCTTACGAGGAAAGTCTGCCCTACGACTCCGACGATGCCAGCCTGATTCGTGTCACACAACGCGGATACGAGAAAGCTACCAAAGTGCCCTCATCGTTCATGGCAGAGCTTCAGAACCACGCAGCCGAATCGTATCAGGTTTGGACAACAGCGCGACCGGAAAACGACTTCGCTGCTGTGCAGCCTTATCTCGAAAAGACGCTGGACCTAAGCCGCCAACTCGCCGATTTCTTTCCCAGTTACGAACACATCGCCGATCCCCTAATCGACTTCTCCGACGAAGGCATGAAAGCCTCGACCATTCGTCCACTTTTTACCGAACTCCGCGAACAACTCGTGCCGATTATGCAAACCATCACCGCCCAACCGACCGCTGACGACAGTTGCCTGCGCCAAATCTTCCCGGAGGCGCAGCAACTAGAATTCGCCGACGATGTCATAAAACGTTTCGGCTACGACTTTGAGCGTGGTCGGCGCGATATGACCCACCATCCGTTCATGACCAAATTCTCGATTGGCGATGTCCGTATCACCATCCGCACAAAGGAAGATGACTTGAGCGAAGGACTGTTCAGCATGACGCATGAGGCTGGACACGCCCTGTACGAGCAGGGAACCTGCACGAACTATGAAGGGCTTCCTCTCGACGGTGGACCGTCGTCAGGGATTCATGAAAGCCAATCACGTCTTTGGGAAAACGTCGTCGGACGAAGCCGGGGGTTCTGGAACTTTTTCTATCCGAGACTCCAATCAACCTTTCCAGACCAACTTGGAAGTGTGCCGATAGATACCTTTTACCGTGCGATTAACAAAGTAGAACGCTCACTGATCCGCACAGATGCCGACGAGGTAACTTACAACCTCCATGTTATGCTTCGGTTCGATTTTGAACTCGATCTGCTTGAGGGGAAACTCGCCGTGAAAGATCTCCCCGAAGCGTGGCGTGAGCGATTTCAAGCGGATTTTGGAATCGTTCCGCCGGATGACCGCGATGGAGTGCTGCAAGATGTCCACTGGTATGCCGGCGGGATTGGCGGCGGTTTTCAGGGCTATACGTTGGGCAATATCTTGGGAGCACAGTTCTTTGCGGCCGCTTTGGAGGCACACCCTGAGATTACGAACGAGATTGAAACGGGGGAATTTGACACTTTACACAACTGGCTCAAAGAGAATATCTATCAGCACGGTAGCAAATACACCACACCTGAGCTCATTGAGCGCGTTACCGGAGGACCGTTACGCATCGAACCGTATATCCACTATCTGCGCTCAAAGTATGGGACGTTGTACAGCTTATAATAACCTAAGTGTATTGGAAGAGAGTTGGGAGTACTACCCTACCTTACGATCTACTCCCTCGCTGCCTCACACACCCGCTCCCTCGCTTCCACACACAGATCTAGGAGAACACAATGATAATCAAGACAGGGGACGAACTTCATCAACTGGTCAAGAACGCTCTATTGGCTGCAGGTGCCGATGAGCCGAACGCGGAGGATGTGGCAGAGCATCTGGTCTTGGCAAATCTCAGCGGCGTTGACACGCACGGCATCTGGCATTTGCCGCGTTACGTAGAATCCTCCAAATCCGGTGAGATCGTGGCAACGGCTCATCCGGAGATTCTAAACGAAACCGCCACAAGTGCCCAAGTCACAGGGAATTGGACTTTTGGGCAAGTCGCTGCCAAATATGCGATAGAAGTCGCCATAACAAAGGCAAAAGAGAATGACATCGCCGTAGTAGGACTCGTTCAAGCGGATCATATCGGGCGGCTAGGTCACTATGTGGAGATGGCGGCATCTGACAGGCTGATCGCTATGGTGTGGGCGGGCGGATACTCTGAAGAAGAGCCGGCGACCGTTCCCTACGGTGGCAGAGAAACGGTTCTCCATACCAATCCATTAGCGATGGGTTTTCCGTCCGGCGACGCACCACAAATGATGTTCGACTTTGCAACAGCCGCAGTCTCCGGCGTCAAAGTTCTTAATGCCCAGCGCAGAGGGGAGCCGTTACCGCCCAACTGCATTGTCGACAAAGACGGAAATCCCAGCACGGATGCGAACGATTTCGTCAACGGGGGCGGACATGTCCCGTTCGGCGAGCACAAGGGTTATGCCTTGATGATGGCGACAGAGTTCCTTGGGCGAATCTTCACAGGCGCGGATGCCTTCGTTGATCCCAAGCACGGCGGTCCGATCATGCGGCACCAAGGCGTAACATTTATTGCCTTCAAAGCGGATCTGTTCCAGCCCTTCTCAGATTATGCGGATCGTGCCGATGAGATGGGAGATCGAGTCCGGGCAATCCCACCGGCACCCGGCTTCGATGAAGTCCTAATGCCCGGCGATCCGGAGGCTCGGACACGCGCTATCCGCCAACGGGATGGTATTCCTATTGCTGAGGACGTTTGGCAGTCCGTCACCGAGATAGCAACATCGCTAGGCGTGGAGGTTCCCTAGGCAAACTTCAGATTGTAGGGAACGCAGATCTGCGTTCCGTACTCACCTATAGAAAGGAACATAGGGAGGGAGATAAAAACATGAATCAAACCACCCACACAATAGGGCTTACAGAGGACCAAATCGACTTCCACAAGACGTTTGGCTATACAGTACTAAAACAGTTATTCTCAGCCGATGAACTCGCGACCATCCACAAAGAGTTCCATACTACCATGGCAGAGCAATACGCGCACAGACCGTATGACGGCTCGGAACGCCACTGGACACCGATGACGGACGAAGATACGCCGTTCTTTGCAAGCCTGATGGAAGACCCTCGTTTTTTGACTGTCGCTAAACAGTTGTACGGTGACGATGTCCTCGGTATCGGCACAGACGCCAACCGTTATACCGGTAACACACGCTGGCACCGCGACACCGGTACGGTTCATCAGTACGGCGTGAAGTTTGCGTTTTATTTAGAACCGGTAGACGGGAATACAGGGGCATTGCGTGTAATTCCTAGCGCCCATCGACTCCCTAACGATGACGAGTTCGCCAATGGTGTCCGGTTGCTGCCGCTGGAGCAAGTACCGTGTACCGCACTCGCTTCTGAGCCGGGAGACGTGGTCGCGTTTGACCTTCGCATGTGGCACGCCTCGTATGGTGGAAGCAATGACCGCCGTATGTGCACAGTCGTCTATTATGCAAATCCCAAGAACCCCGATGAAATTGAAGCGCTCCGTAAACAAGGCGAAGGTAACGCCCAAGCCGGGGTCAAGGCATTCAACCCCAAACGGCAGTATTTATACTCAAAACGATGGATGTCGAATCCGCAGGGCAGCGTAACCCGTCAATTTTGGATTGACCGTTTGACAGAAGTCGGCTATTTTGATGCGCCGGGTTCGGTGGAAGTCTGACGAGCACCCATTTCGTAAAGCATGACAACATCATATTACTAGTCTCAATTTTAATGCTAGCTCCTAAATTTTAAGGAGGCAACATGAACAACGTCTCTCGTCCATTGCGCGTCGGTGTCGTCGGCTGCGGCTCCTTTGGACGCCACGCATACTCAGACAATGTGGTCAATCACCCAGACGCCAATCTGATTGCGGTGTGCGATGTCGATCAAGAACGCGCCGAAACAGTCGCCCGCGAACTGTCTGATGCACACCCACAGCGACCACGTGCAGCAACTCACACGGATTATCAAGAGATGTTTGATCAAGAATCTCTTGATGTCGTCATGGTTGGCACAATGGCAGATGTCCGTCCGACTGTGACAATTGCCGCGCTTAAAAGTGGTGCCCATGTGCTAGCAGCCAAGCCGATGGCACCCTCACTTGCCGACGCAGAGGCGATGCTTCAAGCAGCGGAGCAGGCAGACCGAATGCTGATGGTCGGTTATAATTTTCGATTCCGTAAGGACGCACAAGCGGCGCACAATTTCATCCGCAGCGGCGGATTGGGAACACCCCGCTTTGCCCGCACCTGGATACACGCTGCCAGCGTTCCTGTCTGGGGACCACACTACATCAAGTCCCGTTCCGGGGGCGGTTCACTCGCCAGCACCGGCGTGCATACACTGGATCTAGGGGTTTGGTTCCTAGGTTGCCCCGCTCTCCTCTCCGTAGAAGGTCGGGCAAGTGCGCGTTTTGCCGATCTCTCTACGCTGCCCCCCGATCTGGAAGCGGTCCGAGACACCTACGATGTCGAGGATTTGGTGAGCGGTTACGTCACCTTTGCTGATGATGTTACATTGTCGGTTGAGAGTATGTGGTTGGCACCCCCGACAGCGAGGGACAACGGTGTTGATGTGTGGGGAACAGAGGGTTTCGCTTCATTGTCGCCGTTTCGGTTATTGACGTGGCGGGACGGCGATTATGTAGATGTGACGGAGGACGTGGCACCCGGCATCGCTGAAACATTCCAAGACAACCCTAGAGTACGAACCCGCACCGAAGCACTTCATTTCATCGATTGTGCACTCGGCAAAACCTCACCGCTCATCACCCCGAAGGAAATGTGGACAGATCAGGCTATTGTTGATGGCATATATGCCGGTGGGCGATCATATTCATGACCCATACCGTTGGGAACTAGTCCAGATTCTTCACATCAACTGACTGAAAGACGTACCCAACGGATGTTATAGACCTCATCCTCGTGGCACCAAAACGCAACCAGCACATCGCCATCAGGCAGTAGGGCAAGGTTAGGACAACCAAGTTTCAGTGAGCGTAGTTCCTCCGTAGCGGTTGCCTCCCCGAACATTTTTGTGAGCCTGTCACCCTGCCATAGAACCTGCGGTTCGTCGTGTCTCCATTCTTCCCCGTCAAGCTGTGCGATAGTACCGCACAGCCCCGGCGGGTCAATACCACGGTAAACACAAACGACACGCCCATCTGGCAGTGCCAAGAGTTTACTGGTCTCTCCATTCAAGCCCGTGGGACGCGGTGGCGTTGAAAACGTCTCACCATCCTGACTGACTGCGTAGTTGACAGCCTTGGTCTTGCCGCTGCATTCATCAAATGCCCAACCAACAGCGAGCAACCGTTCATCTGCCAGCTGCACAACCGATTGCTCAAAATGGACGATGCCATTAGCAAAGTCATCGAGAATATCAATGTACGAGGACCAAGTCACCCCCTGATCGGCGGAAACTATCCCGATAACCTTCAGACCGTTGGGAGCTGCGCCGTCCCAACACCGCAGGCATGACACCGGAGCCAGCCATCTGCCATCCGCTAACTCAACAATCGTATGACAAACTTCAAAAGGTTGTCCCGTCAGAGGTGGTGAGATGGCATGGGGTTGTCCCCAAGTCGAACCGCCATCCGTGCTCCGCGCTACCATCAAATCCATCTCCGCCACCCCTGTTGTATCTGGGTTCCAGATACCCTGTTCGGGATCGTCGCGGTAAAAGCGAGCGATGAATGCGACCAGTTCACCGTTCGACATCCGTCTCGGTCGCCCAATATGCGTGGTGCGCCGCGTCGGATGCTGGATAAGATTATCAGGAAACATTGCCACAGGTGCATCCCAAGTCTGCCCGCCGTCATGGCTGCGGCTGATATAAGTCCGATAATCCAAACTCTCAACCGCCTCACCAATGTCAAACGCGGCGATGAGTTCGTTCTGATCAATGACCACCAAAGTTGGATGCCACGCATGTCGAGCGCGCAGATGGGGCTTGGGGTTACGGTAGATGTGACCGGTCCCACGAATCTCAATCATCGACTTGCCCACTCCTATGTGTGCAACGACTCAAACCCTCAAGGGAGGATTAGAATCATCTCAGACCGATTCTTTATTTTTTAGATGCATTACCAGACTTTTCATCTCTTGAATGACTTTATCTTCCCTTGTGGACATCATTCCAAACAACACCCGCGGTGGAATATTCCGCTTCCTCGTGGTGCCTGCGGAAGTCTTAGAGATAAAATCTCCGTAACGGTCAGGAACGATTCCCAGATATTTGATTGAGAGGTAATGTTCCGAAGGTTGGGTTGTGACCGTACCATCAAGGATATTTCCAGCTTTCCTTCTACCGTAACTGACGGTATAGCATCTGCCGCTTGCCTTGTTGACAATCGTATACCCTGCCTCATCAATGGACTCATTCCAGCATTTCTCAAATCCATTTGTTGGCATCCGTTCTCTCAAGTCCCGTGCCGACCGCATAACGACTCTTTCACGAATCGGGGTTCTTGTGATGACCAAATCCGCCTCTTTGACCCTTTGTGGAGTGGGCCCCTGCATCAGATAAACGTTATCCAGAGTATATACCACACCACTGTTGATGCCTTTTGCAAGGTTAAGATGTCTCTCAACAATATCCTTATTGAGAGGATGCAGCTGATATTGACCATTTGAGTTAAAGACACGGCGTAATCTTCTTCGGCATTCAATGTCTGCATACCGGTCGTTCGGAATGGACGTTTCCACTTTCAACTCATAATCTGCAAATAGATCATTTGTTGCATTGACCCGCGTTTCTTGTGTGCTTGCTAGGAGCGATAAGCCGGTCTGGCTTTTGGACAAAATCCGACCAATAAGATTATCCTGTCTTAGCGTGCGTATCTCTTGAGAAATCAGTTCAAGTGTGGGCGCGTCTATCTCCTCAATCATAATTTTATGTTCCCACCGTGTGCCTCTTTCATGGGCAAGAATTTGGAGCTGTTGCATCTGACCATCAGAGTGGATATACCCCAATACCGTCCAC
The DNA here is from genome assembly GCA_965205075.1 of Candidatus Poribacteria bacterium. Taxonomy (GTDB): domain Bacteria; phylum Poribacteria; class WGA-4E; order WGA-4E; family PCPOR2b; genus PCPOR2b. The sequence goes on along the minus strand of OZ242036.1, from coordinate 6,312,772 downwards.
GGATCAAAAGTGGTGCGGTATCCCCCCGCCGCTTTAGAGATGTCACCTGCTAGCACACAATCTCGTCTTTCATAGCGTGAATAGACACCGAACTGAAATTCTAGGTGATGGAAAGGTTCCAAGGCTTCCAAAAGATCTGTGGCAAACGACGAACCTTGAGGAAAGGGTTTGAAAATAGCTTGAGTTTGTGCGGGATGGTTAAGCGCATCGAGGAATTTTCCGATTGGAATCCCGTGCGTATCACCTTCCTCGCCGCCGAAGACCTTAGTCTTGGTCTTAAAAGGGGGATTGCGTAAAAACAGGTCGCGTTGAGATACCAGTTGTAGTGCAGGATCATCAGACAAGTCTTTGAGGCTGGGAGCGTCTCCGAAGACCTGTTCCTGAAGCGCACTATCTACAGGTTCACCCGATTCAATACCACGTTTGACTTCGGCAAAATCAACGATGTCATTTAAGTTGTAACGGAGCGGTGCACTCGAAGCTTGGTTATCGTAGTTAAATCGGCGGAATCGTATCCTTGGCTTAATCCGAAAAACAGGGATTAGACCGTAATCTTTTAATAACGCGTATAGGGTAACTGTGTAGGATTCGGCATGTATTTTTCGCTCTAAAATCCCGTTTTGTGTAGACAGATCTTTGTCTACACTTCCTTCTCGAATTAAGTGTTCTTGGACGGGGTCGCTGTCATTGCCAAAAATGATCATTCGGTGTTCTTCTCTACTATCGTCTACCATTTATGGTATCCTCCCCTCTTGAAGCAATCCGAGGTATACTAAAACTGAGCACCATTATATCATGAGCTAGTGACAGGATGACAAGAAATTTAATTCAAACCGATCTTTGCCGCAATCTACTAGTCGAATATCTCGACCTGCGGAGTGTAAGACATGTTTTCATCAAGTGGGTAAATCGGTCGCCGTACAATTTTGTGGCCTAGCGTCTTGATATTAGGGCTCGCTGCGCCCGGAACGTCGATAGTCATGTTTCGGACAGCCCACTCGTCATAAAATTCATAGGGGGTATGCGGCAACTTCTGGATAATGACGTCAAACGTCTTCGGATCCTGACCAACAGCGGGATACATCCATCGATCGCATAGTATACCGCCTTGGGTAGCAGCGACGATAGTGATGTTACCAGTCCTGAGAACAGCTATCGACACATTGTCTCTTATAGCGAGGGCTTCTACCGTGACCTCCACATCTATCGGGGTAAAACGGGGGTCTTTCGTGCCACCGAGTGGTACGGTGATGGTGCTGCCTAAACCCGCCTCCATCGCTTTCTCAATCGCCGGTTCATCTCGGATAGGCAAAAGCACCCGTCCTGTGTAGCCGCTCGCTAAAAACCCTTTTAGGATTGCGTTACTAGTTCCCGGTGCCCCAGAGCTTGTAGCGTCCGCAGCATCGGAAAAGACAACCGCACCATCCGCTTTCTTCGCGTTTTCGATCGCCTCCTCCACACTGTATAGCACGCACTGCATCCGCTCACGCATGTCCCAGAAATTCTGACCGATTCGCATCGCTTCTACTTCAGCCAATTCCCTGTTATTATCAGTAACGATGATGATTCGAGATCCCTGCTCCGGGCAGTCAGTGGGCGGGTGACCTAACATAATGCCCGCAGCCAAGACATCCTCCCGTTCCTCAAGCCGCTCAAGGTGTCGAATGAACGTGCCGTGCACACCGGTCGCGGTCTTGAGTTCGTCCCCACGCACCATGGTGGGTGTATACACACTACCGATAATAGGTTTCGCACCATCGAGGATACTTAGCAGCATTGTAGCACTCCGCTCACCCAACTGATACCAGTCAATGTGCGGATACGTGTGCAAGATAGCAGCACCATCGATAAGCTCTAACATACGCCGGGTAACAGTGCCGTGCATGTCGAGAGAAATAACAATGGGGACATCCGGTCCCAAGATCTTACGGGTTTCTTCGAGGATGTAACCTTCGGGGTCCTTCTCTATCTCGGCAGCCATCGCTCCATGCATGGCGAAAAACAGGGCGTCTGCCCCAGCACTGTTTTTCTCAATTGCTTCCAAGCATTCTCCGGTGATTCGCTCAAAACATTCGTGGGTGATTGTACCACCCGCACCCATACTAGCTCCGTAAGTGGGCACAACCTCCAAGTCGGACCGCTGAAAAAAGATGTTCATCGCACCGTTGATATCCTCACGACCGGCATCGAATAAATCCTGACCCAAGTGAACACTAAAATCCTCATACGTAGTGGGATTGGGGTGGAACGAATTGGTTTCTTGAAAGTAATTAGCAACGATGATTTTAGGCATAACACTCCCTTTTTATTATACAGCGACTTTATTTCTCCAAAGCACAATCAACAAGGTCTATCGAATGATTCGGGCATAGTTACGGTTGGACGCTTTCTGATCAGAATCTGTAACCACCCACACAAGTCATTAATCCCCGAAATGCCACATAAATGTCATTTGAGCCTGTGTACCATCGAGTTGTACACGATAGGTGCGCCCCGAATCCAATTTCATGAGCGGTCGATTTCTCAGATATTTGAACTCTAAACCCAAAACAAAGCTCTTCGATATTGAGAAAGTTGTGCCAGCCAAAAGCTGATTTCCAAAGGCGTTGCCTTTGGAAAGGGAGGATCCGGGTGCCCGTTCACGGGTCCAAATATGATTAACACCGACACCGATGTACAAACTGTGAATCCGCCGTTCTGTTTCGGGTAGATTTGATATGAGATTGATGATGTAACTGATTTCAGCAGGCACAAACGTTACACTAGATGATGGATCTGTACCGATGAAGGTGTTATCGTTGTAGGGATCGCCCTGCTTCTGTAGAACACCGATCGATGATGCTAACCCCGTGTGAGTCGAAACCGCGAGTTTATACTGCACCCCGAACATAGGCCCGCTTCCGTAAATGCCATCGGTGCTAGCCTCTGATGGGCTATGGAACCCTCCGTACAGTCCGAAGCCCTCTTGGAACCTAGCAGACGAAATACGTGGAAAAATGAGAGCTACACATATAAGACTAAAAAGTATAATCAATCTATGACGTTGGGAATTCATTCAATCGATCTCCTTTGATTCGGTCATTTCAGTTTGCAACTACCGTCTGAATGGTCGTATTCGTCTCCATACAAAGTAGCCAACTGTCATTAAACCGAGCAGTAGAATATCAGGCAGAGAAGTAAATCCCATATACCGGACGCGCCGAAATTCTTGGTTGTCTTGGTGACGAACTAACTCAAAATCTGTATCCATTTCGGTTCGGGCAAAACTACGACGCAAACGAGTTAGGTAATGTGATTCTCCGATAAAGCTACCGAGAGTTGGATAACGTAGACGAATTGCATCGCGCTCACTATCAGTAATCCAGTTGGCGTACTCAACTTTCGCGCTTGGAAAGTGCATTTTATTCGGGGTAAGAATGTATACGGTAACATCTGTACCCTCCCGGGCACTAATCGAGGTTAGACGCAATGGATAGATTAACCGCTCTGCCCTATATGTCAATAAAATTGGATCAATGGGTTGGTCGAAAAAGCGGGCGGACCGACGCCCACCATCTGTAAACTCCACGCGCAATCGCATAGCGGTGAATACCCATTTCTGATCGATGTAGCCCTGTAGTATTGCATTGTCGTCAATGGAATGGTGATAGCCGTGTTCGTCAAGCCAATCGGTTAGTGCCATTGGATTATTAGCCGTGAGAATAACGGTATCAAAAGCCCCCACCTCTTGCTCAGAGATGACAGTAACCCCCTCCTCTTCGTGAGGACTATCAAATACAGCGATGCCGTCACTGTCCTCTGTTGTGAAAACGTTACACCCCGAACTTCCGCCACCCCCACGCCATCGGGTCACTGGCATCGTAAGGTCATTCAACTCCCTAAAGATCCGCCGATCTACTGTGTCAAGTTTAGGGATGGATGGCGTTGGGATGACGACAGCAAATTCTGTCGCTTCACCGCTGATGTTGATGCTAGGAACGAGATTGACCTGTTGTGTTTGCGGATTATAAGCAATGAACGCACGTTGCCCGGTGCCATTTAATTCTTGGTCCGGAGGCGTAAACATAACACAGGGGGCGTATCCGTCAGTTGGAAGGAGTAGAAGCAGCACAAACAGCCAAAGAAAATCAAAGTGCCTTGTCATTGTTGAATTCTCCATGGGTTGTGGAAAATAGGGTTCCAAAAAGATTGTTCACAGTTGCATGAATATATCCGATTCTGTTGTTTCTAAGGGCTCTTTTCTTCAAGTCCAGGACTGCTCTATCCGTCTACAACAAGGGCCATATGAGGAACGCCGCCGAGGTCACTCCAACATATACAAAGAAAACCAGTAATAGACGGCCCATAATCTCTCTAAATTCTAATTTAACGATGGCGAGCATTGCAATCGCCCAGAAGGGCTGAATCATGTCAGTCATCATGTCGCCCCAAGCGTATGCAACAACTATCTTTGACGCTTCAACACCGAGCGCGTTTCCCGCGGGTATAAGGTATGGTGCTGTAACCGCCCATTCTGAGCCACCGGAGGGAATAAAGTAATTCAAAATACCGGCATACCAATAAGCAATCAGCAAGAACGTGTTTTTGCTCCCGATGGCGATGAAGGCTTGGGTAAATGCGGTCGCAAGATCGGTAAATTTGAACAGACCAAAGATACCGGCATAGAATGGGAACTGAATAATAACTCCCCACACAACCTTGCCTGCATTTTCGGCGGCTTTAAGAAACCGCCACGGGTACCAATGCAAAAGAATACTGAGCATTAAAAAAAAGAAATTGATGGTATTAAGGGTAATAGCATTGGCGAAGCCTAAGCGGACAATGTGACCAAACAGCCAAGCAAAACCAGTTACTCCAACAATCAAGTTAAAACCGGGCCACCAATTCAGCCATATTGATGGCGACATCGAATGTGGTTTTTCAGGTGCCTCGAATAGCTGTAACTGTTCTAAAAGTTCAGGTTTGATCCGGTAAGTGTTCTCTGCTGAAGGGTGCATCATCGCCATCATTGCAGTCACTATAACGATGACCAACACAAGTAGGAGGAGGTTAAAAGGGCTAAAAATGGTTTCAGTCGCTGGAATGGTCGTTTGGAGAATCTCGCCCTGAATCAGAAAGTTGTCGGGCGTATTCACCAAAAGGGGTGCGGAAGCGGACAATCCAGCGTGCCATGTACACCCCAACCCAAGATAAGCCGCCGCCACAAGCAGCCGATAATCAACCTTCTGATTTCGATGCACCAAGAACACAGCAAACAGCGCACTCGCGATCAGGCTGAAAGCCCAACTGAGCCAAGCGGTAACCATGGAAAACAGACTCATCAGGATAATTGATTGTGTAGGCTTATCCGGATTTGGTAACGACGCTAGCTTTTGAAGGGTACGTCTGACGATCGGTGCACTGGCGAGGATATACCCTGTGATCATCGTCAGACACACCTGCATCCCAAACTCAAGCAACACCCAAAACCCATTGCCCCACGCCTTTACCGCTGACACCGGCGAAGCATCTCCCCAGATGAGAGCGAAAATAAAGCAAATCGCTGTCAGTATCCAAACAATTACGAGGGCATCTGGAATCCATCTTTCGGTCCAAGTAGTTAACACCGCCCCCCAACGCTGGAGTATATTGGTGTTTTGCTGGTGGTGGTCTGTCATGGGCTAAAAACTACCAATCTGCTCAATAGATTGTGTCTGGATTTCTCATTGTATGAGTATCCGCTAAGTCAACCATAACCGAATCGAAAAGAGGTAAATCACGGAAGCTATCGTAGCATGGACAATCTGAAAAAGTCAAGAACCTACTCCGAGCGAAAGAAAGGACTATTTATCCATTAGTTTGGTAGTAACGTGGATCACCACTCCGATCGCCAACCCATTTGAAATTCAAGACACGAAAGTAGTCGTCGCCCTTGCCATCTTCTCGCCAATCCTTCAACGCTTCTCGATGTCCAAGGCGTTTCATCATCGCCCATTCGGAGATCCGGAACACTCGAGAATAGGTATCCCACAAGGTAAGACCATCACAGCCTAGCTCATATAAGGTTTGCGCGGAGTAGAGGGAGGCGGCTGGAGGTTGACGGCGGGGATAGAGATCTGGATACAATTTTACCGGCGTATCCTTTACCAATTCCACCATCGGTTGAATCCATTCTGCCGCGTTCATCGCAAAAGTTGGATGGGGCATCAAGTAATCTACCAAGCCCTCTCTCACCAAAGCCTCAACATCAACTCCCCATACCATATTACTCTGCATGACCTCACTGAGGTTATATTTACCAGCACCCCCAGCGACTTCTGGTCTGGAAGCCGGGGCAATCCCCGGTGCCCGAAGTCGGCTTTCCATCGTCGAAGTGATATTGTAGGCGATCTCAAGTTTCCGCCCCATTTTTTGGCTCATGGCATCAACAGCCGTCCTGAGTTCACGAGCAAATTGGGTAACAAAAGTGGACAGCACCCTCCAAAAACGTGGGTCGTCGTCTGGACATTCACGCGGGTCCTCTCCATATTCCTGACGAAACCGTTGAATCACCGGCGCCTCATATAACACGAAAGGTTGGGAACGACAAAAAATCACATGCACCCCATCAAATCCATATTCCAACGCTTCACAGAGGAGAGAAATCCACAGATGCCGGACTTCAGGAAAAGCCAAACTGAGATGCGCTATCCCCCTACCGTGCTTGTCCTTACAACGAAATTCGGGATGCCGTTCATAGAAACTCCCCTTTTCCATCTCCAGCGGCACCGCTTTCGGACCTTGTAGGCGGAGACTTGGGAAGATACGTATGCCAAGCGTGTGGGCAGCTTGCACGATCTCCGCCATGAAGTCAATCCCTTGTTCCTCTAACTTCTCAAGCGTCACGTCCCAACGCTCGTGAGCGGCGAAGCGGTCAAAGGGATTGTCACTGTCAGTCAGTGTGCGACCAATACGGCTGCGATAGGTACAGTTTTCGCCTTTGAAGGTCGCCCACAGCATAATCTCCACATCGCTGTCCCGATACGGCTCAAATTGCGCCCAGATATCTTCCTTCGTGCGTAGTTCGGAGAAAATACCGGCATCGTTCATAGCCACGAGACGCTTGGTATCCGTCCGCGGCAGTTCCTGCTGATATTCCTCCATTTCTGCTTCGGAAAGAGGGACAAGCCGTACATAGACCAAGTTGCTGTACATTTCGGTATAGCTACCACCCCGACCACCCTCGTTGAAGCGACTGATGATGAGGTCAACCCCGGTGAGATCCGCGACCTTCCAGAAAGCCTCAGAAACTTGGTAATCTGAGAATGCTTTCGTTGTGTGGCTCCATCTCAGTTCCGGTGGAATGCCGTTGAGATCCTTTCCAGATTGCGTTTCTGCCCTCACGAGGGTGTATGCCGGATCATCGGTCAAACGGAGACGCACATGAGCGTCCCCAAATTGACCGGGGTAATGGACACCCACGTATATTGCATGGTAGCCCTCACAGTTTAAGGGCAATGTCAACGCCCCTGAATTCATGCCTGGGCCGGAGTAGATCATGGTGCCAGCAAATTCTTCGGTTTCGTAGTCAATCAACCGCCATGTGCCATGCCGATAGTCCCGGTCAAGACGGTGGGCTGGTTGACACTGACTCAAATCTGAAATGATCTCATCTTTCATTATAGCGATCCTTTCCACTTTTCCGAGTAGTTCACGCTTCCTCCCATACAGGTATAGGCGCGGTGATTATAAACCCCGATAGATTTGGAACAGGGCCTACAAATTGATTCACAGGCATTCACAAAATCTCGTGTCCGAAATCCATGTAGGTTCCAGCAGTTACCAACTCGATGGGCAAGCGTACCCCATCCAATTCCTGAGCAATCGCCCCCAACGCTACGAAGTTCGGTATCTGCCAGATGGCGAGTCCACCCGGCTCCGGACCGAGTTTCCCAATACGGCTCACCAGCAAAGTGAGGGCAAAGTGAGGATGCCTTTGAGTCCGTGCGGTGTAGAAACTGCGGATGGTATCCAAATCTGCTTGGACGCGAAAGAATTCGGCATAATAGGGTCCATTGCGGGCGTAAACCGGTTCGACCAATGGCGTATAACAACCGGCGACATCAATCCGCGCAACCTGAAAAAAAGAGCGTTCCAGCGGATCCACCTCATCACTGCGGAAGATGCGATCCCAAGCATCAATCCGATCAAAACTTGCTTGTGGTGAATACCAGGCCGCCAGATATTCCGGTTCTGGTCCCAGTCGCCACGTCCGACCAATGTTCAACACCAGCTGGTCTTCCCCATAGCCGGTGTCCCAACCCTCCTGTCCGTGGGTCACCCCGGCTCGGAAGTCTGCCATATCTACGCCTGGGCGACGACTGATATACTCGATATAGATTAATCCCATGAGCTAACCCCCTTCGTCCGTGAGAATCCTGATGAAGCACCTGTCCCCTTCGCACATCCTCTGAGATAAGCATGACCGCCATGTTGTATCCGTCTGGTATACTTCGTTTGTCCGGCTGGTTCATTCCTGCTCCGCCGGATTCGATAGCATTGTCGCAACGGCGACCTCATGCCCCCGCGCCGCAGATTCATACAGAGCATCCATGAGGCGCTGGATACGCAAAATCTCTGCACCTGACACCGGCGCTGGTTTGCCGGCGCGAACAACTTGCAGAAAGCCCGTGATTAACCGTTCCATACGGTAGTCACATGGTACTAGGGTCCCCGGCGGGGGTGTAGCATCAACCCATTTATCACCGTGGTCGTGCCACACGCGGATGGGTGAGATCGATGCCGTCCCGCGCTCTGCAAGCAACTCCCACCCCTCATGACGTTCGGACGGGGGTTGTAGCCAGTTTGCTTCAACGGCGATCACTGTGCCACCTTCCACCCGCACGAAACCCATGGCGAAGTCTTCAATCTCTGGATCCACTGCCTCTGGCTTAATCGTATTGAGCGATGGGCCCAACCCCGCCGGATAGCGAGCTAGACGTTGATGACAGAATGCGCTGGCAGTGAGCGGTTCAGGGTTGCCCAACAACCAGAGCGCCAAATCTAGATTGTGAATCGTCCAATGGTCTAGAACACCACGACCTGCGCTCGCTTGTCGGTGGAAACTCGTAATCGTCGGGAAACCGTATACACTCCCGCCCCAAGTGCGCACTGCATGTACTGGACCGAGGTCACCGGCGGCAATGCGGTTATACAGATAGATCGATTCATCCCAATAGCGATACTCGAAACAGACGCTCAAGAGGCGCCCGGCACGTTCAGCCGCTTGGACCATCTCCTCCGCTTCGCTGAGATTCATCGCAACCGGCTTCTCACACAACACATGGCACCCGGCGTTAAGTGCGTGTAACGTTAGGTGATGGTGACTCGATGGCATGGTGGTAACACTCACCACCTCCGGCTGCGTTTCGGCAATCATATCTTCGGCTGATTCAAAAGCCTTCGTGTCATACTGTCGTGCGGTCTGCCGTGCCCGCTCTGGAATGACATCGCACACGCCTACTAGTGTGCAAAGACCTGCCTCTGCCGCTGTGCGGTATGCGGGCAGGTGTCCCTCGTTGGCAATCCTCCCACAGCCAATGACAGCAACTTGTGTCGGCTGCATACCGTTCCTCCTCCTCGGAACTTATGAATAATTGGAAGCAAAATTCGTCTAATTATACTGCAAACGGTTACAAATTACATCTGAAATTTATCACGATTCTGTCACATTAAAACATCGATCCAATTGTAATACCGTTTCTGAATAATTATGTCGCATCATTCGGGGAAACTTACAAGAAGCTACAGTCCGGAATCGGTTTTTCACCAATGACGCCGGTTATGGCGGTGGAAAAACCTACACAGACGTAAGATTAGAAAAGGATTGAAAACTTAGACGGAATCGGCTAAAATTCGGGAAATGTTTTCAAAAAATGATCGAAAATGAAAGGTAGGACACATGAATAAAGCAGGACGCGGTTGGTCCCATGCAAGTCAGATGAAACCGGCAGCGGAATATGACATTCGCTACGGTTCAGGTCTGCTGAAAAAGGAGAGTGCCGGGTGGCCACGCTACTTAATGGTGTCCACACCGACTGCATACAAAACAGCGCAATCCCATCTATCCAAACCGCCCGCAGGGGTAGCCCATGCAATGTGGTTGGATTCCAGACATCAAAAAGAGATAAGCGAGAGTTTGCCTGATGATGCGGAGTTGGTAGTTGGACTGGGCGGCGGACGGGCACTAGATGTCTCAAAGTTCGTAGCGTTAGACAAAGATCTACCACTCGTCATGGTGCCAACGATCGTATCAACGGGAGCGATCATCCATGGGGTTGTGGCGAAATGGGAAGGAAGAAAAATCGTTGGAGCACTCGACGATTGGCCCTGGGTGGACTGCGATCATATTCTAGCGGACGACGACCTGATTCTCGAAGCACCCTATTACCTGAATACCGCTGGTCTCGGCGATATACTATGTGGGTATGCAGCACCCGCGGAATGGCGTTGGCGTGCCAAAAACGGTATAGGTCCGCCTTGCGACGAAGCAGTAATTGCTGATGTCCTCAGTCACCATGAAGAGATTACGCACGGCTTTGAAGCAAGCCTTGATGCACAGGGAAACCTGACAGGAAAAAGCGCACGACACATCATGAAAAGTGTGCAGGAGCGCGATTCTCGTTGGATTCAACGACCGGAGGCTGCAAGCGGAGATCACGATTTCTGGCTCGCCCTAGAAGAAAAGCATAACACAAGCTACATCCATGGAGAGATGGTTGCATTCAGCGCAATCATCATCGCTTGGCAATGTGACGAGCAGCCCGAAATTCTGACGAATCGGCTAGATCGATGCAAAGTGCGCCGCCGACCAAGGGAGGTAGGAATAAGCCGCGAGGAACTTCGTGTAGGATTGGAGTTTGCGCCGAGCTACATGGAGCGAAAGGATACCAATACCATCTTGCGCCATCAACCTATTACAGGGTCGCAATTTGATAAACTCTGGGAGTTCTTGGAAACTAGCTAATGAGTCAACAGGAAAGGGAACCGATGAGCGAATCAGGTGTTTATGATAATAACAGGAATATATTTACCTCTCAAAATCTCCAACCCATCCCCGATCGGTTGGTTGTCTTGACCTTCGATGACGGCAACAAGTCGGATGCCACCTATGTAGCACCCTTACTCAAGCGTTACGGCTTCGGTGGCACCTTTTTCATCACTGAGGGGCTCAATTTTCTCAAAAACAAAGCGCACTATGTAACATGGAAAGAGGTTAAGCAACTGCACGAAGCCGGTTTTGAAATTGGCAACCACACGCGCCATCACAAAAACGTGAACAACCAATCGAGCGAAGAGTTACTTGCCGATCTACAACACATTGATCTACGTTGCAAGGAACACGGTATCCCCGTACCTGAGACATTCTGCTATCCGGGGTATTCTAACGGACCTGAGGCAGTGAAAGTCCTAATTGAGAAAGGATTCCTCTTTGCACGACGCGGCATTGCACCGGAGTTTACCTACGATTCAGAAGGAGGACGAGGTCCCGCATACAACCCGGCGAAACATCATCCGCTGCTCATCCCAACGACCGGGGCTTCGGGACCACACTGGGGGTTTGACGACTTGGTGTGGGCAGTTGAGGGGGCGAGAGATGGACAGATTGCTGTCTTGACGTTCCACGGTGTGCCTGCCTTGGAGCACCCTTGGGTCAATACAGACCCCGAAACATTTGAAACCTACATGGATTATCTTTACCACAACGACTGCACTGTTATCTCCCTGCGTGACTTGGCAAAATATGTTGACCCAATTCAAGGTCGAGATCTTCCGTGCTATTACTAAATCGTCCGCATTCCAGTCGGAAATCTTTAACCCAATGGAGAGAAAATGATGCCAACGGGACGAGTCAAATATTATAACTCAGACAAAGGGTATGGATTCATCGCTCAAGACACCGGTGAAGGAGATGTTTTTCTGCATATCTCTGCGATTCAGGATGGATACGACGAAATCCAGGTAGGGCAGTATGTTAGATACGAGGTAGCTGTAGGCGATAGAGGTCCCGTCGCCCAGAATGTGAAGGTCCTGCTTACCCCGCTTGAACAGAAGCGATTGAGACAAGGTAAGGCAGTGATACCTCGCGACTATGCCCCACCTCAGCAGTCAAGAGATAATTCTGAGGAGGGGGCGTTTGCTTCATCTGAAAGTCCTATCCGCCCCACGCCCGCTGCTTTCTCCACTCCAAGAGTTAAAACAGCAACGTCTGAATTGATTGATAGTTCCCCAGATCGGAAATCTTCTCATCTGCACACTCCCAAACCAGAACCAGCCTCCTCACCTGATGAACAGCCAACCTTTGGCGATCTCTACATACAGAAGCAGATACGTCTTCAAACGCCCATGTTTTTTGGATTGTATAATCATACACTGCTATCTGCGACGGTTACTGGGTTCACCAAATACGACTTCGTTTTACAAGTTGCTCCGAATCTCCCGATAAATCGGGATTCCTCCGATTCATCGGGGTCCTCGGAACGGGATCGGAACGGAATCGATTCTATCGGGGGCGAAACAGAAAGACAAGAACTACCGAAAACCGATGTCAAATACTGTTACAAAGCGGAGGATGCTGCGGATATACAGTCGATTCTCCGCTATAACGGGGAAATTAAGGAACAGAACCTAAAGCCCATAATACAACGAAAAAAACGCTATAGCATCAATACGCGAGCTATTGTTCAAGCGCGACGGGCTCGGCACATGATCCAAGTCACAATGCTAGAAGGAGAAGCTTTTCGTGGATTGGTGGATTGGGTGAGTAGCTACGAGATTAAGATGATTTTAGAAAACGAATCAAAAATCGTCGTTTTTCGGCACGCCATCTGCGATTTTAAGGTGTTTTCACCGGAAGGGCAGGTTGAATAATCAAAGTGCTATTGGAAAGGGTCAACAAACCATCCACCAGGAAAAGGGGCGAGAGAGGCAGTTGGTCGAAGTAGTTTGTTAATCGGGCGTAGTTTCCGTCGAATCCGGTTGAATAGAGTGAAGAAACTCAAATGTATAGATGCCTGTCTTGTGTCCGTCAGCCCAGATCAATCGAATCGCGTAACGACCAACACGCTGTATATCAACAAGTGTAAGGTTTTTGGATAACGGATCGGTGGGTAACAGGCGTAGCGGGTTTTTATCTGACTTTTCTGATTGGCACCGTGCACATGGGCACTTTTGACGCAGCAGTTGATGGGAATACTCGCTTTGGTGTCCATCGCTCCATTGAACACTAATTGCGTCCGGAAGGCGTTGAATCTGAGTTGGCTGAGGCATCATTTACAGGCTATTCTGCGATATCTGTCGTGGTTCGCGTGGTGGTAGACACCTAAAGGTTGAGACTTTTCGGCTTACGACTTAACTTGCATTCTCGCAAACTCAACTCGGCACCTTTTACAAGCCAATGCACCTTTTATGACCTTTATAACTACCAGCGTCTGGAAATCCTTTTTGAACAAAGTCTTTGAATTTATCTGAAAAATCATAAGATGGCAGGTCATCTATCGGCACCATCTTTACATCAAAAATGGGGTTTTCATCGAACTCATTTGAAGGCAGACGCACCTCACCACCAATTCTATTCAGCAAAAAGGAGATGTGGAGTACAGGGGGTTCCACTTCAGGATAATCACAGACATAGAGGAGTTTTGTAACGCTTGTCTCCAATCCTGTTTCCTCTCTCATTTCTCTGATTATCGCTTCCTCTAGCATTTCACCCTGTTGTACTCTTCCCCCGGGAAGACTCCAAGTCCGCTCAGGAGATATTGTTTGTTTGACGATTAATATTTTATCATCTTCAATGAGTATACCTGTTATTCTGACCTGTAAAAGATAATCTTCCTTCAAAACATTTCTTTCTTTAAGAACCTGTTTGAAAAGTCATATGACTCGGTTCAGCATAGATTAAACCATCATTATTGGAAATAGTCAGCGTTTAGCTGGATGAAATGTTCCCATTCTTCCGGAACTTCATCATCTATGAAAATTGCCTCGACCGGACATTCCGGTTCACACACATTGCAGTCAATACACTCCGCAGGATCAATAAAAAGCTGATTCTGATTTTCAAAGTCATCTGAGTCTGAGGTTGGGTGAATACAGTCAACGGGGCAAACATCAACACAAGCAGTATCCTTAACATCAATACAGGGTTCAGTGATGACGTAGGTCATCGGTTTTATCCTCCTGTTTCATTAAAAAATTACGATATTAAGATGACTGTGGAGAACCAATCAATAATTGTTATTGAAATAGCATAAGTGCCTATTTCACCTATGAATCTATAGCGTCAACCAGCCCCCGGACTATTACACTATTTATGGTATCGCAAAAACGGGCAGCGATTAGGGTTTGGCATTTGGATCCCTCCCAAGTCGCTGCCCGTTTTAGGTTTTATAGCGCGTTATTATTGGAAATAGTCAGCGTTTAACTGGGTGAAGTGCTCCCATTCTTCGGGGACATCTTCATCTATGAAAATCGCTTCGACCGGACATTCCGGCTCGCATACACCGCAGTCAATGCACTCTATAGGGTCAATATAAAGCTGGTTGTGATTCTCAAATTCGTCTGAGTCTGAGGTTGGATGAATGCAGTCAACAGGGCAAACATCAACACAGGCAGTATCCTTAACATCGATGCAAGGTTCAGTGATGACGTAGGTCATCGGCTTTATCCTCCTATTTCATTCGGAAATACAGTTATTGACAATTATATATTGAAAATTGACGATTGAATCCTCTTAGCCTGATATCATTCAGGTCCTTCATAGCGTTGGGAATAATCAAAGCGCCGGCGTTTTCAGTTCAATAAGGCGAGTTAATCATATCATATCTATCAAACTTTGTCAAATAGATCTCACAGGATTATCAATCCCCCAAAATATCCCCTCAACATTCTGTCAGTTACCCCGCCCTAAAGGAGGCGGCTTGTTATAATTGCCTCCCCCACGGGTCTTACAAGGTTCTGCGCTTCTTTCTCTTTCAAGAGTTTCGGGGGTGTTGGTTACCACCGCACCTCCACGCAAGGCTACAGCAGCCTTTTTGATATTGATTGCAGCGTTATGGTCTCTGTCCAGTACCAACCCGCAATGCGGGCAGTCATGGACACGGACAGACAAGAGTTTGGGAACTATCGCCTCGCAACTTGAACATTTCTGGCTTGTGTAGTGGGGCTTAACCTTCGTGAACTGCTTACCGGCACTTTCAGCCTTGCTTTGCAGTTTCAAGCGAAAACTGCCCCAACCCGCATCAGATATACTCTTGGCAAGGTAATGGTTTTTCAACATATTCGTGATGGTCAGATTCTCAACGGCAACCTCATCGCAACGAAGAAGAATGCGATGCACCGTCTTAAACTGAAAATCCTTGCGCTGATTCGCTATGTGTTCATGGCATCGGGCGACAACTTGACGCTGTTTCTTTCTGCGGTTACTGCCTTTCTTGCATCGAGAGAGTATCCGTTGATGTTTGCCAAGCATCTTTTCAGATTTGCGATAGTAGCGTGGATTTGGAATCCGTTGACCATCGGAATCGACGACAAAGGCATTAAGCCCAACATCCACGCCGATGGTCGTTTCAACAGGGACTTTCACGGGGGCGGGGACTTCAACGCAGATAGTTACATACCAGCCCGACGCTTTACGGCTGATGGTCAGATTCTTAATTTTACCATCGGGCAGCGGTCGGTGATACCGAATCTTGAGGTGTCCAACTTTGGGGACAACCACGCGGGCAAACTTGCGACGGATATGCCGTATTAGATTCACAGACAAGTGGCTAAAGGTCATCGACCGATACCGCCCTTCGCTTTTGAAGCGCGGGAAGCCCGGTTCATCGCCCATTTTGATACGACGAAAGAATGCTCGGTATGCTTTATCCAAACGCCGTAAGCAGTCTTGCAGCACATCAGCGTGGAGACCGGCAAACGCGGGGGACTCTTGTTTGAGGTCAGGTAAAGCGTTCCCTTGGGTCGCCCACTTGACCGATTCACCGGTGGATTGGTAGACATCTTTACGCCATGCAAGGGCTTGGTTGTAAAGCATCCGGAGCAACGCAAACCAAGCGGTAAAGGTCTTTCGTTGTTTAGCAGTCGGATATGCCCGATATTCAAATGTAGTTTTCATTGAGGTTAGCTTTCTATCTTTCATTTCCTATGCACTAGGAGGTGGGAGACCCTACCAGGCGGTAGGGGTGCATTCTCCCACGAAAGCCACCAAAATTATACCATTTTTACGACAGTTTACAACGAAAAAGGAGCGCAGTTTCCTCCCCGCTCTAAAGAACGGGGTGTCCACTGCGAAGATTTTGATGAATATACCGTTCCTCTGGCGCGGGATCGGTTGAACTTTTTTGTATACACCGAGCACTCCATTGGTGTCTTAAGAGGAGCTAGTTGAAAGGTACGGTGTATAATGAATAGGGCGGCGATATACTCGCTGGATCATTCAACTGAGCACCGGGATCCGGGGGAACGGGTCCGTGCAGCAGCGGGTCCTCCGTCTCAAGCATCCAACGGTCGAGCCGATGACGCATATCCTCAAGCACAGGTGTCACAGCCGAATCGTTGATCAAATTGTGCGTTTCGTTTGGATCGAAGATCAGGTCGTACAGTTGCTCTGGTGCAACATATCGATCTTGCCAACCGTGTTGCATCCACACATCTTTGGTTGGACTTCCATCGCAGTTGGGAAGCACCGGTTTCTGCCGGTCGCTGTACCGTCGGATATATTTCCATCGCTGTGTCCGGACAGCGCGTTGAGGCTCATAGGCAGCATGATAATTGACCTCTGCAAAGATCTCGTCATGAATAGATTCCGTCTCACCTCGGATTAATGGCATCATTGAGCTCCCCTGTACCCCTTCCGGCACAGCAATATCCAATAGGTCGCAGATCGTAGGAAGAACGTCAATATGGGAAACCATTGCGTCACAGACCCGTCCGCCAGTAAAACCGCTGGGTCCCCGCATTATCAGCATCACACCGATGCCGTGATCGGTCAGATTACATTTCATGCTAGGAAAAGCGAGTCCGTGATCCGTGGTGCAAATAACCAGCGTATCCTCGGCTAACCCATTTTCATCAAGTGCATCCAAGACCATTCCAATACTATTATCCAGAATACGGGCACTCGCTTTGTAAGCCGCCATATCATAGCGATTTTCAGGCGTATCGGGCATGGGGGCGGGTGGCAAACAGTAGCGTGGATCCTCGGCCGGTCCGGGTTCTGGAAACTCACGATGCGTCACAAAAAAACCAACGTCAAGGAAGAAAGGTTGTGATGGAGCATCCTTTAGGAAATCAACCGTGCGTGAGACAACCTTTTCGGGACTACGCTCACCCTCTAGGATCCGATCGTAGCCAATCCGGGTGGGGTCTTTAGCGACATGCTGAAGTCCCCCTAAAACCGAATGATATCCGGCACCATCTCGAAGGGTGTGAACAATATGCTGACTATAGTCAGTCATCGAAAAGCCACGATTGACTAAACCAAGCATCCCACAGCTGTGTGCCCACTTGCCGGTCAGGAGGCTAGCACGAGAAGGTGAACATGTGGGATTCGCACAAAATGCCTGTCGAAAAAGGACGCCCCCCTCAGCAAGACGTTGGATATTCGGTGTCGGCACGGCGTGACCATAGGGTTGGACGTAGCGCCCCGTGTCGTGGGAATGGATGTACAGAATGTTTGGGGATCTCATGCAGTAGTCTTTCTTTCTACGGTGAATCAGAACAATATCTAGTCTCTCCACAAAGCAATACCGCCCAATAAACCGGCGACGTTGGGAATGATTTTAACATTCGGAGGAAGGTTAACCGTAAGCCGCCGCGCATTGCCACCCCCGATGTAAAGGGTATCGTAGTTAAACAGGTGTTCGAGAGAGGCAATTGCTTCCATCACACGCCGTTGCCATTTTTTTCTGCCCGTTTTTTTTAGCGCAGCACTGCCTAAATGCTCCTCGTAGGTCCTACCACGATGAAATGGGTGGTGCGCCACCTCAAGATTAGGCACTAGTTTTCCATCAAGAAACAGGGCAGATCCAAAGCCAGTCCCTAGTGTGACAACCAATTCCACACCCTTGCCGGAAATTGCACCGAACCCCTGAACGTCAGCATCGTTCAAGACGCGCACGGGTTTCTTCAGTTTTTCGGATAAGGCTCCTTCCAAATCGAACCCAACCCAATCCTTATGGAGGTTTACCGCTGTTTCAGTCACACCTTTACGTATCACACCGGGAAAGCCGACCGACACACGGTCAAAGTCTGACTGTCCCTTGGCTAACTTGACAATTCCCACAAGGACGGGATCCGGTTTAGCAGGTCGCGGCGTTGGGACGCGCGTCCGCTTCCCTATCGGATTTCCATCTGCATCAAGAACCATCGTTTTGATGCCGCTGCCACCTATATCAACTGTCAAGGTTTTCTGATCAGTCATTATTCTCAGGTCTCCTTCTGAGTTTACTAAGAATCTTAGGACCTACGCAGTTGGCTCATAAGTCCCCCTGACAAGGGGGATTTAGGGGGTTAAAAATAAAAAAATATCGCGCTGCGTACTGAATTTGCGTAAGTCCTGAATCGGTAAAAGAATAGATTCTGTCAGACGCTACCCGGAATCAGGATTCAGCCACCGGCGTCCGGGGTCATCTCTTTCAATCAGATCATTAGCGGGATCGGGTCCCCACGTTCCAGCCCCATAGTTTGGAAAATCGCGAGGAGGTAAAGCTGCCCAGACATCCAAGATAGGGGTCGCAATCTCCCATGCTGTTTCGACCATGTCCGCACGATGGAATTGTGTGGAATCACCGTTCATGCAGTCGTAAAGTAGCGTCTCATACCCAGTGGCAGGACTACTGCCCGCCAAGTCCTCGTAACGAAAGTCCATATCAACCGGCGTTAGACGGACCGTTGGTCCCGGAATCTTTGCTTGGAATCGGATAGTGATACGCTCATCGGGCTGGATGTGGAGGACAAGCCGATTCGCCTCTAACTGCTCTTCGGCACTACCACGAAACAAGAGGTGCGGGACACTCCGAAATTGGATTACTATCTGTGTATCGCGCTTGGCTAATCTCTTTCCAGACCGCAAGAAAAATGGCACACCCGCCCACCGCCAATTCTCTATAAAAAGCTGCAGCGCCGCATAAGTCTCTCGCGCTGAAGTCGGAGAAACTCCGGGTTCTTCGCGGTATCCAATTACCTGTTCACCATCTACTATCCCTCCACTATACTGCCCACGCACCGTATTGGAGATAATCTCTTCAGGACGCATGGGACGAATCGCATTCAACACCTTCACCTTTTCGTCTCTTACTGCATCTGCCTCGAACGAAATTGGGGGTTCCATCGCCACCAATGACAACAACTGAAACATGTGGTTTTGGATCATATCGCGCAGGACTCCGGATTCCTCGTAATACGCGCCACGTCCTTCAATGCCGATACCCTCAGCGACCATGATCTGTACATGGTCGATATATCGGCGGTCCCATGTCGGTTCAAAAATACCGTTGGCGAACCGAAAGACTATGATATTCTGTACAGTCTCCTTCCCCAAGTAATGGTCAATCCGGTAGATCTGCTCCTCGTCAAAAGTCTCAAGCAAACAACGGTTTAGAAGTTTGGCAGAATCCAAGTCATGCCCAAACGGTTTCTCAACAATAGTACGCCGCCATGCCGTGTTGTTTTCGGATTTTGCGAGTCCAGCCTTTCCCAAATTGTCGGAAATTGCTCTGAACGAACTTGGGGGAGTTGAGAAATAGTAGAGATAGTTACCGTTTGTTCCCCATTCCCCATCCAACTGCTTCAGCAATTCTGCAAGACGGTTATAATCGTCCAGACTATCGTAATTCCCTTGATGATAATAAAGTCGTTGCTCCATCCGTGCCCAGAGTGATGGGTCAAACGCAGTCGTGCCATACGTTTTAATTGCTTCCGTCATCTGGTCACGAAAATTATTGTGGCTATTCTCTCTGCGTGCAAACCCGACAACTACGGCGTTTTCGTTCAACAGTCCGTTCTGTGCAAGGTTGTACAGCGCCGGCACTAGTTTACGCTTCGTCAAATCCCCTGAAGCACCGAATATGACCATCACACACGGATCCGAAATCCGCCCCTGATCAGCTTTTATGTTTTCACTCATAGCAATTACAATATGGCGATCGATGAAGTGTCGCAGGCTCTTCTGTATATCCCAATATCTAATTTGTCGTTGTTCATCAACTTGCTTATACTCACTCGCATTTAATCATAGATTGTAGGTGCTGTCAATAATAAAGCCTAGTTGTGCGCTTGTATCGCTTCAGGTTTGCCTGTTCTCCACCGAATCGTCAAGCGGGAACAATGTGTGCCCGTTCAGGGCGAAGACGCTTTTTCAACTCACGGTCATAGACTCGCTTAGTCTCCGCCTGATTCTGGGGCAGACCAATCTCTACGTCCGCCGCTGTGAAGGTTATAACCATCGCCTTACGAGGAACGGTGTCCACATTGATAGATGCTCCGTGCACCATCGCAGTGGTCAAGACGGTGGCCTGTCCGGCTCGCGCCACCACGGGGATTGCCTCTGCATAACCAAGCGCAGGCAGTCCATCCAACATAACACCTCCGACGAGCGGAGTGCTGCTTTTCAGTTCTGCCTGGTTTTCTCTATGTTTAGCTATCAGCCGATGGCTGCCGGGACGATACATCAAGGGCGCACGTTGTGCCGTTACATCATCTATCCAGACAAAAAAGGTGCAAACCATATACCTAGGAGTAGCGTCAAGATCCGAGAGGCAGTACTGGACATCCACATGTTGGTAGAAACTGAAGGGAGTATTTGGTGACGGATAAGTTGTCACAATGGCAGTTTGAAAGAAACTTATCTCATCAGCTCGCAGCACACGCTTGGCTACTTCCTCAAAAAATGGATGCTGGATGATGTCCAACAATTCTGGATCATAGAAGGTGCACGTTGTGCTCACCCGATAGCTCGGTTTTTCCTCCCCCTCCGGCTCGTGGAATGGGAGTAGTTGATCAAACACAACTGATGCCGCTGCGAGCTGCTGCTGCGTCAGCGGCGTATCAATTGTCACCGCGCCCATCTCTGAAAACTGCTGAGTTTCTTGCTCGGTAATCATGTTGGCACCGTTTATCCCCTGTTTTTCAGATAATTTTGTTGAATGGAAAACTAAAACATTATACAATGGTTTGCATTACATTATGTCACAAAATTCCAAAAAAGACATGGCATATTTTTAACATTTGAAAAGGACACGGACAATGGCAGACTCCACAGTTTTTGAAGGTCGTGCCCCGGGCGGATCCGGAGGCATGATCGAACTGAAGGATGGGCGATGGCTGATGGTTTGGTCGGGACTAAATGCCAGCTATTCTGATGACCGGGGACGAACTTGGTCAGCGAGTGAACCTCTTCGGACCGACGACGAACCCATTATCGGAACAGGTGCCCCGACCTGCTTGGTCCGTTTGCAGTCAGGCAAGCTCGGTCTCCTCTACGGTCACCTTAGCGGTACAGCCGGTGGAACCTTGGCTGGCTACGCGCTCTGCTTTCGCACCTCCGACGACGAAGGTGAGTCATGGTCAGAAGAGACAGCCATCAACCTACCCGGCGAAACTGCTAGCAACTATCACGACGTACTCTTCCAACTGCGATCCGGACGCTTAGTTTTACCGACACGGTTCTGTCCACCCTGCACGTTTCCCGAACTCAACGATGCCGGCGCTTACGGCACCTTCCAAGGGAAGCGTTTCAAAACAGAGGGTCACGCTCACAGCCCGGAGATTGACACAAGCCAAGTATATTTTTCGGACGACGACGGTGCTACCTGGAAACGGTGCCCTCAAGACATCGTGATCTGGCACCAAGACGGTTACGGCGGAATGTGGCCCTGCGACGAACCCGGCGCAGTGCAACTCCGCGATGGCAGACTCCTGATGATGTTCCGAACAACGCTAGGCCGCCTTTACCAGAGTTTCAGCAATGATGAAGGCATCACTTGGTCGTTGCCTCAACCGACGGCACTGGCTAGCTCATATTCCCCATGCCGACTCCGTGTCATCCCAACCACTGGAGATCTGCTCTGCGTATGGAATCAGGTGAGCGGTGATGAAATTCGCCGTGGTTTCCGTCGATCTCGTCTGTCACTGGCTATCTCAACGGATGACGGGGATAGTTGGGGACACTTCAAGACGCTCGAAGTTGGTGGACCCACGGACAGATCCGACCGCATTGACCCCGACGACGAAATCGGTATGGTTCGCGGCGAAAAAGAGCTCGGAGAACTGCCCGCTGATATGATATATGTGTCGTATCCGAACGCACATTTTTTTGGGAATGAAGTTGTACTGCTCTACGATTTCGGTCCGCAGTTAGATGCCTCTACAGATCTACCCTCTTGGCCCCGCCACCGCAAAATTGTTATCCGTCCAATCGAGTGGCTATA
Organism: Candidatus Poribacteria bacterium; assembly: GCA_965205075.1. Taxonomy (GTDB): domain Bacteria; phylum Poribacteria; class WGA-4E; order WGA-4E; family PCPOR2b; genus PCPOR2b. Next base: position 6,290,327 of record OZ242036.1, on the reverse strand, counting down.
CGAGGAAAAATAGATAGGACTCACGCATTCATCTCTTAATCGGCACACTTTCTTTCCAATTGCACCGGCAAAGGAAAGAATTTTGCGTAAGTCCTGATAGGGTTACCATCAGTATGAAAGGAGTTTTTTTATGAAAGGTCTAACCCCAGAACAAAAAGCACAGTACGATCGGGATGGCTATACCATCCTGAAATCGGTCTTTTCCAAAGCAGAGTGCGAGGAGCTCGTCGAGCACATGATGGCACTTCACTCGGGACAGAAGACAATGGAGGGTTTCGCCCCCCGCGAACCAGACAATTGGGGTCGCACCAATAATCAACATTGGTACGATCCGAAAGCATTCGCACTGCTGATTGACTCACGCCTACGTCAACCGCTGGAAGACTGCTTTGAAGATGACGTTGAGGGCATACAAACCATGTATTTCTACAAAGGTTCCGAAGGAAGGCGTCACCAAGACCAGTGTCCCCTTCCCGGCTGTATGTCCGCTTGGCTGCCTTTGGTAGATGTCAACGAAGAAAATGGCACTATCTATATACAGCCCGGCTCGCATAAAGGGGAACTTGTGACGTATTGGGAGACTTTAGATGAGAACGGGAAGATGGATTACGAATATCGCCACGCGAAAACCGAAAGGATCTTCGCGGAGAACAACCGCCCTGAAATTTCCATTATAGCCAATCAGGGCGATGCAGTATTATTTCACGGTCGCTTGATCCATCGCGGGGGTCCAATCAAGCAGCCTGGTGCCTTGCGCCATGTCATGGCAAACCACTATATCCCGTATAGTTTCACGGATTGGCCCCACACAAGCTGGCCCCGAACCTCTTTTGACGGCACACAACGCTACACCGACTGAATTTATGGTGAATTATACAAATAAATAGACATTTTCACTCCCGGCGTTTGGTAGGCGCTGTTTCCAACTGCGCCGATGCGGTGCGGGTAGAAACCGCACCTACCGGTGTCATAGCCCGGCTTTTTCCCCTGGTAGTCGATGTTTCCTAACCTCGCCGATTTGCAGTGTCTCATTAATTCTAAAATCTACCATAGCACTATTAGGACTTACGCAGTTGGTTCATAAGTCCCCCTGATCTTCCAAAGTCCCCCTGATAAGGGGGATTTAGGGGGTTAGCGGAGTTAGGGGGTTGGCGGAGTTAAGGGGTTAAAAAAATCTCACACTTCGCGCTGAATTTGCGTACGTCCTGACTATGTAGAAATTCCTCACAAGATTCGATATGAGGATTTCAAAGCTACGAGCCCTTGTCCCCAAACTGCGCGTTGTAAAGCCGTGCGTATAGTCCATCTTGCGAAAGCAGCTCGACGTGTGTGCCAAGTTCGACAATTCGATTGTCATCCAACACAGCAATTCGATCTGCAAATCTGATGGTCGCAAGTCGGTGAGCGATAATCAGCGTGGTACGTCCGTGCAGTAGATTTACCAAACTCTGCTGGATGAGTTGTTCTGATTCCGTATCGACAGAGGAGGTCGCTTCATCAAGGATGAGGACGGGCGGATCTTTCAGGATAGCACGTGCAATCGAGATCCGTTGCTTCTGCCCACCGGAGAGGCGCATGCCACGTTCCCCAACAATGGTATCGAAACGCTCTGGTAGCCCAGCGATGAAGTCGTAGATATTGGCGGATTTCGCTGCCATTTCAATTTCGGATTGTGTCACGTTTAGTTTGCCGTAGGCGATATTCTCTCCGACTGTTCCGTTAAACAGGAACGTCTCTTGTGGCACAAGCCCAATCTGACGCCGCAACGCCTGCATTTGCCAATCCCGCACACTGACACCATCAACCTTCACCTGTCCGCCGGTTACATCGTAGAATCTCGGCACAAGACCGACTAACGTGGTTTTGCCAACACCGCTCGGACCGACAAAAGCGATGGTCTCCCCCTGTCGGATTTTGAGGTTCACATCTGTCAGAACATCCTCGTCCGTGTACCTGAACGAAACATCTTCAAACAAAAGTTCACCTTTAACCTTTCCTGTCCAAGCATTCGGGAGGTCTTTAATTTCAGGTGCGGTGTCTAAAAGCTCCATCATCCGTTCGCCGGCGGCGAGCGCTTTCTGCAACCGTTCATTTTCGTGGCTTGCCATCTGAATCGGCACAAACAGCTGCCACAGAAATCCGAGAAAAACAAACAGCTGCCCAACGGTCATATCGCTTGAGCCGGTGATAATCTGCGAACCGCCGTACCACAGAATCGCTGTGTAACTCGCGCCAAGCAAAAACTGCACGGCGGGATTGAGTCGCGCCCACAGGCGTACCCCTCGGATGATTGAGTTGCGGTAAGCGGCACATCGGGCAATGAACCGCTTCTCCTCATAAGGTTCGCGGGCAAAGGCTTGAATCTCGAAGATTCCCGAAAGATTATCTTGCAAACGGGCATTGACCTCTGCAAGCTCCGCACGTACATCGCGGGAAATGAGGCGCAGCTTTATACCAAAGTGGACAATCAGCGGTCCCAAAATCAGGATTGGGACAAGGGTCAAGATCGCCATTTTCAGGTTCATGCCGCACAGTATGATAGCAATCCCAATAAAGGTCAATGCCTGCACGGTGAAGATGTGTATGGTGTGAGCAAGCATATCTCGCATCGCATCAATGTCATTCACCACGCGTGACATCAGGTCGCCGGTAGTGCTGTCCTTGTGAAAGCGGAACGACAGTTTCTGCAAATGGCTATAAATCTGCGTCCGCATGTCGTAGATAATCTTTTCAGCGATTTCGTGGGACAGCCATTCTGCCAACATCACCCCGATGCTCTTCACGAGATAGATGCCCAGCAGCAGGAGCGCAATCCAGTGCAAGCGACTGATATCCCGCTGTACGATTATCTCGTCAATAACAATCCTCCCTCCAATCCATGTTGGGACAAGATTACCAACAGACACAACCAACATTGCTATGAGTGAGACAACGGTGCTTTTCCAATACGGCTTAACGTAGCTCAGTAGGCGGAGGTATAGATTCATTGGCGGTTATCCTTGCATAGTCGTGATGTGTATTGTGTCATACGTGAGACGCAACAATTTAGGTAGAAAACCATTCCGTGAGGTGTTAAAATTAGAAACCTAGCACGGGTAAGCAATCCAAGGAGAACGGCTGTCAATCTCGATTTATCGGGACGAATCCCTATCAGGAGAAAATATGGAAACAGAAAAACTGAAACAACTCGCAGCAGAACAGGCTGTCGAGGCGGTGGAACCCGGCATGATTGTCGGGCTCGGCACAGGCTCAACAATTTACTACGCGCTACTAAAACTCGGCGAAAAAGTTCGGAGCGGTCTTGATATTATTGGTATTCCAACCTCCAAACAGACGGAAGAAATTGCAACGCAACAAGGTATATCGCTCTCAACCCTTGGGCAACACCCTGTGATTGATCTAACCATTGATGGCGCAGACGAAGTCAACCCCACCCTCGATCTCATCAAAGGTGCAGGTGGTGCGCTAGTCCGAGAGAAAATCATCGCCCACGCCTCCGAACGATTGGTCATCATCATTGACGAAGGAAAGCGGGTAGAACAACTCGGCTCCAATTTCCCCGTACCGGTGGAGGTTGTCCCATTTGGCTGGGGTTCAACCCAACTCGCGCTTAACCGGATCTGCCAAGGCGCAACCTTGCGTCCCGGTTTTGTCAGCGACAACGGCAACTATATCTTAGACTGCACCTTCGATGGTATGCTCGATCCAGCTGCTACTGAAAGTGAGATCAATAATCTCCCCGGCGTTGTTGACAACGGACTTTTCATTAACCGCACCGATCAGGTCATTATCGGCACTGCGTCAGGTGTCCAGACCTTAAAGCGACAGGAATAAAACCGAGCGTGTTGCACATTCTTCTGATATGAACTCTGTAGATTAGACACCAATGAATCAATTTTTTACGCATCACGCATCACGTTTTACGTTTTACGTTTCACGAAACAATTCAATAGAAACGGTTGTGCCAGTCCCTTCATCGCTTTCGACAAAGATTTCTCCATCGTGATCAGTGATGATACGCTGAACAATCGCCATACCGAGTCCTGTCCCCGTATCTTTCGTTGTATAATAGGGTTCAAAAATCTGTGCTACCGTCTCTGGTGACATACCGATGCCCGTGTCCTGGATCTTAATCTGAATCTTCCCCTCACCTACCAATTGAGTCAAAAGGTTCAGTATTCCTCCATCGGGCATTGCTTCAATTGCATTTTTAATCAGATTCCCCAACGCCTGCGTAATCTGCTCCGAATCAAGCGAAAGGCGAGGGAGATCGGACGCGAGATTTGTCTTAATCTGAATGTTCTCGGCGGATTCCGCGTACAGGTTCACCACATTCTGGACAATTGAATTGAGATCGGACAACTCCCGTTCAGCCTGGGGCATTCGCGCAAACTGCTGGAACTCATCCACCAGTCGCTGTAGCCGTTCAACCTCCTCAATAACTATGTCGGTGCACTGCACAAAAATCTCATCAAACGCCGTTGGTCGGGTGTCCCTACTTCGATAGGCTCGCTGCAGGTTTTCGATTGAAAGCCGAATCGGAAATAACGGGTTCTTGATTTCGTGGGTGACGTAACGGGCAACATCTCCCCATGCCGCAAGTCGTTCGGCAGCAAGCCGCCGCTCCAGACTTGTCTTTAGCGCTGCCGCCATTTGGTTGAAAGCGTCCGCCAATCTGCCGATCTCATCTCGACTCTGGATAGTGACCTGATGTTCAAGATTGCCCGACGCAATTTCAGTCGCTCCCGCCGCTAACTGATTAATCGGCTTTGTCATTTGAAGTCCAACGATATAACTAACAATGTATACCGAAATCAGGCCGACCCCTCCAATGATAAGTAGTATAGACATAAGCCGCTGTTGCAATGCAAGTTGATCCCGCTGGGAATACGCAAAAACCAACTCTGGCCCAACGGCTTGGGATTGCTGCTGTGCATCAGCCGAGGTCTCAATATTTGAAGCTAAAATTGGGATACGACTGACGCTGTGCGGTACACCTATTAGCTCAACCTTTTGAGAGGTTTGATTTGTGTCATTTGCAGGTACTAGGAGTTTTTCTTGTTGGTACTTGGGGATCGTATTGCCAGCTTTGTTTAGCGGTATGAGGCGAGTGCCCTCTTTGAGAAAAATCGGGTGGAGAGTCAGATCTTTTAGCGCTTGACTGAGATGTTTATGTAAAAAATAACCGCCGGTGACAAATCCTAACAACTTACCCTCCGTTTGAATTGGCAGTGTAAGCTCGATTGTCGTCCGTGCCTCAGGTGTGCGGAGCCGCGACGTTGGTTTTGGCTTCGATTTTCGTGCCAGATCTAACGCCTCCAGATCCTTTTCTCCATGACGCACGTTAACGGAATGAAGGCCCTCATTTCCCACTTTACTTGCAGTTATAATCCCCTCGTCGGTTCCATATTCCAAGATATCCATCACACTATCAGTGATACTAGGCGGATACGGCTCACGATTCCGGATTGCCTGAACGACACGCCAGTCCTTGATTTCGCGCCGAACTTTTTCCTCAATATCTTCGCGAAGCAGATCTCTCGTGTGGGTGAGCCGTGTTCTGAACTCTTGGACCTCCTTCTGAATTTGGGGGTCCAAAGTCCGCACGATACCAACACGTGCGACCACGAAGATTCCTATGATTATGATAAGGAATACTGAACTATAAGTGAGGAAGATCTTGTGATGGATTTTATTGATAGTAAAAATCATTGATGGTTTGTGAATTATAGTGAATTCTAAAAATATAGGAGTTACGCAGTTGGCTTTAAGGTGTAAAGTGGTTCAGCGAGATAAGCCCGCACAGCCTCTCTGATAATAGAGACTTTAGCTTCAAACCAACTGGTACCTGTGAAAAACCGGTGTCGCTCAATGCGTAGAAATGCTCTCAATGCGAGTCCAATATGATTCCGTTGTGCCACCGCCTTGCGCGCAAAACACCTTTCAACGCCAACAAATTGCTTGATACCTCGATGATATTCTTCAATTGCCCAAGACAACTCAGCATATTTGAGTCGAAACATATCGTTCATTGATAGGTCACTGGTTGCCCAGTATTCAATGTTACCGTTTGGGGAGACAATCTTGAACACTTTAATTAATCCGTATCCCTTCAGATGAACGATAGTGCCTTTGTTGCTAATCGGTAGGTGGTTAACCGGTTGATTACCTTGTCTATCTAAGTTGACTTGTCGATTCGACTTCAATTGGGTCAACCAGTGCCATTGATACTTTTGAATTGTCTTTAGATTCTTCAAGCTACTGTACCAGCTGTCAAACACGACACACTCCGGAGCAAATCCTCTATCATGAGCAGTGGCAATCAGTGCTTGGAAATGGTCATTTTTGGTCAAACCATCATGGTCTTTATTATACAAGCGATAGTCACAAGGAATGTGGCTGTCACCATCCGTCCACATCAGCGTAATGAGGTTAATTCCTGAAACGACTTGTTTGTGTTTGCCTGACCAATGCCGGGTGACAAGGTCCATCTTTTGGGCATACGGTTTGTCAAGCGTTGAGTCGTCTATGACTAAAACGCCTTGGGCTTTGTTAACGCAAGGTGCTGCCTCGTTCCACAAGGCTTCTGAATCAGCAGGCAGTCGATACAGCAACCGATTCAATGAGTCATGGGCGGGCGGATTATCGTCTGGAGGTTGCACGCGGGCCGCCTCTGTACAACTGTAGGCACTCGGTGTGGCTATCACAAAGTTGATGTAGTCATATTCGGTACATTTGGCTGGATTCATAAACACTATTATAACCTATTTGGATGCTCAACTGCGTAACTCCTAAAATAATAGGACTTACGCACTTCAGTAGGGAACAACGATCGTTGTTCCCTACGAACTTTGTGATGGCGCCTCCATTGTAGTTGCCCGATTTATCGGGCGTCCGTTCTCTATTGTAGTTGCCCGATTTATCGGGCGTCCGTTCCGCCTGTCCCAATTCCATCGGGGAGACCAAGGTTGAGAAGGGTGTCTAGCGGCGATAAATCGCCGAACTACAAGGGGTTGAGCACCCAACTGCGTAACTCCTAAATAAGTAGACATGTACCAATAACTCCGTTCGCGCAGTCTCAAAAGTCCCCCTGATAAGGGGGATTTAGGGGGTTGGCTGTGGCATTGGGAATGTCTAATTATAGTGAATTCTAAAAATAAATAAACACTTTCGCCCCCCGTGTTTGGTAGGCGCTGTTTCCAACTGCGCCGATTGGCAGTGTCTAAGTAATTCTAAAATCTACCATAATTCTAACATCTACTATAGATGATTTTTTTCAGTGGGTATACTGGTTAAAGCCCCGGCAATCAGACCGATCTTCCAAAAGAAATTTATCCCAATTATCAGGTATAGAAACGTTCAAAGAGTGTAGCAAAGTTTATCCTCAAAATCAAGTGGCAATTTTTTCACAGCTTTTTCGCTTGATCGAGGTTATCAATCTTGATAAAATAACGTAAGCTACCGCAAAGTAGTAGGCATACTCCGTATGCCGCAACCTAGCAAGTTCGTACATCAGGAGACACTCTTTATGTTTAAGCGTTATTTCATCCCCGATTTGATTGGTTTTTGTCAGCAACAGCATCTCATCATCTTCATCTGTCTATTAATGTGCATCATAGGTTATCAAAATGTATACCCCCAACAACAGGTAGCCCTAGACACCTACGCTATCTTCCAACAGAGCTGTCTTATCTGCCACGGTCCTGATGGCGCTTATAAAGAATCCCTCCTAATGGAACACAATGCACTCATCGAAAAAGGTTCAGTTGTCCCGGGAAACCCCGACGTCTCTGAACTGTACAAGCGACTCATAACCACTGAAACAGCCAAACGGATGCCGCTCGGACAACCTCAACTATCCATTCAGTCTATTGACACAATCCGTAACTGGATATTAGCCGGTGCTCCCGATTGGGCGGTAACTTCCACCACTGATAGTGACTTCATCTCTCCTGCTGAGGTACTCAATACCATAGAAACACACCTGATGTCCCTTGCATCATTTGACCGTGCCTATGCCCGTTACTTCACAATGACACATCTCTACAACGCAGGGGGGTCAACACAGATACTCCAAGAGTACCGCAAAGCACTCTACAAACTGGTCAACAGCCTCTCATGGGGGAGCACAATCACCAACCCACACCCCATCGACCCACAGGGGACTATCTTTTATATCGACCTGAGACACTACGAGTGGGATGTCAATGACGCGTGGGGACAGATAGAAGCGGCATATCCCTATCACATCGGGTTTGAAGCACCCGCCCAGACCGCGCTGAAGGAACAATTGAGGCGATTACAGACGGAGATGAAGGCTGATATACCATCTATTCATGCTGACTGGTTTCTTGCGACAGCATCTTTACCCCCGTTGTACCACAACCTACTTGATTTGCCATTAACAGATAGGGAGTTAGAGACCCGACTGGAGGTGGATGTCCTCCGTAACCTACTCAATGCACCGGGGGTGCGTGTCTGGCGGGCAGGGACCAACAATTCAGGTGTATCTAACAACAATCGGGTAATAGAACGACACACCTCTCGCTATGGCGCGTATTGGAAAAGTTACGACTTTGCAGGCAGTGTTGGCACACAGAACATCTTCACCCACCCCCTCTCATTCACCCATGATGGTGGAGAGGTTATCTTTAATCTTCCCAACGGGTTACAAGCCTACTACGTTACCAATGCCACCGGCTTCCGTCTAGACGATGCACCGATAAGCATCGTCTCCAACCCCGCAGCGAGTGACCCCACGGTGCGAAACGGACTCTCCTGTTTCGGTTGTCATACAGAGGGTATGAAGACCTTTGAGGACGAGGTGCGTTCGGTAATAGAGAGCAACGCGACCCCAGCGTATGACAAGGCACAAGCACTACGGCTTTATGTTGAACAGTCAGAGATGGACGCGCTCTTACAGGAAGATACAGATAGGTATCGGGTGGCACTGGAAGCGACAGGCGGCGCGTTCGATGGTATTGAACCAATCTCCCGTTTCCATGAGGTGTACCAAGGTCCGGTGGATGCTGCATACGCTGCTGCTGTGGTTGGGTTAGAGACGGGAGCGTTCCAAGAAAAGATACGTGAGAATGTGGGATTGCAGAACATTGGCTTATTGGTATTAGATAGTGAGAACGGAAGTATGAAACGGGACGCATGGAGATCTAATTTCAATGCGATGATATACGCATTGGACTTCCCGGAGGAACAGGTAGAGAGTCCGTCACAGCCGGAGGTGTTACCGGGGACCATTGTTCAGATCCCCGACCCAAACCTCCGCGCTGTGATTGCAGAGACGCTCGGCAAAAGTCCAAATGCCCTGATTACTGTGCAGGAGATGGAAAGGCTGAGAGAACTTCATGGACAGAATAGGGGTATCCAAGATTTGACAGGTCTGCAATTTGCAATAAATGCAACGTTTTTACAACTTCCAGATAATGAGATTTCCGACCTCTCACCAATTGCTGGATTAATCAATGTGCGCGATTTAAGGCTTAATAACAACCGCATATCCGATATATCGCCCTACAGGGGCTTAAGAAATCTCGCTAGCACGTCGTTTCGCGACAACATGGTATCTGACCTCTCGCCAATCGCTGGATTAATCAACTTGGACTATTTAACGTTCTCCGATAACAATATATCTGACTTGTCGCCGATAGCAGGATTAATTAACTTGAAAACTATAGATTTTTCGCATAACAACGTATCCGATCTATCGCCGCTTAGAGGATTAATCAACCTAGAGTCTTTAGCATTCTCCAAGAGCGACAACGTATCCGATCTATCGCCGGTTGCAGGATTAGTCAATCTGAAAAGGATTAGTTCATGGGGGCACTCCATATCCGATGTATCGCCCCTTGCGGGATTAACAAAACTGGAGATTATAAATTTTTGTGGTGGTAATATATCGGGTTTAACGCCCCTTGCAGGATTAACAGGTTTGAAAGAACTGTATCTTGCCGGCGAAGAAGTGTCGGATATATCACCTCTTGCGGGATTAACCGGACTAACCCGTTTGGGACTTGATAGTAACGACATATCAGATATATCTTCTCTTGCACGTTTAACTAACTTGAAATGGATAAATCTTTCACACAATGACATATCGGACGTGTCGCCGATTGTGGGTTTGACCAACTTAACGTGGCTAAATGTCGGCGAGAACCAAATCTCCAATCTTTCACTTTTGGAGGAGTTACGCCAGAATATAACAACGCTCCTATGGCACGGCAACCCGGCACTCCCAAAAGGGGGACCGAAGATAGAAGGACCATGGTTATGGGTCTTATTGTCGGACGTAAGAGTGAGTAAGAGTGAGGATTTGCTATCGGAGGCGAGTGAAGGTAAGGTGACAGAGGTAGGAATCGCTACCAATGGCGCAACAGCGGGAAAGCCTGTTGGCGATGAGGTATGGACATCTCACATACTCCCCTCTGAGCCGCAAAATAATATCGGTGAGATGCTGCAACGCGACCCCCCTGACGGCGTTATCTACGGCACTGTATCCCTCTACTCTCCACGAGAACAGGAAACAACGTTGCACGTCGGTGCCGATGATGGGCTCAAGGTTTGGCTCAACGGGACGCTGGTTTACGCTAACTTGGAAATTTGGGGGTCTGGTGATTACACCGATTTTGTCCCGGTCACGCTTAGAGCAGGTAAAAATGTCCTGTTAGTCGTCGCTGGGATACGTGGTAGCATTCATAACGGCAAGTTTGGGTTTAAACCGGGCACGGAATATACAGTAGCAACCCCCGGTGTTGGCTATACCTTTTCCAAGTCGCCAATTCATACGGGTGATACCTTTACCCTCGACATCGGTGCGGAAGATGTCTTCGACTTGGCAGGTTGGCAGTTTGATGTCACTTTTGACCCCAAAATACTTGAAGCTATTAATGTTAGTGAAGGTAATTTCTTGAAAACCGATGGCGGAACCACCTTCTTTCAGGGTGGGAGCATTGATAACGTTGCGGGTAAAATCACAGGACTTAGTGCAGCACGGCTGTCCGCCCAAGGTGTGGCCGGCACTGGGGTTCTACTTCAGGTGAGGTTCAAGGCGAAATCGGGCGGTGAAACAGATTTGGTACTACAGAATTTCGAGTTCGGTGCTATCACCGGGGACCTCATCCCCGCAGGACCGCATGAAATCCGCATCGTTGTGGAAGGACGCCTTGCCACCGGGGACGTGAATCGAGATGGACGGGTGAGCATTCTGGACCTGATTCTCATTGCACGGGAGTTGGGGAAAAGGGTGCCCGCCAATTCGCCGGTGGATCTCAACGTTGATGGAGTTGTTAGTATCCTTGACCTTATTCTTGCAGCACAGGGAATTGGCAGTACCACGGTCTCCGCCGCGCCGGCAACTGAAGTAGCAGGTATAGATTCTGCGACGATAGAAGCGTGGATTGCAGAGGCACGGTTGGAAGATGACGGTTCACTTGCCTTCAAACAGGGTATAGAAAATCTTGAAAATCTATTAGCCTCACTGATTCCTGAGGAGACTGCGTTGTTAGCAAACTATCCGAATCCGTTTAATCCAGAAACGTGGATTCCGTATCAATTAGCAGAGTCGGCAGAGGTAACGTTGACAATCTATGATATGAATGGACAGCTAGTTCGACGTTTGGTGATAGGTTATCAAGCAGCGGGTATGTATCAAAGTCGCAGTCGTGCGGTGTATTGGGATGGACGTAATCAGCTGGGCGAATCTGTCGCCAGTGGTCTCTACTTTTACACACTGACAGCGGATGAATTCTCAGCAACGCGGAGGATGTTAATACTCAAGTAAAGCAGATTTTCTTGTTTCACTTTAGCCGTGTGGTATAATAACCCAACTTCAGACAGCAACTCGAATTATAATATGCAACGGAAACGCACAAATATTGTTTGCACAATCGGTCCCGCTAGTAGCTCGCCAGAAATGTTACACTCACTGATTGAGTCAGGGATGAATGTCGCAAGAATTTCATTCTCACACGGCTCACACGCCGATCATGCACAAACCATCGCCCATCTGAAAACAGTATCCAAGCAGCTCGGCGTGAGAATACCAATTTTGCAAGATCTATCGGGACCAAAGATGCGAATCGGCAAATTCTCGGACGAGCCAATTGAGCTAACCCCGAATGCAAAGTTTACCCTCACAACACGGGAAATCATTGGCGATCTCAACACCGTATCAATCAGCTATCCCGAATTGGTTGCAGACGTTAAACCGGGGAATCGCATTTTATTGGCGGACGGAGAGATTGAGTTAGGCGTGATTTCGACCTCAAGCACGGACATCACCTGTGAAGTCATCGCCGGTGGGCTGCTCCGTTCAAACAAGGGGATCAGCGTTCCCGATATCTCACTACAAACTCCCATTCCAACCCCAAAAGATGTCGAAGACCTGCGTTTTGGGATTGATCACGGCGTCGATTGGATCGCCCAATCCTTTATTAGAAGTGCCCGGGACCTTCAGAACCTTAGATCAATCCTCCGACAACACGATTCCGATATCCCGATCATCGCCAAACTGGAAAAACGTGAGGCATTAGATGACTTAGATAAAATCTTCACCGAAGCAGACGGTGTGATGGTTGCTAGAGGGGATTTGGGGTTAGAGGTCCCCCTTCCGGAGGTGCCACTCATCCAAAAAGAGATTATCAAATGGGCAAACCTTGTGGGCAAGCCAGTCATCACTGCAACCCAGATGCTTGAATCAATGATTGTCAATCCACGTCCCACACGAGCAGAGGTCACCGACATCGCCAACGCGATTATCGATGGCACAGATGCCTTAATGCTTTCCGGCGAGACTGCTATCGGCAAATACCCTTCTGACGCAGTCCGAACAATGGCTCAAGTCGCCACGACAACTGAAACTACCATTGACTACGTGGAATATTTCAAACGCCAGCCAATCACCCTTGAAGAGAATGTGCCGGACGCAATCGCACACGCTGCCTGTCACACCTCTATAGAAATCGGCGCGAAAGCGATTATCTGCTGTACACGATCAGGTCAAACTGCGAGGTTGGTAGCCAAGTATCGCCCACCTGCACCGATTGCGGTTGTCAGTCCTTATGAAACTACGCTCCAGCGTGTAGGGCTCTTTTGGGGTGCATTCCCAATCCCAATTGAATTCGCACCTGACACAGACACGATGATAGCAAGTGCGAAACAAGCCGTATTGAAATCAGGGCTTGCCAAAATGGGAGATCCGGTGGTTATCATCGCAGGGATACCAGCGGATGCGCCGGGAACGACGAATATGATTAAAGCGGACATCCTCTAGGATAATTCGCCTTGACGAAAGGACAAAATCCGTTTGCAAAGAGTACCACTTAGACAATACGTTTCACTTCTCGTCTACTATCTCAAACCCCTGTGGTTTCGGGTGACGCTGCTTGCTGTTTTCATGTTTGGTGGGATTGGTTTAGGGTTGCTCAGTCCACAGATTATTCGCTACTTCATCGACACAGCAAAAGCTGGGGGCGCACTCCGAAATCTGTTTATAGCTGGTGGGCTATTCCTTGCGGTTGCTATCTTTGGCCAAATCATCACACTGATTAGTTCCTATTTGGGTCAGGATGTAGGTTGGCGGGCAACCAATCGGATGCGAGGGGATTTGGCGTTTCACTGTCTGAATCTTGATATGTCGTTCCATCAACAGTATACCCCTGGAGAGATGGTCGAGCGCGTGGACGGTGACACAACAGCACTCTCAAACTTCTTCTCGGAATTTGTGTTGCAGGTCATCGGCAGCACGTTTTTCCTAATTGGCGTCCTCATCGTGGTCTCCCGAGAGGATTGGCGGGTTGGTGTCGCACTAACAGCGTTTGTAATTGTTGCGTTTGTTATCTACAACCTCATACGAAGCATCGCCGTTCCAGCGTATACCGCCGAGCGAGAGGGCTATGCCAAACTGTACGGATTTATAGAAGAGCGGCTAATTGGAATTGAAGACATCCGGACCAACGGTGGAAACGCCTATACGATGGACCGATTCTACGATGTCAACAGTGATGCCTATAAACGGGTACTGAAATCAGAGATTATGGGCGAGATCGTGCAAGCAACCACGAGAATCATGTTTGCCATAGGACTTGCGATTTCAATGAGTATGGGCATCTATCTCTTTCGGGAGGGGACGTTTACCATCGGCACGGTCTTCATGGTCATCCATTATACTGCCATGCTCCGACATCCCCTGGACCAGATTAGCCGCCAACTTAACGACCTGCAAAGAGCGACAGCAGGTTTAAAACGAATCGAAGCCTTGCAACGTACCACCTCTCACATTCAAGATGGAACGGAAACACTGCCTGCCTCAGGTGCAACCTCAATCGAATTTGATGAGGTAACATTCAACTACACCGAAGGTGAACCTGTTCTAAAAAAACTCTCCTTTAACCTAGCACCGGGCAAAGTCCTCGGCCTATTGGGGCGGACGGGCAGCGGAAAAACAACCATGACTCGCTTACTGTTTCGATTCTACGAGCCAAATATGGGCGAAATCCGTCTGGGTGGTATGCCGATAATGGAACTACAGCGAGATAACTTACGACAGAATGTAGGATTAGTCACGCAAGATGTTCACCTCTTTTATGCCTCTGTCCGGGACAATATCACGCTTTTCAACCCCGAAATCACCGACTCACAGATTTTGAGTGTCATTGAAGATCTCGGGTTGTCAGAATGGTATGCGTCGCTGTCAGATGGGCTTGATACAGTAATCGCCTCCGGAGGGCTTTCTGCCGGAGAGGCACAGTTGCTCGCATTTGCGCGTGTATTTCTCAAGGATCCGGGAATCATTATCCTTGACGAACCCTCGTCTCGACTGGATCCAGCAACCGAACAGCAGATTGATCGCGCAGTTCAGAAGCTGCTCCGTAACCGGACAGGCATTATCATCGCTCATCGGCTTGGCACTGTTGAACGGGTCAACGAAATAATGATCTTGGAAGATGGCGAAATCCGAGAACACGGAGAGCGGGAACATCTCGTGAGAGACCCAAATTCGCGATTTGCACAACTCCTCAAGACCGGACTGGAGGAGGTAATCGTGTGATAGCCCCTCCGGCAATTGGTAGGTGCTGTTTCCAACTGCGCCGATTGGCAGTGTCTAATTATGGTGAACGATATAAATATGTAGACGTTTACCAGTAGTTCCCCTTAGCCAAGCCGCATGAAGTCCCCCTGATAAGGGGGATTTAGGGGGTTGATTCTGCATCGAAAGTGTATAAGTAATTCTAAAATCCACCATAATTCTATAATCTACCATAAATGACCCTACCTATTTCCTCTCTCGGTTGACTCATGAAGCAAGTAGAATGTATAATTAACGTATCTTAACTCCAACTTCTAGTAATAGGCATACTCCGTATGCCGTAACCCCTGTGCAAATTACGGCATGTTTCTTAGTCCCAATTTATCAAGGACGGACCCATTACTGTGTATTAAGAATGTAAATTTTACGCATTACGTTTCACGTTTCATTACAGGTAACAGATATGACAACCGAATTTAACCTCCCCGAACTCGGAGAAGATATTGATGCCGGCGACGTCGTTGCTCTGCTAGTGTCTGTCGGTGACATAATCGAAGTTGATCAGCCGGTGTTGGAGATTGAAACGGATAAGGCTGCCCTCGAAATACCTTCTTCCGTCAGCGGCATCATCACGGCGATTCATGTGGAGGAAGGTGGAATAGTCGAAGTCGGAAAGCCGATTCTCACGGTTGACACGGAGAGAGCGGAGGAAGGGAGAACCGAATCTGTAGGGATGCCACAGAAAACCGTTCCCACTCCCGAAATAGTGCGCCCCGTACCTACTATAGCGGAAAAGCGCGAGGAAACACCGGCTACAGCGTCAACTGAAACGCAACGCCCCCCTGAAACCGCCGTGCCACTGCCAGATTTTTCAAAATGGGGTGAAATTGAACGCGCTGCGATGGAAGGGATACGCCGTGCCACCGCGAAACATATGGCAACTGCTTGGGGGACAATTCCACATGTCACAAATTTCGATAAGGCGGATATCACAGAATTAGAAAAACTCCGAAAACAGCACACCCCAAAGGTTGAAGCTGCAGGTGGTAAACTCACAATCACGGCAATACTTCTTAAAATTGCTGCGGGTGCGTTGAAGCAGTTTCCACAGTTCTGTGCAAGCGTCGATATGGAGAGAGCAGAAATTATCTACAAGCGATACTATCACATCGGTGTGGCAGTGGACACGCCCCAAGGGCTTCTAGTGCCCGTTATCCGCAATGTCGATCAGAAAAACATTACCGAATTAGCGACTGAACTGAATCAGGCAGTGGAGAAGGCAAGAAATAGGAAACTCGGTTTAGAAGAGATGCAGGGTGGAACCTTCACGATCACCAACCTCGGCAGTATCGGTGGGACGAACTTCGCCCCGATTATCAACTCCCCTGAAGTTGCCATTCTCGGTGTTTCCCGCAGTCGGATTGAGCCGGTATTTATTGAGGACCAATTTCAGCCACGCCTGATGTTGCCGCTCGCCCTGTCCTACGACCATCGCTTGATTGATGGCGCTGACGCAGCCCGCTTTTTGCATCGGTTGGTTGATGTGCTAGAGAATCCTTTCCTACTCGCGTTGGAAGGATAAACGAAACGTCTAAACCGAAGAAAAGGAGACAACTCCCTCAGAAGACGATAAGGATATTTTATGGAAGATTACGATATTGATGAATTGATTGAACAGTTAGAATATGACGAAGACCGAGAAGTAACGATTGCAGCTTTGGTTGAGATTGGTGAACCTGTGGTACCTGACCTAATAGCGGCGTTAGAAAACGTGATTTGGGATGTATGCGATGGCGCAGCTGATGCTTTAGCTCAGATTGGTGAACCCGCTGTCCCCACTTTGATAGATACGTTTGCCCATGAATTCAGACATGTCGCGCTGAACGCGTCCGACGCCATCGCTCGAATCGGCGAGCCTGCGGTTCCAGCTTTAACCGAAGCATTGAACGACACCTATGATCCTGTCCGCGAATATGCTATCCGCGCATTGAGCACCATCGCGCAGTCTACCCAAACCGTTGTGCCTGCATTGATTCAAGCGCTCGGCGACGATGAAGCAGACATTCGCACCTACGCTGCGGTGGGGTTGGCAAACGTCGGTGAGGCTGCGAGTGACGCTGTGCCAGCTTTGATAGCCACCCTAACCGATGAATCCGACCGAGTTCGTGAACATGTCGCTTTTGCGTTATCAGAAATCGGAACACCAGAGGCAGAAAAAGCGTTAAGCGAATTGTGAAATCAAAATTGTTGCTTCAAAAAAATATCTGCCTCCAACGAATGTACGGGATGTCGCTAGTTGTATAGAATTCATTTGAAAAATAAGGTAGGATGTGGTATGCTTAGTATGGTTTCTGGCTGTCCAGACCTTATTCGACTATAAAAACTTGTATTCGCTTAAATATTCAACCAATTTTTTGAACATGCACTCCTGAATTTGGTATAGTCAGAAGCAAATTTCTCCTCCCTCACTACATAGGGGAACTTTGGCTTTGTTAATTTGCGATTTTCAGATAGGCGGAAACTCTACGATAGAAAGGATATAAAATGGGAAATTACGACTTTGCCATCGGTATGGGTGGGGCACCCGGCCAAGGTATTGAGAGTAGTGGACCACTGCTATTGAGGATTTGTGCGCGTCGTGGTATTTATGCGTTCACTTACAGTGCTTACCAATCCCTCATCCGTGGCGGCCACACCTTTTTAACCATGCGCCTCAGCTCCGAACCCGTTGCAAACCATGGTGATAAGATTGATTTGGTCATTGCGTTGAATCAAGACGCAATGGACAAGCACCTTCAGAACGTCGTCTCCGGTGGGGCGATTCTTTATAACAGCGACAACACGAAACCCGAAGGAGATGTCCCAGAGGGCGTTCAGTTATGTCCACTCTCCTTTAAGGAACTGTCCAACAATAGCCGAAACCGAATCATGCTGAATACGCTGTTGCTTGGTGCCGCGCTTAATATGCTTGGTGCTGGCTTGGAACAGTTGGAGAATATTTTAACAATCCAGTTCCAGCGAAAAGGCCAAGCCGTCGTTGACGAAAACGTCGGTATCGCTAGAGCAGGGTTTGACCATGCTGCTGAACATTTCACGCCGTTCCCCACATCACTGCCGCTGCAAGACAAACCGCTGGCAGTAACAACCGGCAACGATATGATGGCAATGGGCGGTGCCGCAGCTGGTGTCAAATTTTATTGTGCCTACCCGATGAGTCCTTCGACCGGTGTATTGCACTGGATGGCTGCCAATGCCCGCGACTTGGGTATTATGGTTCGGCAGGTTGAGGACGAAATCGGTGTCGCGAATATGGCGATTGGTGCTGCCCACGGAGGCTGTCGCGCGATGTGTGCGACCTCCGGCGGCGGTTTCGC
Source organism: Candidatus Poribacteria bacterium (assembly GCA_965205075.1). Taxonomy (GTDB): domain Bacteria; phylum Poribacteria; class WGA-4E; order WGA-4E; family PCPOR2b; genus PCPOR2b. The sequence continues at coordinate 6,271,913 of OZ242036.1, read as the reverse complement.
ACTGATGTCTGAAGCTATTGGTAGTGCCGGGATGATGGAAATTCCGGTAGTTTTTATTAACGTCCAACGCGGCGGTCCCTCTACTGGGCTACCGACCAAGACCGAGCAGGGCGACCTATGGCAGCTGCTTGGTGCCAGCCAAGGTGACTTTCCAAAAATCATTGTCGCGCCAACTAGTATCGTTGATGGTTTCGATGTGATTCCAGAACTCTTCAATTTAGTCGATAAATATCAGTGCCCGGGGATGGTACTTTCCGATCTCACACTCTCAATGGGATACACAAATATTGACCCAGACCTTATCAAGTGGGATCAGGAGATTGAGCGCGGCGAGATCATCACCGAGGAGAACGGTTCAGACGAAAATTATCAACGCTTTAAGATTACCGAGAGCGGTATCTCTCCACGAGCACTGCCCGGAACACCGGGACACGTCCATGTTGTGGCAACAGATGACCATGACGAAGATGGCGTACTGATCAGTGACGAGTTCACGGATCCTCACAAGCGTCGGGACATCATGGAAAAACGTCAGCGTAAGATGGATGGCATCATGGCTGAATTGCCGGCTCCCACACTCACAGGTCCCGAAGATGCGGATCTAACTTTGATTGGTTGGGGCTCCACAGACAGCCTCATCGATGAAGCCGCAAGCCTGCTCAGAGCTGAAGGGCATAGTACGAACCATGTACACTTCAGATGGCTCTACCCGATGGACGAAGAGAAAGTGAATCTGGTACTCTCGAAGTGTAAGCGGGCTATTGTTGTTGAAGGTAACTATACCGGTCAATTTGCACGCTTCCTGCGTGGCGAAACCGGCTTCACGGCTGATGGTCATATCCGGAAATATGATGGTGAGCCATTCATGCCACACCATATCGTTGATGGTGCTAAAGAGATTGAGGCGGGTAAGACCGAATTGTATATCCCGTATCAAGAAATTGTAGTATAAGGAGGAATAAGATGGCAAACGATGGAAAACCGATAAAGGCGGCTCCAACAGCGAAGGATTTCAAGGGGAGCATTTCTCCCGATTGGTGTCCCGGTTGTGGCGATTTCGGCGTATTGAGAGCCCTTGAAATGGCTTGCGCCAAAACTGGGCGCGAACCGCATGACTTTGTCACGATCAGCGGGATTGGTTGTTCATCCAACCTTCCCGGATTCATTAACACCTATGGGATGCATACCCTGCACGGACGATCACTTGCTGTAGCAACAGGCATGAAACTCTCTAATCATGAGATGAAGGTCATCGTCACAGGGGGCGATGGTGATGGATATGGTATTGGCGGAAATCATTTCCTCCATACAGTTCGCCGCAATATCGATCTCCTGTATATTGTGATGAACAACCAGATCTACGGATTGACGATTGGTCAAACCTCGCCAACAAGCCGAATGGGCATGAAGACGAAGAGCACCCCCTTTGGTAGCGTTGAACAACCCCTGAACCCCCTTGCGTTGGCGATCCTTTCAGGCGCAACTTACGTGGCACGTGGGTTCAGCGGCGACACGAAACACCTCTCCGAATTGATGTATCGAGGCATCGAGCATAACGGGTTTGCACTCCTGGATGTCTTCAGTCCCTGCATCACCTTCAATAAGGATAATACCTTCGCTTTCTTCAAGCAACGCGTGAATAAACTTGAAGAGGAAGGACATGATCCCACCGATATGCAAGCTGCGCTTCAACAAGCGATGATTTGGGGAGATGAGATTCCTATCGGTCTATTTTACGAGGACACCACCCGTGACGCGCTGGAAGACCTCGAACCGGTTCTACAGGACGGAGCTCTCGGCAGAAAGGCGGATCTCGCCATTACGCCGGAACAAGGCGAATCGATCATCAAACAGATGATGTAAACTAGCGTCACACAATCTATATCAGTTCCAACTGAAAATCAGCCTGAAATTGTTAATTCCATTTCAGGCTGTTTTTCTTTCTGTTCCTAGGAATCTCTGCAGCCAGTGGATTATTCTGAATCTCCCGATGTAACCAATTTCCCATCTGCTATGTTTCCTTTTTGCTTGACAAATCCCTCTGAAAAATGGTAGTTTAAATTGTTAGCACTCTCAAGAATAGAGTGCTAAAAAACTCCGCGGATTGAGGCGATTCTCTTGGCACATTCTGTGTTAGATTCCCGAAAATATGCTGTTTTAGAGGCAATTGTCAATTGCTATAACCGGACAGCAGAACCTGTCAGTTCACAGAAAATTGTGCAGGACTATGACATGGGGTTAAGTGCGGCAACGCTGCGGAACACTATGGCGGATCTTGAGGAACTTGGCTATCTGACGCATCCGCACACCTCCGCCGGACGTATTCCAACAGAGGGTGGCTATCGTGTCTACGTTGATAGCCTGATGACTGATCAGAAGTTGAGTCGAAAGGAAAGGCAGTTTATCCGAGATGGATATGCGGCATCTCGCCGCGATTTTGAAGAGATCATGGATCAGACATCCAAGATTTTGTCTGCGATTTCCCACCATATCGGTGTTGTTTTGAGTCCAGAGCTGCACGAGAGTATCCTACACCGCCTTGAATTTATCTCGATTGACAGTGAACATATACTTGCGGTTTTGCTGATGGCTTCTGGAGCCGTCAAAAATCAGGTCGTTGCCATTCCTAAAGATCTGTCCGATGAGGAAATCTATCGGATAAACCGGATATTAAATGAAAAGTTAGCGGGAATGCCGTTGAAACAGATACGGCAGATTTCACAGGATCCTGTGAAATTGAAAGCGGTTTTCGATCAACACCTGTCCGATCCAATAGCGACTGTTACGCGGAATACTTTTGCGCTAGAGCAGGAAACCCATGTCTACATCGATGGCACTTCCAATTTCTTCAGCCATCCTGAATTTGGAGAAGTCCAGAAAATTGAGTCGCTATTTCGGGTCTTGGAACAAAAGCAGCAGATCGCCGACCTATTGTCTTCCCGACAAGAGCCCCTCGGAATTCAGGTGCTGATTGGCAGCGAAAACGGCTGTGAAGGCATGGAAATGTGCAGTATCGTCAGATCAAGCTACCGGGTGCGAGGGAATCAGTTTGGAACAATAGGTGTTATAGGACCGACTCGGATGGCGTATCCACGTATCGTATCGATCGTCAAATTTACCTCTCAAACAATCAGTGAATTGTTTGAAGAATCACTTTAGTGTCGGCAAAATATGGGAGTTATTTTATAGTTATTCCCTAGAGAGGTCATGTGTATGTCAGAAGATAAAAAAACAGATGTAGAAGAGCAAGAAATAGAAACGCAAGCAGCCAATTCGGAAGAGGCAGAGAGTCCACCAATCGATGATGCGCCGGAGGTTTCTGAAACGGAAGAGCCCAACGCAGATGCTGGATCGGGGGATTCACCCGAAGCGGAAGCACTCGCCAATCTAGAAGCCGAATATGAGGCATATAAAGCTGAGTCCGAGAAACAACACGACCAGATGCTCCGGACAATCGCGGAGTTCGATAATTCAAGAAAACGGACTGAACGCGAGAAAGAGGAATCCTTAAAATACGCCCTTGAAAGCTTCGTAAAAGAGCTGATTCCAACAATAGACAGTATCGAAAGAGCAATCCAGTCGACAAAGGAATCCCAAGATGTTGACGCCCTCGTTGAAGGAGTTAAGATGATTTACCAAGGGCTTCTCAGTGCCCTTGAAAAGCGCGGTGTAACTCCGATCGAAGCCGTCAACGAACCGTTCGATCCCATGCAACATGAAGCGGTGATGCACGTTGAATCAGAGGATGTTCCCGAAAATAACGTCATTGAAGAGTGGCAGAAAGGGTATATGTTACACAGTCGCGTGATTCGCCCATCGATGGTTTCGGTTTCTAAGGGAAAAAGCGAACAGGTTGCGGAAAGTGAAGTCCCGAACCTCGGGGAGGAAGAATCAAATGAGTAAAGTAATCGGCATAGACCTCGGTACAACGAATTCGTGTGTGGCAGTTTTAGAGAGCGGAGAACCGAAGGTCCTTGAAAATGCTGAAGGTAATCGTACCACCCCTTCTGTTGTCGCCTTTACGCAAGAGGGCGAGCGGATCGTTGGACAAGTGGCGAAACGACAGGCAGTAACCAACCCTCAGAACACCGTATCTTCAGTTAAACGTTTCATGGGGAGACGTTATAATGAAGTTAGCGAAGAAATGCAGCGAGTACCTTATGCGGTAATCGCGGGAAGCGGTAGCGAAGCGAGAATCAAGATTGATGATCGTGAGCACGCACCTCCTGAGATTTCAGGACTTGTTTTGCGTAAAATGAAGGAGACAGCGGAAGCGTATCTCGGTGAAACGGTGACGCAAGCTGTTATCACGGTTCCTGCATATTTTAACGATGCACAACGCCAAGCCACCAAAGACGCCGGGCAAATCGCTGGACTTGAAGTACTGCGAATCATTAACGAACCGACCGCCGCCTCCCTCGCTTACGGATTAGATAAAAAAACGGATCAGAAAATTGCTGTTTACGATTTGGGTGGAGGCACCTTTGACATCTCGATCCTTGAGATTGGCGAAGGCATCTTCGAAGTCAAAAGCACCAATGGGGATACACACTTGGGCGGCGATGACTTCGATGAGAACATTGTCAATTGGTTAGCCGAAGAATTCCTTAGCGAGAACGGTATAGATCTGCGTCAAGATCCCATGTCGCTCCAACGCTTGAGGGAAGCAGCGGAAAAGGCAAAGTGTGAATTATCAACGGCACTACAGTCAGAGATTAACCTGCCTTTCATTACCGCAGACGCAAGTGGTCCCAAGCATCTGAATCTCACACTCACGCGTGCGAAACTTGAGCAGCTTACCGCAGACCTCATTGATCGGGCAATTGAGCCGTGTCGCCAAGCCCTTGCTGATGCTGAGTTGCAAGCATCGGACATCGATGAAATTGTACTGGTCGGTGGTCAGACGCGGATGCCAAAGGTACAGGAGGTCGTTCAGCAGTTTTTCGGTAAGGAACCGCACAAAGGGGTCAATCCTGATGAAGTGGTCGCCATCGGGGCAGCAATCCAAGGTGGTGTCCTGTCCGGTGATGAAGGGGTCAAGGATGTGCTGCTGCTGGATGTCACACCCCTTTCTCTCGGTATCGAAACACTTGGCGCTGTCTTCACGCGCCTGATCGAACGAAACACCACCATCCCAACCAAGAAAAGCCAAACCTTTTCGACCGCTTCAGATAACCAAGAAGCTGTGAGTATACATGTGCTACAGGGTGAGCGTGATATGGCAGCCTATAATCGCACGCTCGGTCAATTTGATCTGATAGGTATTCCGCCGGCACCGCGTGGAACGCCACAGATCGACGTGACGTTTGATATTGATGCGAATGGCATTGTGCATGTTTCTGCGAAAGACCTTGGAACAGGGAAAGAGCAGAAAATTCGGATCGAATCCTCAAGCGGCTTGTCCGACGAGGAGATTGAACAGATGGTGACAGACGCCGAAGAGCACGCCGAAGAAGATTCACAAAAAAGAGAGGAAGCCGAAGCTCGCAACAGTGCCGACTCGCTAATCTACAGCACGGAAAAGTCACTCAACGAATACGGGGATAAGATCTCTGAGGCAGATCGCAACGAAGTCCAAAGCGCAATCGCAAAATTAAGGGAAACATTGAACGGAAATGACATCGAAGCCATTAAGGCGGAAACCGATGCGTTGACGCAAGCAAGCCATAAATTAGCCGAAGTAATGTACGCCCAAGCAGCAGCCGAATCCGAGGCAACAGCGGAAGCAGAAGATGCAACCACTGGAACAGAACCATCGGACGAAACTGTTGTTGATGCTGAAGCAGAAGTTGTTGACGAAAACACGGACGATAAAGCAGAGAAAAAATAGTGGAGAGGACCATGGCGCAAAAACGCGACTATTATGAAGTACTCAATGTCAGTCAAAACGCGGGCGAAGATGAGATTAAGAAAGCCTATCGTAAACTGGCAATTAAATACCACCCTGATAAGAATCCTGATAATAAAGAAGCCGAAGAAAAATTCAAAGAGGCCACCGAAGCGTACGAGGTATTGCGCGATGCCGAGAAGCGTAGCCGCTATGACCAGTTTGGCCATGCAGGGCTAGAAGGCATGACGGGAGCCGGTGGGTTTGACTTTGGTAATTTTGAGGATATCGTCGGGGACATCTTCGGTGATTTTGGAGATCTTTTTGGATTTGGCGGCTCTGGTCGCAGGCAGGGAGGGCCCAAACGTGGGCGGAGCCTACAATATGATCTGGAAATCTCCTTAGAAGATGTTATGCTCGGAAAAACCTTGAACATTGATATCCCGCGCTTGGAGACCTGTCAAACCTGTCACGGCACCGGGGCGGAAGTCGGATCCAAACCGGAAACCTGTCCAGAGTGTTTTGGACGCGGGCAAGTCACACGGACACAAGGCTTCTTCAGTATGTCACGCACCTGCCCACGCTGCCAAGGTGAAGGCAGGGTGATTCCGAAACCTTGTAACGAATGTCGCGGGCAGGGACTTGTTCGGAACGTTCGTGAAATCAAGGTTCGTATCCCCAAGGGTGTTGACACCGGCGCTAAGATTCAGATGCGTGGGGAAGGCGAAGCCGGAGTCAACGGAGGACCGCCCGGTGACCTCTTTGTTATCATCCACGTAGCGCCCCACGATCTTTTTGTGCGAGAAAATAACGATCTGGTAACGAGAGCAACGATCTCATTCCCACAAGCTGCACTCGGCACCACACTTGAAATCCCTACACTCGATGAGACTATCAAAGTCACGATTCCCAGTGGTACACAGTTTGGTGCAAGGTTACGCATTCCCAACAAGGGGGTTCCCTACTACAACCACTACGGCTCTGGAGATCTCATCGTTCAAGTCCAAGTCGAAACCCCAACGAACCTAACAGAACGGGAAAAAGAGCTTTTGGAAACATTTGTACAGGTTCGCGGTGAAAGCGAGGGCGAAGGACATTCAGGCTTTTTCGATAAACTCGGTGACAAGCTTTTCCACCGCCATGATGACTATGACGAAGACAAAAATACCTAAACGATAAAGGTCGGCGGTTCTGTATGACTGATGAAACCGCAGCAAAGAGCTATGAAATGGGCTCAGGTAACAATCACAACCTCTCAGGAAGCGTCGGAGGCCGTCGCAAACTATCTCTTTGAACGCGATGCAACAGGCATTGAAATAAGAGATACCCCCTCCTCAAACTCTCCTTCTGTCACACTGATCTCCTACTTCCCAACGGACGACCTTATTGGTGAGCGCGTCCATGATTTTCGCGAATTCCTCGCCAACCTAATCCAAGCGGGGATTGATACGCAGCCTGCAAAGGTCACACTAGAGTCCATTGAGGAAGATAATTGGTCAGAACAGTGGCGGTCAGCCTTCCCACCTCAAAAGATCGGAAAACGCTTAGTCATTGCGCCAACATGGGATGATATTGTGCCCGAACCATCTGAGGTCTTAATCCGATTAGATCCGGGCATGGCATTCGGCACAGGACAACACCCCACAACACAACTCGCGTTGGAATTATTGGAGATCTCCATTAAGGGTTCTGACTTCGTCGCCGATATTGGCACTGGCTCTGGCATCTTGGCGATTGCAGCCGCCAAATTGGGCACCAAGCGGGTTGATGCCGTTGATTTGGATGCAACAACGATTCCAATAGCCCAAAGCAACATTCAACTCAACGAGGTGGAATCAGTTATTCGTTTGCATCAGGGCGACGGATTGAACGCGCTTGAAAGACAAAAATATCCGCTCATTGTTGCCAATATCCTGACGAAAGTCCTCCTGCCGATGATTCCTATATGTCCGAAATTTCTTGAGCCGGCGGGACGGTTGATACTGTCAGGAATTCTGGCACAGGAGACGTCACAGATCGAAACACAGCTGGAGGCAAATGGTTTCCGAGTGCTTGAGATCCGTGGACTGAAAGAAAATCATGAGTTGATACAAAGCGGGGAAAATTGGGTTGGAATTTTAGCACAAATGGAAAGGTAGAAAAAACGAGAAGACGAGAGAACGAGAAGACGGGAGAACGAGATAATTCACTTGCCCGCTTTCCCGTTTTCCGGTTTTCGCGTTTTCTCTGCTTATTGGATGTAGTCAGACGGAATACCGATCTTCCCAACTGACTCACCGGTGGCAACCATCGGATGTACCGGGCGCGACCAAAAGATGCCGCTTTCAGGAGCCCGGATAGTTTCTCGCAAACGACCAAAGACATCGCAGATTTCTGCAATCGGCTGATACGCTTCAACCTGATCATACAGGTCCGCTTGGTAGTACACAAAACCACCTTGGTCACTACAAAGTGACACAAACTTGTTGATGATGACCTGCCGCTGGGGCAACTTCGGTTCCCCATCAATAAAGTCGTAGTATTTGAGGATATTTAGGACACCCTGCACCCCCTTTGCGATGCTAGTAGCATCCCAACCATGACACCCACCTAGCTCCGGATCAATCGTTGGAATACCAATCTCAGGTGCAGCTTGAGCCAGTTGACCCTTCGGTCCCTTCTGATCAAAGATGTAACCCAGCCCAAATATACGAGCTAGCTCAAGACAGGCTGCATGTTGCGGGTGTTTTGGGTCAACGCGCACTCGAACCTCATCGATCATAGGGTGGACTCCACCTTGATGCAGATCAACACAGTAATCGGCTTGGCGGATAGCAGTATGAAAGAGCTTATAAGCGATCCGTTCACTGGAGGTGCCATCGGGGCGTCCCGGAAAGCATCGATTCATCTTCATGTTATCGACGGGACTGTGGGCTTGTCGGGCGTGAAATGCGTGGAAATTCACGATTGGCACGGCAACAATCTGACCTCGTAGATTATCGGGGCGAATTTGACGTAAAATCTCATGGATGACGGCAATCCCGTTGAGTTCATCCCCATCGCTCGCTGCTTGCAGGTAGAGCGTTTTCCCACCCTGTATGCCATTCATTAAAACAATCGGTAGTCGGAAGGGCGTACCATCCTGCATATTCCCTGCTTTTAGATGCCCCTCAATACTTTGTCCCGGTTCCGCTATCAGTGAGCCGACAACAAGTTTGGCTCGTTTCATGTCCACCTGTGCGCTTCCCTTCAAATCTTAGATTACGCGTTTTTTTACGCTCAGAGATATTTTAACACCTTCCATCGGTGATTGACAATAGGAAAAATGTCCCCACGCTTCATACCATACCGTTGCAAAATGTATCATGTTACAAAATGCAACACATCAAGCCCAAAGTCAGTAATGACGCGCTGCCTCCCACATTTTCCTCCAAATAATCCCTAATAATCCCCCTTGACTGTCACATTTTGTAACAATCCAAATATTCCATTCGGGTCCACGCCTTCTCCTTGAAGATCCAGTCATAGCAAGGGTTGAACCCCATTTTTAGGTCTAGACGTGAAGTTGGCACAGTTTATGCGTAATAGTCACCTCGTATCGCTATGGTGGAGACAATTTTACTCCACTCCATCATTTTATGTTGGGGAAAACTCAACACAAAGGCTGAAAACAGCCGGGAGAAGTAACAATGAATCAAATGAATCAACCAGTGACCCAAACACGACCCATAGATTACATCCACACTGTCCAAGAAGCCTTGAAGTATCGCAAGGACGATGTTTCATACGCCTATCTGATGGGTGCGTCCGGTGAAGCTTTCCGTTTCTTTTACAACCGCACTGACCCTGAAGCGGGGATGAATACCTTTTTCCACAACCCGCTGCGCGCAACCTGTAGGACGCTCGGTTATAGCTTCGAAGTCTCATACGATGACACCTACGAGGCTGCGTCGGAACGGCTCCAAGAAAATACGCGTGCAGGAAAGCCGACATTACTGCCGTTCGATGATTCCTGTCCGTTCCTTACCCAAGACAACGGACCAGAAACCCTTATCTGCCAGAACGGTTCCCGGTATCAGATTAAAGCCGCTGACCTCCACAAAGAATGGCATCCGAGCGGTGGATTTCTGGAACTGGGCCCCCGCGGCTATTACCAATTTGTGATCGGCGAGCGTGAGCGCGAACCCAAGGGGCGCGACGCAGCCCTAGGCACCCTGCGTGTCGCGAGAAAAATGGCAGAGACTCGTCGAAAAATTAACGGTTGTGCAATCGGTCTCGCAGCCTATGACGAGCTAATCGCCCACTTGAGCGGCCTGCTGAGTCGAAAGAGAAAGCTGACTGAGCATAACGTTTCTAAAATTATGAAGTGGAACGGACAACCGCTGACACAATTCATTGAAGCGCGAACCGCAGCTGTGGACTATCTACAGATGATCAGGGAACACCTTGAAGATGAGGAAGTAGAGCATCTCGATGATGCAGTCGCTGAATACCAGAAGGTTGTAGGATTGCTCAAAGCTGTTCAACGGTTACTACCTTCACTTGAAGCGCGCGAAGATGCACTGACGGATGACAAAACGAAAGTCCGACTCGGTTTGGGATTATCTCGAATGCACTTCTGGATGCACCCGAATCGAGAGGCACAGACCCCGGAAGAAGCGATGAGTCACTTCAAGCCGAAATGTCGCGCAGCGATTAAAGTGCTTCAAAAAACCGTCGTAGCGGAGACAAAGGCAACTAGAAAGATTCGGGACGTGCTTCAAACTAGCGAAAAGACGAAGATGTAAGCGGCAACTATGGTGAATTCTAAAAATAAATAGACACTTTCGGCACCGGTAGGTGCGGTTTCCAACCGCACCGGTTTGGAGTGTCTCATTAATTGTAAGGTCCACCATAAATTGTAGGGATGTGGAGTTAGCGATGAAACAGTTTTTAAGATTATTTGCATACGCGAAGCCTTATATACCCAAACTGATTCTGGGGTTTTTCTTGGTCGTGCTTGTCGGGCAGTCGCCGCTATTCATGCCGCTTGTTCAGAAGTTCGTCATTGACGACATTTTGATACCCGCTAACAAACCGCTCGCAAGCGTCAATTTGATGTTTCGGGATGATTTAGACAATCAGGCAAGGCTTTCTAACAGGCTAAGGCAGGAGTTTGAGGCAGCAGGGATTTCACTCTCCTCAAGCACCGCCGTGTCAATTGAAAAGCAGGGAGAAAAATGGAAACTCAATGACACCGAAACGGGTCAGAAATACCGCATCAATCAGAAGGTGTTTCAACTTGACTCAGATTTCCAGAAGAAGCAGTATTTAGAAAAACTTGAGGGTGTGACCGATTTAGTGGAACTTCAAAGGATGTCGGATCCTTTGCGTAAGGAATTCAATGAAGCCTCCAAAAAGCTGCATAAAACGTTCAAAGATCGGGACATTCTGCTATCGTCAAAGGCAATTGTCTCGGTTGAAGAGGCAGGCAGTCACTGGCTCGTCATTGATAGGGCAAATGAAAAGCAGCATGCGATCTGGAAAGAAAACGGTAAGCTGTACGCCGCCGAAGGTGAAATCAAGGTTTATACTGCAACGCTTGCATACACCTTGCTAGGGCGTGAGTTTCATTATACGTTGATCGACTGGTTGATTGTTATTCTTGTTGTTATTGTTGTCTACTATGCGATTTTCGGCGTCCTGTCCTACCTCTGCACCTACGTGATGACATGGGTCAGTCAGCGTATCCTGTTTGACTTGAGAAATAAGGTGTTCTCTCACCTACAGTCGTTGTCGATGCAGTTCTATGAATCCCAAGGGACCGGACAGATCATCTCACGGGTCAGGGAGGATGTCGCTTCGCTGCGGAATCTCGCCACCGAAACAACAATTCGAATCGTAACCGATGCGGTCACTTTCATCCTTATGCTTGGTCTCATGCTGTACTGGAATTGGAAGCTGACCCTCTTCTCCTTGCTGATCTTCCCGCTAATCATTGGGAACTATCACATCTTCATTCAACGGCTGCGTCCGATGTGGCGTCAATGGCGGCACAAGTGGGCGGACATTGCAACGGGGATGTACGAAGCGGTCGCGGGGGCAAAGGTCGTCAAGGCTTTTCATCGGGAACGTTACCATGAGCGACAGCTATTCCATGATATGCGCGAGACCCTTGAATCAAGAATCAAAATCATGGCAACCCAAACAGCGATGGGGCGTGTTGCACTCTTCTTCCGGTCAATCGGCAGGTCTGCGGTCCTCTGTTATGGGGGGTACCTAGTTATTCAGGGCGAATTTACCATCGGGGCAATGCTCGCTTTCTACCAGTTTATGGAACGCCTCCAAGAGCCAATTATGAACCTGATTCGGGTCAACACACAAATTCAAGAGGCGATGATCTCGGCTGAACGCGTTTTCGGTCTGCTCGATTCGGAGCCGACCGTTGAAGAATCGCCCGACGCGATAAATCTTGCCAACATTCGCGGCCATGTCAAGTTTGAAGATGTTTCCTTCCATTACGAACCAGAGAACCCGGTCCTGCACAATATCAACCTTGAAGCCAAGCCGGGGATGATGGTGGCGTTAGTTGGACCATCAGGGTGTGGAAAAACCACCATTGCGAACCTGATTTCCAGATTTTACGATCCGGTGGGGGGAAATATCTTCGTGGATGAGTATAACCTCCGCGACGTTTCGATTAAGTCACTGCGAAATCAGATGGGAATTGTGTTACAGGATAATTTCCTGTTTGCAGGTTCGGTCACTGAGAACATACGATTTGGCAAACTCGGTGCTACGGATGAGGAAGTTGTACAAGCCGCCCTCGCTGCCAACGCACATCAGTTCATTGTCGATCAGTTACCAGAGGGCTACGAGACAGAGGTCGGGGAACGCGGAATGCGTCTCTCCGGCGGGCAGAAGCAGCGCATCGCCATTGCACGCACCATTTTACGAGACCCGCGCATCCTGATTCTGGACGAAGCGACCTCCAATTTGGATACGGAATCTGAATCGCAGATTCAAGAGGCACTAGATCGGTTGATGCAGTCCAGAACCTCATTCGTAATCGCACACCGCCTTTCGACCATTCTAAATGCGGATATGATTGTTGCGCTGAAAGAGGGCAGGATTGTTGAGGTTGGTACCCATGAGCAGCTGTTAGACGCTGATGGGATGTACGCAGATATGTATAACAAGCAGTTCAAAAACACAAATTCAATTGATGACGATTCTTCTTGGTCAGCATAGATAGGAGATAGTAGTAATAATGTGGATAAATGTTCAACGACAACGATGGATAAGTTTGGCGATCTTAATTATGACGGTATGTCTAAGGTCGTCAGTTTTTGCTGATAGTCAAAGTTCCGGTCGTGTTATCAAAGCCAAATGGCTTGATACCCCGCCTGTTATTGATGGGGATCTCTGTGATATTGTCTGGGAACAAGCCGAGACCGCGGACAATTTTTACCGCGTGGAAGGCGCACACGGCGTTCCCGCAGAATTGGGCACCAAAGCGATGGTCCTGTATGATGAAAATACGCTTTATGTCGGCGTGCGTTGCGACGAACCCAATATGGAGGCGTTGCGCGAGACGCAAACGCGCCGCGATGCCCCCGTCTGGCGAGATGATACGATTCAAGTGCTGCTTGATACCTATCATGATCAACGGAACTGCTATGTGCTAGCGGTCAATACGCTAGGCACACAGATGGACGCAAAAATCAGCAACGAGAGCAACTTTGACCAAGCGTGGGATGCGAACTGGGAGGCAAAGATCCAGAAAAATGGAAACCATTGGACAGCGGAGATGGCAATCCCCTTCAGTGAACTCCGTTTTGATCCCGAAACAACGACATGGGGCATTAACTTTGCGCGACCGCATCCAATGGAGGGCACCCGTTATACGTGGGCGGATACCGGCGACGATTTTAGTCGGGTTTCGGAGTTCGGTAAGCTGGAGAACCTCGAATTCAGCAAGGTGAATGCGAATCGAAAGATTGATATTCTGCCCTACGTCACCCAACGCTCGGTCGAAGGCGAGTCGCTCGATATGAATGCCGGCTTAGACATCGCCGTCCCGTTCTCAACGAACATTACCACAAATCTGACTTTTAACCCTGACTTCTCACAACTGGAGAGCGACTCTACGCGCATCAGCGTCTCAAGCGATCGGGAGATGTCCCTACCGGAAAGGCGTCCATTTTTCCGTGAAGGATCGGAGTTGTTTGAATTACCACTTGACCTATTTTATAGCCGACGGGTTCAGGACATCGACTACGGTGTCAAATCAACGGGGAAAGTTGGGGACTACAATTTCGCCTTCATCGATACCTATGGAACGATGGTTGACCGCTACGACAACGATCAGAAGAAACAAGCGAACCTCCTTGCTACGCGAGTCAGCCGAAACGTTGGTCAGCGCACAGTGATTGGTGCAATGGGCTTGCAGAAGCATCAGGAAGATCGAGATGTGACATTGCTTTCGTTAGATGGTCGGTTCGCCCTCCATCGTGACGTAACCGCTCGCGGTCAATACGTGACCGATTGGATCCACGGTGAAATGCACTCAGCGTTCCACGCCTCAATGGATTGGGATCATGAGAGTGGATGGGGTGCCGAAGCCCGCGTCGAAGATATGCCTGAAGGTTTTCGCCCAAATGAAATAGGGTTGGAAGATGAGGCGTTCCGCAAGACATTCGGTCGTTTGCGATACAGACATCGATTCGACAAAGATAACCTTGTCCGCGGGTACTACGTAAGTGGTTATCACCTCTATAAACTCAACGGACAGCATCTGTTATGGGACCGGCGTATCGGGTTGTCCGGCGGGGTTGATATTGGCAGGTTTGATCTATATACCTTTGTTGGAAGCGGAACGCGACGTGAGGATGGAGCACTTTACGACAGGGAATATATCGGCACAAATATCAGTTACCGTCCCAAATGGGGGCGTTTATCGCTGTATAATCGCTTTGGTCCCCGTCAAGACAAATATAGCCGATACACGCGGGTGTCTGCCAATGTTAATCTCTTCGGCAAACTCAGTTTTGGCATGAACGGAAGCAACTTCTTCTGGCGTGAAAATCGCAATACGCTCATCGTCGGTGTGAACACCACCTACCAATTCACCCGGCGGATGGGGTGGCGAATCTTCGCAGAGCGGGTAGACGAGCGCATGTCTCATGAAGTAAAGTACAACTTCAATTCCGTCTTTGATTACCGCTTCACCCCAGAAAGTCGATTCTTCCTCGTATTTGCCGACAGCACCAGCGGCGAGCGGGCAGTCCTTACCAAGATGTCCTACCTTTTTGAATCAGGCTTCCTGTTTTAAACAACTTCAAGGCGTTTCTCGGTTTCAATCTTTCCTACATCGTTATCTCAAATTGGGAATTCAACCGTGCTTACCTCTGTTCAACAACTCAACTACGCAATAGTTCTCTGTGACGACTTGGAAACAATGAAAGCGTTCTACCGTGATCTATTCCCCTTTCCGGTGGTCTCTGAGTCCGAGACAGGTTTGACATTCCGCGCGGGCAATGTGCTGCTTTCGCTGCGCAAGCGCACCCGATATTACGACGGGAACGGTGTTCGACCAGAGCTACCCGGCGTGCAGCTTGCCTTTCTCGTATCGCCGGACGAAGTGAGTCTGTGCCACGACCAACTCGTTGCCAAAAGCGTGAAAATCCTTGAGCCGCCTACCGACCAGCCTAGGGGACACCGAACGGTGTATTTTGCCGACCCTGAAGGAAATATGCTCGAAGTCTATGCCGAGATATGAATCTCGATCTACTAATAGAGACTCATCAATCCTTCAGCCCCGTCGATAGGTTTACGCTCAAACTCCTCACTAATCCAACGGGCTGCAGAGGGCCTGCCGGGGTTACGGTAGGCATAGACCACTGTCCACCGTGTATTGCTATTGGGCTGTCTCGGACTGACAGCGTGCGCCGCGTGTGTCCACATCAGGGCCACCGTGCCGTCAGGGACAGATAGGTCTTCTATCTCTAAAGGCTCACCGGTAAGCGGGTGCTTTTTGTCCGCCATCCAGCCCGATTGCAGCTCCTCATCTGTCTGAAAATGGATCTTCGGGTCCCGATACAGATGACTCCCCGGCACAGCCTTCAACCCACCATCATCAACATCGAACCCATTGACATAAAAGAAGATACGTATGAATCCTAAACTCGGATCGTCGTCCGAGTATTCGTGACTATGCCAACGAGTCCCCTGATTGCCACCCGGTCGGTTAAGCGTCACACAATGATCGTAGCGGATGTCTGCCCCAAGTACCTGTCGGGCGAGCGTGACCATCTGCGGATGTCCAATCAAGCTCTCCAAGAATTCGTCGTATTCCGCAGCAAACCGATTCGGCTCATGTCCCTCAGTCGCATTTGGAACGAGCGATTGGATGTACGATAGCGATTCGGTCAACCGTTCACACGCCTTCGGTGTCAAGATGCCGGTGAGTACAAAATGCCCGATCCGGTCCATCTCTGCCTTCTGCTCCTCACCAAATTCGTATGATTCAAAAATAGGAAAACGTTCCATCAGAAATCCTCTCTCTTTGTTAATGTACCTAATCCCAGCCTAACAGCCTCACCAGATTCTCCCCTTTCACCTTCCGCCGGTCTGCTTCTGTGTACTCCGATAGATGTGCATCCACTATATCGGGTACGCCGCTGCCCCAGACCATCTGATCCGGTCCAAAGGCCTCAATGACACGACGGGTAAACGGGCGCGCACTCAGGTAGAGGGGCGCATCCGTAACAAAGTGATTGAGACCAGACAGCTTCATATACACCGTATCGAAATCCGCCAGATCCAGGACATGTGCAAACTCCACCGCGTCCCCCATGTGCGGCTCTGCCAGATGATCAATCAGCACCGTAGACTCCGGGTAGTCCCGCAACATCTCCGCCGCCCCCTGTGCATAGTTTGGTCCAATGTGCAATTCAATGATGAGATTCAGGTCTAACGCTTTCTCCCAGATTCTCCGCACTTCAGGACTCGTCAAGCTATCCAGATACGTCTCCTTGCCACGGTGGGCGTGGAATCGCGTTGCAATAATCCGGGACTGTCGCGCCACCAACTCCTCCATCTTGCGAGCCGCATCCGGATCCTCTGGGTAGAACAGGCATGTGCCTTTGACGCGCTCCTGCTCCTGTTCCAAGCAATCCAGAACGAGCCGGTGATCATCCCCATAAGGCTCTGGATGTACCAACACCGCACGGTCAATACCGTGCTGATCCATCTGCGCCAGATATGCCCCCAGCGGATCCGCCGGCTGGATAGAGACATCAGGCGTGTAGGATGCCCTCTCATGAAACGGATACCGTTGCAAATCCGGACTAAAAATGTGCGTATTCCATTCAATAACCATCCCGCTCCTCCTACTGCTCAGAAATTGCCCTCATTCTAACCCAAGCACGACAAAGCTGTCAATCTCAAAACGCTACTCTAGGGACCAGTAGGAGGGATCTCCGAATCCCGACACATCTCTCCATATATGCTTGCATCCCGATCTATCGGGGAGGGATTTCCGAATCCCGACCGCATCTGTTTACCCTTGACACAACTTGAAGTTCGTGATACTTTTTAACTCAAGTTGCTAGTTGCATATCCATCGGTTTTCTATTAGAGTCAAAATGTTTTACTCTTCGCTCCAGAGGAGCGATATGTCTATAGAATGCCGAGACTCTAATACCCGCGCTCCAGAGGAGCGCAATGTGTATAGCCGGGCGATAGAACCCTTCTTCCAAGCCCCAGAGGGGCGACATGTGATCGTTGTCTGAATCGCGGATTAAACTGAAGGCACAGATTGCACGGATTATTGACTGAATCACAACGGCACAGTAGTTGAAAACGCGCATCAAGGCTAGGAAGCCTCTCCCACTGTGGGCAGGAGAACCTTCTCCTGATGTGCGGCTGCATCGAAAGCGATTTATGAGCACCCCTCAGTTAAATAATCAACCTAGAGATCGAGAGTAACCTAGAAGAAACCGGCAGATGTTTTCCATTGGTGCACGGGTAAGATAAGCAGAACCTAACGGACTTTGCATTTTAAAAATGCCAGCAAATCTCACAATCTATTGTCTTCAAGAAATTACAGACTATTTTGACTTTGAGCGACTTTGCAATGGCTTGATGTCGCTGGAAGGATATAATTCTATTGAACCGCTCGGTGGTTTCAGTGATAAAGGGCGAGACGCAATTCATGTCAATAAATCTAATGAAACTACAATATTTGCCTATAGCGTCCGTGAAGATTGGAGAGCCAAACTTGCCGAAGATGCAGAAAAAATCCATAAACATGGTCACGCATGTAACCAGCTAATCTTTATCACAACAGCTAGATTGAGACCAAATGAACGAGATGAAGCAATCACGTTTATTCGGAAGGAATTTGGTTGGCAATTAGACCTCTTTGGTGCTGAACGCCTGCAAATCCTGCTTGACATAAATTATCCACAGATTAAGGAACAGCACCCGGGAATTTTTCCGCCAGAATTCCTTGCAATTCAAGATCAGCTTACCACATCAACAAAGCGTGATCACCTTTTCATAAGCTCTGTAGGCGAAGATCGAGTGCTTGCGGATTGGTTGACCAAAAAATTGACAGCAGAGGGTTATTTCGTGTGGTGTGAACAGTTCAAATTGCTTGGCGGTGAAACTTATCCCGATGATGTTGATGAGGCCATTAAAAATCGAACTTTTAGGGTTCTTGGTTTGTATTCACGAGCGTCGCTTAGAAATCCAGAGGTAATGCGTCAAAGATCACTTGCACTTAACATAGCAAGTGAACGTAATCAAGATTTCCTGATACCTCTAAATGTGGATGGTGTAAGCAATTCGCAATTAGACCAAGCTACAACAGCATTGAAATTTATCCCATTTGATAATTGGGCTGCAGGACTAAAGCAACTATTGGAAAAATTGAAATCTATTAATTGCCCACAATCACTACTTCACGGGAGGCGAATTGCTGCAGAAACATTTTTAGAAAACGACATCTTATCAGAGGAAATAGAAACGCTCTTTTCAAACTGTTTACGAATTCACAAGATACCGGAAGTTATTCATCGTTTCAAAGTACAAGGTGTAATCCCAAAAGAACGCCTTGAGATGCTCGAGTGCGAGTGGTCCTATCGAAAGTTCAATTACAATACATTTTTCAGTTTTCATCAACCGCCAAGTTCAATCGCTGAGCAATATCCTATAATAGAAACAGTGGACGCTCTTTGGTCGAAAGTTGAGAAAATAGATGGCATTTGGTCTCTTAACTTGGTATCGGAACTTATCAGGAAAGCCCTGATTGTGAAGTGTTATCAGAAAGGATTGAAATACTGTCCCGAAACAGAACTGCTGTATTTTCCTCTGGATCTTGTGGAGAAAAATCGACTCAACTTTACTCGACCTGATGGTTTAAAAACCTATGTAAATGTCAGAGGAAAAAGAACATATTCACCTGGACGTGAATACTTATATTCACTTGCCCCCTCTTTCTATGTTAGTCAAGATCTTTTTGATGATTTTACAGCACTTATTCGTATACGAGTTCGTCTTTCAGACCTAGAAGGAAAACCCTTCACAAATAAACGTACAATTGATTCACGGCGTAAACATCTATGTAAAAACTGGTGGAATAACCACTGGTTCAACCGCATTTTAGCTGTAAGTCAGTTTCTTGCAGATGGCGAGAAGATAACTATTGGTGAACAACAAGATGAACAAATTATTGTCGAGACAATCCCATTGCATTTGAACACTCCAATTGGTATCAACGAAACAGTCCTTGATAAATTAAGTTACGAGCGATCAGAATTACTCAGAATTCATGATGAGTACTCGGATGAAGATATTAATGATGACACAATCAACGATGACTGAATCAACCATAGTATTTAATGAGCCAGAATTAGAATTCCGCTACGGACAGAGGGTAGCAGATCCGCATGATGGGCTTGCTCTCTTTGGACCTTTTGATACCGATGCGCCATCAAAGCCGGGGACCCTGCCTTACATCGTTATTGGAACCGGCGAAGGAATTACTCAGTTTAAGGCCTGGTCAGATGCTATGAATCGTCCAGCCGTTTTTGCCCCAAAAGCAAATTTGCGGCTTTGGCCCCCATTTCCCGGGTTTGAAGCGGCATTCTATTCGCCCTGGTCTAGTGAACCAGTCTGGTCTTATCGAATTGATCAGACTCCACTTATTGAAGCCTCTCGTCATCCAGACGAATACGAACGGGCGTTTGGGGTTGTCAAGTGTTATCTTGAACAGATTGAAAAAGCGAGCAAATTGGATGAAAATATTGGCGTGGCGATCTGTGTAGTTCCAGATGAAATTTGGCAGAATTGCCGTCCAAAATCCTATGTTGCGGATTCTATTGGTCAACCTGTTTCTGCGAAAACAATACAGAGCAGAAAGGCAGGACAATTTGAGATCTTTGATAATTTTAATCAAGAGCAATATCAACTGTCACCTGATTTTCGACGACAACTTAAAGCACGTTCAATGCAGTACGATATTCCTTTGCAAATTCTGCGTGAATCCACATTGCGGTTGACAAACCACAATCCATTTGGAGAACGTTCACTCACCCCGCTATCAGACCGTATGTGGAACATTGGAACTGCACTTTATTACAAATGCGGTGGAAAGCCTTGGAGACTGGTTACTGCTCGCGATGGGGTTTGCTACATTGGGATTGCCTTTCGCCAAGTCGATCCAGAAGAAAAAGGGGACACAGCCTGTTGCGCTGCACAGATGTTTCTCAATACTGGAGATGGTATAGTATTCCTCGGTGAATATGGCCCATGGTATTCATCGAAAAATAAACAATTTCATTTAACTAAGCCTGCGGCATGCAAACTCTTAGATGGTGTTCTAAAAACTTACGAAGCCTTTGAGGGTAAGCAACTTAAAGAGATTTTCTTACATTCACGATCATACATTAGCAAAGAGGAATTTTCTGGCTATCAGGAAGCGTGTCCAAAGGATGTTAAACTCGTTGGGGTACGGGTTCGTCCGGATCGTCGAGGTGGGCCGCGATTATTTCGCACAAGCAACATGCCAGTTCTTAGAGGCACATTCTGGAGGCTTAATAACCGTGCGGGCTTATTATGGGGAAGCGGATTTAAGCCACGAATTGCGACCTATGACGGGTGGGAGACACCTGTCCCACTACGCATTGATATTCAACACGGAGACGCTCCGATAGAAAGAGTTGCACAAGATATTTTTGGTTTAACAAAACTGAACTATAATGCGTGTCATCTTGGAGAGTCTCAACCTGTTACTGTAGGTTTTTCCGACGCCGTTGGAGAAATCCTAATTTCAAATCCAACTGTTTCCCATCGTAAACCGCAGTTTAAATTCTATATTTAACCGTTTTATTGATCTAGAGAAGAAAGTCTAACCTAAGTACAAACAAACCGCACAACTGCAACGTGCCTATCACCCACAGGAGAAAAGCATGACCTACTTAGAGAAAGCAATTAAAAATGGAGACGCCTACCTTTCAGGAGAGAAAAAAGCTAAAAAGATTACCTATGTTGCAATCAACCATACAGAAAGATATGCCGACCCTGAAGAGAAAATTAGGGCAGAATATTGGGCAGAACTCATCTATCGCTACGGCTATGAACCAAACCGCATCGGGGTTGAAGTAACAGTACCTGACCGGACTCCGAGAGACGCCGCTGATTTAGTCGTTTTTCGTGACGACAGGCGGACTCGTCCCTATGCCGTGATTGAGTGTAAGCGCGACGACATCACCGATTCGGAATTCGATCAGGCGGTTGAACAGGCTTGTGGTAACGGCACATGGGCAAAACTCCGCGCAAACTTTGTTGGGGTGGTCGCCGGTCAGACACGACGATTCCTTGATTTCTCTCCGAGATATGGTATTCTCGAACGCGAGGCGAATATCGTCGCAGACCTCCCCCGGCAGTATGGCAAGCCAGAAGAATTCCGTTTTCGGAAAGGGACTCAAGACGATATTTCCCCTGTCAACAAAGATGTACTCATCTCTACAATCAAGAAATGTCATCAGACCCTTTGGGGAGGAGGCAAACTCTCGCCCCCAGAGGCTTTCGGTGAACTGTGTAAAATTATCTTCGTCAAAATCAGTGATGAGCAGGCAAATCATAAAAATGGCGAACCTTACGAATTCCAGATCAAGACACACGAGTCGAGTGGTAAACTTGCCGAACGCATCCGGTCAATTTATGAGGTGCAGCAGCGGAGAGAACCTGATGTTTTCACCGATACCATCAAGATTGACGCCGCAACACTTCGCACCATCGTCTCCCATATTGAAGGTATTAACCTCTCTAAAACCGACCTTGATACAAAGGGAGTAGCATTTGAAACGTTTATGGATGACTTTTTTAAGGGCCATTTCGGTCAATATTTCACTCCAAGAGAAGTCATTGACTTCATGATCGAGATGATGCAGCCCCAAAATAGTGAACGCGTACTAGATCCAGCTTGCGGTTCCGGAGGTTTCCTACTCCACGCACTTGATTATATACGGAAAGAGGCAGGCGAGTATCACGATGATCCTATAGATCGTTTTAGGTATTGGCACGACTTTGCCAAAGATCTGCTTTTTGGAATTGAGGTTAATGAAGAAATTGCCCGCGTTGCTAAAATGAACATGATTCTCCATGATGATGGTCACACCAACGTCATCAGTGCGAACTCACTGCAAGAGTTCAATCGTATCCGTGAAAGGACCGGTAATAACGAGTTCAAAGAAAATTCTTTTGACCTGATTTTGACAAACCCACCTTTCGGCGCAAGGGTGTCGTTGTCTGAACACCCCTACCTTGAGGATTATGAATTGGGCAATCAGACGAGTAAAACTGGGCGTAAGAGACCCCGCAAAAATCAGCGCACCGAAATCCTTTTTATTGAACGTATTTGGGATTTTCTTAAACCCGGCATCGGACGTGCAGCGGTCATCATACCCGACGGAATCTTAACCAACTCCTCGCTACAAGAGGTACGCGACTTTCTGTTAGAACGCTTCCAGATCAAAGCCATTGTAAGCTTGCCACAAATGGCGTTTGCCCATTTCGGGGCGGGTGTGAAAGCAAGCATCGTTTTTCTCCGCAGGCGCGCGGACGGTGAAAAGTTGAGCGACGATGAACCGATTTTTATGGCGATTGCAGAGCGGATTGGCTATGATGCAACTGGACGAGATGATCCGATTAACGACCTTGATATGATCTGTGAGGAATATCGAAGGTTCAGCGACGAAAACCCAGATTTTTTTCGGGTAAGCCCCGATAGGGAAAATCAGGTTTTTGTAACTTATCGGGGCAAAATCGAAGACAGATTAGATCCTTATTTTTATCAACCTGAATTTACAAATTTGGAAGCACAAGTCAGGAGGTTGACTGACCAAACATTAAAGGATTTTATCACCCGCATTTCTAGCGGGTCGACCCCTGATATAAAGAGAAGTGATGAATATTATACGGATGCCCATAATGGAGTTTCGTTTATTCGAGTGCAAAACCTATCTCCAGAAGGATTACGATTGGATGACTGTAAATACATCAACTTTGACACACATAATGAATTATTAAAAAGAAGCCAAGTGAGTGGCGGAGATTTGCTCGTAAAAATTACTGGTGTTGGAAGAATGGCGGTTTCCTCAGTAGCCCCTTATGGCTTTGAAGGAAATATCAACCAGCACATTGTCGCGATAAAGACTGAAAATTATCAAACCTCTGAAGTTTTAGCTGCATTTCTAAATAGTGATGTCGGAGAAAAACTAGCCTCAAGACGTTCAACAGGAGGTACCCGACCAGCGTTAGATTATCACGCCCTTAAATCAATACCGATTATCTACAAGCCACAAATTGTCAAAATGATGCAATCCGCCTATGCACAAAAACAGCAGCAGGGGCAGGAAGTGGACACACTCTTAAGTTCGATTGATGGTTATGTGCTAGCAGAATTGGGGATTAAGGTGCCAGTGGTTGAGGAAAAGAAGTGTTTTGTGGTTCATGCCAATGAAATGGTAGGTAATCGGATTGATGCACACTTCCATCAACCCAAATATAGTGACTTCAAACGGGCTTTGGAAGCAGGAAAATACCGTGTTGTGCCACTTTCCAGCTTAATCACCGATCTGAAAAACGGTGTTGAGATAAGAAAGTATTCAGATCATGGCTATCGATATTTGAGAGTTTCAGATCTAGGACAGCATGGCATCGAAAATCATGATCCAAGATATGTTAATGTTGAGGCAATTCCTGACAAGATAAAACTGACAAGTGACTCTTTTCTAATTTCCCGCTCTGGTTCTTTGGGTTTGGTATCAGTTGTTGAAGATGAAATTAGAGAAGCCATCCTGAGTTCCCACATTTTTAAAGTTACTTTGAATGCCGATCAGATTCTACCAAAATATCTTGAAACCTTCTTTAGAAGCCAAATTGGACAAGCCCAGTTTTTTCAGAATAATAATGGTGGAGTTGTTCCTGAAATCAGCCAATCTGCTTTAAAATCAATCAGTGTTATTGTGCCACCGCTTGATGTCCAAGAAAGAATCGCAGATGAAGCGATGGGACGACAATCCCAAGCGGCAAAATTAAGACAAAAAGCCGTGGAAAATTGGGAAGATGCGAAGGCACAATTTGAAACACAGCTTTTGAGCGGGGAGGTATCCTGAAATGTCCGTGACGGTAGACTATCTCGTAGTGTATTCCGAAGAACTGGATCTGATGGACCTCTTAACGGAAATGTTGAAGAATGCACTGGAAGATGTGTACGATGAGCCGCCAGAAGAAGAGGAACTAAGGCAGCACATCAACATCCGTTATACCAAGAAAAGAAAAGATAAGGCCGAGAGGCAGGAAGATTGCCGTTGTACTTCCGGATTTTCCGTAGAATTTGACAGTGGAGAGGAACGATTGGCGGAATTAATTGACGACTTCAGCGAGTCTTTAGCGAATTGTACTGATGAAGGAATTGAACACCTGTTGAAATTAAATGATCCACAATTGCAGCGCACACTTCGTGATTACGGAGAAGAAATCTTTGAAATCGAAATGAAACTACGAGAAGCTCTTTCCTTGATTTTCGTCGACACTTATGGCCAAGACTTCTACGCACTGTTGAAAGACGTTGATATCACGCAGACTGAGCGCCCCTCAGTACAACGCATGCAGCAATTTTACGAGAATGAGTTCTTCTTTCTTTTTTTTAGCCACTATCCCCGAATCAATAATCGCAAGCGTCCTAACCAAGATGGAATCTTTGAATACATTCAACAGGCCGAAGATTTTGAAGAGCTGAAACAGAAGATGACGGCCAATCCAATTACAAAAGAGCGATATGCTGATTTCTTGGCAAGTTTGGAGCAGCGAGTTGATTCGATTGAAAAGTTGAGAAACTGCGTGGCACATAACAGATCAATCCCCAAGCGAACCCTTGATAATTATAAAACCGCAAAGGATTTATTATTACAAGAAATCAAGGAATTCCTTGAAGAACAGGCGAGCGATGATACCGCAACCGGGGATTGAAACCCGCCAGTCCCATCAAGGGAACAAAGCGAAATCAAAACGCAATAAGTAGATAACGGCTTTATGTTATAATTCTTAAAAGGAGGTGAATACAATGCCACGACCAAAAAAGAGAACAAAGGTTGCAATCAATATCAGGTTATTCAGTTATGATGTTAAGGACGTAGAAGAAATAAGTGATAAATCTGGTAAACTTCTTGATGATTTACAACCAATCATAGATAAATGGTCAGAAAAACATGGATTGATTTTTGATGAATCGAAAAGGCAGGTTGAAATCAGGCCGTGAAATTCATGTGCAACAAGAAACGGACTAAGTAGATACAAGGCATAAGCCGTTATCTACTTAGTCCGAATCAAAAAATGGCAGACTATACAATCAGTTCAGGAAACATATTTAAAGATTTAGGTTTCCCCAATCCTGATGAAGAATTAACGAAGGTCAAACTAGCATCAAAAATCAATCATGTAATTGCCGATCAAGGAACGACTCAAAAGGAAACGTCCGAATTTCTCGGAATCAGCAGATCGAAAATGACTTCTCTTAGAAATGACAGATTAGAGAAATTTCCAATAGATCTGTTATTTTCTCTTTTAGGAAAATTGAATTATCAGGAGGTAGTAATGATGAAAGATGAATTGTCTACTGTCGTGGCAAATGAATTGTCTTTTGCCTCAAAATTGTTGGATGAGTTGAGTGCCTACATGGACCAATCCAGCTTTGATGAATGTGTAGAAATCTTGGATATCGTTTTGATTGACTATTTCAATATGTTGGCTAGGTTGGCTGAACGCGTACCATTAGATGTATTGGGTAAAGACGAAAAAGTTTTATCTGGTCTGTCTAGACACGAAAAAATGTTAGCTAAGTTAGCTGACCTCACAGATCTAGACGCAGAGCCACGTGATGCCGATGTAGTCAAGATAGCTCAACAGGCTAAACGATTAACAAAACTGTTAATTCGCTTCGCTAAAATCACCCGTACTACTAGTTGATTGGCTCGTTTGGGTCAGCTACTTAAACAAATTTAATAAAAACACGGAAAGATGAATAGGTGATGTTGGCAGGAGCATCGGGCTGAATCGCGTGGTTAAAAGGAGACTCAACTATGTCAAATGAAAACTCAAACTTGTTAGAAGAATATAAGGAGCTAGGGCTTAATGTGAGAAACGACAATGACGCGTCATTAAAATTGACAGCCGTTTTTCTTCCACTAGCTATCGCTGCATTGGCTTTACCCTATTGGAAAACTGGAACTCCTAAGTTGTTCGCTATCTCTGGAGGAGTAACATTAATGACGGTCTGGTTTTTCTCATCTGAAATTACTACGGAAAGGCTTACCACCCGGCTCTTGCGGATTTTTGAGCTAGAACAGATTTTGCAATTCAACTCACTTATAAGATATGGCGGAAGACCAATTGTATTAAAATCCCAAAATCTTCGACGTTGGCTGTTCGTAGTATATATTGTTATAGCTCTTTTTGTAGCGTGCGATATAGAAGTTGAAACTATTGGCATAGAAGCTCAACCTACCAATACACAGGTTGAAGCTACTCTGGGAACTATCGATATTTGGACTACTCCTGATTTGTGGCCTTCTGAGGAGTGGATTGTTAAACTATCTATTACAGTTGAAACTATTGTGGCTCTTATTACAGTTACTATAGTTGTTGGTATTTGGGGTTGGATTTACCTACGTGATGACAAGCATTCAAGTCCTGAAAACGAGGCATAAAACCCAATCCGCCACGCACACCTGCCCCAATCAATTGCCAAATGAACCATGAGGTGATTGATGAGACCGAAACCCCCGAATTGAAACCCTCCAACCCCCTATCAAGGTCACAATAACAGCATTTATGCACACGGTTAAAAAATAGGGTATAATATAGTGAACCAAGAACGGGACAAATGGCAGGAAGCCACTCCAATCTTCCAATCTCCCATTCATCCATTACTTTAACCGAAGGGCGTAACCCCTACGATATTACTCCCCTCAAAACCACCAGAAAGGGTTAGAAAATGGCACAAAAACGAAAATACAAAAACCCATATCACCAAACCCAATCCGAACTCGGAGAATGGCTTTTTCTGTTTGCCCACGATTACAGCACGGGAGAAGTCGCTGCCGCACTCGTCGAGCGATATCCAGACCGAACAACCGGCGATCCAAAAACCGACCATCGACTCGCAAAAGAGGCAATCTGCACCGTCAACCCCAACGACAGCCGCTACAACGCCAAAAAGTGGGATAAGCAATTCAGGCTAACGCAGGCTAATTACCTCCGGGAACTGGATCAGTCCCACCGACAACTCGCATCCAAGGCGTTGACTGCATTGAACGCCGCATACGACAATCTAGAATCTACAATTTCAACCCTTAGCCCAAAAGAGCAAATTTCACTCGTTCCGAGAGCATTGCTCGCGCTCAATCAAGCCACCAGAGGTGTCAGAGTGCCCCTCCCATCAGTCGAGCAAAACAAATCCCACGAGGATATCGAAGCCAAAGCACAAGGGGATACCAAATCCGAAGCACCACTTCCCAACTATGCGGCACTCGTAGAACTCGTGGGCAATTTTGAAAACCAGTCCAAAGCAGAGGATATGTTGCGGGAAGGCAAAAGCTTCGATGAAATAACGGCAGAGACCGGCATCCCCGAAAATGAAATAAAAGGGAAGATACCGCGTGAAAAAGTTGAGCATTATGAATCCACTACAACGCCGTAAAATAGGCTAAAGCAACTCTAGGCTAACGCAGGCTAATTGCCTCCGGGAACTGAATCAGGGTCACGGACAGCCGACATCTCAGGCAGCGAGCGGGTTGAACGCCATGTACGACAATCTAAAATCCACAATTTCTTCCTTTAGCCCAAAAGCGCGAGGTTCATATAAAAAGAAAGTGCAAAACGCGCAGAAAAACCGTAGGGGCAACCCTTGTGGTTGCCCTGACGAAAACTTATTGCATCTAAGAAACTGACAAGCGAACCACGAGGTAATCAATGAAACCGAAACCCGGAATTGAAACCATCCAACCCTACCAAGGGGGAAAACCGATCGAAGAGGTCCAGCGCGAGTTGGGCATCTCAGATATTATCAAACTTGCATCGAACGAAAACCCGCTCGGTCCCTCGCCTTTGGCAATGGAAGCCATCCAAGAGGCAGCAACACAGGTGAACCTCTACCCCGACGGAAACGCCTACTACCTGAAACAAGATCTGGCGGCACATGTCGGTGTCTCCCCCGAACAACTGATCCTAGGGAACGGCTCCAACGAAGTGCTACAACTGGTCGGGGAAACCTACATCTCGCCGGGCGATGAGGTAATCTATTCGGAGAGCGCATTTGTCGTCTATATGCTGGTCGCCAAGGTGTTCGGCGCGAAATCGATCATCACGCCAATGGACGGTTATACGCAGGATTTGGCAGCAATGGCGGATGCAATCACCGATCAGACCCGCGTCATCTTCATCGCCAACCCGAACAACCCAACTGGAACAATGGTCACGAAAACAGAAACCGAGAAATTGATGGCGCGTGTGCCGGACGATGTCCTCGTTGTCTTTGACGAAGCCTACTACGAATATGTCGATCGCCCCGACTATCCACAGACACTGCCCTACATTCACGAGGGGCGCAACGTCATCATCACGCGGACATTCTCCAAGATTTACGGACTGGCGGGGATGCGAATCGGATACGGGCTCGCCAAGCCGGACATTATTGAAACGATGAATCGGGTGCGTCAGCCATTCAACTGCAACCTCGTCGCACAGGCAGCAGCGCGAGCTGCGTTAAAAGATGCCGAGCATGTACATCATAGCCAAGAGGTCAACGCCATCGGCAAAACGTTTCTCTATGAAGCGTTGGATCAGATAGGTTTGGCGTATGTCGAATCCGAGGGAAATTTTATTCTAGTCCATTTTGACAGGTCTGGTGAAGAGATAGCCAATGCACTCATGCGAAAAGGCGTGATCGTTCGACCTGTAGCTGGATACGGCTTCCCCAACTCCATCCGTGTGACGATTGGCACACCCGAAGAAAACGAAAGATTTGTGAACGGATTGAAAGCGGTCCTGGGGGACACATTCGTTAAGTCTTGATGGTCTTACCCACCTCTGCGATTCAGATTTAACCGTTCAACCTAACCTACATCTATCCGCGTAATCCGCTAAATCCGCTTTAATCTGTGATTCAGACAATAATTATGAGCACCTCTCAAATAAATAGACATTAAAAGTAGATAGTCTTTTGTACCACGATCTGTTAGATTGTGATCCGAACCCGCAAACGCTACAGTGCCTAGTTAATTCTAAAATCTACCATAAACTCATAGGGATCAACCACCGTGAACCAACACACGCTCGACGTTCTGGAATATGACAAAATCAAAGAGTTGTTGGTCAGCTATACGGCATCAGGGCTAGGCGCAAGGTTAGCACAGGAGATTCAACCGCTGACCGACCTGCATCGGATTGAGCAGCTGATTGCGGAAACGACCGAGTTGAAAAGGTTGCTAGCGCCGGATCGTTACCTGCCGTTGGGTGGACTGCATGATCTCTCTCCAATTCTGGAGAAATTGGACAAAAACGCAGATATCCTCATCATCGAAGAGATTATGCGCGTCAAGGATACCCTCCGCGCCTTCAGGATTGTCAAAGGATACCTAGAAGGTGCAAAGGGGGACTATCCACATCTCCGTCAACTGGCGAAAGAGATTCGGTTGTATCCCGATATTGAGGCGAAGATTGAGAATACACTGAACGAAAACGGCGCGGTCAAGAGCAGCGCCAGCCCTAAATTAAAATCTATCCGCAGAACGATTCAGACGGTGAAAGGACGCATTCAGGGCAAGCTACAATCGACCCTCCGCTCACAAAGTGTCAGTCCATATCTACAAGATCCGATCATACGCGAGCGCAAGGGGCGTCCTGTGATTGCCGTCAAAGAGCGCGACGCCTCCCGTGTCCCCGGTGCGGTGCGGGATAGATCCGACCGCGGCAATACCGTATTTATCGAGCCGGAGGCGGTGCGCGAACTGGGAAATGAGTTACAAGCCGCAATAGATGCCGAGGGTGCGGAGATCGTGCGGCTCCTCCGCGAAATAACCGCCAAGATCGCAGCCATCACTGAACCGATGGGTGAGACATTGAAGATCCTAGCCCATCTGGATCTAACCTATGCGAAAGTGCGCTTCAGCCGTGATTATGAGATGAATCCGCCAGCACTGAACGCAAACGGACGTGTCAACCTCAAGGCGGGGTGTCACCCATTGCTCTTAACCCTGCAGCGGGAGGAAGATTCAGAGGTCGAAGCGGTGGTCCCCATCAACTTCCGTTTGGGCGATGATTTCAATACCCTGATCATCACCGGTCCCAACACCGGCGGCAAGACAATCACCCTGAAGACCGTCGGTCTGCTGACCCTGATGGCGCAGTCAGGTATGCATATCTCAGCGGGAGAGGGTTCTGAACTAGGGGTATTCTCGCACATATCAGCGGACATCGGCGACGAACAGAGCATTGAGCAGAGTTTAAGTACATTCTCCAGCCATCTCCGCAACATCGCAGAGATCCTTTCGTCCGCGGATGAAAACAACTTGGTGCTGCTTGATGAGTTGGGCGGCGGCACCGATCCGGCGGAAGGTGCGGCGTTAGGGAAATCTATCCTAGAATACCTGCACACCCGCAACGCACGCACAGTTGTCTCAACGCACATCAGCCCGCTCAAAAATCTCGGCTACACCGTGCCGGGCGTCGAAAATGCGTCCGTAGAATTTGATGTGGCGACCTTGCGACCGACGTACAAACTACTGATCGGCACCCCCGGTAGCAGCAATGCGTTAGTAATCGCCAAACGTATGGGGTTGCCGGACGAAGTAATTACGAACGCAGAAACAGGTTCAGCAGGGGAAGATGACGGGGCAGCTGAATTGATAAATCAGCTGCAGGCTGCCAAGGTGGTGATGGAGAAAAACAAGCGCGATGCAATGAACACGCAAGCAGAGGCAGCTCGCCTAGAGAGCGAATATCGCCAGAAATTAGATGAAGTATCCACACACGAAACAGAGCTGCAGGCACAACTCAGCGGGGATACCTACGCCCTACTCCACCAAATCAAAGGACAGATCGACAGGCTGTGTCAATCGGAAGCGTCTCGGCGGTCGCTGCTTGAATCACTGTCCGAAATCAGCACCTATATGGCTGACGAACTCAACGAATTTCCAGAAGAACAGGAACGGCAAGAATTTATCCACGAATTGAAAACGGGCGATGAGGTCCGCGTACATAGCCTAGACAGCGTTGGGATACTCAGTGAAGTAGATCCACAGACCCAGAAAGCAGTGGTTCGCTTCGGTGCAATGCAGATGACCGTGCCGTTAGAAGATGTCGGCGTCGCTTAGAAATTTGGAGGTCTTAAGAATGGCTGGAAAGCAAAGCTTATACGAAAAACAACTTGAGCGCATTGTAAAAGCCGTCGGAGACGATCTACTTGAGCAGATGCCTCCCGAAATACGGGTGCGCGGCCTGACCCCTGAGGAACGATTGAGTGGATTGACTCTTGAGGAACGACTGCGCGGACTCGACTTGGACGCAGAAACCCTCGAAAAACTCAAGGAACTCATCAACGGTCAAGATGGAGTATCGAGTTAAAAACCAGAGGAAACACTGTTATGTCAAAAGGTCGTTTACTGCTCATCAACCCGTGGATCTACGATTTCGCCGCCTTCAACCTCTGGGTGGAACCGATCGGTTTGCTCTCTATCGGTAGTATCTTCCGTCAACATGGATATCAGCTCGATTTTATCGACTGCCTCGATCGCTACAATCCAGATCTTCTCAAGCTGCAAGGGCTGACTGTGCCGAAGGGTAACGCCTACGGCACAGGGAAATATCACAGAGAACCGGTTGAGCGTCCAGAAGTTGTCAAAGATGTACCACGCCATTTCTGCCGGTACGGTATTACGCCAGAGATCTTTGAATCAGAACTGGATAAACGTCCAAAGCCGGATGTGGTGCTAGTAACATCAAAGATGACCTACTGGTATCCGGGACCGCACGAGGTGATCTGTCGCGTCAAGCATCGCTATCCCGATGTGCCGGTGGTGCTCGGTGGGACGTATGCGACGCTCTGCTACAAACACGCAGTGGAAAAATCGGGCGCAGATTTCGTGGTCAAAGGCGAAGGGGAACTTTCCGCTCTGAGACTGGTCGATCAATTGACAGGAAACCGATCGGATTATTCTCAACTCCCCACCCACATCAACGACTACCCTTTCCCCGCCCACGACCTTATCCGCAAACTCGATTTCGCGGCGGTTCTGACGGCGCGCGGTTGTCCGATGACTTGTTCCTACTGCGCTGTACGTTCGGTCAGTCCCGGCTTCCGGCAACGCGATCCCAAGCAGGTTGCCGATGAACTCCAGTGGTGCTACGACGAATTCGGGACACACAACTTTGCGTTCTACGATGACGCGCTCCTGCTCAACGCACGAAAACACATCCACAAGGTTTTGGACGAAGTCCTTGAGCGCGGACTAAAATTCTATTTCCACACCCCAAACTCGATGCACGCCCAAGTGATTGATACCGAACTCGCACATAAGATGTACGCCGCCGGGTTCAAGACAATCCGAATCAGTTTAGAGAGTAGCGATGTGGTTCGACAGAAGTCGACCGGCCCCAAAGTCACCAACAACGGTTTCACCCGTGCGGTTGAGCGATTGAAAGCCGCGGAGTTCACAGCCAAGGATATCGGCGTTTATCTGTTGATGGGGCTGCCCGGACAGCCCTTGGAAGAGGTGGTTGACAGTATCAAGTTTGTGCACGCGCAGGGGGTTCAGGTGAAACTCGCGGAGTTCACGCCTATCCCCGGCACCGTCGAGTGGGAACGAGCGGGCGAGGTCTATGGATTTGACCCGGACTCAGATCCACTGCTGCACAACAACTGCGTCTTCCCACTGACCATAGGAGACCACAGATTAGAGGAGTGGGATGCAGTCAAGCGGTTGGCATCAGAGGGCAACCGGCAGGTTCTTCAATCATAGGACTTACGCAGTTGGTTCACAAGTCCCCCTGACAAGGGGGATTTAGGGGGTTGGCTGTTTGGTAGGTGCTGTTTTTAACTGCGCCGATGCGGTGCGGGTTCTAACCGCACCTACTGGAAGGCGAAAGTGTCTATTTATTTTTAGAATTCACTATAAATGACCCTGCCTGCAGGTCGGGCATCTTGCCCGATCTACAAAGCTCCAGTTGCTTTGAATCCCGATTTATCGGGGAGGGGCGACATGTGTGTCGTACATTTGGTTATTTCTGATAGGTGTCGAGTATGGAAACTCGACCTACAGACCATCTAGCAACTTGCCCAAAAAAAACAGGAGCAACACACCATCAGACGGAGACCAACATGAAAGTTACTGAGATCGAAGTTCACCCAATCACCCTCGAATATGTGGACTGGATCGCGTATCAACTCAACCACTTCTACGGTCCCATCACGCGTACGGTGTACGTCGTGCACACGGACAATGGACTGGTCGGGCTGGGAGAAAGTGGGAGCACGGAACCGCAGGAGGTGATCGACGGATACATCGGCACTAACCCCTTCGACTGGATGGGGGACGAGGTCTCCCTTGGGCTGGGAACAGCGATGTACGACCTGATGGGACAATATGCGGGTGTGCCTGTTTACAAACTGTTTGGGCAGAAATACCGTTCTTGGGTGCCGGTGGGGAGTTGGACGGTGTCCACGCATCCCCACCTCATGGCGGAGACGGTGGAGCAGTACGCCGCGCAGGGGTATACATGGTTGAAATATCACCTCTCACCCTTTGAGAACGTCATGGACCAAACCGAGGCGATGCAAGCGGTTGCACCAGAAGGATTTAAGATCCATTACGACTTCACGATGCACGGCACGGACGACCACATGCCGGAGCTACTTACTAAACTGGAACGGTATCCAATCGCAGGTTGTTTTGAAGACCCCCTGCCGGGCGAGGATATTGCGGGGTATATCGAGTTGCGTAAGCACTCACGACTGCCTATTGTTCTCCACCATTTCCCAATGGGTGCAACCTATGAGGTGTTGATGAAACCCGCCGATGCCTATATGCTGGGACATTCGAGGATCGGAGACGCCATCCGTCGCGCGGGACTCTTTGCAGCGGACAACAGTCCCTTTATGCTCCAGAACGTTGGCGGCACTATCACACGCACGATGACGACGCACATGATGGCTGCATTTCCGACAGCGATCTTCCACTTTTTCGCTGACACCGAAACTTGGAAGAACGATGTTGTGAAGGAACGGCTGGAGCCAATCAACGGCTTTCTGCGCGTACCAGAAAAGCCGGGACTGGGGCTCACGCTTGATCGCAACGAACTAGAGCGATTGGAAAACTTGAAATTGCCGGAACAGGAGAAGTGGATCATTAAGTCGCAGTTCAAGAACGGAACAAAGATGTACAATATCGCAGACCCAAAAAACTCCATCTTCATGGTGCGTCCTGACCGGAGCCGTCTCATCCCGATGAGCTACGACTCACCGATTTCCACAGAGTATTGGGATAACGATGGAACATCAGAGTATAGAGAGATGTTCGCACGGATTGAGCGGGAAGGTATTGTGATCGAAAGAGGGTAAGGTGATACAGAGCAGCATCGAGTCTACAAGAAAAGAGGTCGTTGCAGAGAAAGGCGTAGTTGCGGGAGGTCATGACCTCGTTGCCCAGACTGGCGTGGAGATTATGCAGCAGGGTGGCAATGCAATAGATGCAGGCGTCGCTGCTGCATTTGTCGCACAACTCGCGGAGCCGGGCATGTGTGGCGTTGGAGGCAACGGTATCATCTGCGTTCACTCTGCTGATCAAGGCGAAACAACCGTTTTCGATGACACCACGGTGCCACCGGGGGCAGCAACCCCGGATATGTTTGAACTCCTACCGGGGCAGGGAGGCTTCTACGGTTGGGAAAATGTGCGGGACGATGCCAATATCATTGGACACAAGTCTGTGGCGATACCGGGTACAGTGGCAGGTCTATGCGCTGTCTTGGGGCGTTACGGGACAATGGAGATCAAAGATGTCCTCGCCCCAGCCATCGCACTGGCGGAGAATGGCGTGGAGGTAGATATACGAACCACCGTAACGATTGCTAGAGCGATGAAGCACTTCGATCGGTTCCCACTTTTGGGGGCACTCTATCTTGTGGACGGACTGCCGCCGGCACCGGGAACTTTCTGGGCACCGGGCGACAAACTGAGGTATCCTGAACTTGCCAACACCTATCGTGCAATTGCAGCAGAGGGTGCAGACGCTTTTTACAAGGGCAGGATCGCTGAAGCGATTGCTGCTGAGATAGCAAGGGGCGGCGGCATCTTAATCTACAACGACTTGGCAAATTATGAGTCTGATACCCGCGAGCTGCAGGAGGAACATTTTGGCAAGTATCGTGGATTGCGCTATGCTCCAGGGGATTCCAATTTTCTCACACAGACACTGAACATCTTGGAGAATTTCGACCTCGCGCGCTTCGGTCCCGATAGTCCGACCTATCGCCACCTAGTTCTCGAAACCATGCGGTGGGCATGGGTGAATTACTTCGCATTCCCACGCGAGCCGGGCACCCTTAGTAAGGATTATGCTGCTGAAGTCGCCAGTCGTATCCGGCTCGACAAAGCTGAACATGATGTAGAGCCGGTGTCGCCTACGCCTTACCAAGGCGGTGAATCTCCGAAACCGGTCCAAGGGCACGCAAAATCGGTTGGTGATCACGATACCACAACACTCGCTGTTGCTGACCGTGCAGGGAATCTGTTTAACATGCTCACCAGTTTGGGCAACGCGTTTGGGTCGTATGTTGTGATACCCAGCACAGGAATCGTCATGAATGACCACATGTGCAACTTCGATCCGGTGCCGGGACGACCACTTTCCCTCGGACCGAGTCGGCGTCCGCCGCGCGGTGCACATGTCCCCATCTTCTTCCGCGATGGTAAGCCATTTCTGGCGGTGGATGCACCGGGCGCCCGACGCAGCATGAGCGGTGTAGTTCACGCGCTCATCCACTACATCGACTTCGATATGGATATCCAGAGCGCGATGGAGGCACCTCGCGTCTGGGCAGAAGCGTTATACGAGGAATCGTTCCTCGAATCACGGATCCCTAAAAATGTACAGCGCGCATTGGCGGATATGGGACACCGCGTTGTGAGTATGGACGCTGTAGCGAGCGGCGGTTTTGGGCGTCCCACAGGAGTGAGCATTGATGAAGACGGGAAGCTCCACGCGGGGGCAGATCCCCTGTATGAAACAGGCGTGGCAGGTTTTTGATGATATTTGAAAACAGGGATAATATAATGAATAGGTTGGGACTTATGCAGCCAACTGTAGGCGGGGCATCTTGCCCCGCGCTGAAATGCGTAAGCCCTATAGGTATTATACCATTCAATGAAGCAGATTAAACCTATAAACCAACCCGTGGGCATCAATTTTAGACGATGCCCTACACCATAGAGGAGATCCTATGAAAATAACAGATGTCAAAACGACGTTGCTGTCGCTGCCACATCTCAGCGCGATTCAGGACGCCACCATCCGCCATGTGGCAAAAGGTCGCGGCGCGTGCTTTGTGCACATCATCACCGATTCCGGGCTCGAAGGGCTGAGCCCATCGGGTGGTGGTCGTGCAGGGCAGATGCTTATAGAGGGCACCTTCAAAGAAATCTTGATAGGTCAAGATCCCTTAAACATCGAAAAGATTTGGGATGATCTCTTTTGGTGCGTTCGAGGGGTCGGTCGCAAGGGATTAGCGTTCTGCGCCCTTTCCGCTGTTGATGTCGCCCTATGGGATTTGAAAGCCAAACACTTCAACGTCCCACTCTATCAACTGTTGGGTCCCTACACCGATACCGTCCCGGTTTACGGCAGCGGCGGTTGGACAAACTTCAACACAGAAGAATTGGTGGCAGAGCAGACCGGTTATGTTGAACGCGGTTTCAAGGCAGTCAAGATGAAGGTCGGCAAAGATTTTGGCAAGAGTGAGCGAGAAGACATTCAACGGCTCGCCGCCGTCCGTGAAGCAGTTGGGGACGATATTGAGATTTACATCGATGCCAACAACGGCTATTACGCCAAACAAGCGATCTACATGGGTAAAGCCTTTGAAGAATATCGCGTTGGTTGGTTTGAAGAACCGGTGTTAGCCGACGATATTGACGGGTTGGCAGCCATCGCCAAAGCGATCAACATCCCCGTCGCCACAGGTGAGCACGAATACACCAAGTTCGGCTTCAAAGAGCTCATCTCTCGCGGCGGAGCGGACATCGTTCAGCCAGATGTTGGACGAGTAGGCGGCATCACGGAGTGGATGAAGGTAGCGCATCTCGCACACGCTTTCAACCTACCGGTTGCGCCGCATGCGTATCAACTCATCCATCTACACCTTGCCTGTGCCACGCCGAACCTGAAGGTAGTGGAATATCTAGGAATATCGGAGGAGTCGGATAAGATTGCCTATAAAGAGTGGTCGGCACCCAAAGATGGCATGTGGTCGCCTGACCCGAACAAGCCGGGCTTAGGGTTGGAGTTGGACCCTGATGCCGTAAAAAAATATGCAGCGGGTGGGAATACCTCACGTGCACAGTTATAATAACCAATGCTGCTAGTTTGCAGCCGCTGATAACTTGAAACACGATGCCTGAAATGTGAAAAGCATTGATTCATCGCTTCATTTAGCCCCAGAGGGGCGACATGTCTATAGTACACAGATAAACAAATACCCTAAAGCCCCAGAGGGGCGACATGTGTACCCGAAGGGGTAGCGTCAGAAGAATGAATGAATCAATAAACTCTTGAACAGTGTGGAAACTATTTTCTCACTCACTAGCACCAAAAGTTAATAATCCTAAACACTACAAGGAGATATGAGATATGAAAGTCCTACGTTATCGCAGTGACGGAGAGGTCAGTTACGGTATCTTAGATAATGGCGGGAGAATCCGCCAACTGGAGGGTTGTCCTTTCGAGAGTCTGGATACAAGCGGTGCTGTCGCACATCTGGACCAGGTAACGGTCCTTGCACCGGTCGAATCCCCCAGAATCATCGGCGTCGGTCTGAACTATGTCCTACACGCCCGTGAGGCGGGCAAAGAACTTCCCACCAATCCGATGCTTTTCATGAAGCCGACCCTAACGGCTATCGGGCCCGAAGAGCCTATCATCTATCCCCATCAAGGGCAAGAGGTGCACTACGAGTGTGAGTTGGCGGTCATTATCGGCAAAAAGACACGACGCGTCTCGGAAGCGGATGCCCTCGACCATGTGCTCGGCTACACCTGTGGCAATGATGTCAGCGAGCGAGTCATTCAATTCGCTGAGATGGAGATGGGATGTATGCTACTTGGGAAGGGATTCGACACCTTCTGTCCGCTCGGACCGGTGATCGCCACCGATTTAGATCCAAACAACCTCGATATCAAAACGCGGTTGAACGGCGAAGTGGTGCAGGATTCCAACACCTCTGATCTGGTGTTCTCTGTCGCTCACTTGGTTGCCTACATCAGCGCAGTGATGACCCTCCTGCCCGGCGATGTAATCATGACCGGCACACCCTCCGGCGTGGGTCCCATCGCGCCCGGCGACACCGTTGAAATTGAGGTCGAAGGCGTCGGTGTTCTACGCAACCCTGTAGTCGCAGAGGCATAAAATTTTCCGAGTTAGTCCTATTTGTAGGGGCAGATCTTGTACCTGCCCTTCTTAGAAGGATAACTAAGGAATCAGAAAAGGGAAGGAGGCACAGATGGAATATCGCAGTCTCGGCAGGACCGGCACAAAGGTGAGTACGCTCTGTCTAGGTTGCCTGATGTTCGGCGGCCGAACGAACGAGGCCGACTCGATGGACATCATCGACCGAGCGATTGATGGAGGCATCAATTTCTTTGATACCGCGAATATGTACGTCCGTGGCAAGAGTGAGGAAATGGTCGGGAAGGCGTTCAAGCGAAACGGGAAACGCGCCCAAATTGTATTAGCGACCAAAGTCCACTTCCGCATGGACGACGATGATCCAAACGCACAAGGCAACAGCCGTCGC
Source organism: Candidatus Poribacteria bacterium (assembly GCA_965205075.1). Taxonomy (GTDB): domain Bacteria; phylum Poribacteria; class WGA-4E; order WGA-4E; family PCPOR2b; genus PCPOR2b. Next base: position 6,232,495 of record OZ242036.1, on the reverse strand, counting down.
CACATCATTGAACAGTGCGAGGCGTCGCTGCAACGCTTGCAGACCGACTATATTGATCTCTACCAGATCCATCGCCCCTGCTCAGATATACCGATCGACGAGACGCTCCGAGCATTGGACGATCTGATTCGTGCGGGCAAAGTGCGTTACATCGGCAGCAGCACCTTCGCTGCGTGGCAGGTGGTGGAATCCCTATGGGCGTCAAAAGAGTTGGGGCTCAATCGCTTCATCTGCGAGCAGCCGCCCTATCACCTGTTGGATCGGAGGATCGAGCGGGAGTTGGTCCCAATGGCGCAGACGTATGGAACAGCACTCATTCCGTGGTCGCCGATGGCGGGCGGATTTCTCACCGGGAAGTACCGACGCGGTGAGGCACGCCCGGCGGACGCACGCTACCAAGATGAGAGCCAAAATGTGGATCTGTTTTCAGATGCAGCGTTCAATGTCTTAGATGTTGTCTTGGCGATCGCAGCGGAAAAAGACTGTACACCGAGTCAGTTTGCGTTAGCGTGGTGTGCACAGCAGCCGGGGATCACCAGCCCAATCGTCGGTGTCCGCACAATGGAGCAAATGGAGGACAATCTAGGGGCAATCAACGTGGAGGTGACAGACGAAGACCGGGAGCGAATCGACGAAGTTGCTCCTCCCGGCGGGGTTATCACACCATACTACAGGGCAGACTTTGGACCCCATCAATTTCGGTGGTAGGATTTCCCGATAACTGAGAAAGGAGTTTTTCAAGATGGCTGATAGCAAACATTTGCTCACCGATGAGCAGATGCAACATTTTATTATCAACGGGTATATCAACATCAAGACCGACCTTCCCGCTGATTTTCATGAAGCGATCTTTCAAGAGACTGAGGCGGTGTTTGAGAAGGAAGGCAATCCAGGGAACAATCTGATACCCAGAATCCCAGATATTCAAGAAATCTTCGACCATCCCATTGTTGATGGCGCTTTGACGGGGCTTGTAGGTCCAAACTATTACACACACCCCCACCGCCATTGCCATTACAACCCGCCGGGCAGCAGCGGACAGCGGTTGCACAAGGATAGTTGGACGCGACGACGGCATCCGACCCGTTGGGTGATGGCATTCTATTATCCGCAAGATACCCCCGAAGAACGTGGTCCCACGGGCGTGCTTCCGCAGAGCCAATGTTACAATACCGAGCCGGATAACGGTCAGGAAGAGTTACCGCTTGCTGGAGAGGCGGGGGCAATGACCATCGTCCATTACGACCTCTGGCATCGCGCCATGCCGAATCACACCGATGTGAACCGGTATATGATGAAGTTCCTCTTTACGCGTATGGAGGAACCCGAACAACCCTCTTGGAATAATGCAGGAACAGAGTGGATACCGAGCGATGACGGACAGCCGTTGATGTGGCAACATCTCTGGGCGTGGCATCTGGGAACGGGGAACGGGGCATATGGCGGCTCAGAAAACAGCTCTATCCCTGAATTGATTGATGCACTGCGAAGTGAGTCGGAATCGGCATGCCTCAACGCCGCTTACGCATTAGGGGCTATGGGCGAGTCCGCTGTGCCAGCACTCATCGAAACCTTGCAGGATGAATCCGAGATAGTACGCCGAAATGCCAGTTATGCGTTGAGCGTAATTGGTGCCCCCGCTGTGCTAGCACTGATAGAAGCCGCAAGCGATTCAAATGAGGGAGTACGTGTGATTGCGGTTGATGCGTTGGGAGATATGGGGTCAGCCGCTCAGGAAGCCGTACCTACGTTGATTGATGCAACGCAAGACGAATCAGCAGAGGTTCGGAAGGTTGCCGCGGAGGGGTTGGGCATCGTCGCACAGTCGTGCTCGACAGCAGTTCCTGCGTTGGCACAGGCACTGGACGATACGGATGAATGGGTACGCCGAAATTCCTCGCTTGCGTTGGCGCGAATCGGTTCAAAAGCGGAAGAGGCACTTCCTGCATTGAAAACCGCGCTAAAGGATGAGAACCGGTATGTCCGCGCCAATGCGGCGCATACACTTCATCAGATTGGGACTACGGAAGCGCGGGATATCCTGATGCACTTCCTGATAAAATCACGATGGTGTGCATCAACCTCACGAGAAAGCGGTTATTAAAAGACTCCCAATCGCTCGATCACACAATAGGGGCGGGAGAGTTGCAAACCCGCCCCACACCTCTCAGTCAACCGAAATCCGATAGGAGTTCGCTGCTATCCGCTCATGGTCGGATGCGCGAGCATTTTTGAGCGCATATTCCGTGACGGGCAGGTAGTAATGGGTTTCCGCGCTTGATGAGATAAATCCTTCCGCATAGGCGCAGCCACCTGCGCTACCAAATGCCCCATCGCTGGTTTCGATCCGTTTGCGGGCATACGCCCCACCATATCCCTGACTTACCAAGCAATCGAGCGCTGCCAGTTTTTTGTCCGCCACATCCGTGATGTCGATAAACACATCGTTGTAATACCCACCCTCGGACTGCCATACGCTTCGCGGTATAGATGCTGCACCGGTCCCGAAGAAGAAGACCTGCGCTACCTTATGGGGCGTATTTCGATCGCCCGGATCGACGCTGCCGGCATGTGAAATGGCATGGAGCGTAATCTGTCCCGCGACAGCGTGTGCGTTGGTCAACCCATCTCCCTCTTTGGGAAAATGGGTCAGGATGATGTCGGGACGCACCTCGCGCAACAACCGTGCGAGCCGTTTCACTATCTCCTCTGTGACCAGTAGGACCGCGTCATCCGCGCCGAAGAAGTAGATGTCTTCGACACCCAAAATCTTGCACCCCTTTCGCACCTCCTCCGCCTTAACATCCGAGCGTTCATCCATCAACGCCAGCAGGTCAGATTCGTCCGGGACCTCCTCACGATGAAACATTGAGTCACTGATCACCGCATCATGCACACGCGCACCATGGGTCAGCACGACACAACCAACATAGTCGCCCCGACTGGTGTGATGCGCCATCGTACCGCCCGATTGATCAAAGATATCTGCCGGATGTGCGCCGATCGAGAGTATCCGTAAAGATTCAGCCATTTCGTATGCCTCCGTCATTAACCGTCAAGTTTAGCAAAAACCAGTTGAATAAGAAAGTATTCACTACAGATAGATAAAACCATCTGCTGATAGTGGGAACATCTTCAAAGGTGGCAACTTGGGTTATCTTACCAATCTTTTCGGAGACAATCAACAAAAAAGGCGAATGGATTGAACCATTCGCCTCATGTATCGGGGTAAGGAAACCCCTCAGACAAATATTATCAAGACTTACCCAGCAGTTAATAGGTATTATGGATTATTTGAAATTGAAGGGCATTTTCTGTGTATCAAGCGTCCCCTGGAGTTTGAGTAATTTGCTCACAGATTTGAGATCTTTTAATGAGGTTTCTAAACTTTCGATCTCTTTGGCATTCTTTTCAGATGAATGATCTTCCAGCATCTGCTTTTTTCATTCAAAATCTGTGTTAGCATGGCACGGTTACATCAATCCTAAACTTTCTCGAAAGTAGTCGTGAAACTCCCCTAGTTCTCCAAAAACTCTGTGCACAAAAGTGCGACTTTTCTCTGAAGGTGGCTTCATGTCCGGAATCATAACAGATGTCATACCTGCGTCGTAGGCTGCCTGAATACCTGCGTCTGAATCCTCCAAGACAAGACAATACTTCGGGGCAACCTCCAGTCGCAATGCGGCAGCAAGAAAAATATCCGGCGCGGGTTTACCTTTTTCCACCTGATCACCAGCAATTACTATGGGAAAACGTTCTAACAAGTTTACGAGCGATAGCTTGTAAATCGCTCGCTCATACCCCGTAGATGTTGCAACCGCCTTCGGCATTGAAACCTTGTCTAGAAAATCTAATAATTCCAGAAGTCCAGACTTAATGGATAATTTGCCCTCATCAATCCAACCATCGACGTAAGCGCGACGTCTTTTTCGCACAGCATCGACTGGAAAATCAGAACCAAAAACTTCGACTAAGATGCGGTCCGAATCTCTGCGATTTCGACCCACCATAGTAATAAAAATATCCTCGCTGATAGGAAATCCGAAATCAACCCCAGCAAGCTGCCAAGCTTTGAGTGCGAGTCTTTCGGTGTCGATCATCAACCCATCCATATCAAATATGATAGCCCTGCATTCACTTATTGACCACATAATTATCTCAATTCAAACCATAGACACGGTTGTTTACCGATTGGGGCGTCAACCCTTGCCGGGAGGTCGTTAGCCTCCGATAAATCGGAGCTAACTTCGCAGCCTATTAGGCATTACCTAACAAGCATGATAGCACAATTCCGCTCCTATTGAAATGGGTGAGAATCCCAATCCTTTAGGTTTGGGAGTACGTCAACAGATGTCTAGCGTCACAACCCAACCTCTACAATAACTCTTGACCAACAATCAGGCGATACGCCTCCAGATATTTTTCGCTGGTTTGATTGATGACGTCCGCCGGCAACTCAGGGGCTGGTGGCTCCTTGTTCCAGCCAACATCGCTTAGATAATCGCGGACATACTGTTTGTCAAAACTGGGTGGAGAGCCGCCAGGCTTATATTCGTCTTTGGGCCAGAAGCGTGATGAATCCGGGGTGAACACCTCATCAATCAGAATCAGTTGACCGTCAATCAGTCCAAACTCAAACTTGGTATCGCAGAGGATAATTCCGGACTTTTCCGCATGTTCGCTTGCAGCCTCAAACAGTGCAAAACTGGTCTGGATAATTTTATCTGACAAATCTTGTCCAATCATCTCCACCATCTCTGCAATTGAGATATTCTCATCATGTTCACCCTGCTCCGCTTTCGTGGAAGGCGTGAAGATGGGCGCTGGCAACCGCTCTGATTCGGTTAGTCCTGCCGGCAGCTTTTCGCCGCATACCGTCCCATCCTGCTTATACTCCGACCACGCGGTGCCCGCGATGTATCCCCGCACGACACATTCGATATCGATTCGATTTGCCTTCCGCACAAGCATGGATCGTCCTTTAAGTGCTTCCGCATCCACTTGTAGCGAATCAGGATACTGTGAAACATCAGTCGTGATGATGTGATTATCAACGATTGACTTTGTGTAATCAAACCAGAACTCAGAGAGTCCGGTCAGGATTTGCCCTTTGTACGGAATCCCATTCGGCAGCACAACATCATACGCCGAGATCCGATCCGTTGAGATAATTAATAATTCCTCACCGAGATCATAGAGATCTCGGACTTTGCCTCTGTTGGCAACTGTTCCGATTTTCATAGCGGTGAAGCCTCCTGAGTAGATTTGTTTGAGTGTCGTTGCAGGAGGAACAGATAGACCAGTGAGCAGGTATTGCAATCGTTTGGTAAGTCTCCGCTTCGCACGCGACAATCGAAACGCAATCGCCTTGTATGACAGTCCGTGCGTCCTTATCAACTCGTCGTAGCTTGCGCCATCAAGATAATACGAGTGAGCAATCTCCCTATCTTTTTGTGAAAGTGTGTCCATTGCACGATGAATGAGTTCCCTCTGTTCGTCGCGTATCAACTGATCGTCGAGTGTATTCGGGATCTGAAGGGCGCGTTCCTCCACTTCGTTGATGGATACGGTATCCATTCTTTGCCCTCGTAACCAATTCAGCGCACGATTTCGCGCAATCGTTGCCAGCCAACTTCTGAATTTGGTCTGCTCCTCATACCGTGTCAAACCACGATAGGCGTTCAGAAAGGTGTCTTGGACCACTTCCTCGGCGTCGTGGGGATTGTTCACAATTTCAATGACAATCGCATAAACGAAGGCATAGTACTCCCGCATCAGGTCAGCAAATGCCCCTTCATCTCCAGATTGAGCGCGGGAAATGAGCACCTTGTCGTTAGCCACTGTTCGTGATTCCTCCCTTACATTTTATAAAACACAGTTCTGTGATTTTTTCTAGCACTTTTTTGTGATTCTGCGAAATTTAATTGGATTTTTTCTTGAACCGTGTTTCCCAGATGCTGTAACGGGATTCAGAGCAACTTGTCTGTAAAAAATTTGGGTTATTTCTTAGTAGTCCTTCCAAGATAATAAATAAAAAAGGCGAACGGGTTGAACCATTCGCCTCATGTATCGGGGCAAGGAAACCCCTCAAGCATTTTTATCATCATTGATAGTAAGAAGGGGCGCACTTCAATGGAGCGTGACCGGCACACCCGCTAGCAACCCATTCTCGTGCATATCGACCCACTCGTCCAAGAAGGTTTTGTTCCACTGCTCAGTGAGCGGGCTATCCATCATCTCACGGTAGACCGTGGACATGGTGACAAGCTCGTCGGCACCATCGCGGAAGGCGGCGTGGGCTGTCTCCACCGAGCGGACGAGCGCCGCCATAATAAAGGGTCGCTGTTCCCAGCCGCTGAACATCTGCGCACATTCACGTATTAGTTGGGTTGGATCGCCGCCCACTGCCTTGACCGGATCACAGAACGGCAGGATGTGATCGACACCGGCTTGGGCAACGGCAGCGGCTTGGGTCAAGGAGAAAACCGTTGTGCAGAAAGTCTCGACCCCCTCTTCCTTCAGGACGCTGAAGGCTTTGAGCGCGTTGAATGTGCACGGAATTTTCAGGATAATCTGGTCCGACAGGTCACTAAAAACCTTCCCAACTGCGAGCAACTCCTCGACCGTGTGACCATCGATTTCCATGACCACAGGCTTGTCAGTTATATCAAGATACGCTTTGATTAGGTCAATGGCTGACCCGTATTCCTTGGCGTACTGATTCAATACGACAGTATTCGTCACAATGCCGGCAATACCCAGCGACATCATCGGTTCCAACTCGTCGGGAGTCCCAGCGAGCCAAATCGTGGGGCCCCGACCTTCAGAACGGGCTTTCGGTACAGCTCCATTTACTGCCATAATCAATGTCCTCCTAGGGTTGATAAACGTTTAGGTAACGTTAATTCGATGTAAGGAATTAGATGATAACTGCGGGCATAAAAAAGAACTCTTCCAGAGATTGTAGTCAAAAATATGCCGATGCGTCAATAAAAAAGCGCAAAGCCTGCCATCTGCGTTTTTTATATATTGACAGTTGTATATACAGAATGTATACTATAGCATGTCATGGAATTTGAATGGGATTCGATTAAAAATCAGCGTAACATTGAAAAGCACGGTATCGATTTTATGGATGCGGTGCGTATTTTTGAGCGTCCAACGCTTACAGTGGTTGATAATCGCCGTAATTATGGTGAAAAACGAATCGCCGCAATGGGTGCCATTGAGGATGTCATCTTGTATGTTGTCTATACCGTTAGAGACAACGTTCTACGCATCATTTCAGCAAGGAGGGCAAATCGCCGTGAAAGAAAAAAATACTTTGAGATATTCCCTAAATAATCTCCCAAAGGATTCACAGACAGATTGGGAGCGTGTCAAAAATATGACTGAGTCTGAGATTGAAGAGGCAGCTGCATCAGATCAAGACGCCCAGCCAACGGATGAGACATTTTGGGCAAATGCGGTAGTCGTGACGCCGCAACCAAAGCGTGCTATATCCTTGCGCGTGGATAGTGATGTTTTAGAGTGGTTCAAGTCTCATGGAAGCGGCTATCAGACACGCATGAATGCGGTCTTACGGGCGTATATGGAAGCTCAGCAGCGTTAGCTTTATTTTCTCCCTACCTCTTGGATAAAGCGCTGATATAGTGTTTCAATTCCCGCCACTTCTGCGTCCCCATCGTGAACAACGACCCGCACCGCTAAATCGAGCACCTCGCCATGTCTTATCATTCGCCCCTCTTGTGCAAACGGATTTACCGCCAACGTTCCCCAATCAGCGATATACCACGTAGCATCGGCAGTAGAAGGATGTCGAAACAACGCCACACCCGCATACCTATCCACAGCAATTTGTCCTGAACAGTCCACCCAATCCGCGTTCCCACTGCTTATCGCCGTACCGCCAGAGCGACTGTCAGCATCGATAAGGGTTGCGCCGGCTGTAGCACGCAGAGATTCGACCATGCGAACACCAAAATAGGCGTGGCGCGTCGGTCCGATTTTGATATCCCAATCGGTTGGGCTTAACTGTGAGCGGAGGTCGATCAGGTTCACCGTTTCGCCGGGGTAAATATCAATGGTACGGGTTTCGACCGCGAGGATACGCCCCTGAGGTGCACCCCATTCGGACGGACCTTGCCAGTTGAGTGTTTGTATGAGTCGGAGATGGTTTTCCGATACTTCCGTCTCCTCCACCGAAACACTGACGATGTGTCCCGGTGCCCGTCCCTGGAAGGTGTCGTTGACGTAGAAGTTATAGGTCGCTTCCTCATAAGCATTGGTCGAGAAGGGGAGGTGACAATGAAAATGATCAGCGCCGATCCAAAGCGAGTTGTGGTGTGGGTGATCTATCGGACTCTCGGAGGTCATGGCGAATCCCGCCGGGGTATATACAGGGAACAGGTAAGCACGATATTCGCCTTGACTCAGCGCGGCAATAGGTCTCCCATTCCAACTCACATTCAGCCGATGCGCTTTCGCCCACGCCCCTCGCGGAAGTGAAATCGCATCGCTATCAATGGAGAAGTATTGCATGTCAGGCGTCCTTTCATGTTTCGCTCATGTACGATTTCTTAATATGAATTCCCCACTATTTTAGCAGAACCCAAACATTCTCTCAATACTAAAGCGAAGGATTTCAAACGAAAGAGAGTTATCCTGTTGAACTTTTGCGTTGTATTCCTAGAGAACTATTGCTATAATCCCAACGTTGATATAGCCATACCAACGAACGCTGCGATACACAAAAGGACTCTATATGAACCATTCCAACACGCACATTGAACCACTTATCTCTCCCGATCGATTTGTAGGACTAGAAGGTGTAACACATCTCTGTACAGGGGGAGAAGCACCTTGGCTGAAAGCGCAGGAAGCGGTGTATGCGGAATTTGCCCGTTTGAAGAGTGCTGGACACGATGGGCGAGAGGCGATTTACGAGCGCGGAGAACGCTGTAGAAGCCGGATGGGTGAACTTTGGCACGTGCCATCGGAGCGGATTGCGTTTATGCCATCGGCGGCGGAGGGGATGAATTGGCTGGCGCGCGGTCTGGACTGGCAGGAAGGAGACAACGTAGTAACAACCAATTTGGAGTTCCCATCGGTCGCCTATGCTTGGCGGGATCTTCGCGCTCGCGGGGTGGAAGTACGATTGGTGCCACATCGGGATTGGCTTGTGCACGAGAGGGATCTCTTAGATGCGGTGGATGAACGGACGCGGGTCTTGGCGGTAAGTCAAGTTAGTTTTTATACGGGGCAATGTCTGAACTTAGAACAGCTTGCCGATGGGATACAACGAAAGAACGCCCTCTTTGCAGTGGATGCGACCCATGCTGCGGGGGTTGTAGACGTTCCCGCGGGGCTGACGGATTTGACCGTGAGTAGCAGTTACAAGTGGTTGCTTGCTACTCACGGCGTCGCACCGATGTACCTGAGTGAGCAGGCGGAGGGCCTGATAGCATCAACTAGTTTTGGCTGGCATAATCTGGCAGTGTGGCCCGCCCAAGAGGCGGTACGCGCACCAGAAGTCGAGGAGCTGCCGATGCCTGAACGATTGGAACCGGGCAACCCATCAATGTTGGTAGTGATGCACCTAGACCGAGTGCTGGAGGTACTGCTCTCGATCGGAATCGAGCGAATCTCCGCCCATGCCCGGACGCTGTCTGAGTTGGTGAGTACCGGATTGGTGAATCTAGGGTTTACGGTTATCAGTCCACAGAATCGATCGGCACGATCGGGAAACACCTGTTTTCTAGTTGAAGACGCACACGCGATGCAGCTGCGGTTAGCTGAGATAGGGATACTGTGTTGGGGTGAATTCGGTCGGATGCGGATTTCAACCCATCTCTATAATGGGAGTGCAGATGTGGCACGCTTGTTGGCAGCGTTGTCAGAGTAATAGGTCATCTCGGAATGGAGAATGAGTAAACTCGCTAATTACGCATCACGCATCACCTCCCATCTCTCACCTTTTACAGGCGATGTGTCGCTTCGCTTGCTACCCCCTGTTTTCGCTCTTTGCACCGCATTTCTGCTCGGCGGTGTCTTAATCCTGTTTTTCGGTGAAAGACCATTTGAAGTTTACGGACTCTTATGGCAGAGCGTCTTCGGTAGTCTCGACGATTTCGGCTACGTTCTATTTAACGCGACCCCCTTAATCTTTACCGGGCTTGCAGTCATGCTTGGATTTAAGGGAGGACTTTTCAATATCGGCTGTGAAGGGCAACTCTATCTCGCAGGATTCGCCGCGGCATGGATCGGGTTTCACCTGAACTGGGGAGGCGGCTGGGTTATTATACCCGCTTGCTTGGTCTCTGCAACCCTCGCAGGGGGACTGTGGGGTACTATACCGGGGTTACTCAAGGCGCGTTACGGTGTGCATGAAGTCATCAACACCATCATGCTGAACTTTATCGCGATCGCACTGACAAACTACCTCGTCACCGAGGTCTATCAGGCACCGGATCAGATGACACCGCACACGCCTTTGATTCATGAAGCGGCGCAGCTGCCACGACTATCTGCCTTTTCGTCGGTGTTTCTGCCAAGCAACCCGGTAAACATCACGCTGTTTTTTGCGTTTGCGTTAATTGGACTAACGCAGTTTTTGTTGAAGCGCACCAAGTGGGGATATGAGATTCGCTTTGTTGGCAACGCCGCAGAGGTCGCCACCTACGCAGGTATTAATGTGCGTCGCGTGACGGTCTGGACGATGGCGTTGAGTGGAGCGGTTGCGGGCTTTGCTGGGGTGTGGGAGGTGATGGGTTATCGCTATCGTTTCCTCGATAACTTCTCCCCCGGTTTCGGATTCACTGGCATTGCTGTTGCTTTGCTCGGCAGGAATCACCCCTACGGTGTTCTTTTTGCTGCTCTCCTATTCGGCGCATTGAACAAAGGCGCACTGGATATCGAGATTTTAACGAACGTACCGAGGGAGTTATTTCTGATTATCCAAGGGGTACTCATTTTACTGCTAGTCTGTGCCGAAGGTTTCAGTAAGAACAGAGGGTCAGAATAGACACGGCTTTTACAACTCACCGAGTGGATGAGCGCGTTCAGTTAGAGGAATAGTGATTCGACGACTAGAGAGCAGGTGCGAACTGTAAACACCCTGAACCATCTCATTTACGAAACGGACCATCTGAATACTTGAGAGCGGTTCACGGTCGGTCTCGGCGGCATCGATTAGGTCCCGCGCAAGGATTCTGTTGCCTATAGACAACCAGTTCTTTCTAAGCAGATCCGGTGCATGTTCAGGACGTTCATGCCATTCCGGCAGCCAGACTCGTTCCCAAGTGAGATCTTGAATGTCGGGCAATACCCGCGGTGCAGGATAGATATAGACATCACCCGGCTCACGAAGTTCCAGCGACGCTCGTTCACATTCAAGGGACAGCCCGTACAGATTATCAAAATTTGATTCGCCGGGGATAGCCAGACCGGCGGTGGAGTCGAAGAACCCCCGAACACCGTTGTCGAAGCCGAATACTGCGGAAATGGAATCACCGATGATGGGACCGACGGGGGCGTTGCCCTGACCTGTATCGTCTGTTGTAGCGTCTCGGTCATCAACGCTGACATGTCCGCTCGCCCAGCGCGGTTCACCGGCAAAAGCCATCATCAGGTCGAACAGATGTGTCCCGTGTAGGAGCAACTCTTCGCCGCCACCTCGACTGTCGTCCTTCGGACGGGTGCGGACACGAAGCAATTTCCCGAACTTACCAGTTTTCACATCTTTGATCAGCTTTTGGATTGGGAGCATCGCACGCCACTGGTGGGCAACACCCATCTTCACCTTTGCACTTTGGCAGGCAGCGACGATTGCATCAACTTCGGCGAGGCTGCCCGCGACAGGTTTCTCGCAATAGATGTGACACCCCGCCGCCGCAGCGGCTTCAATCATCGGGACACGTTCTGTGACCCAACTCGGCGCGATGCTGACGAAGTCGGGCTTTTCCGTCTCAAGCATCTGCCGGTAGTCTCGGTAGAGTCGAGAGACCCCCAGCCGCTTACCGGCATCCGCAAGTCCTTCGGGGTCATGGTCAGCGATAGCGACCAGTTCGACATCATCGATATCGAATGCAGTATCTAGACGATGCCCGTAGCCGCCCTTGCCGGTTGCTCCGATGACGCCTGCGCTGTAGGTTTTGGACATGTTATATCTCCTAGGATTTCAACAACTGTCAGCTTGTGTTAGATTTAACAACTACCAAGAAGGGATCGAAACGCCATGAAGCGGAATCTTGTGAAGATCATCATCGCTATTATTGTTATTGTTGGTGTGTATAGTCTGTTAAGCCACTATGGTGTGATAGAATATCTCAAACCCGACAACATCCCCGAAATTAAAGAGAAGATCAACAGCTTCGGCGTCATCGCTCCTTTGGTGTACATCGTCTTTTACATTGCCGCGACCGTTTTCTTTCTGCCCGGTTTGCCTGTTACAATGCTCTCTGGTCTTGCCTTTGGACCTATCTGGGGGGTTGTCTACGCCTCTATCGGGGCAATAATCGGTGTCTCATGCGCTTTTCTAATCGCGCGTTATGTTGCTCGCAGTATGGTGGAGGGCTGGGTCCAAGGTAACGCACAATTTCGACGAATCGATGAGGGGGTGCAAAGGCAGGGGTGGCGGATGCTGATGGTCACTCGGCTCGTCCCGCTCTTTCCGTTTAACTTGCAGAACTACGCTTACGGACTCACGAAGATAAGGTTTGCCACTTATTTTTTTGTCTCATGGATCTGTATGCTACCCGGCACCGCTGCCTACGTCCAGTTGGGTGCCGCCGTAAATGTTGGCGAAGGAAATATTAACAAAACGCTAATCTACCTCGCCGGTGCCGGAATCTTCATCGTTCTGGTGTCGTTGATCCCGAACTTCATTCGCAAACGACAGCCGGAGGAGATGTGACCAGTGTGGATTTAGCAACAATCACAGCGGTATCATATCCTTATCAACTCAATGATCGCTCAGCTTGTGGAACGAGAAGACGAGTCGGTGGATAGCGGTGATATGCGCGGTCACAGCGAGAATTGCGAACACACCTAAGAGGATAACTCCCTTTAATTGCAAAATTGTTGTATACTGATCTGGAATAATTCCTTGCGCTATGACACCCAACGCCAACAATATAATCCGCTCGGGCCGTTGCATCAGGCCGACCTTGCACTCAATTTGAAGTCCCTCCGCTTTGGCGCGCACATAGCTGACAAGTATCGACCCAATTACCGCTGCGAAAACCAACACCACCCCGAAGAAGTTCTGTAAATGATGAAAATAGATAAGGGCACCAAGGAATATCACCGCTTCTGAATACCGATCGATTACAGAGTCTAGCAGTGCTCCCGAAGAGTTGGTTGATGTTCTCGCACGCGCAACAGCACCATCTATCATATCGAAACTCGCCCCGAATAAAATCAACAACCCCGCTGCCACCAACCGATTAGTTGCTAAGCAGAAGGCAGCCACTAAGTTAACCAGCAAACCGAACATCGTGACCATATTCGCAGTGATGCCGAGCGATACGATCTTCTGTGCGAGGGGCGAAAGTATCGCACTGATCTTTGATCTCAGCTTTGCTTCAAACATTGGATAAGATCCATCCTCTATCTTGTGATGTGGATATTTCTCGACTGTGAACTTAGTTTAGCACAAATTGAGTAATAAATCAATGCCTTTGAACGGTTGAAATCCAAAGAAGTTCAGCGATCCGGACGAACGTTCTCAAGGAAGATTTTCACTTGACAAAGGCAATAATCTCTGATAGAATGATTTTGTTCTTTTTGGCAAAACACGGACGAATACTGCGGTCGAGGATACGATAGATGGTTGTTGTCCCCCACGCAGTAACAGTAACCTGCTGATGAGTCCCCTGAGAAGCTTGCTATCTCTTCCCAAAACAGGCTCCGAGGTGGGAGAGATTAACAGAAACAGTAAAAGCGGAGGGAGACATACATTATGAAACATTGGCTACTAGGTTACCTGCTAACAGGCTTGATAGCGTGTGGGCTGTTTGGATTCTCGACAATCAGCTTTGCGGGAGCGTGGGAAGAGAGGCCGGATATGCCGAAAATCGGTGCACTTTCCGGTGGATTATGGGGGTTAGGCACCGAGACGGTGAATGGGAAGATTTATACCATCGGTGGCCAAGATGATTTGGAAATTCCGGGCAAAGTCGTAATGGAATACGACCCTGTAAAGGAGGACTGGGTGGATAAGAAGAAATTGTTACAGGGCAGATTCCGGCTCGGCACCGCCACAGTGCGGGGTAAAATTTATGCCATCGGTGGAACAGCAAATAACTTTGAAATCCTTCCCAACGTTGATGAGTATGATCCCAAAACGGACACATGGACGGCTAAGGCGGCGATGCCAACCCCAAGAATGAGCTTCGCCATTGCCGTGGTGGGTGGAAAGATTTATACCATCGGCGGTGCGGAATCTTTCTACTTTCCGTCAGCTGCTGTCGAGGTCTATGACCCTGCAACGGACACATGGGAGAAGAAGGCAGATATGCCCAACCCGAGATGGGGGCTGCCGGCGGTAGCGGTCAAAAGCAAGATTTATATCTTTGGAGGTGCTGTAGATAACACCCATCAAAAGTATACCGACCTGACAGAAGAATACGACCCAAAGACAGATACTTGGACGAAGAAAGCCGATATGCCAATTGCATTTTTCGATATGGCGGCCAGTTTTGTCAACAGTGGGAAGACGTACATCATTGGCGGGAAGACCTTCGATGGGAGAGAAAAAGATGGCCCCAAATTTCAAGGCTGGGTACTTCACTGGACGGTATTGGAATATGATGTAGAAAAAAACAAATGGAAACGACTAGATGATCAGATGCCAACCGGCAGGGGCACCTTAGCAACAAGCGTTGTGGATGGAAAGATTTACGCTATTGGCGGACATCGCAACGGCCCACGCAGAGAGGTAGCGGCATACATCCCCGATGGCTGGCCCTTCCCCGATGTCTTTGCCGTCTCTCCTCAAAACAAGTTAGCAACAAAGTGGGGAGAGATTAAGCAGAAACACTGAAAAAGATGGAGGTGTAGATTATGAAACATCGGATACCAAGTTACCTGCTGATCGGATTGATAGCGTGCGGAATATTTGGTTTTTCGACAATGGCTTTTGGGGGAAAATGGGAAGAGAAAGCTGCGATACCAAAAATGGGTGCCATTTCAGGCGGTGCTTGGTGGTTGGGCGCAGAGGCGGTCAATGGAAAGATTTATGCCTTTGGCGGACAAGATGATCTGCAGCCTGCGGGCAAACTGGTGCATGTCTACGACCCAGAGAAAGACGTATGGACCAGAATCAAGAAATGGCAAAGGGGCAGATTTCGGCTAGGCAGCGCTTTGATAAGGGGAAAGGTCTACGCCGTCGGCGGGACGGAGGATAACTTTCAGGCGGTCCCGTTCTTGGACGAGTACGATCCCAAAACCGACACTTGGACCCCTAAAGCCGATATGCCGACCCCCAGAATGATGACAGCAACCGCTGTAGTGGGTGGGAAGATTTATGTCATCGGCGGTGCGGATTCCTTCTATTTTCCGTCAGCCGCTGTCGAGGTTTATGACCCCATAACCGACACCTGGGAGCAAAAGGCGAATATGCCAAACCCGAGGTGGGGGTCAGGCACTTTTGCTGCGCGGGGCAAGATTTACATTTGTGGCGGTGCCGTAGATCAGAGCCACCAAAAGTACACCGACCTAACCGAGGAATATGATACGAAGACAGACACTTGGACGAAGAAAGCAGATATGCCAGTCGCCTATTACGATATGGCGGTGAGCTTCGTCAACAGCGGCAAAGCTTATGCCATCGGGGGTAGAACATTTGGCGGGAACGACAGAGATGGACGCCTGTCTGACGGGTGGCGCTATCATTGGACGGTTTTTGAATACGATGTAGAGAAAAACAAATGGTCAAGGTTAAAGGACCAGATGCCAACCGGGCGGGCGAGTTTAGCATCAACCGTTCTGGACGGGAAGATTTATGCCATCGCCGGGCACGTTGGTATCGCTGGGATAACACAGGTTTATACCCCGGACGGTTGGCCCTTTCCAAAAGCCTTTGCGGTTTCCCCCCAAGGTAAGCTAGCAACGCAATGGGGGAAAATTAAGCAGAGTCAATAAAAAACTAGGAGTTGTTCATGATGAAACACTGTATTACATGCAGCATTTTAACTGGCTTGATAGTAGCTGGGTTGTTCGGCTTTTCAGCGGTCAGCTTCGCGGGAGAATGGGAGAAAAAAGTCAATCTGCCACAACTCGGAGACCGTGCTGTAGGTATCTGGGGGTTAGGTGTCGAAGCATTTAATGGGAAACTTTACGGCTTTGGCGGACAAGATGATCTGAAACCGCCGGGCAAATTTGTGGGAGAATATGATCCCGTTAAGGATGTGTGGGATGTTAAAAACAAATGGCAGCGAGGCAGATTTCGGGTAAGTAGTGCCATAGTAAGAGGAAAGATTTACGCTTTTGGGGGAACAGAGGATAACTTTCAAGCGGTTGGGTTGACCGATGAATATGATCCCAAGACCGACACGTGGACAACAAAAGCCGATATGCTCACCCCGAGGATGTCGACGCTCTCGGCGGCGATAGGGGGTAAGATTTATGTCATCGGCGGCGCGGACTCTTTCTTTTTCCCATCTGCTGCGGTTGAGGTTTACGACCCTGTAAACGACTCATGGGAGAAAAAAGCGGATATGCCTAACCCAAGATGGGGTGCGGGCATCTTTGCTGCGAAAGGGAAGATTTACATCTGTGGTGGTGCCGTGGATAACACCCATCAGAAGTATACTGACCTGACCGAGGAATACGATCCGAAGACAGACACTTGGACCCCTAAAGCCAAGATGCCACTCGACTATTACGATATGTCGGTGAGTTTTGTCAATAGTGGCAAAGCTTATGCCATTGGCGGACGCACCTTTAACGGTAACGAAAGAGATGGCCAGCCGATCGAGGGGTGGATCCTGCATTGGACCGTCTTTGAATACGACTTAGAGAAGAATAAATGGTCAAGGTTAAAGGATCAGATGCCAACCGGACGGGCAACATTGGCAACTGCTGTGCTTGACGGGAAGATTTATGCGGTCGGCGGGCACGGAGGCGGTGGACCACGGAGAGAGACAGAAGTCTACACGCCCGATGGCTGGCCCTTCCCTAAAGCGTTCTCGGTCACACCCAAGGACAAGCTAGCGACGATATGGGGCGATATTAAACGCCGTCGGTAGCAAATCTATTTTGGGAACAACTATCACTCAACTTGGAAAGCGGAGGGGTCTTTGAAAGAGAGCCAAACGAAATCTTTTACAGGAGGTCTGTAACATGAAACGGGCAAGATATCAAATGTTAGCGGGATTGTTGCTATGTAGCCTGTTTGGCTTTTCGGCACCAGGCTTTGGAGCATGGAGAGAGTTGGAGCCTGTCCCAACGGGTCGATGGGGATTAGCCGCTGCCGCTGTGGGCGATAAGGTCTACGCCATCGCTGGGCAGGATGATAGCCCCAAAATCTCAAAAGTGGAAGTGTTCAGCATCGCAAAGGGCAAGTGGGACGAAGGCAAGGAGATACCGAGCGGTCGGGTGCGGCACGCTGCGGTTACTTTCAAGGGGAAGATTTATGTCTTTGGGGGAACCTTTGATGGGATTGCCGCCTTGGCGCGAGTCCAAGAATACGACCCCAAAAATGATGTCTGGAAAGTGAAGGCGGATATGCCGACCCCGAGAATCGCTCCGATGGTGGTCGCAATGAGTTCGAATATTTATGTCATCGGTGGCGCGAGTGACCTCTACTTTCCGTCTCCGGCGATCGAGGTTTATAACCCCACGACGGATACTTGGGAGAAGAAGGCAGATATGCCTAATCCGAGATGGGGGGCAGCTGCTGCTGGTATTGCAACCAAGGGGAAAATTTATATCTTTGGTGGCGCGACCGATTTCACCCATGAAAACTCTACCATACACGTGGATGAATACAACACCAGAACAGAGACTTGGACGCCTAAGAAAAAACTACAGCGACCGCTTCATAATTTTTCGGCCAGCTTTGTGAATAGCGGTATGATTTATGTCATGGGCGGTCAGAAATGGAAAGGTAAAGGGGGCGTTGATGGGGGCGCTAACGACCCGGATTGGACGTTCTATGACGATGTTTGGGAATATTCGCCAGAAAAAGATGATTGGAAACGTGTGGAGCGCATGCCGAAGGCGAAATCCAGTTTTGGAAGTGCCGTTGCAGATGGGAAGATTTATATCGTTGCCGGTTGGGCAGGCGGGGCCGGTGACGAAAATGGTGTGCATGTCTATCAACCGCCCGGCTGGCCCTTCCCCGCTAAGTTTTCAGTGGAGCCCCAAAATAAGCTTGCAACGATATGGGGAGAACTCAAAAGGCATCAATAGCGAATCTGTTTTGCAATGTACAACACCACTTAAGTGGGAAAACTGTATCTAAAGAAGGTCAAAGCAACCTAACTAAAACTGATAAAGGAGGCATACACGATGAAGCGGACAAGCTATCAACTGTTAGCAGGGCTGACCCTATGTGGGCTGCTTAGCTTTTGCTTCACTACAGTCAGCTTTGCAGGCTGGCGCAAACTGGACCCGATGCCAACGCATAGATGGGGAGTCGAGGTCGCCGCTGTCGGTAACAAGATTTACGCTATCGGTGGACAAGATGATACCCCTCAGATACACAAAAATGAAGAATACGACATAGATAAAGATAGTTGGGTCGAAAAGAAGCCAATACCAACAGGTCGGGTACGACACACTGCGGTCTCCGTCGACGGGAAGGTCTATGTCATCGGCGGAACCCGTGATGGAATCGCGCCTCTGGCGGCAGTGGAGATGTATGACCCAAAGACTGACACATGGTCAAAGAAAGCGGACATGCCGACGCCGCGAATTGCTCCTGTTACCGTTGTGTTGGCTGGCAAGATTTATACCGTTGGTGGCGCAACTGATGTGTTCTTTCCGTCTCCGGCGATTGAGGTATACAACCCAGTGACCGACACTTGGGAGCAGAAAAAGGACATGCCGAATCCGAGATGGGGGGCAGCTGGTGCTGCTGTGCCGCCCGGGAAGATTTATATCTTTGGTGGCGCGACCGATTTCACCCATCAGAATTCAACTACAGACGTAGATGAATACGATACCAAAACAGAGACATGGACTCCCAAAGCTAAGATACAGAGACCCGTTCATAATTTCGGTGCCGCTTTCGTCAATAGCGGGAAAATTTATGTCATGGGCGGTGAGAAATTTAAGGGCAAAGGCGGACTTAAAGGCGGGCCAAATGATCCGGAACTGGTATTTTACCAAGATGTCTGGGAATACTCGCCGGAGGAGAATAAACACCGCCGTATGGATCCCATGCCTACCCCAAGGGGAAGTTTTGGAATCGCTGTGGCAGATGGGAAGATTTATGCCATTGGTGGTTGGAACGGCGGTGCCGGTGGAAATGAGAGAGAAAATGAGGTCTACCAACCTCCCGGTTGGCCCTTCCCTGAGAAGTTCTCGGTCGATCCGCGGGAAAAGTTAGCAACGGTATGGGGCGCGTTGAAAGCCCACTAGTGGCGGGGGACGCAGAAAGAAAGATCTCGTTGTAGGAAACGTATATCTGGTTCCCTACAACGAGGTTTTGACCGCAAAATGAGATAGATACCATGAAACTCAACGATGCCCAAATCGGACGCTTTAACCAGCAGGGTTATCTGTTTTTCCCAAGCCTATTGAAGGATGATGAGGTGCAGGTCCTGCAGCGGGCGATGCCGCAAATTCTCAGTCGCCGGGGTCCGGAGGTGATACCTGAAAAAGGCGATTTGAACTCTGTCAGGCTCGCGTTTGGGGCACATGTCTATTCCGAACCGTTCCGGTATCTTCCGCTGCTTCCACGCTTGCTAAACCCGGTCCGCCAACTGTTGGGTGACGATGTATATCTCCATCAGAGTCGTCTCAATCCCAAACAGGGCTTCGGGGACGGTGCGTCGTGGGATTGGCACCAAGATTTCCCGCCGTGGCATCGCATCGACGGGATGACGGAACCGAAGTGTATTATGGCATCCGTGTTTATCGACGATTGCACACCGGTTACATCACCGTTACTGGTCGTGCCGGGCTCACATACGCACGGTCTCCTCGATTCTAAACCCCACAAGGACGCGAAGGGCTATGCCTTACACCATATTGATCGCGTTACTCTAGAACGCTTGGCTGAAGACAGCGGTATCGAAGCGTTAATAGGGCCTGCAGGATCTGTCTGTTTTTGCCATTGCAATGTCGTGCACGGTTCAGCCAATAATGTCTCCCCTTGGCGGCGGGCGATCATGTATTTGAACTATAATGCTGTTAGCAATGCCTGCACCGGTACAGAGCGTGACTGGTATCACAACAACCGGGATTTCACACCGTTACAACCGCTTGATGACAATCGCCTGAAGGTATTGGCATAATCATCACTGTGCTAATCCTGTAGAATCTCCTCTCACGTCCCACTTCCCGTGGACGCAATCCTCCCCTATCCTCTCCAATCCTCAACTCGGCAACCGTTGAAAGACAATACCCCTATTATTGTCTTATTGGGGGCAACTGTAAGGAGTACAGATTTACGTCCTTTACTAGGGGAAGCTATGTAGCGCGCTATATACCACAGCGCATCGTGTGTAACTTAAGGAAAAACGGATGACTGAAACACAAAAAAAGATCATGAACTCGCTGATGGCTGAGCTAGAACGGGGCGAATTGACGCCAGCCCAACTCTGTCAAGGAATCACGGATCTGATAGGACAGAATAGTCGTAAACCGCAGGATATTCTCTATCTACAAGCCAGAAATACGTCGCCTGAATCACAGGTGGTGGGTATGATGCGAATCGAGGGTGGAAAGCGGGGCGTCTGTCCCCCTGACCCCGAAGATTGGCCCTATCAGACGGTATTGGACGCTGTAAAGGATGGTTGGCAAATCATTTCGTTCCCCAACATGTCCCTGTTGGCTGTGGATGAGAAAGAGGTGTATGGCCTCGGTTTTGAATTTATTTTGGAGCGATAGGGGTTAGTCATGCAGATGACCGAAACGACGCTCCTTACGGCTTTCCCGCTGGGCTGTCCCGTCCTGAATCTGCCGATGTGTGAAGCAGAGAACACAGATCTGCGTTCCCTACGAACGGATTGCGTCGGGATAGACGCCCGACCTCAGACGTGATACTATGGCTATTGCCCATCAGACAGAGACATCGAATCCGAGTGTGACGCTCCGAGCGGTTGTCCTCGGACTAGCGTTGATTCCAGTCAATAGCTACTGTATCATGGCGAACCATCTCAAGTATTGGAGCACGCTGCCGACCACCATCTCGCTGATTTACAACGTAATTATCACCTTGATGGTGTTGATCCCTGTCAATTTCCTGATTAAGCGATTCCTACCGCGTTTTGCGCTCACCCAAGGGGAGTTTTTGACCATCTACGTGATGCTCTCCGTCGCCTCGGCAATCGCGGGCCATGACATGATGCAAACGGTGGTGCCGACGATACCTGACGCCTTCTGGTTTGCTACGCCCGAAAATGAGTGGAAGGAACTGTTCTGGCGATACCTACCCCCTTGGCTCATAATGAACGATTTGTCGAGTCTGACGGGCTTTTATGAGGGGGATAGCACATTTCACATCGACGTACATTTCCGGAGTTGGCTGCGTCCAATCCTGTGGTGGACACTCTTTCTGACTGTGCTTATCTGGGTGATGATCTGCCTGAATATGCTGCTTCGTAGGCAGTGGATTGAACGGGAGCGGTTGGCATATCCTATCGTTCAATTACCGTTGGAAATCACGCGGTCTGATGGACGGCTGTTTAAGTCGAAAATGATGTGGATCGGATTTGCGATCTCCGGGGGGATCGATCTTATCAATGGGGTACACGCGCTAGTGCCCTCATTTCTTGAGATCCCAATCCGCCACGCCGAAATTGGTCAATTCTTCACCGAAAAGCCGTGGAGCGCAATCGGTTGGGTGCCGGTCTATATCCTCTCTTTTGCCGTGGGTTTGGCATTCCTGATGCCGTTAGAGATGTCCTTTTCTGTCTGGTTCTTCTATCTGTTCTGGAAGCTAGAATATGTGCTAGGAGAGGCACTTGGGCTTAAGAGTTTGCGACACTTTCCCTATCGAGGGGCGCAGGTGATGGGTGGCTATCTGGCGATTGCTTGTTTCGCCCTTATTGGTGGGCGGCGCTACTTCCTTGACCTCTTCAAGAACCTATTTCGGAATACGCCCGGCGAAGAGCGGGAGCCAATGCGGTATCGGTGGACGGTTCTGGGTTTAATCGGCGGGATAGTTTTTCTGCTCGCCTTCTCGTATCAGGGTGGGATGGCACTTTGGACAGCCGGGGTTTATTTTTTGGTCTACTACCTGTTGTCGATAAGTATAGCTAGGGTGCGTGCCGAGGTGGGCCCTCCAACAAACGAGGTCAGTGCAACGCCTCATCTGTTTCTCACCGATGTGTTCGGCTCGCGCCGGTTGTCGCCCGGAACCCTGACGATGACTCGACTTTACATGACGTTTAATCGGGGTTCCCGTGCACATCTGATGCCACATACGTTGGAGGGGTTCAAAGTAGCGGATGCCGCAAATATGAACTCGCACCGCTTGGTTTGGGTGATGCTCTTGGCAACGGTGGTGGGCATCCTCGCTGCGTTCTGGGGGTATCTGGTTGTCGGGTATGACATTGGGACAGTGAGCGATCTTGGCGTCGGTGGTTATAACGCCTTACAGGGGTGGCTCTATCATCCGCTGGGCACGGACTACCCCGCCGTGGCTTTCATGGGCGTAGGATTTTGCTTTACTGGTCTGCTCTGGTGGTTACGGACGCGGTTTCCTCTTTGGCCCTTCCATCCGGCAGGTTACGTTATCGGCAGCAGTAGTTGGACGGTCGGCTGGCTCTGGTTTTCGATCTTCGTAAGCTGGGCAATAAAAGCCATTTTATTGAAGGTTGGGGGCATCCGCCTCTATCGTAAGGTATTCCCCCTTTTTCTGGGCATCCTTCTGGGCGAGTTTATCATTGGGGGTGCTTGGGTGCTGATCCGGCTGTTTTGGGACATCGGAGTGTATTCTTTTTATCGTTAATTCTATACTGATGCGTGAAACGTGACGCATTATACATAATGAACCAATGAACTCTCATGATGACTGAACAATCTATTGGCAATCAAACGCATCGGCGCAGTTGGAAACAGCGCCTACTAAACATGGGAAGCATCGGCGCAGTTGGAAACAGCGCCTACTAAACGGGATGACTGAACAACCTATTGGCAATCAAACTCCACACACTGGATTAACGTTTCGAGCTGTAATACTTGCATTGGCACTGATGCCGGTGAATACCTATTTTATCATCACGAACGAGGTAAAGTACATCGGCACGCTGGCGACAACGATGTCGCTAATCTACAACGTGGTCATCAGCCTCACCGTGTTGATCATTGTAAACGCGCTGATAAAGCGTTTCTTTCCTCGTTTCGCGCTTCAACAGGGAGAACTGATGACCATTTACATGATGCTCTCGCTGTCCTCAGCGATTGCGGGTCATGATGTTATGCAAACCGTTGTGCCGACCCTTCCGCACGGTTTCTGGTTTGCCACCCCTGAAAACGAATGGAAGGCACTTTTCTGGAGACACTTGCCCCCTTGGCTGACGGTGAAAGATCCGTTAAGTCTGCTCGACTTCTATGAGGGTCAAAGCACACCCTACACAGAAGCACATCTCCGACCATGGCTCCTCCCGATTCTGTGGTGGACGGTGCTTCTGACCGTCCTAATCTGGGTGATGATTTGCATGAGTGCTATCATGCGCCGGCAGTGGATTACCCGCGAGCGGTTGGCGTATCCGATCGTTCAGCTGCCGTTGGAAATGACCCGTTCTGATAGCAGCCTCTTCAAATCCAAAATGATGTGGCTCGGATTTGCGGTCGCCGGCGGGATCGACTTAGTCAACGGTCTGCACGTCCTGTTTCCTGCGTTTCCGGAGATTCCTGTACGCAAAGCGGAGATAGGTCAGTTCTTTACCGAAAAACCTTGGAATGCGATGGGGTGGACACCGCTCTACACACTGCCTTTTGGACTTGGGCTGGGGTTTCTGATGCCGCTGGAGATGTCCTTTTCGCTATGGTTCTTCTTCCTCTTTTGGAAAGCGGAGCGCATCCTGGGTCGTGCACTGGGGCTTGCTAGTTTTCCCGGCTTTCCGTACGAGGGCCCTCAGAGCATCGGTGCTTTTTTCGCAATTGCCTGTTTTGCCCTCTATGGTGGACGCCGCTACTTCATTTCGGTTTTCAAGAACCTTTTTCGCGACCAGTCGGGTGAAGCGAACGAACCGATAAAATATCGGTGGGCGGTATTGGGGTTGGTGGGCGGCGTGATTTTTTTGCTGGTATTTTCTTACTCCGGTGGGATGGCACTCTGGATGGCGGGGCTCTACTTTTTGACCTACTACCTTTTGGCGATCGCTGTGGGACGTATCCGTGCAGAGGTAGGGCCGCCGACGAATGAGATGTTCCTTGTCAACCCGCGTCTTTTTATCACAGATGCGATCGGCACCCGTCGAATTCCACCGCCAAGTTTGGTTATGATGGGATTTTATTATACGTTCAATCGCGGCTATCGCGCTCACCCGATGCCGCACGTACTGGAAGGGTTTAAGGTCGCGGATGCGACGCAGATGGCACCCCGTCGTTTAATCGGTGTAATGGTTTTGGCGGTGGTTGCGGGTATCCTTACCACGTTTTGGGCGTACCTCACACTCGCTTACGACAGCGGCGGCGACAATATTAATGTGGGATTGGGAAATGGGGCGTATGCCAACATGAGAAATTGGCTTTACAATCCGACGGAGACCAACGTGCCTGCGGTGCTTTTTATGGCGGTGGGATTCCTCTTCACCGGATTCCTCTGGGCGATTCGCACACGATTTCCGCTTTGGCCCTTTCACCCCGCCGGTTACGCGATTGCTAGCAGTCCTTGGACCTTTGGCTGGGTATGGTTTTCGGTATTTATCAGTTGGGCGGTAAAAGCAACGGTACTGAAGGTCGGTGGGATTCGGCTCTATCGGAAGACGCTGCCCTTTTTCTTGGGGTTGCTATTCGGAGAGTATATAATCGGTGGGGGTTGGGTGCTTATCCGTGTCTTTTGGGGAATTGAGGTTTATTCGTTCTACCGTTAGCAGTGGAACGAGATTTAACACAACGACGCAGAGACACAAAAGGGGAAACGGTAGTCCCCGCAAAATGTCAACTCCCGATCCAGTCGGGATCTTCGCTTCACGG
Organism: Candidatus Poribacteria bacterium; assembly: GCA_965205075.1. GTDB lineage: Bacteria > Poribacteria > WGA-4E > WGA-4E > PCPOR2b > PCPOR2b. The sequence continues at coordinate 6,207,178 of OZ242036.1, read as the reverse complement.
AACATGATGCCGATTCAAGTGATCAATATGATTCTGATTGAGCTGCCTGATGTTTGCATCCATATCAGATAACCTTTGATGAATTTCTACTAGCCGCTTATCCATCCGTTCCTCGTGCCGTTCTAACGCATGAAAGAACGTCTCACCATGTTGTTTTATCGTTTCATCTTGCCTGTCTATCCGCTTTTCAAGCCGTTCAGTGATCGTTTTCAATCGTGTCAGTATCATGATAAGTTGACCGATGATTGTCGCCACTGCGATTGCAGCCACAATCAAATGTGATGGAGACCATTCACCCATAGTTATCATCTCCTCCCTTCTCTGAATCAGGTAATAGTGCTTTGTTGTGCAGTTTGTTCCGCAGGGCGAGAAGTGTGCCCCGTAAAGCGATCTTGCCATTCATGAGGGCGTTCTTTCAAGGCATCAAGCCCAAGACAGAGGTGTGATCGCGGATAAGATAAAAAAGGGACGAGACATCTACTGATGCCCCGCCCCTGTCATGCTAGGTGTTATCCGTAATCTTAGAAACCGCGTTTCAACCGTCCCCATGTTGTGGCCAGCTTGCCCGTACTCTCAACTGACAACTGTTTGTCCGTTGAAGGGATGTTCTGTAGTCCCTGTTCCGGCAAGGAGTCAACGCGGACCCAATAGTAGTTCACTTGACCACCACGTCCGCCAATACCTGGGGGTCCCTTTGCCCATTTATTGTTTTGTACTACAATTGACAATCTGCCATCAACCGAGTACTTGAGGATATTCCCTTCCGCCGAAAAATTGAGAATGTAATGCTCGCCGCCCGCCGTATCCTTTGAATCGGGTCGTTTGGGGCGTCCAGCGTTACCGCCGGGGGTAATCTCATGGGCTGCACCGTCTCTAAATTCATACATTGAGATGGTGTTGGAGTTGTAACTGACTTCAACAAAATAGAAGTCTTTGGTCGGCACAACGGTCCGGGTAAAGAGATGGAAGTATTTGCTATCGTCACCGATTTTTCGTGCAGATACTTCTAACTCATAGTCGGTCAACTCGGCAGGGTTGACATCTGGGTGATTGAAAAAGAGCCCGGTATTGCCTTGAGAATGGAGTTCAAGTTCATCTCCCTTAATCTCAAACTGTGCCCCGGGGCCCACCTCCCAATGCTTTACTCCCTCGTCCCACGGGATGGTGGCTTCGTCTGCTTCTCGCTTGCCGTAGATGATGGCATCTGCAGGATACACGCTTAGAAAAGCAAATGCACACACCAGCGATAGGATAAACAGTGATTGGATTTTCATGGTGTGTTTCTCCTTTTTTGAAGGTTGGAACTGTTCGATGTAAAATGGTAGCATCTATATTAATTTTACGTTATTGCGCTGCGGATGTCAAGTTATTTTTAATCGAGAGTGATACATCAGCGTAATACCTAGCAAAAACGGAACAGCGATCTCCGATCCCGACGAATGACGCTCGCTTAGACATCAGTGACCGTCTCCAACAGCTTGGCGGATACCTTCCAGACGTTTATTGACCAACGTGTCGATCGGAAGGGCTGACAGGTCACTTAGTAGTTCCAGAATATCCGATTTGAGGTGGGAAGGATTCTCTGCTACCTTAACTAAAACCGAGGAAGTTCCCTGCTGTGTGTCTGCTTCCCCCTGTTGTAAGAGGACTGCTGCATCAATCGGGACAAAGTCAGGTTCCAAGACCAACGTATCAAAAACCCCAATGATAGGAACAGACAATTTCAGCAGATGTAATTGACTATTTTGTGCCGCGCCCCTGTGGAGTAAGGTGTTGGTTTGACCGGTCATATCTGCTTGAAATGGAACATCCCACAGCAGTATGGGCCGCCGAAATTGTTGGGCGAGATCGAACAACCGCGATACACGACGCCAACTGGGTGGCTGGAGTGTGGCTGCTTCGCCTCCTGCGATCAGAACAAACTGGGTTTTCTCTATCCATGCCAGCCCGGCGTGGATTTCGTCGCCGATCGCTTCGGTTCGGTCTCCGTAGAGTTCGATGAAACGGTGGATCGTATTTTGGAATTGTTTGGAATCAATCATATCTGTTGGTTCAATGCTAACCACATTGTACTTCGCCCCAACCTACATCGGTTTCTCCGTGTGTTTTGCACTTTCCTTTTGCATGAACCAAAAGCAGTGTGTAGATGACAAGTAGCCGTCATTTGTCGGTTTGAGTAGGCTTTGAAGTACTACCGTGCATATACATGAGATGGTCAGTAAATGCTTTGCGTAAATCACCCATCTCAGAACGTAAATCACCTATCTCAGAACTTAAACGTAACTCCAAATCTTTCAAATCCTTCTTTGAAGGAACCCAAGAAATATACACGATTATGTTCAATATAACAGCACTAATAGCAATAAGTTCCGCAACTGAAAACTCCATCACTAATCTCCTCGTCATGTTTCTGGTATTCTACAAGGAAGTTAATTCGTTGTCAAGATAAACCCTTACGCTCATAGGGTCATTTAATTTTCCCGTATCTCGATCGCCCGGTCAAGGCTAAATGACCTTGGTTCATATAAAAGGAAAGTGCAAAATATGAAGCGAAATCGTAGGGGCGGGGGAACCCCGCCGTAAGGGTTGGATCACCCAACCCCTACGAAAACTCGGTTGCTGTTGCACTAATTCTTAACATGAGCGAATGACCTTAATGGGTTTCTGCTTTCACTTGATAGTTAATTAGTAAGATGGTATAATCAAGTAACAAGTTAAGGAGGAGGCTGCCATGAGCTGGCTACAAACCATAACGATTATAGTGAGTATTATTGGCGTTTTGGGAGGGTTGATATTTGCTTTGCACAATGCAACTCGCCGTGAAATAGATGCTCTGCGAACAGATATAAATAACCAGTTGAATGAGATGCGAAAAGATATCCGTATGATATTCGACAAGATTATCCCTTCATAACCGAAGGTATGTTCTCACATATTGCCCGACCTGTGATCCGAGCGCACCGCATCGGCGCAGTTGGAAACAGCGCCTACCAAACGGGGTTAAACAAAAAAAGCAGGGATGGTGCGTGCACCGTCCCTGCTCAGATGTAAAAACGTGTTGTTTTTGAAGGGTTAATTAAGCGCGCTGAGGGCAAACCAAGCGGCTGTGCCCGCCAAGGTGGTCAGGAATGCGAGCGTACGTTTCGCGTTGTTCGGCTCCTCTGTAGCACCTCTGTGCATTGTGTGAAGTTTATCGAGGCTATCTGCATTTGCCTTAATCCCTGCCGCAAGCATCTCGTCGGAGGCTTTCATCGCTTCCATACCGGCTTTATGTTTCTCTTTTACCGTTTTGCGGAGTTCTTTAATATCTCCACGCGCCGCTTCGACCTCTTTGTGAACCTTTGAGATTTTCTTTTTGCTGGCTTCGGCGTGTTCCATCAGGGAGGCATTAATCTTATCAACAACAGCGGGCATCCCAGCGACTTCATCCTTCACGCCCTGGAGACCACCTTCGACCATCTTCTGCTGAGCGATCAGGTCTTCGACCATCTTTTTGATTGCGGTAACATCAGCGGCTGTAACCCCAACAGCCTCCTCTGCTGCCATCGCTCTGGCTAACATGTCAGCCAGTTCTGCCTTAACCTGCTCCAACTCTGACACGGTTACCATGTCTTCCTCAACGGCTACCTCTATTATCTCCACCACCATCTCGGCGGGGATTCGCATCATCTCGTCAGGGTAGATTCGGTCAGGATTGGTAAAAGTGTTGTACTGTCTGAACTCGGGCCATTTCATCGGATCTTCGAGATGTTTTGTAGCGAGATCCCACAAGGTGTCCCCCTCAACGATGGTGATGAGTGTCGTGCCCTCCATGTCCGGATTGGGGGTAATTTTGGCAGAGGCGGTGAGGATATAGGCTGCCCCGGTCAAAAACAGACAGATCGAAAGGATAACCGAGAAGCGCAGGATCGATTTCATTGTCTTCATATAACATACTCCTTTGGTATAATCGGGTCGTTAGAATTAGTAGCTATAAGAGATTGAGAAGAAATGCGTACTGTCATCGTCGAGGTTATTGACAGCGCTATCGGCTGCTTTCAACGCGTAATCGAGTTGCAGTCCACCCACATTAACGCCAAATCCAGCAAAAAGCTGCGTGCGATCGGTATTCAGTTTGGTCCCGCCCCGAATTGCGAAAGTATTCGCTATCAGGTATTCCGTCCCAAGATGGAGGCTAGTCGGGGATTCTGGCAGATCGATAACCTCGTGTTCGACATCGACAGAAAAGGTCGCAACATTCTTATGGAGGACGCGATAGGCAAGGCCGCCTGCTATTTTGACGGGCACCTGATTGTCTCCAATAGCACTGCCGAGGTTTCTGGCTGCGATACCGTAGCTGAACGTGCTCGCTTTGTTATGTCCGAGAAGTCCGATATCGGCACCGGCGAAACCGCTTGTACTCGAATGATCTCCGAAGCTATCCGTATACATACGTGCACTCGCGCCGAGGCTAACGGCACCGAGATCATGACCGTAGGAGAGGGCAAAAGCGTTAGAATTGTGGTTAAATGAGCCGGTCCGGTCCCCCCTGCTATTGTAAGAAGTTATATCATCAACGCCGGCATTGACTACTGATAACCCCAGACCGCCATTGCCGACCCTTTTGATTAAGCCGATAAAGCTGTGTCTTCTATCAAGAGACAACCGTGCGGAGGACAGCGTTATTGTTAAATCATCCACTGACGGTAACCCAGCGGGATTCCATATTGTAGAAGTCGCATCGTCAGCGACAGCGGTAAATGCACCGCCCAATCCGAGGGATCGCGCACCGCTACCCATCCCAAGATGAGGTGCAGCATTCACGCCGGCGAAGCAGACAGGTGCAAGCAAAACTACGAGGGCAAATAGCCCAATTGAACTGAATAGTACCTTGTGCCTTAGTTGAAACATTGTCTCCCTCCTTTATGAAGGCAAATCCCCTGACTCGGAATCGGTTGGATTCACGAGTCAGGGGATTTAGTGAATGTTAGTCGGCTATGACTGCCATCTTCAGAATAGTAGACTGCGGTTCCAGTTCACTTTCCATAAGGATATGGCAGAAGTAGACACCGCGTGCGAGGTGATCGCCCGCACTCGTTTCGCCGTGCCAGTCTACTTCAACTAGACCCGCCTCTCTGATTGAGTTTGAGACAGGCGTTGCGACAAGCCTACCGGTGAAATCGTAAACCCGGATTGTTATCTTTGCTTGCCTAGAAATCCTGAAGGAAATCATGGTCTCATGATCAAATGGATTCGGATAGTTCCGTGCATCCGCAATTCCGATCCGTTCGACATGGAAAGTCCACTCATGAACTGTCGTGTTCGGCTTCGGCGCTAAGTCGGAAAGCTCCAACGTCACAGTATGTGACCCAAACGGCAGGTCATACTCAGGCGTGAATACCACCTGAGTCTCTGACAACTCGTCCGGTGTAATTGTGCTCCCATTAAGCGTCAGCGCAATCGAATCAGGATCAACGCCCGACATGTTATCCGTGTATGCTGCCGAGATAACCGGTCGCCGATTTTCGGTGTGTTCCTGCGTTGGACGTGTGAGGATAACACTTGGCGGTATCAGGTCGAGGTCAACAGTAAATTGCCATCTCGCTGCCGCCACGTTGCCACTCATATCCGTCGCCTTAACATCAACGGTATACGTTCCGTCCCTTAACTCCTGGCTCGGTGTAAAGGTGGCTGCTGTCTTATCAGAACGCACCACGTTGATACCATTGACCGGCAGACCCCCACCATCTTTGGCGGTAATTTCGATGTCAGCCACACCGGACATGTCATCACTGGCGGAAGCCGTGATGAGCGGTCTATCCGCGTGAACAACGCCGTGCGGAGAAGTAGCCGTAATTGATGGCGGCGTCTCGTCCAGTTCAACCGTGAACTGCCATTCTGCCTCAGTTCGGTTATTGTATCTATCTATCACCGTGAGCCTTGCTGTGTATGGACCCGGTGTAACCGCGATGCTTGGCGTGAATGTAACAGTTGTAGAGGTCGGACTTGAACGTCTACCTGAACCTTGATTTCCGGGGACACCTGCGAGGATTAGCGTAATGCCATTCCTAGCGAAACCGGATTCATCGCTCACTGTCGCAGCGAGTATCGGTCTATCCGTCCGAATGATTCCGAGCGGCGAGTAGGTGACCACCTCCGGTGGTTTGCTATCCGGACTGACTATGGTGAATTCCCACGTTAAGGTTGAAGTACCGCCGGTACTTTCTGCAACAATTGTCACACTGTGGGTTCCGAGTGGCGCATCAAAGAAGTTAAAGTTGGTTCGCCCCTGTACCTCGGTGCCTTTTCCAACTTCGACAACCAGACCCGGCGAGAACGAAATATCCTGAAGTGGATTGTCGTCAATCGCGAACTGAATGCGTGTGATGTTCGATTCATTATCGCTCACCCGTGCGGTGACTCTGCCGAGTTTTCGAGTAATCTCACCCTTAGGAGCGGGTCCCGAAATTACTGGCGGGGTGCTATCTAAGGAGACAGCAAAACTCGCAGTACCTTCAGCGGTTTGCTCCTCGCTATCCACAATCTTGACAGAAATGGTGTTATCACTTCCGCGCTGGAGAATCGAATCATCTCCGCCAACAAGCGGCGGCTGCATTGTGTAGGTCAGCCAGTTATCCTCAAGGGCACCCTCAATATCTGTACCGTTAATCTGGAACTCGGTGACCGTTATCTCACCGTTACCAGTAAGGGCGGCACTGACAATCAACGGTTGCCTCGGATCAACAACCTGTCCGATAAGCGGCGATGTGATTGACACCGTCGGCTTCACACCTTCGACCGTAAACTCGACCGGTTCTGCGGTAGCAACGTTGCCAAGCACGTCGGTCACGGTGGCCTCAATGCGGTATGCACCGCCGACCAAATCCTCGTAGTGCGTGTAGACAAGGTTACCGCTCTGGGTCAACACTTCACCTGTGGTGACTGCCGTTATGTCAATCAAATCATCGTTGACCACAAGCATTTCAGCATTCGCCAAGCGGGTCAAGGTGATGACAACGGGCTGCTCCTCCATCTCCATGTCATTGGGATCGAAACCACTCGCATCGGTATAACTGATCTGAATGGTTGGCAGTGAAGTCAACTGACTCCGTGAGATTGGGGATACAATCGCAATCACAGGTGCGGACCTATCCACCCGGATCCCCGGCAAGCCGAATCGGGCGATACCATTTGGCTTGATAACAACTCCGACGAGGTTGAATTGCCCCTCATCAAGCACAGAGGTATCGAGCATGATTTCAAAGGTCATGCTTCCATCAGCGTTTGCCGTGACCATAATCCCATCATCGGTGAGCGCACCGAGCATCCGTGCGGAATTCTCATCGTCTCCGATCAGAACATCAATGTCGCTTGCGGACACATTTGGCACAGTCAGCGTAAAGGTTATCTTATCTTCAATCGCCGGGAACCCTGTCGGATATATAGCATCAATTTCACTTGGGCTGCGTACATCACCCTCGGTGTCAATGATACTGAGAATATCAACCGATGGATCTGCAAAGTTCTCAGGTGGCGTGAAATTACCCACCTCAACGGTGATTTCTATAGGGATAATTCTCTCCTCTGGCGTATCATCGGCGGTGTGTGCCACCGCTGCGAGGGTATAGGTCCCATTCGGGACTGATGCCAGATTCAAGACCCCTGTATAGAGATAGTTGCCAGCGGCCTCAAACGCCACATCCACGCCCAAGGTTGCACCGGAAGCATTATCAGTGATAGCAAGTTTAATGCCCCCCGGGAAGGCTCCCGGATATGAACCTGTCCGTGCGGTCAAAGTCAGCATCGGATCGGGAACACCTTCAAGGAGCAAGCCGCTGACATAGTAACTTCCATCCTCACGGCGATTAACTATTTCGACCTCATTGGCCACTGAAGCAAACGCTGTGGGTGAGTAGTTGTCGAGCGAGAAGCGATCCTCTACGCCATCCGCCGATGGATAGGCTGTGCCAGCCGCATCCACTGCGACGGCTCGAACAACCCAAGGATTGGAATCTAGGGCACCATTGGGATCCTTATCCCCAATGGTATCTTCAAGTGTCGTGGTATCCACAGTGATAGTCCATTGTCGGTAGAACGGAGCAATCGACGCGGTTGGCGCGCCGGCAACGACCGCACCGACAAGGTCTTCAATGAGTGGAACTTGCACGTTAGAGACAACCGTTGTATCGTCTAACAGTTGCGCGACACCAATCGGTTGCCACTCCGTATCTGCGGCACGACGAGCCTCAAACTGAACCTCGGTTGTTATCGGGTTGGTCATCGCCTGTGTGAATGCACTGACCGTGATTATGCCCTGCGGTGCCCCGGTGTCGGGGTGGCGATTCATCGGCTCTGTATGAACAGCAGCGATTGCAGGTGGCAGACGACGCTGATAGTTGAAGGTAGCAACGGACTCACGACTGATGGTCAGTGCGTTCGTCGCAGTGGTACGCACCATCACTTGCCCTGTCAAAGCGGGCAGCTCTGCGTAATCGCCAACGTGCCAGTTGACTGTAAGTTGATCGCCTTCCATGGCGCTAGCCAGATCCGCTTGACTGAGCGTCTCGATTGAGTGCCAATCACCGCCTGCGATCTGATACTCCAATTCAATCGTCAATGGATGATCGCTGCGCTCGGTGATGTCAACGGTGAGCGTTGCCACCACGTCTGAGAAGATGGTTACATCTCCTGCGGTGGACTGCGTCTCGTAGGGACCGTCCGTCGTGCCATTACCGTCATAGTCAGCTTGCACGAGCGAAATCATCGCGCTATCTGGGTCTGGTGCAACGAGCTCCAACACAACGCCAGCCGCCCTGCTCGAATCGGCATTCAAGATGTTATCAATACCGACAGCACGGAGACCGTATGTACCGTGATCCAAATCACTTCCGGTCTCACTACGAACTAGCATCTGGACATGATGTGGCGGACGGGAGGTTAGGGGCAACACACTCGCGGGATTCGTAAGCAGTCTCACAAGGTCGTCTAACCCCTGCAGATCCATGGTTAGCACTGGATTCCACGTGCCGGCATCATCTAACCGAGCCACCTGGTACAGATAAGCCTCAAGGTCTGACGCATCTATTGGGGTTGCAGAGACGTTCAAACTCGCTTTACCTGGATTCGGAAGCGCGGTTGCAACATAAACCCCATCTTCACCACGGTGATACATACCGATGTTCTCACCGGGTGTATCAAGATGAACCATCGTGTCAGCGGTCGGTGCCGTTGTATCCACGGTAAACATTTTGCCGGTGAGTTCATCTGTGGAACCGCCGCTATATTGAACAGCGACATCCAACTGATACATACCATCGGCAGGTACATCAAGTTTACCGACCCATAGGGATTGTGAATGGTCGTCCACCGCCGGCACTCTGAACACAGACCTCGACCCCGGATCTATTGTAGCGAGCTGATTCAACTCTGAGTCAAGCAGCGCCTCAATCGTCCCGAGGAGATTAGCCGTTGCGGCCATCTGTAGGTTCCGTGGATCGGGGATCGGGAATGCGGTAATGGTTATCTGGTTGAGCGGGTCGTGATACGGTTGGGCAAGCTCAACCCTGTAGTAGTAAGAGACTGTGGCGCCGGGGGTCACCGCTGCTTCGGCTGACCATACCCCTGCATGACCTTCCATAGGGATCGGTGCTTGTCCGTCAATCATCAAGGTCACCGCTGCAAAGGCAGGCATACTTCCTGCGAATATGGCTACCAACTCCTCTTCCAACTGGAAGTTGTACATGAAGGAACCACCAGCCTCAACCTTACTGGCTGTAGCCGTAGCGGTCTGTGCGCCGGTGATGCTGAACGTTAGACCTTGGGCGGTCGGACCGGCGACGGTATACAGAGACAGTTGATTACCATTAAGCCAGCGACCAGAATCCTGTTGGTCTGCCGATGCCATGAAATACCATATCGGTTTCGGCGTTATCGCATTACCGAAGTTTTCACGATGAATCTGCTCATCAGCGGTCTCAAATCCCGCCGGCAGCGCAGTTTGAACATGACCTAATACACTACCAAGAAGTGCCAGAGCGACAGGCAGTGGACTTGGTGAGATTAAGGCAAACGGATCCGTTCCCAGCAGGCTGGTAGCGAGTGCAGTTACATCTAACTCGCCTAGTGCCTGTAACGAATGCAACCCAGCTTCGTAGCTAGTATTTATTGAAAGCCCACCCAACTGTAGAGCGGGAGGAACGATCTCAAACGTTGCCATTGAATCGTCGCTGACAGCATCTAGCGCGTTGCTCACGGTGACACGAACCATCGCCTGACCTCTCATGTCGAGTAAGCCAGCGAAATCTTCAGTCCGATCCCAATTGACCGTCAACTCACTTCCCTGATCAAGGTTGAGAAGTTCAGCTGCGGTGAAATGCTTGATCGGTTTCCAATCACCTTCACCATCAATCTGAAAATCAACCGCGATTGACGTCAACGGGTGACCTGTGCGTTCCGTAATTTCAAGGGTAAGCGTGACAGCGCTTCTATCGGAGAAGATTGTCACCCCATCGGATACATTCTGCACACTTTCAAAGCGGCCATCCGTCGTGCCGTCGCCGTTGTAATCGGCGTGCACAGCCGTGATCGCAGCGTTATCATACGTTAGCGGAACGACCTCCAAGATCGTGGCAGGTGTGCTAGAACTGATATTTAAGATGTCATTAATACCGACAGCCCGCAAGCCAAAGTTACCCAAGCTACTCTCATCGCTGATGGGTAGCGTGACCTGATGTGGCTCCATATAGGTCAGCGCGAGATCGGTTGTCAAGGGTGCCGGATTCCAGACATTAACGCCCGGATTGCCCGCGGCATCTAACGTGATCATCTGGTACAGGTACGCCCCTGGATCCATCGGATCACCCGTTGGGGTTGCGGTAATCGTCAGGGTGCCGCCATCGGCGTGCGCTGCGGCAACGTAGGAACCATCAGGATTCTGATACAGCCCTGAACTCTCAGCAATTGTTAGCATGAGGTCGGCTGTCGGCGCGCTCCGGTCCACCATGAACGTTTGGGTGCCGATAGTTTCTACGAAGGCTTGATAGTCGCTGTCAGTCGTGATAACCGTATCCGCATGAGTGATAACTGTATCCAACTGATACATGCCATCGGGTGCCCCGGTAAGATCGAGGGGGTAGACCCATAGGAATTGTAAGGCGTTTGTCGCCGGAACGTTTAACACAGACCTCAACTGGAGATTCGTCGTTGTGACAATCTCTACGAGATCCGGTCCCAACTCCGGTGCGAGGAGGGTTTCAACGATTCCACGATCTTGAACTTGCAGATTCCGTGGATCCGGCACCACCCAGTTTTCCACCGTTCTACCATCAACTTCATACGAATGGGCAAGCCTCACCCGATAGTGGTAATACACTGTGGAACCGGGCATCAGTTGTGCTTCCGCTTCCCATATCCCTGTGTCCATATTCCGCGTCATAGGAATTCCGGCGGGAGCTCCGTCAATCACGAGGTCAACGGATGCAAACACCGACTCACCCTCTGACGGCAGGAACAGGACGGCTCGCTCCTCTTCCAATTGGAAGGTATACGGAACGGTGTCGCCGGGGGCGATACGCATCGCTGCAGCACGTCCGGATTGACCACCGGAGAGCGTGAACATCACCTCAGCGGCGGTCGGACCTGTGAGGACATACAGATTGAGTAGATCTCCATTAAGCCATCGATTCGGATCCGTTGGGCTGTCTTGTCCCAAGACATGCCACATCGGTTTGGGGGTGATGGCGTTGCCGAAGTTCTCCTTGCTGATCGCATCGTTGGTGGGGTCGAAACCGGCGGGTAGACTTGCCAGTTGTCCCTTCATCAGGTCAAGATATAGGATGCCAGAAGGAATCATCTCAAGCAGGACAGGATTGGTTTTAATCGCGTCCCGACTGATTCGCTTTAGCTCTTCCGGTACATATTGGGGATTGATCGACAGACCGCCCAACGCTTTGATCGGCGGCAGCATCTTAATCCGATCAACCATCAGCGGCTGGCTCCGATAAATGATTTCAATGGACCTCAACGGGTCAATTTCTGCATGACCGTGGTATCCATCAACGCTGCGTAAAACGTCAACCATCAAGACATCGCCGGTGCTTGCTGCTACCGCCGGCGGGTCAAAGAAGGTGTACTCATATCCACCGGACGCATCTGTGGTGACCTGCACAGGCGGCATGGTTTGCCCGTCCATCACGAGTGTGATGGTGACCTGAAGACCTGCGCCTGCGGCGGTGCTGCCATCTACCTCGACAACGCTACCGACCACATTAAGGACACCGACTTTGGCGGGAACGTCTGTATGGATGTTCACCGCTGCCGTTTGCGATGCCTGAACCTCCGATTCGGTAAGGGTGTGGGGCATCATTCCCACGATCGCCCCCGCCTCCTCCACTTCAACGGTGAGGCTATCACCTGTTTCTGCAGCGATCTTCAAAAACTCAACGAGGGTAGCGGCATACTCGCCATTGTCATCAACGAGGGCGCGCGCTTCCAGATTATTGCGGTCGGTATTGGTAACAACGACCGTCAGCTCGTTCTCTCTCAGATGGCTCGCTGCCGGCACCGGATCGCCATCGCCATCTTTGAGGTAGACTGTACCTACGACGTTGACCAGTTTTGAAGTGGCTCCAATATCGGTGTATACCTTTCTGGTGATCGTCGGATCGGCAAGTTTTATATGGGTCAGGGTAAACGGGTCGTCACCACGCTGCGCCCCGGTGGAATCTGTCACAGTGATTAAAACCGTATCGCCGGTGGTTGCAACGGTCATCGGCGGTATCTCAAGGAATGTAACTGAGAAGGAGCCATCCGCGTCGGTTGAAGTTGTCTGTGGCTCCTCCGCGCCGACCATTACCGTAACGTCAAACCCGCTGTCGACAGGGCTCATCATATCCTCTCTATATACAACGCCATCCACGACTAGGATATCGACGGACATGGGAGGCAGTACAATATCTGTCATCACGTTTTTGGGGACGGTGGCAGATCCTGTTATTGTATCGAGATCTGCATTGGTCAGGGTCAACTCTTCGGAACCACGTTCCGCGCCGGTATCATCTGTTACAACGATTGAAACCACATCGTCGGTGCTTGCAGCGGGCGTGTTTAAGCCAACGGCTGTCCTCTCAAAAAACCCGTTCGCGTCCGTTGTCGTCATCGGAAGTGTGTTTGCTCCGACGGTCACGGTCACATTTGCCCCCTCGGCGGGAGTTTCACCATCAATTGTGTAGACAACGCCATTGACGACCAAGATATTAACGGACCTCGGAGGAACGGGGATAGTTGTTATCACGTTCCTAGTGACGGGGGCAGATCCCGTTGTACCGAGTTGTGCACTGGTCAGGTTGAATTCCTCTGGTGGATGGGTTTGACCTGTGGCATCTGTTACAACGATTGAAACCGGATCGCCGGTACTTGCAGCGGGCGTGTTTAGACCAACGTGTGTCCTCTCAAAAAACCCGTTCGCGTCCGTTGTCGTCATCGTGAGTTCGTTTGACCCGACGGTTACGACCACGCTAACTCCCTCGGCGGGAGTTTCACCATCAACTGTGTAGACAACCCCGTTGATGACCAAAACATTGACGGTCCTCGGAGGAACGGGGATAGCTGTCGTCACGTTCCTTGTGACTGTCTTAGTTCCACCTTCGCCGAGCTCATCATTTGAGAGCACGGAAGGATAGGGACCGTGTGTCCCATCGTCCGCATCGGTCACAACAATCGAGACGGTATCGCCGCCGCGTGCCACAACAGGATCAGGAATACCGAGGAATGTCGCATCATAGGCACCCTCCATATCGGTTGTGTGCGTCACGGGAGAATTTGACCCAACGGTAATCTCAACCTCGACACCGGCAGCAGGGGTTTCACCATCCATTGTGAAGATCGTCCCCTCCACGACCAGAATACCGACCTCTACGGGCGGAACAGGCGTCAGTTGCAGGGTGGTCTCCCCTGAAGCAGTGCCGACTGTGACCGTAATCGTCTCGGTCCCTGCGGCGTCAATCACGGGTGCGGTATAGGTCGCGGAGTATGAGCCGAACCGAGTGGTAGACTCAGTAAAGTCGGTTACGGTCCCGCCGCTCGATGGGGTAGCGGTCAACCTCTGACCACCGAGCCCGTTACCGCTGCTGTCGCTGACCATCGCAGTAATTATAGAGCTTCCGCCGCTGGAAAGCCCCGTCGGGAGTGCACTGACTGTAACCTCCGCTGGTGCTCCGGCATTAATGGTTATGATCGCGGCATCCGACTCGTTCGCTTGGGTCGCCGTTGCGGTGAGCGTTACCCGTCCTGCGATCCCGCCGGAGGTGTAGGTCGCGCTGTAGGTGCCGTCGCCGTTGTTTGTTACTGCGCTGACTGTTCCGACGGTAGGGGCACTAATCGTGACAGTCTCATCTGACACGGGACCCGCTCGATCAACGCTGATTGTTACTGCCCCGGTCCCCGGTGTGTCCGCGCTGAAGATATTCGGTTCAACGGTGACCGTAACGGTCGTTGGAACAGGTGTCAGTGTGATGGCGGTCATCGCCGTTTCACCGAGTTGGGCTGATGCCGCGGAGATTTGGTCGGTATCATTGGCGGTTAAGGCGAGGGAGGGCGCGGTATAGGTCGCGCTGTACGTACCATCTCCGTTGTTTGTCGTTGCGCCCACGGTTCCTTTATCCGCTGAAATAGTGACGATATCGCCAGCGGCAGGATCGCCGCTATCATCTCGCACCATCGCTGTTATCGTCGATGTCGAGGTACCGTCAGCAGGGAGCGCGCTCAAAGCGGATTGAACGGTAATGCCCGCACTTACAGGGACAAGGTCAAGGTCTACTGTGAAGGGCACGGCTGTATCAGCAGCCGTCAGCGTATATGGGGCTGTCTCTTGGCTGTCACCTTCGGAATCGGTCAAAGTAAATGTAAACGTATCCCCGGCACTTACCCTTGCGGTTAAGGAGATCCATCCGTAGACGTAGCTGCCATCCTCGCGTGATTCAGCACTTGAAACGAGACCGTCGTTACCAGTGGAATTCTCTGCTGTTATTGTAATACCGGGGGCGGGGCTGCCGTCAATAAGGACTGTGCCCTTAAATGTCACACTACCAGTAGACTGTCCGTGGGCGATACCACCTGCAACGGAACCACAGACAATCAATACCATAAGTAAATAAACCAACTGCTTGCTACTCATATTTATCCTCCTGAGAACTCTCACTCAGTATAATTTAATAGAGAAATTGAGTTTATTCAAAAACCCAGTTCCTTCTAAACTTGGGGCGAACCCTTTTCTTTTTAAGGTGCCAGCCTATGTTAATATATGAAACCAGTTTTTTAGGACTTACGCAGCATGTTCATAAATCCCCCTAATTTTTCAAAGTCCTCCTGACAAAGGTTTCCCTCTGATAAGCCAGACGAACAATTCCACCTTAATAAGGGTTTCCCAAACAAACAATTCCCCCCTTAATAAGGGTTTCCCTCTGATAAGCCAGACAAACAATCCCCCCTGACAAGGGTTTCCCAAACAAACAATTCCCCCCTGACAAGGGTTTCCCAAACAAACAATTCCCCCCTGACAAGGGGGGCTAGGGGGGTTAGGAGATTTAGGGAGTTAAAAATCAAAAATCTACCTCGTGTGCTAAATTTACGTAAGTCCTGTTTTTTTTAATAGATTCCCTTAACTACTCGCTTGATAGCCCTATTGTAACGGATGCCCGATAAATCGGGCAACTACAGCAGATACCGCATGATGTGCCGCGTCAAGATATACAACCTACTTATGCGCTTGTAGGGGCACCCCCGATAAATCGGGATAGGCGGGATTAAGAAACGGGCAACTACATACGTAACTCCTAACCTAAATAACTTAGGTCAAAGTAAAGACGCCTTATGATACAACAGATTGAAAAATCTGTCAAGACTTTTTTGTGAAAAATTTCACAGAAACATCGCCGGAATGGAAAATCCGATCTTGGATAGAGATCGAAGTAGATCCCCAATAATAATACGAAAGCAGGGAAGTGTCGGTTTCAGATTTGTTGTCGCCTCCCGGTAGGTGCGGTTTGTAACCGCACCGCATCGGCGCAGTCGTATCGCGGGGAAACGGCGCAGTTGAAAACAGCGCCTACAAAACTCTTTCACCCACCGGTAGGGGCGGTTTGTAACCGCACCGAATATCCGCAGGTGGAAACAGCGCCTACAAAACTCTTTTACCCACCGGTAGGGGCGGTTTGTAACCGCACCGCATCGGCGCAGTTGAAAACAGCGCCTACCAAAGGGGGGAGAACGGGAAAACGCGAGGAGGCGAGGAGGCGAGGAAGCGGGATTGTTTTGCGCTCCAGAGGAGCGATATGTCTATAGCAGGGCGATATGCCCCAATTCCTGTGCTCCAGCGGAGCACTATTCCAATGCACAACTAACCCCCTAAATCCCCCTTGTCAGGGGGACTTCGGAAGCTTTTAGCCCCAGAGGGGCGGTATGTGTGACGTAAAACGTGATACGTGAAACGTGATAAAAACAACGGGGAAGATGGGAAGCGAGGAGGCGAGGAGGTGAGGAAGCGGGATTGTTTTGCGCTCCAGAGGAGCGATATGTCTATAGCAGGGCGATATGCCCCAATTCCTGTGCTCCAGCGGAGCACTATTCCAATGCACAACTAACCCCCTAAATCCCCCTTGTCAGGGGGACTTCGGAAGCTTTTAGCCCCAGATGAGTTTTAAGAAATTAAACGGGTAATTCTATATTTCCCCCACAACCGGTAGGAGCGGTTTGTAACCGCACCGAATATCCGCAGTTGAAAACAGCGCATACAAAACTCTTTCACCCACCGGTAGGGGCGGTTTGTAACCGCACCGAATATCCGCAGGTAGAAACAGCGCATACAAAACTCTTTCACCCACCGGTAGGGGCGGTTTGTAACCGCACCGAATATCCGCAGGTAGAAACAGCGCATACAAAAGGGGGAGAACGGGAAAACGCGAGAACGCGAGGGGATCTCAATTGTGGTGGGTCAGGTGGTCGATGTGGTTCTGGTTGAGCTTGCTCAGTTCGGTGCGGACACCGGCGATTTCGGTGCGGACATCTCCGATTTGCTGATTCAGGTCGGTGCGGACACCGGCGATTTCGGCTCGAACCTCTCCGATTTGCTGATTCATGTCGGCCCGCACCTCACCGATTTGCTGATTCATGTCGGTGCGAACGGCACCGATTTCGGCTCGAACCTCTCCGATTTGCTGATTCATGTGTGATATGACTTCAACGAAACGCTTATCCATCCGATCTTCAAGCCGCTCTAAGGCATGAAAAAACATCTCACCTTGTTTGTCGATTCGCTCGTCTGTGCTGTCTGCCCGTTTCTCCAACCGTCCTGTGCGATAGAACAGGATAGCAAGCTGCCCGATGAAACCGCCAACAATAAAAAGCACCAAGATGGTGTGTGATGGGCTCCATGATGCAAAATCCATGATTGACGGGTCTCCTTTGTTTGGATGGATAGGCTAATATGGTATCACGAGTTTGGCCATTTATCAATGTCTTTTTGTCTGAATCAGGATTTAAGGATTTACAGGATAGAAGACAAGAAGGCGGGAGAACAGGTGGGGAGGCGAGGGTTTTAGCCCCAGAGGGGCGACAGGTTTATAGCAAAGCGACAGGAATTCTATATTTTCCCCCACAACCGGTAGGTGCGGTTTGTAACCGCACCGAATCGGCCCTCTCTCCTAGTAGGGGCGGTTTGTAACCGCACCGAATCGGCCCTCTCTCCTAGTAGGGGCGGTTTGTAACCGCACCATAGGTGTCAATTTAGGGATTATCCGTAGCCTCTTGGAGTCGTGTAAAGGTTGTATTTTTTCCACAAGTTCTCTGAAAAGCCCCACCCTTTTCAAATGCAAGTTTTATGTTTTTCAAGGTTTGGAGGAGTGCTGTTTTTGAGAGATGAAAACTCAAGGTTAGCAGCCTCGCATAGCCTGCGATATATTTTGCTGTCTTGATGAAACTCTGTTGTATATATCGGTATCCGGTGGCTAACATGATGGCGTGTTGAATCAGAAGTGCGATGAGTTTGGCATAGATTTCAGCTAAGATACGATAGGGTTTGTGACTTTTGGAGATATGAAGTTTTCCGCTGCTTTTGAAGTTCTTAAACATCAACTCGATTTGCCAACGAATACCGACGATGACGGCTATCTGTTTGGGGGTGAGTCGATGTTGTTCGATATTGGTGATATAAAGGTTCCATCCTGCAAGACGCAATCTCGTTTTTGAGGGTGTTTGACATTTTCGTTTTGCCCAGTATCGGATGTGGCGTCGGCGTTTATTTGTCTCTGCTTCAGAGAGTTTTTCAGCGACGAGGTAACCCTGAAGTTGCTTTGTTTTGCCAATACGGATACGCCTACCGATGTGGGTGTTTTGTTCTGCCTTGAGCATCTTTTCTAAAGAGAGGCGTTCACCGGTTTCATCAGACAGATACGTGTTGGCTTTCAAACGAGAAATCCAATAGATACCGTTTTCAGTGAGTTCCTCAAACGCATTGAGCGAAAAATATGCCAGGTCTGCGAGTCGTAAACTTCCTTCTGGGAGTGGCTCAGATGCCTTTGCGGCTGTGGCATCAGCGGTTATGCCATCAGTAAGTTGGAAATGTTGAAAGCCACCGGTAAGTACATCAAAACGCAGATGAAGTTTCAAAGCGGCTTTATTGGGATGATTCTTTTTCGGGTGTCCCTTCCAGGTCTGGTGAAGTACATCGGGGAGCGATACCCAGGTGCTATCTTCAACATAGACGCCATTAAACTGGTGAAGTAAAGGGAGGGCTTGCGGGTCACTGGCAACTGCAAGCACTTCTGTAATCGCTGCATCAAGGGTGATTTTCAACATCTCAACTGTTTCAGCGGTCAGGCGTTGCTCAAGTGCCTGTCGTCTAACCTCTATACCGAGAGTGGCAGCCGTTTCGGTCAGTTGCTGATAACTTGCCTCCGGATTTTCCAACCAACCGAAAACGAGGATTTGCGTCAGCGCACTGCCGGTAAGTTTTCGTTTTCTTTGCACCAAGCCGGTATGGATAGCGGCTTCATCCGGAACGGTTTCAAGGATTGTTTGCATCCTTTCAGGGACTTGTTGTAAAATGGACATTGGAAATACCTCTTTTTTTGTAGAATTAACCACTAAAATCCTTTCTACATTATACAAGAGGTATTTCCATTTCAAAGCATTTTTCTCATAAGAATACTCTTATATTTCTACTAAATTGACACCTATGGGGCGGTTTGTAACCGCACCGAATCGGCCCTCTCTCCTAGTAGGGGCGGTTTGTAACCGCACCGAATCGGCGCAGTTGAAAACAGCGCCTACAAAACTCTTTTACCCACCGGTAGGGGCGGTTTGTAACCGCACCGCATCGGCGCAGTTGAAAACAGCGCCTACCAACGGGGAAGATGGGAAGCGGGAAGGCGAGGAGGTAAGGAAGCGGGATTGTTTTGCGCTCCAGAGGAGCGATATGTCTATAGCAGGGCGATATGCCCCAATTCCTGTGCTCCAGCGGAGCACTATTCCAATGCACAACTAACCCCCTAAATCCCCCTTGTCAGGGGGACTTCGGAAGCTTTTAGCCCCAGAGGGGCGGTATGTGTGACGTGAAACGTGATACGTGAAACGTGATAAAAACAACGGGGAAGATGGGAAGCGAGGAGGCGAGGAAGCGGGATTGTTTTGCGCTCCAGAGGAGCGATATGTCTATAGCAGGGCGATATGCCCCAATTCTGTGCTCCAGCGGAGCACTATTCCAACGCACAACTAACCCCCTAAATCCCCCTTGTCAGGGGGACTTCGGAAACTTTTAGCCCCAGAGGGGCGACAGGTGGCGATTTGGGATATGAGGGAAATGACTAGGGAAATAGATAGGAGACAGGGAATGGGCTATGATGGGGTGTTTTCCAATGCTTCGAGTCTTTCGCGCAATTGTTGGATTTCGGCTTGCATCCCCTGCTGTCCTCTGTCTCTGTAAGCGACGGTGATTTGAGGGATTGCAATCGCAGCGGTTACCAACCCAATCAGTGCAATCATCATGTACCACACCCAATCCAATTTTTTATCCACAGCACCAAATCTGCTATCCACGCTTGTCTCTAACGCATCAATTTTGGCATTCAGACTTTTCTCCACACCATCAATTCTGGCACTTAGTTTTTGATCCAACGCATCAACTTTGAGATCGATATATTCCCTCACCCGTTTTTCGGACGTGGTGACCTCTTCTTTGATAATCGGGCGGACCTCTTCTTTGATGATAGTGCGTAGATCCTCTTTGGTCAATTGGGCAAATGCGGAGGTTGTCAGCAAAAGTAGGGATAGAATTATTATGGCTTTCATGGTTGACCGACTCCTTTGAGAGAATGGCACTATATGGTATCACGGGTTGGTCGATTTATCAATGTCTTTTTGTCTGAATCAGGATTCTCAGGATTAAAAGATTTACAGGATAGAAGACAAGAAGGCGGGAGAACAGGTGGGGAGGCGAGGGGGCGAGGAAGCGGGGAGGCGAGGTTTTTAGCCCCAGAGGGGCGGTATGTTTATAGCAAAGCGACAGGAATTCTATATTTTCCCCCAGACCCGGTAGGTGCGGTTGAAAACCGCACCGAATCGGCCCTCTCTCCTAGTAGGGGCGGTTTGTAACCGCACCGAATATCCGCAGGTGGAAACAACGCACACCAAACAAGGGGGAACAAACGGCGCAGTTGAAAACAGCGCCTACCAAACTCTCTCAACAACCGGTAGGGGCGGTTTGTAACCGCACCGAATATCCGCAGGTGGAAACAGCGCACACCAAACAAGGGGGAACAGACGGCGCAGTTGGAAACAGCACCTACCAAACTCTCTCAACAACCGGTAGGGGCGGTTTGTAACCGCACCGAATATCCGCAGGTGGAAACAGCACCTACCAAATGGAAGAACGGATTTAAGGATTACGCGGAGAACGGGGAAGATGGGAAATCGAGGAGGCGAGGGAGGGGGAGCGAGGGAGGGGGATTGGATTGATTTGCGCTTCAGTTCTGAAATGCGTAAGTCCTATAAGTAATTATAAATGCACCTAGTAGTTGTCAGCTATTGTGAGTTTTCACTTATTTATATGGAGGGACAATTTTATCTAAGATGAGACGGACATCTTTACGTAATTCTGATATATGATTACGCATCTCTTGACGCAGTGCATCTATTTCACGATGAAATTGACGACTAGTGATGAGATGTAAACCAATCATTAAGCCACCTAATGTTCCGATAATAGTGAGCGTTTGTATCCAGTCCATGATAGCCTCCTTTTAACTCACACTTGATTATACCATCTTACTAATTGATGTTCAAGTAAGTTTAGTGAATGATAGAAATAAGTAGACATTAATAGTAGTAGGCACACTCCGTGTGCCGTCACAGCATCGTAGCGGCAGATTGCCCAATCTGCCAATCCTGTGACACTTTCCCCTGGTAGGTGCGGTTTGTAACCGCACCGAATATCCGCAGGTAGAAACAGCGCATACAAAACAAGGGGGAACAGACGGCGCAGTTGGAAACAGCGCCTACCAAACTCTCTCAACAACCGGTAGGGGCGGTTTGTAACCGCACCGAATATCCGCAGGTAGAAACAGCGCCTACCAAAGGGGGGAACGGGAGAACGCGGGAAGGCGAGGAGGCGAGGAAGCGGGATTGTTTTGCGCTCCAGAGGAGCGATATGTCTATAGCAGGGCGATATGCCCCAATTCCTGTGCTCCAGCGGAGCACTATTCCAATGCACAACTAACCCCCTAAATCCCCCTTGTCAGGGGGACTTCGGAAGCTTTTAGACCCAGCGGGGCGGTATGTTTATAGCCGGGCGACAGGAATTCTATATTTTCACCCACAACCGGTAGGGGCGGTTTGTAACCGCACCGAATATCCGCAGTTGAAAACAGCGCATACAAAAGGGGGAGAACGGGAGAACGCGGGAAGGCGAGGAGGCGAGGAAGCGGGATTGTTTTGCGCTCCAGAGGAGCGATATGTCTATAGCAGGGCGATATGCCCCAATTCCTGTGCTCCAGCGGAGCACTATTCCAATGCACAACTAACCCCCTAAATCCCCCTTGTCAGGGGGACTTCGGAAGCTTTTAGCCCCAGAGGGGCGGTATGTGGCGATTTGGGATATGAGGGAAATGACTAGGGAAATAGATAGGAGACAGGGAATGGGCTATGATGGGGTGTTTTCCAATGCTTCGAGTCTTTCGCGCAATTGTTGGATTTCGGCTTGCATCCCCTGCTGTCCTCTGTCTCTGTAAGCAATGACGATTTGAGGGACAGCAATCGCAGCGGTTATTAACCCAACAAACCCAATCATCAACCACCACATACGATCCAGGCTTTTATCCACAGCATCAAATCTGCTATCCACGCTTTTCTCTAACGTATCAATTCTGCTATCCACAGCATCAATTCTAGCGTTCACGCTTTTCTCTAACGCATCAATTCTGGCATTGGTCGTCTCAATTTTGAGATCGATATATTCCCTCACCCGTTTTTCGGACGTGGTGACCTCTTCTTTGATAATCGGGCGGACCTCTTCTTTGATGATAGTGCGTAGATCCTCTTTGGTCACTTGACCAAAGGCGGAGGTTGTCAGCAAAAGTAGGGATAGAATTATTATGGCTTTCATGGTTGACCGACTCCTTTGAGAGAATGGCACTATATGGTATCACCGGTTTGGCCATTTATCAATGTTTTTTTGTCTGAATCAGGATTCTCAGGATTTAAGGATTTACAGGATAGAAGACAAGAAGGCGGGAGAACAGGTGGGGAGGCGAGGGTTTTAGCCCCAGAGGGGCGGTATGTTTATAGCCGGGCGACAGGAATTCTATATTTTCACCCAGACCCGGTAGGTGCGGTTTGTAACCGCACCGAATCGGCCCTCTCTCCTAGTAGGGGCGGTTTCTAACCGCACCGAATATCCCCAGTTGGAAACAGCACACACCAAACAAGGGGGAACGGACGGCGCAGTTGAAAACAGCGCCTACAAAACTCTCTCAACAACCGGTAGGGGCGGTTTGTAACCGCACCGAATCGGCCCTTTCTCCTAGTAGGTGCGGTTTGTAACCGCACCGAATATCCGCAGGTAGAAACAGCACACACCAAACAAGGGGGAACAGACAGCGCAGTTGAAAACAGCGCCTACCAAACTCTTTCACCCACCGGTAGGGGCGGTTTGTAACCGCACCGAATATCCGCAGGTGGAAACCGAACCTACCGGGGGCTGCGCCGTTTCAACCGACACGCAGGCGACTATTCCATCTTGAATTTGCATCGCCAATATGGATAATCTCGAGCTGATACGACTATACCCGCTCTGACGGGGTTTGCATAACAATAGCGGATTGTTTTGTTTAAGACCGTCTCGTCCCGAATGCCCCAATCGGTATAACCTTTCTGCCACACGGATCCGGTCCGGGATAGATGTTTGTTAATCTCGCGTGCTGTAAAGCGTTTCATCGAATGCAAAACTTGTGAGAGGGTCTCCCCTTGTCCAAGTTTAATAATCGTGTGTACATGATCCGGCATCACCATGATACATACCCATTCTTGGCGGTTCTGTGTTTCGAGCCAGTCGAATGTTTTGAAGATAATTGATGCAATTGTGCGGTTCATTAGAATTTTCTGTCGCTGGTGTGTACAGATGATGATGTGGTAATATGTGCCTTGTATTGAAGCCCTGCCTTTGCGGAGGTTGTGGCTTTGATGTTTGGGAGCGGTGTTCATGTTTGGTTTTCCTCCATATCTACCCCCCAGACCCAGTAGGTGCGGTTTGTAACCGCACCGAATCGGCCCTCTCTCCTAGTAGGGGCGGTTTCTAGCCGCACCGAATCGGCCCTCTCTCCTAGTAGGGGCGGTTTCTAACCGCACCGAATATCCCCAGTTGGAAACAGCACACACCAAACAAGGGGGAACGGACGGCGCAGTTGAAAACAGCGCCTACCAAATGGGAGAACGGTAGAGGCGGTTTCTAACCGCACCGAATCGGCCCTTCCCCCCTGGTAGGTGCGGTTTGTAACCGCACCGAATCGGCCCTCTCTCCTAGTAGGGGCGGTTTCTAGCCGCACCGAATATCCCCAGTTGGAAAACAGCACACACCAAACAAGGGAGAACGGACAGCGCAGTTGAAAACAGCGCCTACCAAATGGGAGAACGGTAGAGGCGGTTTCTAACCGCACCGAATCGGCCCTTCCCCTAGTAGGGTGGGGGGCAAAAAAAAAGCCGTTGGATGCCCCAAGACGAGGCACCCAACGGCAATGGATAACTTGGAAGGATCTCCCTCCCACAGGGTTATGTGGTTACTTCAGAATGACCATTTTACGGGTCGCGGAGAAGTCACCTGCGCTCAGGCTGTAGAAGTAGATGCCACTGGCAACCTGTTCACCGAAACGGTTACGACCATCCCAGTAGATTGCCTTGGATCGGCTGTCGTACTTCGCTGCGGTCTGATGTCCCACATCGATGTCACGTACCACCTCACCATTGACACTGTAGATCGTCAACCTGACATCCGCATCTTCCGATAGATGATACGGAATCCACGTTTCTGGGTTGAACGGATTCGGATAGTTCCGAAGCAGTTCCGTCTCTGCCGGAATCTCATACGCGATGAGGTTTTCCAGCGCAAGGATACCGCTCTTCACATCGTCAGCCGTTACGACATGACGCACCGGTTGGACACCAATCAACGGACTCGGTGAATCAGCAGAAATCTCAAGGATATCGCCGACCCGTGCCGCGTTGCCAGCCTTCAGGTCAACAAAGGTCATGTTGTAACTCTCTGCCGTTTCGACGGAGGTGACCTTGCTGAGCGAGGTTTTGGTTGACAGGTTCTTCACCTTGACACGGAAACCTTCCTTCGCCAGTCCGGTGATTTCGTCAACGATAGCACCGTTGACATTAAGGACAGGTGTTTGACCGTCAACACTGTATCCAGCAAGCGCAATCGGTGCTGCACCAGCCGTACCGCCGTTTTCCCAGCCATTACCGAGCAGGGCGGCAGTGACAGGCTCAACAGTATCCGCTGTTACCAGATATGCCGCATCACCCATGACAGCCGGATCGGTTGTGTCTGAGACCGCGCCATATTGACCCGCACCGGTCGAAACGATGATGGTTGAGACGACACCGTCATCAAACAGATCTGCGATGTCGCTGGCATTCTCTACGTCGGGAATATCGACAGGCAACCCGATGAGATTGGGACCTGCTTGCAGGCTTATCTCCGATACGCCACCGCCCCACGCTTCGCCTTCAAAGGTGACCGTTGTTGCCGAACCCATTGTAAGGATGACACCGAGGTCAGCGGTGATCATCACATCATCGCTGCTGCTATCCCATGAACCGGTCGCGTGGTCATAGACAGTTACTAAATTGACGGCATCCCCAAGCTTCATCTTGAGATCCCCCACAGTTTCGATGTCTGCAACATCCAACGGCACGTGGAACAGGCTGATACCTGCCGGTATCATACTGGTGTAAGACAGTGTGTTTTTCAACTCAACTGTCGTCTCACCCATTCCGCTGTTACCCGCAGCGTCCATCGCTGTCACAGTGATAGTTCTCGAGCCATTTGGATTCTCGTTGTCACCACTGATCGTATGGGAAGCACTGTAGGTACCATCGTCTCCCATCACCAATGCGACCGGATCGGTTTGGGTTGAATCGAGCATCGAGACATCCGCTGTAACGGAGGAGATCGCGCTTGCGTCCGTAACCGTAGCAGAGATCATCACCGTATCGCCATCTTCAGCACTCTCTGGCGCTGTGACCTCTACCTCTGGATCGGTGTTGTCAACCGTTAACATATCGGTCGCCGACATCATCACATCACCAATGCTGACGCTGACGCTGTAAGTTCCCTCTTGGGTGCCTGCAGCCAATGGAACGCTGCGGGTGTAAGTGCCAGCCATAGTGGCCGACTCGTCCATCGGACCACCGGTAACGATAGTCCCTATAGTGACCATCGGTGCTTGACCGGACGTTGCCATAGCAGTGACGGTTATTGTATCGCCGTCCTTGGCAAGTGTATCCGAAATCATAACGCTAGCTATGTCAACTTCTGGTTCCTCAGTGGTGGTGACCGTAACCATCTGATCCGCCATCGTGAGACCCGGTGCCGTCGCAGTGATCGTCGCTTCCCCAACGGTGGAATTCATGTAGTATACCATCGTTGAGAGATCACCACCCGGAATGGTCACCATGAGGGTTTCCATTCCTACTCCATCAGCGTCCATAGAGAACGTACCAGCGGGGGACGAGGTTAGCGTGACCATCGTATCCATCTCCATCGCCAGCGCTGTTCCATCGGCATCCGCAAGCCCAACGGTGAGACTAAGCGGCACCGCACCAGCATCGGCCGAAACAGTAGCCAGACTGCTCAATGTCAACATGGTCGGTGTAGAACTTTGGACCCGCACATAAACCTCGTCGTCAACTTCTAACGGCGAGCTAGCATCCGTCCCCATTCTGAACGCGGACGTCTCATCGGTCTCAGGTGCGGTGACATTCTGAAAAGTGAAGACAACCTGATGGCCGGCCTCAACCTCAAACCCGCCCAATCTGATGCGAGCCCGCATCCTTCTACTAAATGGGTTAATCTCCTCTACACTCGCACCGGTCGGAAGACCTTCGTAAACATGTTCAACGGTGTAGGTGCCGATATTGTCCGGTGAACTTTCCGCATTGGTCGGTGCCGGCCAGTTCGGCGGTACATAGACCCAGATCTCCCGTGGTGACGACATTGTTCCAACCGCGGTGTAGGTAAACTTCAACTCATCAATTTTCTCACCGGCTTGAACAACCTTCCGGCTGACCGCTCCCTTACCGGAACCCATTCTCGCTTCTACAACCTCAACGGTGAGCTCCGTCTTATCACCAGAGACATTCCCATACGAATCGCTTGGAAGTCCACCATGAACCGCAACCGCAAAACTAGGACTCCCCGGTGTGGGCTGCACATCGCCGGTATAGACAAACGTCACTTCACCGTTTGGATCTAAACTGACATCAGCAACCTCAGCCATTTGATCGTCAAAGGTCAACTCCCTCGCTTCGGTGCCAACCATGGCCGTTACGTTACCGGACGCTTCAGACCACTTGGGGGGTACCGTCAAGCGGACCTTACCCGATATCAACTGACCTATAGCGGTGTAAGTCACCGTCAATTCTCTATCCGCATCACCGGCATGAAGCATATTTTTCTCATCGGTCACCGCTACCACCGCGTGACCTCTGCCACTTGCCTGACCGATGACCTTCACTGACGGTTGACGCCGCAGGTTTGTCAGGGTGCCTTTTGCATGTCCCTTGACCGAAACCCTGAAAGAGTGATCACCCGCTGTAGGTGAGGCTATAGCCCTACCCCCCGCGCTCGCTCCGTAGTTTATTTTTACCGTACTCCCTGGATCAAGCGAAAAGAGCTCCACAACGATGGATTGTCTATCATCTTCCACGGTACCGACACCAATACCTTCAACTTCGGTATACCCCGCCACTCCTATCTCTGACACTTGCGGCGGACTCCAACTTGCTGGAACGGTGAATTTCAATTCACCACCTATAATCGTCTGCGTCGGTGTGTAGGTAAACGTCAATTGCACGGCATCGGCAGCACGGATCTCCTGCTGATCGGAAGGGAGGCTCACGGTGCCCGTACCGTCCATCGCGCTGGTCACCCGGATTTTAAGCATACCTTTGTCGCCGTCTTTATAGACTTTACCCAACTTATCACGATTTCTTTCCTTGTCTCTATCCGTTTGGTTCGCGGAACCTGTGAGGAAGTCGAAAACATCATCTCCATCCCCATCGGACTTAATTGTGAACGCCGCAATCCCAACGGTATCTTGGACCTCTACACCACTGTCAGCACCTGTACCACCGCCATAGATAAATTGGAAACTTTGACCTTTGGCGAGTTTCTTGATCTGTGCGATGACCCGGCTTCTCCCAGAATCACCTATATCCGGTTCTGTAGAGGTTACGGACACCCCTGGCGTCACCGGCTCCACCCTAATATAATTAGGCAGCGTCGGGTCGTTCTGCATGGCACCCCAACCCGATGGAATTTCAAGACTGACTTTACCGCCGTCCATCGTCCCTTCTGCGGTGTACACCACCGTTAGCGCCTCGGTGCTACTGCCGGCCTCAATCGTGATAGGCCTTAATGTCGCATCACCCTTTCCGTCTGGCACGTTACCCAACACAATTTCTACCTCGCCTGCGGTGCGGACACTCGAACTCGATGAAGTCCTAAACGTGCCGGGAATTTTGATTGTACTTGCCTCGTGATGTAACAAGGCTGCCTTATCATCACCGTACTTCACCGTGACATTTCCACTGACATCCAGCCGCTGGATCTGAACTGTGATAGTGCGACCGGATATTAGAGTACTCTTATAATTGTTCTGCAACCGCCCACTAGTGCTGACAGTCACCCGACCGGGTGTCTTGTCCTTTATCGTAGGCGCGGTTCCTAAGGCAGCAGGAATCGTAAACGAAACATAGCCATCCCTTATGGCGGTCGTTTCCGCGGTGAACTTAAATTCAAGAGTTTCCTCACTTAGCGCACGGAGATCCTTCTTGTCGACTTCAAATGTGACAGTCTCCTTGGAGGTTTTCACCACAGCGAAGTAAGTCGTGTCAATTTCATCCATATCGTCGGCTTTACCATCCATATCCGCATCAGCGTATGGATCATCCATAAGAGTCACGGTTTCACTGCTTGTAAGATCAGTTGCGTCATCTTGACCACTAACCATTACCGTCCACTGATATTCGTCAGCCACTTTTGAGATGTTGACCCTATCTATGGTCGCTTTCAACGATTTACCAGCCTTAAGTTCCGTAACTGTCCATGTAATCGTATCTCCATCACCGTTTATCTCTAATTCATCAATAAGGTCACCGAAGACATAACCGTAGCCGGCAGGGTCATCCTTCTGTAACTTCTCGACGGGATCGGCATCGGGATCTATAATAAGCCCATTCGTCTGAATCGATATAGTCGTCGGGTCTTCAAGATCGGTATAGGCGGTGTATGTCACAGTGAGTTTTCTGCGCAGAGACCCCATCTCCATAGCATTAGGTTGAAGGGTCAACTTGCCAGAACCCGCTTCTCCATACGCATGTCCTCCATCGACCTTTACCGTGACCGCCTCAGCAACAACACCGCTCTCCACTGTTGAGACCGCGGTGATCATGACACGAGCAGCTGCTGCTAGTATCCCAATACTCTGAGTTGGCCCTCTGAATCTATAGGAGACAACAATCTCCTGACCCGCATCGATCTTTCGAATAGGGATGGTTATGTCAGTGCTAGTAGCGGTAGTAGCATTAGCAGCCGTAGCCATATCTCCAAGAGTTGCACCCCTTGGCGTTACCATTATACCAGTCGCATCAGCAGGAGTATCGCCCCAGGGGGCAAGTGCTCCTGGAACCGTTACCACTATAGTCCTGCCGTACATCGGACCGGGGGCTTCAAAGATCATATTAAAGGAGTGATTTTTCTCCTCTGAGAACACTCTCTTAGGCGTAATCACCAGCTTTCTTTCGAGCGTATCACGAAGGGCATCACCCTTGCCATCCCCGACAATACTGCCAACCCTGACCATGGGCGAACCCGCTGCCAAGCGAATAAGCGTACCGTTTCTGGCACTGGAGCTGGCCTCGAACGTAACCTCAGCATGGTTATCCAGATAGCTATCAAGATCAGTATCATCATCGGCATCAGTACCCGCTTTATTTAGTGTACGAGGAATTCCAGCTTGGACATCAGCGAGTGTAATTACGAGTTCCCTATCAATATCAGACCTCGCGGAAACCCATGATTTATCAAGTGAAACCGTTATGTTCTTGTCGGCGGTAAATGACACTCTAGCCCTCGATGTGCTAGTACCTACCGTAGCACGACCTCCGCCGCCATCTAGAAGCTTGCCGTCTGGCTGTGTTTCGTAAAGTACCGTATAGCCGTCGGTGGAATTACCCTCCTCGACTCGCACGGATTTTGCGGACACTTTCCAGCCGCCCGGGAATGTAAGCCGAAACCGCCCGCCAGCCATGTTTATGGCTGTATCATCAGTAGTAACATCTGCTGTGCCATTATCGTCGAATGCCGTGTAGGTGAATTGCAGCGTGTTCCACCTAGAGGCGGCATTAAGATGGGAATTATCAGTCCCGGAGGGAGTAAGGTCAGCAGTAATAGGAGTACCACTATTCGCAACAAATGTACCGAGGGTAGCGGCTGCCGTCCCACCATCAGCCCATTCTACCTCTACTTTTCCCTTGGCATCATTTTTTGCTGCTATCGCGGCGTTACTGAACAACCCCGCAATCAACATCAAACCAATAACAAAAAACACGCTTAATTGTATACCTCGATTACCCATTGTGTCTGTTTCTCCTTTCGATTTTTGGGTTAAACGTTTAGGTGTGTTTTTAACTTGACGCTCGTCACGTTTCGATGCGTCTTTCGATTCAAACATAATAATAAAAAATCCTTTCAAAAGTAGTAGGCACATGGCTTTGCATCCCGATTCATCGGGGCTCCGTGTGCCGTAACCTCTTCAAAAGTAATAGGCACCACTCCGTGTGCCGTAACCGCCTTTCTTAAGTAAAAAGCCAATATACAATTGATTCGCTATTGTATAAGAACCGGGGGGCATTTGTGTGGGCGGGGTCGTTTCACCCCGAACCGTGCACACAATTCTGCCTAATCTAAAATCAGTGACGCCCTATAATACAATAGATGCAAACATCTGTCAAGCCTTTTTTTGTGAAAAAATTCACACGAACCGCCGGAATTTTCGGTTTGTGCAAAAAAAACGGGATCTACGGATAGATCTCTAGGGATTCCGCTTGGGATGATTACGATGGGAGCGGTGGGGGGGTTTCAGTTTTTTTTAAAGTAATAGGCACACTCCGTGTGCCGTCACAGCATCGTAGCGGCAGCCCGTAGGTCGAGTTTCCATACTCGACACCACATTTTCTCCCAGACCCGGTAGGGGCGGTTTGTAACCGCACCGCATCGTGACACTTTCCCCTGGTAGGTGCGGTTTCTAACCGCACCGCATCGGCCCTCTCTCCTAGTAGGGGCGGTTTGTAACCGCACCGCATACTAAAGGGGGGAGGCGGGAAAACGGGAAAACGGGAAGACGAGAGAACGGGGAGGTGAGGAAGCGGGATTGTTTTGCGCTCCAGAGGAGCGATATGTCTATAGCCGGGCGGCATCGCAAAACACTGCACTCCAGCGGAGTGCCATGTGGAAAGGACCCGAAAGCGTCGGGAACGAGGAGGCGAGGGAGCGAGGAAGCGGGATGGATTTGCGCTCCAGAGGAGCGATATGTCTATAGCAGGGCGGCATCGCAAAATACTGCACTCCAGCGGAGTGCCATGTGGAAAGGACCCGAAAGCGTCGGGAACGAGGAGGCGAGGGAGCGAGGAAGCGGGATTGTTTTGCGCTCCAGATGAAGATTAATTTATTAATTGGGTAATTTCCGAGCGATGTCCAGTGCGGTTTCAAACCGCACCTACCGTTCTCCCACTTGGTAGGCGCTGTTTCTAACTGCGCCGTTTCAACCCACGCACCTACCGGGCCTGGGGGAAATATAGAATTACCCGTTTAATTTCTTAAAACTCATGAGGAGCGATATGTCTATAGCCGGGCGGCATCGCAAAACACTGCACTCCAGCGGAGTGCCATGTGGAAAGGACCCGAAAGCGTCGGGAACGAGGAGGCGAGGAAGCGGGATGGATTTGCGCTCCAGAGGAGCGATATGTCTATAGCCGGGCGACATCGCAAAACACTGCACTCCAGCGGAGTGCCATGTGGAAAGGACCCGAAAGCGTCGGGAACGAGGGAGCGAGGGAGCGAGGAAGCGGGATGGATTTGCGCTCCAGAGGAGCGATATGTCTATAGCAGGGCGACATCGCAAAACACTGCACTCCAGCGGAGTGCCATGTGGAAAGGACCCGAAAGCGTCGGGAACGAGGGAGCGAGGGAGCGAGGAAGCGGGATGGATTTGCGCTCCAGAGGAGCGATATGTCTATAGCAGGGCGGCATCGCAAAATACTGCACTCCAGCGGAGTGCCATGTGGAAAGGACCCGAAAGCGTCGGGAACGAGGAGGCGAGGGAGCGAGGAAGCGGGATTGTTTTGCGCTCCAGAGGAGCGATATGTCTATAGCAGGGCGGCATCGCAAAACACTGCACTCCAGCGGAGTGCCATGTGGAAAGAGCGCGATAGGTACTAGCGGGGGCTCATTGCTGCATCGCTTCAAGCTCTTTGCGGAGCTGGTCAATTTGGGATTGCATCTCCTTCCTGCCCCCCTCCCGGTAAGCCATGATTATTTGAGGAACCGCAATCGCAGCGGTTACCAATCCAATCAACCCAATCATCATGTACCACACCCAATCCAATTTTTTATCCACAGCATCAAATCTGTCATCCACAGCATCAAATCTGCTATCCACGTTTTTCTCTAACGCATCAATTCTGGCATTTACCGTATCAATTTTGGCATTCAGACTTTTCTCCACACCATCAATTCTGGCACTTAGTTTTTGATCCAACGCATCAACTTTGAGATCGATGTATTCTTTCACGCGCTTTTCCAACGCCGCGTTCTCTTCTTTGACGATGGTGCGTAAATCTTCTTTGGTCACTTCGCCAAAGGCAGAGGTTGTTAGCAAAAGTAGGAATAGGATTGTTACGGTTTTCATGGTTGACCGGCTCCTTTGGGGGAATGATGCTATATGGTATCACGGTTGCGTCCATTTAGCAATCCCTTTTTCTCTGAATCACGGAGGAAACACGGATTCACCCGACGAACAGCTAACCCCCTAAATCCCCAACCCCTCTTATCTTCTCCCCTTGTCAGGGGAGTTGCAGGGGGACTTTGGAATCTTTTAGCCCCAGCGGGGCGATATGTCTATAGCCGGGCGGCATGGCAAAACACTGCACTCCAGCGGAGTGCCATGTGGAAAGGACGGGGAAGCGTCGGGAACGAGGGAGCGAGGAAGCGGGATGGATTCGCGCTCCAGAGGAGCGATATGTCTATAGACGGGCGACATGGCAAAACACTGCACTCCAGCGGAGTGCCATGTGGAAAGGACCCGAAAGCGTCGGGAACGAGGAGGCGAGGAAGCGGGATGGATTTGCGCTCCAGAGGAGCGATATGTCTATAGACGGGCGATAGACCCCCAAAACACTGCACTCCAGCGGAGTGCCATGTGGAAAGGACCCGAAAGCGTCGGGAACGAGGAGGCGAGGAAGCGGGATGGATTTGCGCTCCAGAGGAGCGATATGTCTATAGCAGGGCGACATGGCAAAACACTGCACTCCAGCGGAGTGCCATGTGGAAAGGACCCGAAAGCGTCGGGAACGAGGAGGCGAGGAAGCGGGATGGATTTGCGCTCCAGAGGAGCGATATGTCTATAGCAGGGCGACATGGTAAAACACTGCACTCCAGCGGAGTGCCATGTGGAAAGGACCCGAAAGCGTCGGGAACAAACGGCGCAGTTGAAAACAGCGCCTACCAAAATTTCACCCAGACCCGGTAGGTGCGGTTTGTAACCGCACCGAATTGGCGCACTAGTGTGGGGGAACAAACGACGCAGTTGAAAACAGCGCCTACCAAGCATGGGGAACGGGGAAGCGAGAAAACGGGGAGGCGAGGGAGCGGGGGAGGCGGGGAGGGGGGAGGGGAGTCATTGCTTAGTCCCGGTTTCCGTCCCTTCGGTCTTGTCACGTAGTTGTTCAAGTAGCATCTGGACCTCTCTCCCGCGTTTTCTGTCTGAATACACAATAATGAGTTGCGGCAGTGCGACAGCGGCTGCTATCAGTGCAAGTATTGCGAGCCAGATGCGACTAATGTTCCCCTCTAAGGCATCAATTCGGGCACTTAGTTTTTGATCTACAGCATCAATTCGGGCACTTAGTTTTTGATCTACAGCATCAATTCGGGCACTTAGTTTTTGATCTACAGCATCAATTCGGGCGTTCACCGTCTCAATCTTGAGATCGATATATTCCTTCATCCGTTTTTCGGACGCGGCAATCTCTTCTTCGATAATCGGGCGGACCTCTTCTTTGATGATGGTGCGTAGATCTTCTTTGGTCAATTCGCCATACGCGGATGAGGCAAACAGCAGCAGGGATAGGATTGTTACGGTTTTCATGGGTGGCTACCTTCTTTATAGGGAAATGATGGTATATGGTATCACGGGTTGGTGGAATTGGCAAGATCTTTTTGTCTGAATCACGGAGGAACAACTAACCCCCTAAATCCCCCTTATCAGGGGGACTTCGGAATCTTTTAGCCCCAGCGGGGCGACATGTTTATAGCACGGCAACAGGTGCGACGGGAAACGTGAGAAAAACACCGGGGAAGCGGGAGGGATTCGCGCTCCAGAGGAGCGATATGTCTATAGCCGGGCGACATGGCAAAACACTGCACTCCAGCGGAGTGCCATGTGGAAAGGACCCGAAAGCGTCGGGAACGAGGAGGCGAGGGAGCGAGGAAGCGGGAAGGCGGGAAAACGAGAAAGCGAGGAAGCGGGAGGGATTCGCGCTCCAGAGGAGCGATATGTCTATAGCCGGGCGACATGGCAAAACACTGCACT
The DNA here is from genome assembly GCA_965205075.1 of Candidatus Poribacteria bacterium. Classification (GTDB taxonomy): domain Bacteria; phylum Poribacteria; class WGA-4E; order WGA-4E; family PCPOR2b; genus PCPOR2b. The sequence continues at coordinate 6,172,559 of OZ242036.1, read as the reverse complement.
CCAGCGGAGTGCCATGTGGAAAGTACCCCAAAGCGTCGGGAACGAGGAGGCGAGGGAGCGAGATGGATTCGCGCTCCAGAGGAGCGATATGTCTATAGACGGGCGGCATCGCAAAACACTGCACTCCAGCGGAGTGCCATGTGGAAAGAGCGCGATAGGTGCTAGAGGGGGCTCATTGCTGCATCGCTTCAAGCTCTTTGCGGAGCTGGTCAATTTGGGATTGCATCTCCTTCTGATCCCTTTCCATCTCCTTCCTGCCTCTGTCTCTGTAAGCGATAATGATTTGCGGGATGGCAATGGTCGCTGCTACCAGTCCAAAGAGCCCTATCATTAAACGCCACATATTGTCCATCCTCTTATCCAACCCATCAATTCTGGCATTCAGGCTTTTCTCCACAGCATCAATTCTGGCATTTAAGCTTTTTTCCACGCCATCAATTTTGAGATCGATATATTCCTTCATGCGCTTTTCGGACGCGGTAACCTCTTCTTTGACGATGGCGCGTATATCTTCCTTCGTCAATTCACCAAATGCAGATGAGGCAAACAGCAGTAGCAATAGGATTGTTAGGATTCGCATAGGTGACCGGCTCCTTTGGGAGGGATGATGCTATATGGTATCACGGGTTGGTGGGATTGGCAAGATCTTTTTGTCTGAATCACGGAGGAACAACTAACCCCCTAAATCCCCCTTATCAGGGGGACTTCGGAATCTTTTAGCCCCAGCGGGGCGACAGGTTTATAGCAGGGCGACATCTCCCTTCAACCAAGCCCCAGCGGGGCGACATCTGCGACGTAAAACGTAAAACGTGATAAAAACAACGCAGACCAAAGGGGGGAACGAGAAAGCGGGAAGACGGGAAAACGAGAAAGCGGGGAAGCGGGATTGTTTTGCGCTCCAGAGGAGCGATATGTCTATAGCCGGGCGACAGACCCCCAAAACCTGCACTCCAGCGGAGTGCCATGTGGAAAGGACCCGAAAGCGTCGGGAACGGACGGCGCAGTTACAAACAGCGCATACCAAAGGGGGGAACGAGAAAGCGGGAAGACGGGAAAACGAGAAAACGAGAAGGCGGGGAAGCGAGATGGATTTGCGCTCCAGAGAAGCGATATGTTAGGGGTTTACAATTCGTTGCTCCTTCAGCATTTCGATTTCCTTTGTGAGCGTTTCGGTTTCCTTTGTGAGCGTTTCAACTCGTCTCTCCAGTGAGCGATCCGGTCCGCCACGCGATGATGCCTGTCGGTACACCTATCGCAACGACAATAAGCGGCATGAGGATATAAATCACCCAGTTATACGCTGAGAAACGTTTGTCAATACTCTCTATGCGGACGTCGATATAATCTTTCAGCCTTTTCTCAGAGCCAGCAATCTCTGCCTTCATTTCCTGCCTGACTGCGGTGATTTCCGCTTTCAGTTCCTGCCTGACTCCGGCGATTTCCTGCCTGACTCCGGTGATTTCCGTCTTAACTTCTTCCTTAACAATCAAGCGTATCTTATCAAGATCCGCATCTGTTAACTCACCGAGAGCCGGCAACGCGATCGCACAAAAGACCATTGAAAGGACGAGAATTGTTTTCATTGGGTGCCTCCTTTGAGGGGATGGTGCTATATAGTATCACGGGTCGGTGGATTGGCAAGATCTTTTTCTGTGAATCAAAGTAATAGGCACATTGCTCTGAATCCCGCCTGTCCCGATGTATCGGGGATTCATCGGGTAATTCTATATTTTCCCCTAGACCCGGTAGGTGCGGTTTCCAACCGCACCGGACATCACTCCAAGATTACCCAATTAATAAATTATGGTGAACGATATAAATATGTAGACGTTTACCAGTAGTTCCCCTTAGCCAAGCCTCATGAAGTCCCCCTGATAAGGGGGATTTAGGGGGTTGATCCTGCATCGAATATGTAGACGTTTACCAGTAGTTCCCCTTAGCCAAGCCTCATGAAGTCCCCCTGATAAGGGGGATTTAGGGGGTTAATTCTGCATCGAAAGTGTATAAGTAATTCTAAAATCTACCATAATCTTCATTATCGGGGATTCATCGGGGCTCCGTGTGCCATCACAACACACAGCCTCAGAAAACCCGTAGGCACTTTACCCCTGGTAGGGGCGGTTTGTAACCGCACCGACATCGGCGCGTCCCAAAAATCGGGATCCCGATGCCGTTCCTGCCTGCCCCGATGATGAGGTTTCAGAAAATAACTGGGTAATTCTATATTTTCCCCCAGACCCGGTAGGTGCGGTTTCCAACCGCACCGGACATCACTCCAAGATTACCCAATTAATAAATTAATCTTCATTATCGGGGAGCATTCCGATATATCGGAACCTGTCGGGAGAAACAGCGCATACAAAAAGGGGGGGCGGGGAGGGGGGAGGGGAGTCATTGCTTAGTCCCGGTTTCCATCCCTTCGGTCTTGTCACGTAGTTGTTCAAGTAGCATCTGGACCTCTCTTCCGCGTTTTCTGTCTGAATACACAATAATGAGTTGCGGCAGTGCGACAGCGGCTGCTATCAGTGCAAGTATTGCGAGCCAGATGCGACTAATGTTCCCCTCTAAGGCATCAATTCGGGCACTTAGTTTTTGATCTACAGCATCAATTCGGGCGTTCACCGTCTCAATCTTGAGATCGATATATTCTTTCATGCGTTTTTCCAACGCCGCGTTCTCTTCTTTGATGATAGTGCGTATATCTTCCTTCGTCAATTCACCAAATGCAGATGAGGCAAACAGCAGTAGCAATAGGATTGTTAGGATTCGCATGGGTGACCGGCTCCTTTGGGAGGGATGATGCTATATGGTATCACGGGTTGGTGGGATTGGCAAGATCTTTTTGTCTGAATCAGGATTCTCAGGATTTAAGGATTTACAGGATAGGAGGCGGGGGAGGGAGGCGGCGAGGGGGTGAGTTTTTAGCTCCAGAGGAGCGATATGTTTATAGCACGGCAACAGGTGCGACGTAAAACGTGAGAAAAACACCGGGGAAGCGGGATTGTTTTGCGCTCCAGATGAGTTTTAAGAAAATAATCGGGTAATTCTATATTTTTCCCCAGACCCGGTAGGTGCGGTTTCCAACCGCACCGGACATCACTCCAAGATTACCCAATTAATAAATTAATCTTCATGCGGAGTGCCATGTGGAAAGTAAGGGAAAGCGTCGGGAACGGACGGCGCAGTTACAAACAGCGCCTACCAAAATTGCCCCCAAACCCGGTAGGTGCGGTTTGTAACCGCACCGCATCGGCGCAGATGGAAACAGCGCATACTAAAGGGGGGAGCGAGAAAACGGGAAGGCGGGAAAACGAGAAAACGAGAGAACGGGGAGCGAGGAGGCGGGATGGATTTGCGCTCCAGAGGAGCGATATGTCTATAGACGGGCGACATGGCAAAACACTGCACTCCAGCGGAGTGCCATGTGGAAAGGACCCGAAAGCGTCGGGAACGGACGGCGCAGTTACAAACAGCGCATACCAAAGGGAGGAACGAGAAAGCGGGAAGACGGGAAAGCGGGAAAACGGGAAAACGAGGGAGCGAGGAGGCGGGATGGATTTGCGCTCCAGAGGAGCGATATGTCTATAGACGGGCGACATGGCAAAACACTGCACTCCAGCGGAGTGCCATGTGGAAAGGACCCGAAAGCGTCGGGAACGAGGAGGCGAGGTTTTTAGCCCCAGAGGGGCGACATGTTTATAGCAGGGCGGTGTGTTTATAGAGGGGTCTCATTGCTGCATTGCTTCGAGCTCTTTGCGGAGCTGGTCAATTTGGGATTGCATCTCCTTCTGATCCCTTTCCATCTCCTTCCTGCCTCTGTCTCTGTAAGCGATAATGATTTGCGGGATGGCAATGGTCGCTGCTACCAGTCCAAAGAGCCCTATCATTAAACGCCACATATTGTCCATTCTCTTATCCAACCCATCAATTCTGGCGTTCAGGCTTTTCTCCACACCATCAATTCGGGCGTTCAGACTTTTCTCCACACCATCAATTTTGAGATCGATATATTCCTTCATGCGCTTTTCAGACGCGGCAATCTCTTCTTTGACGATGGCGCGTATATCTTCTTTGGTCAATTCACCAAATGCGGATGAGGCAAACAGCAGTAGCAATAGGATTGTTAGGATTCGCATGGGTGACCAGCTCCTTTGAGGGAATGATGGTATATGGTATCACGGGTTGGTGGAATTGGCAATGTCTTTTTGTCTGAATCACGGAGGAACAACTAACCCCCTAAATCCCCCTTATCAGGGGGACTTCGGAATCTTTTAGCCCCAGCGGGGCGACATGTTTATAGCAGGGCGACAGGTGCGACGGGAAACGTGAGAAAAACACCGGGGAAGCGGGATTGTTTTGCGCTCCAGAGGAGCGATATGTCTATAGACGGGCGACATCGCAAAACACTGCACTCCAGCGGAGTGCCATGTGGAAAGTACCCGAAAGCGTCAGGAACGAGGAAGCGAGGTTTTTAGCCCCAGCGGGGCGATATGTTTATAGCACGGCGACATGCCCCGATGCCGCAACTTAATTGGGATTATCATCTGAGTTAATTTTAATTAAGTGCATCATCAGAGCATCAACCTTTTTGTCCACGCTCTTGATTTCTGCTTTCAATTCTTGTCTCAATTCTTGCATAGATTTTTCAAGGGAATCAAAACGCCTTTCAAGGGAATCAAAGCGCGTTCCAAGAGATTTAACAGATGCACCTAAGCCGACGATATAGGTAATCACTGCGACTATCACACCAAGAATCCCTGTGGTGAAAAATGCTATTTGAGCGATCGTTTTTAATTCTTCCACGATAATCTCCTGACTATCTTAACGCAAGTTGCTAGTTGGTTTGTAGGTCGAGTTTCCATACTCGACACTACTAGCAACCTAGATTATCTTATGGTAAATCAGAGAAATAAGTAAACATCTATCAATAACTTCGACCTTTGAGAACTTTCCAAAGTCCCCCTGAGTTTCCCAAGTCCCCCTGAGTTTCCCAAGTCCCCCTGACAAGGGGGATTTAGGGGGTTGATTCTGCATCAAAAGTGTATAAGTAATTCTAAAATCTACCATAATTGTTAATTCGTAAGATAGTATACTGGTATCATGAAAATGTGTCAATCAATATCTACTATGGTGAATTAGAGAAATAAGTAAACATCTACCAATAACTCCGACCTTCGAGAACTTTCCAAAGTCCCCCTGAGTTTCCAAAGTCCCCCTGACAAGGGGGATTTAGGGGGTTGGCTGTACATTGGAAGTGTCCAAGTAATTCTAAAATCTACCATAATTGCCCCCAGACCCGGTAGGGGCGGTTTGTAACCGCACCGCATCGGCGCAGGTGAAAGCAGCACCTACAAAAGGGGGAGCGGGAAAATGGGATCATTTGTTCATTGGGTTATTTTATGCTGGCGGGGGGGAGGGCGGTGTTTTAATCTGCTCGCGGAGCTCTTGCAGCTCGGCTTGGAGGACGTTCCACCGTCTTTCCATATCTTTCTGGCCCTTGTCTCTGTAAGCGACGACGAGTTGAGGGATTGCAATCGCGGCGGTTATCAGACCAATCAGCGCGAGCACCACGCGCCACATACTGCCAATTCGGGCATTCAGGTTTTTGTCTAACACATCAACTTTCTGATCCAACGCATCAATTCTGGCATTTAAGCTTTTTTCCACGCCATCAATTTTGAGGTCGATATATTCCCTCATCCGTTTTTCGGACGCGGCAATCTCTTCTTCGATAATCGGGCGGACCTCTTCTTTGATGATGGTGCGTAGATCTTCTTTGGTCAATTCGCCATACGCGGATGAGGCAAACAGCAGCAGGGAGAGGATTGTTACGGTTTTCATGGGTGGCTACCTTACTTTATAGGGAAATGATGGTATATGGTATCACGGTTGCGTCCATTTAGCAACGCCTTTTTGTCTGAATCAGGATTCTCAAGATTAAAGGATTTACAGGATAGAAGACAAGAAGGCGGGAGAACAGGGGGAACGGGAAAACGAGGGAGCGAGGAAGCGGGAGGGATTCGCGCTCCAGAGGAGTTTTAAGAAATTAAACGGGTAATTCTATATTTCCCCCAGACCCGGTAGGGGCGGTTTCAAACCGCACCGTACATCGCTCGGAAATTACCCAATTATGGTGAACAATATAAATATGTAGACGTTTACCAGTAGCTCCCCTTAGCCAAGCCTCATGAAGTCCCCCTGATAAGGGGGATTTAGGGGGTTGGTTGTGCATTGGGAGTGTCTAAGTAATTCTAAAATCCACCATAAATAGGCGAATCAGAGAAATTATAGCATACATCAAATTGAAATCACAAACTGTTTCTGATGTGCTTCCCCGTTTATAAAATAGGCTCTAAATGTCCCCGCTAACCAAAGGAAAACTTTTGACTTTTTACACGGTTGTGTATATCCTAATACCAATTCTGACAAAGGATAACGCATTGTTGAAATTTGCTTTTCGCTCCAGAGGAGCGATATGTCTATAGACGGACGGCATGGCAAAACACTGCACTCCAGCGGAGTGCCATGTGGAAAGTAAGGGAAAGCGTCGGGAACGGACCGCGCAGTTACAAACAGCGCATACCAAAGGGGGGAACGAGAAAGCGGGAAAACGAGAAAACGGGGAAGCGAGGGAGGGGAGTCATTGCTTAGTTGGGATTATCATCTGAGTTAATTTTAATTAAGTGCATCATCAGAGCATCAACCTTTTTGTCTACGCTCTTGATTTCTGCTTCAAGGGAATCAAAACGCTTTTCAAAGGAATCAAAGCGCTTTTCAAGGGAATCAAAACGCTTTTCAAAGAAATCAAGGCGCGTTCCAAGAGATTTAACAGATGCACCTAAACCGACGATATAGGTAATCACTGCGACTATCACACCAAGAATCCCTGTGGTGAAAAATGCTATTTGAGCGATTGTTTTTAATTCTTCCATGATAATCTCCTGACTCTCTTAACGCAAGCTGCTAGTTGGTTTGTAGGTCGAGTTTCCATACTCGACACCTATGTGTATAACCATGGATTTGGCATATAACAATTGCAGTTTGTAGGTCGAGTTTCCATACTCGACACTACTAGCAACTTGGATTATCTTAATTGTTAATTCGTAGGATTAGTATACAGGTATCATGAAAATGTGTCAATCAATAATCGGCGCAGTTAGAAACAGCGCATACCAAAATTTCACCCAGACCCGGTAGGTGCGGTTTGTAACCGCACCGAACCGGCACTTTACCCTAGTAGGTGCGGTTTCTAACCGCACCGTATCGGCGCAGTTGAAAACAGCACCTACCAAACACGGGGAGCGAGCATTTGTTAGGAGTTTACAATTCGTTGTTCCTTCAGCATTTCGATTTCCTTTGTGAGCGTTTCAACCCGTCTCTCCAGTGAGCGATTCTGTTCCGGTCCGCCACGCCATGATGGCTGTGGGTATACCTACCGCAGCGACAATCAGGGGCATGAGAACAATGAGTACCCAGTTGTATGTTGATAAACGTTTATCGACACCGTCTAAACGTTTATCAACGCCTTCTATTTTCGCATCAATATAATTTTTCATGCTTTGCTCAGAGCTAGCGATCTCTGCCTTGAGTTCTTGCCTAAGGGCGGTGATTTCCGTCTGGACTTCCTCCTTAACAATCAAGCGAATCTTGTCGAGATCTGCATCTGTTAGTTCACCGAGTGCTGGTAAAGCGATCGCACAAAAGAGTATTGAAAGGACGAGAATCGTTTTCATTGGAGATCTCCTTTGAGGGGAATAATCTGGTATGGTATCACGGGTCGGTGGGATTGGCAAGATCTTTTTTGTCTGAAGCGAGGTTTTTAGCCCCAGCGGGGCGATATGTTTATAGCACGGCGACAGGTGCGACGTGATACGTGATAAAAACAGCGAGGAAGCGGGATTGTTTTGCGCTCCAGAGGAGCGATATGTCTATAGACGGGCGACATCGCAAAACACTGCACTCCAGATGAGTTTTAAGAAAATAATCGGGTAATTCTATATTTTCCCCTAGACCCGGTAGGTGCGGTTTCCAACCGCACCGGACATCACTTGAAGATTACCCAATTAATAAATTAATCTTCATGCGGAGTGCCATGTGGAAAGGACCGGAAAGCGTCGGGAACGAGGAGGCGAGGTTTTTAGCCCCAGCGGGGCGATATGTTTATAGCACGGCAACAGGTGCGACGTAATACGTGATAAAAACACCGGGGAAGCGGGATGGATTCGCGCTCCAGAGGAGCGATATGTCTATAGACGGGCGACATCGCAAAACACTGCACTCCAGCGGAGTGCCATGTGGAAAGTAAGGGAAAGCGTCGGGAACGGACGGCGCAGTGAGAAACAGCGCATACCAAAGGGGAGAGGCGAGGGGGTGAGTTTTTAGCCCCAGCGGGGCGATATGTCTATAGAGCGCGATAGGTGCTAGAGGGGGCTCATTGCTGCATCGCTTCAAGCTCTTTGCGCAGCTGGTCAATTTGGGATTGCATCTCCTTCTTGCCCCCCTCCCGGTAAGCCATGATTATTTGAGGAACCGCAACCGCAGCAGTTACCAATCCAATCAACCCAATCATCATGTACCACACCCAATCCAATTTTTTATCCACAGCATCAATTCTGGCACTTAGTTTCTGATCCAACGCATCAACTTTGAGATCGATGTATTCTTTCACGCGCTTTTCCAACGCCGCGTTCTCTTCTTTGACGATGGTGCGTATATCTTCCTTCGTCACTTCACCAAATGCAGAGGTTGTCAGCAAAAGTAAGAATAGGATTGTTAGGATTCGCACGGTTGACAGGCTCCTTTGAGGGGATGGTGCTATATGGTATCACGGTTGCGTCCATTTAGCAACGCCTTTTTGTCTGAATCAGGATTCTCAAGATTAAAGGATTTACAGGATAGAAGACAAGAAGACGGGAGCGGCGAGGGGGTGAGTTTTTAGCCCCTGCGGGGCGACAGGTTTATAGACTTCACCGGTAGGTGCGGTTTCTAACCGCACCGCATCGGCGCAGTTGAAAACAGCGCCTACCAAATGGGAGAACGAGGGAGCGGGGAGGAGGTGAGGTTTTTAGCCCCAGCGGGGCGACAGGTTTATAGCAGGGCGACATCTCCCTTCAACCAAGCCCCAACGGGGCGACAGGTTTATAGACTTCACCGGTAGGTGCGGTTTCTAACCGCACCGCATCGGCGCAGTTGAAAACAGCGCCTACCAAATGGGAAAACGAGGGAGCGAGGAGGCGGGAGGGATTCGCACTCCAGAGGAGCGATATGTCTATAGACGGGCGACATCGCAAAACACTGCACTCCAGCGGAGTGCCATGTGGAAAGTAAGGGAAAGCGTCGGGAACGGACGGCGCAGGTGAAAACAGCGCAGACCAAAATTTCACTTTTTGTCTGAATCACGGAGGAACAGCCAACCCCCTAAATCCCCCTTGTCAGGGGGACTTCGGAGCAGAGACGCGGAGAACGCTGAAAAGACGAGAGAACGGGGAGGTGGGGGAGGGGAGTCTTTGCTTAGTTGGGATTATCATCTGAGTTAACTTTAATTAAGTGCATCATCAGAGCATCAACCTTTTTGTCTACGCTCTTAATTTCTGCCCTCAATTCTTGTCTCCATTCTTGAATAGATTTTTCAAGGGAATCAAAGCGCGTTCCGAGAGATTTAACAGATGCACCTAAGCCGACGATATAGGTAATCACTGCGACTATCACACCAAGAATCCCTGTGGTAAAAAATGCTATTTGAGCGATTGTTTTTAATTCTTCCATGATAATCTCCTGACTCTCTTAACGCAAGTTGCTAGTTGGTTTGTAGGTCGAGTTTCCATACTCGACACTACTAGCATAGCAACATTGGTTAGGGATTTACAATCCGTTGTTCCTTCAGCATTTCGATTTCCTTTGTGAGCGTTTCAACCCGTCTCTCCAGTGAGCGATTCTGTTCCGCTTCGCCACGCCATGATGGCTGTGGGTATACCTACCGCAGCGACAATCAGGGGCATGAGGACAATGAGTACCCAGTTGTATGTTGATAAACGTTTATCGACACCGTCTAAACGTTTATCAACGCCTTCTATTTTCGCATCAATATAATTTTTCATGCTTTGCTCAGAGCTAGCGATCTCTGCTTTCAGTTCCTGCTTGACTCCGGCGATCTCTGCCTTCAGTTCCTGCTTGACTCCGGCGATTTCCGCTTTCAGTTCCTGCCTGACTCCGGCGATTTCCGTCTTGACTTCTTCCTTAACAATCAAGCGAATCTTATCAAGATCTGCATCTGTCAATTCACCGACCGCTGGTAAAGCGATTGCACAAAAGAGGATTGAGAGAGCAATAACCGTTTTCATTAGGGTGCTCCTTTAGGGGAATGATAGTATATGGTATCACGGTTGCGTCCATTTAGCAATGCCAATTTGTCCGAATCGAGGTCTTTAGCCCCAGCGGGGCGACAGGTGCGACGCAAAACATGAAGAGTTCATTGGGACATGTACCACGATCTGTTAGATTGTGATCCCAGCAACCAAATTGAATGGCGAGAAAAACAGAAAACGGGGAGGTGAGGAAGGGAAGATTGCTTTGCGCTCCAGAGGAGCGGTATGTCTATAGAGGGCGATAGGGGCCCAAGTCCTGTGCTCCAGCGGAGCACCATGTGGAGAGGATGAGCAGGGGAGGGAGCGGGAAGGCGAGGGAGCGGGTCTTTAGCCCCAGCGGGGCGGTATGTTTATAGCAGGGCGACATGTCCCTTCACCAAAGCCCCAGAGGGGCGACAGGTTTATAGACTTCACCGGTAGGTGCGGTTTCTAACCGCACCGCATCGGCGCAGTTGGAAACAGCGCCTACCAAACATGGGGAGCGAGCACTGGTTAGAGGGTGGTTTGGTTTATGCGAGCACGGCGTTATTGATTTATCAACGTTTTTCTGATATAATGATCCGAGCCTAATGCGTAATGCGTAATACGTAGAAAACGTACCGCAGAAGCGCGAAGACACAGCGGAGGATTCATCGGTTCATTGGTTTATTGATTTCGTAAGTCATAGGAGAAAAAGGATGGAATACGATTTAATATTAAGCATACCACGCATCACGCATCACAACCTGTCCCGATTTATCGGGGCGGCATTACACATTACGCATTACGCATTACGCATTACGCATCACGTTTCACGTTTCACGCTGCTAGTTGTGCTTCTCGGCTGCGCGATCGGCTGCAGCGGGAAGGACGAACCGCTCCGGCAGAGCGAGACGCTGATCCGTTCAGGTATGCACCCGGAGGCGATTAACCTGTTGGAGAAAATTATCGCCGTAGATGATAGGAACCCGAAGGCGCGGTTTCTGCTAGGTCAAGCGTATGAGGGGTTGGGCAGCTACGACCAAGCGATCCGTCATTACCGGACAGCGATTAATCTATACACCGCCCGCCCTGAAGACAAAGCGACGGTGCGACTCGCACTAGCAAAGGTGTACCTGAAACAGGGGCTTCGGGATTCAGGCTACCGGGAGCTGCGGGCGATTGTCCAATCCACGTCAGATAACGCTGTTCTACAGCAGGTGGCGGGGCTTATCACCGATGCGTATCAGGTGGAGCAGCTGACCAGCGGCAAGCAGGACAACTATTCGCCACGCTTTTCGGCTGACGGTCTGCAGCTTGTGTTCGCGTCGTATCGGTTGGATAACGGCGAGATTTTCATCATGGATATCGACGACAGGCGTGTGCGGAAACGCGTGACGTACACCACCGATTACGATGAAGGGGAGCCTGCGTTTTTGAGCGACCCGAACTACGTTATCTACAGCCGCGAACCGCAGACATCGCGTCAGGTGAAAATTTTGCTGCAGAGCAGCGGATCCACGCCGATCTATGCGGGTTTCTACACGACACATATTAATAGTAAGGCAACACAGGAGATTATGCCCGTCGGGTTCGGTGTCCGTTCGCTGGGCATATCGCCGGATCGGCAGCGTGTCGCCTACGAATCGAACAGCGCGGGCAATCTGGAGTTGTATATCCTCGATCTGAGTGGCGTGGATCTGGGCGCGATTGATCCGGAGACGATCCCGTCTCAGCAGGTTACGCATAATGAGGTAGACGACGGCAGCCCGGTCTTCTTTCCCGACGGAAAGCGGCTTGCGTTTGTCTCGCCACGGCTTGAGGACCCGCAGAACGAGCAATCAGAGCGGCATCAGATCTACAGCATCAACATCGACGGCAGCGATGAAACGCATCTGAACCCGAACCCGCACGATTGCTATAGCCCTGCGATCTCGCCGGACGGGGGGACCATCGCCTTTGTCTCCGCACGCGAAGGGGATATGGAGATTTATCTGATGGATGCGGACGGATCGAATGAACGGCGGTTGACGAACGGGATCGGCGCGTCAATGCAGCCGGCGTTCTCACCGGATGGGAGGTTGTTGGCATTCATTTCGGACCGGAGTGATAGGTTCCAGATCTATCTGATGCACCTTGATCGACCATTGACGAAACGAGATCTGCTCCTACACTTGGAATAGCTGATTAGCAGATTGGTATTTAGCCCCAGCGGAGCGATATGTCTATAGAGGGCGATATATCCTAAACACCGTGCTCCAGAGGAGCACCATGTCAATCAAACCTATTCACACGCCTAAAGGCGAGCATTTGCTTTTCGCTCCAGAGGAGCGATATGTCTATAGAGGGCGATATATCCTAAACACCGCGCTCCAGAGAGGAGCACCATGTCAATCAAACCTATCCACACGCCTAAAGACGAGCATTTGCTTTTCGCTCCAGAGGAGCGATATGTCTATAGAGGGCGATATATCCTAAACACCGCGCTCCAGAGGAGCGCAATGTTCATACAACAACCTTAATTGGAAAAACACACATGGCAGATACCTACACACAACTCTACATACACATCGTCTTCCCCGTCAAAGCAAGGCAACCGCTTCTCCCCAAAAAACACAAAGACGAGCTCCACAAATACATAACCGGCATCATCACCAACAAAAAGCAGAAGTTGATTCAAATCAATTCGATGCCAGATCATATCCATATCCTCGTAGGCATCACCCCTGATATTGCTATCTCGGATCTCGTAAGAGACATCAAAAGAAACTCCACACAATTCATTAATCGAAAACGATGGACCGGAGGGAAATTCATGTGGCAAGAAGGATTCGCCGCATTCACCTATTCACATTCCCAGCTAAAAGATGTCATTTCATACATTGAAAATCAAGAAAAACATCACTCGAACAGAACGTTCAAAGAGGAATATCTTGAACTACTAAAGCGTTTTGATGTCCCGTATAATCCGAAATATGTTTTTGATGCTAATGATGCTGATGAAACATGATACACATTGCGCTCCTCTGGAGCGCGGGGATTGGACCTATCACTATATCTATAGACATACCGCTCCGCTGGAGCGGAAAACGTGAAATGATTTTTTTTCGCAAATCCGAAATATGTTTTTGATGCGGACGACGCAACCGAAGCATGATACACATGTCGCCCCGCTGGGGCTAAAAAATTAGACACCTTTGGGCTACACACATAACACGCCAAACACATTGCTTATGTAATTCGATTGTGGAAATGGGGGCCCCGTGTGTGTAAGCAACGCAGATCTACCTTACCTACGGAAGTGCACAAGTCATATTTCCTTTATGGTTGATTATTGGCTAAGTGCTTGTCAATCAATTCAAGTACAGCGGGCACCAATTCTGTGGGGATTTTCATCAGTGTGCTAGATTCATCCTGCAACGCGGCTTCCGCTTCAGCAACAGCCTCATCTTCCGTCTGTTGATCGTAGTACGCAATGACGCTCCGTACACGTTCCTCATCCCAACCGGGAGGAAATTCGTTCTGTTTCATCGTATACCTCTCCTTTGTTCATTTGCTCCTGCCTAACGCCACAGCGACAAGGTCCCTCCATCATGGTCCCACTTCACTTATGGTGAACGATAGAAATAAGTAGACGTTCACTAGTAACTCCCCTGAGCAAAGTCTCAAAAGTCCCCCTGATAAGGGGGATTTAGGGGGTTGGTTGTGCATTGGGAGTGTCTAAGTAATACTAAAATCTACCATAAATAGGCGAATCAGAGAAATTATAGCATACATCAAATTGAAATCACAAACTGTTTCTGATGTGCTGCCCCGTTTATAAAATAGGCTCTAAATGTCCCCGCTAACCAAAGGAAAACTTTTGACTTTTTACACGGTTGTGTATATCCTAATACCAATTCTGACAAAGGATAACGCATTGTTGAAATTTGCTTTTCGCTCCAGAGGAGCGATATGTCTATAGAGAGCGATATGTCCTAAACACCGTGCTCCAGAGGAGCACCATGTCAATCAAACCCATCCACACGCCTAAAGGCGAGCATTTGCTTTTCGCTCCAGAGGAGCGATATGTCTATAGAGAGCGATATGTCCTAAACACCGCGCTCCAGAGAGGAGCACCATGTCAATCAAACCTATTCACACGCCTAAAGGCGAGCATTTGCTTTTCGCTCCAGAGGAGCGATATGTCTATAGAGAGCGATATGTCCTAAACACCGTGCTCCAGAGAGGAGCACCATGTCAATCAAACCTATTCACACGCCTAAAGGCGAGCATTTGCTTTTCGCTCCAGAGGAGCGATATGTCTATAGAGAGCGATATGTCCTAAACCCCGCGCTCCAGCGGAGCGCAATGTGCCAATTTGTCTGAATCGCGGATTTGAACAATAATACGGAAGGGATTAGTGAAGGATGGAATACACGCGTTTTTTTGCGACAGCAGCAAAGGGGACAGAGTCGCTTGTTACAAAGGAATTGGCGGCGATCGGTGCCCAGAACGTTCGATCCACCCCCGGCGGCGTCCATTTCGAGGGCGGTCTCGAAACGCTCTACCGGGCGAACCTCTGGCTCCGCACCGCGAATCGGGTGCTGATGCCGATAGCAGAGTTCGCCTGCCCGACACCGGAAGCACTCTACGAGAATGCCCACAACGTCCGGTGGCGCGATTGGATGACGGTTGACACCACATTCGCCGTCGATTGTAACTGCCGCGATTCGCAAATTTCTCACTCCCACTACGCCGCACTGAAGATCAAGGACGCGATCGTGGATGGGTTTCGCGAGCGCACAGGTCGCCGCCCAAACGTGGACCGGCACCGCCCTGCCCTCCAAATTAACGCCCACATTGCGAAAGACCACTGCACCCTCAGCCTTGACGCCTCCGGCGATCGATTGCATCTGCGCGGATATCGCCAGCAGGCGACGGAGGCACCGTTGCGGGAGACGTTAGCCGCAGCGATTGTGGGATTGGTTGAATGGGACAATGAAGGGATGTTCATCGATCCGATGTGCGGCTCTGGCACGATTGTCATTGAAGCCGGGCTCAAGGCACTGAATTACGCGCCCGGACTCCTGCGGTGTGGGGACGGATCTTCGGGGCAGATGGGGTTCGGTTTTCAGCGGTGGTGGAACTTCGATCGGAAGCTGTGGGCGCGTTTGACCGATGAAGCACGATCGGAGATTCGTGAGAAGATTCCGGGACGGATCCTCGGATACGATATTTCCAGACCGGTGATCCGAGTTGCGTCGGAGAATGCGAAGTTAGCAGGGTTGGAGAGACACCTCCGTTTCATGAGGGGCGATGCACTGAAGTTGAGTCCGCGTGGGCATCGGGGGGTTATCGTTTGCAATCTGCCCTACGGCGAACGGACGGGAGAAGTGGAGGAGTTACAATCGTTGTATAGCGGTCTCGGAGATGTGCTGAAACAGCGGTGCGCGGGATATACGGCGTATCTGTTCACAGGGAATATGAAGTTGGCAAAGCGGATCGGGCTGCGCACATCGAAACGGTTTACACTGTATAATGGACCGATTGAGTGCCGCCTGTTGAAATATGAACTGTTCTGAAAGGAAGAGGAAAGCGAGGAGGCGAGGAAGCGAGGAAGCGGGGGGTGAGGGAGCGCGGTTTTTAGCCCCAGCGGGGCGACATGTTTATAGGATACCAAAACCATTGAAAGACCCAGCAGAAAATGATATAATTTGCAGTAAACTTTCTTAATGCAAAATATAAAAAAAGAGGAAGACCATTATGAAGCCTGAACTGAGTCCATTCAAACCGGGGCAGACCGTGCCATTCGAGTTTTTTGTGGGGCGTATCGCAGAAATCGAACGCTTGCAGAGCATGGTGAAAGCAAGCACCCAGGGCCAATTCAAAATAGGATTTATTAGCGGAGAACGAGGTATTGGCAAGAGTTCTTTGGCATCTTTCGTGCGCCACCTTTCAGACCGTAACTGCAACACCGCAGGTTGTCATGTCTATCTCGGCGGCGTCGGAGAGTTAGACGAAATGGTACGGAAGACATTTGATCGCATCCTCAATGAGAGCATAGACAAATCGTGGCACCGGCAAGCAATGGAGTTCTTTGGGGATCGTGTTCATAAAGTCGGCTTGTTTGGTTTTTCGCTTGAGTTGAACCTTGAAGATAGAGATTTGTCTACACTATCTCGCAATTTTGTTCCGTCCATAAGGAATCTGTTAGACAAACTCAAAGGGCAAAAGGACGCGCTCCTTTTGATTTTGGATGATATAAACGGTCTGGCAACCTCTGAAGATTTTGCTAATTGGTTAAAAAGCACAGTGGACGAAATTAGCACGTCCGAACAAAAAATGTCGCTTTGCATTCTCGTCGTTGGACTTGAGGAGCGCCGTCAAGAGCTAATAAGCGGGCAACCTTCTCTGGCTCGCGTCTTTGAACTGATTGATATTTCCCCATGGTCAGACGAAGAAACTACAGAATTCTACCAAAACGCTTTCCAATCAATGAATGCAAAGATAGAGGAGATAGACCTCAGTAAACTTGTTCGGTTTACGGGTGGACTGCCAGTCTTGGCACATGAAATCGGCGATGCGGTTTGGCATACAGCTCAAAGTCTAAATATCAATGCAAGGGAGGTTACCCAGGGCATTTCAATAGCTGCTGAGATTATAGGTCGGAAGCTGTTGGAACCTCAGATTTTCAGCGCGATTCGGAGCGAAAGGTATCGCTCGATTCTCCGAAAAATAGCGGGTGAACCTCAGATGTATTTTCGGAGAGCAGAGTTGGTGGAAAACTTGACAGAGAAGGAAGTCAAAGTGGCAGACAATTTCCTTAGACGGATGAAACAATTGGGAGCAATAGAGACCGTCGCGGAGGTCAAAGGTGGCTACAGATTTCCTAATCTTCTCCATGCCCTCTATTTCGGGCTAGAGTCAGAATACGTAAAAGACTAGTATAAACCCATAGGAGTTACGCAGTTGGGTGCTCAATCCCTTGTAATTCGGTGATTTATCACCGCTATACACCGTTTCCAACGCCCGATGAATCGGGCAACTACAATAAAAGACACCATCAAAAAGTTCGTAGGGAACAACGATCGTTGTTCCTTACTGAAGTGCGTAAGTCCTAACCCAGAAGAAAACCAACCAAAAAGGAGTTCCATAAACGATGACCGACCATAAACCACCCCTCCACCGTTTTACCGTTCTCGATTTAACCCGCGTCCGTGCGGGACCGACCTGCGTCCGTCAACTTGCCGATTGGGGTGCGAACGTCATAAAGATCGAACTGCCGCCAGCCCCCGGTAAGGAGGGCGATGCCCTCGGTTCACGTCATAACTCGGACTTTCAGAACCTCCAGCGAAACAAGCGGAGCATGACGCTGAACCTCAAGTCGGAGATCGGTCACGCCGCGTTCATGCGGATGGTAAAACAGGCGGATGTGGTGGTAGAGAACTATCGTCCCAGCGTCAAGGATCGCCTGAAGATCAATTACGAGGCGTGCCGAGCCGAGAACCCGCGCATCGTCTACGCCAGTATCTCCGGATTCGGGCAGGACGGTCCATACGGGGGGCGTCCCGGCTTCGATCAGATCGCACAAGGGATGGGCGGGTTGATGTGGATTACCGGATTTCCGGGGCAGGGTCCCCTGCGCGTCGGGGTGCCGATCGCAGACCTCGCTTCCGGTATGTATACCGCCATTGGGGTACTGATCGCGTTGCTGCAGCGCGAGGAGACGGGGGAAGGGCAGTGGGTGCACTCATCGCTGCTCGAAGCGCAGATCGCGATGCTCGATTTCCAAGCGGCGCGTTGGAGCATCGACGAAGAGGTGCCGGGGCAAGCGGGCAACGATCACCCGACCAGCATTCCGACCGGCGTGTTTCAGACGACCGACGGCTACATTAATATAGCAGCGAGCGGTGGGACGATGTGGGAACGGCTCTGCGACCTCCTCGGGGCGGACGAACTTCGGAACAACCCCGACTACGCGGACGATGGGGCGCGATCACGGAATCGGGCTGCGTTGAACGCGGAATTGCAGGAATATTTCTCGACCCGAAGCAGCGACGAATGGATTGAAGTACTCAATGACGCGGGTGTGCCGTGCGGACCTATCTATAAGATGGATGAGATGTGGTCAGACCCGCATATAGAGCACCTCGAAATGTCGCGTCCTGTGGACCACCCTACGCTCGGTAGGCTAGATGTGCTGCGCCACGCGACAAATATGAGCGGCACCCCAAAGATGCCGTACCGCCCGGCACCCGAATTGGGCGAACACACGGCTGAAGTCTTGGGGGAATTCGGATTCTCGGACGACGAAATCGAAACAATGCGAAAGGAGAATGTCGTATGAACGTTGCGGCAAGCAGCACCACGGATCTGATTATCGCCGAAAAGCGGAACGGGGTCGGCTATCTCCGTTTCAACCGTCCCGAAAAACATAACGCCATCTCTTACGAGATGTGGCAGGGCATCGCAAAGGTTATGGCAGATTTCGAGGAAGATGACACGATTCGCGCTGTGGTCGTTTCGGGCGAAGGTGGCAGGGCGTTTTCTGCTGGCGCGGATATATCGCAATTTGAGAAGCAGCGCGCATCGGCAGACACAATTCAGGAGTACAACGTAGCGTCGGGGCTCGCCCACGAAAAGCTGACGAATATCTCCAAGCCAACAATCGCGAAGATTGCGGGATATTGCATCGGCGGGGGTTTAGGAATCGCGCTCTGTTGCGATCTGCGTCTCGCTACTGACGATTCAAAATTTGGGATCCCCGCAGCCAAGTTAGGTCTCGGCTACGGCTACGGCGGGTTGAAGCCGCTGGTCGGTCTGGTTGGTCCTATCCGTGCCAAAGAAATTCTGTTCACCGCCCGACAGTTTGACGCCTCGGAAGCCTACGACATGGGACTCATCAACCGGGTGTTGTCGAAGAAGAAAATAGACGCTTTCGTGGACGAATACACGGAGACCATCGCGGGGAACGCGCCCCTGACTATCAAAGCCTGCAAACAGATTATCGCGGAGGTCTGCAAAGATCCGGACGATCGGGACCTCGAACTTTGCAAACAGCTTGTGGATGCCTGTTTCGCCAGCGAGGATTATAAGGAGGGTCGGCAGGCGTTCATGGAGAAGCGAAAGCCGCAGTTTCAGGGAAGATAGGGGAAAACGGGGAAGCGAGGGAACGGGATAACAGCATTTAGCACCAGAGGTGCGACATGTTTATAGAACACGGGATACACAAATATTAAAGCCCCAGCGGGGCGACATGTGTATAGAATACGTGAAACGTAATGCGCAATGATCGCAGGTTAGGCTATTAACCTATCAATCTTCCTATCAACGTTATTGAGTTGTGACTGTAGATTATCCCCTAACCTATCAATCTTATTACCAATGTTATTGAGTTGTGATTGGAGATTATCCTCTAACCTATCGATCTTATTATCAAGAGGTTCTTTGACAAACTTGAGAATAAATATCATATTCAAGGTTATGACTGTTGCACCAGTGCCTATCACTGTGGAAATTATGGTGATTAACGCGGCATTATCCATGACAGACTCCTTTCAAGATTACTCAATTATACCAATTAGTAAGACGGTTAATCAAGTAAAATAACAGGAGACCAGTAACACGATACCTTCGCTCCCCGGTAGGGGCGGTTTCTAACCGCACCGCATCGGCACAGATAACCCGTAGGTTGGGTAGAGCGACAGCGAAACCCAACACAGCCTCAGAGGGACGACAGGTGGTGATTTGGGATACCGAATAGGCGCAGTTGAAAACAGCGCCTACCAAACATGGGGAGCGAATAGGTTAAGAATTAGTGCAACAGCAACCGAGTTTTCGTAGGGGTTGGGTCGCCCAACCCCTACGATTTCGCTTCATATTTTGCACTTTCTTTTTACATGAGCCATTCTAAAATCTACTATAAATGTACCAATGAACTTAAGAGGGAGAGATATATGGCATCGGAAAAAGATTATGCGGTTCAGTTTGTTGCACGGGAACAGGCGGAACTACGGGTCGTTGATCGGGACACAACACCACTCGCACCGGACGAAATTGCCGGTAGAAGCCTCGTCACGTTGATAAGTGCCGGAACGGAATCGACGGGATCCTACACATCGGAGGGCGGTCACCCACGCGGCTCCGGCTATGCAGCGGTCTTTGAGGTTGGATCCGTTGGGGAGGCTGTCGACGACGTCAAGGTAGGCGATCATATCTTCTGTATGGGGAATCATCAGTCCTATCAACGCGTCAAGCGGGACGCTGGCTTGCTGGTGCCTGAAGGGCTCGCAGCGGAGACCGCTGTTTTCGCCCGTCTGATGAACGTGAGCCTGACTACATTGACCACAACGACCGCTCGACCGCCGGAGCGGGTTGTCGTCACCGGTTTGGGGATCGTCGGGAATCTCGCCGCACAAAATTTCACGAACGCCGGCTATGAGGTGTTCGCCTGCGAACCGATCGAATCACGTCGTCAGGTCGCTATCGAATGTGGGCTCAAGAACGTCCTGTCCGCCGTTCCGGTGGATGACCCCGATATTGCGGGTACGGTGGGATTAGTGGTTGATTGTTCGGGCCACGAGCAGGCGGTCTTGGACGGCTGCAACGTCGTCCGAAAGAAGGGCGAAGTGGTGCTGATCGCGACACCGTGGCGGCGCTACACGGAGATGTATGCACATAGCATTTTGCACGCGATCTTCCATAACTATGTAGTCGTCCGCAGCGGGTGGGAGTGGGAGCTGCCGAATCAACCGACGGAATTTCGCACGAACAGCATCTACGGCAACCTCGCCGCCGGGTTGAGATGGTTAGCTGCAGGTAAGATGTCGGTCGCCCCGTTAGCGATGAAAATCTCGCCGCGCGATCCCCAGACCGTGTATCAAAATCTGCTGCATAGGCGGAGTGAACGGTTGACCTATATCTTTGATTGGACAGATTTTTGAAACGCATGATGTATAAACGAGTCTTTAGCCCCAGTTGCTTTGAATCCCGATTTATCGGGGAGGTGCGGTATGTGGTGTTTGCCTGAATCACGGTAATTTAGCTTGTCTTTCGCTCCAGAGGAGCGATATGTCTATAGAGGGCAACATATCCCAAAACCCGCACTCCAGATGAAGATTAATTTATTAATTGGGTAATTTCCGAGCGATGTCCAGTGCGGTTTGAAACCGCACCTACCGTTCTCCCACTTGGTAGGCGCTGTTTCTAACTGCGCCGTTTCAACCCACGCACCTACCGGGCCTGGGGGAAATATAGAATTACCCGTTTAATTTCTTAAAACTCATGAGGAGTGCTATGTGTTATTGAACCCACCACACCCGTAGGTTGGGTTGAGCGACAGCGAAACCCAACATTTCAATGAATCAATGAACTCATAAAAAGGAAATCTATGACATCCCCTCCTAACGAATCCTCCACAGAAAAACATATCCCTTTACAGGTCAGACCCCCACGAATCCTCTGCAATACCGGGGCTTGGAATCCGTTGGTGGATACCGTCGATATCTACCCCGGCAACAGGGGCATGAACCGCGAAGACCTATTCACGCCCTTTGACGCTCCCGTTGGAATCCAATTCGAGGTGGAAACCGCCCTGAAATCTGAACCACTGCTCGAAGCCGTGAAAGCGTGGGAGCGTCCCGGTATCGCACCACTCTACATCTGGCAGGACGACGGCGCTTATCACATGCTCTACGAGTCAGGGGGCAACGGTGCCGCCTATGCGCGCAGCGACGATGCCTATCATTGGAGCCGTCCGGAATTGGGACAGGTAGAATTTCAGGGATCGAGGGAGAATAACCTCATCGCCAATCCGCCGCGCGGGTCGTCGGGCTTTTTCGAGGATCCGGGGGCACCGCCGGAGGAACGTTACAAAGCGATGGGCGGTAATATGGCGTGGTACGATCCGGACACCAACGAAAGGCTGGTCGGAGAGGAAGCGGGCAAGCGGATAGCCGCCCAGAACGCTGAAGGCGCAGCCTATAAGGGACCGAAGGCGGTCATCTGGGGCTGGATGCTGGGGTGGACCTCCCCCGACCGATTCCGGTGGACGCCGCTGGAACAACCGCTCGGCAACCGACCTGTCAACGGCGCAATCGCTGCCCGTTTTGATCCGCACCACAATAACTACTACGCCTACCTACAGATTATGGGCTACCCGACAGAAACGCTCGGCGGGATCGGCACAGGACGTTTGGAGGAGAGCACGCACCGCCGTACCATCGGCTTCGCCCGGACCGACGATTTTCGCACGTGGCCCGCCCCGAAACTCATCTTGGAGCCGGACGCGCAGGACGACCTAGATATTTCGTTCTACGGTGCCAACTATTTTCCGTATCCGGGTCGCACCGATCTGCACGGGATGCTGATCCCGGTCTATCATCAGATCAACGATCACATGGACGGTCAGATCGCTTTCAGCCGCGATGGATTGTTCTGGTCTCGCCCCGAGCGGAAACCTGTCCTTGAGGTGGGTCCCCCGGGTAGTGGTGATGAATGCTCCGCACACTTCTGGCGCGGCGGCATAGTCGAACTTCCAGACGGTTATTGGGCATCGCCCTATACGGGTAACTCAAAACTCCACAATGTCACACCCGATAGGGCGGGTGCGATGTTTCCGCTCCATCGTCCGCTGCAAATCCGGTGGGCGCGCTGGCAGCCGCATCGTTTCTGCGGTCTGGTCGCAGCGTTGGAAGGGCGTTTTACGATTCCGACGGTCTACCGTTGCCATGATGAACTACGGCTCAACTACCGCTGCAAGCCCGGCGGTTGGATAAAGGTGGAACTCCTTGACAAGACGCCTCACTTGATGACGCCGGACGGCGATCCCGTCCCCGGCTTCAGTTTTGCGGACTGCGACCCTCTGACCGGCGATGCCGCCGATCAGGTCGTAACCTGGAAGGGACGGCGGGGCATCAGCAGCATCGGCGAGACCGTCGCCCTCCGTATCCAGATGTACCAAGCGAAACTTTTCGCGTACCGGGTTTGAAGTTGGTTCATTTAGCCCCAGTTGCTTTGAATCCTGATTTATCGGAGGGGCGACATATGTATAGAATAGTACATCGGTTCATTTAGCCCCAGAGGGGCGATATGTTTATAGACGGGCGACATCTCCCTGCCTCTCAAGCCCCAGAGGGGCGACATGTTTATAGGACAAACATCAGAGAAACCCGGACTATTAAGAACACAGGAGCAGTCATGAAAATTACCAAAGTGGAAACCATCCGTTCCGAATGCAGAAACTACTGCTGGATTCTGATTAGCACCGATGCGGGATATGTCGGCCTCGGGGAGACCTACCACCGCGCCGATCCCGCGGAGATAGTGATCCACGAATTTGCCCGCGGCCATCTGCTCGGTCAAAATCCGGAGGATATCGAGAAAATTTGGAATCGGATGTACCGCAGCGCGTCCTTCCACGGACTGATGGGTGCCGAACTTCGTGCGATGAGCGGCATCGACATGGCACTGTGGGACCTCTTAGGAAAAACATTAGACCGTCCACTCTATCGTATCTTAGGAGGGCAGACCCGCTCCAAAGTGCCTGTCTATTTCAGCGGCATCTACGACGAGACCGAGACGAACCGAACAGCGTTTCAGGATTGGTCGAAGAAGTGTGTGGACGAAGGCTGGAAAGCGTGTAAAACCGCCCGATTCTTCGGCGATTTTTACCCCAGTCGTGGTGAGACCGATTTCGACGACACAACCGGCTATATCAGCGGGACAGATGTATCACAGGGTGCCGAGCGATTCGAGTGGGTGCGAGATGCGGTTGGGGATGCGTTGGAGGTGGGGATCGATCTGCACGCTGCCTTCGATGTCCCCGGCGCGATTCGGATTGCGGAAGCGGTGCGACACCTGAATCCTTACTTCATTGAGGAACCAATCCAGCCCCACAATTTCACAGCCTTAAAAGAGGTCCGAGAGAGCGGCGGTGTGCCTATCGCCGCCGGTGAGCGAATCTTTTCCCGATGGGGCTTTCAGCAGATATTGGAGATGGGAGCAGCAGATGTTCTCAACCCCGATCTCGCTTGGACCGGCGGCATTTCAGAGGTCAAGAAGATTGCGAGCTACGCAGAGGTGCACTATATCCCAGTCGCACCCCATAATTATGGACCGCTCAGTTGTATGGCGTTGACGCATCTCATGGCTGTTATCCCCAACACACGACACCTTGAATTCACCGCCTATCACTACCCGACGTGGAACACCTACATTGACGAACCGATAACGGTTAAAGAAGGGATGTTAGATCTCTGCGATCGACCGGGCTTGGGACGCGAACTCAGCCCGAAGATGTTGGAACTGCCCCGGAAGACGATAGAGGCTTGACGAATATCCCTCTAGTTGCAACTTCAGTATTTAAGAAAGTCCCCCTGACAAGGGGGATTTAGGGGGTTAAAAATCAAAAATCTACCCCGTGTACTAAATTTGCGTGAGTTCTGTAAAAGAGGAGATAGGACCATAGTGGAAGCAATTAATAATACTTCCGCAGTTACACAGGATCATGGAAATTATCAACCTGAATCGAACGACGACTGCCCCCTTGCCGAAGATCCAAATTATCTCTCAGAGCAACTCATCACCTATATCGGCAACAAACGCGCACTTCTGGGACAAATTGGCAAAGCGGTTATGCACGTCAAGAAACGAGCTGGTAAGGAACATCTCCGTGTCTTCGACGCATTTAGCGGTTCCGGTGCCGTTTCCCGTTTTCTGAAAGCGCACGCATCGTTTATTGTCAGCAACGATTTTGAGGATTACGCCGCTGTGATTGCACGCTGCTACCTGCGCAACAGGAGTTCAGTTAATTTCACGGTTCTATCCGAAATTGTAGATGAACTAAACAATAGAGTAGCTGAGGAACCGCTTCCCAAGGGATTTATTGAAACGCTTTACTCCCCAAAGGATGAATCAGAAATCACAAAGGCTGATAGGGTTTTCTATACAACTATCAATGCCCGTCGTTTGGACAACTACCGTAGACTGATTGAGGGGACACCCTCAGATTTTCGCGATTTACTTCTGGGTCCCCTGCTAAGTGCCGCATCTGTCCACTCAAATACTGCGGGCGTGTTCAAGGGATTCTATAAGGATCGTACCACCGGAGTCGGTCAGTACGGCGGGACCGGATCGGATGCCCTAAAACGAATTACGGGCGAAATCCAGCTTGAAATCCCGGTGTTGAGCAAGTACGAGTGCGATTATCAGGTTCTGCAAGATGACACCAATAAAGTTGCGAGTCAAATAAAGGGGATTGACTTGGCTTACATTGATCCACCTTATAATCAACATCCCTATGGTTCTAATTACTTCATGCTTAATCTACTTGTCCATTACAAGCGACCGGATAAAGTAAGCCGTGTGTCAGGCATTCCATCGGATTGGAAACGTTCAGGATATAATGTCCGGACAAAATCTTTACCGCTACTCGAAGAACTGCTTCACAACATTGACGCACGTTTTCTTTTAATCTCTTTTAATAACGAGGGATTCATTAGTCCCGATGAGATGCGTGCTATGCTACAAAAAATAGGTACTGTTGACGAGTTTAGCGTCCGCTACAATACGTTTCGCGGATCGAGAAATCTTAGGAACCGGACTATTCATGTGACAGAGCAGATGTTTCTTGTAGAAAGAAGATAACACATAAGGAGAAAACCTATGAATGACACTCCCGATTATACCTCGCGTGTTCCTCATTACACCTTTGCTGACACCCTCGAAGAACAGGAAGCGCAGCTCAAAACCAACCCGCTGATGTTGCGGCTGATTGAGTCGCGTAAAGGGTATGCAGGCGATCCACACCGTCCCATCTACCATTACGTGAATCCCGAAGCGATGCTCAACGATCCCAACGGACTCTGTTTCTGGCAGGGCAAATGGCATCTTTTCTATCAGGCATATCCGCCGGAGGATACCCGTCAGCATTGGGGACACGCTATCAGCGATGATCTTATCCATTGGCGAGATCTACCCTACGCAATTTACCCCAATCCTGAAAGATGCTGTTTCTCAGGTTCGAGTTACGTCGAAGAGGACCGCGTAATCGCAATGTATCACGGCACGGAGGTCGGCAACATGGTCGCCGTGTCGAGTGATCCGCTGCTGCTGAATTGGGAGAAGGTGACGGGGGAGGCGGTGATTCCGATGAGAAACCCGGATGGATCAACCCCGCCCTACCGTGTCTTCGATCCGTGCATCTGGAAGAAGGATGGAATGTACTATTCGCTTTCAGGTGGGACGTTGCCGCACGGTCCCGGTGGCAAACGGATCCGTGCCAATTTCCTGCTCCGCTCGCCGGATTTAGCGAATTGGGAGTATCTGCACCCGTTCCTCGAAGATGACCAGTACACCTTGGTGGGCGATGACGGTGCCTGTCCGTACTTTTGGCCCATCGGTGACCGCCACATCCTCCTATTCTTCAGCCACATGAGCGGTGGACAGTATCTGCTGGGCGATTACGATAAAGATCGCGACAAGTTCGTCGTGACAACAGGTGCAAAGAACAACTTCGGCGCGGCCTCCCCCGCAGGCGTCCATGCGCCCTCCGCTACCCCCGACGGTGAGGGAGGGCTTATCTGCATCTGGAATATGAACCCCGCAAAGCCGACCCAAGGCTGGAATCAGATTATGACCTTGCCGCGACGCTTGACCCTCGCCTCAAAAGATGAGTTGGCGATTGAACCTGCCGGGGACATTGAGTCGTTGCGTGGCGCACATCAGGCGATCGGTGGAATGACGTTGCCCGCCAATCAGGAGATCGTCCTCCAAAATATCGAAGGGAACGCGATGGAAATCGTCGCTGAAATCGATCCGAAAAGTGCGCCGATGGTCGAGATGAACGTCCTTCGCTCACCACAAAAGGAGGAATTCACCCGTATTGCGTTCTTTAGGGAACGGGGTTTCAGGGATCCGGATCTGGAACGGGAGGGACGGGACAGCTTGATAACGATTGATTCCTCATATTCGTCGACCGCGCCGGATGTGCTTTCACGCGCCCCCGAAACTGCCGCTGTTTTTATCGAGCAGGACGAGCCGCTCAAGTTGCGCGTGTTCATCGACAAGAGCGTGGTCGAGGTCTTCGTCAATGGTAAGCAGTGCGTTGCGATGCGTGTCTATCCTGACCGTGAAGATAGCGTCGGTGTATCGCTGCGTTCTCAAGGTCAAGAGAGTGAACTCAAATCGCTCGACGCATGGCAGATGCAGAATATCTATGAAGCGTGAAACGTGAAGAATAATGCGTAATGCGTAGGTGGGAAAACGGGAGAAGGGCGCAAAGGGGTGTATTTAGCCACGGTATCAACTCTGTGGGAGGGGCATCCTGCCCCGACTTCCGATGGCAGATGGGAAAATGGGATGGGGCGTGCCCATTGGCGCATTTAGCCCCAGCGCGGCGAAGAGTTGACCGAAGCACAGACCAAGGAACAGATAGAGAAGTCGTTTGAACACCTGCGTCAACTCGGCTACGGAGATTGATCTGCGAATCTATTCGCCCCCTTACAACTCAAGTCACTACTACCCAATCAGGTGGAAGGAGAAACTGAAATGCCAAGAAGTCATCGCCCCTCAATCCGTGGGAAACGGTACGTTGTCTCATCGGTGCACTATCTCGCAACAATGGGCGGAGTTCGTATCCTCGAAAGTGGCGGTAACGCCGCCGATGCGGGTGTTGCCGTCGGTATCTGTATCAATGTGCTGCAACCGGGATTCACCCATTTCGGCGGTGTCGCACCGATTATCTACTGTCCGGGATCGGGTGCACCCGTAGAAACCATCAGCGGACTCGGACGTTTTCCCCGCGCGGCGAGCATCGATTACTTCCGAAAATATCATGATGGCGACCTGCCTCCCGGAATTTTGCGAACCGTTACACCCGCATCGCCCGATGCGTGGTTGACAGCGTTGGCACGATTCGGCACCATGACCTTTGAAGAGGTCATCCAGCCCGCGTTGGATCTTGTCGAAAAAGGTCACCCGGTCGATGATCAGTTCCACGCCTTTGCTAGCCGGGAGCTAGGGGGCGACCCATCGACGGCTGCTGTCTTCAACCCCGGTGGACATATTCCACAAGTCGGGGAGATCTTTTTCCAGAAGGATCTGGGGAACACCTTTAGGCGGATGATCGACGCCGAACGGGGAGCGAGTGGTAATCGTGAAGCAGGAATCAGAGCCGCACGCAACCTAATCTATAAAGGCGAAATTGCCCACGAAATCGCTGATTTCCACGCGCAGGAAGGGGGACCGCTGACCTACGAAGATCTCGCCGCATTTTCGGTTCGGGTCGAGCCGCCAACGCACATTACTTACAAAGGTTATGATGTTTACACCTGTGGACCGTGGTGTCAGGGACCGACCCTCAACATGGCACTAAAGATTCTCGAAGGGGCTGACTTGCAGGGGATGGGGCACGAGTCTGTGGACTATCTTCACACAGTGATTGAAGGGCTTAAATTGGCGTTTGCGGATCGGGAGGCGTATTTCGGTGATCCCGATTTTGTCCAAGTCCCGATGGCGGGATTGCTCGATGAACGATATGCGGCTGAAAGACGGAGTGCCATTGACCCACAACGCGCCGCCCCCGATATGCCACCGCCCGGTGATCCGTGGCGGTTCCATCCGGAGCCGCGTGGAGAGAACGGTCCCTACCCGACCCTTGACCCGGATCGTCCACAACCGGAGCGCATATCACACTGGGAAAGTGACACTAGCTACCTCTGCGTGGTCGATGAGGGTGGTAACACCTTTTCCGCAACCCCCTCGGATGTAGTTGGTTGGGCACCGATTGTTCCGGGTTTGGGTTTTCCCGTCTCAGCACGAGGAACACAGATATGGCTCGATCCAGCGCACCCCTCCTGTCTGCAGCCGTGGAAACGTCCACGCCTCACCCCAAATCCAGCGTTGGCTCTCAAAGATGGAAAGCCGTTCATGCCTTTCGGCTGTCCCGGCGGCGATGCACAGGTACAGGGGATGCTGCAGGTGTTCCTCAATATCATCGAGTTCGGGATGGAGCCGCAGGAAGCGATCGAAGCCCCTCGTGTCATCAGTCACAGCTTCCCGAATTCGTTCTGGCCCCACGGATCACTGCCCGGCGAGGTGGTGGTCGAAGCCCGTATCGACCCGCAGGTCCGCGAGGCTTTGAGAGACCGTGGGCATCACCTCCATGACCAAGACGATTGGAGTGCAGGGGTCAGCCGTGTATGCGCAATCACCGTTGATCCTGAGACAGGAACACGCATCGGTGGCGCAGATCCACGCTCTACGTCGTATGCAATCGGTTGGTAAATAGGTTCTGTTGACATTTCCCATCTGATGCGCTAGGGGCTATATCGGGGCTAGGAAGCCCCTCCCACAGCAATATGAACTCACAATGAGAGAGGAGAAATTGTATGCCTTTGACCTTTGATATGTCGTTAGCGGAGTTGGAAACCTATCAGGGGATAAATCCACGCCCCGATGACTTTGATTCTTTTTGGGAGGACGCCCTTGCGGAGATGCGGGAAGTTGATCCGCAGATTGAGATCTCACCGGCAAGTTTCCAGACCTCCGTTGCAGAATGTTCGGATCTCTATTTCACCGGTGTCGGCGGTGCGAGGGTTCACGCGAAACTTATCCGTCCGAATCACGCGCCCGATCCCCATCCGGCCGTGTTGATGTTCCACGGCTACTCCGGCGATGCCGGCGATTGGGTGAGCAAACTGGGTTACGCCGCTCTTGGTCACACTGTCGCGGCGCTTGATTGTCGCGGTCAAGGCGGTTCGTCGGAAGACAGGGGCGGTGTGACAGGCTGGACGTTACGCGGACATATCATCCGTGGGTTGGATGATGCGCCGGAGAAACTGCTCTACCGCCAGATTTTTCTCGATACAGCGCAACTCGCAAAAATTGTGATGGAGATGCCGGATGTGGACGAAAATCGAGTCGGCGCAACGGGCAGAAGCCAAGGCGGCGGATTGACGCTCGCCTGCACATCACTTGAACCGCGCATCAAACGCGCAGCACCCGTGTTTCCGTTCCTCTGCGATTATCAGCGGGTGTGGGAGATGGATCAGGCAAAAGATGCCTACGCCGAATTGGGAGAATATTTCCGTAAATTCGATCCGCTCCATGAGCGCGAAAACGCGATATTTGAGAAACTAGGCTATATCGACGTGCAGTATCTATGTCCACGTATCCGGAGTGAGGTCTTTATGGGTGTGGGTCTGATGGACACGATCTGTCCACCTTCGACACAATTTGCCGCTTATAACAAGATAACGGCGGATAAATCTTTGGCGATTTATCCTGACTTTGCACATGAAGACCTGCCGGGGCTCGGAGACGAGATCTTTCAGTTTATGAGTGGACTGTAGTCCTTATTCTCACCCGATTAGGATTGTCAAATGATGAGAACACACCCCCTCCAATCCGCTCTGTGGACGCTGTTTTTCTGCCTCATCTCCATTGTGGGTTACGCCGATGAAGACAACCTTTTCGTGCGGTTAGATCAGGATATATTCGATGCGATCTACGATGAACCTCCTCAAAGCAAACCGCTCGGC
Organism: Candidatus Poribacteria bacterium; assembly: GCA_965205075.1. GTDB lineage: Bacteria > Poribacteria > WGA-4E > WGA-4E > PCPOR2b > PCPOR2b. The sequence continues at coordinate 6,141,715 of OZ242036.1, read as the reverse complement.
ACTATCATGGAGGTGGGCACCTATTTTGGCGATGGCAGGACGATGCTAGGGGTTTCTCTTCTCCTGATGGCTTATGGCGACGATGAAAACCGTGAGACAGGCAGACTGTTGACTTCCACTTTCATCAGCACAGGTGTAATCGTTTGGGGGATGAAGGAGATCATCGGACGTAAGCGTCCCTTAGACGAGGTGGTTGGTAATCCGGCGTTTCCGTCGGGTCACACCGCCTACGCGTTCGCCGGTGCAACACTCCTTGGGAATCGGTATCCCAAACTCCGCATTCCGCTCTATATCGGCGCGGGGTTGGTCGGGATTACGCGAATCTATCTAGGCAGGCACTATGCCTCTGATGTAATTGCTGGCGCGGCGGTCGGCACAATCACCGGCGCGCTCGTCTCACGCCACCGCGGGACGTTGTTGGAGTGGCGGTTTTGATGTAGCTCGGATAGTTGCGGTATGGGCGAGGGTACCTCGCCCATACGATTGACGTAGGTAACCCAATCGTTAGTGGGAACAGCACCTGAGAGGAATAGAGATCTCTAGATGCTGCTTCTGCTTGAGGTTTTCCATTATCACTATTGATTTCGGATCGCATGTTCTAAATCCGATACAGCAGATTCCAAAGACTCGATATCGTCTCCAAGATCATCTAGCTCAGAATTCAGGCTTCCATAAGTTGTCCGTGTGCCAATCCGTGAATTCAGTGTATCAACTCTTGAACTCAAGGTATCCACTCTTGAATTCAGTCTGCGAATGTTTGAATTCAATGTATCCACACTACTACGAAGATTGTTTATGGCTGATATTAATTGATAGTTATCAGACGCAGTGCTATAACTCACGTAGCACATAAAAACAACTACGAACAGGGCGATACCAAACAACACATTTCGGTTCATTGAGATCCCTCCGCTAGCTTGGTTAAGGTTGGAAGTAGCATACCACGTTTAGTCCTTTTAGCTATCATAGCATCAGTTATATCACCCCTTAGATGCCTTGTAAGTTCCAACATTTAATCAGCACTTTAGCGGATAGTCAATTCTGCAGGAGCGGGTGGGATTGCAACCTCACCTCAATGTATATTCCCCGCTGCATCGGCGATCAAAACGATAATAGGATTTTTGATTGCGTCCGAAAAGTCAACCCCTGGATCCGAAGGAATCATACCGTCAGATAGGACCGGAACGAAACCCTCCTGAAGTCGCTCTCCCCAGAGTTGACACTCTTTCAATTCATACTGCCCCACGGCATCGTGCGGTTCCATTGTCACGGTTCATCTCAATCTTCCGGTGGTGTTGCGGGGATCGATTGATTCAGGCGTGAATGGTGCATGATCCAGTAACTACCCGCTACAAACACACCACCAATGAGTGTCCCCAAAAACCAAATGATGGCCCCCACGAAAATCGGTTTTCTCGAAGCAGGCAAGTGAGTCGCGTCCCAAAACACTGCTATCGCAAAGGCAATATGCACAACCGCAGTAATAACGAACACACAGAGACCCAATACGACAACAGGCAGGAAGTCCGTCATGGTCATTCTATAAATTTCCATGATATCCATTTCTATTCTCCTTTTTCTATTCCGTTCGTAGCCGCGGGTCCAACGCATCGCGCACGGCATCCCCGAATAGATTTGCGGGTAGAACCAGTCCAAACATAAAGGTAAACGCAGCGATGAGATTCCACCAGACTATCGGATCCCGTGCTAATTCCAAGCGGGCGGTGTTGATCATGTTGCCCCAGCTGCCCGTCGTCGGATCCACGCCGATCTGGAGATAGGTCAGCAGCGCTTCAAAGAAAACCAGTCCACTGAAACGCAAGACAGCAGAGATGAGTACGATGTGCATGACGTTTGGAACGATATGCTTGGCGAGAATCTTCCACCGACTCACGCCGAAGGCTTCTGCGGCTTGGATATATTCTAGCTCCCGCAGCTTGAGGGTTTCGCCGCGTAGCAGCCGACACAGCCCCGTCCAGCTGCTGATCCCTAGGATGAGACAGAGGTTAAACAAACCGTGTCCGAACAGGAGCATGAACGCAGCGATTAGCAGAATGCTCGGAATTGACGCAAGGGTGGAGTAGATATACTGAACGATATCATCAACCCGTCCGCCAAAATAGCCAGCGAGCACACCGAAGCAGAGCGCGAACGGGATCGCAGTCAGCGTTGTGAACCCACCGATGATTAACGCTGTCCGAATCCCTTTCAGCGCGCGGTAGAAGACATCGGTGCCGACCTTGTCCGTGCCAAAGAGGTGTGAACGTGGGTGTTGCAGCGGTGGATGCTCGCGGGTGATTCGACCATCGGGCTGTTGGATTGTGCTTTTGGTGTAGAGATGGGTTGCCAACGGTGCGGAGTAGGTTTTTTCCGTCTTTTCGCGTAACGGCGTACAGATCCGATCAAGGATGCTCCACCTACGCGGGGAATAGATGAGTCTCCCCGTTTCGTTGCGAACCAATTTTCCATCGGGGTTGAAGACCGGGTCACTCCAACGGATACTATCAAGCAATCCAACGGTTGTGTAGATCGACAGGAGGGCAAAGGAAACCATCGCCAATCGACGTCCGCGGACCTGACGTGCAGCATTTCGCCAATACTCCCGACGGGCAGCGTACCGAATCAGGATGATTGTCGCCGTAATCATCGCAATAAGGAGTAGGTTATGGTAGGCACCGGAACGCCAGATCCACCCAATTTGGTCGCCGAAATGGATGGCGCCCGCCGTCTGATCTATGCCGATGAGAAAGATGGACATTGCTATCTGTCCTCTAGGCTATAGAGCCTCGCTTTGTAGTTATCAGAGATTTTCTGATTCAATTTGCAAGCCTGACTGAATATATCGCAACGCCAAGGTCATTGGTTGTTCACCCTTCTTTTTAGCAATCCGATTCAACAATTCCTGTTCTGCCTGACTCAATTGGACGATTAACCTTCCGTTTGGTCGAACAAATTGACGTGGTTCAGGAATATCAACCTCCTTATGCTCAAAGTCGAGAGGACTATGTGTTTGCCAAAATTCGTCTTCTTCCTCCGGGGTATTGAAGTCCGGAGGGGGCGGTAATTTTTTACTCATGCGTTTTCTACCTCCTTTTATCTTCTTTTACGTCCACGGATGGAACGGATTTCTGCGCGGGTCAAGTTCGTACGAGCCGAGAGAATTTTATACAAATGAGGTTGCTCACGAACGTAAACGACCAATAAGTTCATACCATCATAGGTTTGACCATAAGCCGCATACTTTGGATACCCATAAGAATCTGTTCCGCTACGAATTTCGTAGGGTGAATTTTCTAGCACATCTATACAATCATCCAATGTAATGCCGCGTGTTTCAATCTTATCGGCAACGTGTTCTGTCGCAAATATAACTTCTATGGGACGCATGTCATGCTTCTCAGTCTCTATTTATTCAGTAGAATAACACTAATAGCGTAGCCTCTCACACACGTGGCAGCGGTCGTGGAAGCGTGTCGTGCGGGTGAACGATCGCGTGACGTTCATGCAACTGCGCCAAATGACGGAGCCGCTCTGGAGTAGCGGTCTCTAGCATCACATCTGTGTACATGCCGCCAATCTTGAATCCGTGTGCTACAGGGCAATGATGGCGAAGGTATTGATCCACGCGCGCAATTCCTTCCTCCGTTACCCCTTGCTTAATCAGATTCATCGTAAACATACGTCGGCGGGTGCTGCCGCCGAAGGCGGCGTGGAGGGTATCGTGATAGAAGATTGCCAGATCGCCGGGGTTCGTTTCTAAGGCGACATTCCCCGGAACCTCGGAGGGTGGGACGCCCCATAACGCTTCAGAATCTCTCGGTGCCACATTCCCCGTCCGCCAAAAGGAGTCGGGTCGATGGCTGCCCGGCATAACGCGCAAACAGCCGGTATCTCGGGTCAGCGGGTCGAGGTAGTATGCTATCTTGATTGCGAAAAGTTCAGGGTATCCGCCATCGGCGTGCCAACCTGTATCCCCGCTGTAGTAGTTGCCGTCGCCGGAAGCGTAGTTAAAGTCGTCCCCCAAAATATCGGAAGCGATACCGACGACGCGTGGATCATCGAGCAGCGTACAGAGTTTTTCGCTGTGATCGATGGTCGGAACAATCATGGTGCGTTGGGAACCGTCGTGTTCATCGCCTTTTCCGTAAGTATCAAGGACATGCTCAAACTCTTTGGTAATCCAAGCAACTTCATCGGATGTGAAAAGCTGTGGAATATGGATGAAGCCAAAGGTGTGGAAAAAGTTGAGTTGCTGTTCAGTCAGGTACATGGGAATGCCTCTCTCCCTATGGGTACAAATTAGTGAAAAGCATCCGCGAATTAACGCGAATCTGCGCAAATAAAAAAGAATGACTACAAGCGGACAACCACAAGGGCTTGCCTCTCGATTTATCGGGGGATTGCCCCTACAGCTTGCCCAAAATCCGAAATGTTCGGGCGGGGAGACCCCGCCCCTACGATTGCTATTGCACGATTGTTTTACATGAGCGTTATTTTTTCAATGCTGCTTGTCGTCTTGCTGCTTCCCCTCGTTCGCCGATATGTAGGGTATCATACGCCTGCTGGGAGGTTTTGAAATGCCCCACTCCTTCATGCCCGTGCCAGTCGCCCTGTGTCATAATCGGGTTTTTGAGTCCCGTTTCTGCCTCACGTTTCGCAATCCATCTCTGCATCCGCGTTTCGAGCCCGGCTACAACGTCGGGACATGTCTCGGCGAGGTTGTTGTTTTCATGGGGGTCCTCAATGAGGTTGTACAATTCGACCGGCGGTTTGAAGTGGAAATCCGGTTCTAGGGCGATAATCAGCTTCCATTCCGGGGTGCGCCAACCGTGCTTTCGCATCCAAGTACATTCTGTAATATAAAACTCGCTTTCATAGGAAGCGACTTCCCCTCTGACCAACCGCATCAAGCTCACCCCATCGAAGGCGATATCCGTTTCGATCCCCGCCAATTCAAGGATGGTTGGCACGAGTGCTTTATGCTGATTAAAGCCGCTGACTCGTTTTCCAGCGGGAACCTTGCCGGGATAGCGGATAATTAATGGCACATGCAGGGCAACATCATAGATCCCATGGTGGTCGAACCAGCATTCATGGTCATACAGCGTTTCCCCATGATCCCCGTTGATGATGACGATAGTTTCATCAAAGATACCGTGTGCTTCCAAAGCGTTAAAGATGGTCTGGATACACGCGTCCATATAGGCAATCGCACCGTCATATTGGGCGATAATGTAATCCTTGTCTGTGACGCCGGGTGGCATCCACCTCGCAAAATAGTCGCAGAACGGCTTAAAATCCATCACCGGCTCCATTGACTTGTTCGCCGTATCAAATTCGTCGCCGTGATAGAACATCCGCTCATACGGGGGCGGTGGGAGATACGGGGAATGCGGGTCCATGTGCCGCAAGAACAGGAGGAAAGGCTTTTCTCCTTCAACAAGGCGGTCAAGTTCAGGGATTGTGACCTCATTGAGGTTCTGTGCTTTCGGACTGGGTCGCTCTTCCCAACTCCCCCAGCCTGAATAATCCAAGTAGTTGTCAAACCCGCGTGAACTGGGGTTGCCGCTGAAGCCGACACAGGTTGTTTCGTAACCGACCTCTCGAAGGATTTCAGGAAGGGTTTTGACTTCGACTCTGAGTGGTCCCTTGTGTCGCAGCGCAACCACCTGCGTGCCAAAAACATCCATACCTGTGAGCATTGACGCGTAGGCACTGGTAGTCGGGATGTGGGCACTGTAAGTGCGTTCAAACAGCGTTCCGCCCTGAGCAAATCGATCAATGTGCGGCGTCGTGAGCCGATGGTAACCGTAACAACTCATATGGGTCGCGAGCAAGGAATCAATTCCCATCAGCACGATATTAGGCTGTTTTGCCATAAGCGTCCACGGTGCGGTAAATCACCATCGCTCCTTAACTTTGGAACTCTCAGTCAATACCTTCATCTCACGCCTTGACCGCTTCATCCAAAGCGCGAATATAGCCGATTGTCCAAGCAAGCCCGGCGGCGGAATCTCCGGCGATGGACGGGTAGTGTTCGGGGTAGATTTGCCCCTGATAGTTGATCTGCTTGAGGGCACGGATTGAACCGACCATATCGACTTCACCCGTACCGAAGGCGACTTCGAGGTAGCCAATATCTGCCAGACGTTTTTCAACCTCCGGCGATATGTCGCCCTCAACTTGCGTCACAACATCACGGATGTGGAACATGAAGATCTGATCGCCGTAGTTCAAGATGTCTTTCACCAAATCGTCGCCAGCCATCTGGGACTTCCCTTGGCAGAATGTGACACCGTTGGCTGGGCTACTTACTTCATTAAGGAGCCGGGACATCGTTTCGTAGTTCCAGAGCAGGCGATCCGGCACATGGAAGTGGTGGGTGGAGATTCGGACACCGGCGGTTTCTGCGATGCGGGTAATTTGGTTATAGACCTCAACCAAGCCACCCCAGAGTCCCTCTCTTTCGGCGTCGGAACTCAATGGATCGACGTTGAGATAGAGATGAACGTATGGGATGCCCGCTGCCCCCATATTTTGGATAAGCTGCCCGAAGGTCGCCACCTCTTCCTTTTGGATCTTAGGATCAGAGAAGGCAGCCTGACGTATACGTTCGGGGGTGAGTGCGGCGAGGGTAATCCCCGCAGCGGCGTATTTTCCGACAAGGTCTTTCAGGGCATCGGTTGAGGGGATGGAGCCTTCACTGGCAATTCCAGCGGCACTCAAAACGATGTGATGGACATCGGTATCGTGACAAAAAGCGATGTTGCGGTCGTGGTCTGTTCCGTAAGGCGCGAAAATACCGATAGCTAGCATTAGGTAACCTCCGTTTGGTTGAAGTCACAGTGGAGCGTTAAGGGAGCGGAAATATCTCAATCAATGCTGATATAATGTCAAGGTGCTATTCTATCATCAAAAGGGGTTCGTGCCAAGAAAAATTTAGGTGATTGTGTTATTTCACAGAAGATGATATAATGTCCACCATCTATCCAATATGGTAAGGAGGGATTTTTACTATGAGTCAGGAAAAGGTTTTCCAAGTCGGTGGGGTTGAACTCCACGTTGATAACCGGGCTATAACCGGCGACGGTGGCCCTTCTGTCCGTGTCTACGGTGATGTAGATGGTGAAGCAGTACAACTGCTTCGATTCGATTGCTTCCGAAAAGACCCACATTACCATTACGATCCATCCGGCAGAAACGACCAACGCCACCTCGATAAAGCAACTGTTCCCGATTCAATTGGCTGGACGATGGAACAACTCGGCAACAATCTCGCTGAGATGATCCGCACGGCTAGCTACGATGGAGTCGCTGCAGGAGTCGATCAGGTAGCGGTCAAAGCTGTGCTGCCAGAAGTTGAATCAATTATGCGAGGTTAAGGGTTCACTCAATAAGAGCATTCTGAACGATAAACCATATTCACATTTTCAGTGCTGTTGGGGTGCGTTCCCATTTTTATGCGGATGACACCCTTTCGGCACCCAGTCAGATAACGAGAAATTGGGCGGGGTTATCTTGTCCTGATACTAGTTACCCGTCCTGCCATTTTGTAGATGTAATTTCTCTCTCTGCTCTGCTGTCACCCGATCCGCGTCCGCATCGGTGTAGACCACATGCGGCGTGATGAATACCATCAACTCCGTTTTTTCAACCCGCGTGTCTGTTCGCCGAAATAGCTTGCCTAGCAGCGGAATATCTCCCAACACCGGTATCTTGTGGACAGTTTCCGTCTTGTCGTCCTTAATCATCCCACCGATGACCATCGTCTGCTTGTCCTTGATCGTTACAAACGCCGACGCCTCACGCGTGGAGATGATCGGGGCATCGAACAGCGTAAACTCAACCAAACTATTAATCTGTTGATTAACATCAAGGGAAACGGTTCCGGATCTGTTGATGCGCGGTGTGACGGTCAGGATGACGCCGACATCCCGAAAGTCTGTGCTGGTCAGGATACCGCCCGTCGCCGTCTCCTGCGTACTGACCAGGAACGGCACTGCTTGACCGACATTGATAACTGCCTCCTGATTGTTTTTGGTCATGATCCGCGGTGTAGAAAGGATATTGACCTTTGTGTCCTTCGTCAGGGCGTGAAGCATTGTGTCCAATTTGCTGGAGAGGATGCCGTACTTCAAGCCGAAAATCTCATCGGTCAACCCAAAATCGGTTGTTCCCTCCTGCTGATAGGTTTTATCGTTGAGGGTTGTGCCCTGTTCCCACATCCACTCAACCCCAAACGCGCTGTCGTCATCAAGCGTTACCTCAATAATCTGTGCTTCAATGAGGACTTGGGGGAGCAGCACATCGAGTTGTTTGACCAGTTTTTCAACGGCGGGAAAGTTTCGGACAAACGTGGTAATCAGTAGGGCGTTTGTCTCTTCATCTGCAACAATTTTCACATTGCCTGTGAGTCCACGCGCAGCATCGGCCGTTTGCGCGCCTGAACCTAACGCACCGGCGGCTGATGCCCTGCCGCCAAATCCGCCTCCGAACCCACCAAATCCACCAAACCCACCCCCTATGAAATTTGTGCGAGTTGCCGCTTGGCGTTCAAAGAGTTCGGTGGAAAGGAGTTCATTAAGCACGGCCGAGACGTTCGCGGCATCCGCGTGTTCAAGGGTGAAAATCCGGGTGTCTTCCGCGAAGTCTGCGATGTCCCGGTCAAGTTGTTCGATGAGTTTGCCGACAGCCTCCATCTGCTCCGCGGTTGTTGTTACCATCACAGAATTGGTTCGTACATCAGGCACTGCAACCAACTCCGGCAAACCGAGAACACCCTCTCCGCTCTGCTCAGTAGCCCTCTGCTGCTCCTCAAAAAAACGTCTATCTCTGCCTCTGCCACCACCAAATCCACCACCAAACCCAGCGGTAAAAACATTTCGCGCGGCACTAGAGAAGGCTTGGTTCAGTTCATTGGCAATTTCCGTCGCATCGCCGTGTTGCAGGGAGAATACGCGCGTCTCCGGCTGAGAAAAGCGTTGTGTATCTAGCTCGGAAACGAGCCTGCGGATAACTGCGAGGTTGGGTTGACTGGCAGACACGATTAGGGAGTTGGTGTTCTCATCGGCAACCGCTTTGACTTCACCTAGCAGCTGTAGCGCACCGCCCTCTGTGGGACTACTTTCCTCTGTTGTCGTTTCACCACCACCATCTCTCCCAAATTGACCTCGATTGCCGAATCCGCCACGGCGCCCCCTCTGTTGCCGCTCCTGTTCCGCTGCGGTTTCAGCATCCTGCGGCTTCTCATACAGTTCGGTGATCACCTCGGCTAACCTAGTGGCGTCGGCATATTGCAACGAAAACACCTCAATCTTGATTCGATCCGCCATTGAGATATCGAGCTGCTTCACGATTTCAGCTAACCTTTTGATGTTCGCCGAAGATGCCGTGATAATTAACGTATTGCTTCGACCATAGGCGGTCATCACACCGTATTGTGGGACAAAATCCTTGAGATCCTTGACAAGCTGTGTGGCATCCGCCGACAAGAGCGGCATCACCTGTGTGGTAATGGTATCCTCGGATTTAATCTCCTCCGGGTCGCTTCCAACCTGTATCGGCGTGGCTTCAAGTTTCGCCTCTGCCAGTGGCACAATTTTCAGACTCCGCCCATTAATGATACTAGTATATCCTTTGATTGCCAGGGTCGTGTTCAACACCGAAAATGCCTCGTCTAACGGCATATCGTCGGGACTGATGATGGTGACGCGCATATCCAGGTCCGCCGATTTGACAATGGTGTAACCTGTTGCATCAGAGATGAATTCGAGAATATGTTCGAGTGAAACATCTTTGAATCGCATGGAGATGCGCTTCGATTCAGTTTCGGCATCGACAAGTTCGTTCTCACCGATCACCAGAATAGATGCTATGAGGAGAAAAGACAGTAAATACCTGAGGCTGAATACCCATTTCAGAACTTCTGTCATTGGTCCAATTCCCTTCTTCTCCTCGCTCGCATCCGTTCAATAAGACTTTGTTCACTGTCATCGTCACTGTCAACCTGTGTTTTTGAAAGCATCCCCGTTTCGTTCGGAGACTTTGGTATTTTCGCTGTGCCAGCCGTATCGAATCGCAACCGTCCATCCACTCCGTATTCGATGCTCTTGCCCAGCGTTAGTTGAACGGTCATCTCGTCACGCGCTAGCGTGATATGTTCAGACATAATATCTTGCACGCGCCCGTCCTTTAGCATTTCGCCGCGGCGGAGAAATGTGCCTTCGTCCTGCTTCCGGTCTTCGACAACGGCAATCCAATCCGAACCATTTTTTGCGATCCCAGTCAGGACCAGTGTATAGGTCGGCGGTGGGGGTGGTATTTCAACAATCGGTTCAGAAGTGACCGTTGGGGTGGGTTCCTCCGGCGATTGGGTCTCCTTTTTCCAACCGAGCGGTCGAAACAGGTCGTTTTCGGCGATAACCTCGTAATCCCTTAGTTCCGTGGAAAGCGGAAGAAACCGCTCTGATTGGGAGAAAGTGGGCGTGGCTGTTGATACTTTTTGCGGAAGTTGAAAGGATTTGAGAACCGTATCGCTCTGTACCATTTTGAAGATAACGAAATATGTGATGAACCCCAAAATGGCAACACTCAGAATTAATAAGGAGATAATATTTTTCACAGACTATTTTCCTTGATCTTTCAGATCTAAACAGACTATCTCTTGGTGATTTCGCAGGTAAAGTTTGCCGTTAGATAGTGTGGGAGCAGTCCAGCACCGTCCGGAAAGGACCTGCGCCTGTGCAACTTCACGATACGCTTCCGGGGTCGCTCCAACGAGTGCGAGATTCCCATTTTCACCGAGAACGATAAGATGATGATCCGCATAGATAACCGTCCCTTGACCGAATCCGCGGGTCTTCCATTTTTCCTCGCCTGTATCAGCGTTGACACACTTAAAGATGGTGTTTGAAAAACCGTAGATATAACCGTCATGAAGTACGGTTGTGGAAAAGCCATTAATCATCGTATGGCTTCGCCACACCTCCTCAACGCGTATGTCGTCATCTGCCCCGGCAATCCGCAGGACCACCCCGGCATCCCCACTACGAGAGGAGATAAAAACCTTATCAGGTGAGATGAACACCGGCGTTACACGATTATCGCTATTTCGCCCACCATACCACGGATAACGCCAATACACGCTTCCATCTTCAGGTGAAACAGCGAGAAGCTCATCCCGCGCGAAAAAGAGTGCCTGCCGGACGCCGTTAACGGTCACAAGAATTGGGGAGGAGTAGCTGGAAGGAGAAGCCGCCATCCCCCAAATACGCTCTCCGGTCTCTTTGTTAAAGGCAACGATGGTATTGTCGTCTGCACCGCCGACCTCAACGAGCAAACGGCTATCCTCAATAATGGGTGATGTCGAGAAGCCCCACCGTGGCATTGAACTCGAGAATGCTTTTGTGAAATCGTGACCCCAGAGTTCTTTTCCCGTATTTGCGTTAAGTGCAACAAGCCGACCAAAAGCACTCAAGACGTAAACCGTATTGCCATCAATCGTCGGTGTGGAGCGCGGTCCGTTTCCACCCTGACGTTCCGCGTAAAACCAATCATCAAGATACCGCCACAATTCCTTCCCTGTTTTGGCATCGAGACACACGACGACCTCGTCCTCGTCCTTGGCGAACATTGTATAAGCACGTCCATTCGCAATTGAGATCCCTGAAAAGCCCTCGCCAAGTGGAAGTCGCCACAACTCTTTTGGTCCCGCCTCTGACCACGCTTTGAGGATATCCGTTTCGGGAGATATCCCATCCCGATTCGCTCCTCGCCATTGGTGCCACTCCGCTTGAGCCGCCGATTCGTGCTCTTCTGCCCCGATGATACTACTCATAAGTATGATGAGTATGATGGTGATATATAAAAATGCGTTAGCTAAACGAGTAAATCTCTGTCCCATAATTGTCTCCTCGTTGTGAGTTTACGATATTCAAGCTGCCTATGGCAGGCAATTCTGAATGTATATTGCAAATATCAGAGGTTTGGGGCATAGCCTAGATTCACGGGTTATCCACCCAGACCACCAAACCCACCTTGACCTCCACCGCGTCTGCGACCACTGCCAAAGCCACTTCGCCGTCCCATTTCGGGTAATTTAAGGTCGGGCAGCTTGATGTCGGCAAATTTCTCTTGCTGTTCTTCGTTGAGGGCTTCGTGGATTTCTGCGATTAACGTATCAATCTGTTTTTGGAAAGCTGCGCGCTGTTGATAGAACGTCTGCATCTGATTCTGAGAACCGCCACGCATTCCGCCTCGTCCACGACCTCCGAAGCTACTACCGCTACGCATCTGATTCCGCCTTTCCACAAACCCGGCTTCCAATGTTTCCTTCTCTAATTCATAATCCTCAACAATCTCCTCAATCTGTTGTACCTTGGATTGCACTACCCTGCGCTGAGTTTCTGAGAGATCTAAGACACTTGAGGTTTCTTCAATATCGAGCAACTTTGTGCCTCCACACGCAGAGATGACGAATATCATGACGAGAAAGATAAGCCCGTTGAGTAGTGTTTGGCGGCTCATTTACGATTCCTTTGATGTAAGATGTGTTGTATTCAGAAAGGAGTGACTAAAGGTAAGGGAAATATCCACTGTACCCTTAGCCGCTCCCTCAAATCACGATACTATTAATTACCTTGTGGCCTATTCGGTCGATTACCGCGACGACCCTCTCCGTCGCCGAGTCGCCCTCGACGACCACCAAATCCGCCGAATCCACTGTCATTGTTGACAATGCCAGCGATGGTCAACTGCGCTTCTTGGCGCACAGTTAGCAGTTCAACAAGGTCTTTCTCCAACGCTTCGGCTTTTTTCTTCTGTGCAGCTTGATACGCTTTGAAAGACTTGAGTGAGGCTTTGATTTGTGCGCTATCCCCACCGTCCACTGATGTGCGCAGGGCTTGTGTAAATGGACGCAGCTCTTGGCGCTGTTGCAGGCGGTGCTGTGCAATAGCTTTGACTTTCGGCACGAGAATAGTGGTTTCTTCATCAGAAAGGTTCAAATCCTCGATAGCGCGTTCGGTTTGTCGTTCGACCATCTCTGCGATATTAAATTGACCTCTGCCTCTCTCGCCCCGTTCTCCACGCTCTCGTTGCTGGCGGCTAGAACGATCAGGACGTGTATCCTCTTGGGCTGAAATGAAGTATGCACTTGACAGTACAAGACCAATGATAAATATAGCTACGAGTGGACGATTCAATTTTGGGTTTGATAGGTTGGGTCTCCGCAAACTTAAAAACATGATAGTTTCCTCCATAAGAAAAGTAGAATGAGTTTACTGCTGGTTTATGAAAATCGAGTTTCGTCATGGTTAGGCAAACGATAGGATAAAAGGTTCGATTTTTTCTGAGAAATTCTCTGGGGCGATATAGTCGAACGACTTACCGAAAGGATTTTTAGAGGAGAAAAACGCGGAGGGGTATCAAGCTAATTCTCAGTCGTCAGTTCAATTTGGATGCGGAAGAGGCAGGTAAATTCACCAATAGTAGAACGGGGATTAAATATAGCAAGGCGAGAAATGTTTACGTGGGGTATCTATCCATAGAATTTAAAAAAGCCGTAGAGACACAATATGCTGTGTCTCTACGGCTCTCTTGTTTATAGACTTCCTACCTTATTTTTCGTAGTGCAGATGGATAATCTTGTTGATGGCATCAATGTAGGCTTTCGCACTCGCTTCAATAATGTCCGTGCTAGCACCATGCCCGATGATTACATGCCCGTTGTCCTGCACCCTGATCGTGACCTCGCCGATAGCATCCTTCCCCTCGGTCACAGCCCTGATGTTGTAGTCTGTGAGTAGGAGAGGAATCTTGGCGACCCGGTCAATTGCCTTGTAGGCTGCATCAACGGGACCATCGCCGGTGGATGCCTCCTCAACGATGCCTGCTTCGGTCCGGACGCCTACCGTCGTTGTTGAAGAGATTTTCGTCCCGCTTACCACCTGAATGTACTCCAATTGGAAAGTTTCGGGAATCGAACGGACCTCGTCTCTCATGATTGCCTCAAGATCGGCGTCGTGAACCTCTTTCTTCTTATCAGCGACGCTGAGGAATCGTTCATAGACTTTTTCGAGTTGTTCCTGTGTCATCTCATAACCGAGCGCATTCAGACGGTGTCTAAGTGCATTGCGTCCGGATCGCGGACTGAGGATAATCTGACTCTCCTGCCAACCGACATCTGCTGGATCAATAATCTCAAAGGTATCCCGCTGCTTGATAACACCATCTTGATGAATGCCAGAACTGTGTGCAAAAGCATTCTCACCGACTATAGCTTTATTCGGTTGGACAGGTATTCCCATCGTCCGGCTGACGCGACGGCTAATTGGAACGATTTCTTTCGTATTGATATCAGTATAGTAGTCACTATAATAGTCTCGACGGGTTCGGATTGCCATCACAACCTCTTCAAGCGAGGTGTTGCCAGCACGTTCACCGAGTCCGTTGATTGTGCATTCGACCTGCCTTGCCCCGTTTTCAATCGCTTCGAGACTGTTGGCAACAGCGAATCCGAGATCATTATGGCAGTGGACGCTGATAATCGCTTGATCGATGTTCGGGACATTCGCTTTGATATCTGCGATTAGTTTCCCGAATTCAGCCGGTACAGTCCAACCCACTGTTTCGGGGATGTTCACAACCGTTGCCCCTGCTGCAATCGTCGCCTCGACCACTTCATAAAGATAGCTTGGCTCCGTGCGTCCGGCGTCCATCGGCGAAAATTCGATAACTGCACCGGGGTGACCGGAAGATAAATCTTTCGCATAGGCGACAGCCTCAACCGCCATCTTCAGCGTCTCTTCGGGAGAGGTGCGTGTGATACGTTCTCGGTGAATGGGTGATGTGCCGACAAACGTGTGAATACGAGGCCTCTGCGCGTCTTTAATCGCGCCCCATGCCGCGGTGATGTCCTTCTCAATTACGCGTGAAAGCGCGCAAATTTCTGGTCCTTCGACCTCATTGGAGATGCGTGTCACCGCATCGAAATCGCCGGGTGATGAGACGGGGAAGCCAGCTTCGATAATATCAACTTTCAGTTTTGCGAGGTGTTTCGCTATCTCCAGTTTTTCCCCAAGATTCAGCGCGGCACCGGGTGTTTGCTCGGCATCTCGCAGAGTTGTATCAAAAATATAAACTTTTTCAGACACTGTGTGATTCTCCTTTTTTGTAATTATGCTATGTTCCGTCCGTTGTTCTAACGATATCAAATTGTCTTCGGTATCACGTAAATCCGGTTCTTCGGTAGCCGTCAACCCCACCTTCATCACCTCCTTTTGTGATGCGTGAAACGTAAAACGTGATAGAGGATTTACTTTTGACTCTTTGATCTGCTCCTTTTAGGCATACTCATAAATGGGAACTGTGCGCGTAGGATGGGTCGCTGTTTGGAGTACGTTCTCAATCTGACCGATTGTCTCTGGTCTTAGAAGTGTATCTCCACAGACAGAGCAGATAGCTACCGGAACGTGGTCAATAATAATCACCTGGTTCCTATGGCGTACCGGATGGATAATTTTGCGCTCCTCATATTCTCCGGGACAACTCGTAATCGTACATTTCACGGCTGCGACCTCCTTTGCGTTGGAGTTATCTCTCGTGGACACCTCATGCTTCACGCTGCTTTTCAGCCAAAACAATCATCCGCTTTGAATCCCATGTGAACTCACTGCCATCATAATCACCGAACACTTGAATCGGCGTAAGACCTGCGCGGTTAAGCATCTCTGTAAACTCAGGATAGAAGTACAACCGTAAAGCTAGGTGAATTTCCCGCTTGCTACCGTCGGGAGCGATGTAGGTGCGACATTCTTCATTATACCCTGTCAGGATATTGTAATTTCGTTTAGTAAGGACAACTGTACCATCTGAAAGTTCGTCCCAGCTTTGAGGGAGAAAATCGCGTATTATCCGCAGGGTATTGAGGAGATCAATGAGGAACTTACCCCCCGGCTTTAACGCCCTCCCAACGGCGTCGAGAACTTTCTGATTCTCCGCATTGTCGTCAAAGTATCCAAAAGCCGAGAACAGATTGATGACCGCATCTAACTCGCTCTCAAATGGAATCTGCCTCATATCGGCGTGGATGAACCGAATCTGAAGATCGCGCGCTGCAGCGGCATCTTTCGCAAGATCGAGAAAGGTGGCTGAGAGATCCTGTCCGACCATCGAGTAGCCTGCTGCTGCGAGTTCAACGGTATGCCTGCCATGTCCGCAGCAAAGATCCAAGATTCGCGCACCTTCAGCAGTTTGCGGGAGATTCAATGTACTGTCGATGAAATCCGCCTCTTTCTGGGCTCGTTCAGGCGTAAGCCCCCCTGCGTACTCCTTGAGGTAGTTCTCATCAAAGAAGGTTTCATACCATACCATAGGGAGATTCTCCTTACCCCTTCTGAATGGGCTTTTAGATCGCTCAAGCTAGGCTTTTATGTGCAGCCTTAAGCAGTGAAGCGGTTGTCTCCCAATCAATACAACTGTCGGTGACAGAAACGCCATACTCAAGCGTGGATTTATCAAACCCTATTAAGTCAGAGGGAATTTTCTGACTCCCAGCGTTAATATTTGATTCCAGCATGATTCCTACTATCCCATCATTTCCGTCACGAATCTGTTTCAATATTTCCTCAAAGACAGCGGGCTGCTTGCTGTAATCTTTCTCTGAATTTCCGTGACTGCAATCTATCACAACGTTTGGAGGTAGGTCCTCTGCTGTCAGCATCCCTTGGATATCTTGAACGCTTCGTGAGTCATAATTTACACCCGTATTGCTCCCTCTTATCACAATATGGGTATATGGATTACCCGTTGTTCGTACAACGGAAGGGGCACCATATCCATCAATTCCCAGAAAAGAGTGGTCACCGTTTGAAGATAGAATCGCGTTGACCGCGACAGAGATGTCGCCCTGTGTGCTGTTTTTGAAACCAACCGGCATTGAGAGCCCCGAAGCGAGTTGTCTATGTTGTGGCGACTCAGTTGTTCGCGCCCCGATAGCTGCCCACGAAACCAGATCAGAATTATATTGAGGCGTGAAAGTTTCAAGATATTCAGTGGCGCACGGCAATCCTATTTCAAGATTATCCATCAATATTCTTCGTGAGATATATAAGCCGTCCTTGATATCCCCGGCTCCATTTAGATGTGGATCATAAATTAAGCCTTTCCAACCCAAATTGGTGCGGGGTTTTTCAAAATAGGATCTGACTATAACAACTATGCGATCCGAAACAACGTCCGAAACCTCTTTCAATCTTGCCGCATAGTCATGGGCGACCTCCGCATCATGGATGGAACAAGGTCCAACAATGACAAATTTTCGAGAATCGGTGCCGTCCAAGATGTTTCTGATGCTTGTTCTGCTATGTTGGACTGTCTGGGTCATCGCATCTGTTCTTGGAAGATCCGTTAGCAACTGCCTTGGACTCATCAAGGTTTGATAATCTTTGACATTTCTGTCAATTGTACCGTTGGTCTGCATTATTTTACTGCCTCCTATAGACAAAAAAAACGCCCACCATCGAACCTGTTTTCGATGATGGGCATCAATGAACAACCGAATGTGGGATAATCTCTACATCTTCGATGCGAGGTCTACCCGCCCACCATCGCAGCACAAATACAACAAAAAGAGATAGAGATAAAGGAAGTACAGCGTTGTTTGATGTGCAATGTGGGTATGTGGGCAGAAATTTTTCATAGTTGTTTCTTTTCAGTGTACCAATAGCCAAGTATCCAATCACTTGACTTTATTGAGGTATGATTTTGTGTAATATATCTTTCGTATCAGTCAGCGGCCTGATTTACTGGTGAGATGCCGCGTGGGGCAGGAGCCCCTCTGAGTAAACCCTCTGTGCTTAAATCTTCATCAATGTCTGGCCAATGAATCCCATAGCCACCACCGCATATCTGCCAATTTGTCCGTTGCCCCGGCGTCGCATGAAGGAGTTTGGGATACCATACCAACGGCACGGTAATAGTACGTCCATCAATGAGGTCAACGCTTAAGGTGTCTTCAGTGACATGTACATCTTTGACACCTTCACCCGGTTTAATGTCCGAAGTAGTCATGCCACGCCTCTAAAAGTTCTTGTTCATGTTCAGCTATTATCCGTTCTATTCTGCGGAGCTCTACTGAGCTGAAGTTAAGATTGCGGGCGAAGCGAATCGGCATCGTTCAAAGCCTCATCTGGACAACAAGCGATTATATCTTAACAAAACCACCGATAAGATGTCAAGATAATTTTCGTTTGACAACCCTTTTTCTGAGTGTTATAGTTATATTTTGGAACGTTGATGAAACAGATTTAACCGGGATTCAAGGATTGAAGCATCAGAAGAATCTAACAATCCTGATAAAGGAGCAGTGGTTTGAACGCTGAAGAAAAGTGTCTATTTATTAACAGCCAAACTCCCAAAGAGGGACTCTTCACCGGTGAACAGAAGGCCGTTCACCCCGATAGCAATGTAACGTGGCGGATTTCGCCGGAGCCATTTTGGATTCTTCAAGAACACCTAGATTGGCTTGAGGAACTCGGACCACATCTATTACAATTCTACAAAGCCTGTAACCTGCTCTACTCGCAGAGCGTACGCGGCATTCAGCCGGATTGGGTTGCTGCATACCTTGATCAGGGAAAGCCTGAGTCTGTGATAGAGCTCGGACGGATGAATCGGTTCAAGAGTCAACTGCCGCAAGTGATTCGTCCTGACATCTTGCCGACTCCTGAAGGTTTTGTCATCACTGAATTGGATTCTGTCCCCGGTGGTATGGGATTCACGGGCAGCCTATCAGCCCAATACGCCAAACTGGATTACGACATCATCGGCGGTAGCAATGGGATGCAACTTGCTTTTGCGGAGATGGTCAGGTCACTAGCAAAGGTTGAACACCCCACGTTGGCGATCGTCGTCTCCGATGAATCCGCGGACTATTGGGACGAGATGAAGTGGTTAGAATCGGCGCTCCGAGAGGTCGGTTTGGCTGCCTATACCATCAAACCCCGCGACGTGATTTTTACGGAAGACGCGCTGTTCCTTGAATCGGATGAAGGAAAAGTCCAGATTGATGTCCTCTACCGCTTCTTTGAACTGTTTGATCTGAAAAACATCCCCAAAGTAGACTTAATGCTCTACGGTGCCAAAAGGCGAACAGTGGTGATGACTCCACCACCCAAGACATACCTTGAGGAAAAGCTGATGTTCGCCCTATTTCATCACCCATCGCTGCAACCCTTCTGGCAGAGAGAACTTGGAAAGAAAACCTACCAATTCCTACCGGACATAATCCCACAGACATGGCTGCTCGATCCGCGTGAACTGCCGCCACACGCCGTCATTCCAGACCTTCAGATTGATGGACTGCCCGTCACAAATTGGCGGCAAATTATTCCCGTATCGCAACGTCAGCGCGAACTTGTCCTCAAGCCATCGGGATTCTCCGAATTGGCGTGGGGCAGTCGTGGGGTCGCAATCGGACATGACCTTCCCACCGAAGATTGGGAATACGCAGTGGAGAACGCCCTGACCAGCTTTGGTCAAACCCCCTATGTCCTACAAAAATTCCACAGAGCAGAACGCCTCACCATGACCTATTACGATTTTGAGGGGGGCGAAGTTCAAAGAATGCCGGGGCGGGCACTGCTCCGTCCTTACTACTTCACAACCGGCGATAAGGTGCGCCTCGCTGGGATTCAAGCGACTGTCTGTCCTGAAGACAAAAAAGTGTTGCACGGGATGGTTGATTCAATTATCGCGCCGTGTGCGGTCAAAACGGATATATATTAATTCAGCGCAGGCTCTAAAGGATTGAGATTTACGGGCTTATCTTTTCAGCAAAGGACATCGCCATGAAAATTGCAACCACTCCAACCAATGGAGAAATCCTTGATAAGAAAGATCCCTATCCCTATGGGTGGCGTGAAGCCATGCGTACTTTGCCGGACGGAACAGAGGTGTTGGAACGGACGCCTCTGACACTTGAGGACATCCTTCACCCGCAGGTGGGAGATTACCGAATGCACTCCGATGAGCATGAGCGATTTTGTAACTATCTCTACAACGTGCTATCCGCCCGACTCGCAGATCAGCCGGACGCTATCGTGTTACACGACCTCCGCGTGGCGTGGGCACACCCTGATTTCAGGGCACACGGGCCCGACATTGCGGTGATTTTCAATCTCCGGCGGCGCATCAATTGGAGTACCTTTTCGGAGGAAGAGGAGGGGACCAAGCCAAGCCTGATTATCGAAATCGTCTCGCCTTCCACCCGCTCAACTGACGTTGTCACGAAGGTCGACCACTATGCGAGGGTCGGCGTACCGAATTATATCATCGTGGATCGATTTGAGCAACAGGGGGTTATGGTAAGAGAGTTAGTGGGATACCGACTCACATCGGAAGGCTATGAGGAGCTGAGTCCCAATGCGGAGGGCTGGCTCTGGCTTGAACCTGTCAATCTTTGGCTCGGTTTGGATGGCGAGGACTTAGTCTGCTATGATGAAAGCGGCGAAGTTCTCCTTGATTATGTAGGAATGACAGAGGCCCGTGCTGCGGAAGCCCAAGCTCGTGCCGCAGCAGAGGAACGCATTCGCCAACTTGAAGCTGAATTACAGCGTCGTACACCATAGTCCTCCTCGTTCGGCAACGCTTTACATTATTCTCTTCGATAAGGTAGAGCGAGTGCAGCGGGTGGTCTAGCTTGTCCGACGAATCCAGCCAGCACAAGCAGCGTCAAAACATACGGCAGCATCAGGAAGAATTGGTAGGGTATAAATCCGAGATCTGCGATAGCCTGCAAACGGTCGGGCAGGGCGTTGGCAAGCCCAAACAGCAGTGCCGCACCACACGCCTTGACCGGATGCCACTTCCCAAAGATGACAATTGAGAGTGCGATGAAGCCTCGTCCCGCGGTCATTTCTGTGCTGAAGAATGGCACGTCCACTAACGAAAGATACCCACCAGCAAGTCCCGCCATGAACCCGCCGAAAAGGACACATTTCGCTTGCAATCGGAGTACGCTGACACCGACCGTATCCGCCGCCTTGGGGTGTTCACCGCAGGCTTGGATGGCGAGCCCGTGATGGGTGTGGAACAGATAAAAGTAGACAGCGGGAACAGCGAGAAATGTTATGTAGACGAGGAGATTTTGCTGGAATAATATGGGACCGATAAACGGAATGTTAGACAACAGTGGAATATGAAGCGGCTGGAAGATCACCACCTTCAGTGCGTCCCCGGTTGCGCCAAAGATGCGCCGGTATAATACCTCGACGAGTCCGAACGCCAAGAGGTTGATGCCGGTGCCTGTCACCACCTGATCGGTCTTCAACCACAGAACCAAGGTCCCAAAGATGCTAGCTAAGAACACACCACTCAATCCACCGAACAGGATACCGAGCCACGGTGCAAGCCCAGGGTTCATACCTTGGATGTAGAATGAACCGAGCCAGCCGGTAAAAGCCCCCAAAATCATCATGCCTTCCAGCCCGATATTGATGACCCCGGCGCGTTCAGCGATAATTTCTCCGAGGGCGACAAGCAGAAGTGGCGTTGCGTAACGAACTGTTGCTTCAAGAATATATTCAATCATATAACATCAAAAAGTCCCCCTGATAAGGGGGATTTAGGGGGTTGGCTGTACATTGACAGCGTCTAAAGTAATTCTAAAATCTACCAAAATGTCCGTTAAGATCAGCGGCAACCACTATTACAGGGAAAGTGCTTCGTCGATTTCCGCTTGATATTCATAAACCTCACAGTTCTCCACCTCGCTCATTCGTAGCGCCCGTCCAACTCTGGAGGACTCAAATATCGCGTAGAGGGCTGCCACATCCTTTAAGCCGCAGATTCCATCAACTTCAATCTTCCGCCCGTTGAGAATAGATTCTGCCAGTTCGTAATATTCGAGCGCGATGAGTTTCCAATCCACCGCGGGGTCTTCAGCGGAAACGCCCGATGGAAAGAGATGTTCCGCCAACGGCTCTAGGGAGAATCCATCTATGGACGCGAGGATCTCCTCTTGGTTCAGACCTTTCTGACCCCTCCGCTGCATACTGATCCTGCCGCCGCGTGTTCCAAAGCCGTTGATGCTTCCCCCATCACCGAAGATGAGTTCACCACCGCAACTGCCGTGCCCACTAAGACCGACCAGCCAGTTCACAGTCATCCCGTTCTCCATTTTGAATGTCGCCAGCGAAGTGTCCTCTGCTGTCGCCGGCACTTCCGTCTCCATTGCCCGATGCCGATTCTGGTAGAAGGTGTAGGTATCACCAACGCTGTCAGGCTTTCTTCTTACCGGTTCAATCAACCGCACATCTCCGTAGACTTCTGCTATATCGCCGAGTTGATACCGGATCATGTGGGTGAAGTGAACCGCCATGTCGAGGATTGCGCCGCCGCGCTCCTTGAGATGCCGCCAAGGTGTGATAAAGATTCCGTTACCCGGACTGAGCGCATGGAACAACGCCATATAAGGCGTCCCTATCGCGCCTGTCTCCAACAGATAGCGGACTAGCCGAGCGGAGGGATCTCGTCGGAAGTTCTCCGCCACCGACAGACGACGGTTGTTTCGTTCAGCAGCTTCGATCATCTGCCGACACGCCTTTACCGTAATAGCCATCGGCTTTTCCACCATCACATGGAGCCCCAGATTGAGTGCTTGACACACGACATTGTGATGGACCGACGGATCTGTTACCACGTCTACGGCGGTGAGATCAGGCACAGTGTGTGCCATCTCCTCCAAATCGGTGAAAATCTCTGGGCGGATACCCATCAATTTTTCCGCTTCCAGCGCAGCAAGCTCGGCATTCCCCCGGCGAATGTCGCACACGGCGCAGAGCTCAACGTTGGAGAAAGGACTTTGCACCAATTCCCGCAAACCGTACAGATGCCGCGTCCCCATCCCGCCGCAGCCGACTAGCCCAAGTCTGATTTTGTCCATGTCGCCTCCGCTATCTACGAGGTATAATTCTCCATATCCGGTTCGATAGCTAGTCCCTGCTCCAGATCAAAATCAACTTCAACTGAATGGGCGTGATAGTCCTGATCGCCACGAACTGTTTGGTAGACATCGTCCCCGTCCACGCAGATAGGCATGGTATGCCACACCTTGAGCCCCAAACAAACCCCTGTGCTCCCATCCGAATAGAAGGCGCGGACATCTTCAGGCTCTAGCGTATCTTTGATAGGACCGACCAGAAATACGGTTGGACGGTGTAGGCTTGGATAGAAAGCCTGACCCGCGTCGGTGTGAAAGGCGAAGTGCGCCCGCTGCAGCCCTTCGGAGAGCGGCGTTTTTTCGAGTTCGGCGTCCGCTGATGTTTCAGAAAGAGCTGCGGTTACAGGATATGCAGCTGAACGGAGTCCCCCTTTTGCTATCTCTGGTTTCGCTTCCTCGAACGTTTCAATGACCTCCCCGAACGGCGCAAAGGTTTCGGGGTTCAGCGGTTCAACTTTGACTTTGAAGCTTTTCCACATGGTTCTAACCCTCCTAAAAACAAAAAGACCCACCATTGAATCTATCTTCGATGATGGGTGTCAATGAACAATTTAATGCGGAAAAATCTCTACCTCTTCCATGCGAGTTCTTACTCGCCCACTTTCGTAGCACAAGCGTAACAACTTTCCCAACATTCGTTTTACTTCCGTCCCACTTCACAGTTTGGCGCGTTGGCTGCTTTCGATTTTTTCTTCGGAAAGGATTAGACTATATTTTAGCAAACCTGTTGAAAGGTGTCAAGGGGGCTGCAATTGGCGTCGCTCGGATTTCACTCTATCTATCTACGCAACTGATTCATTCATGATAACTCCTCCATAACCGGGGATGTGAGCACCTTAATAATTCGCTAGATATGTGATTCTAAGGAATTATGATAGGTATTGTCAAGGCTTTTTTTATAATTATTTTTTTCGAGATAGGGAGTGATGGTCGGTGTGTCATTTTTCCCTCAAACCCCGATAAACACTGATGGGAAGCATTGGGAGCATTCCAATAAATCAACGCTTACATCCGTTCATCCCAAATAGAAAATGGCTTAATGTCCTTGTTTGTAGAAAATCACACGCCAAATCGACAAATCTTGGACACAATGGCTGAAACCCAAGCCACCACTGAGTTTTTGACCGGGGACGCTTATATGTCAAGTCCCTAGAATCACATATCCAACGCTTTATCTGTTTCTAAAGCGAATTTCCCAACGGAATGTCAACACATTCCCTTAAGCTCATGTTGCAACGTAGCCTAATAACCCAACTTTACCACGATTTATTCAGGCGGTGCCCTACAAAACACCCCGGATACAGCGGGGGCCTTAACAATTAAGGCACAAATGCCTCACCCATTTCCAACGACAAAGGAGATAAACTATGACGAAACAACCTTTTCGATTCACTTTTTTCCTATTGATGTGTCTCGCCCTTCCGTTGACAGCAACGGCACAAGTTGTAGACATCCCTGACCCGAACCTCCGTTCCGCGATTGAGAAGGCACTTGGCAAAGCGTCCGGTGCGACTATCACCCCAGCGGAGATGGCGACCTTGACCTCGCTTGATGCACACGTTGGTGGCATCAGCGATTTGACTGGGATGGAACACGCAACCAACCTGACAGAGCTGTTTCTTTACGGCGGCAGCATCTCAGATATATCGCCGCTGGCAGGATTAACTAACCTGACATCGCTGGGACTTTCGGAGAACAACATATCGGATATATCAGTGTTGTCGGGATTAACCAATCTGACAACGCTGAATCTTAGCTACAACAGTATCTCGGATATATCGGCGTTGTCAAGTTTAACCAACCTGATAAGGCTGGATCTTTGGCGCAACAGTATCTCAGACATCTCAGCGGTGGCGGGATTAACCAATCTGACAGAACTGGAGATTTTAGGCAACAGCATATCAGACCTTTCCGCGTTGTCTGGTTTAATCAACCTGACAGGATTGGGACTTAACACCAACAACATCTCAGACCTCTCATCCCTTTTGTCAAACACGGGGTTGGGAACGGGAGATATTGTTGATGTCAGGTGGAACCCCCTGAACGCCACAGCCTTCAACACGCATATTCCTGCCCTCCAGCGCAGAGGGGTTCAGGTTCAGTTTACCCCCCCCACCGCTGTGACCATCCCCGACCCGAACCTCCGTGCGAGAATTGAAGGGGCTCTTGGTAAGGCGTCAGGTGCTACTATCACCCCAGCGGATATGGCAACCTTGATTGAGCTTGATGCAAGACAAGCTAACATCAGCGATTTGACAGGGCTAGAATGGGCAACCAACCTGACAACGCTGGGGCTTTGGGCCAACAACGTCTCAGACATTTCAGTAGTGGCGGGGCTAACCAACCTGACAAAACTGAATATTAGCACCAACAGTATCTCAGATATATCGCCGCTGGCAGGATTAACTAACCTGACAGAACTGTCTCTTTACCAGAACAACATCTCAGACATCTCAGCGGTGGCGGGATTAACCAACCTGACATGGTTGAATCTCAGCATCAACAGCCTCTCGAACATTTCAGCGGTGGCGGGATTGACCAACTTGACAGGACTGGATGTTCACAACAACGATATCTCAGACATCTCTGCGTTGTCTGGGCTAACCAACCTGACATACCTGTGGCTTGAGGACACTTCGGTATCAGATATATCGCTGCTGGCGAGATTAACTAACCTGACACAACTGGGACTGGGGGGCACCTCGCTATCGGATGTATCGCTGCTGGCGGGATTAACCAACCTGATATGGTTGTATCTTGAGGACAACAACATCTCGGATATATCAGCGTTGTCTGGGCTAATCAACCTGATACGGTTGGATCTTGAGGACAACAACATCTCGGATATATCAGCGTTAGTTTCAAATACGGGATTGGGGAGCGGAGACTGGGTTGATGTGCGGAGCAACCCTTTGAACGCCATATCCCTCAACACGCACCTCCCCACACTTCAAGGCAGAGGGGTTAGTGTGGAGTTTGACGCTGTGTCTGTGGTGAATATCCCCGACCCGAACCTCCGTGCGAAAATTGAGCAGGCTCTCGGCAAAGCGTCCGGTGCGACTATCACCACTGATGATATGGCAACCTTGACCCAGCCGCTTGATGCAAGGAGCGCTAACATCAGTGACTTGACCGGGCTTGAATGGGCAACCAACCTCACAGAACTGTGGCTTGGGTGGAACAACATTTCAAATATCTCCGCGTTGGCGGGGCTAACCAACCTGACAACGCTGTTTCTTAACGACAACCCCCTCTCAGATTTGTCGCCGTTGTCAGGGTTAACTAACCTGACGTACCTGAATCTTAACGGCAGCAGCCTCTCAAACATCTCCGCGTTGTTGATGGGGTTAACCAACCTGACAACGCTGGAACTTAACACCAACCCCCTGAACGCCGCAGCCTTCAACACGCACATCCCAACCCTACAGCGCAGAGGGGTTAAGGTTTACTTTGACGCGAACATCCCTGACCCGAACCTCCGTGCGAAAATTGAGCAGGCTCTCGGCAAAGCGTCCGGCGCGACTATCACCGCAGCAGATATGGCAACCTTGACCGAGCTTGATGCGCTACATGCTGGCATCAGCGATTTGACAGGGCTTGAATGGGCAATCAACCTGACAGAACTGCCTCTTGGGGCCAACAGCATCTCAGACATCTCTCCGCTGGCGGGATTAACCAAACTGACAGACCTGTGGCTTTGGCACAACAGCCTCTCAGACATCTCTCCGCTGGCGGGATTAACCAATCTGAGACTCCTGAATCTTGCGGATAACAGCATCTCAGACATCTCTCCGCTTGTGGCAAACACGGGGTTGGGGACAGGAGACTATGTTTTTGCCACGGGCAACCCCCTGAGCCCCGTATCCATCAACACGCACATCCCAACCCTACAGCGCAGAGGGGTTCAGGTCGATTTTGACGCTGTGTCTGCGGTGAACATCCCCGACCCGAACCTCCGTGCTAAGGTTGAGCAGGCTCTCGGCAAAGCGTCCGGCGCGACTATCACCCCAGCAGATATGGCAACCTTGACCCAGCTTAATGCAGGAGACGCTAACGTCAAGGATTTGACCGGGCTTGGATGGGCAACCAACCTGACAGGGCTGTGGCTTAGGGACAACAGCATATCAGATATCTCGGCGTTGGCGGGGTTAACAAACCTGACACAACTGTATCTTTTTAACAACAGCCTCTCAGACATCTCTGCGTTGTCGCGGTTAACCAATCTGACAAACCTGTTTCTTTCTCACAACAACATATCAGATATATCAGTGTTGTCGGGGTTAACAAACCTGACATACCTGAATATTAGGAACAACAGTATCTCAAACATCTCGGCGTTGGCGGGGTTAACAAACCTGACAAACCTGCTTCTTAGTAACAATAACATCTCGGATATATCAGTGTTGTCGGGGTTAACAAACCTGACAGTGCTGTGGCTTTACGGCAACCGCCTATCGGACCTATCACCTCTTGTTTCAAACACGGGGTTGGGGACAGGAGACAGGGTTGATGTCAGGAACAATCCCCTGAACACCGCAGCCTTCAACACGCACATTCCTGCCCTCCAGCGCAGAGGGGTTCAGGTTCAGTTTAACGCCCCAGCACTCATCCCCGACCCGAACCTCCGTGCGAAAATTGAGGCGAAACTTGGTAAGGCAGCCGGTGCGACTATCACTCCAGCGGAGATGGCAACCTTGACCACGCTTGAGGCGCGAAACGCTAACATCAGCGATTTGACAGGGCTTGAATACGCAACCAACCTGACATCACTGGATCTTTACTGGAACTCTGTATCGGATATATCCGTGTTGTCAGGCTTGACCCTCCTGGAAGAGCTGGATCTTTACAACAACTCTGTATCGGATATATCGGCGTTGTCGGGATTGACCAACCTGACGAAGCTGAATCTTGGCAACAACTCCGTATCGGATATATCGGCGTTGTCGGGATTAATCAACCTGACATACTTGTATCTTTGGGACAACTCTGCATCGGATATATCGGTGTTGTCAGGCTTAACCAATCTGACAGAACTGTATCTTGGGGAAAACGGTATATCAGACATCTCATCGTTATCAGGCTTGACCAACCTGAAAGTGCTGCATCTTTGGGACAACTTCGTATCGGACATATCCGTGTTGTCAGGCTTGACCCTCCTGGAAGAGCTGAATCTTTGGAGCAACGCTGTATCGGACATATCCGTGTTGTCGGGCTTGACCCTCCTAGAAGTGCTGAATCTTCGTTACAACGCTGTATCGGATATATCGGCGTTGTCGGGATTAACCAACCTGACATGGTTGAGTCTTGAGAATCACAGTGGTTTAATATCGGACATCTCATCGTTGTCAGGCTTGACCCTCCTAGAAGTGCTGAATCTTGGTGGCAACTCCGTATCGGATATATCGGTGTTGTCGGGGCTGACCAACCTGACATACCTGGGGCTTCAGCGTAACTCGATATCGGATATATCAGCGTTGTCAGGTTTAACCAATCTGGAAGACTTGTGGCTTCACCGTAACTCGATATCGGATATATCGGCGTTGTTGGGCTTGATCAATCTGACGAGACTGTGGCTTCAGGGAAACAATATATCGGACCTATCGCCGTTAGTTTCAAATACGGGACTGGGTAATGGACACGAGGTTGATGTGAGTGCAAATCCCCTCAGTGACCCCTCTATCAACACGCACATTCCCACACTCCAAGGCAGAGGAGTTGATGTAAAGTTCGACAACCTAAAGCCTGTTGTGAATGTCAATATCCCCGACCCGAACCTCCGTGCTGCGGTGGAGGCGGCTTTGGGCAAGGCATCGGGGGACACCATCACCCCAGCGGAGATGGCAACCTTGACTCGGCTTGATGCACCCAGGGTTAACATCAGCGATTTGACTGGACTGGAACACGCAACTAACCTGACAACGCTGAGTCTTCACACCAACAACATCTCAGACATCTCAGCGGTGGCGGGATTAACCAACCTGACATACCTGAATCTTTGGGACAACTCAATATCGGATATATCGGCGGTGGCGGGGTTAACCAATCTGACAACGCTGAGTCTTCACACCAACAACATCTCAGACATCTCAGCGGTGGCGGGATTAACCAACCTGACATACCTGAATCTTTGGGACAACTCAATATCGGATATATCGGCGGTGGCGGGGTTAACCAATCTGACAGGGCTGTTTCTTGACGACAACAACATCTCGGATATATCGGCGGTGGCAGGGTTAACCAATCTGACAACCCTAGGGCTTTATAACAACAGCATCTCGGACATTTCAGTGTTGTCCGGGCTAACCAACCTGACAGATCTGTCTCTTTGCCAGAACAACATCTCAGACATATCCGTGTTGTCGGGCTTAACCAACCTGACATACCTGCGGCTTGATAACAACTCCATCTCAGACCTGTCGCCGCTTGTGTCAAACACGGGGTTGGGGACGGGAGATAGGGTTGATGTGAGGGGAAACTCCCTGAGTGCGGTCTCCCACCAGACGCATATTCCCACACTCCAAGGCAGAGGAGTTACGGTTGTGTTTGACGAACCGGGGGGTGGTACTATTATCGGAATTACAGGTGTGGTCAGTCATGCTGATGGTACACCTATTGTTGGTGCGATGGTGAAAGCCCCCGGTTTTGGCAGTATAGAGGTTGCTTCGACTACCGATGAAAATGGCACTTACAGGATTCCCTATATCTCTTTTGCCAGCGTCGTGATAAAGGTTGGGGATGAAATTACGATAGAAGTTACCGACACGGACGACAATGTGATTGAGAGAACGCACATTGTTACGGCAGCGGATATCAGCGCGGGAGAGGCGACGTTTAATGTCAATATCCCCGACTTGAATCTCCGCGCTGCGAAGGAATTTCTCCTGTCGGTGCCAGCCGGTACGAGTTTGATTCATATCCCGCTGAAGGTGACAACCGTCGACGGTGTGGAACAGTCCATCGAATCTATCGCCGACCTATACGACGCGCTCGGCGGAGCGAGTGCGGTCAACTTCCTTATCACCTATGATTCATCAACCCAAGCGTGGCTGAGTTATTTTAGCACCGCCGACCGAGGCAGCGCTGCCGATCGGGGATTAACCGATGACATGGGGATTATAGCCGGTATGAAAGCACCGGCTACGGTTCGGCTCCGCGGTGACGCGCTAGGGACAAATGGGAGCAGTGTCATCACCTTGAACCAGGGCCTCAACCTTGTGGGGCTGCCGTTAAGAGATTCGAGAATTACCCGTGTGAGTGATCTCCTATCACTCGACGGTATACGTGGCAACGTCCCTACGATTATCCTCTCCGATGGTGGGGATTTCAAGTCAGTTGGACGGGCGGGCGATCCTGGCGATATTGCTATCACTGGCGGGCAAGGCTTTATCCTGACTGCTCAACCGGCGGCAACGGTTACTATCTCCGGTGAGGGGTGGAGCAACGTTTCAGCGACCGCTGCCGCGCCTCAGATGTTGACAGGTATCGGGGTGACGGATACCACCCCCGTGTTAGCGTTGAGAGGTTCGATAGTTGATAAAGCAACCGGTGTGAACCGCGTGGATCTCCGTGTCATCGTAAAGAACCGCTCTACTCCGATCAAAGATCGAGCATCTACGACCGGCAGCGCAGTTACCACTGTTACCGGGGCTGAAAGAGGTGGTTATCAACTCACCATCGTTGACATGAAGACGGGACGGGCGGCAATGATAGGAGATATCTTTGAAATATCGGCGCAATCTCCAAACCCATTCATTGGCGCGCAACCATTGCGGTATACGGTAACGGCTGAAGATGTGAAGCGGAGTTGGATTCAGTTGCCGGCGTTGGTTGTCTACGAGATACCGGCGGAGACGGAACTGTTACCCAACTACCCGAATCCGTTCAACCCGGAGACGTGGATACCGTATCGGTTGGCAGAGGACGCAGATGTGAAGTTGACCATCTATGACCAGGGCGGTCAGGTTGTCCGTTCCCTCAATGTGGGGTATCGGATTGCCGCGATCTACGAAAGCCGGTCCAAGGCAATTTATTGGGATGGCAGAAACGGGTTGGGAGAGCAGGTCGCAAGCGGTGTGTATTTCTATCATCTGTCTGCGGGTGATTATTCCGCCACGCGGCGGATGGTCATCGTCAAGTAAGCACGAAAATTGGTAAAAGAAACCGAGTTTTTTCGGAAAAACTCGGTTTCTCTTTAGGCATTGCCCTTTCCTTTTACATGAGCCAAGTAGGAAACACTATAACCGCATTGTTGGTGGCAAGCCAAATCCCTCGGCGGTTTGATTGAGTCGCTCAATATCTGCGAAACTGATGGGTGCACCATCACGTCTGTATTCCTGTTCCCTACGAGCCTCAGGAGTTCCGGGCAGTGTCGCCTCATCGTAGCCCCGTAACGGAGCCATCGTTTCCCGCACTCCACGCACCAAGTTATCGACCCCGTTGCGGAATTCTGCCGGATCTGTGAACAGTCCGATATCCATCACTACAATCATACCACCGGCCTGTCCACGGGGCCATTTCTCTTTTAATGCTCTTGCCCGTGCGCTGTCCGTACCGACAAAGGGACCACCAAGCCCCCTAGCAACGCCAGTATAGCCCATAGACTTGAAGAACGCAGCTGGAATCATTTCCTGCAAGGCATCGAACTCCTCTCCGCGCTGGTAGTCGGCAAGGATACAGGTCGCCATGTCTGGGATAAGCGGCGGTTCGTCCCCACCGGGCAAGCCAAAGCAGAGTGGAGGATTGCCCCAATAGGCGGAAGGGGGACGGTTGTCTGGATTGGGCGATCCCATTTCACTTGAACCACCTTGGACGGAAAAGGCGGTACATCCCTCCTCCATCGCCCGACGGACATAATGCCCTGCGGAACCGTAGTGACCGATGTGACAGGTTGCCCCAACAGCGACGCCGTTCGCCTTCGCTTTGGTGATGGCACTTTCGGTTGCCATCATCATCGGTGCGTAGCCCAAGCCACCATCGCCATCGACTAAGACAGCGGCAGGAGTTTCTTTGAGGACTTGGCAGTTGGGGTTAGGATTAATCAATCCGTCTCGCAGACTCTCACAGTAACCGGGAACCTGCCGGAGACCGTGGGAGTGTACACCACGCAGATCGCCGTTGGTCAACAGTTGGGCGAGTTGCTCCGCGTGATCCCCACGCAAACCCGCAGCTTTGAAGCAGGCACCGGCGAAGTCACGCAGCTGCGTTTCCGAGATACGTTTGGATTCTTGGGGTGGACGGTTCATTGTATGCCCTCCTATTCCTCTTGCTCTTTCTCGTTTAGTATTTTCATAACTTGATGGTGCCCCATGCCCTGACTTTTCA
The DNA here is from genome assembly GCA_965205075.1 of Candidatus Poribacteria bacterium. Taxonomy (GTDB): domain Bacteria; phylum Poribacteria; class WGA-4E; order WGA-4E; family PCPOR2b; genus PCPOR2b. Next base: position 6,109,395 of record OZ242036.1, on the reverse strand, counting down.
GTTCGGCATAGGCTTTCTCGTCAATGGCATCGCGCTTGAGAAAACCACGGATATCGTATCTGCCCGGTTTTTCTACGGGTAGCTTCCCTTCATCCACCATCAACTCCAGCGGATGACCCTCCTCCTGTAGGGGCAGATGGATCACCCGGTGCTGTCGAGCAGATTCGTAGAGCGCCATCATGATCTCCACGGTTGCACGCGCTTTTTTGCCGGTGCCACGGTGTTCGGGACCACCTTCAATCCAAGCGATAAGTTCACGCACCTGTGCGGCGTTGGTATGTCCGCCGATTGGTCGAATTTCGTCTGCTGCCACGCGTAAGGGCACCTGTTCCCAACCATCAGAGTCGGCGTTAAATAGCCTGACCCCTGCTTCGCTGACATCTAACATGCCCTCGGTGCCTCGGATCAGGAAGCCGCCCGCCGCTGCACCCTCCATGCACAGGTCCGACTGTATAAAGAGTTGCAGATTACCTTCCATCTGCACCAGAGCCATGCAGCTATCTTCAATCGGTGTATCCCTTTCGTAACGATCTGTTCCACGCTCTACCGCTCCCATCACCCAGAGTGCCTGCGGATCGCCCAAAACAAAACGTGAGCCGTCGATCGCATGTGTGCCACAATTGAGCAATCCCTGCACAATTTTGCAGTTTACCAAGATCGGCTCGCCGATAGCCTTCTGTTGAATCAACTCGCGCGCCTTCTCCCAACCGGGCGTAAAACGTCGCTGGTGGCTGATGATCAACTTAGTACTGCTCGCCTCGCAGGCATCGACCATGCTGTTTGCCGCGCCCAAGCTGGTTGCCATCGGTTTTTCGCAGATTACGGCTTTGACACCGGCTTGAGCCGCCGCGATGGTGGGTGCCGGGTGCAGCGGATGCCACGTGCAGACACTGACTATATCAGGCTGTGCTTTTTCCAGCATCTCTTCAACGGTGGGGTAGCCCTGCGGGATGTCATATTTTTCCATGTACTCCTCGCGGGCGACCAACAGGGGGTCTGCAACCGCCACCACCTCCACGTTGTCGTTCAAACCGTAGCCATCCATGTGAGCGTTGCCGATAGAGCCACAACCGACAATTGCCGCGGTATATTTTTTAGACATCCATTGTTTCCTTTCCTCTTAGGGTAACATAAATCCTGAAAGCCTAAGCAATACGAAGAGGTATTACTATGAAGTTGATAGACTCCTCGGCAGCTTTCGCATCAATTGTTTTTCACGTTCCGAAAACCCTGCCCAAACACTTTCAGGCACCGGGTTCCGTTCCCGATGTTCTCGCTGCATCCAGCCACGGAGACAGGCAAATACCGCAACAGGACGTGGAGTGTCCGTATGGTTGGGCGTCCCTCGATGCAGACAACGAGGGTCTCGAATCAGGACATCACCAGCGTTCATCAGCAGGGGTTCAAGCGGGATTTCACCATCTTCAATCCGACGCAACGCCTCCGTTTTTGGCAACAGATGCGTTCCACGTGCGACCTCAAACGGTCCGTGCGCCGGCGTGACATCAATAAAAGGGAAATTCACTGCCAGAATCGCAGGGGGATGGTGGAAATCGGGGTTTTCACGAAAAAGCGGACCTACATCACCGTGAATCTCCTGATAGACTGACCCCTTGAGCGGCGTGTCGCTAGCGTATTGGTCAATCACGAGATCTTCCCCAAGTATTTGGCTTGCAATAGCGATAACCGTATCGTCGTCGAAGAAATACCGATTATATAACGGCGGCTCAAAGGGCAGCGTGATGTAGTGCCTGCACGGTCCGCGGTTCGGATTATCTGCGTTCTCGGCTACATAATCGCGCAGGATCGGCACAAAGGCTTCGTTGCAAGCCTCAATAGCCGATTTGGGAAACTGATCTCGCAGGATACAGAAACCCTCGACCAGAATCTCCTCCGCTTTCTCCTGAATATCCACTGACATTTTCTGATGCTCCTCATTCTTTTCGTGTCTTCAGATCTTCGTCCGCGCCTGGTAGATGAGGGGATGTACAATCCCGATCTCCGCTATGGCAGCGTTGAGTTCGTCCGAGAGTGCGCCGCGGCGTACGGCAGAGATGTTGAATTCGACCTCCTCGATATTACTGAAACCGACGACGACGGACTGTTGCCTCTGCTCTGAAAGCATCCAACGGATACAGAGCTCTGCCATAGGCATCCCCGTGTCCGCATGGATATTGAGGAACTTGAGATAGGATGCCTTGAAGGTCTCGTCCATCCAATCAGGAGGGTTCTCCCGCCACTCGTTTTGGGGGACGGCGAGCCAACCTTTCATCAATGGTGCACCAATCACAACCCCTACGCCTAAATCTTGGGCGGTCGGGAACAGGAATTCAACGGCATTCCGAAAGACTGGATTGAACTGATGCGCTGTCATGACAGAATCCACCTCGACCGTTTTCAGTATCCACGCTAACACGCGCGCATTTTTAGCTGTCAATCCGATAAAGCGTGCCTTGCCACTCCGCTTCGCATCTGCGAGAAATTTGATTGCCGGCGCATCAAGGAAATCGTACTCTTTATCATCCTCAATGAGCGCACTCCAAATTCCTGCATTTCCATCATCAGAGATATTATCCCACCACTTCATATAGTCCGCCTCATGGATCTGAATGATGTCCACGTAATCGGTCTGAAGTCGTTTGAGCGAACCTTCGAACTGCTCCATGAGCTGGTCAGCACTACGGTGTCCGTCCAAGCAGTAACGCTCACGATCTATGAATCCCACTTTGGTGGCGAGGATGACCTTGTCCCGTTTCCTCTTCAAGGCGGCACCCAGCATCGTTTCATCCCTGCCGTCACCGTAGTTTGCAGCCGTGTCGAAATAGTTCACGCCGTGGTCAACGGCATAATCCACACAACGATCCGCGCCATCCTGCCCTTGCCCCGCCATGAAGGCAGATCCAAGTCCGAGCTCACTGACACTGAGTCCTGTCTTACCAAGTGTACGTGTTTTCATTTCATTGCCTTTTTTGAAACACAAAAAATGATAGCTTTTAGACCCGTTTCACCTATCCAGAAATTCACGGAAGCTCTGTAATGCGTCCGCGATCTGCAGGGTGAATGCAGCCGTATTGGGATTAGCAACATACATCGAGTGGAGCAGATGCGCCAGATGGATTAAGCTCCGAATTGCAGAGACACCTTCTGGATAGGACATGTCCGGGATTGAGAATTTTTGTTGCCACTGCTGGATCGGCAGATCGCCCGGTGTCACATAAAGCGTTAGCCACGCCCATCCCTGATTCAGGTTCCAAGCCAGCTCTATCCACGGATCTGGCTCATAGGCATTGGCAGGGATGCGCCGTATCCCTTCGGGCGGAATATTTTCCGGGGTCCGAAATTCCGTCGCTGCTCCTGCAGCGGGTGCCGCAGCAAACGGTCGATTCGTGTCCATGGGTCCGTCACTTTCAGCTATTGATCTCCACTATGCATGTGCATTTTGCGGAGCACCACTTTTCCGGGACTCTTAATTTTCAAGGTCTCTGCCAGATACCCCTCATTAATGGCAATTTTTAGGACACTCTCCTCTATGTCGAAACGTACCAGATAATCTCCGACCGGCACATCGCCGTAGTTTTCAACATATCGACAGTCGATTTTCCGCCCATCCTCAAATTCGACTGTGACAGTGTCTTTCAGCTTCCATCCGAGCGCGGTAAATGCAGCGGGTTTAATATCGGTAACGACGTTGGCGTGGTTGTCAATCGCTGTGATCTGCCCCATAACTTCTTCAGAGGCTGCCTTTTCGGCTTCTGCCATACTCTCCTCTGTGGCTGTCTTGCCGCTGCACCCCATCCATAACACCGTCCCAACCATTAAGATCAGGGCGTAAAACAAAAGTTTGTGTTTCATAGTAAGTCTCCTTAGTAGTATGTGTAGGTTAATTTTCCAAAATCGATAAGCCACTGGAAACCGAGTTTTTGTCAAAAACTCGGTTTCTCTCTTGCCCTAACCAAATTGTTAGTCAGCATCAGCGATATTTCTCGGATAGGGGCGCTGCCAATCTTCCTTGCCGAACGCTGGATTACCAGCAAGATCTTTAGAATATACCCGTTTGCTCTCATGAGAAAGCGCCATTGAATCCATAATCTCTCGCGTCAGTTCGGCATCCAATCTGGCATACTCCTCCTGATACCTGCTGTCTTTCATCAGGTTATGTTGCTCGTTTGGATCTTCCGATAGATTAAACAGCAACACCTCGCCGCTAGCGTGTTTGCATAGCTTCCACTGACCATCATAAATCATCCAACCGCCCCTGACCATGCCGATGACGCGCTCCCTCCGGTTTTTGCGCGAAATGTCGAGTTCAGGCAACGGTATGGAGTCCATGTAGTCAGGGATTTCACATCCACCGAAATGTAGCATTGTTGCGGTCACATCACCCAACTCAACTATATCCGTGCACGTCTTCGATTCGTTGGTCCACGGCAGCCGAACCATCAACGGCACATGGATGCTGGACTCAAAGAATGTGCCCTTGCCGATGAAATCGTGGTCGCCGAGGTAATCGCCGTGATCGCTGGAGAAAATGATGATCGTGTTGTCTAACAGTTCTTGTTCACGCAAGGCGTCGAGGATCTGTCCCATTTCGTAGTCAATCTGTTTGACCAACCCCGCATAGTGTGCGCGAATCTTCTTCTTGTGCGCTTCTGTGAACTCGGTGTAATCAACGCCGTTCCACGGTCCGCGGTTGCCCTCGATATTTTGCTGACGTAGCCTTGGGGTATCGCCCTCCACCGCTGGGATGGAATCGGGCATATCGGCGGGGTCGAAGCCCTCTAAAAATTCGGCGTTGGGATCATAAGGACAGTGAGGTCCCGGAAAACCGACCATCATCGCGAAGGGGCTCTCATCGCCGTAGTTGCGGATAAAACGACACGCCTCCTGCCCCACGAAACGGTCGACCGAATAACCCCACGGAATCTTGTTGATGATCGCACCCTTGTTTTCGTGGTAGCCGGGGTGTTCGTTTCCGTGAAGTTTTCGATATCCGCCCTCCTTCAAAAAATGGTAGTAGTCATCGCGAATCTCCAGCCACCGTTTGTCTTCAGCGGCGACTCGGTACTGAAATCCCAGATTAATGTCCCACGGATAGAAGTGCATCTTGCCGATGGCGGCAGTGTAATAGCCCTGCTTAGACAGCGTTTGGGGCCAAGTTTCTATGCCGGACGCAGCGAGATTGGGACTTAACCATTGACCGTTATCTGTCACACCGTTTTTGATCGCGTTGAGACCCGTTAGGAGCGACGCTCTTGCAGGCACACATATCGGCGAGGCAGAGTAAGCACGCTCGTAGCGCACACCCTCCTCCGCGATGCTGTCAATATGGGGTGTATCGATGAAAGTGGCACCATAGCAGCTCAAGAAATCCGCCCGCAGCTGATCGGGCATGATGAAAAGCAGATTCGGCTTCTTCGCCGTTTGGGGTTCGGACATTTAATTTCTCCTCAAAAATTGCATTATTCATACTACGAAACAGGTCGCCGCCTCCCTATCCCCTCACGTCTCGCTACCTCGGAGATGAGATGCGTTGGTCGACGACGGTTGGGGTTGGCGATTGCACGCGGGGTGTCCCCGCGCAGCGTTTCTGCTGAACGGATATACAGGCTACGATCGGGGAGCGGAAGATCTACACGCACATTGCCCCGGCGGTGCGACTCACGGATGGCAATGGCAAGCTCCAACAGATGGCGTCCCATATCGCCAGAACAGTTGGGCGTTTTGCCTGTTTCAATACAGTTGATAGCATCCTTGACCTGTCCCACACCCGCGCTCCAGATCCGTTGGGGACGTGGGAAGATGTGCCGTACCGGCGTAGCTGGCGCGTCATCAGTGACCTTTCCCATTTTCCACAACTCGAACTCATAGCCGTCGTTGGCATTGCGGAGGTGAATTGTGCCGTGCTCACCGATTGCGTCGAGCGTCCATGTTGATGCAGCACTCGGCAGCATCCGGCAGAACCCACGGGCACCGTTTTCAAATGCCATATAGGCGTTACCAGCAAGGTCTGCATCGGCTGCGGCTTTTTCGTCGCTCTCTACCTCTCCCACAACCCAAGAGACGCGTTCATTCTCGCCTGCCAACACACACATCGCACCGAGCCAGTGGACACCCATGTGCGACAGATTACCTGAACCGTGTGCCGTTATCTGCAGCATCTTGCCTAGCACACCTTCATCGATAAGTGCCCGTGCCCTGCGGTAGTACACATCAGAGGCGCGCATCGCGTTCATCATGAGGATGATACCCGCCTCGCGGCAGCCCTCGACCATTGCATCGGCTTCCTCCAGAGAGGTCGCCATCGGCTTCTCCACCCAGATGCACTTCACACCCGTCCGCCCCTCACGGACCATACGCACAATGTCTAAGGTAATCTTTGCACGTGGCGCGGCGGAGGTGCAAATACTCACGATGTCGGGCTTCTCGCGCTCAAGCATCTCCTCGTAGTTCTCATAAAGATGCGTGTCTGGAATGGTCCAGCGTTCACCAAATGCCTCTCGTTGTTCGGCGTATAGATCGGCGGCACCGACCACCTGTACTTCTGGCACGTCCATGTAACTGCCCATGTGGCTGAACGGCACGAGCCAACCATCGCCTATCACTTCGTCATCAATGGTGTCAGCGATACGCCCTAAGCCGATGAGAGCTGCTCGATAACGTCTGTCAATCATATCGTTCTCCTGTCTAATCTATTTTCGAGATTTTCCGAAAACTAAAAAACCTTGCGTCTTTGTGCCTTGGCGACTTTGCGTTAGAGTTTCTTTATCAGATTTCCCCATACACCTATTGAAGGATAGTCGGTGTCACCCCAGGAATTTGCGTGTCGATCGGAAAATAGGGTCGCTTGAGATGTTTGTAGGGAAGATGTCGGCATGTCGCCGGTGTCGCGCCGGGCGTGTCAAGGATGAAGGCTGCTTTGGCAATCTCACCGTAAGCGAGGCGGTAGTTCATCGGATTTTTGACAACGATGAACTTGGCATCGGGTGGATTCATTCCCATAGAACGAAACTGCTCATCCGCCCAGTCATAGGTGCCGTGCGTAGCAACGAGCACCTGAATTGCGCCGATTGTCAACACCGCCGATGGTCCCATGTTACCCTCAACATCGTCCCAAATCCCACCGATATAGCGGAAACGACCATCACTCAACTGAGTGACGGTGCCCGTTACGGTCACCGGCTTGCCCCAGCGTGGATCCAGCCGATGTCCCAGCGCAACCGTGACCTCCTGACCGACACCGGCGCGATGGCAGGCAGCCGCGGCTTCCGGATCTGCCACAGGGACGAGTGAAGGCACAGTTACCTTTGCGTTGAGTAATGCCGTCAATGTGGCAACGCTATCGCCCGCTGCACCGCCACCACAACAATCCGCCGCTTCAACCAAGAGCACCGGACCGCCATCGACTTCCAATCCCTTAGCAATTGCATCCTCTGGGGTATGGATATCGGGTTCAAGATCAAGCCGCCGACTCCAGTACTGTTCGGCAAGTTGATTTGCAAGCGATACCGCTGTCTCCATATCGTTGTCCGTGATGACCAATGCACCGCTGCCCATGCCCGGCTGATCTAGGTACGGATGGACCAAGAACACACTAGTGGACAGAACATCATCACGCCCTTCGAGTGCTTTGGCAGTACGCATAATTTGGGCAAAAGGATCGTCCCCCTCGGTCGAACCGTGAATTGCACTGGTAATAACCGGCACCTTTGCCATCGCCATGGTTGGACGGCAGCGTCCCTGTAGGATATCCCAGATCAGTCGTGCACCGCGTTCGCCGGTGGTAAAGGCATCACGATGGGGATAGGTTTCCCATGCAATTAGCCCATCGGCGAAACGAATCATATCGGCGGTGACATGCGCGTGTAGGTCAAGCGTGACAACAATCGGTATCGCATTCCCAACGATTCCACGCACCGCTTTGATGAGATCACCTTCTGGATCGCCGAGGCCTTCGACTGTCGCAGCACCGTGCAGCGGCAACAGCACCCCATCAACAGGGGTGGAAGCACATAAGCGATCTAGGAGTTCCGTCTTGAGTTGTGTATAACACTCGGCGGTCAGGGGACCACCGGGGCAGGTGCTAGCGTAAATCAGGGGAACGACCTCTGCTCCGCATTCGCGCATCACCTGTAGCATCCCACCCACCACACCGGCGTCAACCTGCAAGACTTCCTCATCTCGACATAGCTCATAACGCTCAAACCACCCGATATCGATGGGTACTCCACCAAATTCGTTGCACTCGGTGAGAATCGATCCAAGTGCAATGCGTGGTTTACTTTTCATAGCGAGTCTCCGTATGTTGTCTCAACCGGGTCCTAACACCCTCAGGGCTTACGCACTTCGATTGTAGTTGCCCGATGAATCGGGCGTTGGCAACGGTGTCCTGCGGCGAGGAATCGCCGAACTACAGGGCTTTAACCGTTTAGCTGCGTAAGTCCTAACCCTAACTTACGCGGAGGCACCGACAGGTTCACCATCTCGGCAGACGGTAGGGAAATGCTCACCGGCTTCAGCCATCGGTTCGCCATCTTCCAACGTTACAAACTGCTTCATTAAATGCTGACCGCTTGCCACAAAACGCGATTCCCCGGTCATGTAGTGAATGGCGATAGCTCGCCGTGGTCGATCGGATTGATTGAAAGGGGACCCGTGCCAAGTAAGGGAATGGTGGAATGACACTTCACCACTCTTGACCGGTCGGGGCTGCGGTGTTACAGCTTTGACTTCCGAATCATCGGGTGGAGAAAACCCCTGAATGTTCATGAATTCTTCGCGCTGTTCAAGGTGTTGTTGGGTCCGAAGAAAGTCCATCTGATCACCCCATTTGTAGCTGCCGGGCACCATCCACATACAGCCATTCTCCTCATCGGCATCGTCCAAGGCGATCCACGCTGATACGGGTGTCATCGGAAGAATGATGGGCCACAACGGTGCATCCTGGTGCCATCGGGTTGCTCCACCGTAGTTGGGGGGTTTGTACTGGATCTGGTCGTGCCAGACCATCAAATCGGGGGCATCCGTCAACTGGCTTATCCCCTTAACGATGGACGGGTGGTAGATCAGCCGCTCAAATGCTGAAGAGGCTTCCCAGATATTGACAATCTGCCAGACAGCGAGTTCAGTGGATTCGTCTCCTCGCCGGGACATGTTACGGAATGACACCGGTTGCGGCTCGTCGCCGGAAAAGCTGTCGGGACCTCTTTCTAAGATACCGTCTAAATCCGTCCTCAGCGCCTCCAATTCTTCATCGGTGAGGATGCGACCGCCGTTGAGGAAGCCGTTGCGATGAAACTCGTCAATTTGTGATGGTGTTAGCATAGCGATACATCTCCATATTTTTTTTATTAGACAGTGTGATGATTGTGAAAAGTTCTCGACTATACGGTGGATGTCCCTCATCCTACCAAGGTAGGGCAGCGGATGGCTGATTAACGAAACATGCAGTTCCCAAATCAAGTGTAACTTCGGTCGCAGGGGGTAGAACAACCCGGAGGTGGTTCGCCCCTATGGACGCGGTTCGGGTGTCTTCGGTTACAGGCGGTGCAGCATAGTCTACAGTTGCCCCCGGATACTCACTTGTGCGATGGGTATACCGAACATCCGAAAATTGGTGTTCACCGAATGCCCCTCCCTGAACTATCATGTCTCTTGTCTCAAAGGGACTGAGATTCACCAACCGCACCACCGTTCGGTTTGCTTCAAGCATTTCGACGAGGGCAGCGGTATCTTGGGGCAGACCGGGACGCTTTCGGTTGAAATCGAAGTAGCGGAGACGAGACATCAGGAGTCCGCCGTTGTAAATTAGTTGCGGCGCACCCAGTGTCAGTTGAATCAACGCCTCGGTTGTCACCGGGTTGGTCTGCTGCCAGCGGTGAGGGTCTTGATGGGTGGTTGCCTCCTCATCTCCGCGGACAAGATCCAATCGTCGGCAGACCTGACGGTAACTGGCGCGTAAGATTTCTTCGGGATAAGTTGGGTTATCACCTGCTAGAAAACGGATCCAAGGTTGTTCATGCCCCGCATCTTCTTTGGTGTGGAAGGAAAATACTGCCTTCCAGTCGTATCCACTTGCTTGGCGGATCACCTCAATCCGTTCCCAATCCTCTGACGCCATCGAAAGATTCCAGAGCGACACCGGGTAAATTGGCGACATCGGTTGATAGTCGAACCAACCGGCATCCCCGTATCGGTATGGAATGAGGAAGGTCTCGTGCTGTTCCCCCAACGCTGAGAACTGACCGATCCAGTGTTCACCGAGGCTCATGTGTTCCTCGCGGACATCACGAATTTCGCCGCGCTCCACAATACGATCCATCTGAATACGCGGTAGGTCGAGGTAACTATCATCTTGTGTCAGGAGATAAGCGTTGGATGCGGCAACTTGGGCTGCCATCTGGATATTATAAAATCCGTGGGGCCACGTCCAGCCGTAGAGGCCGCCGTACCAATTCCCCTCAATATATTCGCCGACCTGACCGGACAGACCCACATTGTCCGGAAGCAGTCCATCGTTCTGTTGGGCGCGTTCTACCCAAGCGTCTGTGTACTCTAGCACCCAATCGCGATATTTTTCTTCGCCGGTCAGGAGATAAGCATTGGTAACCAAACTAGTAACAGCAAGGTTGGCAACCACATCCCCGCGACTCATACGTTGATTCATCGCTTCACCCATGCGCCGTGCTAGGATCGGATCTTTTAGATCTTTAATTTGGGTGATGCCGGGGATGTCGTAGTGGGGCAAACCATATCGCGCCATTCCGGGGGAATATCCGTAGGAACGTCCTTCTGGCATAGACATGTCGGGACCGTCACTGCCGTTGTAAGGGGAACGGATGATTTTGTGTGCCGGATCGTAGTTGAGGGCTTCAGGATCCTCGTTCATGTAAAGCCCAGCGAATCGTCGCGCCCGTTCCAGGTGTTCCGCACGGTTCGGGTCAGCCAGACAGAGCAGGTAGAAATAGATGTCGCTCTCGGCTTGATGAAACTGATCATCCCGTCGGGCGTATTCCTTGCGAACCTGTTCCGCTTGGGTCAACTGCCGAGTGACAGCATTCCATTGCCGCACCCCCAATTCTAATAGATGGTCCCCACCGCCCAAAAGATAAAGCAGGGACCAGTTATAAAAGCTCTCGTAGAAGTCGTCCTCGCTGCCGCCGATATTTCCTTCCCAGATCAGGCTGCCATCGGGATGGGTGTACAGCTCCAAGAATGGATACACCGATTGGTTCATGAGATCAAACAGCTGCCGCTCCAGCACTGCCCACATGGGTGGTCCGGTAAGCGGCGTCGTTGCCCTGATCGTGATCATACATCGCTCCCTACGAAATTACCTCTACCCCGGATTCGACATCCCCCCTGCTTCCCAATCTTTGGACAACGCCGTGCACTCGGCAGCGACCTGTTCTGCTGTCGACTCAGTCCGTCCCGCCAAAGCCTCTATCGTCCACGCACCATCAAAGCCGATATCTGAAAGTGCTTGTCCAAGGGCAGACCAGTCGATAACCCCGTGTCCCGGCACCCAGTGACAATCGTCCTTTCCATCGACATCCTGTATATGCAGCGCACAAAGCCTTTCCGAGGCGATTCGTGCCTGCTCCGCCGCATCGAGTCCACTGATGCAAGCGTGACCTGTGTCTAGACAGAGTCCTACATGTTCAGGCGGAAAGCCAGCAATAAATGCGCGTAACTCCTCCATAGACTTCAGCGGACGGCACGGTATGCTCGTATTCGGGAGATTCTCTAACGCAATGCGGACTCCAGTTTCCTCTGCAACCGGAACCAATTCGCTCACAGAGCGGTGGATACGCTCCGCTGCTGCACCGACGTTTTCTAGCGCATAAGGTGTTTCCTCAGGGGCAGTAGCACCTGTTGGGTGGACAATTGCAGCCCGCCCACCAAGCTCCCCGAGATACCGCATCGCGTCCCCAATACGTGTCACGCTGTCACGCCGAATCTCCTCAATCGAGCTTGCCAAGTTTATACCTGACATGGGGGTGTGTATTGTATGTGGAAAAATGTTATACCGTTCCAGTGCCTCGCGACACGGTCCCGCGTCGTGTGACCCCGGTTTCTGCCACTCTTCGCCCTCAGCCATCAACTCGGTCTCATTGAAACCCGCGGCAGCAATCGATTCAAGTGTTGCCACGAGGTTATGTCTTGCTTTATCCTCTGCGTCAAGAAAGAAAAGCCCTGAAGCTAAACTGTATGTAGCCACTATAACCTCCTTGTGCGGAACGCAGATCTGCGTTCCCTACGATTTGATCGTATTCTACGCTCCATCAAGCATCTGTTGAACCCGCTCGGTAACGCCAGCGACAACGGCATCAAGGATCTGCCCCCCTTTGGGGATGGTTGCCAATTTTGCGTTGTCGTAGTTGACTTCATTGGGACGGATACGCTCCGGAAAAACGACCATTGCAAATGAGGTCTCAAATTCGCCGGCGTGCCCCGCGCTCCGCTCCAACTCCAGATTCGCTTCATAGAAAGACTGCGGCGCGGTCTCCCAATAGGTCACATACGTAACACCCAAGTCATCGATCCGCTTCATCACGTCGGGAGCAACAGGCTCAAGATTTTCTCGCTTGTTGCCACCGTGCCCATTGAGCACCATGACTTTTGGAACACCCAACCGCTTCAGGCTATTACACACATCGTGGACATATTCAAGATGGATGTCCGGACGTATCGTCAATGCACCACCCCGATTCATGTGGTGCTCTGATACCGACATAGGAACGGTGGGCGTCACCAACACATGGGGATAAAAGTTTGTCGCAGCTCGTTTGGCTATTTCTGTGACACTGACGGTGTCATGAATCATCGCCAGATGGTCTTGATGCTGTTCGGTGGCACCCGTTGGGACAATCGCCCCTTTTATAGTGCCGTTGGAGATTACTTCCCCCAGTTCTTTCCGTGTGAGTTCACCTAAAAATACGTTATTGTCTAGCATTGATATTTCCTCTGATTTTTTAAGCAACGGTTATGTAAGGATAAAGAAATAGTGCATATCGGGGATAGGAATTGGTTGGGCGGGAAGGAAGGGTGGAAGGCGGGAAGACACAACCCTCCACCCAGATAATCTACATTGCAAAATCTCCAACGAAAACGTTGTTTGTGTCTTCGCCACAATTCCAAGTGACGGAGAGAATTTTGTCTTGATAGCAATAGGAGGTCGATTTGCCGACGATAGGGGTATCAAGCTGCTCCAGCGGCTTGTACCAGATCTGGTGTGGTTGTGTGCAGTTTTGGCAGGGGTAGCGCGAAACGGATAGCGTTAGCACCTCTCCAACCCGGAGATCATATTTCACATCTTCCTTAGCGAAAGTGATTGGCACGTTCTCTGTGCTAATAATCTCGCCAAGGAGTTCGCTGCGTTTCACAGCCATCAGATCGGTTAAGGCAGACCGTTGTTTCGATGTCGCCTTCTCATCGATATACAGGACGCTGCGGCGTGTGCTAGTATCAATCGCAAGGTTGTTCTGCGCTGTAACCACTGCAACAACGGTCAACCCGTCTAACGAAACGCCCTTCCAAGTCCCTTGGCGGATATTCCAAACGAGGGTTGCCTCCCTACCTCCTTCGACATACTCAGCCCCGTAATGACACGCTCCAACATAGACACTGACGGATCGAGCTTCCAAATACTCGCCCTGCACGGTTTCGGGTTGTGTCGCCAACGCACCGGCGACGGTCAGTAAAAGCGCTATCGCCATTAAAGTAAAAATCTTCGTCTTCATCTCTGGACTCCCTTCTAAAAATCGAACTTACGCAGTTGAACGGTCAAAGTCCTGTAGTTCGGCGATTCATCGCCGCTGGATACCGTTACTAACGCCCGATGAATCGGGCAACTACAATCTAGAGTGCGTAAGTCCTGAAGATTGAACGTGAAAGTTTCTATCTGCAACGAGTGTGTGCAAGTTGCAAGGCAGTTTATCACACCCAAGTTACGGCGTCAAGTGAAAAGAAAATTCTCAAGAATAAAGTATGCAATTCAACATTACCAATCGCAGCATTGGGACAAAGCCTGAGACGGAAATTTCGCTTGACGGAACCCTTGAGATATGATAGATTGTGTTCAGGATTTTCAACATCATTAAGTAATTACAACGGAACAATTTTTAGAGTGCCTCATTAGGGAGGGCACCCCTTGAGGGTGCCCTCCAAACTTTTTTTGACTTTTGACCGCTAAGATAGGAGGACGACATGTCAAAAGAGAAAGATCAAAGTCAGGAAACTGCCATATCGCGGCGAAGTTTCCTGAAAGGCGTGGGCACCGGCGCGGTCGCCGCAAGCGTTGCACCGACCGTTCTCATTAATGCAGAAACGGCGGCGGAAGCCCAGATGGGTGAGGAAATCACCCGGGCTAAAATCAAACTCAATATCAACTCCAAAACCTATGAAGTTGAGGTTGAATCGCGCACGACATTGTTGAGCGTTTTGCGAGACGGTTTCGACACGGGCGGCAATCGCCTAGATCTGACCGGCGCAAAGCCCATCTGCGAACGTGGCGAGTGTGGTGGGTGTACGGTACAGGTTGACGGAAAGGCAATTTACGCCTGTATGACCCTCGCCCTCGACGCACAGGGAAAACAGATTATCACCGTCGAAGGGCTTGCCAACGGCGATCAGCTACACCCGGTCCAAGAGGCATTTGTCCAGCACGATGCCTTGATGTGCGGTTTCTGCACACCCGGTTTTGTCGTGGCTGCAAAAACGTTTTTAGATCAGAATCCGAGTCCAAGCCATGAGGAGATTAAGGAAGGGTTGGCGGGCAACATCTGCCGTTGTGGAACCTATCCCTTTATCTTTGAGGCGGTCAAAACGGCTTCACGCAAGATGGGAGGCTAAAAATGGCATCATGGGGAAAAGCAAGGGATTCGCGCTTGATTGGCAAACGTGTCACACGTTTGTCGGGCGCTGATAAAGTTACTGGAACGGCAAAGTATACGTTTGACATCAATCGTCCCGGAATGCTTTACGGTTATATCCTGCGGTCACCGGTGGCACATGCGACCATCACTAGTATAGACCTGAGCGCAGCGGAGGCACTGCCCGGTGTCAAAGCCGCCATCCCGCTGATTGAACCGGGGAAAAAGGTGCGTTTTGAAGGCGATGAGATCGCTGCGGTCGCCGCTATCACTCCCGACATCGCGGAAGATGCAGTTCGATTGATTCAATATGACTATGATGAATTGGACTATGTCGTCGATGTTGAGGAAGCGAAAGCGGAAGGTGCACCCCAAATTCGTGACGACTGGACGGGCAACCAGAGTGAACCACGAGTTGATGAACGTGGCGATCTTGAGGCGGGTTTCGCCGAAGCCGCTGTCGAGGTAGAAGCAACTTACCACGCGCCGGTTCAAACACATGTTTGTCTGGAGACACATGGGAATGTCGCCGAATGGGAAGGGGATAATCTGACCGTTTGGGCTTCGACGCAGGCAGTTTTTGGCGTACGCCAAAATCTCGCACGGCATTTTGAGCTGCCCGAAAATCAGGTGCGTGTCATCACCGAACACATGGGCGGTGGTTTCGGCAGTAAGTTCGGTCCTGGAGTGGAAGGGGTCACCGCTGCGAAACTCGCTCGAAAAGCAAGCGCACCCGTCAAACTGATGTTGACGCGTAAGGATGAGCACCTTGTTGGCGGCAATCGTCCATCAATGACGCAGACGGTTCGTGCGGGCGCAACACAAGATGGTCGTTTTATCGCTTATGACCTGAGTGGCTACGGCACAGGCGGTATCGGTAGTGGGGCAGGTTTCACCGGTCCCTATGTCTATCATGTGCCGAATTACCGGACTGAAAAATCTGCCGTCGCGATCAATGCGGGCAGTGCGCGTGCCATGCGTGCGCCGGGTCATCCGCAGGGCGCCTTCGCCATGGATTCGTTAATGGACGAACTTGCTGAAAAACTGAACATGGATCCGTTAGAGTTCCGTCGCCTCAACGGCGATAGCGATGCACGCCGAAACAGGATTCGTCAAGCCGAATATACGCTCGGCGCACAGGAGATCGGCTGGCACCGACGCAACAGAGTCCCCGGCTCCGGTACAGGCACCAAGAAACGCGGTATCGGCATGGGTTGCGGATTGTGGGGAGGCGGCGGTGGTGCAGGAACGCAAGCCCGTGTGACCATCCACGCAAGCGGCGCTGTTGAAGCAATCACCGGCACACAAGATATCGGCACCGGTATCCGGACGGTTATCGCCATGATCGTTGCGGAAGAGCTGGGGTTGCGTCCCGAAGACATCACAGTCAAGATCGGCGATACAGAACCGGGACTGCCCTCCCGCGGAAGTGGGGGCAGCCAGACAATTGGCTCTGTAGCACCGGTAATAAAAACCGCAGCAATGGCAGCCAAGCGTAAGCTCTTTGCCCATATCGCACCGCTGGTAGAAGCGGATCCGGGAGATTTACGCGCTGCCGGTGGTCGGATTTACACCGAATCAGATTTAAGGATGCGTATTCCGTGGAAAGAGGCAACGGGGTATCTCGGCATGGAAACCATCTCTGAAGGTGGAGAATGGGACGAAAATCTCCGCGTCGGTGATACCGCCGGCGTCCAGTTTGCCGAGGTCGAAGTTGACACGGAAACAGGGGTTGTCAAGGTCATCAAGATTGTCGCAATCCAAGACTGCGGGTTGGTGGTTAACCGCTTGACGACCGAGAGCCAGATCAACGGTGCTGTCATCATGGGATTGGGCTATGCGCTGCTTGAGGAGCGTATCATGGATGATCAGACCGGCAAGATGATTAACCCGAACCTTGAGGATTACAAGGTCCCCGGCACGATGGAGATCCCTGAAATTGTGTCTATCGCATACGATACCGACCGTAAAATAACGGGAATCGGTGAACCGCCGACAATCCCGACAGCAGGCGCAATTGCAAACGCTGTCTATAACGCAATCGGTGTCCGTATCCGGGAGATCCCGATTACACCGGACAAAGTCCTCAACGCTCTCGGTTAGAAGAGAAGGAGATAAGAAGATGGAAAATTTTGCTTACGTCAACGCGGCAGATGTCGAGCAGGTCCCTTCGTTATTGAGCGACGACTGGAACGAGACAAAAATGATCGCGGGAGGAACGGATCTTCTCGGCGAACTGAAGGAGTACATTGAAACGCCGAAGAAGGTGGTCAACCTCAAATCTATCCCCGGTCTGGATGAGATTAAGGCAGATGGATCGGGCTTAACAATCGGTGCGCTCGTAACACTCGCCGACATCGCTGCACATCCAACCATTCAGCACCATTACACCGTTCTGGCAGAAGCTGCCGAATCTGTCGCATCACCACAGATTCGGAATGTTGGCACGCTTGGCGGCAACCTGTGTCAGCGTCCCCGCTGCTGGTACTATCGCCATCCCGACATTATCTGCCTCAAAAAGGGGGGCGATACCTGCTACGCGGTCGAAGGGTTGAACAAGTACCACGCAATCTTTGGTGGAGGTCCTGTCTACATCGTCCACCCCTCTGATACGGCGCCGGCACTCATCGCACTCGGTGCTACAGTGAAGATTGTCGGACCCAATGGAGACAGGACGATGCCGCTAGAGGAATTCTTCGTCCTGCCCGATGTCAACCCGCAGCGTGAAAATGTGCTTGAACCGAATGGGGTCGTTACGGAGGTGCACGTCCCTCAACCGAAGATGGGCACAAAGAGCACCTACCTCAAAGTCCGTGAACGCGGCTCTTTCGACTTCGCGTTGTCGAGCGTTGCTGCTTTCTTTGAGATGAACGGCGGAATCTGCAGCAAGGCAAACGTTGTTCTCGGTGGCGTCGCTCCTATCCCTTGGCGGTCGAAGGAAGCCGAAGCGGCGTTGAACGGTAAACGTATCACAGATGCGGTGGCAAAGCAGGCTGGCGAGGCAGCGGTGGCAAACGCAGAACCGATGACTGACAACGGCTATAAGATCCCATTAACCCAGAACATTATTAGCCGTGCCGCAATGGACCTCGCTTAAGTGTAGCTGCATCAATTAGTGTAAAATACGAAGAGAAACCGAGTTTTTTCTTCAAAACTCGGTTTCTTTGCAAGATTTCTTAACATGAGCCTTTTTGGAAAATCTGCCTACATACCATGATAAGGAGAACGAACATGCAATTAGAAAAAGGATCGTCCCTCTTGAATAAACCGATATGTCAAAACCTGTGTACCAAGGCACTCTACACACACGGCGGAAACCTGCAAAACCTTGTCGAGACCAATCCATTCTCGAACTACTGGTGCAACTGCACGATGACGGTGGTTGGACCGGATGATCGATTTGTTTCCCCAGAGAACTGTAATCGATCTCGCGTCTGTTTTGAGCCAATTGGTGGCACCCCTGTTGCATAATTTGCCAGAGCTCTTTTCTTTGCAGTCGTAGGGGCACCCCTCGTGGGTGCCCTCTTTTTGCACAAAAGACTGGAGGCACAACTTGAGCACGATTGATGCCATGATTGAGGAAGCCCTATCAGGCAGCGTCGGGAAGGCACAAAAGCTGCCAAACATGGGGACACCGCACGTTGTCTACAAAACGGTGGCAGTGGACGATTTTATGCTGACCCTGCAACCGTCCTGCCAGTCAAGGAGAACGGGTAAGCCGATACCGGGTATCAATAAAGGTTACACCCAAGGCGAACCGAGCCAGTTGCGTTTGCTGGTAAACCCTACCGATTTAGAAGTGGAATCGGTCAAGGTGGAACAAAGCATAGCAGCGTTGAAGGTGTGCATTCCAGAAACTGCCACGTTGACTGAAATCAAGCGAATTCTGCATACACGGACGCAGGGCAAAGAGTGGGTTGTTCGTACCGCAGATTTTGCCGGTTGGGATTTGCGGGTGAAACACCGGCGTCTTGTGTATCAGCGCACACAGTGTGACCATTGCCACGGCTATTACGTTCACAGTTACAAAGGATATTGTCTATTTTGCGATGTGAGAGACAATTGGCACCCATGCGAATATTGCGGCACCCCGATCGAGGGTGAATACCGCTTCTGTTATTCCCATAGCAGGGAGGCGTACAGTGAAGGTCTCCCCATCAAGCACTCAGGCCGTTACGAGACGGTAGGCACACGCCGTGTGTGGCACTACACGGTAATTTCTCCAGAGATACGACAGTGGTTTGAATGGCGGCGCAGGTTGAGGGAAGGCAGCAGCAACACGGGTTCAGTTGGGGATCCGACGTTACCGCGGAAAACGGAGGAGGACAACACGGTTGAGGTGGATGCACTGATCGCCGAAATGGAAAAGGTACTGAAGGAATAGCGAGTGGTACAAAAGACACCGAGTAGCTTCTCCCCCCTGACAAGGCTTACTATTACCCATAAGTCTAGGGGTGGTTTTTTCATCAGTGTTAATGTTAATGGTTATGGTTGGTTCATGTGTTGTGTAACAGGGTAAATGCGTCAGAAATATCATTCAACCGCTGCCACCCTCGCCAGATGACAGTCACGCCCGGTACGCCGTCAGATTTTCGTGCTAAAAAGCCACCGAGTTTTGCAATCCAAACGGTGACTTGAGCGACGGTGGGTAATTTGTTTGGCAAAGCGGTTGTCTTATGAGTTATACAATAAAGTGCTTTCCATTCATCATCAGTCAACACAGAGGTGCATTCAGCGTCAGGCGCATGACGATTGTACATCGTCAACCAGTAAAGCCGCCATGCAATGACACTCATGAGGGCAATATATCGTAAGAGCCGGTCTTTGGTTTGCAATCGGCAGTGTTCGACTTTGACGCCGGATTTGAGCACCTTGAAATAGACTTCAATTTGCCACCTCAGACTGTACCATCGTATCCGTTGGCTGGCTTGGTCAAAATCATTGACGTTGACATTAGTAATTAACAGCCATTCCAGCGGGGGTGCCTTCACCGGTGGATTGACTTCCGTCACCCAGATGACACTCACGTCAACCGGGGGTAGGTCTTGTGGGGGTAATGCCGGGTGTCGATAAGGGGGAAGCAGTGTTGTTGTTGTAAAATGAATGCTGACCGTGGCTTGTCGGGCGGGTTGATTGCCCCGAGCGGGAATCTTGACGAGTTGTTCACCGGCAGCGGGTTGACTTTGAACTAAAGCCCGGAGTTGACCGGTTTCATCATCAACCTTTCGATTGTGAGCCGCTCGGATAACGAAAGGCGTGTCTTTGGCTTGGATAAAAAACTCATAAATATCGGCTTCACGGTCACAGATGGAAATCACCTCCACGCCATCTGGGGTGTGAACTTGGGTTTGATTTAACGCCTCAATCCATTTGTAACTCTCTTTTTCCGTCAGCGGCGTATTGGCTTTGCGACGGTTTCGCTTGGGAGCGTCCCGAACCCAAACGGCATCGGTCAGACACCCCAACGGCAGTCCCGATGCCGTTACCACTAAAGTGGTGTGTTTGACAAACCCATAGATGTGCTGAGATTTGGTGCCAATCGGTCCTAACCCTTCAGTCAATGGGTGATGCGTGTAATCGAGATAGGTGGTATCCTGTATCGCAAATACACGCTCGTGGTCACTCAACCGTTCAACTGTTCGTTGAAAGTGAGGGGATAGGATTTTCTCCGCTGTCACCTGCTCATTATCAAATAAACGATACGCCGCTTTGGTCGCTGACCAATCCTCACAAGCAGCATGAATAGCCGATTGCGGGGAGGTTGACAATGCCGAGGCGACAGTAATCAGCCGCTGAGTGAGACGTTTATCGCCTAAATCAAGCATCTCAAACTCCTGTTGACTCCAACAGGGAGTTAACTCACTATTTGCAGTAGGCATCAGGGACTCCTATTGAGTTGGGGGGAATCAGTATAGTCCTTTACCAATGCCATTAAATGTATCATATCGACTTTTGCCTATCAACCAAATACCAATACCCTTTTGGAAAGTTTACCATCTTCTACTTGTGGGTAATAGTAAGCCTGACAAGGGGGGCAGGGGGGGTTGGCTTCGAGTGTTCAACTGCAAAGGAATGCTAAATGCCCCGTATCTTCAATAACATTAACGATTAGGTAAACGATTATCACCTCGAATGTGTTCTCAATTATGGTGAACAATACAAATAAGTAGACATTCAAAGTCGATAGTTTTTTTCTGCCATCCCGATAAATCGGGATGATCCAAACCCGCAAACGCGACTTATAGCAAATTGCCCTTTGCATCGGAGGCGGGTCCGGTAGGTGCGGTTTCTAACCGCACCGGTTTGGAGCGTCTCACTAATTCTAAAGTACACCATAATCACGTACTTGCCCAACATTACGGCTTCATCCCCGAAGACTTAAACTTCATCATCAACTATGACATCAAATACCGGATGGGGTTGGGAAATGCCTGAAACGGTTGAACCCATCACACAATCAGATCCCAATTATCCAGCACAGTTGAGGAAGGTTACCTCCACATGACCGAATCTTAGCTGCCGGAGCAGGATGATTGACCTTTTACTTGTAATATGGTATTCCGATGTGTTAAAATAATAATCACAGGTTTATAGTTTTAGTGTTGGCATATAAGGACATATTCAACGATAACAAAAGTCAGTAAATCCAAGTTCAAATAAAAAAAGGTAGTAGGCATACGCCGTATGCCGTAACCTCCGTATCCTGTGACCCTTGTGCAAATGACGGCACGTTTCTTAATCCCGATTTATCGGGGAAACGGCATCGGACATCGTTGCCAAAGAGTGTGTCCTGCAGCGTTGGCTTGGAGCGTTCAACTGTGTAAACTCTCAAGAGAAAGAATCGTCAAATACCCACCTAAACGAGGTAGGCTCAAAAGGAGTGAGATTAAACGGGTAGTAAAGAAGGTTGTTCATGGAAAGCGCAGTGGTGGAGAGACGGGGCAAACGCACCAACCAAAAAATAAGGAATAGCTTCCCTTACCTCTTTTC
This sequence comes from Candidatus Poribacteria bacterium, assembly GCA_965205075.1. GTDB lineage: Bacteria > Poribacteria > WGA-4E > WGA-4E > PCPOR2b > PCPOR2b. Next base: position 6,087,535 of record OZ242036.1, on the reverse strand, counting down.
TTTGAAACCCCATCATTATCATGATCGGATGAGATTGGGAAGTGATTGAAACAAGGTTGAGTGAATATTAAGGATTGGTTTACAAAGGATTCGGTATGAGAGAAACCGAACAGGAGCAGGAAAAACCTGTAGTTTGGGTTGGTTCATCACGCGACGATTTGAAGGAATTTCCCGCAGAGGTACAAGATGAAATGGGATACGCGCTTTATATTGCACAGATTGGGGATAAGCACCCAAAAGCTAAACCGTTAAAGGGATTTTCGGGCGTCATGGAAATCCGAAGTAATTACAAAAGTGATACTTATCGAGCGGTGTACGCTACCAAGATCGGCGATAAAATTTATGTGCTACATGCGTTTCAAAAGAAATCCAAAAGAGGCAGCCAGACACCAAGGACAGAAATAGATCTCATCAAACGCCGATTGCAGCGAGCTCAGAAGTTAGCACAAGGAGGATAGATTATGGCAGACTATACCCCCAGTTCAGGAAATGTCTTTAAGGATTTAGGGCTCCCTTCACCCGATGAAAAATTGGCGAAAGCGAAACTCGCATACAAGATTAACCGCTTGATTGTCAATCAGGGAATGACTCAAAAGGAAGCTGCGAAGTTTTTGGGAATAAGCCAATCGAAAATGACAGCGTTGAGAAACGGTCGATTAAAGAACTTTAGCATTGACTATTTGGGTTCTCTATTGGGAAAATTGGATCCACATATTGACCCCAATGCTGAAGGTTATGTGCAACGCGCTATTGAGGCATACCATAAGGGCGAGTATGACAACGCCATTGATGACCTTACTAAAGCAATAGAATTAGATCCAAGTATATCTCAACTCTATTTAGCGCGAGGTAGAGTTTACCACCATAAAGGTGAGTATAACTCCGCCATTGAAGACGCTACTAAAGCATTAGAACTGAATCCTGATAATGCCGAGGCCTATAAGCATCGTGCTCTGGCTTACCAAAGCAAAGGCGATTATGACCGTAGTAAAAGCGATTATGATCACGCCATCGCAGACTTTACCAAAGCAATAGAACTGGCCCCCGATGATACCAATACGTATTGTGGTCGTGGCAACGCTTACCAGAGCAGAGGTGATTATGACCGCAGTAAAGACGATTATAACCGCGCCATCGAAGATTTTACCAAAGCCATAGAAATGAACCCTGATGATGCTAGAGCTTATAGTGGACGTGGGACTGCTTATCAAAGTAAAGGTGAGCATAACCGCGCTATCGAAGACGCTAACAAAGCCATAGAATTAAATCCCCAAGATGTCCGTGTGCATAACCATCGCGGCCTTATCTATTATTACAAAGGTGATTATGACCGTGCCATTGAAGATTATACAAAAGCAGTGAGCCTAGACCCCAATTATGCTAGAGCCTATAACAATCGTGGGACTGTCTATTGTGAAAAAGGTGATTATGATCGTGGCATCGTAGAATTTAATAGGGCAGTGCAGCTCAATCCTGACTTTGCCGAGGCATATTACAATCGTAGTGTAGCTTACAAGATCAAGGGCTTGGTTGACCTTGCTATCGTAGATCTTAACAAGGCGATACAACTCAAACCCAATCACGCCGATGTTTATAAAAAACACTGGCAGGCATGGTTACCCCTCAAGGAAGTACGCAAAGATGCCCAATCAAACCAAGTAACTGCTGGAAACTTGGGAAGAAATAGCACTACCCCGTTTCGCAACGCTAACGAAAACGTCCCGGTTGTGAATCTGTCGGAAAGAACCACTACAATGCTGATAGCCTCGTAAATATAAATGTTTACAACAGGAGTACCTCACGCATGTCGAAAGAAACGGTAGAAGGCATCACCAAGATAGCAGTGAGCGGCTTCAAGTCGCTCGCTGAAGAGTGTGCAATCGACATCCGTCCGCTGACGATTCTCGCCGGCGCGAATAGCTCCGGGAAATCAAGCATCATGCAACCGTTCTTGATGCTCAAGCAGACGCTGGAGGCACCGTATGATCCGGGACCGTTGTTGATTGATGGACCAAACGTCCAATTTACATTGGCAGAGCAATTTTTGTCCGCACTACCTAACGGAAAAAGAATAGATCGTTTTCAGATTCAGATTCAGACTCATAAATCTAATGTTTCCAATGCAGTGCAAGCGACTTTCAGAAAGGGAAAGAATGGGATTGAAATTGTCGAAATGACGAAAGAAAATTTAGACCCCGATCAAGCGTTATCTACCAAGTCCCTTACATTATATCCAGAGATGTCGTCTGAAGAAATCAAGTCGCTAGGTAATCAAGATCCGGCACTCAAGAATTTTGATACAGTGAAGCGTTCGCGCTGTTTTTTGTATTTGGGATCTCAGTCTAGTAGTGGGTTCTATGAGGTTACTTATGGCTTTGGGGCATATATTTTTAATACCATCCACCTACCCGGATTACGAGGTAATCCAGAGCGTACCTACAAACTGACCAGTACCGGTCCCCGGTATCCCGGCCCGTTTGAACATTACGTTGCGAGTATCATCCACGAGTGGCAGGAGACGGGAGATGAGCGTCTAAAAACGTTAGCCGATGCCCTTCATGCACTTGGACTGACAGGACGGGTCGGCACCCAGAAGATCGACGATACCGAGATCGAACTTCAAGTAGGTCGCCTTTCTGATGACAAAACTAGCGATGCGGACATGGTCAGCATCGCCGACGTGGGTTTCGGCGTGTCCCAAGTCCTGCCCGTTTTAGTTGCCCTGATTGTCGCAGAGCCGGGGCAGTTAGTCTATCTCGAACAGCCGGAGATGCACCTCCACCCCCGTGCACAAGTCGCATTGGCACGAATCTTAGCAGCTGCGGCGAAGCGTGGCGTCCGTGTCGTCGCCGAAACACACAGTTCCCTGCTGCTTCTGGCGGTTCAAACGCTTGTCGCCGAAGGAGACCTCTCGCCGGAATTGGTGAAGCTGCATTGGTTCACACGAGATGATAATGGTGCCACCAAAATCGACACCGCCGATCTGGACGAGGCGGGTGCTTACGGGGATTGGCCCGAGGACTTTGATGATGTCGACCTGAAGACCCAGAGCCGTTATCTGAACGCCGTAGACAGAATTGCATTTAGCAAGATGGGGGCATCGTGAGGGCGGCAGATTCAAAACGATTAGTTATTGATACCGATGTTGCCCAAGCCTCCGGCAGCGAGGAAGCAACCCATCCGAGAGCCAAGCATTGTCGGGATTTTCTACAGGAAGTGTTATTACTAGGTCACAGCGTTGTAATGACACCGGAAATCAGTAATGAGTGGAAAAGACACCGATCCGGCTTTGCGCGGCGCTGGAGAGTGTCAATGGATGTCCGCAAAAAAGTGTATCGTATCAATACCCCGGCAGATGAGGAACTCCGCGACAAAATCGAAAAGACAGCAACCAATCAAGACGAGATTGAAGATATGCAAAAAGACTCTCACCTCCTCAACGCAGCACTAGCAACCGATCAGACTATTATTTCGCTCGAGGAAATCATCCGGCAGCTTTTCGCCCGCGCTAGCCAACGTGTTGGTGAAATCCGAGACATCGTTTGGGTGAATCCTGAGCGCATGGAGGAAGAGGAACCGCTCGTTTGGCTCCAAAACGGTGCACCCCCGGAAGAGTGTCGTAAACTCCGCACTTGGGAGATTGCTTAGTTCGGCGCAGCATCCACATGAGACTCGGAAGTGACATATCCAATTGAACGCATCACACAATCAGATCCCAACTACCCAACGCAGTTGAAAGGGTATTTGAAAACAGAAGCCCCAGAAACCATCTGGGCGCGAGGGAATACTGCCCTATTGATAGATCGGGAGGCTCACCTAAACGGAGACCTCTGGGCACTCTTCTGTTCCAGCAAATGCCCCGGTCAGGTTATCTTGAAAGCGCATGAATTGGCTCAACAATTCCGGGCATCAGGGAGGCCCACCATCGGAGGGTATCATTCACCTGTTGAAAAAGAATGCCTTCGTGTCCTGCTGCGAGGCTCACAACCGATTATCCTATGTCCCGCTCGGAGCGTCGAAAACATGCGACTGAAACCAGCATGGAAAGAGGCGTTAGCGGCGGACCGTCTGTTACTTCTGTCTATTTTTGACAGCAAACATCGGCGATCGACCGCAGCGTTGGCGAACCAGCGCAACGCATTCGTTGCAGCACTTGCAGACAAGATATGTATCGCCCACGCCTCGGAGGGTAGTAAGACACTGCAATTCGCACGGCAGGTATCGGAATGGGGCAAACCCCTTTTCACCTTTGACGTGCCAGCAAACAGATCGCTTTTTGAATCTGGAGCACAGCGGATAGAGGATTTTTGTACCTAAAACATATAGGAGTTACCCACATGGTCAAAAAATAGGTTATAATAACCCAAGTTGCTAGGACGAATCATTACACGGTTTTTACACATTAGGACTTACGTACCTCAGAGTTTAGACCTATCAGGGACCTGACAAAGCCCTGACATTTGGCGAGGTTATGGTGCCATTTCAGTGAAAAACGGTTCATAAATAGTGCGTATATGTCAGGTCAAAAAGCCATCTAGACGTACCTTCTCTTACGTGATAAAAATCTACAAACGCCTTGAAGCTAGGCCCCATCAGGGTTCAAAGAGACATCCACCAAAGATGAACCCCCGATGTGAGCTTGAAATATTTTTTTAGACCTGACAGGGCCCTGCCAAACCGCTGAATCGTAGGGGTGTGGGTTGTACATAGTCAAATCACTCGGCTCTATTCGTGTTATGGGGCGTTTCACAGTTACTATCCTGTAAATCCTTTAATCCAGAGAATCCTGATTCAGACAGGCAGCAGCACCATAACTAGCAACTTGCGTTAATATAACCTAAGTTGCTAGGCATTGAAAATCCATCAAAACCTGTAGGTCGAGATTCACATCTCGACACCAAACCGTCGATTTTGGAAAATCGACCTACAAAAATGATACTATTTGCACAGGGATTATGGACTATTGGTTTGAATATGCTGGCTACTAGCCACTTACGTTAGTATAATCGGAGAAATCTTAGATGAAAGCGTGGCGTTTTTACGGATTTAACGATATGCGACTAGACGAGGTCCCTGACCCAGTTCGGCGTGAAGGGCATGTGATCGCAGAGATGCTCTGCGTGCAACCCTCCGTGACCGAAGCACAACTAGCTTACGGGATTCCGACCCTCGCTTACGAGCAGATTAAACACCGATTGGAAACCGAAGCACCGATACGGTTATTCGGGCACGAGTTCTGCGCCCGAATCGTTGAATCCGATGCGGATTCAACGTTCCGTCCGGGCGATCGTGTGGCAGCCCGTGCCAAGCTGCCCTGTGGCGAATGCTCTCTCTGCCTATCGGAACGTGGAAACGACTGTCGACGGGGACCTATTATCGGCTTTCAGTTGCCCGGCTGCTTCTCCGAGTTCGCCGTCCTACCCGAAATCGCTTTGACAAAGGTGGACGACCGAATTTCTGACAGTGAGGCGGCGTGCTTGCAGTCGCTTTCCGATAGCCTCGCAGCGGTGGATACGGCGGAGATACGTATTGGGGACACGGTGGCTATCTTCGGTCAGGGTAGCATGGGACTTGAGTGTATGCAGGTCGCCCGTGCGAGCGGTGCGGGGCAGTTGATTACCGTAGATGTCCGAGAGGAGGCGTGCCAAGTCTCTGTGGAATTAGGTACCGATTACAGCATTGATGCGAGTCAGGACGATCCGGTTGAAGTCATTCAGGCGTTGACAGGCGGCAACGGTGCCGATGTGGTTTTTGAATGCGCGGGTGGCAGCCCCAAGCAGGGTTTGTCGGGGACGAAAACCCTTACACAAGCCATCGCAGCCGTCCGGTCGGGTGGGAAATTAAACATCGTTTCGTGGTTCGGCCACCCGATGGAACTTGATGTTGACGCGTTACGGGAGCGAAGTCTCCGATGTCTGTTCCCGGACATTAGCACCTTAGCGCACCTAGAACATACGGTTCGGTTGGTCGCCTCCGGACGGATTCGCCTGAAACCGACCATCAAGCACGTTTTATCTGGCATTGAATCTGTCCCCAAAGCCTTCGAGATCACCGCAAACAAGGGCAAATACGGGGCTATCAATCCAGCCCAAGTGATGATGCACGAGTGATTTATGGTGAATCCTAAAAATAAGTAGACACTTTCGCTCCCCATGTTTGGTAGGTGCTGTTTCCAACTGCGCCGTCCAGTCTCTAGCTTGGTAGGCGCTGTTTCCAACTGCGCCTATGCGGTGCGGTTTTCAACCGCACCTACCGGGGTGATAGCCCGTATTTTCCCATCCCCGGTAGGCGAGGTTTTCTAACCACTTCCGCTCCCCGGTAGGCGCTGTTTTCAACTGCGCCGATTAGCAGTGTCCAATTATAGTGAATTAGAGAAATAAGTAGACATTAATAGTAGTAGGCACACGCCGTGTGCCGTAACTCGGCGAGCAAGGTTCGTAACTTGGTTCGCTCATCATATCTAAGTAATTCTAAAATCTACCATAATTCTAAACCTTACTATAATTTGCAAGAGACAGTTCTTCACACACATTTTTAGAGAGAAAAGACGAATGACCGCCACCCAAACCACAGATGATTTCCAAACACTCCTTCCACATTTCCGCAAGAACGGTTATGTTGTTCTCGAGAATACCCTCACCTCCGACGAAGTAATATATTTCCGTGAAATTTTCGATCGTGACCGCAGGGAGTTTGGCAGCCCAAATTGTTGGCATCCTTTCTCCAACCAGATGCGAAACTGTAATGCGTTAGTTACTTCACCGGAATTTGACCAACTGCTCCGCCATCCCAAGATCCTGCCGGCGATTGAATTTCTGATGGGGGGACCCGTCTGTTTCGCCGAGATTTGCCTACGCCACATGGGAGCGTATAATGCCGAACCCCATCAACGGTTTCATCGTGACCGTCCGCATTGGGAGGATCATCCACTTCGGATGGATTACATACAATTGATGGTCTACCTCACCGATGTCGATGAAGGGACACACTGCTTCTCCATTTCACCCGAATCTGTGGATGAGCCGATCTTGGAGGTCGCAGCGAATGTCGAGCGCAATGGAACAGTAGACCTCCACGGACCGGCAGGCACTGTCGCGCTTTTCAACATTGCTGTTCCGCATACGGCAACGGTTCGCGTCACACAACGAGAGCGGAAAACAGTTCAAGCCTATTATGGGCACCGTTCTCGCCCTTACTTGAGCGACTGCTCTGTGATACCCCCTCGATTCTCGCGTCACGATCCGGATCCAGAGGTACGAGCGTTTTACGGCAACCTCAACAAGACGACGCGAACTTACTTGGAAGCCTTTGATCCCCCATCTGCGTGAATCTTGAATCCTCCTACCGGAAAGGCAAACCGCTATGAAGCGTAGACACTCCTTGGACGAACCCCGCGTTTTCATGTTCGATGACGGGCGACACGCTGCGAGCCTTTATCAATTTGAACCACCCCTCGACCCGTCAGACTTCACTTTCAATGTAGATCAACTGGCGGACAGCGGCGTAGATACCCTCATATACTTCGCGGTACTTGAGGGAGGTGTGACCATGTATGATAGCCGCGTTGCCCAAAAGTGGGGCGATAATGTCGTCAAATGGACACACACCGTCTGGTATCGTGCCGGACGAAACATCCATCAACTGATCGACGATGGTTACGATCCGCTGAAGCTGCTCTGCGATCGCTGCCACGAAAAAGGGATCTGGTTTATCCCCAGCAATCCGGTCACCCTCTCCGGCGGCGATAGAGCGATCGACGGGGGATTGGGACGCAAGTCCGACTTTGTGTACGAGCATCCAGAGTTTCAGGTGGGTGAGGAAGATGACCCGCGGGCATCGGACGCAACACGGTTCAGCTTTTTGCATCGGGAGGTGCGTGAGGAACGCTTTCAGGTCTCCGAAGAACTACTCGCCCGCTACGAAACCGATGGGATCGAACTGAACATGACCGATTTCGTTCCGTTTTGCAGGTTCGATGAGGTCGAAGAACTCACGCCGATGATGACCCAATGGATACGCGACCTGCGCGCAGTTACTCGGAACGCCGAAGCGGATCAGGGGCGTCGCAAACGGATTTATGTCCGCATCCCGGCACATCCAGACGCTTGGCGTGCCCTCGGATATGACGTTCCGCTTTGGGTTTCAGAGGGATTAGTAGATGGTCTCATCTGTCAACCCGGACTCACACAGGGACCTGTGGATCAGGATCCCGATCTCTCAAGTGCGGTGGCTCTGGTTAGTGGGACTCAGTGCCGGGTGCTTGCGTCCTTCCAAAATGTGCTCGGCAGGCAACTGAAACAGTACGCCACCCCGCCGATGATTTGGGCTGCAGCTGCGAATGCGTATGCCCAAGGCGCAGACGGTTTCGGGATAGGTGATGCTCACTGGACGCCCAACGGTTGGCCCTGGACGCATGACGAGTACCAGACCTTGCGACTGCTAGGTCACCCCGAAATGTTAGCGACCACCGATAAACTCTACCGTGTTCGCTCCGAGACACAAGGTGTGACCAAAGGTGTGGGCTGGGCACCCGGCATAGCACCTTCTCTCCCGCAGACATTGGTTGAGGGAGAACCGGTCGAGGTACGACTGCGGATAAGCGATGAGTTGGGAAAATGGGATGCACTAGGAAGGGTTGAATCCGTTCAATTACGGATACGCATGATAGGGATTGAACCTACCCTGAACGATGTCCGAATTGAACTTAACGGTCAACCGTTGCCGGATTCTATGCTGGATATAGAGGATCTAAACTACCGTCTGATAAGCACCGGGGCAGTGGGACCCTATGGACAGGTGTACAAATACCAACTGCCCCCTGCATATTATCCGAAGCTAGGGCATAACGCGGTACACATCACGCTGGTAAAGCGAGATCCGAATATCGAGAATCCCTTTGAGGTCTACGATGTCGATTGCGATATCCGATACCGTCTCCACCGTCACTTCGGGCGAGAACCAATTGACTATTAGCAACAACTCTTGGAGGCAAGCTGATGGCATCAACGACAGTTGGTAGATTGCATGTGGGCACAGGAAGTGTGAATCTTCAGGCTGATGATTCAATGGTCGTCGCCGGCAGCATCCTACCGAGGTATGTCACAGGGCAAGAAGGCGAGTTGAGGGCAGTGGCTATCGTGCTTGAAAAGCCGCCGGCTCCTAAGCTTGCCATTGTCGTTTGCGACGTTATCGTAGTGACCCGTGAGGACGTTGATGCCGTGGTCCCTGAGATCGAAAGGACAACCGGCATTTCGTCTGCCAACATTCTAATTAGCGCCACGCACACACATCATGCACCGAGTACCATTGTTGTGCACGGCTATGGTCACGACGAGCTGTTTTGCCAACGTCTGCGCGAAGGGATTGTCCAGGCGGTCCAACAGGCAGATGCAAACTTAAGCGATGGCGAATCGCATTTTTATTTTCATCAGGGCGAAGAAAATACCATTGGTGGCAATAGCCGTCTATTGCTTGATGACGACACAATCTGGTGGGTGGGATCTCGTGCAGACGCGGTTCACCCTACCGGTCCCTTCGACCCACAACTACCGGTTTTCGCCTTCCGCGACGCTGATGATCGACTTCAGGCGTTGATGTACAACCACTCCACCCATACGATCGGCACTTGTAACGGAGATGTCCGTTCACCTAGTTTCTACGGCTTGACAACGCAGGAATTGGAAGCCGAGTTGGGTGGCAGTGTGTGCTTTCTGCCGGGCGCGTTCGGTTCGACGCACAATGTCACCGAGGTGCCACCTCCCGAAGCGGTTAAGCGGCTCAAGGGAGCAATCACCAACGCTATGGACCTAGCAAAGCCGATGCCCGTTGATAAATTGGCGTCCATCCAACGTTCTTTTGCGTTCTTGGTTCGGACGTTTGACGAGGCTGTGGAGGACGAGAAAGTGTCCTCATACTGTCGTAAGCGGGTGCCGGACGGTGCGGATAGCACTATCAAGGTCTTCCGAAACATGCGCCAACTGCTTGCACCCCAACAAGGGCAAGACCGTGAAACCACACTCATAGCGATGGTTATCGGTGAAGTTGCCATTGTCGGTGTGCCGGGCGAACTATTTACAGGCTTGGGCGTTGATCTCAAGGAACGCTCTCCTTTTGAGCACACTTACGTCGTCTCGCTCGCCAATGACTGGATGGGCTACCTACCCGATAGGGAGGCGCATAAACTCGGCGGCTATCAAACGTGGATGGGACTACACAGCTACGCAGAGGAAGGCACCGGTGAGCGGATGGTCGATGAATCCATCCGTATGCTCCAACAACTGGCAGAGCAATAGCAACAAGCAAACTAAGAAAGATTGGGAGAGATTTTAGTATGGTGGACTATTCTTTTGACAGACAGATCGACCTAGAGCAGTTACAGGGCTTGCTCCGGCAGACAAGTTGGGCAAACCAAAGGAGTGTTGAGGGGATCCAGAAAATGCTCGAAGGGACGCCCCTCACCTTGGGGGCGTGGGAAGACCATCGCCTTGTCGGCTTTGTCCGAGTGATAACCGATGGTATCTACCGGGCGTTGATCGACGATGTGGTTGTGGAAGAATCAAAACGTGGGACAGGCATCGGTTCAGAGTTGATGCGACGAGTAGTCGAACGGTTGGCAGCAGTAGAGGAGGTCTTTCTGCGGTGCGGGGAGCACGTTGTTCCCTTTTATGAACGGCACGGTTTTGAACGTTCCAACGGTGTGATAATGGATCTGAAAAAGGATTGAACTTGTAACAGAATTTGCACGAAAGGGAGGGATAAATGGCAGAAAAGTCAAACGAAGGGCATTCCTCACATCTGGTCCGTTTTGGACAGACCGATTTGTACGTCTCCCGTCTGTGTCAGGGGACTGCATTTCGGAATATGCCGCGGGCGGCGGATAATCCAATGGGTCTGCGTGTGCTGCAACACTGTATTGACGTGGGCGTAAACTTCTTCGATTCATCGAACGCCTACGGTTGGGGCGGCGCAGAAGAAACCTTAGGAAAAGCGATTGTAGGCAGGCGTGATCAGGTGGTTATTTGCACCAAAGTTGCTGCGTCATACGCGCCAAAAAAAGAGAGTGATCCGGGAAAACCGGCGCGTTTCACTCAAGATTTTCTTTTTCAACAGGCGGAAGGCAGCCTCAGCCGTCTACAGACCGACTATATCGATCTCTATCTGCTCCATCAGCCGGACAAGGTCACGCCAGCAGGGGAAATCGTCGATTCGATGGACGCGCTAGTGCAGTCAGGGAAGATTCGATACTGGGGTGTCTCTAACCATAGCACCGCACAGGTGAGCGAGTACGTCGAACTCAGTCAAAGCACGGGCAAATCGCCCATTGCTGGCACCGAGGATTACTATAACATCGCAGGAGAATCCTTGACCGATATAGGCGATCTCCGTGTGGTTCAAATGGAGCAAGAGATGTTTCCCGTGTTGCGGAAATCAGGGTTAGGACTCCTCGCTTTTAGTCCATTGGACACAGGCCACCTTGTGCCGGGGCGTAGTATCGACCCAGATACACCATTAGCGAGGCTGATAGATGTGTTGGACGAAGTCGCTCAAGGTTTGCGCGTGAGTCGTGGAACGATTTGCGTCGCTTGGGTGCTGACCCATCCCGAAGTGACAAGCGTACTGGCTGGCGCTGAACGCCCTGAACATGTCGAGGATAATTTCGCCGGCACACAGATTGTATTGCCCGACGAAGCGATTGATACTCTGAACGCTGCCAGTGCAGCCTACAGAGAACAGCAGGCGCGAAAAATGCGTTAAATTCAGTTTTTCTCTGCGTCTCCGCGTCTCTGCGGTGAACGAAACTTTCTTTGACAGAACAGTTGTTTGTTAGAAACAACTCTCCACCTAACCAAAAGTAACGGAGGAAAAAATGAGACTTTTTCTGATTGGCTGTGAATACAGTGGCACAACCACATTAGCCCACGCAATTAACGAATGGACCAAAGAGACAATGGGCAAGGAATTTACCCTCATCCATGATCACTTCAAGCTGCCGGATACCAAACCGCACGGACCAGAGCTGACTGAAGAAGAAATCGCGCAGTTCGATGCGTTGAGTCCGCGACTGACGGAGGTTATAATGCGGCATAACCTTTACTATCACACGCCCGCCCAGTCTTCGTCGGGAGAGGATTTTCTCGGAATCGGTATCCATATCGAAGACACAATATACGGGCCCCTATACTACGGTTACGGGGAACCGGGTGGGCTAGGCGACCGGCAAACGATTTCACAAAACCTTGAGCAGCGTATCCTCGCGTTTGCGCCTGAAACCGTGCTTATCCTAGTGAAGGCATCTCCCGAAGTTATCGCCAAGCGGATGAAAGAAAATCCCCATAAATACCCCGTTGTGCCTGAACAGGACATCCCAGATGTGTTGCAAAAATTCGAGGAGGCGTACCAAAACTCGTCGATTAAAAACAAGATAACGCTAGACACCTCCACTGCAACAGTTGATGAGACGGTAGCTGATTTTGCGGAAAAAATCCGACCGTACTTAAGCGAGTCCGAACTCATGAAGCTTTAGCTTTCACAAGGGAAGTAGGCGAATCCATACTGAAAGGAAAAAGGCAATGGTGGACAAGGCTTATCTCCTTAACCCCCAAGAAATCCAAGATTTTATTGTCAATGGGTATATCCAGATCCAAACTGATTTTCCAACCGATCTGCATGGAGACATCTATCAGCAGATTGAAGAGGTCCTTGCGAAGGAAGGCAATCCGGGAAATAACTTACTGCCCCGGATCCCTGATATTCAGCGAGTTTTTGAACATCCGAAGGTTTGGGGCGCGTTGACGAGTCTGCTGGGACCAGATTACCTTATGCACCCCCACCGTTACTGTCATCTCAACTCACCGGGGAGCGAGGGCCAAACTTGGCATAAGGATGACTATATATTTGACCAGAACGTGCGTCACCATCGCTTCCGATGGGTGATGGCGTTCTACTATCCGCAAGATGTTACGGAAGACATGGGACCAACAGGGATCCTGCCCGGAAAACAGTATTACAATACGGTCTCCGACACGAATCCGACGCAGAGCATTGAGCGGGAGCAGCAGCTCTGTGGAAAAGCGGGAACAGTAACAATCGTCAATTTCGATTCATGGCATCGGGCAACAGCGAATCGTAGCAACAAAAAACGTTACATGCTAAAATTTCAGTTTACCCGTATGCAAGAACCGGATCAATCCCTGTCAGGTAATGGGCATACGCACTGGCAACCTACGGCTGACGACGAACATCCTTTGTTATCAAGACATATCTGGAACTGGCTCTCCCAAAGTCGCGATGGAAACGCAGGACAGGGCGTGACTGACACAAACAGGTCTGTATCAAAGCTAATAGCAGGGCTGCGGGATACCGATGAGAGTGTTCGCCTGAATTCCGCTTATGCGCTGGGCGAGATGGGGGAATCTGTTATACCGGCACTGATGCAAGCGTTACAAGAAGAAGCTGAGGCTTTGGCAGATACAAATGTTATAAAAACTGCGGCAAATCCACAAGGTGGTAATCCAGCCGATCTGTATTCCTCTCAAGCACTGACAGAAGTGGGACAGTCCAGCGTACCAGCATTGATTTCGGCGTTAGACAATGGGGCTTGGCCTACCCGTGCGGCAGCCGCGGATACGTTGGGCAACCTGGGGTTGCTTGCGGAAGAGGCTGTGCCAGCATTGATTCAGGGACTGCGTGATGAGAGTTCGTGGGTCCGCCGTAATGCAGCGGAGGCGTTGGGAATAATTGCTGCACCCGCTGAGGACATTGTTCCGGCGTTGATGCAGGTCTCAAGCGATTCAGAGATGCTGGTTCGACTTAATGCGGTGATGGCGCTGGCAAAGATTGGTCAGTCTGCAGAGGGTATTGTACCAACATTGGCAGGAAGGTTAAGCGATGCGGATCGATATGTTCGTTTCTATGCGGCTGCGGTGTTGCGGCAGATCGGAACGTCCGAAGCACAAAATGCCTTATGGGACGACCTGTTGACCTCCCGCTGGTGTCCTATAACAACGGCAGAGAATCCATATTAACGATTACGCGTCTACTTCCCCCTGCCATAGCCGTTGCATCTCCTCACAGGATGCTAGGAGGGTATCAAGTGTACCTACCCCCTCAACCCGCCCGTTCTTCAGGACGATAATCCTATCCGCCCGGCGGAGTGCGGGACGACGATGGGAAACGACAAGACAGGTAGAACGTTGTGTTTCAAAGACACGATTCCACAACACATGTTCTGTTTCTACGTCGAGCGCGGAGGATAGATCATCGAAAACATAAAGCTCGGTAGGACGGATAAACATCCGCGTCGCAGCGGCGCGTTGTATCTGTCCGCCCGATAGTTTGACGCCCCGTGGACCCACTACTGTATCCAATCCGTTTTCGAGCGTCGGGAGATCGTCCTCCATCACACCCAATCGAATCGCTCGGTTCAGTGCCTCCGGGTCGTCTGGCAATCCCATAAGGATATTGTCTTTGAGCGGTTCGCTAAAAAGTCGCGGGACTTGTGGGGTATAGGCACAACGGGGCGGCACTAAGAACGATTTGGGATCGTCAACCACCTCGCCATTCCAGTAAATCTCTCCGGACTCCTTCGGCAGTACCCCTAGGAGGGTTCGCAGCAGGGTCGATTTGCCGGACCCAATTCGTCCGGTGATGACAATGAATGAACCCGTGGGTATCTGTAGATCGATCTCGTGAATCCCATTCTCAGATCCTTCGTAGCGGTAGGTCAGTCCTTTGACCGTTAGTTCGTGGAGTTGATCGGCGTCCGTCTTGGTCGGGACTGGAACAGTTGGCAGATCGTCCCGGAGGTAGACCGGACTATGTTGGGCAAGTACGTTTGGTGACGTCGCATCAATGACTCGCTCCATTCGACCAAAGGAAATTTGTGCGCGTGCATGATGTGTCATCACCGTACCTAGTAGCGAGCCGCTCCTAGCAACCTCACCCACGTAGGTCATGAAGAGCGCGATATCCCCGACGGTGAAGTCGCCCGATTTCATCCGTTCCGCAACAAGTATCAGAATCACTCCTATTGCTATATTTCCAAGATTTTGATTAATCGAGCGCAGGAGTTGTTCAAACAGATTATCTATCAGAGTAGACTTCCGCCGCGCATCGTTAAGCCGGCGAAAGTGCGAGATGACATTTGACTCCATCGTTGAGACCTTGATTGCCAATACCGCTTGAAACATTTCGTTGATAAAGTTTGTTGACTGCGCCGTAGCGACCCGTTGTGCCGTTCGATATTTATGGATATATTTCCTTGCTGCATCAATGATAATTACAACGAGGATGGAGGGAATGACTGTAACAAATGTAATCATCACGTTTATCCGCGCCATCCAAGCGATAGCAAGTGCAGCAAAGATGAGGTTACCCCACAGATGAATGTATCGCTCCAAGTATCTGACAACCGTTCCCACATCATCACGAAAACGGTTGGTTACTTCACCGGAGGTGCTTGAAATATGGCGTGGTGTCCGCACGTTAAGCAAAGCATCCATCAGGTTTTTGCGAAGAAGTGACTCTACTGCGTACCACCAGCGGGGCCAAACGATAGCAGATCCAAACAATGCGATCCGGTCGCCAATTTCGATAGCGATAAACAGTGCCACAAAGGTCCATGGAGTGAATCCTGCTTGTGCATCGTCTGTGAGGGCATCGAAGAAACCTTTCATGACCAACCCGGTCAGAAATGGAACAAGGTCATCTGCTCCTCGAAACAGTATTGTAAGCAGAAAAAGTCCCGGACGATAACGCAGAAGTTTTATGGCAGCTTGCCCTGTTCCCATAGGGTCTCCTTGTATACTTCGCACCATAAGTCCGGGATATATTTACCAAAATCAAGATTTTCGTTCATTATGTTGAAACCTCCCCGGATCCTCACACTGGCATGGATAAATCTTAAAGTAGCACATTCCGCGAAAAAAAGCAAAATTTTTCCAATATAGTTAATGTAACGCGCTCCTGCATTTAACCTAGTCTTCAAATGAAACATACACATCTAACTTGCATTTGTAATTTACCTTTCTTGACCAAGGCAACACTCGTATGATAGCATAGCGTCATTCACGAATCATGCCCTTGGGACGATAAAAAGGGACGGAAAGCCTAGCTCGTCTACATGTTAGTCACTGCCCCGAAGAAGAAAAGACTGAAAGAAAGGAACGCATATCTTGAAAGTTCTCATCACCGGCGCTGCAGGCTTCATCGGTTCACATCTCTGTGAGAGGGTGTTGGAGCGTGGCGATACGGTGATAGCCTTAGACAACTTCAACGATTATTACGATATAGAACGCAAACGGGAGAACATCCATCAATTACGCAATCACCCCTGTTGTATCTTGTGCAAAGGTGACATCCGCGATGAGGAAAACATCAATCGTATTTTTGCAGAACATGGACCGGAAGCGGTTGTGCATTTAGCGGCTTACGGTGCTGTGCGCTACTCTATCGGACGCGCTAGACTCTACACCGATGTCAACATTGGCGGGTCTATCAATCTGCTAGAAGCCGCCCGTGAGATTGGGGTCGAAAACTTTGTCTTTGCGTCCACCTCGTCTGTGTACGGAAATACGAAACACCTGCCTTTTGTTGAGACGGATCCCTGTAATCAACCCCTTGCCCCATACCCCGCAAGCAAAAAAGCAGTCGAGTTGATGGGATATACCTATCACCATTTACACGGACTCAATTTCACAGCATTGCGTCTCTTCAATGTTTACGGTCCGCGTGGACGCCCAGATATGATGCCGTTCATCGTCACAGATCGCATCGTTAATCGGCGAGAAATTGTCCTGTTCGACGGGGGGCAAATGAAGCGCGACTGGACCTACATTGATGACATCCTTGGAGGCATGACCGCCGCGATTGATAAGCCGCTGGGCTATGAACTTATCAATCTCGGACGGGGTGAACCGATCCTGATGACAGATTTCGTAAAAATTATCGAAGGGTTGGTCGGTCATAAAGCGATTTTATCCGCGCCGTCTGCCCCACTCAGCGAGCCGAAGATTACCTTCGCAGATATCGACAAAGCGCGCCGCTTATTGGACTATAACCCACAAACCTCCCTCCCAGCGGGGTTGGGCAAGTTTTGGGAGTGGTATCAACAAACGATTATGGATTGATGCTTATAGGATTTCCCTGCGGCAGAAGCGAAAATAAAATCTGACAGACCTGTGCTTGAAACTGTTTATGTCAGCGGATCAGGAATTGGGACCTGATATTTCTGCATGACCGCTTGGATCTGTTCCCATGTACTATCTTCCACAAAGATTCCCTCCCGCCTCCGTTTTTCTTCCTCATCCCTACCACGCTCACCTGGGATGCGGATTGCCTCGACCCCGGGTAAACACCTGGATGACTTGATGTAGTCAATGAAGCGATTGACCTCTGCATTGAAATCTGACAGGTCCACAAAACTGGGGATGTTGATAACTGTGATGAACACGCCATTGCCTACCCTTGATCCCTCTTGGCTGGTACATCCCGCCCCACTCAAGGCTCCAGAAAGAATGTCGACAACGATACTGAGTCCAAAACCTTTTTGTGCGGCAATCCCTCCAAAAGGCAGCAGCGCAGCAGGGGGAGATCCATAAAAATCCTCGACGTTGGTTGTCGGATTTCCTGTAGCATCAATAAGCCACCCCTCCGGGGCAGGTTCTTTCCGATGCCGTCTTACTCGCACCTTTCCGGCTGCGACGACACTGGTAGACATATCCAACACAATCGGCTCGCGTCCTTCAACCGGAATGGCACAAGCCAGCGGATTGGTCGAAAGCCGTCCCTCAATCCCCCCATAAGGCGCGACATTTTGACCACCGCCATGGTCATTCACCGTCAAGATCCCGATCATATTCTCCGCCGCTGCAATCAGTACATATCCCCCTAATCTGCCGGTCTCATTAGAACGGGAGATGGTAACCGTACTGACATCGGTCGCCTTTGCCTTTTCAATTGCTAATTTCATTCCATGCGTTGCGATCACGGGTCCAAATCCCCAATTTCCATCGAGCGTCGCCATTGAAGGGGATTCGCGCTTAACTTCGATTGTCGCCCCCGGTTGAATCAGGGATTCCTCGATTTCGTGAACGTATTTTGGCAAATGGATGATGCCGTGTGAATCATGTCCGACCAGATTGGCGTCAACCATGGAGCGTGTCACGACTTCAGACTCTGCATCAGAGATGCCCATGGCGCGGAACACCTTCTGGGATGTTTGCGCCAATACCTCCGCTGTGAAAACTGGCATTATCAATCTCCTCTGGCTATTATCGATTGTGAATTAACAATTTTCAGATGATTGCGTCCGTTTCGTTACGCAAATATTCATTATAAGGATATTGATAAGACTTGTCAATATCGGTAGCGGACGAATGTAGGGGAATTGCACGTGAATATAACGCTTGACACTGGAGTAAATAGAGGTAATGTATAAGCTATCCCTACAGATAAGGAGTTGCTTAAATGACTGATACCCCAATCCCCTCCCTCCAAGCGCATTTTTCCGAATTAACAGATCCCCGACGAGATGATAGTCGCACCCATCATAAATTGAAGGATATGCTTGTGATTGCTATCTGTGCTGTCATCTGTGGTGCCGATAGTTGGGTCGCTGTTGAATCGTTTGGACATTCCAAGTATAATTGGCTCTGTCGCTTCTTACAATTACCCCATGGCATCCCATCACACGACACGTTTAACCGTGTATTTGGCTTAATTGACTCTGCTCAATTTGAACGCTGTTTCCTTAACTGGGTAAAGCATGTTATCCAAGTGACTGATGGTCAAGTGGTTGCCGTTGATGGTAAACAACTGCGTGGGTCTTATGATACTTCTACTCATCAACCTCAGATTCACCTTGTCAGTGCATGGGCATCTGCTCAATCGGTGGCATTGGGTCAACTGAAAGTTGCTGACCATTCTAATGAGATTCCAGCGATTCCGCAATTACTTGAGGTATTGGACATTTCGGGTTGTATTGTGACTACCGATGCGATGGGGTGTCAAACTCAAGTCGCTCAAAAGATTGTCGATTGCGATGCAGCGTACCTGCTAGCACTCAAAGCCAACCAAGGACAACTCCATGAAGATGTCAAACTGTTGTTTGATGGTACTTTGGACAATCGGTTAACTGATGTGAAGACCGACACCGCTCAGACGGTGGATGCCGACCATGGTCGAATCGAGACCCGAACCGCTACTGTTATCTCCGACTCTGCGTTGATTGCACCTTTGAGAGGAAGTGAGAACTTCGTCAATCTTAACTCTGTGGTCAAAGTCACCGCACACAGAGAGTCCAACACAGAACATACCGTTAAATCGCGTTACTATATTTCCTCACTGAATGCCAATGCCGTTCAATTCCTTGAGGCAACTCGTGCCCATTGGTCTATTGAAAACTGTTGTCACTGGGTGTTAGACGTTGGTTTTAATGAAGATGCGTGTCGTATCCGTAAAAACAATGGCAGTGAAAACTTCGCTATACTCCGACGCATTGCACTGAACCTGCTCAAAGGCGAAAAATCTGCCAAACTGGGGGTTGCCAACAAGCGATTGAAAGCCGCATGGGACAACGACTACTTGATTACTGTCCTATCCACGCTCTTCTAAATTCACAGGTGCAATTCCCCTACGGACGAATGGCTTAGGGCTATTTATGGTGAATTAGAAAAATAAGTAGACATTTGCCAATAACTCCAACCCTCGCGAAGTTTCAAAAGTCCCCCTGATAAGGGGGATTTAGGGGGTTAGCTGTCCATTGGGTAGCCCCGCAGTAAAGTGTGGTCATAACAAATAGCGTTGAATAAGTTCCTTGATTTTGGTAGTAGGTCTTCCCGGTCGTCGTGGTGGTTGCCACGGCGGAGGGGGAACTTGATAGCAGAGCAACTGTTCCACCGTCCAGACCTGCTCAGTCATCCCCGCAGCCATAGCCGGTGTTCTTTCTACCGACTGACGCCGATTGTTAGGCAGATAGCGCACGAGTCGGATGCTCTGATGCGGCGTACAAAAGTTGTAGACACACCCCATCAGATACATAGCTCGTTCAATCGTTTGGCGATGCCGTGCCAATCCCCGTCCCCGACGCACCAAAACCGCAAGGCGTGCGCGAAATGTCCCATTAAGCCTTTCGATGTAGTTCACATGTGCAGTTTTGGTCAATTGTGTTTGTCTTATCAAAGTCTGTACCTGCTTTGTTGTGCCACAGACAATGCGTCTGATAACACCGATGACTCGTCTGGGTTGCTTTGAGTCACGTTGCTTGATGACCTGCACCATGCACAGATGGTGCCACAAGCGAAGTCGAGGGCGTCCGGGCTTGCCAGTAAAGATGGGGTTACGAAAGACCTGCTTAATAGCCGAAACATAGCTAGCTAAGCCATCGACACACAGCAACAACGGACCATACAACGCACATTGACGCACCTGTTGGACAAGATGCCGAATCAATGCACCGTCACGGCAATCACTGACGACACCAGCGATCCACAAGCGAGTGGGGACGGCAATCGCCAGTGCCACCCAAGCAATGCCACCTTGGTATTTGACACGTATTTCATCAGCCTGTACCTGACCCAAGTCACGCGGTTGCTGCACCAAATGCTGATGAACCTGCCGGCAGTGCTCACCTGCGCGATGCTGCCAACTCGCTACGGTTCTTTCATCTACACCAAACGCGGCAACAATCGCTTGAAGCGGACACCCATAAGCCAATAGCGTGATGACCTGCGTGACAAAGGCACACGAATAGCGAAGACGGTAGAACACAGTGCCTTTGCTCTGAGTAAACGTCCGCTTGCACTCATGACAGATGTAACGCTGGTGCTTGCGACTATGAACACCTATATTCCCCCGACCCACTTTTCCCCTTGCCGGGCAGGCGGGATTGTGACAGAATATCTGTTGGGGATCCATATGCTGACTCCTTTATTGTTGGGATACATAAAGATAGTCAGTGGATCCCCTACTTGTCAAGTCATAACTCCACGCTTTACTGGAGTGCTACCGTCCATTGGGAGTGTCTCAGTAATTCTAAAATCTACCATAGTTTTCGGCTTTTTAGCCATTTTGCTTGAAAAGTCGCAACCGGGAGATCGCACCTACAGTGAAGTGTTGGGATTCGGAGATCCCTCCTACAGAAGAACTAAACGCCCCTACGGACGAATTCTACTTTGGGATTGACGGTGTCTGGGGAATTTGATAAGATATGCCTCGGAAAGGAACTATAATATGCCGGAGCAGAAAGTTAGGATTGGATTCGTCGGTGTCGGCAACATGGGACAATGCGCCCACCTGAAGAATTATGCGAATCTGGATATCTGTCAAGTGGTTGCGATCGCTGAGATACGCGAACCTTTGCGTCGAAAAGTCGCTGCCCGTTACGGTATTCCAAACAGCTATCCTACACACGAAGAGATGTTGCAAAACGAAGCGTTGGATGGGATCGTAGCCGCCCAACCTTTCGGTCGATATGGGATACTTGTACCTGAACTTCTCACGGCAGGGGTTCCCGTCTTTACTGAGAAACCGCTTGCCGCTTCCATCGAAGCCGGCGAAAAAATTGTCGCTGCTATGAGAGCGAGCGGGACTTGGCACATGGTCGGCTATCACAAACGTAGCGACCCAGCATCAATGTATGCAAAGGCAGAAATCGACCGTCTCAAAGCATCGGGTGAACTTGGAAGAATGACATATGCTCGCATCCTAATGCCCTCCGGAGACTGGGTGGCGGGTGGTTTTAACGATCTAATTCGAGATGATTCCCCTGCCCCTTCACTGGAGTGGGATCCACCTGCCACCGACATGAACGACGAGGTTCGCAGCCAATATAACGGTTTCGTCAACTACTACATCCATCAGATCAATCTGATGCGCTATCTGCTTGGAGAGCCGTACACGGTCACGTATGCCGATCCCTCTGGTGTACTACTAGCAGGGCAGAGCGAGAACGGCATCGCCTGCACCATCGAAATGTCGCCTTACAGCACGACGATTGATTGGCAGGAATCTGTGCTCGTCTGTTTTGAGCGGGGTTACGTGAAAATTGAATTGCCAGCACCGTTAGCGACCAATCGTCCCGGTCGAGTTGAGATACTGCGTGACCCCGGCGAAGGTGTTACCCCAGAAATCGTTGTACCACAACTCCCTTCGGTACACGCCATGCGACAACAAGCGACCAACTTCGCAACCGCTATTAAGGGAGAAAGCAATCCGCCTTGCACTTCAGAGGAAGGGTTAGAAGATTTAAAAGTCGCTCGCACTTATATTAAACTACTTACGGGCGTTTGATTCACAAGGCCTCCGACATACCAGATATGGACAACATTAACTTTCTTCGCAAGAACGGAAAGCGAATCATAATAAGGAAAGTACTGATAGAAAGTATCATCAGAAAGGAGCATTAACAATGAGCAGTTTAATCGTAGTCCATCCCCGATTTGACGGTGTTTGGCCATACGCAGCGGATCACTTCCACACATTGTGGCAGGCACAGGGAGAAGTCGAATTTATACGTCTTGAACCCAGCGACGAGCGAAACATCGGCGAGATCACTTCAAATCCCACCGAAGTCAAACGACTGGTGTGTCTTAGTGTACCGGCGACGCTGGAGTGCCTTCAGCGCTTTACAGGGTTAGAGGAGGCGACCTTCCAAGGAAGTTACGGTAGCAACATATCGGAGGGACCGATTCAGGAGCATATCCAGCAGGCAGGAATCACAGTTTATAACCATCCAACCGAGGGATTCTGGGGACAAACTGTTTCGGAATACGCTCTTGCACTGACACTGTGTGGATTACGTCGCATCCCACAACTCCATCGTGCGATCCTCAGCAGCCTAGTACCTTGGGATTACGAAGCACCCGATGGGATGGGCACCCCCGGTGGACGCGGACATCAATTTGGCGATGACCCAAACTTTACCAGCGGCACGATCGCGGGAAAACGGATACGGGTTGTTGGTGCCGGGAACATTAGCAGTCGCTACGCCAGCTTTGTCAATATGCTGGGGGCGGATGTAGCAGTTTGGGACCCGTATGCCAGCGAACCCTGTTTTCATCGCGCAGGTTCTCGGAAGGAATGGCACCTGTCTGAGCTAGTTAAAGACGCTGAAATCTTCGCACCAATGGTGCCTCTGTTAGAATCAACACGGGGCATTGTTACTGCAGAGCACATCAACGCACTACCGAAAGGCTGCCTAGTGGTTTTGGCAACACGTGCAGGGATTTGCGATATGGAGGCGGTGCGAAGGCGGGTTCTTGCTGACGAACTGAGCCTTGCTGCCGATGTCTGGGATGTCGAACCGCTTCCGTTAGACGACCCACTCCTAGGACGGCATAATGTCGTCCACACACCGCATAACGCTGGACGGACCATTGACGCTAACCAAGCATGGGCGGAGAAATTAGTGGTACAATTTAAGCCGCAGTAGCGCGAATAACACCGTATGTCAAAATATCCAATCGATCAACTCATCACTGATTTTGACGAAACGATATCGGAACGAGATAATATCAGCACCCTTGTGCATACAGCGGCTGATAATCGTACGCATGAGAAAGAGGAGTTTCTCGCAGCTTGGCAGGAGATGGTGCAATGGTTTTTGACACGGTATCATAGGGTGTGCGATGCGTGGCAGGACCATCGGCATTCACTTGTCGATTACCTAAAATCCTTTGAGGCACTGGAAACAGCCTCCATACAACGGGTGATAGCGAAAGGGTTTCTGGCAGGCCTTACAAGTGAGGAATTAAGAGCGGTCGGTCGGAATGTCGTCAAAAAACCGGGGGTTGACCGGGTGTTGTCTGCTATGCGAGCAGAGGGTGTTGAAGTTGAGATTTTATCTGCCAATTGGTCGCAGGCTTTGATCCAAGGTGCAACAGAAGGGCTATGCGATCAGATAATTACCAACAGTTTGACGTACGATGCGGCAGGACGCTCAACAGGGAACATCCACCTGCATGTTGTTTCGGCACGGGATAAATTGAGAAAGTTCAGGTCACAAAAAAAAAATCCCCCGAACTCCGATGACATCGGGGACGGGGGAGTAACACGGACACTGTATATTGGAGACTCGATCTCAGATTTTCTCGCTATCCTTGATGCAGATTTAGGGGTGCTGATTGGGCAGAATCCCACGGCAATGCAAACGATTGAGCGGTTTCGCCTCCCAACCCAGCGGCTCCAAGCGGGAGCGCGATTTGATTCGTCCCTGCGTTATCAGGGAACCATCCTGCTCGTCGACTCATGGATGGCATTGGACGACTTTCTCTCAACTGTCGAGTAAGTATTTACGTACGTTGCGAGAGGAAGACGAAACATTTAACGTTTCATCTTCCTTGAAAAAGCAGATTATGCAACCCCGCAACACAACTCAAACTTAATCTGCTGCTGGCTCATCAACCTGATCGGATAACGAATCAGTAAACTCAGGTTGCTCTGAATCCCCATCGGATTCAAGTTGTGCTTCCCCGGTGGGGAAAGCGCGAATCTTCCGGAACTTAGACACTCCTGTTCCTGCAGGAATAAGATGTCCCATAATGACATTTTCCTTCAGACCAACGAGCCGATCTTGTTTGCCGACGACTGAGGCTCTCGTCAGCACATTGGTTGTCTGCTGGAACGAAGCGGCGGAGATGAAGCTTTCCGTGGATAGGGATGCCTTCGTGATTCCCTGTAAGATCGGCCTTGCTGTCGCACGTTGTCCATCGTTTTCAACAACTCGGCGATTCATTTGATTGAACTTCGTACGTTCTACTTCCTCTTCTTCGAGAAATTCGGTATCACCCGGTGCCACGATTTCTACTTTACCCAGCATCTGCCGCACGATGACTTCGATGTGCTTGTCGTTGATACGCTCACCTTGTATTCTGTACACATCTTGGACTTCATTGACTAGGTAGTTCTGGACCGCCTCCTCCCCACTTACCTCGAGGATATCGTGCGGGTTGATTGGTCCATCCGTCAACCGCTCTCCCGCTGCGACTCTATCATTATCCTGCACAATGAGGTGTTTGCCCTGTGGAATGCGATGGTTCTCTTGAGCATCTCCTTCCACCACACGCAGGATGCGTGCACCACGGCTAGCACTTTCCAATTCAACCACCCCTTCAATTTTGGAGATGACAGCGGTGTCCTTCGGTCGTCGTGCCTCGAAGAGCTCAGTGACCCGTGGCAACCCTGTCACAATGTCTCGACTCTGCCCTTTTTCGCGCGGCAGCCGTGCCAAGACAGCTCCTTGTTCTATCTGCTCTTTAGCCGGCTCCAAGACAGTTTCATTTTCGTCCAGTTCCTTAACAGGAACCGAAAGGTATGCCCCTGTTGGCATCTGATAGCTAACTAGGACTTCTCCGGCATCATCATGAATCTCAATCTGTGGCTGATCCTCGCCTCTGTGTTCGATAATGACCCACTCTGCTGAACCAGAGGTTCTTTCCTCACGCGCTGTTTTGCCTTTATCAATGTTCTTGAACACAACGCGTCCAGCATGTTCCGTCAGAATCGGCACTTGATACGGATCCCACTCAAGTAACAGTGTTGATTGCTCACCATTTTGGGCATTCCCTTTAGTCACTGTTTGCCCATCTTCGACGTATAATCGCGCACCAACATCAGCGGCATGCCGCTCCACCGTATATCCATTGTCATCAATGATCCGGATTTGCGCATTTCGGGAAAGGACAACCCTTTCCGTTTCTGTATCGGGCTGTTGATCCTCTGACGCCGAATTGACTTCAACTGGGCGTTCAATAAATCTGACATTGTAATATTGAATCGTCCCATCATGCCGAGCTTCAATCCTCGACTGGGATCCGCCACCACTGACGGTGCCCCCCGTGTGGAAGGTTCGCATCGTCAACTGTGTCCCCGGTTCCCCGATCGATTGCGCTGCGATGATGCCAATTGCCTCACCAACATCTACTAGATGGTTGCTTGTTAAATCGGTGCCGTAACATTTTGCACAAGCACCGTACCGGGCTTCGCATGTCAACACAGACCGAACACGGACTTCAGGGATACCAACTGCCTCGACCTGCTTTGCCACGTGTTGGGTAATCAACTCATCCTTTGGCACTAGCACTTCACCTGTGCTCAAGTCAATGATGTCATCGGCAGCTGTGCGTCCGAAAATTCGCTCCGAAAGCGAAGTCTCCTCTTCTTCGTCTGTGGTCTTAGTAATACCTCCAAGTGTTTCGCAGTCCACAGTTGTTATCATAACGTCTTGTGCAACATCAACCAATTTCCGCGTCAGGTAACCGCTGCTAGCTGTCTTAATTGCAGTGTCGGCAAGTCCCTTACGCGCCCCGTGCGTCGAGATGAAGTATTCAAGCACCGACAATCCTTCGTGGAAGCAAGCTTCAATTGGCTGTTCGATAATCTCTCCAGAGGGCTTTGCCATCAACCCACGCAAGCCCGCCAATTGGCGAATTGAATCTCGCTTGCTTCGAGAGATCGCGCCTGAGTCCACCATAATATGAACGGGATTGAATCCTTCAATTTCATCATCACGTCCTTGTTCCAATCCATCAAACAAGGCAGTTTCAATCTGTTCAATCAGCCGATGCCAGACATCAATGACTTTGTTGTACCGTTCACCCTCGCTCATCCCCATGTCGCCTCTCTGGTAATCGGCTTCGATCTCCTCTACCTGCTTTCGCGCCTCTCTTATCAACTCCGCTTTCTCGTGCGGGATGATCATGTCCTGCATGGCGATAGAAATCCCACCTAGCGTTGCATAATGAAAGCCGAGCCGCTTCAAATCATCTATAAATCCGACAGTTTGGCGATTACCCAATTCCTCAAAAGCACGCGATACTAAGTCTGAAAGATCGCGGGACCCCATTTCTTGGTTGGCAAATGGCAGCGCTTGTTGCGTCTTGGCATCGGTGAACAGTAGTGTATCAGGAATAGCCTGATTAAAGATCACCCGTCCTACTGTTGTTACAATTGGCTGCTCTGCTCCCTCAAAGTAAAGCTTTACGGGATCATGCAGTCCGAGTGCACCGCAATCGTGTGCAAGCATAATTTCTTCCGTATCCCGATAGGTTCGTGGGGTTGGCACCTTGCATGCTTCCTCCCATTCCTCTTCAGGAACAGCCTTCGTAAGGAAGCTAACCCCCATTGCGACATCTCGGTTCGGCACTGCAATGGCTCCGCCGTGTGCTGGCTTGAGAAGGTTTCGCGTAGCCATCATCAGTAGTTTCGCCTCAACTTGTGCCTCCACACTTAATGGCACATGCACTGCCATCTGGTCGCCATCAAAATCAGCATTGAATGCCTCACACACCAGTGGATTGATGCGAATGGCTTTCCCCTCCACAAGTACAGGTTGGAACGCTTGAATTCCGAGTCGGTGGAGTGTTGGTGCGCGGTTCAGGAGCACTGGATGTTCGTCAATAACCTCTTCCAACACCTCCCATACCTCCTCCGTAACCTGCTCCGCCATATTTTTGGCGCGTTTAATAGTATGAGCATAGCCCTTCGCCTGCAGCTTATGAATGATGAAAGGCTTAAACAGTTCCAACGCCATCTTCTTCGGCAAGCCACATTGATGCAACTGGAGTTCGGGTCCAACCACGATGACGGTTCGTCCTGAATAGTCCACACGCTTGCCAAGCAAGTTTTGACGAAAACGTCCCGGCTTTCCCTTGAGCATATCGGAGAGGGATTTGAGGGGACGATTGCCCGGACCACGTACCATGCGCCCATGACGCCCATTGTCCAGCAGCGCATCTACCGCTTCTTGGAGCATTCGTTTCTCATTGCGGATAATTACTTCCGGTGCACGGAGTTCCATCAGCCGTTTCAGACGGTTGTTCCGATTAATCACGCGCCGATACAGATCGTTCAAATCGCTAGTAGCAAACCGTCCGCCGTCAAGAGCAACCAACGGGCGCAGGTCCGGCGGAATTACCGGAATCACTGTAAGAATCATCCAATGCGGCAGATTCCCGGACTTTTTGAAACCCATGACCAACTTGAGCCGCTTGGACAGCTTCCGAGATTTTTGCTTACTTGCAGTCGCTTCGAGTTCTGCGCGCAGGGTTTCGATTTCTTGATCTAGATCAATCTCCTCGAGCAATTCTCGAATGGCATCTGCCCCCATACCTGCACGGAAACTATTGGGAAATTTATTTTGGTATTCTGTGTACTCTTCCTCTGTCAAGAGCTGTTTTACTTCTAAGCCACAATCTGGGTCATTGACCTCTAATACAATGAAGGACTCAAAATAGATGACGCGTTCAATCTCACGGAACGGGAGGTCTAAAAACAATCCTATCCGGGAAGGCAGCCCTTTGAAAAACCAGATGTGTGATACCGGTGCGGCTAATTCGATATACCCCATCCGTTCACGTCGTACTTTCTGTTGGGTAACTTCAACACCACATCGGTCACATATTACCCCTTTATGTTTAATTCGCTTATACTTACCGCATCCGCATTCCCAGTCCTTTTGCGGCCCAAAAATAGCCTCACAGAACAAGCCATCTCGTTCGGGACGGAATGTACGATAGTTAATTGTTTCAGGCTTCCGCACTTCGCCGCATGCACAGTTATTTGTTGCACAGCCGCTAGTTCGTTGGTGGCATGCTGTCTTTTTTGACCATTCCTTAATGTGTTCTGGCGAAGCAATCCGGATTGAAATCGCATCAAAATTGTTCAGATTTCCCGACTGTGTTGTTTGTTCTTGGATTTGATTTGACATGGATGTTCTCCCTTAGTATTGATGACAGTTGGCAATCGGCAATTGAAAATTAAGTATTGACTCGGTAGTATCGTCTTTTCGCCTTGGTGTAAGCAGCTGTAACCCCCATTTACCAAGCAAATTCCGAATCCATGACGTTGGAGGGATTAGCACAATCCTACAGCATTGGGATATCGGCGCAACGCAATCAGATTAAGATTCGCGTTATCTTTTAGGCATGGGGCAATTTTTTTGTAGGTTGGGTTACCTTACGTAAGTCCCTGAGAGGCTGAATCAGATCTCATGTTCCGGCTCCCAATTCTCAGAGGCTAGGTCAAAAGTATCTGGGTCGTCCGATGTCTGCTCTAGGTCCACATCCAGACAAAGGCTTTGCAATTCCTTCACAAGGACGTTAAATGATTCCGGAGTGCCCGGCGCAGGGGCATTCTCCCCTTTGACAATAGCTTCGTAGATTTTGCTTCTTCCAACGACATCATCGGACTTAATTGTGAGCAATTCTTGTAGGGTGTACGCAGCGCCATATGCTTCTAGAGCCCAGACTTCCATTTCACCGAGGCGTTGACCACCTTGCTGAGCTTTACCACCTAGCGGCTGTTGAGTAACCAACGAATAGGGTCCCGTGCTGCGAGCGTGAATTTTATCATCTACCAAGTGATTGAGCTTGAGAATATAAGTATATCCGACGGTAACTTCTTGAGCAAACGGTTCTCCGGTGCGACCATCGTACAACTTGGCTTTCCCGTGCTCCGGCAAACCAGCTTCTTTCAAGAGTTTACGAATCTCCGGCTCCTCTGCACCATCAAATACCGGTGTAGCAATGTATAAGCCAAGCTCCCGAGCCGCCCTGCCCAAATGTGTCTCTAGAATCTGTCCTGCATTCATGCGGCCGGGAACTCCCAATGGATTCATGATAATTTGGATTGGTGTACCATCTTCTAGATAGGGCATATCCTCTTGTGGAAGAATCTTTGAAACAACCCCCTTGTTGCCGTGTCTGCCGGACATTTTGTCGCCAACAGAGATCTTTCGACGGGTCGCCACATAAACTTTCACCAGTTTGAGAACGCCTGGCTTTAACTCATCTCCCTTACGAATTTTCTCAACCTGCGCGTCCCTTTCTTCCTCCAGATCTCTAAGACGTCCTTGCGCTAACTGTTCAATGCGTTCGATGAGTTCCATTGCCTTCTTATTCGTAACAAGGAAGTGCTCCACCGGAACCCCTGCATCGAGCAACTCTTCTGTAACAATCTGTCCTCTCTTAGCAATGAGGTCTGTGCCGTCAGAAACACTGCTAGCAAGTTTTTTACCGAGCAGCGCACTACGAATTTCGGCGTTTTTGCGTTGGTTAATCAACCCGCGTTTCGCCTCCCATTCCTTCTCGACTTCCTTTTCTTTGGCAAGTTCTCGTAGTCTCGTTTGACGGTCGGGTTCTCGTTCTTTCCGAGAGAAGACCTTGACATCAACCACAACGCCTTCTGTGCCGGGTTTGACATATTTAGAAGCGTCACGCACCTCGCCAACCTTCTCGCCAAAGATGGCACGTAGCAGTTTTTCTTCGGGTCCGAGGTCGCTTTCGCCCTTCGGTGTTACCTTGCCGACCAGAATACTCCCGGGACGGACAACTGAACCGATGCGAATAATTCCCTCTTCATCCAATTGTGCTAAAGCTTCCTCAGAGACATTCGGGATGTCTCGCGTAATTTCCTCACGTCCCATCTTTGTATCACGCGCTTCTACCTCAAATTCTTCAATGTGGATGGAGGTGTAAGTATCGTCAGTGATCAGCGATTCACTGAGGAGGATGGCATCCTCATAATTATATCCTTCCCAAGACATGAATGCGATTAGGATATTGCTTCCGAGGGCGAGCTCTCCATTTTCGGTGGAGGTTCCATCGGCAATTACTTGACCCGCTTTTATCTCTTCTCCAACATTTACACATGGACGTTGGTGAAGACTGGTGCCGCTATTCGATCGCTTGAAGGTCGTCAAGCGGTATACATCGTAGCCCATTTCGCTGAACGACTGTTCCCCGCCAGCAATCCTGAAGGCGTCATCGGTACGAATAATGATTTCAGCGGCGGACACGCTTTCCACAACGCCATCCCGCTTTGCTAGCACAACCGCTCCAGAATCGCGAGCGGCTTTGTGTTCCATGCCGGTTCCAATCAACGGAGCCTCCGGGCGGATAAGTGGCACGGCTTGTCGCTGCATGTTACTCCCCATCAATGCACGGTTCGCATCATTGTGCTCAAGGAAGGGGATGAGTGCAGCAGAAACTCCAACAATTTGCTTGGGGGAAACATCAATATAGTCAATTTCTGGCGCTAACTTCCGCGGAAAATCGTCCTTTTGTCGTGTCACCATCATGTCGCCTTCCATCGTTCCGTCCTCATCAAGGACAGCATGCGCTTGCGCGATGGTGAACGTATCTTCCTTATCGGCAGCCAAGTAATCAATCTGATCGGTTGCTTTGCCCTTCGACACCTTGCGATAGGGTGTTTCCATAAAACCGTAGGCGTTTACCCGCGCATAAGTACTTAAAGAAACAATTAGCCCGACCGATGGACCTTCAGGTGTCTCAATTGGACAGACGCGTCCGTAGTGAGTTCGATGGACATCTCGCACTTCAAAGGTCGCACGTTCCCGATGTAGTCCGCCAGGTCCCAACGCACTCAAGCGGCGTTTATGGGTTAATTCGTCTAGCGGATTGGCTTGCTGCATGAATTGCGACAGTTGGCTTGAACCGAAGAAGTCTTTAATTGCAGCGGTCAGTGGTTTAGGATTAATCAGATCGGCGGGAGTTACACTCTCCAAATCTTGAACCGTCAATCGCTCTCGCGTTGCGCGAGTCACTCGCAACATCCCCATCCGCACCTGATTCTGCAACAACTCACCGACAGCTCGAACTCGACGATTACCGAGGTGATCGATATCGTCCATCTCGCCTTCTCCGTTCTGTACTTGTATCAGATATTGAAGAACCGCGGCGATGTCTGCTGGACGGAGCACACGAACTTCCTCATTTACCGCCTCGTCATCGTTCCGATATAGGGAGAGATTGCCCAGTTTCTCATTGAGTTTGTATCGCCCTACCGCTGCGAGATCGTAACGCACCGGATCGAAAAATAGCTTCTCAAACCGGTTATGTGCACTCTCGATTGTAGGCGGATCACCCGGTTGCATCTTGCGAAATATTTCGACGACTGCGAGGTCTTGGATGCTACCACGATAGACGTTGAGAGTATCCCCTGTATTCTCAATAGTAAAGTTATCTCTACTGCTTTTGTTGGATATACGGTATCGTCCCTCTGTCAATACTTGCACGATAGCGGAAGGGGACAAAGAATTGCCACTGTCCTTAAACTGTTGGTGCCATGCATCTGATACCGGTTCACCATCTGTCAGATCGCTTTCGAGTTTAGACGACACTTCAAAACTCAGTGGTAGATTGTAATCTGATTGGAGATCACGCTCGAGCGTATCCCGTAGGAAACGAATCTCTTCTGCATCATCTGCGTCTAAAACCTCAACTTTTTTGACTTTTGCCTCACGCAATTCATCAATTTGCTCTTGCGTCAACTCCACATTTGCTTCAAGCAACAGTTCTTTAGTGGCAGGATGTTTAATTGGAGCTGCCGCTACTCGATCAATTAGGGAGTCGTCAAGTTTAGCCTGTTCTGTCTTAGCATACAGTTTGAGGATAGTTTCATCGGTTTCCCAACCTAGTGCCCGTAGCAAAATGGTTACGAACATTTTTTTTCGTCGATCTAGCCGGACGTAAATCAGGTCTTTGATGTCGTACTCGAACTCAATCCACGCGCCACGATACGGGATAATTCTCGCAGTGTTGAGCGTCTGCCCGCTGGTATGAGCTTCCTCTCCAAACGTTGCACCGGGCGATCGTTGTAACTGGCTGACAATCACTCGTTCCGAACCATTGATGATGAAAGTACCGTTTTCCGTCATGAGCGGAATTTCACCCATATAGACTTCGTTTTCTATTATTTCCTCGGTAGGCAGATTTTCACCGGTATCCTCATCTTTTTCTCTGAGAACCAATCGGACACAAACCTTTACGGGCAATGCATAACTGAATCCGCGGGCTTGGCATTCGTTAATATCGTATTTAGGGACCCCGAGTGAATAGCTAACAAACCGAAGTTCGTTAGTTTCACTGAAATCGGGAATCGGAAAGATTTCGTTGAAAACAGCCTGCAAGCCTTTATCTTCACGCAGACTGACCCGCTCTGTCTTGTGCTCGTGGATAACTTCAACGTCACTGACATTTGCTTCAAGCAATTCATCAATTTGCTCTTGCGTCAATTTCGTATTCGTCTCAAGCAAGATATCACGGGTAACTGGATGTTCAACAGGAGTAGCTATCACCCGACCAATTAGAGGATTATTCGGGAGGATTTTTCGTTGAAGAAATTCTTCGTAGGAGGATTTTTGAACCTCAATGAGATCCGGGAGATCCATAATCTCCGGAATTTTTCCATAAGATAATCGTTCACGTTTACCATAAGATTTGACGGGCTTGTCGTAGTCGTGTTTTACGGGCTGGGACATGCTTTCACCTGACCTTGAGATTGTGGGATAGGGGAGTTTCTGAATTTTTTCTTCTGAAACGGGCGTAACGCATTATTATATACGAACTATTATTCTGTGTCAAGTGTTTTTTGGGGATATATCGTTTTTTGTTGAAAAAAATCTTTTGACTTTAGAAAAAATGGCTGCTACGATAATAGTGAGCTTTTGATGAGTCCGTCCCTCATTTTCCGGTAGGCGGTGCTGTTTCGCCGATAGCCGTCTACCACACACTCGACGAACGTATGAATCTGACAGAACAAATTAAGGTTCAGGCACAAAAACTTGGATTTGAATTGGTTGGTATCCTCCCCGTTGAACCGAGCCAAACGGTTGATCGTTACGAACAGTGGTTGAAAGATGGTCATGCCGGAGAGATGGATTACCTCGAAAAACATCTGCCACTGAAGCGAGATCCGCGCCAGATCCTTCCTGAAGCCCAATCAATCGTCGCGCTCGCGATTAATTACTACACACTTGACCCACCTAAATCACTTGCGGAAGACCCATCACGCGGACAGATTTCTCGATACGCGTGGGGAACGGATTATCACCGCCTTATCCGCTTGAAATTAGATCGGCTGGCAACATTTATCCAAAAGGCTGCCGAAGAAAAGGTTAAAACCAGGGTTTATGTAGATACCGCTCCGGTCCTTGAGCGGGAGTACGCTGAACGTGCGGGAATCGGGTGGATTGCTAAAAACACAAATGTAATCCACTGGCGGGCAGGCTCTTGGTTTTTTCTTGGAGGCATTCTAGTCAGCATCAAGTTGGATACGGACGTACCATTGCTCCGTGGAAGTTGTGGCACCTGCACCCGCTGCATTGAGGCGTGCCCCACAGATGCGATCTTAGCACCCAATATTTTGGATTCTCGGCTGTGCATTTCCTATCTTACTATTGAGTTGAAAGGGAGCATCCCACACCAGCTCCGCCCACAGATGGATAATCTAATCTTCGGTTGCGACATCTGTCAGGAAGTCTGTCCTTGGAATAGTAAAGCGGTACCCACAAAGGAACGCGACTTTTATCCTCGCAAGGGAAACCTCGCACCCACGCTGCTATCACTTATCAACATGACACAGAAACAATTTAGTAGACGTTTTAGGCACAGCCCAATCAAGCGAGCGAAGCGACGCGGCTTTCTCCGCAATGTTGCGGTCGCGCTTGGTAACTGGAAGGATCGCGCTGCGGTACCTGCCCTTAAACAGGCGTTGAACGATGACGAACCTCTAGTTCGTGGCCATGCTGCATGGGCATTAGGGCAGATTGGCGGTAAAGCGGCAAGAAAAGCATTACAAACGCGTATAGACACGGAAGTTGATACAGAAGTTATTGCAGAGATTAAAGATGCACTGAACCAAAATTTTTCCAAGGATTAAAGCAATATAGTAGATTTTAGAATTATTTGGACACTCCAAACCGGCGCGGGCGGTTGGAAACCGCCCCTACTGTTCTCCCGTTTGGTAGGCACTGTTTCCAACTGTGCCGATGCGATGCGGGTGGAAGCCGCACCTACCGGGGGGCGAAAGTGTCTATTTATTTTTAGAATTCACTATAGTTGACATGGGGATATTCCATCAACTTGCAACGGACTTTTCTAGCGTAACACCGAAACTTTATCCGTTAACTTACGTTAATGAAAATGTAACTTGCGAATTGTCCATCGGAGGAGGAATATCCGTTGCATATCAATCAAATTAAAATCAGTGGTTTTAAGAGTTTCGCCGAAGATGTGGAGTTAATATTGGAGCCGGGGACCACAACCATTGTGGGTCCCAACGGCTGTGGCAAGAGCAATGTGTCAGACGCCATTCGTTGGGTCCTGGGCCAACAGAGCCCTCGCGCCCTGCGTTGCACCAATATGCAAGATCTTCTTTTTAACGGCGGATCGAACTTTAAACCAGCACAACGCGCACAAGCCTCCCTCCATTTCACGGACGTTGAGGGAAAACTTGCGCTCGAATCTCCGGAGATTGCAGTTCGCCGTCAACTGACCCGTAGCGGTGAAAGCAACTATTTCATCAATGACGCTCCATGTCTGCTACGAGATATTACTGAACTCTTTATGGATACAGGCATCGGCGTCGATGCCTATTCTGTCATGGAGCAGAGCAAAATTGACCTTATCCTCAATACTCGTCCTGAAGAGCGGCGCTTCCTGTTCGACGAGGTTGCAGGCATCACCAAATACAAGCATCGCAAAAAAGCTGCACTTAAAAAACTAGAAGCAACTGAACAGAACCTTGTGCGAATTAATGATGTTATCCACACTGTGCAGCGTGAAACTGAATCGCTCAAACAGCAAGCGGCACAAGCCGAACGTTATCAACACCTCCACGGCCAACTGAGAAATCTCGAATTAGACCTCAGCCGTCGGGAGCACGGACGGTTCGCCAAGGACTTGACTCAAACACAACTCAACTTAGATGAACTGATGATTGCTGTGACAGAAGCCAACGAGCAGATCGATGCCACTGAGCAGCAAATCGAGGAGGGGACAGCACGCCGAGCCGAATTAGATAACTTAATTCGCGATGGACAAGGGGTTGTGAGCGGATTCGCAAGTGAAATCGAACAAACGGAACGGCAAATTGCACTTTATAAGGAACGACAGCTAAATATTCAGCAGCAACGTCAACGAGCACTTCAGGCAATTGAATCACTGGAGAAACAGTCGGCAGAATTGGAAGGACAAAAGGAGGAGCGTGAGCAGGAGCACAGACAGATTGATGTTTCCCTTCAGTTGGAGGAAAGCAAACTGACCGCGCGGCGACGGGTTTTGACCGGACTCGACACACGGGTGACGGAAGCCGAAAACTCCGTGGCGACAGCCCAGGAACATTTAGTTGAAACCACGAACCAAATTTCACAACTAGAGACACAACTTGCGTCGATCAACAATAAGTTAGAATATTCAGCTGCCAATCTGGACCGTATTACAGAACGTTCAAATGCCTTAGGGACTGAACTGGAGACTGAAAAGGAGAGTTATACAAAGGCACAACGACGTGAACAGCAGCTTAATGCTGACCTAATTCGGCTTGAGACTGACCGACAAAAGACTGAAGAAGATATCCAACGTTATCAGACGGAACTTCGCAAGCTAGAGTCGGAGATGCGAGGGATGCAGGATTCACTCGGTACTAGCGCTTCACGGTTTAAGTCATTAAAGGATTTACAAGCTACCCATGAAGGTTACTACACCGGTGTCCGTGCGATTCTGAAAGTTCGTGAAACAGAACCAGAACGCTTTGGTGGAATTTGTGGCGTCATAGCGGAACTCATCCGAACCGAACCGGACTACGAGTTAGCGATCGAAGTGGCATTGGGGAGCGCGATCCAAAACATCGTTACAGAAACGGCTGAAGATGCTCAATCCGGCATTGAGTTCCTGAAACAAACGAGAGCCGGGCGTGTGACATTCTTGCCCTTGGACATTCTGCGGACTCGCCGATTTAACGGTGATAGCTTGCTGGGGAAGGCTGGTGTGATTGGTCTAGCAGCTGAACTCCTAGACTATGATTCAAAATATGAGGTTGCGGTTCAGCAACTGTTGGGAAATACGGTCGTGGTCGAGGACCTTGACACAGCGATAAAACTAACACGGAGTTTCCGTCATAATGCGCGCCTCGTCACGCTGGAAGGAGAGTTAATCAATACTTCTGGTGCGGTTACGGGCGGACATAACACCAGTTCAACCAGTGGACTTCTGAGTCGCTCAAGGGAGCTAGACAACCTACAGGAACGTATTACTCAACTGACCAGCCAGCTTAACAAAAAGGATACCAGAAGCAAAAAACTCGCCGGCAAGTTAGCAGAACTCCAACAGACCCGGCAAACCCTCCTCACACAGGGACAAGCACACCAGATTGAGCATGCGAGCCTGTCAAAAGTTTTGGAACAGGGACAGCGGCAAATCAGTCAACTTGACGAGCAGTTGAAGGATGTAGAGAAGGAAGAGATAAGCTTGCATCAGGAGACAGAAAAAGCGAAATCTGATCAGGACGCGCTTCAGTCTGAATTGGAAGAAGCAGCCAAAACGCGCCGTACATTAGAACGACGCATCGAGCGACTGTCAGAGCAGATCCAGAGTGAAAAGAATAAACGGGAGGAAGTCATCAATTCCTGTCAAGAACTTGAAATTGTCTTAGCAGGGAAACGGGAAAAATTGCAGAGTCTAAGTTCTGAAATCCTGAACCTTCAAAAAAATCAGGCACAGATTCGCGATAGTATCGGTGAACATCAAGCAGTTATTGATTCTGATGATCAAACTCGTCAGGAACTCTCTTCACAGATTGACGAAGCGCAACGCAAATTCCTCCATATAGAGCAGGAAAAATTCGAGGCTGAGGAAAATGTCAGACGGCTAGAGGAAGAACATATAGGCTTAATCGAACAGATCGCGGAATCACAGAAGCTAGTGCGCAAAGCAAGGAGAGAATTCGATAAGCATAATCGCCTGCGGCATCACCTAGAGGTCACGACAACCCAGTTAGAAATGCAATTGAAAGCTATCTCTGCACGAATCCTAGATAAGTACCAGATCTCAATCGACCAAATCGACATTGAGGATAATCCGGTTGACGACCTTGAATTGATGGGACAGATTGACACGTTGAAAACCGAGATTGAAGGAATGGGAGCTGTTAATCTTGTAGCAATTGAAGAATACGAGGAGCACAAGCAGCGCGAAGATTTCCTTGTCACTCAACGTGAAGATCTAGAGAAGTCGCTCGAGTCGGTCAATCAAGCAATTCAGAAGATTAACCGGACTTCGCGTGAGACGTTCCTCGAAGCATTTGAGCAGATACGGACGAACTTTCAAGAGGTATTTGAGGAACTTTTTGGCGGTGGGGAGACGGAGTTGCGTTTGACCGACGAATCTGATGTATTAGAAGCGGGAATTGATATCATCGCGTGCCCACCGGGTAAGAGACCGCAGAGTATCACCCAACTCTCCGGCGGTGAGCGGTCGCTTGTTGCCATTGCTCTGCTCTTTGCCGTGTTTAAGATTAAACCGAGCCCGTTCTGCGTTTTGGATGAAGTTGATGCTGCACTCGACGAAGCGAACGTGCTCCGCTTCACGAATCTGATTCGGAAATACGCCCAAGAGACACAATTTATTATCATCACCCACAATAAGCGGACGATGGAGATCTCCGATGTCATGTACGGTGTGACGATGGAACAAGCAGGTTTGTCAAAGGTTGTTTCAGCAAAGTTTGGCAATGAGATGGCAGCTTAATAGGTGATTACGCGACGAACAACCGTTCCATCTCCGTGCTCGCCCTTCCGTTAAAATCCTCTTACAAAAAGCAAAAAAATAGGCTCATATTAAAAGAGAGTGCGACAAACGAAGAGAAACCGAGTTTTCGGCAAAAACTCGGTTTCTGTTGCACAATTCCTTAATATGAGCCAAAAAGTATAGTACGCTTTATTCTTCCGCTTCCGACTTTACCTCGGCAATCACCTTTTGAGCGAGTTCATCAGGCATCTCCTCATAATGTGAGAACTCCATCGTGAAGTTACCCCGTGCACTCGTAATCGATTTAAGATCTATCGAATATCGGAACATCTCTGCCAACGGTGCAGTCGCTTGGATCACCTGACGTTTGCCCGCCTGCTCAACCCCCATGATTCGACCACGTTTGCTATTGAGGTCGCCGATAATGTCGCCCATGAACTGTTCCGGGACGGAGATTGTGACGTTCATGATCGGCTCAAGCATCACCGGATTGGATTGGTTTGCCGCTTCCCGAAATGCAAAGGAACCAGCAATCTGGAAAGCCATATCTGAAGAATCAACGGGGTGGTGCTTACCATCGTAAAGTTCAACTTCAGCGTCAACGAAGGGATACCCGGCGATCAGACCTTGATCCATTGATTCACGGATACCTTTCTCGACCGCGGGGATGTAATTCCGCGGAATCGAACCACCCACAATCTTGTTGACAAACTCAAAGCCGGAACCACGTTCGCGTGGGGAAAGATTTATCCAAACCTCACCAAACTGCCCGCGTCCACCAGATTGACGTTTATAGCGACCTTGGACACCGCTCGCCCGACCACGAATTGTCTCTTGATAGGAGACTTTTGGCATTTCGACCTCAGTTTCAATGCCAAATTTGTCTCGCATTCGGTTGCGTATGACGGTGAGATGTATCTCACCAAGACCGGAGACTAGCAGCTGTTTCGTCGTGCTATTCCGTTCAACCTGGAATGATGGATCCTCCTCCATCATCCGGGCTAGGGTGGAACTCAGTTTCTCATCATCCCCTTCCCGCGCAGGGCTGATGGCAAATGAGATAACAGGTTTAGGGAACTCGCATCCGGGAAGTTGGAATGAACTGCCTGCATCGCAAAATGTGTCATTCGTTTCCGCGAGCGTCAGTTTAGAGACGACTCCGATATCGCCTGCAGAGACTTGGGGGGTATCAATAGAGGTTTTCCCATTCATGAACGCGAGTTTGCCAATTCGTTCATTCTCATCTTTCGTCGCGTTGTAGACCTGAGAATCACCATTTAAGACGCCAGAATAAACACGGAAGAAAGTGAGTCTACCTGCGAAGGGATCTGCTAATGTCTTAAAAACCAACGCCGACAGCGGCGCATCCGGGGAGGCTTCATAGGTTGTTTCGCCGTCAACTCCTGTAACCGGTCTGCCCTCCACCGGAGATGGACCGCAGT
Organism: Candidatus Poribacteria bacterium; assembly: GCA_965205075.1. GTDB lineage: Bacteria > Poribacteria > WGA-4E > WGA-4E > PCPOR2b > PCPOR2b. The sequence goes on along the minus strand of OZ242036.1, from coordinate 6,047,553 downwards.
TCGTGATTGTGTCCATCAACGGTTGGACACCGATATTTCGCAAGGCATCGCCACAAAGTACAGGTACGAATTGATTGCCACCTAATCCTGTGCGGAGTCCAGCACCAATCTCCTCATCGGTGAGTTCACCCTCAAAGAATTTTTCAATCAGCTCATCATCGCTTTCCGCAGCAGCTTCAACGAGTTGCTCCCGCATTTCCTCCGCTTGCGCTTCAAGTTCCGAAGGGACCTCCGATTTCGGCGAGGGCTTATTATCCTGCGGCTCGGTGAACGCTCCCATCTGGATGAGATCAACGACGCCTTTAAAGTCAGCTTCTTTACCAATTGGCACTTGTGTCGCAACTGTTCGGGCTTCAAGAATCTCATCAACGCTTGCAAGCGCGTTTTCAAAGCTAGCATTCTCTTTATCCATTTTGTTGATAAAGATCATCCGTGGGAGTTCATATCTATCAGCTGCTTCCCATACCTTCTCCGTACCCCCTTCAACACCGGTTGTTGCATCAATCACCACAATAACGGCATCTACCACCCGTAGTACGCTCTCGAGATCTCCATGGAAATCTTCGACACCGGGTGTATCGATAATATTTAACTTGTACCCTTTCCACTCGGCAACACATACAGAACAGTTAATTGTCATCTTGCGTTCAATTTCATCTGGTGCATAATCTGAAACTGAAGTCTCACTATCAACTTGTCCCATTCGCTCAATTGCGCCCCCATTATAGAGTATCGCCTCGATGAGCGAAGTCTTCCCTGTGCTCGAATGCCCAATAATACCGATATTCCGAATCTGTTCCGTCTGATATTCCTTCATCAAAAAAACTCCTTAGGGTGTCAATTTAACCAAAAACATCGCAGAAATATGCAATTAAGCAGGTTCCGATTTATCGAAGTTATCGAAGTTTTTGTTTGTATGAACTGGCTCTGATGTCACTTTTATCCGGTTCCTCTGTAGGTCCCCTTCGTATCGTTTACCCTTGAAGCCTTGCTAGGGGGTAGGCATCGGTATTCAAACCGACGAACATCTTACACCCCCAAATCAAGCAAAAAGATTAGCAGCCACTTTCAAACTTTCCAGAATCTCTTCGATTACGAAAAAGAGGCCTCCACTGAGGTGCTATTTACTAAATCTGGACCTGCTTGGGAAATTGCTAAAAGCGTTGGTGATTGTAGCACACCCCTATGGGAAATGCAAGCAAAAAGAATTCGATCGATTTTTCTCTTTACAATAGCATAACTTTCCTCTATACTTGGATGTGCGAGTATACGCCGGCATAAATCCCCAATACCTCTACTGATAGAGGTCTGGAACGCTCAAGATGTCGGGGGAATTGGACGGACACGGAGGGAACTTGGGAGGGGTTAAAAACTTTTGCCGTGCGGTACTAGCAGATTTTGATGTTCCATCGAATTGGAGTCGTGCATGAAAGGTATTTTTAACGTTCTAATCTGTCTACTCTTTCCTATAGCTTGGGGAGCACTCATTAACTGGATCTTCACCCTTCTCGAACGTCGTACCGGCCGTTCAACTCCCCACAACCCTAAAATTGATTATCACATTTGAACTTATAACGCTAGATGAACGTCGATATCAGTGGCATACCTGTTAATATTTTGGGGTTGATTGCTTTAGGGTGCATCAGCGGTTTCCTATCAGGCTTCTTCGGGATCGGCGGCGGACCACTAATCACCCCGATCCTCAATATCCTATACGGCATTCCCTTCCCAATTTGCATCGGAAGTACGCTTTCTCGGACAGCAGGCACCACTTTCTCTGCCGTATTGCGGTATTGGAAGTTCGGCAATATTGATGCGAAACTGGCATTGATGATTGTGGGAGGTAATTTTGTCGGTATTGAGATTGGAGTATATCTGCTCGACTGGCTGGATAAACTGGGCGAGATTAGTGTTGGGAAGCAGTCAATTCCAGCGCTTCAGTATTACTTGCAATGGCTCTTCTTCGGGGTGCTTATCACCGTTTCAGGATTGATTCTCATCGAATCCCTGATTCACAGAAGAAAAAGCGATCACAAACAACCGCTCAGCTTACTTCGCCACCTACCCATCCCACCTTACGTTTCCTTTCCCAACAGCGGTGTTCGCCAAATCTCACTCCCAGCAATTGTTTACTCAGCACTCACCATAGGTATTTTCACAGGATTGCTTGGAATTGGCGGCGGTATCCTCTTTGTGCCGCTACTAATCTACGGATATGGCGTTGAAACCCATGCGGCGGTTGGCACAACTTCGCTTATCGTATTTTTTTCTGCTGCTTATGGGACAGCGACCCATGCAATGCGGGGCAATGTTGATTTATGGCTAGTTGTGTTTTTGCTGATTGGATCCACAATCTGTGCACAGGTGGGGGTAATCGCCAATCAAAGGATACAGGGCGATTCAATCCGGTTCTGTTTTGCGTTTATTGTTTTGCTTGTGGCGGGGATGATTGGCTTTAATCTTCTACGTCTGATCTACGGGTAGTTGAACAACAGGAGGGTTGAACGTTGTTTTCCCAATTTGAGACTTGGAGGCAAAGTAGATGCAGGTGTTGGTTTACACCGTTACTCTCCATCCGGTAGCTGCACTTATTGCACAATCCTCTTGGCAGCTTCATATTTTTCCTTAATCATTTCCTTACCCTCAGGACATAATTTATTCCAACTTCGTTCTAATTTTGTCCTTATCCAAGCCGCACCCTCATCAATTTCCATCTGATGTTGAACAAAGACAAGGTAAAACAAAGATGGAATTTGATCAATGTGAGCTATGGCATCAGCACTGGCAAGGCAAACCGCCTCCGCTGTTTGTTTCCCTATATTGATACTCCCTCGATGAGAAACAATGCACTGCTTGACGGCAGTTATCTTATCTTCAGAATAATTGAGAGATCTTAAGATTCTATCTGCCTCTTGAGCACTGTGAAGATGGTGTTCTGAGGTAAGGGATTCTTCCTTGATACTAGCATAGTCGTGTAACAAGGCAGCAATTTCGACAATCTCCGGATCGGCTCCCAACTTCTGCGCCAGCAGCCTGCCGTACTTCACAACAAGCAGGATGTGATGACTCCAGATACCATATCCATACTTGTTGGTTTCTTGTTTACACGCCTCTTCAACAATGCTTCTGACTGTCGAGGTCATCTGCCTCATACTTCAGTCCTATGAACATCCACTCGTTGCACCGCAATTCAAACAACGATAGCAGGTGCCGTTCCGCACCATGATTGTCCCGCAATCATGACAGGGAGGAGAATCTGACTGCATCGCTGCGACGCGTTTTTCGCGTGCTTCTAGCCGCTGGGCGTTCTCTTCCGGATTGATGTCATCTCCGTAAGGGTGCAGCTGCTGTGGTTGGGCAAGTTGATCACCTAGACGACTCTCGTCTCCCTCAGCAAGCACTTCGCTTTGGGGCACGAATTTCAGTCCCAACCAGCGGAATACATAGTCAATGATTGACTTGGCTATCGGGATATCCTTATTGTTGGTGAATCCCGCAGGCTCAAATCCGACATGACTGAACTTACTGACCAGCGACTCCAGCGGAACACCGTATTGCAACGAAATAGAGGTCATTGTCGCGATAGTGTCCATCAGTCCAGAGATGACAGAGCCTTCCTTGGACATCTTGAGAAACACCTCACCGGGGCTGCCATCTTCGTAAAATCCGACCGTAATATAGCCTTCATGACCGGCAACGCTGAATTTGTGGGTGATTGAGTCGCGTTCATTGGGCAGACGACGACGGATGGGTCGTGCTTCCTGTTCCTCTTCCTCTGTTTCCGCTCTGGTCGTACTGAGAGGTTGGGACAGTTTCGATCCATCCCGATAAAGTGCCACCGCCTTCAGTCCCAATTTCCACGCCTCAACGTAAAGGTTCTCGACCTCTTCAACCGTTGTCTCGTGGGGCATGTTGATGGTTTTGGATATCGACCCACTCAGAAATGGCTGCGTCGCAGCGACCATGCGAACATGCGCCATCGGTTCAATGTAACGTTGACCATAATTCCCACATTTATTGGCACAGTCAAAAACGGGTAGGTGTTCAGCTTTCAGATGGGGTGCCCCTTCGATGGTCATCATACCACAAATTACCTTGCTTGCTTCTTCAACTTGCTGCTGTGTAAATCCCAACTCACTCAATAGGTCAAAGCCCGGCGCGTTATATTTTTCTGGGCCAAATCCGAGACGCGCCATCCCTTCCTCTCCGACGGTAAAGGCGTTAAACGCATGCGCCAATTCAAAGACAGAGGGTAGCGTCGCTTCGATCTGACCGATCTCCTCGTCAGTCAAACCCTTCTGTCTAAGTGAGAAATTATTAATATGCGGTGAACCGATTAGCGAGGAAGTACCTTGCACATAGGTTACAATGTCGTCAATCTCTTTGTCCGTATAACCGAGTTTTTTTAGCGCACGAGGCACGGATTGATTGATAATTTTAAAGTAACCGCCACCCGCCAACTTCTTGAATTTCACGAGCGCGAATTCCGGTTCAACGCCGGTCGTATCGCATTCCATCAGCAGTCCTATGGTGCCGGTAGGCGCTAGCACTGTCGCTTGTGCATTCCGATAGCCGTAGCGCTCACCCATTTCAACCGCATCATCCCATGTCTGTTGTGCCGCCTTCAAAAGGTTAGGTGGGCAGATATCCGGGCTAATACGATAGGCTGCGGAACGATGTTTACTCATCACATGCAGCATCGACTCACGGTTCTTCTCGAAACTAGGGAAGGGACCTTTGACCGCAGCCATCTCAGCGGATGCCCGATACGCTTCACCACAGAGGATTGCTGTGAGCGCACCGGCGATGGCATATCCTTCTTCGCTATCATAGGGGATGCCGTTGACCATCAGCAACGTCCCCAGATTGGCATATCCCAATCCGAGTGGTCGATAATCGTGGCTATTTTGAGCGATTGAGCCGGTTGGATAGGAGGAGAAATCCACAAGAATTTCCTGGCCGATGAAGAAGATTCGGCAGGCATGTTTGAACCCTTCGATATCAAAGTTTCCATCTTCATCGACAAATTTGAGTAGATTGATAGAAGCGAGATTACATGCGGAATCGTCAAGGAACATATATTCTGAACATGGATTACTGCTATAAATTCGATCTGTATTCGCGCAGGTGTGCCAATCGTTAATCGTCGTGTCAAACTGCACCCCCGGATCCGCACAAGCCCAAGCGGCTTCGGATATTTGACGCATGAGATTTTTGGCTTCATATGTTTCACAGATTTCGCCCGTTGTACGGAATGTTGTATGCCATTTATCGCCGCGTAGATAGGCATTCATGAAATCGTCCGTGATTCGGACAGAGTTATTTGAGTTTTGCCCTGAAACGGTCTTATACGCCTCTCCGTTGAAGTCAGCGGGATAACCAGCGGCGACGAGTGCTGCCACCTTCTTTTCTTCATTCATTTTCCAGCTGATGAAATCAGTGATTTCCGGATGATCCATATCGAGGCAGACCATCTTTGCCGCACGTCTAGTAGTTCCTCCAGATTTGGTCGCTCCTGCTCCACGGTCAAAAACCTCAAGAAAAGACATCAGTCCACTACTTGTCCCGCCACCGGAGAGTTTTTCTTGCCGCCCGCGAATCTTGAAAAAATTCGTTCCAGTCCCTGAACCGTACTTAAAGACACGCGCTTCATTTTTGACCAACTCAAAAATCGACATCAGATCATCGTCAACAGATTGTATGAAGCACGCGCTGCATTGTGGGTGGTCGTAGTTATTCTCCGTCTGGGCCACACTGTTTTTTTCAACGTCCCAATACCAGTTGCCGGTTCCGCCTGTAATTCCATATTGATGATATAGTCCACAATTAAACCAGACCGGCGAATTAAACGCACCGCGTTGCATGACGAGCAGATCCGTCAGTTCCATTTCAAAGGCATCAGCATCGTCCGGTGTGTCAAAGTAGCCGCCAAAAACTTCACCGGCATGGCGGATAGTCTGCACAACACGTTGGACGAGTTGACGGACGCTTGTTTCGCTATCCGTTTCAGGTACACCCGCTTTACGGAAATATTTGGACACCGCAATATCCGCTGCCAACTGCGACCAGTTCGATGGGACCTCCACCTCATTTTTCTCAAAGATTGCCTCGCCTTTTTCATTATAGATCACCGAACTTCGAGGTTCCCACTCAATTGTATCGAATGGATGCACACCGGGCAAGGTATACCGTCGATCAATTTTCAAGCCCTGTTGCTGTGCAATTTCTTCAAGAGAAGAGGGTTTGATGTCAGCAGTTTCATCCGATGGTGCGGAGGCTATCGAATCCTGATTAACACCAAAATTGTTGGTTTGGGACATTTTGATTCCTTTCTTATGATTGCTAAAAAAATTGCCAGATTCAGCAATACGCTTACCTATAATTCGTTGATAATTCCCCTAAATTTAACGCACTCCCGGAACTATCAGTTTCATTAATCTAATCATCGGGTGCCAATTGACGAAGCTCGTTTTCAAAATCTGCCGCATCCTTGAAGTCGCGGTAGACAGAAGCAAATCGAATATATGCGACACTATCCAAATTTTTGAGAGCATCCATAACAATTTCACCAATAATATGACTTTCAACCTCTGATTTGTGCATACTAATAATTTGTTGTTCGACATCCCCAATCAAGCGATCAATGGTTTCTTGACTAATCGAGCGTTTTTCACATGCCTTCATGATATTGCGCTTTAGCTTTTGCCGGTCAAAGGCTTCACGGCGCTGGTCCTTCTTAATAATAAAAAGATCAAGCACTTCCGCCCGCTCATAGGTCGTAAACCGCTTTGAGCAATGAAGACACGCTCGACGTCTGCGGATGGCAGTTCCTCCGTCAGTATCCCGCTTGTCGATGACTCTTATGCTGGAACCATTGCAGTATGGACATTTCATAGAACACCAATATATTGTGTATAATTTCTTTTATCATACAATATGTGCGATTGGGGCTAATATAATAAACGATTATTTATGATCTGTCAATAGTTTTTTAACAGAATTTCGCTAGTTTTTTCTAAAAATTAACAGCCGAAATCCAAGCAGATAATTCTTGCCGAATTTTGTGAAGATGTGACACAATAGAATAACTGATGAAAATTGCTAAACAAAGGGAGATTTGAATCGTCGAAAGCGCATCAAGACACCGGAGAGAAAGCTATCTATGAAGAAATCGAAGCATGACCTGACTCAAGGGAGTATTTTCAAGAACCTTATACATCTCGCTTGGCCCATCGCTCTCAGCAATATTTTGCAGGATTCTTTCAGTGTGGTTGATATGATTTTCGTCGGGAAATTGGGAGCCGAAGCGATTTCCGCCGTTGATATGAGCTCAAATCTTCAGCGAGTGATTAGCGTACTTTCACTTGGCATCTCCATGGGAACGGTTGTTTTGGTTTCTCAGTCAATCGGTGCGCAACAGCGGGAGCAAGGGGAAAATATCGCGATGCAGGCGCTCATCTTAAGCATTGTATGTCCTCTTGTAATTGCGTGTATCGGTTTTCCACTCGCTGAAATTGGATTGAGACTACTCGGAGCAGAGCCAGAAGTAGTACGACTGGGCGTGCCTTACTTGCGTATCACACTGCTCGGTGGTATCATGATGTTCGTATCAATGACCTTAGGTTCTATTTTCAGAGCGGGTGGAGATTCAATAACACCGATGGTCGTCATGATTGTTTCAACGGTCTTAAATATTGTTCTTGATCCCTTGTTGATATTTGGGATCTGGAAATTCCCACGTTTAGAGGTTGCGGGATCCGCGTATGCAAGCGTGATAGGCAGAAGTGCTGGAGTCGTGATTTTCCTCTACCTCTGTTTCATCGGACGCAGTGTCATTTCGTTAAAGCATGTTAAACGCCGCGTCGACCTGTCAGTAATGCGTCAAATCCTGCGCCTTGGCATTTTCAGTTCAATGCAAGGATTTCTAAGACACGCCTCCCGATTGGGATTTATTCGAGTTGTGGCGATTCATGGAACGAATGCTGTGGCTGCCTACGCGATCTGTATGCGTCTCCGCATCCTCGTGATGCACTTGGGTTTCGGATTCGCAAACGCTGTGGCACCGATGGTGGGTCAAAATATCGGAGCGGGTAAGATTGACAGAGCAGAAAAATCTGCCAATCTTGCCGGTGGATTGGCGACCGTGCTTATGGCTGTGCTTGGAAGCCTACTGTTTATTTTTCCTCATTTGAGTATCAGGATATTTACCGGACAAGCGGAAGTTATCAATATCGGGAGTGTTTACCTCCGTTACCTATCAGCCACTTTTGCATTTATTGCAATTTCTATCGTATTTGGTCGTGCCCTCAACGGTGCTGGGGATACCGTTTCCCCGATGGTGATGACATTCATCTGTCAACTCGGTATTGGGCTGGCACTAGTGATTTCGCTTTCCTTTTTGGTGGGACTGACGGGAGTCTGGATTGGCATCGCCCTATCAAACGTTGTACAAGGCTTATTGATGTGGTGGTGGTTTAGACGAGGAACATGGAAGACCAAAGCAGTAGTAAGCAAGAAATGATGTTACGATTATCGCTAGCTAGTATATACACCTCAATGGTCATGATTAAACGGAACTTATTCACCTCGCCAGATCTCAAATATTTGTATAACGTCGTTCGCGAGGAGTTGTTGTGCAATCATTTCAAGTTTAGATTGATCTAAGTCTCCGTGTATTCGGTACTTCTGTCCCGTCTGTGCGGTTTGGACATCTGGAACTCCCATATCGCGTAGCCCTTTGAGAACACTATCACCCACAGCATCCGTTACCCCCGGTTTCAACCGCACCTCGATGGTCCATACGGAACTATCACTTTGTCTTGAGGTATGATCGTCGGAATGGCTATAGACGTAATTCTGCGTCACCGGATCAGCAAGCAGTTCCGCACAGATGCGCTCGATTGCATGGGAATTGATATCTCCTTCGATCCAGTAGATTTGAACAGTGTGCACGGATTTTACGCCATCGAGCCCGAGATCGGTGATATCCTGAAGGAGCCCTTGTCCGATAGCATCCGGCGTTTCGGGTTTGTAACTAACTTCGATTTTCCATTTCAATTTTCGATTTTCCTATCTTGATTTCGATAAACTAAAAGGACTAAAACGTGCCAACGGAAGAAGCCAGTGCCCGAACGCTGTTGATTATTGTCAGCGTCATCGGTGCTATTTTTACAATTGTAATGATTATCCTTTTCTTCAACGCAGCTCCTGCCCGCTCCGACATTCCAGACCATCAGACTTACACAGATCCAGCCGCTTGTCTGAAGTGTCATCTTCGTGGTACCGAGCAATCACCAACTATGCCGCATCTCAATGTCGGCAGTTGTCACATTTGCCACCGGCTGGCAAAGGAAAAGAAGCCAAAATAACAAAACGTTCCGATTGTCCTATCGTCCGACCTCCCATGCCAGATGCTGCAACTCCGGTCCGATCAGTTTTTCCCACGCTAACTGTACTGCAGCTGTTGAGCCGGGTGTCGAAATAACCACTTTTCCCCGGTACACGCCGGCGGTAGTACGCGATAGCATCGCTGCTGCTCCGACTTGATCATAGCTGAACATCCGGAAGAGTTCGCCAAACCCGGGTAGGGTTTTCTCTAGGGCTTGATCCAACACGTCAAAGGTTGTATCGCGTGGAGCGATGCCTGTGCCGCCATTGAAAAGAATCATGCGCGCATTGCCCGCTGCGAATTCGTCTAGTACCGCCTTGACCTGATCCGGTTCATCCTTGATGATACGATATCCCACAACCTCATTCCCGTCAGCCGCTAATTGTTCACGGAGGTACGCTGCGTTCTTATCTGTTTCCGGGGTGCGTGTGTCACTGACGGTAACGATTGCAACGAGCACGGGACCGTGTTCCGCAGCCATCTCCCGATGCTGCTCGGTGCTTGCTGAAGTTTTCTCTGCCATTTCTGTTCTCCTTAAAATTAGACACTATGAAATTTATTGCAAAAATCCGATTGATATAGAATATGCCAAACACCCCATATTGTCAAGGCTAAATAGAAACTCAATCCGGGGGTTGATGCAGTCGGTAAAATCATGATACAATGAACAAAACAACCTTTGGAATCAAAAAGAGTTGGGCGCAAATTTACTAACATTAAACTAAGGCAAGGAGCATAATATGGTTCCCCTGATTAGCAACATTGGCTATGGTCTATTAGGCGTCTGTCAACTTCCACGGTTCTGGTGGAAAGTCACCCTCAGAAAAGCGGGGCTGCTTGATGCAGAATATCCCGATTGTAGCGGCGGACTTGACACGTCGGTCCTCGAACTTTTAGATTTGGACAAAGAGATGACGCTCTCCTACTTGCGAGACAATATGCCGAACTATCTCGAATTCGAGGCTTGGATTCTCCAGCAGAAGAGTCGGAAGATTGACCAACAAGCGGTGGCAGATTGGAACGAACAACTCCGATCTCGCGATCACCGTCCGGCGAAAATTGAAGAGACGTACAATGACATTGGGCTTCCTGATGATGCCGGCATTACGTCTGCTGTAATCCTGAACAACTTACAGGATTGGCAGCTCTTTTATGAGCGTAACTTGGATAATGATTTTGCGGCGCTCACTGGTCATGTTGTACCACTGATTGCGAATATTGATTACGGTGCTTTGGAGGTTTGTCAGTTGCCTCGAACATGGATTAAAATCCTATTGAGAGCAAAAGGCAAGCTCCACCCGGACTATCCGGACATGACCGAAAACGGACTGGATCCGCGCGTCTTACGCGTGCTCCGAATTGAACCTGCCGATGCTGTCGCTTATATCCGTGAAAATCTGCCTAGCTACACTCAGTTTGAGGCGTGGGTGTTAGAACAGAATGACGATGAAATTGACCGGGAAAAAGCCGATGAATGGAACACTTTTATCCGCAACCGTATCCATAGGGACGAGAAACGGATCGAGATTCACGCAACCGTTGGTCGCGAAGATGACGGCACACTTAACTCTGCGGTGCTCCTCAACCACATTGAGGATTGGCACCTTGCTCACGCGGATCTCATGAAGGCAGCCGCAGCGTGATTGAAAAGTTCATTTCTGACTGTGATCCCGGTTTTGGATCTCTGGAAGTATTTACCGTTCACGCGCCTTCACTAGTGCACACACACGATCTGCGTCAACTGCGTTTGTCGTCACACCGTCGCGCTTAATTGAGGTGCCAACAATAACGCCATCTGCATACTGCAAAACTGCGGCGAGGTTATCGGCTGTCACACCGCTGCCTGCAAAGATGCTGGCTTGAGGAATCGTTGATTTTACAGATTTTAATTGATCGAGGTCGGTGCTTTTGCCCGTTGCTGTTCCTGTAACGATCAGTGCGTCCGCAAGTCCGCGATGATAAGTATCCTCTGCACTTGCGAGGATATCGATTGGCGCAAGTGGCGTGGCATGCTTCACGGCAATGTCGACGAAGATCTTAACCTCGCTTTTGAGGAGCGATCGGTAGCGCAAGGTTTCATGTGCCTTTCCTTGGATAATACCTTGGTCGGTGAGCATTGCGCCGGTGTGCACGTTTACACGGATAAAATTTGCGCCTGCTACTGTTGCGATTGCTATCGCTGATTTTGCGTCGTTGCGTAGAATGTTAAGCCCAATCGGTGTCTGTGGATGGCACTCCCGAATTTCGTCCGCAATGAGTGCTAGCGCCGCAACAGTATGGGGTTCGACGCTATCCGGTAAGAAGGGCGTATCCCCATAATTCTCGATGATAACGCCGTCAATTCCATTATCAATGAGTGTCTCTGCGTCTGAAAGCGCACGAGCGCGAATTTCACGGAGGGGTTGGGTTGATTGGGGACTGCCGATCAGTGGGAGTAGATGAACCACGCCGATGATCGGTTTGGGATGGTCGAAAAGCTGATTGGTTCCTTGCATATTGCTAGAGTCCTTCGCTCACAGAAGGCGGTCATCACTGCAAATGGGACAACATCGCCAAAGGTGTTGTTGCGAGCAGACCAGCATCAATGGGAAGCAGCACGCCGGAAATCCAGCGGGACTCATCGCTGGCGAGAAATAGCCCTGCCCACGCGATGTCCCAAGCAGTGCCTTCTGTCCCCAGAGGACCTGATCGACGGCGGAGGTCACGCAATTCATCCGAAATGCTAGTCGTCATTGGGGCGTAAATGTGACCCGGTGCGATGCAGTTGACCCGAATGTTATCCCGCCCATGATGTACTGCCATATTGCGCGTCAAGGAGACCGCACCACCTTTTGATACAGCATAGGGAATGTTGCGCCAGATATTTGCCCGCAGCCCATCAATTGAAGCGATATTAACAATCGAGCCACCACCTGCCTCAATCATTTTGGGGATGGCGTGTTTAGATGCCAGCATCATACCCTTGAGATTAACTGCCATTACATCGTCCCAGACATCTGGATCTACATCAACGACTGTTCCCGCACCACCGATGGCGGCACTATTAAACAGAATATGTAGTTCACCGTATCGTTCAACGGCTGCTTCCGCCATCGCTTGACAGTCATCGTTTTGGGAAACATCGCCGACGAAAATTGATGCTTCTCCGCCTTCTTCCTCAATAACAGCAAGAGTTTTCTCCGCATTTTCGAGATTTCGGTCTACCAACAAAACCTTGGCACCCTGTCTAGTAAAGAGAATTGATGTCGCTCGTCCAACGCCATCTATGGCGGTGCGACTACCCGCCCCGGTGACAATGGCGACTTTGCCTGCTAACCGTATCCCGCTATTTTCCATTATTGTTAATTTCCTTTGATTTGATTTTTAATAGGATTTACTTATCGGATTTCGTTAAGTACATTTAGGGAAAGCCTACTGTCTTTCTTTGCGCTACAGAATGGCGTACTCTGCATCTCAAGGTGTCTAGGATACAGATGCTTCGGTGTCACGTCAATGGAAAAACACGCCTTCCGATAACTCCGCGAGTGAACCCCTTGACAAGTCGAGGAGTTATGAATAATAATTTGTTAGACAAACTTGAAACATGCAGCATGCGGACAATTCCTATATGTTTTCGTGTTCATGGATAATTTATCATATAAACCGAGGGGTTTACAATTATGAAAATATTGTTGACAGGCGCAGCTGGCTTTGTGGGAAGCACTGCAGTCGATATCTTGAGCCAAGACTATGAAGTAACCGCCTTTGACATTCGCCCGGTGGAGGGCTACGATAACACCGTTCAAGGTGATGTGCTTGACTATGCAACGCTTGAAACCGTAATGGCGGACCATGATGCGGTTGTGAATACGATTATGGCACCCAATGGCAGCTACGGCATGGACGGTCCGGGCTTTGATATTAATGTGCGGGGTATGTTTAATCTCCTTGAAGCTGCTCGTGTATGCGAAATTCAGCGATTTGTCCATACCTCTAGTGGTGCGGTCCATGGCGGCTATCCGGAGGACACCTTTCTCACGTACGATCTATATCCTCTTAAAGCCGCCAGTTCTTACGATCTTTCTAAGGCACTGCAAGAAGAACTCGCCCGAAACTATCATGAACAACACGGTCTTTCCATTGCATGCATACGGCCGTGGGGCATCATTGATTCAGATGAGATGATCACGACCGATGGTCATCCTGTCGACGGCTTCTATTATGGCTCGATTGATAGGCGGGATGTTGCGTACGCGTTAAAATGCGCCCTAGAGGCACCGGATATTAGCTATGACTGCTTTTATATCTTTGCCACACAGGGGGGCTATAAAAAAGGGGATGTGGCACGGACCGAGAGGCTGCTGGGTTGGGAGCCAGTTTATCGATTTGATGCGGATCTTTAATCTTAGTCCCGCAAGGAGTAACTTACATTAAAAAATGGTTGAAGTCTGGTGAGGATTGTGAGAAAATTATTGGTGTTTAAGACACGAATTTAGGATTATTTTTCTGACAACAAATACCAATTTAGTTTGGAGGGACATTTTAATGGGTAATCTAGCCACGAGCAACTTGGGAAGAACAGGGGTTGCCTTAACCAACTTGGGTTTTGGTGGAGCACCGCTCGGAGATCTCTTTGAGATTCTCAGCGAGACGCAAGCGCAGGCGACGCTGCAAGCAGCATGGGATGCCGGCTTGCGTTACTTTGACACAGCACCATTCTACGGTTACGGGAAAAGTGAACACCGCTTCGGACATTTCCTCCGTCAGCAGTCACGCAAGGACTTTGTGCTTTCTACGAAAATTGGGCGTGTGTTGCGAGCAACGCGTGATCCCGATAATTTTGACAAAGGGATGTGGGCGGGAGGACTGCCTTTCGATCTTTATTTTGACTATAGCTACGATGGGGTTATGCGCTCCTTTGAAGACAGTCTCCAGCGGCTCAGTCTGAATTCCATCGATCTGCTGCTCATCCACGATCTCGATCACATGTTTCACGTGAACGATACACGGATTAACGCTCACATGGTGCAGCTCGGCACCAGCGGTTGGCGCGCACTTGAGGAACTGCGTTCTAGTGGACAGATAAAAGGGATAGGGGCTGGCGTGAATCAGATGGGCACTATCCCGCGCTTTCTGGAGATGGTGGACCTTGATTTCTTTATCGTTGCGATGCCGTATACGTTGTTAGATCAGGATGTCTTGGACGCTGAATTTCCACAGTGCGAGGAACGCGGTGTCGGTGTGGTGATTGGCGCGGTGTTTGCCTCCGGCATTCTGGCGACAGGCGCGACAGAGAATGCGTATTACGCTTATGCCCCGGCACCCCCTGAGGTCTTGGAGAAAACGCGGCGCATCCAAGCGGTCTGTGATCGACACAATGTGCCACTACGGGCAGCGGCGTTACAGTTCCCGTTAGCACATCCAATCGTCGCCGCAGCGATTCCGGGCGGGCTCATGCCAGAGCACGTTCAATCGAATGTCGAGATATTTGAACACCCCATCCCTGCGGATCTCTGGAGTGAGTTAAAGGCAGAGGGATTGCTGCGGGAAGACGCACCTACCCCATAAGCCACTGCCAATTAATCCGAGTTGCTATTTGGCAAGCATAAGCATAGAAACCGAGTTTTTGACAAAAACTCGGTTTCTCCATTCTGATATTTGTAACTCTAACTGAACCGAATTGAATAGAGATCCGCATCTTTTAACAGGAATCGCAGACGGATAGGCTGCCCTGATAGCTGACTCACATCTGTGCCGTTCTTCCACGTTACTATCCGTTCGAGGTCATCACCAAAAACCTCTGGACAATCGTCCAATCCGAAGCCGGGGAGGGCGTTGCCGGATGCGTCCTGAATTTCGACCTGAATACTGCCTACCCCAGAAGTTGAGAAGTTAATGGCGAGCTGATCGCCCTTGAAGGTTAGCGGCTTTGTCACAAATTCCCCGCCGCTCAACGGCGCCTGCATTGAGACAAATCCATCAATTCGGATCGTATAACGCCGCAGCGACAGTCATCCCCTTGATGCGAATCTTCACTCGCATAGATAGAAATCTCATCGGGCGCACCATCAATGTGCGATTCTGTCTCGACCAATCCCCAATTCTGATAGTTGTCGCCATAGAACCAGTTACCTCTCAATCGTAAGCCGGGACGGATAAAGGATTCGGGCCAGATGTTGAAGCGATCCCCATCCCGACTGCTCATGAACATCCCATCGGTCACGGCTGTTCCCTCGCGCTCAGACACATAGCCTCGAAGGCGGCGATACTCCAGCTCTGGCAAGGCTTTCGTCGATTCCGTCCACCCCCGATCGGTGTATCGGGTTGGAAAGCCGAGGAAGATATGCGGGGCACGGTAGTATGGAATAATCTGATTCGTGTACAACTCGCTGACTCGGTTGGGAGAATAGTCTAGCCATTCGGGATCAGACCAATTGAGAAAATCTTTCGATGTCCCTGTGCGGATGTCGCGTCCCTCCCGGAAATCGCGATGGTATTCACGGTATTCGCCGCGTACCGTATCCCAAAAGGCGAGGTTCTGTGAGTCAAACGCACCTTGGGTGATTACAGGTTCATCGCTCATGAGCGACCAGTGGATGCCATCGGGGGATTTGAACGCATATAAAGTACGATCAGCTGAACCGAGTGCCTTGTACCTTTCGTCCGGCTTGCAGTCGGGATTTTCGTCCTTGAAAGGTGCGAAGTTGTGTGATCCAATCCCTTCCCAGATGATATTGTTCTGCTTCCCGCCATCAAACGCAATCAAGCCAAGATCTGGTTTGGTCCAATGTATTCCATCGTGGCTTTCAGCGTAGCAAACCACCTGTGGGTGGTGGTCATTGTCAAAGCCCTCAGTTGTATAAATGACATGGCTGCCCCGGTAATACATCCGGTACAGATCGCCATCCTGAAACACGGTTTTATAGCCGCATGTGCTCCCCTCCCACGGGTTATCATGGACACAGGCAACGTCTTGCGGTTGTGGGTGGTGTAACCGTTGCGTCGCACCAGCTATTTGATCAATCAGATAATCGTCAACGAACAGTTCCAACCGGTTGCCGATGTCAATGGATGAAGTTGCTTGTGTCATTGCATCTCTTGATAGTGTAAGCATTGCGGAAGCGATAGATATCATTGGCAAATACCCTCCTTGTTGATTTTTGATATTGTAACAGGAATGCGTCGAAAAAGAGATCCAAAAGCAAAATAATTATCACCATTTAGAGGAATTACACGCTTCAGATTGTAGTTGCCCGCCTGTCCCGACACGTCGGGGATTCATCGGGCGTTGGGAAAGATATGCTGTAGGCGGGGCATCTTGCCTCGCCTTGTCCTGCTGCGACGAATCCCCTAAATACAGGACCTTGACTGTTCAACTGCGTAAGTTCTATTTTTTTATCCTGCGAATCCTTTAATCTGGTAAATCCTGATAGTTTTTGCTGTTGACCCGTGTGTAACAAAGGGTTAAAATGGCTGCCGTATATCACAAAATAGGCAAGAAAAATCCAACCGCGGATCTGACTGATGGTGCAAATGACCTAATCCCCTTTACTGCCCATCCCATCTGTGAAATCCGCCAACCCACGAACAGATTTATAGGAGCCCAAAATATGTCCACTATCAAACGACCCAGTCCTGAAATTATTGAGGCGTTGTATGAGTTGGGAACCGATGCCGTAACCTCCACCATGGAAGCGTTGGGAGTGCGCCGGACCTTTATGGAGGGACCCATCGCTCGTGTGCCCGGAAGCAAAATTGTTGGACCCGCATTGACGCTCCGCTTCACACCACAGCGGGAAGATCAGATGCGAGGCTACGAGATACCGGGTGCCTCTACTGAAGAATCGGAACCGGAAGGCGAGGAAGCCGGTGAGAAAACCTCTGCCCTGTGGGAAGTGATGTTTGAAGTGCAGGCTGGCGATGTGATTGTGGTAGATGGCAGGGGAGATCTCGCCACCGGCTGCTTCGGAGAGATGTTGATGACCTATTTCCAAGCGCAGGGCGGGGCTGGTGTCGTTATAGATGCCGGCATTCGGGATTCTGTGCCGATCTTCCAAGAACTGAAGGTGCCGGTCTGGTCGACCGCTGTGACCACTGGCGGGGCGGGGCACATGAACCTTTTTCCCGCTGACTTCAACCTCCCTATCGGTTGCGGCAAGGTCTTGGTCAATCCCGGCGATATTATCATGGCGGACGATGGTGGGGCGATTGTTGTGCCGCCCCGGTTGATACCGCGCATCCTCGACATCGCCGGTGAGCGCGAAGAGCACGAGGTCTTTGTCCGCATGAAGCTACAGGAGGGCGGGGATCTGCGGAAATACTATCCGTTCAACGATGAGGGAAGGAAAGAATACGAGGAGTGGTTAGCTGCACAGAAGGGGTGAGTTGAAGAAAGATTTAACAGTGAGTAATAGATCAATTACAAACCCCCAATACAAAGAATAGATAAGGAAAGGACACACCATGCTCTCAACACACAACATGGGCGGAGTATCCATTCAGCCTGATGAATTGCGAGCGATGCAGGCGAATGACTATATTCTCCATGCCCGTGACAAAAAATTAGAGAAGGTTTCTGTGGAAAAGATCCAGCTGCCGCGCGATCCGGTGGGACATACCCAGCGGTTATGTCTAGCACAGGCACCAAATGGTACGATCTATGCCGCTCAACACACGCTGCTGCACAGGTCAACGGACGGTGGCAAAACGTGGGAGCATCTCCGGCGCGATCCAGATGTATGCGTCGGTTGGCGTGTAACGTTTAACGATGAGGGTGCGATGTTAAACATCAAACCGGCGGTCAACGGCACACCGCCAACGGTGTGGGAATCGCACGATGAGGGCGAGACATGGGGACAAATCGGGGGGATTGACCCCGGTACGTCGGATGTGCTATCGTTGGGTTTCAGCATGACCCGTCTGGACGACGGCACGCTGCTCGTACCGGTGTTAGTGGGGGCGGACAGGATTGGGAATCGTGAAGCGGCTGAAGTGACACCCGCAGTATGTCGCATCTACCGTTCACATGATGGCGGACGTACATGGTCCGACTATTCTGCCCTCGGTGAATGGTGCTGTGAAGTCAACGTCGCACAACTGCCTACAGGTAGATTGTTGGCGGCGATTCGGTGTCAGCGTCCAAGCCTACCCGATGATCCCCCAGATCTGTTGGAGCGGACCGGTGCGCTCGCAGCCGGGCACACATTCCCGTATAAGCATGTGTTTGTCGCTCATTCGGACGACGCAGGTGATACATGGACGCCGCCGCGTCAACTCGCCACGGTCTTAGGTCAGTGCTACGGATACGGCGTTGGCTTGTCGGGCAATCGTGCGGTGGTGGTGACCGACCATCGCTATCCCCGCAATATGAGCAGCGGTAGGGCGGTGGTCAGCCATGACAGCGGTGAGACGTGGCAGGACGAGGTGTACTACCTCAGTCATGGTCATGCGGCTGGCTACGCAGCGACGATTACTTTAGACGGAGAAGAGATGTTGACGCTGACCGGCTCCTGCTACGGTGATGTAAACTCTTGGGACAACTGCATCGGTAACACCGATTATGTGATCATCCGCTGGAGGCTAGTTTAGCAAGCATGGGCGGGGTAACCCCGCCCCTACCATTTACTTAGACACTACCAATGCACAGTCAACCCCCTAAATCCCCCTTATCAGGGGGACTTTGGAAACTTCGCAAAGGTCAAAGTTATTACTTATTTCTCTGATTTACTATCTCTTTGCACTTTCTTTATTATAACGCAAGTTGCTAGGTTCTGTTGGCATCATGGTGTCGAGATATGAATCTCGACCTACAGGTTATCTGCCGGTATTGGACCGAGCGGGAGGGTCGGTCAAGATCCCCGACCTACAGTATGGTGTTGGGTTTCACTTCATCTATCCTAACGCAAGTTGCTAGACAGCCTGTAGTTGAGCGTATCGAAATACCGCCTGTCCCCTGGTCCCGATTTATCGGACAATTGATTGGGGATTCAGCGGGATTCCGTATACCGTAACCTGTGTAACTTTTCCCTTTTTCGTGTTACCTTTGTTACCTTTTTCGCTGAAAAGCCCAGAGCAGCCTGTTTTTCCTGTTTTTACCCAAGTTGCTAGATAGCCGTTGTCAAGGGAGTCGCAATTTGGAGGGAACACCCCTACTTGGTTTATCAACTAAGCAACTTGCGTTATTATATGAACCAGCCAAGAACGTAGGAGGGGAATATGCCGGAGACTGATTGGTCGGAGACCAAACGAGCGCGAGTTGAGGTGGCACAACGTCCTCGGCGCGTCATCTTCAATGATGACACACACGAATTGGCATTAGAGGACGCAAACACGCCTGAAGGCTTCCTAGCGCATCGGATCGCGCCGCTCGCTGAAACGCAGGTTGGCACCATCTCTTGGTCGGTGCTGTGTGGGCAGTTTGACGCTCCAGCCTACAACAGCAAGGTGCAGCCGATCTACGGCGACGCCCAAGGGGCACCGGTCAAATATTGGCACAAGGTGACAGAGAACGTCAAGACGCTGGCGCGGGAATATCGTTGTCCGCTGCACTTGGTTTGTGACTTCGCACACGCGCACGACATGGAGGCATTCGCATCGGTACGCATGAACGACGTACACGACAGTTTCATGGACGCTAACGCCATGACTGTCTGGAAACGTACACACCCGGAGTTCATGGTTGACACCCGCGGGACCTTGCCAGAGTTTGAATTGTACACGACCGCACAGGACTTCTCGCACAAAGCGGTGCGTCAACGCAAACTGGAAATTATTGAGGAAATTTGCCAACGCTATGACGTGGATGGGTTTGAGTTGGACTACATCCGTCACCCGGTACTGTTCAGTCGGCGGATGCGCGGCGAGCCGTGCACGGCAAATGAGATAGACATCATCACATCAATGATGGAGGAGATTCGTAGCCTGACGGACGCTGCGGCGGAGCGGCGTGGTAGACCTTTGCTCATCGCTGTACGTGTACCCGACACCTTCACCACATCCCTTGACAACGGCATGGATGTTTCGGCATGGCTCGAAGAAGATCTAATTGATATTCTGATTATCGGTGGTGGGTATGCGCCGTGGTCTCTGCCGGTTGAGAATTGGGTTGAAGCGGCTCGACCGCACGGTGTGCCTGTCTACCCGTGTGTGAATATGGGCAAAGAGTTGCTGCCGCTAGTGCGTGGATTGGCATCGAATTGGTATCGTGCCGGTGTTGACGGGCTTTACTTCTGGAACCTTGGGACGCCGTTTGAGTTCATGACCGGTGACGAATTGGTTGAGACTCGCCGTCGCTGCTATGCCTGTGTGCATGAAGTAGGGGACGCGAATATGTTAGTCGGCAAGGAGAAACTCTTCAGTGTGGATAGTGCTACAGGTAGCATTCTGCCGTACTACGCACATCTATCAGCACCTCGTCCCCTACCGCTTGAATCGAAGCGCGGTACTCTGCGTACCGGCGTGATTGGTCGCCTACCGCTAGTAGTCGGTGACGATGTAGACTTGCATCCACCAACAAAAGCAACCTTAAGTGTTAAGTTTAATGATCCCTCATGGAAGGATGCGTTGGTAGTTCGGTTAAACGGTGAGGAATTGCCCAACGGTCAATTTGTTCCCGCTTCGGAGGGGCAAACGGATTGCCAACTCACACACAATGTGCCGGTGCCACCGCTGCGGATGGGTAGAAATATCGTAGAATTAGCGGCTCGGAACGATATTGCCCTTCCTGAGGGTATCGTAACGATTCTTGCGCTGGATTTGACGCTCAAATATGCTTGAAGTAGGATGGCACACTACAATGAAAACTATGGTAGATTTTAGAATTACTTAGACACTCCAAACCGGCGCAGTTGGAAACAGCGCCTACCAAACACGGGGAGCGAAAGTGTCTATTTATTTTTAGAATTCACTATAAAATGATACAAAGGAGGCTAAAATGATACAAGTAATTGTCAAACCGAAACTACGCACCAGCCGACTCGGCGGGGTAGATGTGCCATCGGCAGAGGTGCTCAAGGGGATGCACGACAGCCAATATATTTTGCACGCTGCCGGTGGGAAACTCACCCGTGTTCCGGTGGAAAAGACCCTGCTGCCGCACAGCGACGACATGAGTCCGCAAGGTGCACACGTGGACGTGGGACCGGACGGTACAGTATACGTGAAGCAGTCCCAGGTCCTATGCAAATCCACGGACGGAGGGCGTACATGGACATCGCGATCCTTGATAGGCATGGAAGATCTGCCGGGCGGGCATTGGCGGGTGCTGTGTGATGGGACCTTTATTGGTGTTGACTGCTCGACAGGACCGGATGTGCGTGACCCGGCGGTCGTGTGGGTTTCCCAAGATGAGGGCATAACGTGGACAAAACGGGCAGAGATTCCGGTCGAGATGAATCTGCCCGATGGTAGGCCTTACACCGAACGCTACACGCATCGCGGATTAAACCGACTTCAGGATGATACGCTTCTATGGACGGTGGACATCCGAGATACGCCGACTACCATGAACGGCTGTTACACTTTCCGCTCAACAGATGGGGGCAACACTTGGCAGGGTCCTATTCTGATGATTGATTGGGGTTCGGAGGGAGCAGCCGTGCTGGTGCCATCGGGTCGCGTGTTCGCAACAATGCGCTATCAACGTCCTCCCTTACCCTCCGACACCGAGGAAATGATGCGTCCGATGGATGGGTCCGATGAGGGCAGAGGTTTCAAGAATGTGTTTGTAATGGAGTCAGCGGATAGGGGTCAAACGTGGAGTCCGCCGCGTATGCTCTGCACGGTGTACGGTCAAACCTTTGGCTATCCCGCAGTCCAGAGCAATGGGACTGTGGTTGTTATACACGATACGCGCTACGGTCCCGGACCGCCTGGGTCACGAGCAATGATCAGCCGGGACGAGGGTAGCACGTGGTTGGATGAAGTCTACTACCTCGATTCCACCACCTTCACAGGCAGCTACAGTGCTAGCATGGTGTTTGCGGATGATACGATTCTATCAATCTGTGGCTCCAGCCAAGCCCCTGGATCATGGGATGGGGTCAGAGACAACACCGATATCTACGCCATTCGCTGGCGGCCGGTGACAGAATAAGCGACCCCAGTTTCCTGTGAAAGAATCGTCAACTCCCGAACAGTTGGAGTGATTCAAAGCGTTGCACCGCCTTGTGCAACTCTGTAAAGCGTTTGGCGTTTTATTGGCAGCTGTTCAAAATCTGAACACTGCCGTCAAACATTCGCACACCATTCAACATTTCATACGAAATCCAACCGTTATTGTTACTATGATTGATTAGTAGTAATAACTGAAGCTGTTCCTACCCGAATACTGTGACTATAGCACCTCAGATCTGATATCAATAGGACTTACGCAGCTAAACGGTTAAAGCCTCCGTTCCGAAAGCCTTCGACCTGTAGTTCAGCGATTCATCGCCGCTGGCCACCGTCACCAACGCCCGATGAATCGAGCAACTACAATCGAAGTGCGTAAGTCCTGATCAATAACAGGGTGCCTCCCGACTATTTTTGAGGTTTCAGCGATATTTTTATATTGGCACAAAGATTGCACTGCATAGAGTGTAGTCATATTTGCCTCAAAAGCCTACAACCGAGTCGGTTTTGAGGATTGTGGTTCCTCTGAACATTTCGTCAAAATAGAAAAGGCGATCTCTTTCCTGCTCTGTGCGGAACTACAAGCCAATTATTCGCTTTAAGGAGGCTACTCCTATGAAATCTCAACACAAGTATCGCTTCTGGTTTATCTCTTTAGTGGCACACCTATGCCTCGCGATGGTCTTCAGCATCATCATCATTAACCAAACCACTCCAAGTAATGTTGATGCTCTATATGTGAGCATATTCAAAATTGAGCCGGTGCCACCTATGCAGAAAATACCACGCATAGAGGCACCTCCCATTGCATCTACGCCCACGCCTAATTTTCAAACAGAGCGTCAGTTAACATCAGTACAGACTCGGACTCTTACAGCTCATCCGGTGAGATCTATCTCCGTATCTGCGCCCAAAACTGTGACGGTGGATGTCCAAGTCTCTCAGCCTCCGACACAATCTGCACACACCAAAATTTCTGTCCAAGGGACTGCTCAATCCACTCGTGTGAATCCCCAACCCGCCCAACCACTTGGTACTGCTGTTAATCTCCCCCTCCAGTCAGATATTCCGCTAGCCGCAGGACCGAGCGGAGATAGTTCACTTTCCGGTTCTGGTAGTATTGGCGAAGGAAGCAGTAGCGGTGTTGGACGAGGTGTCTTTAGTCCAGGCAGCAATATGGATCAGACATGGGGAAACAGCCGTGTAGGCTTAGGTTCGCTTGTCACCGGTGAAGGAACAGCAAACATTGAGGATACCCTTTCTGATGTCACCGAAAAGGTAACGCTGGGAGGTGAAGTGCCGGAACTGCCGCCCGGCACCCCCGGTGCCATCGTAGTGGGTCGTGGTCGAGATATCATGGGGCGATTAAATCTTGTCCGATTTGAGGATCCCCTCCACCCCACTGCAGATATATGCGGCAATGGTATCGGAAATCTCCGATTTGGGGCAGGACTGCCCTATTTGGTGAAATCCCTGAATCAAAAAACCCGGATTAAAACTCAACTTGTTGACGCCGTTCAAATGAAGGATGTCGCGTTTTTTCAGGCACCGATTATTTTTATGGAACCGATACCCGGTGGTTCAAGGGCGGGGCCAGAACATCAGGGGAGAGTATACTACTCTCATAGCAATCCAATCTGGAATACTGTGCGTCCGGGTGGATTGAATAAGTACACTGATGCCGAACTCCAAAGACTGCGAGAGTATGTGATTAATCGTGGAGGATTCCTCTATCTATTAACGCACGGGAACACGGATAGTGCAATGAAAGGCACAAAAAGGTTGTTGCGGGAACTCCTTCCGGAGCATCACCTCGGCCTTATTCGCAATGACCACCCAATTTATAACACCTATTACTCGCTAAGTGGTCCCTTGCGGTTTCCGCTGCGCAAGGCAGGGAAGCCCGGACATATCATTCCGCTTCACTTTGGTCCCTACTCCGAGCTACAAGGTATCACGATTGATGGGCGACTCGCTGTCTTAGTAGATACCGAGCAAATGATGCATGTAATTGATGGTGGGGTCCAGAAACCGTTCTACGGCAAGTTTTACAATCAGAACAAGATTCTAGAGGAATATGCCCCCCACGCAGCGCGGCACATGATTAACATTGTCATCTACGCCATCACACATGGGAATATTTCAGATTACAGCAACTATGTTCCCGAAACAGTTTTGAAAGATTCTGATAACAAGGGTCTTCGGAAGAAAGCACCAACTGTCACACAGAAATTGTAAGTTTTGGGCCAAACAACGGTGCGGACAGATTGAAGAGGCCGCATGACTGATTTTTCTACTTTCTGAATTGTCTCCCTCACCATCTCACGGTGGTTTAACCCCTTGCATTTTGCCAACAGGCGAATTTTGAAAGGAGGAAGTGGCACATTTATCGGTATTTGCCGGATAAACGTACCCACGAATTCTTATGGCGAACTTAACTCGTTCCACCTACCTCAGTCTTTTTGCTTTGACGCTGTTTGTGTCTGTTATCGGTTGTGGTGATGACGAAACTGTTGATGATATAGGTCCCGAGGTTATGGCAACACCGGAGGGTGTCATCAAAGGAACTATTGTAGATCTGGTCACAGAGCAGGGCGTTATAGATGCCCAAGTCATATTGGTCACCGAAAAGAAACTCCCAGGCGGCGACATCGAACAGGAAGATGTCGCTTCAACAGCCACTAATTTTAGTGGGAGCTTCATATTTGAAGAACTCAAAAATGGCGAATATGTCTTGAAAATCACTGCCCGTGGTTATCTAGGTCAACAAGCACGGGTGGAAGTCACTCGTAAAGAGCCTGCAACCGTTAATTTTCGCCTTGAACCCGGTGTCAGGTTTAAGGGGACAGTGGTTTCTGACGATGGACAATCTGTTGCGAACGTTCTTATTTCTTTAGGGGAACGCGCGGCAGTGACAACTGGCGGAGGACAATATGAAATTTCCCCGGTCTCCAAGGGAGTATACAACTTGACTGCGGAAAAACCGGGCTATCATACAACACACATACCGGGTATAACCGTCGGTGATAGCGACATCTCACGAAAGATCTCCATTCAACGCGAAGTAATGGGGCAGATTGTCTTCGCGCGTGGAGATGTTGCGGGCAAGGACTTTTTTGGGATTTCAGTTATCAACGCAGACCGTACAGGCGAAAAGCCCCTGACACACCTCTTCGATGTACAACCCTCCTGGTCCCCGGATGGTAGGGAAATCGCCTTCAGTCGTTCAGCAAACAGGGGTCTACCACAAATTTACATCATGGATAACCGTGGGGGTAACGCAATACCCATCAGCAGGGATTACTTTAATGATCGGCATCCGGCTTGGTCGCCTGATGGCCGTCGCATCGCTTTTGTTCATTCGCGAGCATTGGGCCAACCAGCAATTTACACCATGAATGTGAACGGCGGAAATCGCCTTCGCCTTTCCGACTGCCACGCAGAATCTAGACCGACATGGTCCCCCGATGGCACTCAGATTGCCTATTCTCACCAACCCAAGGGTGAGAGCTATCGGAATCTTTTTGTGGTAGACATCGAGACATTTCTCGCCGCCACAGAGGTTCCTCCAGCGAAAGCAGAACCAGAACCGGAGCCAGAACCGGAACCAGAGATCGTACCGGAGCCAGAACCGGAACTGGAGCCACCACAAAAGCCAGAACCGGAGCCTGATCCACATCAAACACCAGATGAGGAGAAAAAGGACGGCGAGGGTGATCCACCTCAAGCACCGAGTGCTGATCCGTCTGCAATAGATCACGGCATTCAACGTTTAACAGCTGGCTCAAACAATAACAATTTCCACCCGGACTGGAGTCCGGATGGTTCAAAATTAGTCTTTACCAAGGACAGTTCTGTGCTTAGTGCTGCTGTGTATGTCCTGGATCTGTTCTCGCGACTCCAAACCCGATTGACTAACGAGGATGGTTACAACGGCTACCCATGTTGGTCTCCTGACGGGACGAAGATTGTCTTCAGCAGCGATCGCAACGGTAGTTTGGGTCTCTGGCTGATGGATGCGGATGGCAGCAATGTTGCGCTTGTTTTCGATGAGTTAAGCCAAGATGATATCCTGAGTCAGCGCGCTTGGCGCGAGTAAGACGCAGTGTGTCATATCTCAAAAAGAATAATATTAGATTTCAAACCTAAGCGCCGCTAAACAGCGGCGCTTTTTAGGTGTTATGGCAATCCAAGCCACAGTCTCATATTGCTGGTTCTGTTATTTGATGGATTGAACCGATCTGGTGTGTCCTGAAGCGATTTTGGGTAACTGGTTGGGCTTTTAGCAGATTGCCCGATGGTTACCGTGTTTCCCGAATTAGCGACAACAAAATGTCAGCTCGTTCTATCAATCACACAAAAAATCCAGTTATTTTTGGGAGTATGGACATAATATGTCCATACCTTCAAAAAACTGGTTGCAAATGCATGTAAAGGAGTTTATATTATAGACTGTGGTGTGCTGTTCCGGTTATTCGAGGGACTGCACTACCATTAACCATGCTTCCTATTAAATGATTGTATTTCTAACAGAAGCGTGCTATAATGCTTCTTAAACAACAGTGTATGAGTAGCGGCTGATCAATCAATGGCCTGTGATCCTGCCCAATCATTAGGGTCAGGTAGAAATGACCTGTTGCAAAATCCTTTCATTCTGAACCGCCTAAAGCAGTATAAATATAGAATATGGACGAAGTATCGTCCATTACGCGAGACACCGTAAGACTACCTTGGGGTTAGCAGATGTAAATTGATGCGACTGAATCCTCTTCGGGTAGTAAGTGTTGTTGATAGCGGAATCTCACATGCGTTTGGGATTTTATAAATCCCGATGTCGTGCTTCTGTTGTGTTGTTTCACCACTCACAGAATCGTGGATTCACGGTTCGGTAATGCCCCTTTGGGCACACCGGAACTGGCACGCTCGCATGTGGAAATATGTCAAAAGCCAATTATTCGCTTTAAGGAGGTCCCCCCATGAAATCTCATCCGAAGTACCGCTTCTGGTTCGTCTCTCTATTGGTCCATCTATGCCTCGCGATGGTGTTCAGTATTATGATCATCAACCAAACTCCTCCGAGCGATGTTGATGCTTTAGAAGTGAGTATTCTTAAAGTTAAACCGGTGCCACCTGCACAGAAAACCCCACGTGTCCAAATCCCTATTGTCACACCGACACCAACACCTGAGTTTCAGATTGAACCTCAGTCAACGTCAGCGCAGACCCGAATGCTCACAACCCGTCAGGTGAGATCTACCTCTGTCTCCGTGCCGAAAGCTGTGGCAGCAGATGTCTCGGCTTCTCAGCCTCGGGCACAGTCTGCACACCCCCAAATCTCCGTCCAAGGAGCGTCTCAATCCTCTCGTGCCAATAACCAGCCCGCTCAACTCGCCACCGCTGTCGATCTTCCTCTCCAGTCAGATGCCCCGTTAGCAGCAGGACTGAGCGGAAATAGTTCGCTTTCCGGCACTGGTAGTATTGGTGAAGGTCAAGGTAGCGGTGTTGGACGTGGCACCTTCGGTTTAGGAGGAGGTATGGGGCAGACCCGGACGAGAGGTCGTGCTGGGATAGGGTCACTGATCGGCGCGGAAGGGGCATCTAACATTGATGACACGCTTTCCGATGTCACCGAAAAGGTAACATTGGGGGATGAGGTGGCTGAACTCCCGCCTGGCAGCCCAGGGGCTATCGTTGTGGGACGTGGTCGAGATATCATGGGCAGATTAAACCTTGCCCGCTTTGAAGATCCACTTCACCCAAGCGCAGATATATGAAACCATGGTATCGGAAATCTTCGATTTGGGGCAGGTCTGTCCTATCTGGTGCAATCACTGAATCAAAAAACTAAAATCAAAACACAACTTGTTGAAGCTGTCCACCTGAAGGACGCCGCGTTCTTCCAGACACCGATTCTTTTTATGGAACCGGTCCCTGGAGGCTCAAAGATAAGTCCAGAACATCGGAAGATAGTGTTCAACGCTCACCACAATCCACTCTGGAATACGAGGCGTCCGGGTGGATTGAGTAAGTACACCGATGCTGAAGTCCAAAGACTACGAGAGTATGTAATCAATCGTGGGGGATTCGTCTATATAGCAACGCACGGGAATGCGGATAACGCAATGCGAGGCACGAGAAGGGTGCTGCGGGCCCTCCTACCAGAGCATCAACTCGGCTTTATTTCCAATGATCACCCGATTTACAATACCTATTACCCGCTAAACGGTCCTTTGCGTTTCCCCTTGCGCAACGTTGGGGCTTTCGCACATACGCTCCCTATTCACTTTGGTCCCTACTCCGAGCTGCAAGGTATCACGATTGATGGACGGCTCGCTGTCTTAGTGGATACAGAACAGATGATGCATGTGATTGATGGCAAAGTTCAGAAACCGTTCTACGGCAAGTTCAAAAATATGAATCAAGTTCTAGAGGAATTTGGTCCCCATGCAGCGCGGCACATGATTAACATTGTCGTCTACGCCATCACACATGGGAATATCTCAGATTACAGTAACTACGTTCCCGAAACAGTTAAAGACTCTGGTAACGATAGTTATCGTAAGAAAGCACCAGTTGTCACACAAAAACTGTAAATTTCTGGTCAAATATCGAACAAAGACAGAGAAAATTAGAAGAATTGCACGATTAATTCCTTTGTTTTTTTGAACTGTCTTCCGCTACCATTCCATGAAGATTTAACCTCACATTTTGCCAATAGGTGAATTTTGAAAGGAGGAAGTGGTTGTTTATCGGTCCCTGCCGGATAAATATACCCACGAATTGTTATGGTGAACTTAATCCGTTACTGTTATCTCGGTCTTTTTGCTCTAGCTCTATTCGCCTTTTTTATCGGTTGTGGTGATGACGAGGTTGTTGATGATGTAGGTCCCGCGGTTGTGGCAACACCGGAGGGTGTCATCAAAGGAACCATTGTAGATCTGGTCACAGAGCAGGAGATTGCAGGTGTCCAAGTCGTATTGATTACGGAGAAGAAACTCCCAAGCGGCGACATCGAACAGGGAACTATCGCATCCACAACCACCAATTCTAGCGGAGGCTTCACATTTGGAGAACTCAAAAACGGCGAATATATCGTGAAGATCAATGCCCCTGGTTACCTAAACCAACAAGCGACAGTAACAGTGACTCGCAAAGAGTCTGCAACCGTTAATTTTCGCCTCGAACCCGGTGTCAGATTTAAGGGGACAGTGGTTTCCGACGATGGAAAGTCTGTTGCGAATGTTCTTATTTCTTTAGGGGAACGCGCGGCAGTGACAACCGGTGGAGGACAATATGAAATTTCCCCGGTCTCCAAGGGAGTATACAATCTGACTGCGGAAAAACCGGGCTATCATACAACACACATACCGGGGATAACCGTCGGTGATAGTGACATCTCGCGAAAGATCTCTATCCAACGCAAAGTAACAGGGCAGATTGTCTTCGCGCGTGGAAATGTGGCGGGCAAGGACTTTTTTGGGATTTCAGTTATCAACGCAGACCGAACAGGCGAAAAGCCCCTGACGCACCTCTTCGATGTACACCCTTCCTGGTCCCCTGACGGCAGTGAAATTGTCTTCAGTCGCTCAGAAAACAACCGTCCACTACAAATCTATATTATGGACAGCGGTGGTGGCAACGCAATACCTATCAGTGGTGACCACTTTAATGATCGGCATCCGGCTTGGTCGTCTGATGGTCGTCGCATCGCCTTTGTTCACGCACGAGCATTGGGCCAACCAGCAGTTTACACTATGAATGCGAACGGAGAAAATCGCCTTCGCCTTTCCGACTGCCACGCAGAAGCTAGACCGACATGGTCGCCTGACGGTGCTCAGATCGTCTATAACCATGCACTAGCGGCGGAAGGGATTCGTAATCTTTTTGTTGTGGACATTGAGACATTTCTTGCCGCCAAAGAGGCGCCCCCGACACAAGTAGAACCGGAACCAGAGCCGGAACCGGAACCAGAGCCGGAACCAGAGCCGGAACCGGAACTGGAGCCACCACAAAAGCCAGAGCCGGAGCCTGATCCACATCAAACACCAGATGAGGAGGACAAAAAGGAAGGCGAGGGCGATCCACCTCAAGCACCGAGTGCTGATCCGCCAGGAATAGAAGAGGGGATTCAACGCTTGACCACTGGTACACACCACGATATCCACCCGGACTGGAGTCCGGATGGCTCGAAGTTGGTCTTTACCAAGGAAAGTGCTCCGCTTGATGCTGCTGTGTATGTGCTGGATCTGTTTTCACGGGTTCAAACCCGATTGACTAACGAGCAAGGTTACAATGGCTACCCGTGTTGGTCTCCTGACGGGACGAAGATTATCTTCAGCAGTAACCGCAATGGTAGTTTGGGTGTCTGGATGATGGATGCGGATGGCAGCAATGTTGCCCTTATTTTCGATGAACTGGGACAGGATGATATTCTCGGTCAGCAAGCATGGCGTGAGTAAAACGCAAATTCCATATAAAAAATAACATAGATTTCAAACCTAAGCGCCGCTAAACAGCGGTGCTTTTTAGGTTTTTTAGACTTCACCATAATTAGACACTCCAAACCGGTGCGGTTAGGAAAACGAAACTACCGTTCTACCGTTTGGTAGGCACTGTTTCTAACTGCGCCTATGCGGTGCGGTTGCAAACCGCACCTACCGGCCCCGATAAATCGGGATCGAAACCGAGGGGCGAAAGTGTCCATTTATTTTTAGAATCTACCATAGTGACTCACTGTACAAGACCTGTGATATTATTCATTGTGAATTGACAAATCTGCATCATTTTGGGATAATCTCTTATCTTTTGATATCAGTTCCTAACAATCGGCAGATTAAGAGGAGGATAGCGCGATGCAAACACCCGATTTTGCTAGGACAGATCTCAGCCAGTTGGTGGACAAGGATCTGCAATTCCTGATTGAGAATTTCCCGAAGCCGGGGCGGAGCTATGAAGAGATTGCTCAATTGATTCATCATCTACCGACGACGCTTGAATCTATGCTAAACAGTGAATCCTTGTTCAACAAGATCCGCGATCGCAGTTTGTTGATATTAGAGATTTCACCGTTTCTATTCTTCAGTGTACTCCTACGTCGCAGCTTAATGGATCAGAGAATCTTGGGGGATAAAAAGGTAATCAACTATATCGCCAATCTCCTCAGCCTGTTTGTCCGGACGGATCGATTGTATCGCATTCACCGGAATGATAAACAGACCCATCACTATCTGACGGACATGATTCAAGAAGCAGCAAATGCAGATACGCGCCGCCAATTCCTCATCTACTCGCACATTGGCAACTATTCACTTTATCTCACAGGCATCTTTCCACAGTGGATCGAATATCGTCGCCGTTATAAAAATCGTCCGGTAAACGCACAATTTTATATCGACTTTGGACGTGACTACTATGAACGAGCCTCATCACATACGATGGCACAGGAATATGATCTCGGTGAAGTCTTTTTCCGTCTATCGATTATGTTTGAAGTCTATAAAGAAGCACTCAACCACCTCGCAAAACAGTATTTAGTTTTGTCATGACCGAGGAAAGTAGATGAATCGGAAGGTGAAAAGAGTGGAAAGGGCAGGAGGTATAACAGACATGGATAAGGTAGATGTACACGTACACGTATTTGCCAAGTTGAGCGACGAATACCCACGCGAGGTCAGTGGTTTAGCACCGGCGGACAAAGAAGCTACTGCCGAACAATTGCTGCGGGAAATGGACGCTGCGGATATCGACAAGACGGTGCTAATCGATATGGGAGGCACTCGGATCGAAGAGCATAGGTATGTAACCCACTGTGTCCAGAAGTGGCCCGATCGTTTCACTGCCACCGGACTAGTGGATGCAGACGATCCGGATCCAACCGCACGCCTGAAGGAGTTGGTCGAAGCTACGGGCATTGAAGGCATCCGGATCGGCGATCTGGGCGATCCGAATGCCACAGGTGTCGTTGACCTGAAGGCTTATCCTCTGTTTCAGTGCGCGGACGAGTTGGGTGTTAACATTAATATCTATACAGGTAGCGTCAACATTGGTAGTGTTGAAATGCTTGCGGCTGCTTTTCCTGACCTCAACATCTCTTTGGACCACCTTGGTGTCATGCCAAGTACCCCCAGCGTGGTAGACCGTTGGGGACGCCCCCGCTTTGACGATGAGCCGTTGCCGCCTGCAACCTATCCACGGGTTCTCGACATGGCACGGTTCCCCAATGTGTACATTAAGGTTTCGGGAGAGTACGCTTTTTCCAAGAAACCTTTGCCCTACGAAGACATGAAACCGATGGTCGAAGCTATCTACCAAGCCTATGGCCCTGATCGTATGATGTGGTGCACAGATTCTCCATGGATTCTCGAAGAGCCGGGCTACCAGAAACTGGTCGACTTGATTGATCTGCACTTGCCTTCTATCAGTAAAGATGACAAAGACAAAATTATGGGGGGCACTGCCCTGAAGATCTGGTTCAAAAAAGGGCATTGAGGAGAAGGAAGGATAAGATCGGGAGAGGAACTTGGACTATCGTGTAACGGAGTCGGTTCGTCGGAGAGTACGGAGCTCCCTCGACGAACCGGAGGGATTTGTATTGAGTGTGTAGGTCCTATTGTAGCAGTTCCCTAGGGATGCGAGAGCCAGTATATTCTATATTCAAATCACGATTGGCAATGATCTCAGGAATATCGTCTTCCCAATCGTCAGGAATTGTCATGGGCCGCTTATGCCACGCTAAGATCAGGGTTCGTCGTTCGTCTGTCAGGTTCCTGTGCGCTGAATGCAAGACGCGAGCATCTGCCAAGACGAGTGCTCCTGCTTTGGCGAAGACATTTACTTGGTCCGGATGATCACTGAACATGATCGGGTGGTCCTCTTCAATAAACCGCGCCCCTTGTTCGTGAGCTGGAATCAGTTGATCGTGCAGCGGAATCCGATTGAGATGGGTGCCAGGGATAACCTTGAGACAGCCATTTTCAACCGTTGTGTCGGTCAAGTAGTAGGATAGGAACATGGTCTGCGGCCAGGGCGAACAACTCATTGGATCGTTCCATAGCATCCAATCTTGATGCCAATAGAGCGCAGGTTCGTCAGGATCTTTAGTAAGGATGATAATCCCTCCGGTGCTCTCGAAGTCTCCAAATCCCATCTGTACAAGTGCTTCGCGTGACGGTTGCCAATCCAACAGCTTCTGGATAATTGGGTTGTCCACACCCCGTACACCGACATGTTGCCCTTGATACCTCACATCAGGTGGCGGCTCATGCCCAGCGATTAAGCGTTCCGATTCTTGTCGGAGTTCCGCTAGGAAATCTTCAGTCAAAATGTCGTCTACCACGCAGTAGCCATCGCGTATCACCTGTTCCCGCTTTTGCAGCGCTACCTCTGGTGTCATACCATTCTCCTTTAGGTTATCTTCACTTTGGTTAATAGGAATATCTCTTAATTATTATATCTATTGCAATATGTAAGATTCAAGCCCGTCCGTGATGCGACTCAGCTGGCGCACGATACTCTACCTGTAGATGTGGGGTCTCTAGACGCTGATGGTCTTGTATTCGCGAAGTTAGACAACTCTCTAGCATCCCACTGACAATCAGGGTACGTTCTGCCGGGTAAGGCGCAAGCCCGGTCATCATCATCTCCACAATCTTGGCAACTAAGCAAGCAGAGTAGGTCACGTTGGGTGTCGGTGGGAGGAAAAATTGTGTAGACACTGGATCCGCCACTCCCTTGAGTTGTGCGGCAAAGCAGTAGTCTCTGATCGCACCGTTGAGCATCAGCAGCGTGGTTTGGAGTCCGTCGTTGCGTTCGATAAGATAGGCCGCTGGACTTTCGACTAACTTCTGGAGTTCGCCGCTGCCGAGCAGATCTTGGGTCCGACCATCTTCCTCTGTTAGTCCACACGGGCTATCGCATCGAGAAAGTGCTGATTCTAAAAGTTCTTTTGACCAACGCCCTTCCTCGCCAGCCTCCCAAACTGCATTTCCCTCAATTAGTTGGACCGCCTTGACCCCGGTCTCACCGCCTTTGCGGCGTTCAACCATGCACTGCATAGCTTCGAGGGCATGATAGTCCATCGGGTCGGAACCGCCGACTCCTATCATTAAGGCACTCGCAATCTCGCAATCGATCGGCAATTCGACATCTGGCAAACGCCAAGTTACCGGTAGAGAGGAACCTGCGAGGATTGGGAATCCCAAGCGGTGTCCGTCAGCCACCATTTCCTGCGCCTTCTCAAAACTGTAGGAGAGATGTTTGTCATTGTAGGTTGGAACAGCGCGTCCATCCTCCTCGAAGACTTTGACACATTCCTTGAAAAATTCGTAGCGTGGGTAGAGGACCTGACCTTTCTCATTTCTTGGATATTCACCATGCTCACCAATCAGTAACACAGCATCAACAGCGAGTTTGTCTCCACCACAGCGTAACGTTTCAGCAATAGTTGGATACACAGAGAAACCGAACTCGCGGGCGCGGTCAGCCGATTGGTCTCCTTCGGGTCTCTGGTCAACGTAGAGGGAGACGACTTGGGTATCAGGACGGTGCCAGCGTCCCTCGTAGGGATAGCCGACCATGAAGCGGTCAGCGAAGTGCTGGGCATGTGATAGGTAGCGGTAGATGGTGGCAATCACGGCGATGCGTTTCGGTGCCATTTACGTTTTTCTCCTATGGAATCAGGTTCTCCAGAAAGTTGATTCTCTCGTTGGTTGATAAGAGATATTCAGGTGTGGTGTCTCCTGTCGTGTCTGATCCTGAAAGAGGCTCTCTACACCAGCAGCAACCAACCCGGTAGTAAGCAGCGTGCGCTCGACCGGATAGGTCGCCACTCCGCTCAGGAACATCTGTTCAACATTGTTGACCAACGGCGAGAAAAAGTTGGCAAGGGTCGTGCGGGCTGGGGGCATCGGCAGGTACATCTGCGTGGACAGTGGAGCGTCCTGACCTTCGAGGTGCGCGGCGAAGTTGAAATCCTGCACCAGTCCATTCATAAGAATCATGGTCGCTTTGAGACCGTCCAAATGCTCGTATTGATAAGCGATTGGGTCTTCAACTAGCTGCTTCATTTCGTCCAAGGTTGGGAAAATGTTGTTGAACCCTTGTCGCGAGGAAGTGAGGGTGTGACTACGACTGAGGGCGGCTTCAAACAGTTCACGTGACCACAGTTCCTCGTGATGTGCCTCCCAGAATTTCTCGCCGCGGTAGGCTTGCAGCCATTTGACACCTTTTTCGCCGCCTGCGCGGCGTTCCACCATACACTGAATAGTTTCCAAGGCGTGGAAGTCGTAGCTGTCAACGCCCCCGATAGCGATACACAGTGCCTCACGGACACGGGCACCTAGCGGCATGTCAATAGATGGGGTGCGCCAAGTTACCGGCAAGGACGATCCCGACATGAACGCAAAGTCCATCTCTTGAGAGATGTCGTACATCTCTTTTGCCCAGTCCCAGTTCCACGAGAGGTGTTTATCGTTGAAAATAGGTGCAGTTTTGCCGGTAGTTCTGTAAACCGAGGCGATCTGCATAAAAAGTTCGTAGCGTGGGTAGAGATGCTGCCCTTTCTCGTTGGTGGGATAGCTGCCGTGCTCGCCGATCAGGAGGACACCATCAACGGCAAGACCGCTCCCTCCTAGGGTGAGGGTATCAGCGACGGTCGGGTAGATTTTCATCTGGGAAAAGCGTTCCGCGCGGTCACGGCTCAGGTCGCTTTCAGGTCGTTGGTCAACGTAGAGCGAAACCAGATCCATCGGCGGATGGTGATGCCGACTGTTCCAACCGTACCCCTCCAAGAAACGGTCAACGATGTGCTGACCGTGGGAATACTGGCGGTACTCTGTGACGATTGCCGCAATTTTGGGGCGTTTGGTCATAGTGCGAATATCCTTTTATGCAATGCCGACGTTAGTTGGACATCAGCCAAAACTTTATACCATAGTGGTCTGCATTCGTTGAACCTGAGTCAATCGCGCTGCAAACGCCAAAGCTGCTAAAATATCGTTACGCTCTAAGTCGTCATAGTCTGCCAAAATTTCGTCGATAGTCATTTCTGCACTCAACAACTCTAGTATCAACTCAACAGGATAGCGCAATCCACGTATGCACGGCTTGCCATGACAGATTTCAGAGTCTATTGTTATACGGTCCGCAAACATTTCAAATGAGTCTATTTTGTATGTACTCATCGGGATCCCTCAATTTACTTTGATTTGAACTGTTAGCTCATCTCAACTTATGAGATAATGCGGAAAGGTTTTATGATACACAGATATTACACCAATCCAAAAAAGAAATCAAGCGAAAAGAGGACATCATTTACCAGCAAAACTGATAAGATCTCTTACAATTTTCCTGTCAAAGTCCGATCCAATATGTTATTATTTTCTTTATTGATTTTTTGCTTGTGATAGACTATGATCTGAGGGGATTTGCGAAAGGGAGGTCAAGTGATGAAAGTCTTCATTAGCTACGCTCACAGCGACGAAGGACTTGTGCGGAAAATTGTGAAGATTCTGGAGAGAGCCGGGCTGGAGGTTTGGGAGGACACGCGTGAGATTTTACCCGGAGATAATTGGGCAGAACAAGTTGCTCAAGCGTTAAAAGAATCTGAGGCAATGGTTGTTCTACTGACACCGGAAGCAACTCGCTCAAGGTGGGTACGCCGTGAAATTGAGTATGCCCTTGGTGAAAAACGGTACAGCGAACGCCTAATTCCTGTCCTTGTTGGTGACCCAGCAGATTTTTCACAAGAAGACATCCCATGGATTCTTTGGCGTTTTCAGATGATAAAACTTGCCGAATATGATAAGGAAGAGGAAGGTATCCGACAGATTGCTCAAACTCTGCTGGAAGCTGCCTAAACACCTCTTCAATCATTAATCACCGATACTGCCCCAGATCTCCCTTGTACTCAAGCCCTAGCACGCTACGTGAACGCTCTACATTACAAGTTTTATCCGCTTCGGGAGTACCCACAATATGAAAGATATCAAAGTCGATGGCCGTAGATTCTATTCCGAGGCGACACGCCTCTGCCAGATCGTGCCGACAGACGCAGCCATTCCGCACCGGTGCATCCTCGGAACCTAGTTTTTCTCGACGCCTGTTGATTCCCAATCGACTATCCACAATATAATCCGGACGCAGGACAATAATGCGTGATCCATGCGCATCGTAAAACTGCCGGCACATTTCTTCCTGCAAACGCTTGCAAACCGCGTACTGACTGCCATCGGGTCTTCTGACATCCGCAGTGAAAAATATCCCTTGGGGGTGAACCGTTTGACATGAGCCGATGTGCACTATCCGCTCAATATTGCGCTGTCGTGCGGATTCTAGCACATTCCACAACCCCTTCAAATTGATCAGGAATGGCTGCGGATCATCTACGCCGTAACCCCCGAAAGAGACAGCGAGATGAATAACCGCATCCATTCCTTCTGTGGCCTTGTGCACGTCGGAGAAGTCCACAATATCGCCATGGATAACCTCCCCGCCTTGCTCCTCGCCATCAATATCTTGCCATTGTTCCCATGCCTGCGGTCCCCGATCAAAGGCGCGCACCTGATGTTTGCCAGCCAAATTGGCAAGTACCGCTCTGCCTGTCCAGCCAGCTGCGCCAAATACCACAACCTTCATCCGCCATATTCCTTTCGCAATCCTATCGGACTATGCTTGATTTCAGCAGCCCCCAGGTAGTTGTCAGCTTGCCCTGCACTTCTACCGCGAAAGGATTCTTTTCGGGTTCAGTGACAAATACATTGTCTACCTCGATTACCGCCTCTAGTGTCCCAAAACCGATGCGCCCCTCGCCTTGTATGTTGAAATCCTTAACGTCAACGAGGGCTGGACCGTAATTACCCAAGACCGCTGCTGCGCCATTCTCTGTGAGGAAAAAACGGTAGCCTGCCTTGTGATTTTCGATTTTGATCCAGTACTCTGCGCCCTTATCAACTTTCGTTTTCGTTTCGGTTTTTTCAAACTCCTTCACAATATGCCGTATATGCCGT
Source organism: Candidatus Poribacteria bacterium (assembly GCA_965205075.1). Lineage (GTDB taxonomy): Bacteria > Poribacteria > WGA-4E > WGA-4E > PCPOR2b > PCPOR2b. Next base: position 6,009,072 of record OZ242036.1, on the reverse strand, counting down.
ATCACAACGGATCTTTGCCCGTCTTTGTTCAGTTCCCAATAAATGACATGACGGCGCAAGCTCTGTTGCATCCGGGGCGGCAAAGCGTCTTTACCGCCAAAACCCGCACCTTCATCGCTGTGGAATCGCCAAATGAGGAGTGGGCTTTTACCGGCTGCAAGCTGTATTGTTGAAAAAAACCAATAGTCATTCCATTCTTCATCCCAATGACCATCGGATACGAGGATCAGGTTTTTACCGTTTCGTTGATTCTGTACCAACTTGCCATTTTTAATAACCCACGATCCAGAGACCGTGTGCCATTTTCCTGTACCGTTCAGTTTGTCATTCGCCTTATCAAAAGTATCTTCAAACAAGACTTTCTGTGCTTGAGTCAAAGTTGGTAGGATAAGGATGCCCGCTACAATAAACATTACAGCGAGAATCCATTGCTTTTGAGAATTTGTCTTATGACACATGGTGAATCCTCCCTTTCATTTTAGCAGCCAGACAGGTAAAAGCATCATACAGACGCTTCAGAAATCTGTTGATCGACACTTAGTAGAGATTATACCCTATTATCCCCCTAGTTTCCAACATGATCTGAACAGTTTAGCAAATTTTGCTGAAACTTATCTCTATGCACAGTGTGTTATCGTTCAAACCGTAAGGGAGGTTAAAACCATGAAAGTTAATGTACTCCAAACACGCAGCATCGTTTTCATCTGCGCACTTGCCTTTGGCATACTCCAACATGCTGCATGGGCAGCAGATGAACGACAGACATTGCAAACACTCAGCAAAAGTTTCACTGTGCTAGCAGAGGAAGTTGGAGAAGTGGTTGTTGGCATTGAAACTGAACGATCAACCAATGACAAAGATTTGCTACCTCGCTTTGAACACTTTGAACGTCGCGACGTATTTCCGTTCGCTCCAGAGGAATTTCGTCGTTGGTTGCGTCCAAACTCAAACCGAGATGAAAAGTCGGAAGATTACTTTTTCTTCTCCCCTGACCCGTGTAAGGAAAAGCAGAAGTATAATGTGATACCTAAAGATATACTCCCGCACGAGATTGGATATGAAGTCAATTTCGGATCTGGTATCCTGCTTGATGAATACGGGCACATTGCTACTGTGACTGAATTGGTCAATGACAGCAAGAAGATGGCTATCACGCTTGAGGATGGCACGCGTCATGATGCTAAAGTAGTTGCATCTGACAAAGGTACAGGGATTGCTGTGCTTAAAGTTGATACTGACGGGCTTCCTACGGCGAAATTCGGTGACTCGGAGGACGTTGCCATCGGTGAATTGATGGTTGTCCTCGGGCATACCGTGGATCAGGAACCGGTGATTTCCTTGGGAATGATGAGCGGTGTTGGACGTAATCCGCGTATCGTCAATTATGAAAACTGGTTCGCCATTGACGCAAATCTGCACCCCGGTTCCGGTGGTAGTGCAATTGTCAGCACAAGAGGTGAAATCATCGGCATGACCGCTGGCAGTCCATCAAAGGGCGCATTTGCTATACCGATTAACACGGTTAGACAGGTTGCCACCGAGTTAATTAAACACGGAAAAGTTGTACGCGGCTGGCTTGGCATTTCAATTCAGGATGTTGATTCAGTTATAGCTGAGAAATTAGGCCTAGACAAACCGATGGGTGCGCTAATCACTGCTGTCCTTGATAATACACCCGCTGCAGAATTTGGCTTACAAAAAGGTGATGTAATCGTTGCAATTAACGATGAAGCGATTAAAAGTGTGAATCACCTCCGCGCGGCGGTTGCCATGTATAAGCCAGCAACCACTGTCTCGATTTCCGTCCTGCGCGACGGTCAAACACAAGCTATTGCTGTGACGCTTAGTGAACGCTCCGCACGAGTTGTTCAACATGACAAAGACTCTGAGGAATACGTGCATCGCTGGAAAGGACTCTCCGTTCAGAATCTGACAGTCGATTTGGCTGAAAAACTCGGACACACTTCCGATGAAGGTGTGTTAATTGCGGGTGTAGCGCCGGGCAGTGTGGCTGCCAAAGCGGGGCTCAGCAAAGGAGATTTGATCCTTGAGGTCGAGAACCAACCTATTCACAGCGTAGCGGAATTCAAATCGGCGGTGGAGAGGGCACTGGGTGAAGACAAAGTCTTGCTACTCATAAAGCATGAGGGGCAAGCACGATATGTCACCGTCAAGTAAAAGCGGGACAGGGCTGTTCAAAAACTGAACACCCTTGTTAAATATTTGCACAAAACTTGACATCTTCATAAAGTTATGTTCTAATTATCACAGGCTTCAGCGAGATGTCGGTTTTGGCACGGAGATTGCATGTTATGATGTAATTACATTTGCCTCCAAAAATTAACAGCCGAGTCAGTTTTGGGAATGGTTGTTTCCCTAGGTATTTTTCATTCGTTTCGAGGTTCGACTGGCACTCGCCTCGCCTATCAACTGGAATGCTTCCGTTGAAACTACATCTCCATCACATGACTCGGCTTTTTTTATTATGATAGATTTTAGAATTACTTACCTAATTTTCGTCCAAGCAAGTAGGGGTGTTATTGATCTGTCAAAGGCTAATCAACCCAGTGCCGGTGCATTATCAGGCGATCTCAAAGGGTCAAGATTCCCACAGCACACCTTTTCCACCCTTGCTACGACAGGGATCCAACTTTTTGTCTTATCAGAAATGGGGCAAAAAGGGGCAATATGAGCGACTTTCGCCCCTTTTGGGGTCAAAAGGTCTCTGGCGTCTGTTAGCACCCTTTTGACTCGGCTTCTGCTCAATGCCGGCCTATGTTTGTGGACGATTGACAAATGTATAGAACCCCGCGTTCATTGGACGAAATCGAGGTACTTAAACACTCTGGATGCACAGCCAACCCCCTAAATCCCCCTTGTCAGGGGGACTTTGGAGGCCTCTCGAAGGTTGGCGTTATTGATAGATGTCTACTTATTTGTCTAATTCACCATAATTAGACATGATGAGCGGACCAAGTCACGAACCTTGCTCGCCGAGTTACGGCACACGGAGTGTGCCTACTACTATTAATGTTTACTTATTTCTATAATTCACTATAATTTCCCGCTATGAATCCGTTCATTCAAATCGCTCAAGGTGTTGCTGGGGCGATTCTCATATCTCTCTTTTTCATCCTCAGATCGAGTTTCGGTGAGGCACGGCATACGCTCAGTATCATCGGTGCTATCATTATCTTGATCGCAAGTGGCTACATCCTGCGGACACGGTTAATCCGATGGGGTAGTCGGCAGGTCTGGCTCAAATACCATCAACGGCTTGCATCGTTAGGGTTATCGCTTGTTCTCATCCACTCCGCCGCTCAACCGCTCGTTTGGCATTCGTGGTTGGCGTTTACGCTAGCACTGCTCAATCTTGGAACCGGCGTTGCGGTCAGCTTCACCACACATCGCGCACGACGCATCCTCCTCCGCTGCCATCTCGCGCTCGCACCAATCTTGCTGCTTTCCGTTGTTCTACATGGCAGAGAAAAATTAGATCACGATGAATTCTTCCCCTTGACAGAGGTTCACGATGTCCCCTGTGCGAAATGCCATACATCGGAGATGCTGCTGTTTACCATCGATCCGTACTTCCAGAGCGATCTAGATACTGGGGGGACTGCCTCAGAAAACTTGCAGTGGGAGTTTGGTCTTCACGGAACCTCCCTCTCTCGACAGACAACGATTGCAACAAAAGAGACGGATAATCGCTGGTTGGTAACCGACGACAAAAACGAGGAGGAATATACGGTTAAGAAAGCGGGCGATCGGCTAAGCGTGCATGCAGATGGTGTGTACGAGGCTTACACCTGCCTCACTTGTCATGTTCACAATACTCCTGAGATTCAGTTTGACCACGAGAGTCATGGGGTCAAATCCTATAATGCCTGCCTCAACTGCCATCAGACTGTCATCAATGGAATAAAATACGGGACTCGAAAGGCAAATTGGGAGTATAACCCGTGATAAGTTGCGGAACAACCGCGCTTAATTGGTGGGAAGGAGTCGTGCATGCCCCAAAACTTCAAACCGGTGACAGTCGGGATATCGGGTGGTTCAGCATCAGGGAAGACAACATTGGCGAAAGCACTAGCGGAAGAACTTAACGAATTTTCGCCGGTGATTTTGCACCAAGATTACTACTTCAAGGATTGGTCAGAGTACCCACCAAAAGAACGAGAGCAGGTCATTACTGCGAATCATCCGGATGCGGTTCGGTGGGAGGCACTGCTTGGGCATATTCGCCAACTAATTGTCCGTCAACCGGTTGAAACGCCGCCCAGAGGAACGCGGGCGTTTGCCCGTGGTGATGCGCCCGCCACAATTCAACCGAGCGATCTAATCATCGTCGAAGGGCATCTTATCCTGTGGGATGCAGCGCTCCGGGATTTGATGGATCTCAAACTCTTCGTTGATGTCGAGCCGCATGAGCGGGTGCTGCGCCGTCTGTTACGGGATGTCGCACAGCGTGGCGGCGATCTTGAGGGAGCGGTTGCGTGGTATCGTCGGGATGTTATCCCCAATTTCTCGGTCTACACCGAGCCGTGTAAGGCGTATGCGGATCTCGTTGTTCCATTCCTAGATGAGAACCGTGTAGCGTTGCAGACCCTCGTTGCGGGATTACGAGATCGGATTGTGAATCAATGTGCTTCGATGCAGCCTGAGATGTGATAGGTAATAGATGCGCAGACGGGCGCGCCTGATTAACAAATGTTATTCAACCGCTCCGATTGCTGCGGCTTGCGGCGCACGGGTTGGAATTCTTTGCTGCTCTTGATTATCCTCTGGTACATAGCCGGAGTAATCTGAAATTTTACCGCGTGTTAGTGCATAGATGGCAACATTGGTCATAAAACGGTAGACGCTAGGCGAGTAGTGCACAGGACGGCTTGGCAGACTGACTGCCTCCATCGCGCACATATAGTCTCGACGAATAATTAGCACAGCAAGTTTGTCGCCAATAAAAATGCCTTCAAGAAAATTCCGCGATGGAAGAGAAAGGTGCGGTGAAAAACGGGCAATGGTTCTCCCGGGTTGGTAAATATCAAAGCCAATGGGTGGTCCACCCATCTGATAGAAGTTGTGATAAATTTCATGACTGTTGGGAATGCGTACCACCTGATATTCTGGCATGATGTGCCGCATATTAGATAGAAGCAGATGGGTCATTGATCGAGCGGCACCATGAAAACCACAATCATCAAAAATAAGGAAACCTCCCTTTTCGACTAGATATCGCCGCAACGAGACCGCTTCCGATTGAGAGAATTGACTATCCTTACGCCTAGTATCCAATTGTTTTAGGCGTTCTGAATTAGCAACAAGAGCGGGATCATGTCCAGTCATGATGAGCATCGGCGATTTCATCACATTGGCGTCAGTCAACTTCAACGCTCCACCCTCAACGTTCATGTCCGTTCGGATTTGTGTCTTTTCATTGAGCCACTTTGCAAAAGCGTTGAGCGCGGAAGCATCTGTCCACCAGTCAGAGAGGTCGTGGCGAAGACGCGTAAAACGGAAGACCCCACGAATATCGCGACCCCTACCAACAACACGACCTCCCGGCTCGCCGTGGGGCAGGGGTAGGACTTCAAGATTACCGAGTATAACACCACCAACCACCCTGTCCAAGGCGTCCTGAACGGCTCCAACTTCTTTGACCATCGTAAGTCCCGCCGGTAACTTGAACACATCAGCGATCCTGACCTGCACAGTGCCCCCAGAAATTCCACGACCAGTATCTCCAATCCCACGCCCCATTTGCTCACCGTCTTTACCTGTGCCTGTGACGACGGGTGAAGACCATGCTAGCGCATCGGGCGCATCAGAAACGGGAGCATCTGTATGTGTTACGATCTGAGGTATAGGTGCATGGGGGTTGACCACTTTCGGCACACTGGGGTTGACAGGAGCATTAAGTTTCAAGGCTTGATTTGAGAACGCGGAGACGGCCTGCGACCGGACAGTGGCTGTGCGAACGATACCTGCATTTGTCGTTCTCGGTTGGATTTTAACCGGTTCAACGACGACTGTGTTTTTAATTGGCACCTCTGGCTTTTGAACGGGTTTGATGACGGGTCTTCGAACTTGTGGTTTGGGCGGCGGCTCCGCTGATTGCAAAACCTCAACGCCCATCAAATCCTTGAATGATTGGGTTTGTGTTACTAGATACGCCCCAATGATAGCAGCAGCACACAGATGGATTGCTAAAGAGATAAACCAAGAACGCGAAACGGCTGACATGATTTTCATCCCCCTGAATAACCAATGGTGCTAGTATAATTTAGAGGTCAGGAGTCGCTTTTCTCAATGGTATCGTTAATCGAGGTGACAAACCACCTCAATTAATGAAAGGAAATCCGAACTCATGACCACTATAGATTTTATCACACAACTGTTCTTAGGGGTAGATGATAAACTCGGTTCTGTTGACATTCGGGTGTCGAGATATGAATCTCGACCTACAGGCTACTGGAGGGGTGATAGTTAATAGAAATGCAGGGGTGCGTAATTGATTAACAGATGTTATTCAACCGCTCCGATTCTTGCGACTTGCGGCGCACGGGTTGGTAACCTTTGCTGCTCTTGGTTATCTTCTGGCACATAGCCGGAGTAATCTGAAATTTTACCGTGTGTTAGCGCATAAATGGCAACATTGGTCATAAAACGGTAGACGCCGGGCGAGTAGTGCACAGGACGGCTTGACGAACTGACTGCTTCCATCGCGCACATATAGTCTCGATGAATGACTAGCACAGAAAGTTTGTCGCCAATAAAAATGCCTTCAAGGAAATTCCGTGATGGAAGATGATAAGGGTGTCTATCCGTTCTAAAATGGGAAAGTGACCCTCCATGATGGTAAATATCAAAGCCAATGGGTGGTCCACCCATTTGATAGAAGTTGTGATAAATTTCATGGCTGTTGGGAATACGTCCCACATGATATTCTGGCATGATATGCCGCATATTAGATAGAAACAGATGGGTCATTGATTGAGCAACAGCATTGAAACCACAATCGTCAAAAATGAGGAAACCCCCTTTTTCGACCAGATATCGGCGCAACGCCGCCGCTTCGGTTTGAGACAAGCGGTTATCTAATTTACCAGCACCGTACCGACAACCCATCGGGATCTTGGAACGGGTCAGTGCGGGATCATGACCCGTCATAAAAAGCAGAGGTGCTTTATGCAGATTCGCATCGGTGAACTTGAGCGCCCCACCTTCAACGTTCATGTCTGTTCGGATTTGTGTCTTTTCATTGAGCCACTTTGTAAATGCGTTGAGCGCGGAAGCATCTGCCCACCAGTCCGAAAGACTGTGGCGGACACGAGTAAACCGGAGGATCCCGCGAATATCGCGCCCTCTACCGACAACGCGGCCTCCCGGCTCACCACGAGGCAGGGGTGGTACTTCAAGATTACCGAGTATAACACCATCGACCACCTCCTCCAAGGCGTCCCGAACGGTTCCAACCTCCTCGACCATCGTAAGCCCCGGTAGTGACTCGAACACATCAGTGATCCTGACCTGCACAGTACCCCCAGAAATTCCACGACCATCACCTCCACTCCCACGACCCATGTGCCCACCGTTTTTACCTGCTCCACTCCCACGTCCCGTGTGCTCACCATTTTTACCTGCCCCTGTGACGACGGGTGAAGACCATGCTAGCGCGTCGGACGTATCAGAAACGGGGGCATCTATATGTGTTACGACATGAGGTATAGGTGCATGCGGATTAATCACTTTCGGTACATTTGGGTTGATGGGAGCATTAAGTTTTAAGGCTTGATTTGAGATCGCGGAGACGGTCTGCCACCGGACAGTGGCTGTACGAACGACAGCCACATTCGTTGTTCTCGGTTGGGTTTTAACCGGTTCAACGATGATCGCGCTTTCAATTGGCACCTCTGGCTTTTGAACGGGTTTGATGACGGGTTTCCGAACTTGCGGCTTGGTCGGCAGATTCGCTGGCTGAGAGATTTCAACGCCTGTCAAATCCTTGAACGGCTGGCTTTGTGTTACCAGATACCCTCCAACGATGCTAGCAAGACCGAGGTGGATTGCAAAAGAGATAGACCAAGAACGCGAAACGGTGGACATAATTTTCATCCCGTTCAGCATGGATGTTCCCCAATCTTTCCAGAAAATACCAAACGCGCTGAGAGAACGCTTAACTTTCTCGGCGATGCGTTGTTTGGCGCGATGCAGTCGGCTAGCGATGGCACGATGCGACAATCCGTGTTCCTCTGAGATTTCATCATAGCTGAGGTAGTCAGAACTGCAGACGTGCATGATTGATAAGTGCTATGCGTCTGTCGATTGGATTGTCATAAAATCTAATAAGCACCGCTGTTGGGCGCCGCTAGGGTTTGAAATCTAATGTTATCTTTGATATGCGATCTGCGTTTTACTCACGCCATGCTTGCTGACCGAGAATATCATCCTGTCCCAATTCATCGAAAATAAGGGCGGTATTGCTACCGTCGGCATCCATCATCCAGACACCCAAACTACCGTTGCGGTTACTGCTGAAGATTATCTTCGTCCCATCAGGAGACCAACACGGGTAGCCATTGTAACCATCCTCGTTAGTCAATCGGGTTTGAACCCGTGAAAACAGATCCAGCACATACACAGCAGCATCAAGCGGAGCACTTTCCTTGGTAAAAACTAATTGCGAGCCATCTGGACTCCAGTCCGGGTGGATGTCGAACTGTGCACTAGTTGTCAAACGTTGAATACCCTCCTCTATTCCTGGTGGATCGGCACTCGGTGCTTGAGGTGGATCACCCTCGCCCTCCTTTTTGTCCTCCCCATCTGGTGTTTGATGTGGGTCTGGCTCCTGTTCTGGCTTTTGTGCTATCTCTGGTTCCGGTTCTGGCTCCGGTTCCGGTTCTGGCTCCGGCTCTGGTTCCGGTTCCGGTTCTACTTGTGTCGGGGGCGCCTCTTTGGCAGCAAGAAATGTCTCAATGTCCACAACAAAAAGATCCCGGGTTCCTCCATCCTTGGTTTGGTGAGAATAGACGATCGCAGCACCGTCAGGCGACCATGTAGGTCTAGCTTCTGCGTGGCAGTCGGAAAGGCGAAGGCGATTTTCTCCGTTCGCATTCATGGTGTAAACTGCCGGTTGGCCCAACGCGCGGGCGTGAACAAAGGCGATACGACGACCATCTGGAGACCAAGCCGGATGCCGATCATTAAAGCGGTCCCCGCTGATAGGTCTGGCGTTGCCACCACCGCTGTCCATAATATAGATTTGGAGGGGACGGTTGTTTTCTGAGCGACTAAAGGCTATTTCCCCACCATTAGGAGACCACGATGGGTGGACATCGAAGAGGTGTGTTAGTGCCTTCTCTCCTGTACGGTCAGCGTTGATAACTGAAATACCAAAAAAATCCTGACCCGCAACATTGCCACGCGCGAAAACAATCTGTCCTGCCGCTTTGCGGCGAATAGTGATCTTTCGTGAGATGTCGCTATCGCCGATTGTTATACCCGGTATCTGTGTCGTGTGATAGCCCGGCTTTTCTGCTGTCAACTGATATTGCCCCTTAGACACCGGCGAAATTTCATATTGTCCGCTACCACTCGACACCGCGGCGCGTTCACCTAAAGAGATTAGCACATTACCAACGCCCTTTCCATCGTCAGAAACCACTGTCCCCTTAAACCTGACGCCGGGCTCAAGGCGAAAATTAACGGTTGCAGACTCTTTGCGAGTGACTGTTACTGTCGCTTGTTGGTTTAGGTAACCGGGAGCGTTGATCTTCACGATATACTCGCCATTTTTGAGTTCGCCAAATGTGAAACCTCCGCTAGAATTGGTGGTTGTCGACGCGATAGTTCCCTGTTCGATTTCGCCGCTTGGGAGTTTCTCCTCCGTAATCAATACGACTTGGACACCTCCAATCCCCTGCTCTGTGACCAGATCCACAATGGTTCCTTTGATGACACCCTCCGGGGTTGCCACAACCACGGGACCTACGTCATCAACAACCTCCTCGTCATCACCACAACCGATAAAAAAGGCGAACAGAGCTAGACCAAAAAGACCGAGATAACAGTAACGGATTAAGTTCACCATAACAATTCGTAGGTATGTTTATCCAGTGGTACTAGATAAACAACCACTTCCTCCTTTCAAAATTCACCTGCTGACAAATCGTGCAATTCTTTCAATTTTCTCTGCTCTTGTTTGATGTTGGAACAGAAATTTACAATTGCTGTGTGACAATGGGGGCTTTTTTGCGAGGACCTTTGTCACCAGAATCCTTCAAAACTGTTTCGGGAACATAGTTGCTGTAATCTGAAATATTTCCATGTGTGATGGCGTAGATAATGATGTTAATCATGTGGCGTGCCGCGTGGGGTGCAAACTCCTCAAGTACCTGATTCTGACTGTGAAGGTGGCCGTAGAAGGGTTTCTGAACTTTGCCATCAATCACATGCATCATCTGCTCAGTATCAACCAAGACAGCGAGTCGTCCATCAATAGTAATACCTTGCAATTCGGAATAAGGACCAAAGTGAAGAGGGATGGTTATTCCACCATACACGACATGCCGTAGGGGAAACCGCAACGGACCGTTTAGCGAGTAATAACTGTTGTAAATCGGGTGATCATTGGGAATCAAGCCAAGTGGGTGCTCCGGCAGGAGGTCCCGCAGCACCCTTCTTGTGCCTTTCATTGCGTTATCCGTAGTTCCATGTGTGGCTATATAGAGGAAGCCTCCACGATTGATTACATACTCTCGTAATCTTTGAACTTCGGCATCGGTGTATTTGCTCAATCCACTTGGACGCCTCGTATTCCAGATGGGAACGCTATGGGAATTGAGCACCCGCTTCTTGTGTTCCGGACTTATCCTTGAGCCACCTGATACCGGTTCCATGAAAAGAATCGGAGTCTGGAAGAACGCAGCATCCTTCAGGTAGACAGCGTCAACAAGCTGTGTTTTGATCTGAGTTTTTTGATTCAGTGATTGTACTAGATAGGACAGACCTGCCCCAAATCGGAAATTCCCGACTCCGCTGTTTCATATATCCGCGCTTGGGTGAAGCGGATCTTCAAAGCGGGCAAGGTTTAGACGCCCCATGATATCTCGACCACGGCCCACAACGATAGCCCCCGGACTGCCGGGCGGCAGTTCAGGCACACCACCGCCCAATGTTACCTTTTCGGTGACGTTGGCAAGCGTGTCGTCAATGCTTGCCGTTCCTTCGGCACCGACGAGTGAAGTCAGACCCGCTCCACCTTTTGGTCGTGTCTGGTCCGTAGTAGTGCCTAAACCGAAAGTACCGCGTCTGACCCCACTACCACTTCCTTCGCCCATACTGCCGGAGCCAGAGAACGAGCTGTTTCCGCTCGACCCTGCGGCTAACGGGGCATCTGACTGAAGCGGGAGATCGACAGCAGTGGAAAGTAGTTGGGCAGCTTGGTGGTTGACACCAGAAGAGCGAGAAGCTCCTTGAACAGAAATTTTAGCACGTGCAGATTGTGTCGAAGGCCGAGTAACTGGCACGCTTACTGCCACGGCTTTCGGTACAGATACGGAGGTTGATTTTACTGGCTGGGTTGTAAGAGCACGGGTCCGTGCTGATGCTAACTGCGACTGGATTTGAAAATCAGGCATAGGTATCGGCGCGCCGGTAGGAGCCTCAACATTTGGTATCCTCTTCACAGGGAGCACCGGTTCAGCCTTGAAAATACTCACGTTGAAGGCATCAACATGACTCGGAATGGTTTGGTTGATCATGATAATGCTGAAAACAATCGCGAGGCATAGATGTACCAAGACAGAGATAAACCAGAAGCGGTACTTGGGATGAGATTTCATGGGGATAACCTCCTTAAGCAAATCATTGGTATGATCAATAGCAACTTAAGTTAGAATAACCTAAGTCATCATCTAAACAGCCTTCAGGGATGTTATTCAACCGATCCGATTATTGCAGCTTGCGGTGCACGGGTTGAGAATCTTTGCTGCCCTTGCTTATTTTCTGGCACATAACCGGAGTAATCTGAAATATTCCCATGGGTGATGGCATAAATGACAATGTTGATAAGGTGCCGCGCTGCGTGAGGTGCAAATTCCTCTAGGATTTTGTTCTGATTGTGAAACTGACCGTGAAAGGGTTTCTGAACTTTGCCATCAATCACATGCATCATCTGCTCGGTATCTACTAAGACAGCAAGCCGTCCATCAATTGTGATACCTTGTAGCTCCGAATAGGGCCCAAAGTGAAGAGCGCCCAAAACTCCGACAGTTCCGATCATGCGCAAGGGGAAACGTAAGGGACCATTTAGCGAGTAATAGCTGTTGTAAATTGGGTGATCATTGGGAACAAAGCCTAGATGATGCTCTGGCAGCAGGGCCCGCAACACCTTTCTTGTCCCTCTCATGGCGTTATCTGTATTTCCATGCGTCGCTATATAAACGAATCCCCCACGATTTATCACATACTCCCGCAGCCTCTGAACTTCAGCATCCGTGTACTTACTACGCGCAGTATTCCAGATTGGATTGCCGTGAGGGTAGTACACTTTCTTCCGATGCTCTGGACTCACCTTTGAGCCCCCGGGCATCGGTTCCATAAAAAGAATCGGTGTCTGGAAGAACGCGGCATCCTTGAGTTGGACTGTCTCAACCAGTTGTGTTTTGATTTTAGTTTTTTGATTCAGTGATTGCACTAAATAGGATAGACCTGCCCCAAATCGGAAAAACCCGACACCGCTGCCACATACACTTCCAAAGGGGTGAAGCGGATTTTCAAAGCGGGCCAGGTTTAGGCGACCCATCATATCGTGACCACGCCCCACAACAATAGCACCGGGACCGTCAGAGGGAAGTTCAGGCACTCCACCCCCTAGTGTTACTTTTTCGGCAACATCGAAAAGCGTGTCCTCAATGCTGGTTGCCCCTTCGGCATAGACCAGTGATCCTATCCCAACACGTTCTCCCGTCCGGGTCTGATCCACACCACCTCCTAAACCGAAATCACCCGGTCCTACACCGCTACTACTTCCTTCGTCAATACTGCTAGAGCGAGCAATCCTACGTCTCATGCGCTCACCGTTTTTACTCGTGCCTGTGACAACGGGTGAAGACAATGCTAGGGCATCGGGTGCATTAGAAACGGGTTCAGCTGTATGTGTTAGAATTTGAGGTGTATTGGAGTTGACCACCTTCGGCACATTGGGACTGATAGGGGCATTAAGTTTCAAGGCTTGATTTGAGAACGCGGAGATGGTCTGCGATTCGACAGCACTTGTCCCAACAATAGCCATATTCATCACTCTTTGTTGGACTTTGACCGGTTCAACGATGGCCGTGTTTTCAATCGACACTTCTGGCTTTTGAACGAGTTTGATGGCGGGCTTCCGAACTTGCGGCTTGGGCGGTGTATTCGCTGTCTGAGAGATTTCAGTGGCTGTCAAATCCTCAAATGATTGGGTCTGTGTTACCAGATAGCCTCCAACGATACTAGCGAGACCGAAGTGGATTGCGAAAGAGATAAACCAAGGCTGCGAAATGGTGGACATAATCTTCGTCCCTTTTAGTATGGAGGTTTCCCAATCCTTCAAGAAAACACCAAATGCACCTAGAGAATATTTGACCTTCTTGACGATGCGTTGTTTGGCACGATGCAGTCGGCTGGCAATGGCACGATGTGACAGCCCATGTTCCTCTGAGATTTCGTCATAGCTGAGGTCGTCAATGTAGAAATCGTGGGCAACTGCGGCATCCGTAGTAGGCAGTGAATTAATCGCCTTTAAGATTGTCTGGTTTAATTCTTTTTTCATCAGGAATTGTTCTGGCGTCGCCTCAGCAGAAGATAGCCTTAAAATTGGATCTTCGTCCCTCTGACAAGATTTTGAAATTTCCTTCTGCCGGTGGATCCATGTCACGCAGACATTCTTCGCAATTTGCGACAACCAACCAGCAAACCGATTGGCATCGCGCAGTTTTGGAAGATTTTGATACGCTTTGATAAAGACTTCTTGCGTTAGATCTTCGGCATCCTGCGGATTCTGTACGATAACCCGCGCCCGGGCATAGACCACCGGCTGATATTTCTGGACCAAGGTGTCGAAAGCCCGTGGGTTGCCTTTGAGCGTTTGGTGAATAAGATTTCGATCCGTTAGCATAATCAATCTCCTAGGGCGTATTGACGAATTAAGGCACTGACTTGTATGTGACAACAAAGCTATGATTCAGGATAAGTGGCGCGGGGCAAGTCCGAGAGGATCCAGTGACCGGGGATGCCCGGCCTACAGCTGGCTGCGTAAGTCCTATGATTTATATTATATCAAGACAAATCTTGGCGACGCAGGATAGTGCGTAAACACAGATATGTTTATGGACTCAAATTGCATCTGATAGTAACTGAATCTAGCGTACCGGTCAAGTTTTTCTTAACACTGGACAGTTTTAGCGATAATGGCAGTTAGTGGTCAACCTGTTTGAGCCGTCCCCACCTCGTGAACTTTTTGTCTGCAGGAGCAACCGAAAAAGGAGCAATTTCAATTGCAAAAGCAGGATCAAACCATGTAGGATCGGTGTCCTCACTGCCATCTTTAGTACGTCTGCGCACCTATCGCGCACCATCAGCGTTCATCACGTAGATTTCCCTGTTCCCATCTCTCTCAGATACAAAGGGAATCTTGACCCTTTGAGATCGCTTGATAATGCACCGGCACTGGGTTGATTAGCCTTTGACAGATCAATAACACCCTTACTTGCTTGGACGAAAATTAGGTACTTAGACATGATGAGCGAACCAAGTCATCAACCTTGCTCGCCGAGTGACGGCACACGGAGTGTGCCTACTACTATTATTTCTATAATTCACTATAAGATGGCAACTTAGGCTATTTTATACGATTCGATTCAAGGCGTCAACGGGCTCTAATGCAACCACATCACTCACATCATAATTATATATAAACACAAGCATAGTATAATATAGACACAAAATCCTACTGAGAGTTCTCAAGTTTTTTCGTCAAATCTGGATTAATTCTGTAATAGCTGGGGTGAGGGTAGACACTATCAGGTCCGCCGATCAAATCTCACCAGTTGTCGAGATTTTAGCTGGTGTCAGGCAGAACAGACCCCGAGCGTCTACTATCATGCGGATCACCACAAATCTGGGCAAATTATCTAAGAATCGACTGAATCCCTATTTTCTTTTGATGGACTCTACCCTCTCCTCTGTGGTAAAATACGAAATGCCATCTTTCAATCCAATTTTCATGCTGGAGTAGTAAGTAGGTGGGCAGTAAGTTCACAGAATTTCTGTCAGAGAGGAAAGCGATGGATGAAAAAAGGCAATACCGACATCAAGGGTTAACAATCTGTACACTCGGTGGGGTGGAACATGGTAAAACGATGCTGACTGCCGGGATAATCAAGGTAGTTTCACGGATCGGCTCCACCCAGACGGATGCGGATGATTTTGAATCGCAGCAACCGACGCACCACTCAATAGGACCACAAACTTACGTCAGTTATAAAGTAGTTGATTATGAGACAAGCGGTAGACACTATACACATATTGACGGGATGAGTCACGGAGATAACGTCAAGATGTTGATTGGTGGTTCGCCGGGGATTCGTGGGGGGATTTTGGTGGTGAGTGCCGTTGATGGCGTAACGCCGGAAGCCGAAGCCGAGATCCGACTTGCGAGTCAGGTTCGTGTCCCCACGGTCGTCACCTTCCTGAATAAAGCGGAGAAGGTCAAGGATCCAGAATTAATCGAGATCTGTGAGATGGAGATTCGCGAAATACTCACCGAGTGCGGCTATGCGGAGGAGGAATCGCCTATCATCGTTGGTGATGCGGAGAAGGCATGTAACTATAAGGGGCAAAATCTTAATTCGGATCATTGGAAACCGATTGTTGATCTCATCTTCGCGATGAATCGTTGTATGCCGCAGCCGCTGAATCCACTTGAACTGCCGTTATTGATGCCGATTCGCAAGGTGGTTGACAACCCCAAAGGCACCTCGACGCTATACGGTGCGGCGGTGCAGGGTGGTCTTGCGGTTGGACACCCGGTTGATGTCGTCGGCAAGGGCGATCGGATTAAGACCCGTTGCGTCGGTCTGCGGCATAGTGGTGCGGGTGAGAGTGCAGAAGATGAGGTCCAAGTTGATGCGGAAATGGGTTGGATCACGCCGGGGCAGGTCGTTTCCCAACCGAAGAGCATCAGGTCTCACACCGACTTTGAGGCGACGGTTTACGTGATGACCCAAGAGGAGTGTGGCACGCATATCCCCCTTGTTGGAAACGATAAACCGGAGATCCACCTCTGGACCATTGACGTTACGGGCCATCTTCACCTTTCGTCGGAGGTTGCCATCGTCAATCCGGGCGAACACGCAACTGTGCGAATTTCGCTTGATGTACCGATGGCACTAACAGTCGGCACACGATTTGAGATCAAAAAGATGGAAGTGAACATTGGCATGGGTGTTGTAACAGAAATTATAGAGTAGTGCTGCATCTAATCCATTCGCTGCAGCACCACAAAGGAAGTGATTATGGAAAAAATATACAACTACATCGAACAGGGCAAGACACAGCTTTGCGATTCGTTGAAAGAATTGGTCAGGATTCCCACGGTGAATCCGCCCGGCACAAACTACGCGGAAATCGTACAGCTGCTTCAGGAACGGTGCAAGGCACTCGGTATGCGTACAAAGGTTGTGCCGGTCCCCCAAGCCGAAGCACAGGCAGTTGTTCCCCATGCGGACGATTATCCGCGCATGAACCTGCTCGCTAGGTGGGATATTGGGGCAGAAAAAACCGTTCATTTCAATGCCCATTACGATGTCGTTCCGGTCTCCGGCGATTGGCGATTCGATCCGTTTAAGCCGGAGATTGTCGGGGATTGGCTCTATGGTAGGGGAGCGGACGACATGAAAGACTCTATCGCCGCACTGCTGTTTGCAATGACAGCGCTGCAGGAGAACGGTGTCCAACCCGCTTTCAATATCGAGTGTTCGCTCACCTGCGACGAAGAAACTGGTGGCGAACTAGGTGCTGGATACGTCGCACGTAATGGATTGGTTCAAGCAGATTATGTTGTCAATTGCGAGGGCGGATCCGTTCTCAACGTGGGTGTGGGTCACAACGGCGTGTTGTGGCTGGAAGTGAAAGTTCATGGCAAAGCAGCACATGCCGCCAATCCAGACAAGGGATTGAACGCCTTTGAAAAGGCAGCCGCTCTTGTCACAGGGATCCAACCGTTGAAGCAGGGTTTGAAAGCGTCAGAACGTGTCTTCAAAACCTTTTCGGGTGACGATCGATACCCCACACTTAACATCGGCGGCATCTTTCACGGCACGGAAGGGGACAAGGTCAATACCGTTCCTGCACAGACAACCTTTTCCATAGATCGGAGAATCCTCCCCAACGAACGCCTAGCAACAGCGGAAGCGGAGCTGCGTGGGGTGATTCAGGAGGTCTGCCAATCCGACCCGGAAATGAAGGTAGACGTAGCTTCGATATTGAGGATTGACCCGTGCGTTGTGGAACCAGAACATCATTTTCCCCAAGCGTTTGCACGCGCAGTGCGCAGCATACGTCGTCAACCGATTAAGTTCGGCACGACAAGCGGCTTTACTGATCTGCACTTCTTCGTTGAAGAGGGTGGGCTGCCTGGTGTCGGTTACGGTCCCAATGGACAGGGGGCTCACGGTGTGAACGAGCGGGTTAGTGTATCGGATCTGGTTAAGACTGCAAAGGTGTATGCAACGTTCATGGTGAGGGGAATATCCTGAAAGATTCATCTCAAAAGAAAGTGCAAAACGATAAGCGCGTGAAACGTAAAAACCATTTGTTCATTAGTTCATTGGTTGATTGATGCAGGCGGGCTAGAAGCCCTAATCTGTTGGACTCATAGATAAAGAAAGTACAAAACAGGGAAGCATGGAGGACACACAATGATAGCCAACATCCCACTCATCGCATCTGGAGCGAGCGGGCTTACCAGCGATGACGCACTGCAGTTAACAACCCTTCGGCAGGTGCCTAAAACGACCGGGCGCAACGGTTGGCGAGTTATCGAAGAGGAGGTTATTTGGCAGCCGTCCGAAACAGCGATTATCATCGTGGATATGTGGAACAAACACTGGTCATGGGGTGCAACAGAGCGCGTAGATATCATGGCACCACGAATGAATGCTGTAATTAACACCGCTAGAGATCTGGGGATACAGATTGTTCACGCGCCGTCAGATACAATGGATTTCTACGACGGACACCCCGCGAGGGCTTGGGTCCTTGATGTCCCGCATGTGGAAATGCCTGACCCGATTGAACATCCAGATCCACCCCAGCCAGTTGACTCATCGGATGGGGGTTCGGATACCGGCGAAGAAAATGGTTTCAAAGCATGGCACCGTCAACACTCGGCAATCGAGATTAAAGATGGCGATGCCATCAGCGACAACGGTCAAGAGGTGTATAACGTCCTCAAACAAAAAGGGATCAAGAATCTACTCTACATGGGTGTCCACACCAATATGTGCGTGCTGGGTAGATCTTTCGCGATTAAAGCGATGGTGCAGTCGGGACAGTTCAGCGTTGCATTGGTTCGGGATCTCACAGACGCAATGTACAATCCGTTCAAGCCCCCTTATGTCAGTCATGAAGCGGGAACACAACTGATCATCGCGTACATCGAGAAGTTCTGGTGTCCAACGATAACGAGTGACGACCTTACTGCAAATTCACCTCAGTAGTTCGTGTATGCTGAGACAATTCGTCAAATTCTCAAGTTTGCCCTTGCTGCACCCACCGATTGCGCTTCGCACGATGCGGATGTGAGCAAAACATGAAACAGATACGTTTCTGGTTGATGTTATTCAGTACGCTCCTTTTGTTCGGCTCTATGCTAGCTGGTGCTTCAGAGAACACTCCTATTGCGATTGCCTATCAAGGTCAGTTTGCACCACGAGGGGTCAGCGATGGCATTGGCGGAACAGTTGTTATCTGGGAGGACTTCCGCACCGGGAAGGATTGGGATGTTTACGCTCAACGACTGAACCCCGATGGCCTTCCACTGTGGACTGAGAACGGTGTGACGATTTGCGAGAAAAAACGGGATCAGCGATGGCTGCGGATGGTGCGTAATGACGCTCGGATAATTATTGCTTGGACGGATCAACGCTCACCGGGTAATTGGGATGTCTACGCCCAAGCAATAGATCTGTCAGGAAACAAACTGATGCCTGATGGGGGTGCTCCCGTATGTACACACCCGGCAGACCAATCTGATATAGAGCTGCTGAGTGATGAGGCAGGCGGAGCGATTATCGTTTGGAAAGACCGGCGTCGAAACCCCGACTTACACGATCTCTATGTCCAGCGAATTGATGGAAACGGTCAACCGATGTGGAAGCACGATGGGGTGCCGGTTTTCCCCTCCGAAGCACTTCAGAGCACTCCCCGATTGGTCTCTGGCGATGCGGACAGCTTTTACGTTGTCTGGTGGGAGGTCATCGGTTACGAGCAGTGGGATATCATGGCGCACCGAATAGGCATGAATGGTAAACACCTTTGGCAGGCACCAACAGTTGTTTCACCGACAGAAGGATTGCAGGGCGAACCACGTGCTGTAAGCGATGGACGGGGTGGACTTATCGTTGTCTGGCAGATCTACGAGAACTTTATCAACGATGATTTTTACGCGCAGCGGATAGACCGATCGGGCAACAAGGTCTGGCAAGCGAATGGTGTCCCGATTTGCAATGCGGAGGGTATTCAAAAAAATCGCACAATTACGAGCGATGGGCGTGGGGGAGTGGTAGCTGTTTGGCGTGATGAACGGGATGTTTTTTCAGATCTTTACGCCCAGCGAATTGATGCCGATGGACACCCTCAGTGGAAACTCAACGGAATTCCGCTGTGCACGGCTGGCGGGTATCAGGACAAACCGTTTCTGACACAATGTGGTGAAAACGAGTTTTTTGTTGCATGGCTGGACTTTCGAGAAGATTACGGCGATGAGAACAATGATGCCATCTACGGACAGAAAATCAACTTAGAGGGAAAGATGCTTTGGACTGAAAACGGAATTCCTCTATGCACGGCGGACGGTGTGCAGCAACCGCCTTATGTCATCGAATCCGAGTCGGGTCAATTGAGCGTTGTGTGGAGCGATGCCCGCAGCGATATCGGTGATATTTATATGCACCGCTTGAAGTGAACTAGTACAGCGTCAGGTAAATATTGATAGCCTCGCTTTGCTTTAGAATTTTCTCAAGAACAGCCTACTCTGTATAATTGCTTATGCGTTTATGGTATATTATCTCAGATATCCATGGCAACTACCGAGCTTTTCGCAACCTGCTTCTGCACGCACAGTTAATTGATGACAGCAATCAATGGATCGGTGGGGAGGCATGTCTGTTTCTTCTCGGCGATTATGTTACAAGTGGTCCCGGCTCCAAGCAGGTAATTGATCTGATCCGATCGCTAGAATGTCAGGTTCCTAATCAGGTGATTGCGCTTCTTGGAAACCACGAACTACTCTTACTCCGTGCGATTCATGAAAAGGATCATCGCCAAGCATGGTTGACCAATCCTGAACACTGGCAGACAATTGCTTCATGGGCAAAGGCAAACGAGGAATTGGACAATTCGTTGCGGTGCCTTCACATTGAGCCACTCTCGACGCAGGTGATTGCAGAGATTTATCAGGCGGTAGCGAGGTCAGATCCCGACTCGGATTCGCTGATGCAGTATGCAACACAGCGGTGGCGGCTTAACCAGCCTGTTTTGACAAGCCGAGCGTCTTCAGACCTCTGGGAGACGTGGCATCTGTTTCGCCGTATTATTGAGACGGATGGCACGTTAGAATGGATTGAGGAATTGCCGGTTGCTCATCGGGCAAACGAGTGGGGATTATTCCACGCTGGACCGCCAATTGGGTTTGAGGGCGGCATCGACGACCTGAACAATCAGTTTGATGCGCTCCGTCGGGCAGGCAGCTTTGAACACCCGCTGCTAGCGTCTGATAGCTCGTTGACCAGCCCGGTTGGCACACGTCGTTGGTGGGAGAACGCATCACAGATGGAACTGCTATTCAATCAGTTTGAGATTGAACAGTGTGCTTTTGGACACGATCCGAAGGCAATTGAGCCACGCGGGATACTTGGAAGTGTTTGGAACAAAGCGGTAAGTACCGATCCGCATATGCGTGGGAACATCGAAGGCATGATTCGGATCCATGGCAGCTGTGTCGATGCCATCTATACGGATGCAGCGGTTTCGATTCTTCAGAACATTTACCCACAACGAACGTTTGTCACGGTGAGCAGGCTAATCGGCTGATTACTCAATGCACCTCAAATTTAGCGGTTGGAAGGACATACTAATAACCTTCCGTGCGAGCAGATAATGATCGAAGTTGAAGCAAAATTTCAGACAAAATCGCCACAGGTGTTCGATCAGATTCGATTACAGAAACAGGTGGGAGGGCATACACTTTCGGATCGGAGGAATACCCCGCAACAGGATATCTATCTTGATACAACCACCGGACTGCTTACACGAAATGGTGCTGCTTTGCGAATCAGGAAGAAGATTCTCACAGCTGGAGTCACTGAGGAACAGACGCAACTCGTTACCTTCAAAGCCCAAACCGAAGATATTTATACGTATACCGAACTCGAAATGCCGATTACCGACCAACAGATGCAAGCACTTTTAAGCGGAAACCTTGAGAAGGTTCACGTTGAGGCAGTCAAAGCGGCGGTGAAACATCTAAAGGGAGAGAAGGTGTTCCCTATCCTGCATGTCGAAAACAACCGTGAAACGTGGTATTTGAATGCTGATGCGGGATGTGTCGAAGTTTGTCTTGATGAGGTGCGGTATGCGAATCCGGATAAAACACGATCTGTTCAAGAGTATGGTGTTGAGTTAGAACTCAAAGCTGGTGAACCTAAGTTCCTAGAACAGATTGCTGAGGCATTACCCCAACAATACGATCTGATCCCGATTTTCCAATCGAAATATGAGCGCGGTGTAACACTCCTGAACCTGTTCGGCATCAAGGCGGAGAATTAGAAAAAGGAGATTATCGACAATATGGCGAAGGCATTGACTGTCAAAGGTATTGCGCCGGAAAAAAGCCTTGAAGAGTGCGCGCGCAGGATTATCACAACTCGGCTGCATGAGATGATGTCTTTCAAAGAGGGGGCGATTGATGGGACAGACATCGAGTACGTTCATGATATGCGGGTCGCCTCCCGACGGCTACGCGCTGCGATGCGAAACTTTGCGGATTGCTTTACCCGAAAAAAGAAGTTTCGCAGACACCTCAAACGGGTAGAGCGGATTACAAGGCGGTTGGGAGCCGTCCGCGATTTAGATGTGTTGATTGATCGTTTTCAAAAAGACCTAAAAACAGTGCCAGAGGATGCACAAATCGGCGTTCAAAATTTGATAAAACATCTCCAGAGAGAACGGGAAGAGCGGCGGGTGCCGATGTTTAGGATGTTTGAAAAGCTGGATAAGAGTAACTTCGAGCAGAAGTTCCTGAAATTTTTTAAGGTATAGATATGGCAAAAGCGTGGAAAGTGAAGGGGATTCAACCACAATCGAGCTATCGTTCAAATGCACAGGCTATCCTCGCTGTAAAGATTCAGGAAGTATACTCGTGGGCGGAATCCATTCGCGACTCAGATAAGGTGAAGGAACTCCATAACTTGCGAATATCAATTAAGCGGATGCGCTATTCGATGGAGTTTTTGGCCATCAATTATGGTGAGGAATTCCAAGATCTTTTGAAGATATTGGCAGACTTGCAGGAACAGTTAGGGGATATTCACGATTGCGATGTCGTCGAGATGGTTCTGACGGATTATCTGCAAGCCCTTCTGGATCAAGGGGATATAGAGACCGATGCGATTGGTATCAATCCCCTCCTGCTCCGCTACCGTGAGACGCGGAAGGCAAAGTATGAGGCGTTTTTGCAGCAATGGGATGCGCTTGAGGAGGCAGACTTCAAGGGTCAACTCCTTAGAATTGTTACAGGTGAATCGGGAGCAGCAGCACCTTCCTAGGGAGCTAGGTCGAATTTAAGAAGTCAGCCACTTAGGTCAGGGTATAAAGGAGATACAGAAAATGGCGGTGAATGACGATTATGTTGTCGGGGTCGATATGGGAGGCACGAAGATTCTAGCTGCCGTGATTAACGCTAAGGGCGAAATTGTTCAGCAAGCTAAAACAGCGACAAAGCCGAAGAAAGGGGCCGATGAAGTGATTAAACGGATTGTGCGATGTATCGGAGAAGCGATTGACGCTGCTGAACTCAAACCTTCTCAGATACGCGCAATCGGTATTGGATCGCCGGGTCCCCTCGATCCGGAGACAGGTGTGATTATCTTTGCTCCTAACCTCGGTTGGTCGAACGTGCCGCTCAAAGCGAAACTAGAAGCAAACCTTAGCATTCCTACCTTCGTTGATAACGATGTCAATGTGGGGACACTCGGCGAATCTGCCTTCGGTGCCGGACAAGGGGTAAAAAATCTTGTCGGGATTTTTGTTGGCACAGGAATCGGCGGTGGCATTATCTTAGATGGGAAACTTTATCACGGTGTCAACAAAACCGCCGGGGAGGTCGGTCACATGATTGTGAAAGCGAATGGTCCCCGGTGTGGGTGTGGCAATTTCGGCTGCCTTGAGGCTGTTGCCAGTCGTACCGCAATTACGAGGGAACTTCAGAAAGCTATCCTAAAGAAAGGGAAGAAAAGCATACTCACCAAGCTGAACGGCGGAAAACTCGATCAAATTCGGAGTCAAGCCATCGCTAAGGCTGTCAAGCGCGGCGATAAGCCGACAATTAAGGTGATGCAACGAGCTGGGAAATATCTAGGAATTAGCGTGGCTTCAATTGTCCATTTCTTGAATCCAGAGATGGTTGTGCTTGGTGGCGGTGTTATTGAGGCGATGGGGGACAGTTTGTTAGATCCGATCCGCCAAGCGGCAGCAAAATATGCTCTGCCCACAACGATGAACGGTGTTCAGATTGTCGAAGCAACTCTTGGCGATAATGCGGGTGTGATTGGGGCAGCCGCTTTAGCACGTCAACGGTTGTCATGAAACGCCAACCGAAGGAGTTATTAATAAAATAAGGAGGCCTAAATGCCATATAAAATCTACCCCACCGCTGCTGCTGATGCCTCAACGGCGTTCCAGATTGAACTTGATCCGCGCGCAATTGAGGCGATGGAAGAGATCGAAGACAGTGGGGCACAAGGAGCGGCGCGTGAGGAGATCTTGCGAAAACATCTTAGCACAGACTATGACAAGGGCTATCGGGGAACAGCTTACGGACTTCACGGGGTTTCCGAGGGCTTGACCCCAGCGAGGCTTGCCGACATGCTTGACGAACATGGCGAGTCTTTTGATCCCTGTGCAGAACGAGATACATTCGATCACAGCATGATGGTCAATGTCGAATCGGAGTTGGATTCGCAGCTGGAATTTATTCCCGATCGGATTTTCGATGCTATCGTGGATGCTTACAAGCAGGAATTGATCGCTGGTTGAGATCGCGACAGGTTAAATATGTTAAATAATGAATGACGAAACACAACAAGCAACACCATCAAACTAGGAGCATGTATCATGATTTTGGAAAATTGGGTTGTATCCGCATCAAAATTCAAAAGGGCTGTTCTCGCAATCACTGACCATGTGGTGACACGGGTGAATCTCGAACCACTTGAAGATGGCGAAGGAACGGTAGGGGTCAAAGCTGTGTGGAAGGGTGAACGTGGCGAAAGCACCTTAAATGTAGACGCCCCCTCTTTGAAGGGTAACATCAAAACAGAGGGGGATGCTGCACCAAGAGTTGAATACTGGCAGAAGGGGGATAAGCGCGGCTTCGCGTTGCGAAATCCGAGAAGTATCTCCTGCGAATTGGACGAAGAGACGTTCAAGAAAATTGAGACGGGCAAAGCTGCCGGGATCGCCATCGCTGCCGGTGCCGCTGTTGGATTGGTTGGCTGGGGTGCCCTAGTGCTTTTGGGTCGGGCGGCACTTGTTAAACAGGAAGCAGAGTCCGCTTCATCACGTCAGCTTGAATCGGACTCCGATAGCGGAGACTCGCGCAACGGGTAGGAAGTCTAAAACGTGAAACGTGATGAGTAAATCAGAAATCGTTGCGTACTTTCACAGTTTGTCCTGTCGAAAGGGATTCGTGGGCTGCCAAGGCAACTGCGGCAACCCGCGCACCGTCCCGGACGGAAGGGGTAGGTTCTTTGTCTTCGACAATCCAGTGTGCCATTTTGTGGAAGTATAGCAGCAGTTCATTTGCATGTCCTTCGATGAGACGTTCCTTGTTAGCTGGTAGCTCGGCATTCAAAATCTCACGTTCAAGCACACCGTCCATACCGAGATCTAAGCCGGTTAAGGTGCCTTTTGTGCCGTAGATTACGAGTCGCTGATGTGCCTCCGGGGGAGAGTTGATCGCGCTGCATATCACAGAAACGCGTCCAAGTGCACCGCTAGCGAACTTGAGATTGAGGATCCATGTATCTTCTATAGGATAGTCCGGGATAACACCACTGTTCAGAGCAAATGCGTGGACGGTGTCAATATCTCCGGCAAACCACCGCACGCAATCTATGGCGTGGGCACCCCCGCCAAAGAGAAAATCCTGCGGTGCCGTAACCCGCCACGGCGTAATTTCACAGACTCTGCGGATATCGTGGACATAACCGGTATCGATTAGCGTTATCTCCCCTAGCTTGCCTTCATCAAAGGCGCGACGTGCTGTCACGATCTTCGGAAGATGGCGCCAAGTCATCGCCGCCACGAATTTAAGTCCTGTTCGATCCACCAAATGCACCAATCGCTCACAATCCGGCATCGTGGTCACCATCGGTTTGGTGCATATGATATGTTTTCCCGCCTCTAGTGCCTCCGCGGCATGTTCGGCGTGCAGGTGGTCGGGGGTGAAAACGCCAACAACATCAACATCAGACCGCGACAGCAGTTCGCGATAGTCCTCGGTGACAAATTCTATCCCATGATCCTCATGCGCAAGTTTTAGAAGCGCTGGATCTTTGTCGGCCACCGCGCACACCTTTATTGGGCTATCAGATTTCTGATTCAAAAGTAGGGCACCCTTGCCGACTCCTAACCCGATGAGCCCCAATCCAAGTGTTGACATTTTGATTATGTCTCCTTGACTTTTTCCTTGAATTCACGGATTGACTTTTCCAGTTCATCGTCCTCGACGCTGTGATGGACAAAAAAGCTCCACATGCCTCGGGTCGATTTCTCCGCATTCGGACACGAACCGGGAACATACTGCACGTAGTCAGGCAGTGGCACACCGACGGAAGTCTGTCGCATCGCTTGCATACGCTGATATTCTACTTCGATGTAGTTAATTTCGCCTCTGGTTCCCAATGATTCGGGTCCCCACACCGGGTACAGCCAGTAGTTAGGTTGGGTCTCTGGATACACATACGCTAGCCGCACATTCGGAACGTTACACAGTTCGGTCTCGATCTTTTCGACAAGTTCCCGTCGCCGGGCGTTGAACCGGTCAATTTTTTCCAGTTGTGCAAATGCCACCGCGCCCTGAAGTTCGCTGAAACGGAAGTCGTGGCCAAACGAGAAGTGTCCCCGTGTTGGCAAACCGTTGACAGGCTTTGCCTCGGGTCGTTCTAAGTCGTACAGATACCACGGCATCCCGGAGTTCGAGAATTCCGTCGCCCGTTTATAGAGTTCCGGATCGTCCGTGGCAACCATTCCCCCTTCACCCGATGTGATATGCTTCGATTGCTGCATGGAGAAGCAGGCGACATCGCCAATCGTGCCGACCTTGCGCTCCTTGTAGTAGGCATCGTAGGATTGGGAACAGTCCTCCACAACCTTCAGGTTATGCTTCCTTGCGACAGCCATAATCTCGTCCATCAGCGCCGGCTGACCGTACAGATGCACAATGACTACAGCGCGCGTCCGCGGCGTAATGCACGTTTCAATCCCTTCAGCCGAAATAATCTGTGTTCTCGGATCCACGTCGGCAAACACAGGAACGCAGCCGATCGCAACGACTGGAAAGGATACGAAAATCGGTGCGATAGCCGGACAGATAATTTCGTCGCCTACGTCTAAGCCCAGACTCGCGTAAGCCGTTGTATTGGCACTGGTTCCAGAGTTTACAGCGTGGACATATTTCCGACCGAGATGTTCCCCAAATGCCTCCTCAAACCTCGGAACAAAATTGCTTCGTCCCCACCGCCATGCGTCTTGACTTTCGATGACTTCGCGTAGATAGGTTAGTTCTTCTTCTCCAAAGCAGTTTCGTGGCATGTCAATCCCCCTCTTTTATGATGTTGTTATTGTAGGAGATGATGCAATGTTTCTTCGCATACTTTATCAGAACGTCTCCTTTCAGTCAATCCAAAATTACCAACCTTCCTTGTTGATCCCACCCCCAAACCGTGATAGAATAGAACCAATACTATCTATTTAGTGAGATCTGATTAGGTAAGGAGTTTGTTATGGCTAAGATCGCTTTTCTCGGTGCAGGGAGTTTCGGCTTCGGTAGACGACTGATTGGGGATCTCCTTTCATTTCCAGAATTAGTAGATTCAACTATCCATCTCGTGGACCCCGATAGCGAACGGCTGGAGTTGACGCACACCTATGCACAACGCATCGTGCGTGAGTTGAACCTACCCACACAGATTGACGCGTCAACAGAGCGCGAGCCAGCGTTGGACGGTGCAAATTATGTCATTGTCTCTATTCGGGTGGGAGCCAACATGGGACCAGAAGCGTTGGACGTGCAAATCCCACTTGAGGTCGGTGGACTTCGTCAAACGGTTTCCGATACCGTCGGGATTGGCGGGCTGATGAAGGGGCTGCGCACGATTCCTGCCATGCTCGACATCGCTCGCGATATGGAGAGGCTCTGTCCGGACGCTCCAATGCTCAATTACACCAATCCGATGGCGATGATTATGTGGGCGGTGTTGGAGGCAACGAGTATCTCCGGCGTGGGGCTTTGTCACAGTGTGCAGGGCACTAGCAAGCAATTGGCAAACTATATGGGCGTGGATTACGATAAACTCCGCTATCTTGTCGCGGGGATTAATCACATGGCGTGGTTTTTGGAACTTTCGCAGGATGGCGAAACACTCTATCCGCGACTAAACGCCTGCCTTGAAGATCCTGAGATTGTCGCCCGTGACCCGGTGCGCTTTGAAATCCTGAAGTATTTCGGTCGGTTTGTCACCGAATCCTCGCGCCACATGGCAGAGTATGTTCCTTACTTCATGCAACACACCGATGAGATGGCGAGGCTGGACGTTGAAAATCGTACCGCTGAAAGTTTTGTCAATCAACACACAGACCGAGAGGAACGAATCGCACAAGCAAAGCGTGAAGCAGAATCGGTACCGATTGAACTGAGCCGCTCCCACGAATATGCAGCGGTCATTATTCACGCAATGGAGACGGATACCCCTGCCTACATTTACGGGAATGTGCTCAATACCAATCTCATCACCAATCTCCCCACTGGCTGTTGCGTCGAAGTGCCGACACTTGTTAATCGTGCGGGGTTGCAGCCCTGCTACGTCGGTGCATTGCCTCCCCAGTGTGCGACACTCTGCCAGACCAATATTAACATGCAAGGGTTGACGGTGCGTGCTATCTTGGAAGAGAATCGAGAGTACGCCTATCACGCGGGATTGGTTGATCCGAACACGGTTTCACAATTAACGTTGTCAGAGATTCGCACGACGATTGATCGGTTATTGGATGCACAGGATGAATTTATGCCGCCGCTTGGTTAGAAGTTGGGATTCGGAGATCCCTTCTATAGAAGAATCAAATGTCCCTATGTAACTCCATCTCCCTATTGACTCGGCGGTGGATTTCAGCCAAAATAGAACGATATTATCTTATAGGAAAGGTAGTTTGTCACAATGATCACCGAACTTTTTATCAGTCATCCCCTCACAGAGCGAGATGGTTTTACTTCTGGCATTGAGGGACCAGCCTGCGATGCCGATGGCAATCTATACGCCGTCAACTACGCACGTCAGCATACAATCGGCAAGGTCACACCGGCAGGAAAATGTAGCGTATTCGTCGAGTTGCCCAACGGTAGCATCGGAAACGGCATCCGTTTCGACAGTAGGGGTGTCATGCTTATCGCCGACTATACCAACCACAACATCCTCAAGGCTGATATGGGGACACGGGACATCAGTATCCATGCCCATGAGCCAACTATGAATCAACCAAACGACATCGCCATCGGTTCCAACGATATCGTCTATGCCAGTGACCCGAATTGGCCGGAATCGACGGGTCAGATCTGGCGCATTGATACAGACGGCACAGTCACGCTGCTTGAGGCGGATATGGGAACCACCAACGGTATCGAAGTTAGCCCCGATGAGCAGACCCTTTACGTCAATGAAAGTGTGCAGCGTAATATCTGGGCGTATAATCTATCCGCGGCTGGAGAGGTGAGTAACAAGCGGTTACTGATTCAGTTCCCTGACTTTGGGTTTGACGGTATGCGCTGCGATGTTGAGGGTAATCTCTATGTGACGCGCCACGGCAAGGGCACGATCGCTAAAGTTTCTCCGCAAGGTGAGGTACTGCTAGAGGTCGAACTTGCCGGAAAGGACTGCACCAACCTAGCCTTTGGCGGTCCCGATGGGCGTACCTGCTATGTCACACTCGCTGATCGGGGCAATGTCGAGTATTTCCGCACGGATTTGCCGGGGCGAAGTTGGCAACTTTTTCAGAGGGACTAAATGCGTAATCTATGGGTCGGCGGCATCATCTTGCTGATGCTGCTAATCATCAATCAAGGGCTTATCGCGAAGGAAGGCGACGAGTTAATTGGAAAACCGGCTCCGGAATGGGGGACTTTGGAGTGGATGAATTCGCAGTCGCTCAAGCTGAATGCGCTAGAGGACAAAGTGATTCTCATCCGTTGGTGGACGGAGACATGCCCATTTTGCAGCCGTAGCGCGCCCGCGCTAAACGAATTTCACGACACTTTCGAGGATAAGGGATTGGTCGTGATTGGGATGTACCATCCGAAACCGCCCGGTCCCCGCCGTCAGGAAGCACTTGAGAAGGCGGTGAAGCGGCTCGGCTTTGAATTCCCGATTGCCTTGGATATGGACTGGGGCACGTTGAGACGTTATTGGCTGACTAAGGGTGGGCACCGATGGACTTCGGTCAGCTTTCTCATCGATAAGCGGGGAAAGATTCGCTATATTCATCCGGGTGGTGAGTATTACAAAGGAGAGCGCGAAACGCGGACGGAAGCCGAGCGGGATTATGATGAATTGAAAGCGATGATTGAAAAACTGATTGTGGAATCGTCTCGGTCCAAAGTTAAGCCATCGGATTAGTGTATTGAACTTAGGTCAGCGTGGACCATAAGATGGATGTTAATCTTCCGCCAGCGGTTTACTCATTCAGCGAAAGCCGGAATACGCCCTCCGCATGTGTGCCGATGTAGAACGTCGTGCCATCGTATGCCAGTGACATGATATCGCGCTGCGTCGGGGCGATTCGCTCCCATGAATCAGATCCGTGCGTCAAGCGAAACAACCCATGAGAGCTTGTCCCATAGAGTGTCATGCCATCAACAAGCTGCATCTCAACGTAGCCACCGGGCAATCCGGCGACGATGATTGGTGTCCACGTCTCGCCACCATCTGTTGAGCAGCCTCCCCCACTGCCGGCCTTTGCATAAATTGTCTCACCGACAAAAGCCAAATCATAGGTGCCGATTTCTTGGTCCCAATTCGGTAAATTTTGACTTACCTCTGTCCATGTATCGCCCTCGTCAACCGAACGGAACAGTTTTCCACGTACCGTACTGGTGTAGACTGTTCTGCCTGACGCAGCTAACGCTCCCCAGCCAAAAAGATCCTGCTGTGGCATGAGTTGTGTCCACAGGTCCTCCCCCACTCTCCAGCGGTAGAGCCACTCTTTGCCCCCCACCTGTCCAACGATGTAGAATGTTTCCCCACTAATCGCCAATTGATTGACGACATAGATCCTGTTACTGGAAGACTCCATGTTCGCCTGAATTGGTATCCATGAGTTTCCGTCGTCCGCTAAGGAATAAATTCCAGAAGTTGATGGGTTCAACCCATAGTTAGTTTCGTTTGTTGCTGCATAAAGTTTTCCTCCCGAAACTGTGAGTGTCGCTCCATCGCTGGCAACCAATCCTTCATTCATTGGCACCCACGAGTCACCACCATCCGCTGATTTGACGATACCATCATCCGTTACAGCATAGAGCGCGTTCTTAAAAAATATAAGGTTTTCGATATGTGTATTGATGATACCGGTGTTGGTTTCCATCCACGATTCTCCACCGTCCCTTGAGCGGAAGACTCCATTGTCGGTACCGACGTAAAGCGTCTTCTCAGATACGACCACTATGGAGAGAACGGCTTGATCACTCAAGCCGGTGTTAAATATCCTCCATGAGTTACCGGCATCGGTTGATCGCAATACCGGACCATCGGCAATGCCTGAGCCGATGTAGAAGAGCGTATTTCCCAACACCGCTAGTTTACCATTGAAATCATGCATCGCTTGGGGCTTGATTGACTGCCACCAATTACCCATATTTGTTGAACCAAACAGATCTCCATCGGCTGTTGCTGCGTATATAATTTCACCAGAGACAGCAAACTCCGTAATATCTGACTCGACAGTAATCTTTTTCCACGGATCTTCAAGGGTGAGCTTTGTCCACGATTTCTCGCCGGCTTTGAGGCGGAAAACATGATGCCACATCTGTGCGAAAAGCGTCGTTCCAATCGCAAACAGTTTGGGGCCCCCTCGTCCGGTCAAACCATTATCAATTTGTGACCACGACTTGCCATTATCATTAGAAAAGAAAACACTCTCCTCTATATGCCGCCCAATGTAAATTGTGTCACCAATGAACGCAACACCCGAAATACCTACCATCTCGTCCTGAAAGTGAGCTAACTGCTGCCACGAATCGCCGCTGTCAATCGAATAGAAGAGACCGCCGTTTGTGCCGGCGTAGAGGGTCTTTGCTTTCTGTGTTAGTACGAGGAGGCTAGGAAGTCCCCTGTCCGGGGGGATCTGTAAGCCTTCGCTAGCGGAAACCCATGTGTCGCCTCCATCCGTTGAACGGAAGATGCCACCTTCACTTGTTCCGGCGAAGAGTGTTCCTTCCGGCGTCGCGTGAAGAGACATAACTGTTCCACCGTAGGGTCCGTTGGTCTGCGTCCAGCCAATTTTATCTGATTTTATATTATTTTGTGAATCCGCAGCAGTTCCCTCCACCGAATTATTCTCCCGATTTCCATCGCCCGATTTTTCTCCATTTACCCCTCCTGTCTGATTGATCTGCGAGAGCTTTGATAGCGGCATTTCAATTACCGGCGCATCAACGATTTCAACCATTGTCGCAGATTCGGGTGCGTCAAAACTGTAGGGCAGCTGAAATGTCGTAGCCTGTTTAATTCCCAAGCCAGTAAGCAATGTGACCATAATTAGTGCGGTTGCAGCAATCCACGGCGCGAGTGGTTTGCTTATTGTTGGTGTAGGGTTCAGCGAGCCGTTGGGGATTTGACGCATAATCTCTTGTGTTAAAGTTGGTGGAAGTTGGAAGCCTCCTAAGGTTTCTTCAATCATCGTCAATTCCTCCTTTAAGTGCATTCGGGCGCGGTAGAGTCTGTCTCTGATGGCACCGCACGACGTACCAATGAACCGTCCAATCTCCTCGCTGGTCATCCCCGCCATGTAGTAAAGCGTCAAGACGGTTCGCTCACTTTCGGGGAGACTTTCGAGTGCATTGTGCACCTCCTCACGGAGGCGTACATCGGTATATTTCGTCCATGACTGTGTGTTCATCTCCCCTTCAACGCTATCCAATGATTCAGTTTGGAGGCGATTTTGTCGGAGCCAAGAGATACAGCACCGCGCGGCAATCACGTAGAGCCAACCGGGGAAACGCCCTGGATCTTTGAGTGTCGCCAATTTCTGGTACGCCTTGAGGAAGGTGTCCTGCGTGATTTCCTCCGCGGTGTGGAAATTGCCCAGCTTTCGGTACGCCAAGGCGTGGACAGATCCTTTGTACTTGTCCACCAGAAACCCGAATGCGGATTCGTCTCCCTCTAGTGTGCGTTGAATCAACTCAGCGTCATGAAGTGCCATTCTCCATCTCCTAGTGCAATCATCAAGATTTAGAATCTCGCTGCGCTAAAGCCTTGAATCATGTCTTTCTATTTATAATGACGCACATTTGCAACAAATCGTCAGATAGCAGGTTCGTTTTTTCAATCTTGATCTCCATTGGACTAAGTGCTAAACTGAGAATCACAATTTTACATCAATACTACCAGCGGCGGTAAATTTTAAGGTTCTATTGACATTTGGGTGTCGAGATATGAATCTCGACCTACAGGATGCCTGCCGGTAACTAGAAGAGTCGGGCAAGATGCCCGACCTACGGGAGACAGGGCGAGGAGGAATCCATGAGCAAATTAGCGATTCAGGGCGGCGATAAAGCCATCACCTTAGACCAAAGTGAGGCTTCGGAGTGGCCCATTATTGATGATGAGGTCACTGAAGCCGTTGTCAATCAATTGCAGAGCGGGGAGATTTCGTTTTCAGATACGATTTACAAGTTTGAGGAGGAATTTGCCGCTTATCACGGCGTCAGGTATGCTTTGGCGCACAATAATGGTACCGCTTCGATTCACGGTGCGTTGTTCGGGATTGGAGTGGGACCCGGCGATGAGGTCATTGCCCCTGCTGCAACGTTTTGGGGGACGTATATGCCCATCCTCTCCTGTCAGGCGATTCCGGTCTTCTGTGATATTGATCCGCTCACCGGTTGTGCTGACCCAGAAGATATAGAGCGGCGAATCTCTCCCCACACAAAAGCAATTATTGTTGTCCATCTCGGTGGGATGCCGGCAGAGATGGATACCATTATGGATATTGCAAAGCGTCACAATATCTTCGTGGTTGAAGATTGTTCCCACGCTCACGGCGCAGCTTACAAAGGCAAAAAGGTCGGGACCATCGGAGATGTAGGTTGTTTCAGTATGCAGGGAGGAAAGCTCTTGCCGAGCGGCGAAGGTGGGGTGATGATTACGGATAACCTAGACTACTACGAGCGGGCAATCTGTCTCGGGCACTATGAACGGATTCGTGACCTTCCCGAAGAGAAGTATCGCAAATATGCGCGGACCTGCTTTGGATACAAATACCGCATCGCCCCAATCTCCGCTGCTATTGCGCGTGTCCAACTCCGACATCTCGATGAACGTAACAAATGCCGCGATGACAATGTAATGTATCTGATGGACGGCATCGCAGAGTGTCCGGGAATCTATCCAATCAAGCCTTCAGCCGATAACTTCCGCGGGTATTATAGTCGTCCCTATATCCGCTACGCGCCCGAAGAACTTGGCGGATTGTCGAAAGAGAAATTCATCGCAGCGTTACGGGCAGAAGGCGCGAACCTGGGCAGTGGTGCGCCGGGAGGCAGTGATCACCTATCAGCGGTGTTCCAAGAACGGAATCACCCGGCTTTTACTCGCCCTGAAAATCAACAGGAAGTGACATATCAGGAGGAAGACCTACCCGTTTCTGAGAATCCGCGTGAAGACCTGTTCACTATTCCGGTCTTCACCAGACCCGACAAGGCGTTGTTAGATCAGTATATCGAAGCCTTCAGGAAGGTTGCGACTCATGTTGCAGAGCTAGTCTGAAAAGGGGCAATCGCCACGTAATCTTTCGATTGCCCACAATTTGTAATTAGCAGCACATCATCGATCGTAGAGGTGTGCAACTTGTTCGGCATAACCGTTGTAGAGCAGCGTTGGCCGTCTCTTCCACGTAAAGGCTGGGCCGGAACCAATCATCCGCTCACTTGCTTGCGACCACCGTGGGTGCGGCACATCGGGTTCCACATTCGCCTCAAAACCGTATTCGTGTGGTTGAAGGATATTCCAAAATGTCTTCGGTTGATAGTTCAGAAACTCAACTTTTACGATAGACTTAGCACCCTTGAACCCATACTTCCACGGTATGACTTGGCGGATGGGGGCACCGTGTTGCTTTGGGAGCTCGTGACCGTAGATACCGATGGCGAAAAACGCTAGGTCGTTTGCCATTTCGTCGGTACGGAGCCCCTCTGTATAGGGCCAAGGGTGAGACGACCGACGGCCTGGTCCTTTATTGATCTTCCGATTGTAGTACGAGATGAAGCGAACGTATCTCGCCTCAGCGGTTGGCTCAACATCGTCAATGATGTGCTTCATCGTAAAACCGAGCCACGGAACAACCATTGCCCACGCCTCAACACAACGGAAGCGATAGACCCGCTCTTCAAGGGGGAATTTTTTCCTGAGGTCGTCCAAGTCATAGGTGCGGGGGTTCCGGACTAAGCCGGTGACCTCTACTTTCCAATTTTCGGTCGGCAACGCCTGTGCCGCTTCCCAGATAGATTTTGAACCGCCGAATTCATAGAAATTGTTATACTTAGCGGCAACAGTCTCTTTGGTGATGGGGCGGTCGACTTTCATAAAGGCTGGATTTCGTTCGACCGATTCAAATTTCATCAGGTTTGGGTCTATTAGTTCTGGCTTCTTTGCCTCCGATGCGGTCGGGTAACCGAGCATGGATCCGCCGGCGATGCTCAAACCGGCACCGGCAAGCGTCCTCAAGAACCGCCGGCGATTGATAAAAGCTGCTTCCGGCGTAACTTCTCGCTCTGAGATTTCCCAAGTTTTTGGAATGTGGATGTTTGCCATGAGTTTATCCTCTCTTTCTGCTTTAATCTGTCCTACACTCCCTTACGCACGCTCCCACCTGCTTGGGTTCATTCCCGGTGCTTCTTTTTGCATATTTGGCGGTTTGTTGCCACCGTGATAATCCCAGTGTCGGGTGTTACGGTCACCCAATAACGGTCTGACAGAATCCGGTAACTTTGCTAGGTCTGCATCATCCCAAGTTGATACTTCGTCTTGGGGGCCCGCCCAGCCCGGACGATACGCTATAGCCAGCATTTCACGCGGATAGTCCCCAACATTAGGATAGTTCCCGTGAAACACTTTGTGGTTAATCAGCACCGCTGAACCCGCTTTCGCAGGGACCATCACCTCTTCGGGATGCGATTCAAAACGTTTGTAGGGGTTCGCATCGGCGTGCATTGAGAGGTGAGATCGTGGGATGACGCGGAACGGCGAAACCTCCGACGTGAGATCGTCGAGGTAATACAGCACCCGGACCATAAAGGGCACGCTGCCGTCGTAACCGAAGATTTGAGAGCCGTAGGGTTGTCCGTCTGTGTGTAGGCTAATGCCCGGATGTCCCGGTTCGGAACGGGCGTAACCGTAGCTCATCATGATGATTTCGTCGCCAAAAAGTTCTCCCAAGAATGCCAGCGTCGGGGGATGGGCAAGTAGCTCTGTGATAGCTCCACCTCTAAATTGGAGGTTAGGACATCCCCGCTGGTGTACGCTGTAATCCACCGGTGTGGTTTCCAATTTCGCGGTCTCCGACTTGAGTCGATCGACGTGGTCAGGAGATAGTAGGTCTGGTAATAAGAGATAGCCTTCAACTTCGATCTGGCGAATCCGCTCGCCAAGCGTCAAGGCTGACCAGTCACGGTCATCAATACGTGGTATGTTCATCGTGGTTCCTCCAAATGTCGTCGAACTCCGAGATAAAAGATGGACAACATTTAGATTATCCTACTTGAAAACTGATGTCAACAAGGAAATATCGAATTTTTGTTGCAGCACACCCGTTTGTCTGTTAAGATGACAGGTTAAACGCACCCCTTAGAATCAGAGTTTACCGAAACCTCTAAACATGTC
This sequence comes from Candidatus Poribacteria bacterium, assembly GCA_965205075.1. Lineage (GTDB taxonomy): Bacteria > Poribacteria > WGA-4E > WGA-4E > PCPOR2b > PCPOR2b. Next base: position 5,972,170 of record OZ242036.1, on the reverse strand, counting down.
CTTTCTGAGGAGAAAACTCATGCCCGAATCATATCAAGGCTCATATCAGCAGTACGATGCAATTTGCCAATCCAACGTGATGATTCCGATGCGCGATGGTGTACGCTTAGCAACCGACATCTATCTGCCTGCGCTCAATGGTCAACCGGCATCAGGAAAATTTCCGGTCATCTTGGAACGCACCCCTTACGACAAGGCGGGATCGGGAAATGTGACAAATGGAACTTACTATGCCCGACGAGGCTATGTCTGCGCGATTCAGGATGTGCGAGGCAGATTCGTCAGCGAGGGCGAGTGGTATCCCTTCGCCAAAGAAGCACCAGATGGCTACGATACGGTAGAATGGCTCGCTGCTCAAGCGTGGAGCGATGGACAGGTCGGCACGATGGGCGCGTCGTATTGTGGCAGCGACCAGTCCGCCCTGGCAACGCTCAACCCGCCCCATCTTTCGACGATGATCGTCGCTGTTGGTGCGTCGAATTACTACCACTGTTCGATGCGACAAAACGGTGCGCTCGAACAGCGGTTCATGATCTACGCCTTCCGAATGGCGACCACCAGCAAGGAGGCGTTTGCCGACCCTAATATCAAAGCGGCAGTTGATAGGGCGTTTTCAAATGTGGGCGAGTGGGTGTCGCGTGCGCCGCTCAAGAAAGGGACATCACCGTTGCGGATGCTGCCGAATTATGAACAGTGGGTGCTCGATCTATTCACGCACGGGGAATATGATGACTACTGGAAGCAACGCGGGTATGCTATCTCGCAATATTACGAAGAGCACGCTGACGTACCGACACTTTATCTCGGTGGGTGGTATGACTCATATGCACGGGCAACCTGCGAGAATTACACTGCGCTCAGTAAAATGAAAGACTCGCGGCAGGTGCTGCTGATGGGACCGTGGACACATGGGGGCTGGGGTGTGTCGAACGCAGGCGATGTTGATTTCGGGAGTCACTCTTTCATTAATTACAACGACTTGCGATTGGCTTGGTTCGATCACTTCCTCAAAGGGATGCACACAGAGGTCTCCGACTGGTCACCGGTCAAGATTTTCGTGATGGGCACCGGCGAGGGAATACCCAACTATCAGGGTCGTCTCCACCACAGCGGCTATTGGCGCGACGAGCAGGACTTTCCCCTGCCCGATACTCAGTTTACGCCCTACTATCTTCACGCTGACGGCGAGCTATCTACCACTGCGCCAGCCACTGACGGATCCATAAGTCGCTTTAGCTTTGATCCGCGAGATCCCGTTCCAACCATTGGCGGCGGCATCTCTGCTGCTGACCCGATCATGGGCGCTGGCGCGTTTGACCAACGTGGTAACTCAAGATTCTTTGGTTGCGAAGACACCCTTCCCCTCAATGCCCGCAGCGATGTGCTGACGTTCCAGACGCCACCGTTGGAGAACGATGTGGAGGTTACGGGACCAATTACGGTCAAACTTCACGCCTCATCATCTGCCCGCGATACCGACTTCACAGCCAAACTGATTGACGTCTGTCCGTTGAGCGATGATTATCCCGATGGGCTCGCTATTAACTTGACAGATTCGATCATCCGCGCGCGATACCGAAACGGTTGGGATGCCCCAGAGCTACTGGAGCCGGGGCAGGTCTACGAGTTTGTCTTTGAACTTTATCCAACTTCCAACATTTTCAAAAAGGGGCACCGGATCCGCTTGGATATCTCCAGCAGCAATTGGCCCCGCTTTGATGCGAATCCGAACACGGGCGGCGATTTGGGAGTCGAGCGGAGGCTTGAGATTGCAGAGCAGACAATTTACCATGAGCCGGAACACCCGTCGCATGTGGTCTTACCCATTATTGAGCGATAGGGTAAGCATGGTCGGAGAATTTCTGAAACAGGTTGTATAATCATTTGGCGGACCTTACAATTAATGAGACACTCCAAACCGGTGCGATTGAAAACCGCACCTACCGGGGACGAAAGTGTCTATTTATTTTTAGAATTCACCAATTGTCAACAGGAGGGAGATATTATGAAAATTAGATGGTGTGGACACGCTACGTTTTTGGTAGAGGGAAACGGGACTCGGATTGTAACTGATCCGTATACACCCGAAGTAGCTGGTTATGACCCGATTGATGAGCCAGTGGATATAGTGATTATGAGTTCGGCGACTGACCGGTTTCACAGTTGTGCAGATATGGTGGCGGGCGATCCGGTCGTGATTAATGCGCTCGATATTACCGAGACCGGAGCGGAGGTCAAAGGGATTCGTTTCTCATCTGTGCCGGCTATGGAGAGCATAGTACATAAAAGTGATCCGGATCAGAATGCAATGTATCGGTTTGGCGTTGAGGGTATCGAAATTGGGCATATGGGTGATGTAGGAAACCCGTTGAGCGAGACACAACTTGAATTTTTCAAGGGCGTTGATATCTTGCTTGTGCTAACAGGCGGTCCCCCAACTATTGAACTGAACGATCTTGATGAAGTTATTGATGCGATTCAGCCAAAGGTGACGATTCCGATGCACTACCTAACCGACAAAGTCACGCTCACTCATATCCTGCCGGTGGATGATTTCACCGCACGTTATCCGGCGGACCTTGTCCATCATCAGGGTCAATCACAGATTGAAGTACACAAGTCAGATCTACCCCAGACAAATCAGATCTATGTGCTAGACTATGCTAATTAGAATCCGCGGATATAGTAATTGCACCTATTGGCAATTTTTCTCTTATCGAAATCTTCCGTTCTAAACCCCCGTCTTTTAAGTCGGGGATACAGAACGGCAACCCCTGTGAGTTAGTCTAAAAAGTGTTGAAATTGTAGGTTGAATATGGTATAGTTGTGTTGGCTTTCGTGGGAGAGGTTCACGCCATCGCACGGTGGTGTCTCCCACACGCCTTGAGCCGGATATGAAAGCTAGAAAGCCGCATCCCTAATGAAAACCTACAAGTTTAAGTTGTATAGTAATCACGGGAATCGTGAATTGCACAAGACCATAGACGGACACGCTTCTGTCTGGAATCACTGCGTTGCGCTTCAGCGTCGTTACTATGCGATATATGGCAAATATATTAGCAAGTTTCGGTTGATTAACCATATATCCAAGCTGAAACGGTTGCCTCGTTTTGCCCACTGGAATCAGTTACCGAGCCAAGCGATACAGGACGTTGTAGCCCGAATAGACAAAGGCTACAAGTCAATGTTTGAAGCGAGAGCGAAAGGTAAAGCGTGGGGCAGACCCCGTTTCAAGCCTCGTCGCAAATACAAGTCCTTCACATTGACCCAAGCGGGTTGGAAACTTCTACCCGGCAACAAGATTCAAATCGGCAAGCGCATCTATCAGTATTTCAAGTCCCGTGATGTGCTTGGCAACCCGAAACGTTGCACCATCAAACGGGATGCACTTGGTGATGTTTATATCTGTGTGTTGACTGACCATGTAGAACCTGACATAAATCGAGCCATGACGGGTAAAATCGCAGGCTTTGATTTTGGTCTAAAACGGTATCTGACAGGCCACAACAGACACAACATAGAATCACCCCTATTTTTCAAACGCAGTCTCAACGCAATCAAACGAGCGAGCCGTGACCACTCCCGAAAAAAGAGAGGTTCAAACAACCGTCAACGGGCACGGCTTGATTTCGCACGGAAGCACTGCAAAATAGCAAATCAGCGTGAGGACTTCCATTGGAAGTTGGCACATCAACTCACCGATGCATACGATGAAATCCGTCTTGAAGATTTGAATCTTAAAGGCATGAAAGCACTTTGGGGTCGCAAGGTATCTGATTTAGGGTTTGCTGATTTTGTTGCAAAGTTGAAATACATTGCAGCCAAAAAGGGTGTTAAACTCACTTTCATTGATAGGTGGTATCCTTCATCAAAGACCTGCTCTGCTTGCGGTGCTGTCAATGAAGCGTTGAATCTGCGGGATAGAGTCTGGCACTGTCCAAGCTGCCATACAGAATTAGATAGAGACCGTAACGCAGCCGTTAATATCTACAGGGTTGGGGCATCAACCCTTGCAGGAGAAGTTGTAAGTCCATCTTCGGATGGTTAACTTTGTTGATAGCACAATTCGCGTACCTGAAAGACAAAAGAATCACACTCCTTCAGGGCGGGGAGTATGTCAAGGAAGGTTGAGTTGCCACGAAACACCAAAGCGATCATTTACCCAACCGAATCGTGCGCTAAACCCGTAGTTGTCTAATGGCATAAATATCTCTCCATCCTCAGCAAGTGCTGAGTACACCCGCTCAAGTTCTTCTTGCGACTCACAATCAACAAAGATTGAGATAGCGGGTGTGAAGCCGAAATCATGCTTTATCGGGGTATCGATGCAGATGAATTCCCTACCACTAAGAGTAAAAAAGGCGTGATGAATTTTGCCTTTATTCTCGCCTTCGTTGTAGTATGACACATCAATCACTTCAGACATGGGGAATAGACCAACGTAGAAATTCATTGCGTCTCCAGCAGTGCCATCAAACATTAGATGGGTTCGGATCTTTGTTGCCATCAGGTATTTTTTTCCTTTGTTGTATAACTCTTCTTTAAACCGAATGCTTTCCACATAACACGATTGGCTCATGTTAAGAAAGCGTGCCACAGCAATCGAGTTTTCGGAGGGATTGGGGAACCCAACCCTTACTGCGGGTGGGGAGCCTCCGTCTCTACGATTTTGCTTTGCATTTTGCACTTTCTTTTTACATGAGCCAAAAGGATTTGTAACCAGGGTCATTGGGAGACATTTGTGATAAATTGGTGAGAACAATGTTTCCGCTGATGGTGTTAAGCCGTAGATCTACCTTTGGTGCATTAAGTGTCCCACTCAGCCAATTTGTCCGAACCTCTGCGTCAATCAGATCTGGATCACACTTCAGTGTCCCGGTGACGCTATTTGCACCGATTGTGCAAGCAGTGGACTCAGCTAACTCCATCTGAATGTCCCCGTTGGCGGTGTTGATATCATATTCCGCACTTTCGGCAATTTCTCCCCTGATTGTAACAACACCTGTTGCGCTGTTAATTTTAAGCCGAGCGGGTTTCACATCAATTATGGTCGCCGCGCCGTTCACGAAATTCAATTCAAGCGCACGTAGTCGATGCTGCGGAACGCGTAGATACTGGTTAACCGTAATTTTTTGTTGGGCTTCACCTCTGGCGCGAATCATTAGGCGTTCCCCACGTTGGATAACCTCTGGACGTGCAGCTTCAATCTGTTGTTTTGCTTCTTCTCCGGTTCCCGTTTGGGCTTGCAAGGTAGTCTCCAATGCAATGCTATCTTCCTTCCACCCCTCCACCAAAATTGTTCCGTTCACATTAGAAAGCCGGATGTCGGTGATCTCTGGGTGATCAAAACGTTGCAGTTCACTTAGTAGTTTCAAGGCATCGGGTCCCTCTGTCTGGCTATCGGGTTGAAAATCCGCGGTTACAGCCGGTGGTGCTTGAGGGTTTGGATCCGCAACTTCAGGGTGCGTTGCTCCGGGTTGGGATGAAGTCCCCCCGAATTGATTAAACGGAAATGTTACCTGTGGTCCCCATTGCGCCTCCTTTATCGTGCGTTCTGGAAAGGCATCAATGGGTCCGTAATTCATCGTCAGTTCATCGATCTTCGATGTGTACAGATCTCGAATCGTGTCCACATCGCCTTCACCAAAGTAAAACATGCTTACGAAACTCGCTCGTCGGTTTGGCGATAGCCCGACACCGTAAATTAGTGGTTGAATAACAAAGTGTGTGCCGATGCGTGGGTAGTAGATCTCAAGATTGTCTATTAGGCCGGGAGGGAAAAGCATCCCAAATGCCATTCCGTCGTGGGTGACTGCTCCCCAACCCGCGTCGGGGGTGACAAACTTCTTGAATCCGAGCGCAGTGAATCCGCCTGACAAGAGTTGATCCTCAAGGGGCAGGTGATAAGTGTTGTTTTTCAAGGCATTGCCTAGACAAAGTTCGGGATGAATGCCAAACGTAAACTTGTTAAACTGCTGATCGAAATTGGTAAAACTGTACTCAACCCTCAAGATTGGCGCAGTGGGTTCGAGGGATAGTGTTTTGGAAAGCAGCACTCTGCCAAATCGCGTCGGCGAAATGACAGATAGCGTGACATCTCCCGTTCCTTTCTCTATTTTCCACGGTGCCTGCCAAAGCTGGTTCCTCAGCGGACTACCGATACACTCCTCAATTCCGCCATATTCTGTGTAGGCACCGAATTGTACGGATTTTGGATAGGTTCTGTGCAGAAAAGGGAAATCGTTCATTTCGACATCAAGGATTCTGCCGCCGATTTCCGGCTGTAATAGCACTGAAATGTGTTTATTCTCAAGAATGAGTTGGGGGGTACCCGCGTTAAATTTATCAGCTTCATATATTCTGGTCATCCGCTTTGTCCTCCTTTCTTATGGTAGATTTTAGAATTACTTAGACACTTCCAATGGACATGTACAGATTGGGAAATCTGTACCCACAAACAACCCCCTAAATCCCCCTTATCAGGGGGACTTTGGGAAATGTCCACTTATTTCTCTAATTCACCATAGTTTTGGGTAAATCCTAATTATTGTTTGAACATGCTCTTCGCTAAAGATACAATCATATCCACTAAAAAGCGTTCTATCCATCTCTCTTTTGAAAGTGATATACGGACATATTGTAGGATAATTCCGTGCCTTCAATCTGGTCTAAAAGTTCGGCGTATTTGTGTGGATAATCCATTCGCAGGTATGCCTCAAGAACTTGGCGATTCGGCACTCGAAAAATGGTTTGAAGGTCGAAATGCGAAAATCCGTGTTGTTGATAGAACGCGGTGTGTTCCGATCGATATCCATCGTGAAAAATATGGGGGTAAACTCCCCGCGCGATCATACCAAACTGTCCCTGATCAGGATTGGTATCAATAATGAAGAAATGACTGTTTGGACTCAAGATGCGTTTGACTTCACACAGACCGTGCAGACAGTCTTTCGTACCGAAGAAATATGCAAATCGGGCATACGCGACATCTATGCTGTGGTCTAATAGTGGTATTGATTCAGCCGAAGTCGCAAGGATACTGATATTTTCCGGCGGATTGTCGCACAAACGCGCGTAAATCTGTTGAAGCATTCTGGCATCTGGTTCAACGGCAAAAACATGCTCCGCTTTCTGAGCGTAACGCACAGCGTGAAAACCGGAACCTGCGCCGACATCTAAAACCTGTTTCCCTTCAATTGGGGCTTTTTCCCACATGAACGCTTCTAACCGTTGATCCGGGTCTGTACAGTTGTTGAGATGTTCGTAGGCTGTGGGATTCGTTGCACCGGCGTAAGGATAAAATCTACCTTTCATTCTCCCTGCTCTATGTTTGTTTTAGTGTCACAACCGATCTACTCGATCCAGCCATCCCGTCGACAGATCCCAATCGAATAGATCCCCGGGATTCCCACTTTCCTTCATACGGATCCATTCGTCAACGCTGGATTTTTTGAATCGTAATTCACCACCTACCTCAAAGTGAGGGATCTCGTTGAGCAGTTTCCACACCACGTCCGGCTCGATTTGCAGATAGGCGGCGACCTCCTCCAATGCCATAATCTCTTTCACCGGTGCTAACCGTCCCCCATCCCCATCTACGCGGCTTTCCAGACGCATAATTGCTTCTCGTAACGCGTGGATGGCGGATACGAGATCGGAATCAGGTGCATACAGACGTTCCTGTAATGTTTCCCACCAATTTTGCGCGGGCTGTAGGGTTTCTGCCTTATGCGTTGATTCGATTGTTGCTTTCAGTTTGTCGTGTTCGGCGGCGCATTCCTTACAATCCGCAAGATGCGCCTCGATTGTATGCTTACCCATCGAAGAAAGCTCGTCGTCGATGTAGGCGACAAGTTCTTCGCGAACATTATTACATTCCATTTTTGAATCCTCCTTTTGATTTCGTAATGTGTAGTGCGTAAAACATTATGCGGTAAAACTCGCTACTCTTGATGTGCGTTGTGTTAGTGGAAAGCCGGATAGTACGGCATCTCCTCCAAATCCGTCCAGCGTTCACGTAATTTGGCAGCTATATCGCGGACCATCGTACCGAGGGCTTCTAGATGTCCGAACTCCTTCGACGCTTGCCCAAATATGTCGAAACACAACAGGAGAATCTGACGCTGCGTTGAGATTCCCCATTTATGGTCTTCTTTCCATACTTTTTCTATAAAATTGAATCTGGAGTGAATTGCCCAGTAGGCACACGCTTCGACAATAGATCGAAAAAAAAGCGTATCGTCCGCTGCTTCGGGGCACCCTTTCACAAGTTCGGCACGATACGCGATTTCCATTTTTTCAACTACATCATTTGGCATACGGTTGATATGATACCACGTCGGGAAGCAGACGCGCCCATAGATTCCATCTCTGAGCGCGTGTCGAAACTCACCAAACTCAAAGTCGAAGAGTTTCCTTTCAGCTCCGACAGGCAGCGCATTCATCGGGATCGGATCGCCGTGTGTATAAGCAAGAAACGGTCCTGGGGCAGCAATAAATGCGGCAACCGTTTTCATCTCCGTCTTTGTCTCACGATGGGGTTTCACTCCAATCCTCCCACAGACCTCATCTAATTTTCCCATAAGCCGCTGCCATTCGCCGGTTATGGAAGGAGATTTGTCTCTGGAACCGAGTCGGTCACGGATGCTATCGTACACTGCCTTCTTATGAGTCGTTAGAGCGTGCATTTTCCCCAGGGCCCTCGCCAGTTTGATTAATTCCTCTGTTGCAGCTGTGGAAGATTCTCCGCGCAGGCTCCCATAAAAATTCCGCCCGTCTCCTAAGTCCTCAATGACCATAAGTCCCTTTTCCCGATCTCCGCCATAAAATCGTGCCGCCGGTGAATCTCCGTCTGAAATTTCGCTCAAAAATTCGAGTCCCGCCCAATCGTTGAAGAATCGGGGAACCATTTCATCCGGTGAGTTCGGATGAAATTCCGTTCCATCAGTGGTCAGTGCCCTTTTGACGACAAGACTTTGCGGAACGCCGGATGGGGCCTCTACCACACGGCAGCGAAGGACCGTCGCCCGATCTGTATCAAATTCTGTTTCCATTTTAAGCCGCACACCACCTCCGAATGCTTTACGGAGTACGTTTTCTGCAATTGCTACGGTTTCGGAATGGTCTTTTTTGTCTGATTTGGGCATTTTGATGAGTTATCCTCATTGAAATTGACGGAAATCTGGGAAACCAGATTCAAAAAGATACGCAAGTTTCGTAAACACAGCCCGTTCCCCCGGTAGGCTATCCACAAACACAAAGAAGAAATGGCTCTCTGGGGTGAACTCGTAGTCGAAGATCGCGTTGAAATTGTAGCTAATCTCATTTTGCAGCCGTTCATCAACGCGTTCAACAAAAATGAGCCAACCGATCTTTTGAGTCAATTGATAGTTACTGCGGAGCCGGAAAATCAGTGTATTTCGGTACGTGCGCCAAAAGAAATTCTCAAGATCTAAATCAGCGGTCAACTTGCCGAAGAGGTTGACACCCGCAGAGAAGTTGGTAAATCGATTGAACTCATCTCGGCGTGTGCCGAAACGATTTCCAACCGCTAAGTGCCACCACGGCGCTTCATAAGCCATCTCTGAACCGATAAACCTAGTGTCAAAAAGTTGACCGACTTCGCGGAGTACGCCAAACCCACCGGAGGTGAAGAGGTCAAACCGACCAATGTCAATATTGAAACCGAATTCGCTCTGCCGTTCCCGTAGCAATTTTTGTGCATTGGTTTGATGAAAATGGCGCGTATCAACCTGAAACAGCTGCACCAAATTCCCCTCCGGAAACTCATAATTGTACCTTACGCGGACGCGACCCCGACGGAACGCCTCATCTTCAAGCCCCATCTCATTTGGCCGAAAACCGTCTTGAATCTCTTCAAGTCGAACGTTGGCGAGCCACCCTTGATCCAGCCATTCCATCGCGGTATAATACGCCCAATGCCTTTCACCATCAATGAAATCAACCGCATACTGCGATGTTGCAGTCCAGTTTCGATGAAGTCCAAATCGACCGTTGAGCGATAGGAGTCCTACATCGCGGTCGGCTTGATGTTTGTGTGTGCCCATCGCGCCGATGACAGTCCGCTCACCGATATTGTAATTCATCCGCCCCGCTAAAAGGTTCGCCTGCTTTTTCTGATTGGCGTCATACCGATCGATCATTTTACCATAGGTATTGACAACCGAGAAATTAGCACCACCCATTGTGCCTGCCGTTTTCGCACCGAAGTCAATTTCTTGAACACGACGGGTGTAGAATAGATTGAGTGGTAGATCAAACAACTCGGCACCCTCCCGAAAGAATGGGCGGCGTTCAGGGAGAGACAACTCGCGGTCACTTGCGATGTTAATTTGGGTTGGATCGCTTTCTAATTGTGAAAAATCGGGATTAAAAGTCAGGTTCGAGGTGAGGCGCGTCGAAATTGGAAGGATAAGGTCCAACCCACCATCAAGGTCATTGGGTCGATTTTCTATCGCGCGATAGCTACCGTAGGGGAGAATGCCGAGTTTCTGCTCTGTTTTGATCTTTTTTAAATTCAAGCCAGTCAAATTGCCAAACTCCGACACGCGTGAGAAAAAAGCGGTGCGTGCCCAAGAATAGGATTGACTGTTTACCGGACGGACCCGCCAAAAGTTGATTCCCCACGTGGTATTATCCCGATTAAAACGGAGTGCACGGAACGGTATCGCAAATTCTGCAGTCCAACCATTTGGGTATTTCTTTATTTTCGCTTCCCAGCTTGCATCCCAACTCATATCAAAAACACTCTCGTTGCTGACCCGCTGATCCGTCTGTGTGCCAAGCGTATTGACAGCAAAAATGTAGCAGTTACGACGGTCATGATAAGTATCAAGCATCACTTCAATACAGTCATTCTGCCAAACAGGGGAATCCCGGCGCGTTTTTGTTTCGCGTAGACTGTTCATGTCCGGCTCCTCACAATGCACACCGATATAGAGGGTGTTCTCATCATACAAAACTCTTGCTTCAGTGTTTAGTTGTGCAAGTTGAATATCTCCCTCTTTTGCACGGAAGAAATTGTTTGCAACTTGGGCGTGTTGCCATACACTGTCGGTAAGGTTGCCATCAATGACCGGGGGCGTATCCACCCATGTGGCATTGATGGTGCGTGTCGAATTTTGCGTTTCTGCGAAAAGCGGTGTAGCGAGCAGCACAATCAGCACCCAAAATATTGTGTGCAGCCACCGCAGGCATTCAGTTTTTTCCACCACCTTTGCTCCCACTTCATCTGTGCTCAAATTTGCAATACCCAGATTGTTCATTTATTAGATCTCTCCATTCAAGTATATCTTTACTTGGGCTAACATCTCCTCTTCGGAGATTGCCTCCTCTCGGTTCCCAGCGTATTGTACCTCCATCCATTGATGAATTTTCTCAATTGCTGGGTGGTTTTCGTCTATAGGCGTTTGATCTTTCCCCTCCAAATAAGCATTCACCCACAGCAACACGCCGTATTTGCCAGAAGTTCTAGTGAGGATAATATCAACCAGTTCCTTTTTGTGTTCCTTCTCTTGTGGAAGTTTGCCTTCCACATCCGCCTCCATACCGGCTACACTGGAGATAACCGCTTTGTCAATGTAGGAATGTTTGAAGGCGTACTGATGCGGACGTGGGTTATCAAATTCGGTATATTTGCCGATATTAATCTGACAACGGAAAACCACCGGTGGCTTCCCACGAGATTGTGCTAGATGCCCCGCTCGCCTATGGGCTTCGCTTGATTTTTGTGTAAACCAGATTTTTTTCCCTGCCCTGCCCCGCGCTTTGAACCCTTCCGTCATAATTGCCGTAGCTCTATCGATCGTTGTGCCGTGCCAGACGGTGATTACGTTCTTAAGCCCACTGTGCCGGTCCACATTGATAAAACTGCGAATCCATTTAGGCTCAACGCCGTGACAAGTTGCAAACTCTTCCAGCGTTAGATCCGGGTCTTGTGCAGCCTGTTTCTGAAATTGTTCTGCCAACCAAGCGAGATCTTTATCTTCAAGTCGTCGCTGATAGAGATCTTTTTGTTGCCAATCTTTTCTTTTTGTTGCCAATGTAAAACACCTCCTCATGACATACACCAGACATTTCCGGTGAACGATGGGAATAGACAATCGAGCAGGACACCCGCTTCGTCCCGTCCACCACAATCGACAAAATTGGTTTTCAATTCGTTGAACCGACGGCGACCACACAGGAGTTGCAAAAAAGTCAGATCTGGAAACCGCGCATCGCCGTCCTCGACCGAATCGGGTGACCAAGTGGAGATGTCCGTTATTTTTCCGCCGTTAAATTTCAGTTGTACACCGCTGCGGTAGAAGCTCACTTTCAATTCACCGTTATAACCTTCTGCGACAGTTCCTATGAGATTCTTTTGTAAAGCAGGCCGGATATGCCGTAAAAAGACGACCAGATTCGGCACACGGATGTACAATCCATACGGTTCATCCACGCGGATTTTATTTCCCAGCAAGGCGTGGTAGGCGGGATGTGTGCGTCCAAGTTCAAGGTTGATAGCCTTCAATTCTTGATTTTTATGATTTCCATATGCAGGCATTGCTTGCGCGATCTTCCACAATCCTTGCAACACACCCGGCATCAGGTTAAGATAGCCTACGCCGGATTTGAGTTCAATCTGAATGATGTACAGCGCGTTGTCCTCTATCCACGGGTAGTATTGCACGTAGCCCAACCGATCGCCCGCCGCTGTCTCAATTATTAGCCATTTCCAGTGTGCAAAATCGTTTTCCGAACGTCCGCCGAACTCATAACTCCATTCCGTCTCTGACCGTAGGGTCGAGAAAGGTTGACGACAACTAGCACAGTCATACAACTCTCGAATGAAGACATGGTCATCGTCTACCACGGGACGCAGATGATATTTTTCGGAGTCACCATCTTTCAGCTTCGGCAGATCGATTCCAGCTATGGCTCTTCCACCATCGACCTCCATTGCCATCTCATACCCAAATTGGCGATAGTACCACGGGATGCCGGTGATGCCCTGCATCAGTTCACCCTTTGCTGCACTCAAGGCGTGTATCACCTCAAACTGTTTTCGCACCAATCCGCGTCGGCGGTATTCTGGTTCCGTGACGACCACTTCGGGACGCCCAAACTTGAACGGAATCCCGCGGTATGCCCACATCTGGGAGATAAGACACATTGACGAGACGATTTTGTTCGTGCGGGTATCCTCCACTAATGTAAAATCGCTCGCTTTCACCGTTGGGTGATGGCCTGACATCAAACCGCGTATTCCAACCCCTACTTTCTCATCCTCGAAGATGCGGGCGTTAAATTCAGCGAGGGCGTCCACGTCATCGGGACATGCAAACCGTAAGATTAGATTGTCGCCTAGTACACTGTCATATAAGTTTTGAGATTTTGATATTTGTATGGTATCATGATATTGAGAGGTATTGTTTATAATTTAACTCACTATCAACCCATGGAGTCTACGATGCCAGCATACAAATATCCAGTCGTCTTATCGCCCACTCAACGGAAGCAGCTAAAAGCCCTGTGCCGATGTGGAGAAATCTCAGCCCGCAAGTTAGCTCGTGCCCGTATCCTACTTTTGGCAGACCAAAACCGTCGTCAAGGTGCCATGAGTGACCATCAGATTCATGAAGTTCTCGATATCAGTCAAGGGACGATTATCCGGGTACGAAAAAAGTTTGCCACCGGTGGATTAGAGACTGCTCTTGAGGAGTTATCTCGTAGTGGTAGACCGCTGAAGTTCAATGGCTACCAACGCGCTCAAATCACTGCCTTAGCTTGCAGCGCCCCGCCAGAAGGACATAGCCAGTGGTCTTTGCGGTTGCTAGCCGATAGATTAGTCGAGTTAGATATAGTTGACGATATTTCCTATGAAACGGTGGGGGTCATGTTAAAAAAAACCGATTAAAGCCTCACCTGAAAAAGCAATGGTGTATCGGTGAGTTGACCCCTGAGTTCTTGTGGCAGATGGAAACTATCTTGCATCTATATCAACTGCCTTATAATCCAATGTATCCAGTGGTTTGTATTGATGAAAGACCTTGCCAGTTAATTGATGACATAATTGCACCGATGCCGATGAAACCGGATAAACAAAAGCGACAAGATTATCATTATAAGCGCAACGGCGTGGCAAGTCTGTTCATCGCCTTTGAACCCCTAACCGGTCAACGCATCGTAGAGGTCCGTGACCGTCGAACCAAGGTGGATTATGCACATTTTTTGAACAAAGTCGCTCAACATTACCCAAACGCGACTCAGATTCGGGTCGTTCAGGATAACCTAAACACCCATAATCCGTCATCATTCTATCAAACCTTTGAGCCATCTGTGGCGTTAGAATTGACCCAACGGTTTGACATGTATTACACCCCCAAAAGCGCATCGTGGTTGAACATGGTCGAGATTGAATTGTCTGTACTTTCAAGGCAGTGTCTGTCTCAGCGGATTGGGCAGGTGTCGGAATTACAACGACAAGTCAACGCTTGGGTTGAAGCACGAAATCGAAAACAAGTCCGTGTCAATTGGCAATTTACTCTCAATCACGCACGACAGAAGTTCAAACGATTTTATCATAACACAAAAACATAATTTATCTGACAATGTACTAGGTCAATAGGTATTTGAGAGAGTATTGAATTTGTAGACATTTATGTTTCCGTATGATTTCCTTCCCATAGTTGCTGCATTTCTTCACACGTCTCTAAGAGTGCCTCCAGCTTCCCTTGGGCTTCAATCCTTCCGGCTTTGAGGACAATAATGTGATCCGCACGCCTCAATACAGCACGCCGATGGGAAACGACGAGACATGTTGCGTCTTTTCGGTCAAAGATTCGTTCCCACAGGGCACGCTCGGTTTCTACATCAAGGGCACTAGAGAGATCATCAAACACCAGCAGCTCCGGTTCACGAACAAACATTCGCGCGGCTGCCGTGCGTTGCGCCTGACCGCCAGAGAGTCTGATCCCCCGGGGACCGATAACTGTGTTTAAGCCGTGTTCTAATTGGGTTAAATCCCGCTCCATGACTGCTGCATGTATTGAGGCATTAAGGTCAACTTTGTCTTTTGGGAGTCCCATCAGGATATTCTCTTCAAGCGTATCACTAAACAGTCGTGGCACTTGAGGCGTGTAGGCGCATCTTGGTGGTATGAAGAACGATGCGGGGTTGTCAATGATTGTCCCGTTCCAGCGAATTTCACCACTATCAGTGGGCACCAAACCGAGTAATGTTTCTAGTAGCGTCGTTTTACCAGTCCCAATCCGTCCGGTGATGACTACAAAATTCCCTCTTTCCAGTTTGAAGTTGATCCCTTCAATGCCGCGGCCCGTATCAGGATAGCGATAACTCAATCCCTCTGCTTGAAGGGTTTGAAGACGATGCTCATCAGTTTTAACGATGTGAGGCACCTCGGGAAAGGCACCACGAAGATATATCGGTCTACGCTCGACCAAGCACTCACGGGGCGCATTTGGGATGAGTTCAAGGAATCGTAAAAGAGACACACTGGCTTGCTTTATGCCTGCTAGTAGTTGACCCATCCATTGAGCACACCCAGACACCGAAACCTCACCTGCAGCAATATAGCTGACGAAGAGCGCAAAATCACCAACGGTAAAGGTTCCCGCTCTCATGGATTGTCCGGCTAAAATGAGAATGATACCCGTCGCTAGATTGATCGTCGTTGCGTTCATCGAATTCAACAATTGGCTGAAAAGGCTATCTTTGAGCACTGCCGCCCGTCGTGCCTCGCTGAGTGTGTCAAAACGAGCTACCGCAGGACCTTCAGTGGCAGCAACTTTGATTGCTTGGCTTGCTCCTAGAAGCTCGCCGAGAAAGCCTGTGACGCGACCCGTCGTTTCACGGTTTGCCCGACGATAATTCTCAATGCGCCTTCCCATCCAGTTGGTGATTAGGATGATAACTATCATTGGTAGAAAGGCAAACAGGGTAATGAACGAATTGATATGTAACAGCACGTATAACGCAACGCAGGCGGAGATGACGTGTCCGCCCAACTCAATAGCGGTTGTCAGCGGTGTAACAATTCCGTCGGCATCATCATCAAAACGGTTTATCATTTCACCGGAACTTTGAGTGTTGTGGACACCTTGACTTTTGAGGATATTTTGCAATAGGTTCACCTGCAGCAAGACTTTGAGCTTTTTCTCAAAGTATACATAGATAGCAGCGTATCCCTGATCGGACATCAGGCTAACCAATTGAGTGGCAATAAAGAAAATAATCAATGTCTGTACGTCAAAACTGACCGATGCTTCCTCGGTTAAGGCATTGAAGAACTCACGCATAATTAGCCCAACTAACAGAGGAAGATTATAACAAGCCACGGAGAGAATCAAACTGCCGAGGCACAGCCACGGACTGTAGCATAAGAGGCGCCAAAGATAGTGTCGTGTTTTCATGCCAATACCTCCTCCAATCCGGTTCGTAGGAGGCCCGAAAAAATAGAATTGGGATCAGATACCAATCGATCGTACTCCCCGTGTTCTGTGATTTGTCCTTCCTCCAAAATCAGGATTTCATCCGATCGCTCCACGGTAGAGAGCCGATGTGCAATAATGACTGCTGTCCGATCCTTGAGTAACTGAGCAACCGCTTGTTCAAGAAGTGCTTCCGTCGCTGGATCCAATCGTGATGAGGCTTCATCTAGGATCACTAAACCCGGATCTTTGAGAAAGACCCGCGTCAACGCCAAAAGCTGCGCCTCACCTGCAGAAAGCCCACTACCAGTCGCCCCGATTTCGGTATCGAGTCCGTTGGGCAGCGCACGATACCACGCTTCCAGTCCTAGTGTCCGAAGCGCTGTGAGGATTTTTTCGTCATTAATCGTTTCCTCAAACAAGGTCAGATTGTCTCGGAGAGATCCCTGAAAAAGCTGTACCTCCTGAGTCACTAGTCCCACACGCTGCCGAAGGTCGGAAAGTCGTGTTAAGCGAATATCCACGCCGGAAAGATAAAGTTCACCAGCACTTGGATCGTAGAAACGGCACAGTAAGCGCGAGAGCGTCGTTTTCCCACTACCGGTACGTCCGAGTAAGCCGAGCACACCACCCGGTTTCAGTTGGAAAGACACATCATGTAACACAGGTACTCCCACATGATAGGCAAAGGAGACGTTTTGGAATGTGACTGATAGTGCTCCTAACGGTAGGGACTCACCGATACCGTCCCGAATCGTCGGTTGTGTGTCTGTAAGTTCTTTTACTCGTTCAATGCTAACCCTTACCCTTTGTAGGTCTTCAATTTCACTCCGAATTGTATTCAACGGTGCCCGCAGCATTTGAAGGTAGTGGAGAATTAGATAAACAGTCCCAATGGTGATAACATCTCCCAAAAACAGGTGAGCACCCAGCACCATGATAACCACGTAGCCAGCGGCGAATACAAAGTTCGATATGGTCCAGCCAACGTCAGTAATGACGTTTGCCTTGAAGTTTGTCCAAAATGCTCGGCGTACCACCTCATGAAAACGGCGCATTACATACGCAATGGCACCGAGGCTTCGGAGGTCTTTTAACCCTGAAAGTCGTTCCTCAAGAAAACCAAACAAATCAGCACTCGCGCCTCGTTCGGCACGCCAATGGGGAACAGCAATCTGTTGAGAGCGAATGTGCACCAACAAATAGACACTGACAAAAGCTGCCAGCGCTAGACCAATTCTTATGTCCTCGTATATCAGGAGAATGAGGATACCCAGTGACAACAGAATACCCCCCAATAGGCGGATAACAAACTGAGACAGAAAGTTGGCAAGTCGTGTCACATCGCCGTCTATGCGTTCAATCAGTTCACCCGGAGTATGAGTACTGTGAAAGGACATATCCAGCTGCAGAATGTGCAGAACCAGATCAGATCGTAGGCGGTTAGTTGCTCGCCAACCCAAATCGTTGCTGACATAACTGGCGAAAGCAGACACCACAGAACCAATGAGTGCAATGCTTATGAACAGTACTGCGGCAAAGGTTAGCTTCTGGAGTGCCCCGCCCGACTTGGCAGTGTCGATGAAATAGCGCATAATCTGCGGGTTGACCAGCTGCAGCCCAATACCCGTTATAAATAAAACAGCGAGTAACAATACTTTGAGCCATAACGGCTTGAGATAGTTGATTAATAAATCGCAATATTGTTTGATAGGTACTCTCATAAACTTATTAAACGCTCCTCCTCAGACTCTTGACTTTATCTGTCATATCGGGGCTTAATAAAAATGGATCATCGCTGTCTCTTTGTAGGGCAGCAATCACCCGACCTTGAATTTGTGGTACAAGCGGGACATTAGGAAATTCCTCCAGCGGAACCCAGTGAACGGCGACTTCGTTTTCGTCCGGATTATCGGGCAGGCGTGGCTCACTCCCCTCGCAAAGGGCACAACAAAAAAGGAAATCAACGCAATGCGGCTTTTCATCTAGCGAAAAGCCGTAGTCGGGTGGGAAACACTCGTAGACAAACAACAGTTTCTTCACGTCAACTTCAGCAGCGGTTTCCTCACGGACTTCACGCCGTGCCCCATCGTACAGCGTTTCGCCCGGCTCAACACCGCCGCCGGGCAGATTATAATGGAACCCGTTCTCGTCATCAAACGCAACAAGTAGAATTGCGTCATCGCGGACGATTGCCGCCCGGGCTACAAGTCGGATCCCTTGTCTATTATTGATTCGGCGTTGGATTTGATACCTTCTGACCAGCCGCTCTCCACTATGGATTGAGTTTTCTTTGATTCCATCTTCTCTAAGGAAAAATCCTAGCTTTTCTAAAACCTTCATCGAAGCGATATTATTTTTAGTGGTACTTGCCTGAATTGTTGACAATTCCAAAGACTCAAATCCAAAATTGACAATTCTCTTGCAGGCTTCGGTTGCAAATCCCATGTTCCAGAATTCAGGGAGAATCGAATAGCCCAGTATTCCCAATTCTCCATCTTTTCTGAAGGTGATAATCCCGATAGTTCGATGGTCATCCTTTTTCTTAATGAGTAAAGTCATCGTATCTTCGGTACTTTTCTTCGAGACACAATGAGAAGTTGTCCGTTTCGCATCCTCATATCCGAAAGGAAATGGCACTTTTCCTAGATGTTGTGAAACCCTCCAGTCGGAATATAGTTGATGAATGAAATCTACATCACTCATTTCAATGATCTTAAAACAGAGGCGGTCTGTCTTCAGACTCGGTAATTGTTTGGCGATATTATAGGCTCTTAAAGTTTTCATTCAGTTTGCCCTTTGCTCCTTTGCTTGGTCTTCCTTTTCCCATTATTAAGTCGTCTATCCTCTTAGGCGGTGTCTTCCGTTTTACGGGCAATCGCCATAATATGTGCGCTTACACCAATTACTGACGGTTCGCTTTCAAGGAAACGGGCGATATGTAGCAGACGCTCACGGCGGTTTGGATCCGCCCACTGTTCTTCGAGATTTTGTAGCAGCCAAGCGGGCCCCTGAATGCCAAATAGACCTTCGATATTGAATCCCGCCGTTTCTATCTCTGACTTGAATTCCTCTGGCCGATGGAGGAACGCCGTTGTAAAGTACCTTGGATGCTCGTTTGGGTTGCGGTGCTGCCCTTCCCGTAGATCGCGGGATGCAATTTTGATAAATTCCGGATCCATGTTACCATCTATCATACCGTGCAAGGTCGAAGCATATCGAGAGATAGCAACAGCGAATATGATTCCGCCCTTCCGAAGGATTCGATACGATTCTCGTAATGCCGCGATTCGCTCGTTTTGCTCCGTCAAATGGTACAGTGGTCCCAGCATGAGAACAACATCAACGGAATCATCTGCTCGGTCTAAATGACGGGCATCTCCAACGCAGAGTTCTGCAATCGGATGGTCGGGTTGGGCTTGTGATGCTGCGGTTGCTTGTTCCACATGAAGCGGGACAGGATCTACCAGATGCACCTCATATCCTCCCCTTGCAAGCCAGCAGGCATAGCTGCCGGGACCGCCGCCTACGTCGTATACTACGGCTGGTGTTGCTGACAAATGGCGCGTAATCAACTCCCGCATACGAGTTGCCTCAAGTTGTCCTATACTTGATGAAAGCCGTTGAATTTCATCTCCCTGTTCATAATAAGCCACGATCTTGCTTCCCTCGTACATGTGGGGAAACCTCCTGATACTTGTAGAGCTACACCTTAA
The DNA here is from genome assembly GCA_965205075.1 of Candidatus Poribacteria bacterium. GTDB lineage: Bacteria > Poribacteria > WGA-4E > WGA-4E > PCPOR2b > PCPOR2b. The sequence continues at coordinate 5,952,003 of OZ242036.1, read as the reverse complement.
AAATGTCGGTCACTGAAAATAACTGTAATGACAGAGCGACTAAACGGACTGTGGAACAGACATAGCATCATGGTCCGGCAAATCATTCTCGGCGTGACGCACTACCCGAAATAGGTAACCGCTCAGGCTCATTGTTATGCCCAGTATCGCATTACAGGCGAACATGAGTGCCATGCCCGCGCCGGGTCCTGTCCCGACCAGCCAACCGCACGTCACTTCCAAACTTCCACCTGTCATCATCGCCGGTTCAAACCAGTGATCTGCCAGTGGTCCTGCCAGCAGATAGCCAAGTGGCATGGGGACGAGTTCAAGCATCCCCTTCACGGAGAATACACGCCCTTGTACCTCCGGTGCGACTTTCGCCTGCCAGATTGCCCGATGGGCACTGGAGATAAACGGTATAAAGAACGCAGCGAGAAACGCAGCGAGTGCCCAAGTCTGCACGTTCCGTCCGAGTGCTAACAAGCAATCTCCAAGCAAGAACGAGAGGGCCGCACCTGCACAGATGCTGTGTATCTTTCGCTTTGGTCCGCCCCAGATGCTGACCAGCAGCCCTCCAACAACGCCCCCGATCCCCAGCGCAGCCTGTACGGTCGCCAGTGTCAACTCGTTCCGCCCACTCCGTGCCAGAATCATCGCCGGGAGAATTGAAAAGTAGGTCAATGCAGCGAAAAAGTTGATACCCATAAAAAGAATTACCAACCCAAGGAGACCACGTCGATGGCGGATGTAGCGGAAGCCGAAGCCGATTTCCCTCCATATTTGGCTCTCTGTTGAATCTTTTTGTGTTGCTGTCGGATGCGGAATACGCACAATCAGCAGCGTTGTCACGGCGACAAGGAAAGTCGCAATGTCAACCAACATTACGCCACCGATGTCTATCAGTCTTAGCATAACCCCGGCAAACACCGGAGCAAGCACCTGTGACGCCGAACTTGCGAGAGAACGCATCCCACTAGTTCGTGTGTATTGCGACTTTGGGACCAGCATCGTTGTGGCAGCGGTGTAGGCAGGTGCTTGAAACGCTGCGAATCCACCCGTCAGGGTCTGCGCCACATAAAGATGCCAAATCTGCAGAGCGTTAGTCATGTATAAGATCAGCATCGTGACCGTCATTAGTCCCGCACCGAGGTCGGCAAACAACAGTACCAACCGTCTATCCCAACGGTCAACCCAAACCCCTGCTATTGGGCTCAACAATATATCTAAGCCAAATGAAAAGAAGCCGAGTAACGCCAGTGTCGTTGCTTTGCCGGTTTGTTCATAAGCCCATATCAGCAAGGCGAAGCGGGTCATGGCAGTGCCGAGCAATGAAACGAGCTGACCAAACCAGATAATTGTAAAAATGCGCATTTGTTCTTAAAAAAATAGGAGTTACGCAGTTGAACGGTAAAATCCAACCCCTTCCGCTAGTCCCGATACTCGGGATTCTCCTGGAACGGAACACCTTCGTTTCAATGACCCACTGGCACAATTCGGCAATTTGTCAGGGCCCTGTCAGGTCTAAAAAAAAAATTCAACCTCATATCGGAGGTTCATCATCGGCCGATGTCTCTCTGAACCCCGATGGGGCCTAGCTTCAGCGCGTTTGTAGATTTTTACCACCCAACAAAAGGGACGTGCAGACGGCTTTTTGACCTGACAAATACGCACTGTTTATGAACCGTTTTTCACTGAAATGGCACCATAACCAAGCCAAATGTCAGGGATTTGTCAGGGCCCTGACAGGTCAAAACTCTTAAGTGCGTAAGTCTTGTTATAGCAGAAATTTACTTCTGAGATTCATCGGATATTTGGGGATTTTTCATTTAGACCATAGTGGTAGAACACTTTGTAGTTTCAATTTTTTAACACACACTCCGCAATATTCTTCAGTTTATTTTTAATTTGACAGGTTTTTTAGTCTCTAAATGAGTAGATAGTAGACTAGAAATTGAGTATTCGTTTGGCAGTGGAAGGAAGCATTTGATATAATGCTTGACCGCATGTTACCGGACTTAAAATCAGATGAATAAAGGAGAAAAATTGATATGGCAGATGGATTTAACGCACCGGGCGTTGTTAAGCCTTTTGGGATTTTTTCGGGTGCTACTTGGCAGCCAGAGGGCAAAGTCCTGCATATTTCTGGGCATGTCTCGCAGGACCCGGGCGGCAACACGGTTGGAGTCGGTGATATTCGCGCACAGACTCGGCAAACATTGATAAACATTCAGACTGTCCTAGCGAGCGTCGGAGGAGAGATGTCGGATATCGCCAAGGTCACAGTCTTTGTAACCGATATGTCTACACTCGCCGATATCCACGCGGTACGCGCTGAGTTCTTCGATCCGCCGTATCCCGCTAGCACGTTGGTCGAAGTGAGCCGTTTGGTCAATCCTGAGTGGATGATTGAGATTGAGGCGGTAGCAGTCATTCCGTTTGAGCGGGTCAACAATCCCGTATAAGGTAAGAGCCGGGGTAGTGGTCGCCAACCCCGGCGATAGTTGGTGCTGCTCTGTGAACACAGCAAAGGACACCCTAGAACACCATTTGCTGCGGCAACTTTGTGGTCAAGAGGGCATAGGATTGATTTATAGTGGACCTTAGAATTAATGAGACATTCCAAACCGGTGCGGTTAGGAAAACGAAACTACCGTTCTGCCGTTTGGTAGGCACTGTTTTCAACAGTGCCGATGCGGTGCGGTTGGAAACCACACCTACCGGGGGCAAAAGTCTATTTATTTTTAGAATTCACCATAATTGCCCGTTCTCATCAGGCGGCAGCACGGATACTTGCGCGTGTGCCCTCCACGTCAAAGCAAGCGAACTGATTGTCCCGCATCAGGCGTGTGGCAAACTGCATCGCCTGCTTTTCGGTCATATAGCCCTCTGCGATCTCACCCTCAAGGGCGCGGCGAATCTCGTTACGCGCTTGAATCGCGTAAGCCATTGAACTAGTGGGCCACCCCGTGTCTCCACCGAAGGCGAAAATCTTATTCGATGGAACCGCGTGTATGAATCGACGCAGGAAGTCGCGGGAGCTATACGGATCTATGCTCCACGCCCAACAGAGATCGACCCAGATGTTCCGATAATGTTTCGCTAGGGCGACAAGTTCATCGTTATAGGGGTAGGCGATGTGCATCAGGACAAACTTGGCATCCAAGTAGCGGGCAAAGAGATCGCACATATTTCCGGCAGGGATCCGGCGGACCGGCATTCGGTCATTGCCTGCGTAGTAACCTGTGTGAATTTTGAATGGAAGGTTATGTTCGATCGATAACTCGACCCCACGCGCCCAACACCAATCGCCCAAGCAGAGGTAGGTTTCGACGCTAAGTTCCTCCGCGGGTTGGTTTAATACTTGGGAAAGTGCGGCTGATGCCTCGACATCGTTCCTTTCGATCCAGTTGAGGGTTCGATTGTAGGCGTGCTGTGCCTTTACTGCAATCGCACATGGTCCATGCTTCGCGAAAATCCCCTCCATCCCCTGTTTCAGCGTTTGGAGATCTTTTACCTCAATACCCGTCTCGGCGTGGATCTGTTCCGTGTCGATCTGCCCGTTACAAAATCCAGCCCATGAGAGATCATAGAGAAAGAAGTCCAACCCGGAATGATCGGGCAAACAGGGCCAACTGAAATCGTCAGTCTGTATATGGTCGAGATTCGCTACATCGTGCAGCAAGCGATAACGTTCACCGGGCTTGCGTAGTGCTTTGATTTTCTCTTGTGCCGATTCTAGGGCATCTCCGGTGAGTTCGTCAATTCCGTAGACATTTTCTGCAATGAGTCGCACCGCCTCGCCGTATCCGGTGAATTGCGTCGCTTCCCACGCCTCCTGAATTCCCTCGAAACGTCCGGCGATATCTGGGTCTGAAGCGTCCATCAGGCGTGTCATCGCGTCGGGTGATGCGCCCGCCGTGTTGAGGTCTGCGGGAACATAATTCCCAAACAGGTCTTGTAAGATGTCGGGACCGTTTTCTAGCCAATCCGGTTCCTTTCGCAGATGTTCATGTGTATCGACCAGAGGGGTTGCTTGGATGTGTTGTGCAAGGTCTGTTGGCATATTTCTTATCCTTTCTGATTTTGAATCGTGATATAATCATCTCGGAGTTCGGCATTAATTGTTAGTTTAACAGAGCTTAGGGTTTTACTCAAGAACTTTGTAGCAGGAGGTGTGAGTTATGGGTAATGAAACAACACAGACGCAGGCTGCAACGATGGAGATTGGCCTGCTTATTGGAAGCTTGGATCAATTGGAGAATGTTGCGGCGTGGGGCTATGACTACGCCGAAATCTCCCCCGGTCTCCTTGGTGTTGATGAAGACGCTGGAACTATTGAACAAGAGACACTTGAGCAAATTCAGGGGGCACCGGTGCCTGTTACGGCGATGTGTGGCTTTTTGGGACGGTCAAAAGTGGTTGGACCGGAGATTGATAACACACAAGTGCGCGACTATGTGATGCGCCTTTTCGACGCAATGCAGCAGGCTGGGGTCCCAGTTATCGGCTATGGCAGCGGCGGATCTCGCTTTGTCCCCGACGGATTTCCTCGTGACCGGGCATTGGATCAGGTGAACGACTTCCTCCAAATGTGCGCCGACTTGGGTGAGCCACGCGGGGTGCAGGTCGCCCTTGAGCCGTATAATTACGACGACGCAAATCTCATCAATACAGTTCCAGAAGGGGTTGAGATGGTTCAGAGGGTCAATCGTCCCGGTATCCAGTTGATGGCGGATTTCTTTCACATGGGATTGAACGGCGAGTCATTCGATACGCTTGCGGCAGCGGGACCATACCTGATCCACGCACATATTGCCGAGCCGGGGCGTGGGCGTCCACAGACAACCCCAGCAGAGCACGGAGCGTACTTACAAGCGTTGTGCGAGGCTGGATACTATGGACGTGTGACGCAGACCGGTGAACTGCCTGCTTATGATTCGCCCGAAGAAGCTGCTGCAACGCTACAGCGATTCGCTCATGAAGGAGGGGGGAAGAAATGACAGCACCGACTTTCCACTACAATCGTATCGTGGATCTATCCCGTCCGCTGGTTCCGAGTGAGGGGCAGCACCCGTGGGTTCGGTATGAGACGCAGATTGACAGTATTGTCAGTGATCCCGAAACCGCTCCGGCGTCAGGTCGCTGGTATGTGGTGACACAGATCGGGATGAGTGGTCATGCAGGCACCCACGTTGAGGCTCCCTTGCATGCGGTTGAAAATGGTGCTGCAGTCGGCGAACTGCCGGTCGATCAGTTCTTCGGTGAGGCGGCTATCTTGGACCTCAGCGACGTGCCTTGGTCAATGCCTGTTGAGCGTCCACGTCTTGAGGAAGCAGCAGCACAGGCCGGAGGAATCCGAGCGGGTGACATTGTTTTTATCTATTTCGGTTGGGATCGTCGTGCTGCGACTGAAGGCGGGGGACCGCCCTATCCCACGCCTGACGCGCTCCAATGGCTGGTTGATCCAGGGATAAAGCTACTCGGCATCGATAGCCCTGGGCTTGAGGTGCCGGGCAGTCGCGAACTGATTAATCACCATATTTTGTTTGACCGGGGTATTCCACTAATCGAGAGTCTTGCACATTTGGAAGATCTCCGCGAGAATCGTGTGTATGTCTTCGCACAGCCGCTGCCTGTGCTTGGCACGGATGCTATTCCGTTGCGTGTGCTAGCATTTGAGGGAACCTCCAATTCATAGATTAAGACTCACGCAGTGGATTTTGCTTATACCCCGATACGCCCGATAAATCGGGCAACTACAGTAAATCCGTAGAGATGTAGTAGGCGATTTGACGCCCGTCAGGACGCCCGATAAATCGGGCAACTACAGTAGATCCGTAGATAATAGTGAGATATCACCACTGATTAGTGCTGTCATTAAAAAATCTGCATAATTGGCTGCCCTTCCCAATCTTCGGACAACGGCAGATCGAGAACATGAGCGAGCGTTGGGGCAGTGTCGAAGATTCGCACTAGTTCCTTGATTTCGCCGGTCTGCTTAATCTTCGGTCCAGCTGCAATCCACGGAATTGTCAAATCTTCTGGTAGGTCTGTCCCATGACTCTTTCCGTGCCCACCATGGTCGCTCTGGACGAGGATAAAGTAGTGTTCTAAAAGATTTGCCTTTTCGAGTTCTTCGAGTAAAATTCCGATTGCTTGATCTGCAACGCCAATCTGTTCAATATATTCCTCAGACATCCATGCATGCCGATGTCCCACAATATCCACCACGCCCAAATAGACAAAGCAGAAATCCGGTTGTTCAGTAATCAGGTGTTCCGCTGCGATCTCCGCTATCGTTAGGTCGCCATTCGGATCGTCAAGGTTCTCTCTGAAATAGGAAAAATCGAGCGAACCCGGCGCTGCTAGATCCCGGAGCTGTTCCCAATTATAAACAAACGCTGTCTTCTTTTTCATTGCGTGAGCAGCTTCAGTGATGCTCGGCACAGGGCGCACCATTGGCACCCACGTATTGGTTGTGATACCGTGGCGTGATGGTGTTACGCCGCGAAACATCGAAGTATGGCACGGCAGCGTAGAGGAGGGAACAACGCTCTGTGCATTGAAGGTATAAGCCCCGCGCGCAATTAGGCTATCAATGCTTGGTGTATCTGCCTGCTGAATACCGTCAGGACGGCAACCGTCGATGACGATGAGGATAGTGCCGTAGCTTGAAGAGTTCTGCATAAAATTTGCCCCCAATTGTGTGAAATAATTTTAACCCGCACATAATGGAATTTCGATGAACCTTGATTAACACTATCTATGATACCCCATCATGACACGATGCACAAGTGGGAATTCCTAGCACCGACTCCATGGACTCAAAGCACTTGACACAGCATGGATTTCTGAGTATAGTTAGAGCGCATTAACCCTTGGGGTAAGAAATTATAAATCCCGATCTGATCGGGACGAGATCCTAACGAAACCTTTGGAGAGAAGAATGGCAAAAATACGAATGGCTCAGTATGGAACAAAACATGGACACGCCTCCGGCAAATTGCAGGCGATGCAGGTAAACGACGATGTCGAAATCGCCGGGGTTTTTGAACCTGATCCGCAGCAGCGTGCCTCACTTGAAGGATTGGGTGGCACTGCTTTTGAGGGCATTCACTGGTTCGATGATAAAAATGAGATGTTGGATGATGAGAGCATTGTGGCGATTGCCTCCGAGGGGCTCAACGCGGAAAGCCTCGATCAGACTGAGGAGATTGTCGCCGCTGGCAAGCACGTCTGGTACGACAAACCCGCTGGCGATAACTGGACGCAGTGGCAGCAAGTCGTTTCGGAAGCAGAGGAAAAGGGACTGCTTATTCAGATGGGCTATATGCTGCGCTATCATTCTGCTTTCAAGCAGGTTGCTAACTGGGCGAAGTCCGGCTTTTTGGGCAATGTGTTCGGTGTACGCGCCCATATGTCCACGTATATAGATGAAGATGCCCGCCTTCGGATTGGTAACACACATCAGGGCGGTATCTTTTTTGATTTAGGCGGTCACATGCTTGACCAAGTGGTCTGGATTTTGGGTCGTCCGGTGAAGGTAACTTCGTTTTTGCGTAACGATACCGGTTCAGTGTCGGCGTTTCAGGATAATACCCTTGGAGTCTTTGAGTTTGAGAACGCTCTCGCCTTTATCGACATCTCCGCGATGGAAACCCGCCCGATGGCGCGCCGTTTTGAGGTGTACGGCAGTCAGGGGAGCGCGATCATCGTCGAACCTTTTGAACCCGGTCTACAAATCCGCCTCTGTCTAGCTGAATCAAAAGATGGTTACCAAGAAGGCGAGCAGATTGTGAAGATAAACGGGGAAAGCCGTCAAAGAACCTATGAACTGGAATTAGACGCCTTTATAGCAACCATCGAAGGGAAGCAGTCACCGGATCGACCGATGTCGCATGAGCTACTTGTGCAGGAAACCCTGCTGCGTGCGACAGGGGGAATTTCCGACTAAATCACAGGGGCTTCTCTATCTAACGCGAGAGGGCATTATGGGCGAGAACACAACAAATTTAGCCATCCGCTTCCTCACTGATGCCGATATTCCGAAGATTCCCCCTTTCTTCGAGGGCCTTTCCGAGGCAAGTCGTTCTTTTTATCATCCATACCCCTTTGATCAAGACGCGGTTACAAAGATTACAGGGGAACTCCACAATCCAAGCTGCGTCCATATGGGTGCGTTCAGCGAAGAAAAGTTGGTCGGCCATGTCTGGTACCGTGGCGGAGGCGGAGATGGTTATCCGGGTTTGGGCGTTGCAGTCGTTGACGCCTTCCACAACAAAGGCATCGGTCAAAGACTGATGCAGCAGATTGAAGGGATTGCCCGCGCGCGCGGGGAACGGGGCCTGGCGTTGACCTGTTACCGGGAGAATTATCGGGCAATCCGCGTCTATGCCAAACAGGGTTATCGGCTCGTTGGAAGGACCGGAGACGATGTTCAGTTTCGGATGGTTCGCAACTTTGCTGACGATGATACGCCGTACACAATACGGGGTGTGTACGCTTCAAGCATTCCATGGAATATCGCATCACTAACAACGGATACGTGGAGCCTCGACGATTGGAAATGGTATATTGAACTGCTCAATGCAGCAGGCTGCAATTTGTTGAAACTCTATATTTGGCCCACACAGTATTACCACCCGGACGAGCCTGCACTGGCTCCCAATGCGTGGCGTTATCAGGTCTGGCACGACGCGCTGGCGTATGCCCGTGTGATGGGAATGGAAACCCATGTTGGATTTTCAAGCGGGACTGTGCCGCCCTCGACATGGCTGCGCTACCCCGAACTACGGGCAGAAGATGTTAATTATACCGGTATTACTCTCTGCTGGCAGCGTGGGAAAGAACGTATCCTGCCTTATCAGCAATATCTGATTGACACCTTTGCGGACGTGGCGGATAGCTTTGTCCTTTGGTTTGCGGATCCAGGTGCCTGTATCTGCTCAGAATGCCGGGACTACCTGCGGGTCATGTTAGATGCCCTACACACCCTGTCTAAAGTCATTGACGGCAGAGCGGCGGTCACAGTTTGCCCTTGGTGGATTGAAAATATTGAAGCCGGACGAAGCGGCTTTGCGTCTCACCCGAATCTACGTCGTCGAATTGCGTCAGAGCTGCCCGAAGGGAGCGCAGTGATTATCAGGAGTGTCGAATATGAGACGATTGACATCATGCGGGAGCGTGGATTGGTCCCTTTGCCGCTCGCATTCTTCCTTGATCCGGAGGGTGGATTTGAGTCGAATAATGTCTTGCCTGAACCCAAGTTGCAACAGATTGATGCGTGGCTTGAGAAAGGACTTGAGGAAAAACATACTGCCTCGCTTGCCTATCGGTTGACGCCTTATACGCAGTATCCGGGGGATTATTATTTTTTTCGCAGGCAATTGAATCCTACGCAGTCAAGAGAATCTGTCCTCACAGGGCTTGGCGATTATGTTTGTAATCCATACGGGCAAGAGGAATTCCAAGATGAAGGAATCCATTTTGCGTCAGCGGTGGAGTCGCTTGACCGGTGGTGGAACGATCGGGGGGCACAAGATCTGGAGGACGCAGTGGTAGGACTCAACGCTCTCACGGAAAGACACCATGCTGTCAGAAATGTTGCTGATGCGACAACCCTGCTGCGACGATTATCACATGGATTAGGGGATCAGTCGCTTGAAGCGTTTACCGAAGACCTACGCCTTCAAATGAGTCCTATGCCAATTTTTCGAGGGCTAACGCTTGATTATCTCTGGTCAGGTAGGGCGCAGGCGTTTCTACAACTTCGCGTTCAAAATTGGTTAAACAGGCTGCAGCAGTAAGGGGTTATTGGACGAAAATCAACAGTTCACTTGATTCAATTTGCAAAGAGGAAGATATGACATTACTACGATGGGGAATACTTGGTTGTGGAGATGTGGCAGAGTACAAAGGTGGTCCCTCGCTCTATACGGTTGAAGGTTCTGAACTAATTGCGGTGATGCGCCGTGACAGAGAGAAGGCAGAGGATTTTGCAGCGAGACATGGTGCGAAACGCGCTTATCACACGGTTGAAAAGCTATTGGCAGATGACGAGATTAATGCAGTCTATATCGCAACACCACCTTACCTGCATTGCGAACAGACAATTCTCGCCGCGGAGGCAGGGAAGCATGTTCTCTGTGAAAAGCCGATGGGGATGAACGTCGCCGAGTGTCAGCAGATGGTCGATGCCTGTCGTGAGAACAACGTCACACTCACAATCGCTTATTACAGACCTTTCTTTCCGAATATCGTAAAAATGAAGGAATTGATGGAGGCGGGAGCAATCGGGGAAGTTGTGCTAGGACGAATTAATCACACCGCTTCTTATGATCCAAGCAGCCATGAGTGGGGTGCGTGGCGCACTGATCCAAAAATTAGTGGCGGGGGTGTTTTGATGGATTTGGGGAGTCACCGGATTGATCTGCTGATGTATCTGTTGGGAGAGGTGACGTCTGTTTCTGGGTACGCAGAAAACGTCTATTTGCCCCATCCAGTTGATGATTCTGCCGTTTTTACCTTACGCTTTGAAAACGGGACACATGCCGTCGCGAATATCAACTGGAACGTCGGTGTTTCGATTGATGAAGTTGAGGTCTACGGTACGGAAGGGAGTTTGCGCTGCAATCCGCTCAACAGCGGAAACCTGACGCTTGAGACGAAGGACAAAAGGGAGTCATTCGACCAACCTCCATTGCCGTATATGCACACGGGGTTAGTTGAAGTCCTCGTCAATCAGATGCGTACAGGTGTGCCAATCCGCTGTACGGGGGAGGAAGGGCTAAAGACAAATGCGATTATCGCTCAAATCTACGCGAACAGTGTGGAACGGAACTATGGTGGACCTTACAATTAATGAGATACTCCAAATCCCGATTTATCGAGGATGCTCGACGAGTCGGCACCGGTGCGGTTGGAGACAGCACCTACCGGGGACGAAAATCTACCGGGGGTGAAAGTGTCTATTTATTTTTAGAATTCACCATAAACTTAATCACTCCGGAGCACTCCACATATAAATGAGTTCTCCATTTTGGCTTTCTTCTATGGAGATCCAAGGGAAATTACACTGCTCCATCTTTTCAATCAAACAGTTCATCACGCGGATTGGGTGGGAAATATGGCACGCGTCTCTCAGCTGCGATTCGGTGACTACCTGCTGGTTGATTATGTATTCGATTGCACATTGCTCATCTAAATTGAGGAGTATTTCCTTCCGTTGATCGTCTGCTGCCACCGGTAGGTCCGAATCAACTTCTCGTATTCTCTCGATTTCCGCGGTTTCCTCCACGGTTTCCTCTGAATTCGTCACTACCTGCTGTCCCAAACTTTGGCAAGCTGGGACTACTGCTTCCGTAATCCTATCTTTGATTCGGTCCAAATCGCCTTGTAGTTCCTGAATTTCCTCATGCAACTGCGTGATAAGTTCAAGTGGATCTGTGCCATCGTTAATTGGCGAGTTTAATTGCTCATCGTCGGAAAGGTCGCTGGATTCTCCCCAATCCGAGCCTATCTCCTCCATGAAAGGAGGGTAGAGGTTATCTATGCTCGGTGCAGCCGAAGGTAGTTCCACATTCCCAAGCACTGCTGTGTCTGAGCGGCTATGATGTGATTCACAAGGTGGGGTGTCAATAAGTTCAATGTTGTACTTATAAGGACTGACTCCCCCTCCACTATCAATGTATGAAACCTTGACATAGCAGCAATCACCAACTTCCAATTGGTTCATTTGTCCCTGAATCTGTCTGAGGGTTCGTGCGTGATAGTCTCGAAGCATCTCTGGCATACCTTTGACCAGCAGCTTAAAATAAGCTATCGGATCGCAGTCGGACTGAAAGTATGGTGCTTTAGTAAGCGGTTGCGTCAAATTTGGAAACCGCACAATTTTGGAGGGTACTGGATTCTCCAACGCCTTCAGTTCAATTCCCCACTGGAGCGGTGCCTCTTTTATGCAGGTTGCGACGTAAGTATGATGTTTGGGCATTTACAAGTTCTCCTTAGTCACACATCGATATAATAGTACAGTACAATAGATGTCTCGGTAAGTTCGTCATACGAAACGTGAACAGCTGCACAAAAGTTACAAGAAATTGCGTTTTCTACAACACTTACGCAATATATAGTATCTTATCCCTTAATAACCAACTACATATAGCATACAAAACTTGTGTTAAGTAATAGCACAAATCGCACCTAAGATTGAGCGCAATCGGTCTACAGCGGTATGGATTAGAGACTGACGAATTATGGGTATATTTCTGGCACAAAGGTTTGATCTGTCATGGGTGGCCGCATATATCCGTTATCTTCTTGGAGTGGTGGCAATTCTAACTTCTGGTAGGATAGGGCTTCGTAGGGAATCAGACTCAACAGGTGATGAATGCAGTTGAGGCGCGCACGTTTTTTGTCATGGGCATCAACCACATACCAAGGGGCTTGTTTGATATCTGTATACTTAAACATCTCATCTTTGGCTCGGGAATAATCAACCCATCTTCTACGAGATTCCATATCCATCGCACTGAGTTTCCAACGTTTGGCTGGATTTTTAACCCGCCTTCTGAAACGGCGTTCCTGCTCATCCGCATCTACAGATAACCAATATTTGATTAGAATAATCCCGGAGTGCACCAACATTCGCTCAAATTCGGGGCAGGAACGCAAAAACTCATGATATTCCTCCGCAGTACAAAAGCCCATTACTCGCTCGACCCCGGCGCGATTGTACCAACTTCGATCAAAAAACACTATCTCACCGGCGGCCGGCAGATGGGAAACATATCGTTGAAAATACCATTGCGTTTTCTCACGCTCGGTTGGGGTGCCCAACGCGACCACTCGGCAGATTCGTGGATTCAGCGGTTCCGTAATTCGCTGGATGGTTCCGCCCTTGCCTGCGGAATCACGCCCTTCAAAAATCACGACTACTTTCAATTCTTTGTTCAGGATATGTTCTTGGAGTTTGATTAATTCTATCTGAAGTCGGGCAAGCTCGTTTTCATAGAACTTACGCTTCAATTTCTTTCGTTCTTCTACAGGCTTATCCGTCGGTTGGAGCCTGATGAAATCTTTCTCAGTTTGCTGGTTTTTCTGCTTTTTGGTTTCTTTACCCTTGTGCTTTTTCGACATGGTTACCCCTTTGCTAGTACGAGTTTATAGACTTTTACTGTCTCTTCTGTGACGATTCCGTCGTGCCTGACAATCAATCGCATTATACTTACCAAGGGATCTCATGTCAACAGGAATTCCGGCTCATGTTAGGGTCATTTATGGTAGATTTTAGAATTAATAAGGCCCTCCAAACCGGTGCGGTTAGGAAAACGAAACTACCGTTTGGTAGGCACTGTTTCTAACTGCACCTATTCGGTGCGGGTGGAAACCGCACCTACCGGGAGGCGAAACTGTCCATTTATTTTTAGAATCCACCAGAATTTTCCTGTGTCTCGATCTCCCGGTCAAGGCTACGGCGGGGAAACCAGATGCATCGCCTACGGATTCGGTTCATTCCGGAATCAGTCAAAAAACGGAAAACTGAATAGCCTCACGGCTCGTGAGATTGCTATTGACAAATCGCAATAATTCAGAGATAATTATGCTGGGATTTTGCTCAACGACAGTTCCGTTTATAGAATGAAGGAGAAAGAAATGAAGCATTTTGGTTTGGCAATCAATTTGAAAGATGATCCGGAGATTATCGAAAAATACAAAGAATATCATAGCAACGTTTGGCCCGAAGTGCTAGAGAGCTTACACACAATTGGCATCACGAAGATGAATATTTACCTGTTAGGTCGCAGGATGTTCATGGCAATGGAGGCTATTGATGAGTTTGAGGTTGAAAAGATTTCCCACGCTACCTTGAACAGCATCCGCGCTGCCGTGAGTGGGATGAGTTGATGCGGACTTATCAAGAGCCGGTGCCCGAAAGAAAACCGGAGGAGTGGTGGGCATTGATGGAGTGTGTCTTTGAGTTCTAACCAATTGATAACGTAGGGATCAAGACGATAAGAAATTTCACTGAGAAGCACTGCCATTTTGCACAGCGTTCAAGGGGATCGAGGGACAGTCTGGGCTGTGTCGTTTGGCACCCATCTCGCAATTAGAATCGGAACGATAAAAGAAAAACGTGAAATAACGATGAAAAAAACAACCGATCTCATTCAGTCAATGAAACAGAATGGACAAAAAATTGCGATGCTGACGGCGTATGACTACCCAACAGCGCGTATCCTCAACGATGCTGATATCGACATCATCCTTGTCGGTGATTCGCTCGGCATGGTAGTTTTGGGCTACGAAGATACACGGTCAGTGACGATGGCAGATATGCTCCACCACACCCGAATAGTGGCAAGAGCCAATACAACGTGTTTACTTGTCGCGGATCTTCCACATCAGGCTTATGAAACGCCGGAGCAAGCGGTCAAAAATGCACGCGCCCTTTGTGATGTCGGTGCCGATACGGTTAAATTCGAGGGTAACAAACCAGAAATTGTCAAAGCCATTGTCAATGATGGTATTCCAGTGATGGGGCACGTTGGGTTACTACCACAGACAAGTGAAAAATTTCGGGTGCATGGACGCAAGCGGTCCGAAGCCGTGCTGATTGCTGATGACGCAAAGGCACTCGAAGCTGCTGGCTGCTTTGCAATCGTTCTTGAATCTATTCCAGAGAAACTAGGTAGAAAAATCACCCAATCGTTGCAGATCCCGACAATTGGTATCGGAGCGGGGGCGGACTGTGATGGACAGGTGTTAGTGCTCCATGATATACTTGGGCTTTTTGACCACTCGCCGTCATTCGTCAAGCAGTATGCAAATATGCGGAAAGAAATTCACCGGGCTGTGACGCATTATAAGCTAGAAGTTCAGCAGGGAACTTTCCCCGATGGAGGGCATTCATATCGTTGAGTGAAGCGTAAATTAATAGGACTTACACAATTCAACGATGAGGTATTGTAGTTTGATGCTGCATCGCCAATGCGGGGCAAGATGCCCCGCCTACGATGGGTGTGGAGCTCGAACATGTCCCTCGAAGCCCGATGAATCGGGCAACTACAATCTGAAGTGCGTAACTCCTAATTAAAATTCACTGCGCTTTGCATGTAAGGAGAAGACAATGTTCAAAATAGGCGTTATTGGTGATGAGATTTCACAAGATTTTCAAACGGTTGTCAACGTCGCGAAGGAGTTGAACCTTGACTCAATTGAGATCCGATCTGTGTGGGATAAGCCTCCGCAGGAATTAACGGAGGGTGATATCGATGAAATGAAACGGATCCTTGATGGAACAGGAATTCAAATCGTCGGAATCGCCTCGCCGTTCTTCAAGTGCGACATAGATAACCCGCAGGAACGGGCGGAACATCTTGGAATCCTTAAACGGTGCATCGAGGTAGCAAAAGCATTTGATATCAACCTGATCCGCACTTTCGTCTTTTGGAAAACGGATA
Organism: Candidatus Poribacteria bacterium; assembly: GCA_965205075.1. Lineage (GTDB taxonomy): Bacteria > Poribacteria > WGA-4E > WGA-4E > PCPOR2b > PCPOR2b. The sequence goes on along the minus strand of OZ242036.1, from coordinate 5,936,563 downwards.
ACGTCTTGGAACGGTGGGACGAGATTATCAGTGCTTATGACGAACCGGTGCGGATGGCGAGTGGAGAGGGAATGATCTTGGGGATGGAAAACGAAGCTTCGACCTCCCTATCAACCGTTAAGCTGACAGAACGATTCATCCGTGAAATTGATTCGCCTAACATCCGTGCCATCTGGGACCCCGCGAACGAAGCCCACGCGGAAGGTGAGACACCCTATCCCAACGCCTATGATAGAATTAAACCGCTGATGGTACACGCTCACCTGAAGGATGCCGGCGAAAATCCTGAAACAGGCGAAATGGAATCGGTCCCGGTCGGTGAAGGTGTGATCGATTGGCAGGGGCAGCTTCAAGCGTTCGTTGATGACGGCTATGAAGGACACCTCTGCTTGGAAACGCATTGGCGTCCAACCTCAAAGATTGAGGAGGGCCTGCTCAACCGTCCGGGCGGGACTGCGTTCTCCGAATCGGGGGAGGAAGCCTCTCGGATCTGTCTGCAAAATCTGTTTGGGATGATTGAGAAGCTGCACAAGTAATAATGTGAAAGGCAAATGACAATGAAGATTGTAGACATAAAAACCCAAACATTCAAATATAAGTCGAACCAAGTCAGGGACTCCGAGGGCCACGGGCATCCTGGGCCTGAACACGACGCGACTCAAACGCTGCTCACAATTGTCACCGACGAAGGCTTAGAAGGTTACGCCTTTGGTGGCAGCCCCGCCATCGCGGAGCAGATCTTCAAACCCGCACTGGTTGGCGAAGACCCATTCTATCGTGAAAAACTATGGCAACGGCTCAAGCACTGGCAGCGAATTCATCGAAGCCTCACAGACAATGTGGTCGGTGTAGCGGACATGGCGCTGTGGGATCTTGCGGGCCGCTGCTTTGATCAGCCGGTCTATAAGCTACTGGGGGGTTATCGAGACAAAGTTCTCGCCTACGCCAGCACTATGTGCGGTGACGAAGAGCCAGGAGGACTGAGTAGCCCAGATGATTATGGGCGGTTCGCCGAGTGGTGCATTCAGCGTGGCTACAAGGCGATCAAGCTGCACACTTGGATGCCACCCATTCCGTGGGCACCCGATCCCAAGATGGATGTCAAGGCGTGCGCCGCCGTGCGAGAGGCGGTCGGTGACGATGTTCCTCTGATGCTGGACTGCTACCATTACTACAGTCGGGAGCAGGCACTTTATATCGGTAGGGAACTTGAGAAACTCAACTACTACTGGTTTGAGGAGCCGATGGATGAACACAGCACCTCTTCCTATGCGTGGCTGGCAGAACAGTTGGATATCCCGGTTGTGGGACCCGAAACGGCTGAAGGAAAGATGTACACCAGAGCAGAGTGGATTCTGCGCGGCGCTGCGGACATTTTGCGAGGCGGTGTTGGAGATGTAGGAGGGATCACGCCGTTGATGAAAACCGTGCATCTGGCAGAGTCGTTTGGCATGGCGATGGAGGTACATGGCGGTGGCGGTGGAAATCTTCAGGTGTTAGGCGCAATGGGTATCCCCGGCGAATTTTACGAGCGGGGCCTCCTCCATCCGTTTATCGGCTACGATGAGGTCGAGCCTTGGCTGCATTCAAAGATTGACGCTATGGACGACGAGGGATATGTCCATTTGCCACAGGGCCCGGGGCTAGGCTACGATATCAATTTCGATTATATCAAAGAGAACACTGTCGAGACAGGAAAATAAATGAAACTCGAAAACCAAGTTGCAATTATCACCGGTGGTGGACGCGGAATTGGTAGATCAACTGCGCTCGCCTTTGCGCGAGAGGGTGCAGATCTGGTGCTTGCGGCGCGAACGCTCTCAGAGGTTGAAGCCGTTGCAGGCGAGGTACGTGCACTCGGTCGGCAAGCCCTCGCAATACCAGCCGATGTAACGCAAAAATCGCAGGTGGATGCGATGGTGAAACAAACGCTTGACAGATTCGGCAGGGTTGATATTCTCGTTAGCAACGCAGGCGTCGCTATTCACAACCCAATTCCCAAGATTCGTGAGGAGGATTGGGATCTCAATATCGCCGTTAACCTCAAAGGTGTTTTCCTCTGCACACAAGCGGTATTCAGTCACATGTGCGAGCGGAAGTCCGGACATATCGTCAATGTCTCGTCAGTCTCCGGCAAAACTGGGCACCCCAACGGTGGGGCATACTGCGCTGCCAAATTTGGCGTCGTCGGTTTTACCGAAACCACGAATAACGAAGGGCGTCCGCATGGCGTCAAAGCAAGTGTGGTATGTCCGGGGCCCGTTGACACCAAGATGCGCCGAGATAACCATCCAGACGATGTCATCGAGCATCTAACCTTGCCAGAAGAAGTTGCGGATTTAATCCTGTTTCTCGTCTCGCAGTCCTCCCGTGCTCACGTTCTTGAGACAGTCATCCGGACACCACTGATGTAAATACCACGAAATATGACAGTAATAGAAGCTCCGGGAACCAAATAAGCAACGCCCAATTAAACCCCAAACTACCCAATTGAACTAGAAAGTCCAAGATTCGCAAACGTGTAAAAATAGGAAGTCAAATGGTAATACGTCTATTCGGTATCTGGATCATCCTAATTCTGTGTGCTTCGTCGTGGGGATGGGCTTCCGCACCTGATGAAGCTGGTGACCTCGCTTTCATCTTGCGTGCACATCCGATCCAGATCTCGCATCACAAGCAGGAAGCCATTCCATTCAATCCCAGAGAATCAACGCCGATCCGCCTATTTTCGACCGGGCTTATTCGTCTTTACCAGAAATACATTTCAACGCAAGACCAATCTGTTTGCAACTTCTCCCCGAGTTGCTCCCGATTCGGGATGGGGGCAATCCAACAATACGGTTTTTTTCGCGGTATACTGTTGACCGCCGACCGTCTGCTGCGCGATAACGGAATCATGCTGCACACCCACTACTTCTTCGATGAAGCAAGCGGCAAGTACATTGATCCGGTTGAGGCTTACTCACAGGAGGCGTTGACAAGATGATTTGTCGTCACGCCATTCTTCTTACCGCGTTCTGCTGCGTTTTTCCCGCCTTAACGGCAATTGCAGACAACCCGCCCATTGATTATTATCAACCTGAAAACCTCCGTAAGTTTGCAGATTATCTTTACGCTCAAGGCGACTATCTTCGCGCAGCGGGTGAATATCAACGTTACCTCTTTTCCCAACCAACCACTTTGGCGGACGACCAGCACAGCGTTTTACGCCGAATCGCCGAGAGCTATCGTCTGGGCGGTCAACCCGACCACGCAATCCAATTTCTCGAAACGCTCCTCCAAACACAACCCAATTCCAATTTCGCACGATATGAGCTAGGCGCGACCTACTTTTTGACAGGGCAGTACGACAAATCTGTCCATGTTCTCAAGGAGTCACAGGATCTGTTTCATGGAGGGGAGTATCGCTGGAAATCGCAGATGGTGATTGGCGTGAATAAGCTGATGCAGAAGCGGTGGAAGGGTGCGCTTCAACACTTCGACCAGTTCGACTTGAGTGGGTTGCCAGAAACTGTTGGTCGCCGTGTGTCAATGTACAAAGGATACGCTGAAAAGGGGAGAACCCTTCCGTCAAAAAGTCCCCTGTTAGCGGGATTCCTGTCCACCGCCCTTCCCGGCAGCGGCAGGGTTTATGTTGGACGCCCCAACGATGCGCTGCTCACTGTGTTTCTGTTGGGGGTGTTGGGGTGGGCGGCTTACGACGGGTTTTCCGAAGATGGCGTTTCGTCACGCAAAGGTTGGACGTTTGGGACGATTGGGGGTATCTTTTATCTAGGCAATGTCTATGGCTCTGTCGTCGCCGCACAGACCCATAATCGACGGACGGAGGCGGCATTTTTGGCGACAATCCCGCTTGAAATCCCGTAGAGGGGTTTCAGTTGTTTTACTGCCTATACTCAAGCAACGTTGCCCCTGTGGTTCGGTTAAACAGATGTACCTTGGTTGGCTTAAAACGGATTGGCACAGTGTCGCCGCGGTCGATGCGTGCATCGGGGTGAGTTCGCGCCTTGAAAGTCACACCTTCCAATTCCAATGTAAGGAACAGATCGCTGCCCAACGGTTCTCGTACCACAACGTTGGCTTGGGCGGTGGGTGACTCGCTTGGCAACACCTCGATATCTTCTGGACGAACCCCGAGTTGTACCTCTGCTGAAGCGTTCTCACTCAATCGTTGCGTTGGTGCCGGTGTAAATTCACAGTTATATCCCTGCCCCTTTACCAACCACTGATCCCCACCGTTTTGCAACTGACCGTCGAAGAAATTCATCGGCGGACTTCCAACAAAGCCAGCGATGAACGCATTAGCGGGCTGATTGTAGATTTCTTCGGGTGTTCCCAGCTGTTGGAGTTTGCCCTCATTGAGTACCACAATCCGATCCGACATAATGAGCGATTCTGCTTGGTCGTGCGTGACATAGACAAACGTTTTTTCCAATTCAGCGTGCAGCCGTTTGAGTTCGGTGCGCATTGTCACACGCAATTTGGCGTCGAGATTGGAGAGCGGTTCGTCAAGCAGGAATACATGGGCATTCCGGACGATGGCACGTGCTAACGCCACGCGTTGTCGCTGTCCACCACTGAGTTCCCGCGGCTTCCTCCTGAGCAGATGGTCAATCTCCATCGCCTTCGCCGCGTCCTGTACGAGTTGATTAATTTCATCGGTTGGTGTACGGCGCATCCGTAAGCCAAAGGCAATATTATCATAAACTCGCATGTGTGGGTATAGTGCGTAGGTTTGGAAAACCATTGCGATGTCGCGTCGTTCGGGTGGAACATTTGTCACGTCGTCGTCGTCGAAGAACACCCGTCCACTTGTCGGATCTTCCAACCCTGCAATGATGTTCAACGTCGTGGTCTTGCCACAGCCCGACGGTCCCAGTAACGTCAAAAACTCGCGGTCAACAATTTCGAGGGTCAGGTCATCTACTGCAACGACATCTCCAAAATGTTTCGTAAGACGTTCAATAACAACTTTTGCCAAAGAATTTCTCCTATCTCTTGCGTTCAATTACATATGGTGAATTCTATAATTACTGATACACTTTCGATGCACAACCAACCCCCTAAATCCCCCTTATCAGGGGGACTTCATGAAGCTTCACTAAGGGGAGCTACTGGTGAATGTTTACATATTTACAACGTTCACCATATATAGAATTTGCTCAAATTATAATGGACCTTAGAATTAATGAGACACTCCAAACCGGTGCGGTTAGAAACCGCACCTACCGGGGGCGAAAGTGTCTATTTATTTTTAGCATTCACCATACTTCAATTTTTCAGATCTCGACTTATTGGGCTTTTCTTTTTACTTCACCCCACATCGTTGCCAACTTCTGCCGCGGTTGTACAGCCGCAGCAGCATCATATTTTACCTCAAAATCGTCAAAGCGAATAATGTTGCCAAATCCCGATGACAGATAGATTGTTCCTTCAGGATAACGAACGTCCTTCAAACCTAGGACCTGTTCTTCGTTGACAAAAACTCGGAACAAATCTCCCCGTGCAATGACTTTTAAGCGATACCACTCACCTAATTTGACATCAAACGGTGAAAACCTGAGCAAGTCATTCTCTACGAATACGCCCCTAATAACACCTTCTGCATTTACCGCCACTTGTTCTATATGCCAAATTGATGCGCCAACACCCCATTTTCCCTCGGTATTTTGTCCGATAAAAAAATAATAACCTAAGTCACTCAAAGATCGTGGATCTTGCAATTTATCGTTGTTTAGAAGCCCGAGGAACTTTTCAGTTGAATGCCCACGGAGTCCAATTCCTGCTCCATTAACAATACTCGGGTGAAACAGAAAAAGATCGAGTCTCACAGACACCGTGACATCGTAATCGCTAGCGGGCATTCCTTTAAAGGGTAATAAAATGAGGGTGGTGCTGTCTGGTTCGGGAGGCGGGAACCCTGCAATCAATTCACCATTGTCAATAGCGACCGTCTGGTGGTCTTCGTTAATCACCCACCCCTCCAAATCCAAATTGTCGAAATCGTGACGAAGTACCTCTGCGGATGTCGATGATACTAGCAATGCTAGCATTAACAAAACCGTTCCTCGTTTCACAGAAAACCACCTATTCTTTCGTCCATCAATTTTACTTCAGATGGGATTTATTACTAGCATCAACTGTCATCCTCTGTTCCCTTTGCAATGCTATCCCGTCACCGCGCCGCCAATGCCGTGAATGATGAATCGTTGGAAGATGAATGCGAGGATAATCGGGAGGAGCACCACCAAAACCCCACCGGCGGCGATGATTGTGAAGTCGATTTGCAACTCCTGTGCGAAGTCCGATGCCACCACAGTCACAGGTTTTGAGAATATGGTGGAGGTGAACAACAGGGCAAAGAAAAACTCACCCCACGACGAGATGAAGGAGAAAATACCCACCGCAATCATGCCGGGTGTTGTTACTGGCAGGAATACACGAAACAGCGCACCGAGTCGGGAGCATCCATCGACCCGCGCTGCACGTTCCAGATCGAGCGGCACTGTTTGGAAATAGCCTTTGAGGATCCAGATAGTGAACGGTAGCGTAAAGGTGACATGGGCAAGGATGACTGCGATGTGGGTGTCCAACAAGCCGTAACTACGCATGACGAGGTACATGGGAATCATAATCGCTACGCCCGGTACGCTGCGCGAACCAAGATAGAACAATAATAGCGCGAGATTGCCACCAAAATTCATCCGTGCCAGCGCGTATGCCGCAAGCGATCCGAAGAACAGATTGATAAACATCACCGTTCCCCCGATGATGAAACTGTTGACAATGGCACGAGGAAACTGTCGGGCGGTCGCCGCTCCGATTTCCGCGCTATCGCCATAAACACGGAAGTACATCATGTAGTTTTCCAACGTTGGTTCACGTGGAATCCAATGCAGTTGCGTTGCTTCGCGCTCTTGCATGAAACTGACCAACACAACCCACAGGTACGGTATCATAATATACAACGCCGCAATGAGTACAAGTATATATAAAATAGTTCGTTTGACAACTTCTCTATTCACAAGATCCCTTTCTTAACCTTGAACGGTGCCTCGACGATACAACACTCGAATATAAATAATTGCTAGTCCCATCGTGATGACTGTGATCAGGTAGGAGTAGGCATTAGACCCACCGAAGTTGAGGCGCCCGAAGGCTTCCTTATAAGTTTGCCAAGCGATGACATAGGTCGCATCGCCGGGACCGCCTGCGGTCAGTGCGTAGATGATATCGAACCCACCGCGGAAAGCGTTCATCGTTTCAATGATAGCAACAATCATAATTGGGTGCAGCAGCCACGGCAGCGTGATATGTTGGAAACGCCGCCATGCGCTCGCGCCATCCACCTGCGCTGCGCGGTATTGCTCACCGGGAATTGCCTGCAACGCTGCTAAAAAGATAATACATGCAAACGGTACACTTCGCCAGACGTGCGCGGCAATGGCGGCGTTGAGCGCGACAAATGGCGAAGCCATACCTAGATACTCAATCTCAGCACCTGTTAGACGATTGAACAGCCCAACAAAATCACCTATCATCTGGTTAAACGCGCCGTGTTCACCGAATAGCCCCGCCCACATCAAGCCGTTGACGATACCCGGCACCGCCCACGGAATCAATAACAGCGCACGGGCGAGCCCTCGTCCTCTGAATTGCTCGTTGAACAGTACGGCAATGCCTATCGCAACAACAATAACCAGCACCACCGACATCCCTCCAAAATAGAGGGTAACACGGAGCGAGTGCCAAAAATCGTAACTAGTCAATACATCAATATAGTTGCCTAGTCCAACGAAGGCGTGATCCTCCGGACGCCGTAGATTATAGCGGTGTAGACTGGTCCACAACGACACAACAACCGGATAGGCAATCAGCGCAAGGATGAGAATGACGCTCGGGACGTTGAGCAGATAGGCGAAAATGCGGTCGCCACGTTCTTTTGTCGTTAAGCGCGAAACGTTTTTGTCTCCTACGCCGGTTTGGTTTTCTAAAGTGTTTTCACTCACAGTTAAATTTCCTCACTAATTTTTAGGTCCACTCCCGCTTCAATTCCTGACATCGCTTCGCAATCCGCGCCAACCCATCGCGTGGAGAAACTTGGCGGATAAGAATCTTCTGGATTTCGGGCTGCGAATAGAAATTGAAATCGGGATACCATGGGGCTCTAATAATTTCGCGGATGCGTGCTACCTCCGACAATGCCGTGACCATCTCGATGTCACCCCATAGCTCAGTCAGGTCGATAATTTCGGGGTCATTAAGCAGGGACTTGAAGGCGAAGCCCAAACCGGACAAACGATACCAATGCCGTGCTGTATAATAGTCGCCTGCTGCATCTTTTCCGCCTAGAAACTGCATTAGCTGCCAAGCGTCTAACAGGTGCTCCTCACGACAGTGCGTTGTTAAGCAGTACATCCGCGTCCAACCGAGTGTGCCATTTTGCCCCGGTTCGAGGGAGGGGATGTATGTCATTTTAAGGGGTTTAGCATAGAGGGTCTCAGATTCGGGGATACCCCGCGCCCGAAGATTCGCTTCGACAACGGCACTGTTCTCGCGATTATTGACCCACTCCATATTGTGCCGGATAATCATCGCAAAGGCTTGACGCCCTGCCGCGAAATTCTCCAAGATCAGCGGCGAAGTCAGGGAATTGATGTTAATAATATGGTGCTTGTGGATACCGTCAACGATCCACTGAAGGATCTTTTCTGCGCGTCGTCCCTCATCGTCCGGGAAAATTGGATTGAGGTCATCGTCGAACAGATCAATCTCGGATGCGTAGTTCAATGTCCACCAATCAAAGAAGCCGGTAACGACCTGCCGAAAGCCGAGCATAATCGGATACTCGACCAAATCGCCAGCAGGACTGCGGACCTTCGCTTCCTTTATTTTTATCGCCTGTTCCGTCAATTCGTCCAGCGTTCGCGCCGCTTTCTCATACCCCGCCGCCTGTACCATCGACTCATTATACGCCCATACCATAAAGTCCGTATAATAGGGCAACCCGTAGCGTTCCCCTTTGTAACTCATCGCCTCTAAGTTATAGTCGAAGATGTCGTCGCCGTATTCATCTGCACCGGGCATACCTTCGTACGGACGGATCCAGCGCGCCTCAATCCATTCCACAAAGTCATCATCGCGTACGTAGCAGCAATCCATTGGTGTTTTGCCGACAAATAACGCAACCATCTTGTCGTGGTAGTTGCCCGATACCGCCTCATAGGCGACATCAATGTTTGACTGCTGCGCGAAATATTCGATGTTCTCACGCACGAGGTCGGGCTCGTAGGGCCAGCCTTTGAAAATGACGCCTTCGGGCTTTTTCCGCAGGCAGCCTGTCATCAAGCCGGCACCTGCCAACGCCGATGTTTTGAGAAAATGACGCCGCGTTATACCTGCCACTTCTCCCTTTTCCACTCGTAGTTTGTCAGACACAGATTGATGGCTTCCTCATCTGTTCGATAAATGAGATACGCTGCTACAAAGTTGCCATCATACTAGGACCACTCCCGCTTAAATTCCTGACATCGTTTTGCCATCCGTCCGAGTCCATCGCGGGGGGTTTGCTGACGCAGTAGGATTTTCTGAATCTCCGGCTGATAGTAAACGTTAAAGTCGGGGAACCACGGGGCTTTGATGTTTTCTCGGATGCGGGCGACCTGCGATAGTTCCTTAACCAGTTTGATGTTTCCCCACTTCTCCGTTAGCGCAACGATTTCCGGGTCATCCATCAGGGAAATAAACGCGAAGCCCAAACCCCGGAGTTGAAACCAGCGACGTGCTGTATAATAGTCGCCGGTCGCGTCCTTGCCTCCGAGGAATTGCATCAGCTTCCATGCCTCCAATATGTGCTCCTCTTGGCAGTGAGATGTCAAACTATACATCCGCGTCCAGCCTAAGGTGCCGTGTTGTTCGGATTCGAGAGAAGGGAGGCGCGCCATCTTAATGACCTTTGCATGGAGTGCTTCTGTTTCGGGGATGCCGCGTTGGTTCAGGTAGGTTTCAGAGACAGCGGAGTTTTCGCGGTTGTTTATCCATTCCACATCGTATTTACTCATCAGGCAAAACGTCTGTCTACCCGCTGCGATGTTTTCTCGAATATCTGGCATCGTCAATGAGTTGATGTCGATAATATGGTGCTTGTGGATACCATCGACAAGCCACTGAAGGATCTTCTCCGCCTGTCGCCCTTCATCGTCGGGAAAAATCGGGTTGAAATCGTCGTCAAAGAGATCGACCTCACTCGCGTAATTCAGTGCCCACCAGTCACCGAAGCCGGTGACATTCTGACGAAAGCCAAGTACAATCGGATGATCAACAACATCCCCGTCGGGCGATTTCACCCGCGCCTCTTTGACTTTAATTGCCTGTTCGGTCAATTCGTCCAGCGTCTGCGCTGGCGCGTCAAAGCCTGCTGCCTCAAGCATCTGTTCATTATAGAGCCAGACAGTAAAGTCGGTGTAATAGGGCAGCCCGTAGCGTCTACCCCCGTAGGTCATAGCGTCGGCATTATAATCAAAAATATCTTCCAGATAATGGTCGGCACCGGGGAGGTCGTCACAAGGCCGCAGCCATCCCGCTTCGACCCACTCAGCCAGATCGTCATCGCGAACGTAGCAGCAATCCATCGGGGTTTTACCGACGAATAACGCAACCATTTTATCGTGGTAGTTGCCTGATACTGCTTCGTAGGCAACTCCGACATTAGATTGACGCTCGAAATATTCGATATTTTCGCGCACGAGGTCCGGCTCATAGGGCCAGCCTTTGAAAATGACGCCTTCGGGCTTTTTCCGCAGGCAGCCTGTCATGAAGCCGGCACCTGCTAATGCCGATGTTTTGAGAAAATCGCGCCGCGTTATGCTTGCCAATGTTTTCCTCCAACTGTTGATTCGCTTTCCAAAGTGCAATTTTAGCCTATCTCTTGTTTCTTGTCAAGGATTGTCTTCTGATTTACAAATTTGGATTCCGTGAGGCAATTTGCGAAGATTTTTAGCCTAGTGATACACTACTTAACGCAAGTTGCTAGTTGATAAACCAAGTAGGGGCGTCCCCTCCGAATTGCGACTCGCTTGACAACGGCTATCTAGCAACTTGGATAAAAACTGGAAAAACAGGCTGCTCTGGGCTTTTCAGCGAAAAAGGTAACAAAGGTAACACGAAAAAGGGAAAAGTTACATAGGTTACGGTATACGGAATTCCGCTGAATTCCGGATCAATTGTCCGATAAATCGAGGCCAGGGGGACAGGCAGTATTTCGATACGCTCAACTACAGGTTGTCTAGCAACTTGCGTTACTTAATAGAATTGTTCACCCAAGCGTAACGTTATATTTACTTAACATTTTTAACATTTACTTAACATTTTTGACAAATTTTTATTTTTTTTCGATTGACAATCACTTGCATTTCTGATAAATTGAATTTATAGAAGGAGTATTGTAACTAAACAATACTGTATCAACTCAGAAAACTGAGAATGATTAACAAATCTATCCCGAAAGTTAAATGGAAAGTCTAGCGTAAAACCTACGGTGACTCCATAGGATTTTCTGGATAGACACCTTAAAACATGGAGGCTAAGATAATGTTACGGACAAAAGTATCGTTAATCCTGATAATGCTCCTTGCTATTGGAGCCATTTGGAGCTTACCCTCGAACGTTGAGGCACGTGATGTCACATTCTTAGTGTTTAACAACACGCCCGAGAGCTGGGGTGTTTGGGGACCGCCGGCTCGAGATCCCGCTGCATTTGATGGCGGAAAAATTAAAACCGCGCTTCAAGGTACGTGGTACGATGCAATCTTCAAGCAGTTTGGCTTTACAGAAGGTAAAGACTTCCTAGAGATCATTGGCGACGATATCGCAAGATTTGAAAGAGAGCTCTGGAGCGATAAATGGGATGTTATCGTATTCAATTACCACATTTGGCGGGATAGCCCTGACCTGCAAGCGTGGATTGAAAACAACGGCAATAAACTCAAGGAGTTCATGGACGAGGGTCATGGCGTCATCAGCACCGGCGGTCGGGATCCCGAAGATAGACCGTTGGTAGCCCTTTGGGACGGTATGGACAAGGCGTTGGCTGGATTCCCCGTGGCGGACAAATGCTGTCTCGCGTATGTTGAGGGTACACCGTTGACCAAAGATATGGTGGGAGGCATTATTGATACGTCTAAATCCCCAGATCCGACCTTCGTGGGGGACGGGGATTTCCCCGGCTATGATGTAGGTCTGCTGCCCGGACACGCTGAGGTGGCAGCCGAAGATATCGGCGATCCCAATATTGCCATTATCGTCTATGGAAGAGTTCAAAAAGGAGCTTATGTCCTGAGCGGCAGCGCCGAAATTACCAATATGAACATGGGCTTCGGTCAGAAGGAGCTAGGGCAAGGGAATTCATGGCTCCTCTGGCGGAACATGATCGATTGGTTTGAAGATGCGAACCTTCGATCGGTGAATCCCAAGACAAAGCTACCCATGACTTGGGCACAGATTAAGACCGGTCGATAAACAATAGATGTAATCCAATACTTGGGGGCAAGTTCAACTTGCCCCCTTTTCTCAATTTTCATAAAGATTAAAGGAGGGCAGCTAAGAATATCTAGGAGGAACTATCATGTCTCGTATCATTTTATTATTTTTAATTGGCATCTCGTTAATCTGCCTGTCCCTACCAATGGGTGTGGATGCCAAAGTCCTTGGTTACTGGACCTTTGACGACCAAAAGAAGCTCGGACAGGATTTGTCACACTTCGGGAATGACGGGGAGTTGAAGGCAGGGGCTTGGACACGGCAAGGAAAGGTCGGCGGTGCCTTGAACTTAACGGGCGGAGGGGACCAAGCACCACACTATTTTGAGGTGCCTCATGACAATAGCCTGAATGTCAAAGACCAAGTGACCTTGATGTGTTGGATCAGTTTTAGTGGTCCCGCGGAAGAACAGAGTTTAATCTATAAAAATGGTCCCTTCATACTAGAAGGCGACAAGAAGGATCGGGCGTTTTGGTCATCTTATGGATTGGTTAAGTGGCGTGATAGATGTGCATGTGGTACTTTTGGGTTCGATGCAAACACAGAAGGCGGCAGATCGGCTGTGTTGCCTGGGGATCCGTTGATTCCGGAACCAAATGATTGGCACCACGTTGCAGCAGTGGCAGACGGCACTGAAATCAAAATTTACCGAGATGGCAAAGAGAGAGCAAAAGGCGCACAACGGGGACCGTTTAGAAATTCCGAGCAGGTTTTGACAATTGGCTACGATCACCGCGTTCCGGTGGATCGTGTCGGAGGTGCGAGGCGTCACCTGCGGGGAACCATAGATGAAGTGATGGTTCTCGATCAGGCCCTGACCCCTGCTCAGGTTCTAGAGGCGTTTAATCTCGGTGAACGAGGGAAGTCCCTCACCGAGATGGTGGAGATTTTTTCGGTCGAAACCGAAGGCAAATTAGCCACGCAGTGGGGCGCGATTAAATCAACAAGACAGTAAGCGGCTTGTACGCTGTGGAAATATGACTCTAGACCCACTATCTGACCCATATTGAGATGGATAGTGGGTTTTTTCACAAAAGGAGGGTTATCTCATGTATCGTATTGGACCAATTCTTGTGGTTCTGTCCATCTATTTTCTCAGCGTGTTTCCTAACCATGCTGATGCCAAAGCACTCGGTTACTGGATGTTTGATGCCAAAGATAAATTAGGGAAGGACTCTTCGGGCTTTGATAATCACGGCGAGCCGAAAAAGGCTGCTGCCTTTGATGTGAAGGGACAGGTCGGGGGTGCCTTGAAATTGGATGGGATCTCATGGCTTGAAGTTCCACACGATGATAGTCTCACCCCCAAGGATCAAATCACCCTGATGTGTTGGGCGAATTTTGATGCCGGTGCCTTAGGCGAATCGAGTGAAGTGTCCTTGATTTACAAGAACGGTCCTTTTATATTGGAAGGGGATCAGAAAGACCGGCGCTTTTGGACATCCTATTCGTTGGCAAAGCTTCGTCCAAGAAAGAAGTTGGGCAGTTTTATATTTGAAGCCCAAATGACCGAGGGACGTGTGTTTACAGCACCCGGGGATAAAGACCACCCCGAAGTAAATGAGTGGTATCACATTGCAGCAACCGCGGATGGCACAAAGGTTAAATTGTATACCAACGGAGTAGAAAAAGCCTCCGCCGACCAGAGGGGTGAGTTTAAGCCATCGGAGCAGGTGTTAACGATTGGCTTTGATCTGCGCATTCCACCGGACCGTGGTGGATCCAAGCCTTATCATTTTGGACTCCTCGATGAGGTGATTATTCTTGATAAGGCAATAACCCAAGCCCAAGTCAAAGAAGCAATGGAGTTAGGCGAAAAGGGAAAATCGCTTGACAATTTTGACGTGCTCTTTGACGTCGCCCCCCAAGGCAAATTGGCTGTCAGATGGGGGGAACTTAAAGCAGGAAGCAAGTGAAACGGACCAAATAACACGATCTGATACCATCTATCTCCCTAGAGCAAAGACAGGCAGATAGGCTATTTCGATGAAAGGAGTGTTATCGATGTCTCGACGATTAATTATTCTGAGCGCGGTCATCATCTGCTATCTCTGCTTTCCACTGATGACCGCTGATGCCAAAGCTCTCGGCTATTGGGCTTTCAATACCAAAAACGAACTTGGTGAGGATTCGAGTCCATTCGGCAACGATGGAGAAGTGAAAGGTGCAGGCAGTGCCGAATGGATTGCGAAAGGCAAGGTAGGCGGTGGATTAAAGCTAAGTAACGGTTGGCTTGAAGTCCCTCACGATGATAGCCTCAACGTGAAGGATCAGATTACACTGATGTGTTGGGTTCAATTTAGTGGCGATGGCGATCCGTTTGGGGCTACTGGTCGGGATCAGTCCCTCGTTTGGAAGAATGGTCCCTTTGCGACAAACAAGCGATTCTGGACCTCTTATGCCTTGCGTGTCTGGCGTAGGCATACTAAGTTTGGGAGCTTCGGCATTGATGCTAACATGACAGAAGGTCGAAGCGCAGCAGCGGATCCGGACTTTCCTGACCCAGGGGACGCCGACAAAACGTGGTATCATATTGCAGGTGTCGCCGATGGGGCGCAAGTCCGGATTTATACCGATGGAAAAGAGAAGAAAGCCAACCCGCAACGGGGCGAGTTTCAATCAACAGATCTTCCCTTAACGATTGGTTTTGATTTACGCCCCGGTTTGCTAGCCGGGCGCGAGTTTTTCTTCGGGATTATTGATGAAGTTGTAATCGTTGATAAGGCACTAACCGAGGCTGAAATCAATGCAGCAATGGAGTTAGGCAACAGAGGGAAGTCGCTTGAGGGGTTCAACCCGGTTTTCGCTGTTGAACCCGAGGGCAAATTAGCTACGCAATGGGGGGAGATTAAAGCGCGGCGGTGATGGTTGTCTGCGGCTAAAATCAAACAGATGCGTTCATTACCCGATTTGGTTTTAAGATAGATGAAAGGAGAATGTCCAATGTTTCGTATTATTTTAAGTGCTGGGATTCTGCTAGTCTGCCTTTTGTGTTGGTCGACGATGAATGCTGATGCAAAAGTCCGCGGTTATTGGGCTTTCAATACCAAAAATGATGTTGGTAAGGATTCGTCTCCAAATCGCAATCATGGGGAACTCAAAGGTGAAGGTTCAGCGGAATGGATTGCGAAGGGCAAGGTAGGTGGCGGGTTGAATCTGAATAATGGTTGGCTTGAAGTGCCTCATGATGCCAGTCTTAATCTCAAGGATCAAGTAACCCTGATGTGTTGGGTTAAATTTAACAATCCCGGCGATTTTGCCGCGGGCGGTGGTCGAGAGCAATCCTTAATCTGGAAGTATGGCCCCTTTGAAACCAACAAACGCTTTTGGACATCTTACGCCTTGCGCGTATGGCGTCCCAAATCAGACTTCGGTAGTTTCGGGTTCGATGCGAATATGACAGAGGGACGCAGTGCAGCTGTCGACAAAGAATTTCCTGAACAAGGTGACGTAGAAAAAAACTGGTATCACATTGCAGCGGTCGCCGATGGCACGGAAATCCGAGTCTATACTAACGGCAAAGAGACGGGGAAGGGCCTCCAAAGGGGCGAATTTCAGGCGTCCGATCTGCCTCTAACGATTGGGCATGACTTGCGGCCTATATTGGCACATCACGCTTTTGTCAACGGTATCATGGATGAGGTTGTGGTCGCCGACAAGGCTCTGACCGCTGCCGAAATCAAAGAAGCAATGGCGTTAGGTGAAAAAGGAAAATCAATTGAAGGGTTCAATCCCGTCTTTGCTGTTGAACCCGCGGACAAATTAGCCACGCAATGGGGGGCGATTAAAGCACAGAAGTAAGCGTTCTCTGTGTCTGAAGTCAATACGCAATTTGGCTTTAACGTGAAAGGGAAATTTTTAATGTTTCGGTTTGTTTTGGGTACTTGGATTCTGTTCACTTGCCTTCTATTTTGTTTGACAATGAATGCTGATGCGAAAGTCCTCGGTTATTGGGCTTTCAAGAGCAAAAAAGACATTAGCAAGGATTCGTCTCCAAATCGTAATCATGGGGAACTCAAGGGCGAAGGTTCAGCGGAATGGACTGCGAAGGGTAAAGTCGGGGGCGGCATAAAATTTGATGGCAAGTCTTGGCTTGAAGTCCCTCACGATAATAGCCTCAATGTAAAAGACCAAATTACCCTGATGTGTTGGGCAAAATTTGGTAATCCTGGCGATTTTACAGGTGATGGTCGGGAACAGTCCTTAATCTGGAAGTATGGACCTTTTGAAACCAACAAGCGATTTTGGGCTTCTTATGCCTTGCGCATCTGGCGTCCCAAATCGAGATTCGGTAGTTTCGGATTTGATGCCAATATGACAAAGGGGCGCAGCGCAGTCGTTGATCCAAAGTTTCCCGAGCAAGCTGACTTGGAAGACAACTGGTATCACATTGCAGCAACCGCTGATGGCACGGAAATCCGAGTCTATACCAATGGGAAAGAAACAGCCAAGGGTCCACAAAGAGGTGAGTTTCAGGCTTCCGACCTACCCCTGACGATTGGGCATGATTTGCGCCCCATATTAATACATTTTGCTTTTATGAACGGTGTCATGGATGAAGTTATAGTCGCCGACAAAGCATTGACCGGTGCGGAAATTAAAGATGCAATGGAATTGGGCGAAAAAGGGAAGCCAATTGAAGGGTACAATCCTATCTTCGCTGTTGAACCCGAAAGCAAGTTAGCCACCCAATGGGGCGCGATTAAAGCAAGTAAGTAACACTCTCAACCTTGGTAAGTGTGCCCACACGCCTTTCATCCTCCAACTCTGGAGGAGGGGCGATTAACCAATTACGCCGTAGGTTATCAAAGTAAATTCCGCAGAGTCTCATAGACGAGTTAAGCTAGGATGTGGTCCGCTGTCCGGTTTCGTATCCACATAGATTGGATAACAGGCTTTGTCAGCAAAAGGAGAGTCCCCATGTCTCGCATTCATTTAGGTCTTGGGATATTGCTCTGCTACCTGTTCAATTCCTTTCTCATTCACCTTGACGCGAAACTCCTCGGTTACTGGTCTTTTGACGACAAAAATAATCTGGGAAAGGATCTCTCTCCAAACCGGAATGATGGGGAACTGAAGGGCGGTGCCAAATGGACAGAAAAAGGCAAGGTTGGTGGGGCACTGCTACTAGTGGAGGCGGAAGATTCCTACCTTGAGGTTCCCCACGATAACAGTCTCAACCTCAAAGATCAGATGACCTTGATGTGTTGGGTCAAATTTACGAATCCGGGCGATTTTGAAGGTCTTGGTCGAGAGCAGTCTTTAATTTGGAAGAACGCACCTTTTCAAACCAATAAGCGATTTTGGGCTTCTTACGCCTTGCGGTTGTTTCGCCGAGAGTTCAAGGCAGGTTTCGCGTTCGACGCAAATATGACAAAAGGAAGGACTGTTACTGCCGATGAAGACCAACCTCAAGTGGATGAATGGCTTCACGCTACAGTTGTTGCGGATGGGGCGCAGGTAAAAGTTTACGCAAACGGTGCGGAAAAGGCATCCGTTGAACAACGCGGTGAGTTCCAGCCTACGGAACTTCCATTGACCATTGGTGTTGATTTACGTAATCCAAAGGCAGGTGCTGTGCGTCGAGACCAATTGGGGTTTCTTGCTGGTGCCATGGATGAAGTCGTGATCCTCAATCATGCACTAACCGCCGGACAGATCCGAGAAGCAATGAAGTTAGGCGAAGCAGGGCAGTCACTTGAAGAGTTCCAGCCGGTTTTTGCTGTTGAATCTCGGGGTAAATTAGCCATCAAATGGGCGGAGATCAAGGCGAGGAATTAAGCGCCGTTCGCAGCCGTTATTTCCTGATTTGCCGCGGGATTTAGCAAATTCCCCGCATTTTCACGAATTCGATCGCGACTACAGATAGGAGGGTGATTAATGTTTCGTATTATATTAGTTTTCGGTGTCCTGTTAATCTATCTTTTCTGTTGCCCCTTGACTAACACTGATGCCAAACTCCTCGGTTATTGGGCTTTTGAGGACAAAAATAATCTGGGAAAGGATTCCTCTCCAAACCGCAACCATGGCGAAACGAAGACATTTGTCGGTGAAGCGCAATGGACAGACAAGGGCAAAGTAAAGGGAGCGCTGCAATTACCAAATGGTCAAGAGACTTGGCTTGAAGTCCCCCATCATGAAAGCCTGAATGTGAAGACAGGGCAAATCACCATGATGTGTTGGGTCAAATTTACGGATCCCGGTGCTTTTACAGGCTTTGGTGAGGATGGTTCCTTGATTTGGAAAAATGCCCCTTATGCAGAAAACAAGCGATTTTGGACTGCGTATGCTTTGCGACTGTACCGACCTGGGATCAGTCGGGGTTCCTTCTCGTTTGATGCAAATATGACAGAGGCACGAGCTGCGGCAATCGATCCAGATTTTCCGCTCGTCGTGGATGAATGGTATCACGTTGCAGCGGTTGCTGATGGTACAAAAGTTAGAGTCTACACCAACGGAAAAGAGAAAGCAGTTGGCGATCAGAGGGGCGTGTTCCAACCTTCCGATGACCCGTTGACCATTGGGTTTGATTTGCGAGATCCAGATGAACCCGTTGCACGCCACTTTCTGGGATTTGTTCGAGGTATTATGGATGAGGTAGTGATCTTAGACCATGCGCTGACCGCAGGTCAAATCCAAGAAGTAATGGAGTTGGGCGAAAAAGGAAAGTCGCTTGAGAGCTTCCAGCCTGTCTTCGGCGTGGAACCTCAAGACAAATTAGCGGTTAAATGGGGCGAGATCAAAATGGCAAAGTAGTTTAATCTTTGTTAGGATTTCAGCACCTTAGCGGGGTTTAATTCAACCAACAGGAGGTATGACCAATGTCTCGACGATTTTTCATTTTTGGGGGAGTGCTCATCTGTCTTCTCGGTTCTTTTCTCGTAGACGTTGATGCCAAGCTCCTCGGTTATTGGACGTTTGATGTCAAAGCAAATGCACAGAAGGATTCTTCTCCAAATAACAACCACGGCGAATTCAAAGGCGGTGCCGGTTGGACGCCACAGGGAAAGGTTGGCGGCGGTGTTGTACTAGAGGAAGGGGCGGACTCCTACTTTGAGGTTCCCCATGACAACAGTCTGAATGCGAAGGATCAGATTACGTTGATGTGCTGGGTTAAATTTACGCGCCCCGATTTCGGAAGAGATCAGTCCTTGGTCTGGAAAAACGCGCCTTTTAAGGAGTCAAACAAGCGATTTTGGGCTTCTTATTCACTGCGAACGTTTCGTGAAGGGTTTAAACTAGGCGGGTTCGCATTTGATGCCAATACGGAAGATGGACGAACGGCTGCGGTAGATCCAGATTTTCTTGTAGCGAATGACTGGTATCATGTTGCCGCGGTCGCCGATGGGAAAGAGGTCAGAGTCTATACCAACGGAAAAGAAAAAATCGTTCAGCCACAGAGAGGAGCGTTTCGACCAACTGAATTCCCGTTGACTATCGGCCATGATTTACGCGATCCGGACGCCGGCAAAGTCCGCCGAGATCAGCTAGGGTACGTTCAAGGCATCATGGATGAAGTGGTGGTACTCAGTCATGTACTGACCGCTGCTCAAGTTAAGGAGGCCAAAGAGCTAGGGGACCGTGGGAAATCACTCGACAAGTATGTTCCAGTCGCTGCGGTCGAACCCGCTGGCAAGATAGCCGTTAAGTGGGGTGAGATTAAAGCGCGACGGTGAACGTTGTCAACCGTCTTTCTGCTTGCTGACGCATATCATAAAGCAAGCGAGCGTAATTGGATCTAGGTTGTTGGGAAGTAGAAATTCCTTGACAAGCCGACTGCATCTGATGTAGACTGTAGCGGTTGTTAAACCGGCGGTAAAAGGGTTACGCCGGGATGTTGGAATTGGTAGACAAGCTAGATTCAGGATCTAGTGGGCCCTTTCGCCCGTAGGGGTTCAAATCCCCTTCCCGGCATTTTATCATTAAAAGCGACGCACATATTATGTGGTGTCGCTTTTTTTGTATAACGTCTTGGTTCATGTCAAAAGAAAGTGCAAAGCACGAATAGAAACCGAGTTTTGAAGAAAAAACTCGGTTTCTTTGCACTAAATCTTAACATGAGCGAACGTCTTTTATTTTATCGGATCACTGCGAACTTTCCACTCACCGAATTCTTTCCTCTTTGTCCCTCCCTCAAGACTTCAATGTGATAGACGTAGATACCGGGGGCGATCTGTTCCCCTATCTCGTTCTGTCCGTTCCAACGTTGAATTGAGTTGTTGTTGCGGTGGTCAATCTGTTTGATGAGATCACCGGTACTGTTGTAGATTCGGATTGTCGCACGGCGGGGCAGATTGCGGAATTCCATTGGAGGCGATCCCCCGTTCAGACGATATGGATTCGGGACAAAGATCACCTTGTCTAAGTTCACTTCGGGGGATGCGATGGTTTCCTCGGGGATAGTGACATCTACAGTCTGGGAGAGTTGACTCTCTCCACCGGATGGATTTGTCGCGGCGATTGCGTAGAAATACCGTAAACCCGGATAGACATTGCGGTCAACAAAAGTGGAGGTTCCGGACGGAATCGATGCAATCTGCGTCCATGGATGGCGGCCGGTATGGTTACGATAGATAAGATACCGATTGATATTATGTGTAGATTGTGTCCAACCGAGGATAACCTGATCTCCATCGCGTGTTGCTGTTAAGCCGACTGGTGCATCCGGAAAATTGTCCGGGCTGATACTGACTTCTGGGGAATCAAATTCGAGCGGTTGCCCACTGGAATGAATGGGAAGAAGCTTGTAGGCGTATTCTACGCCGCCCTGAATTTCTGTATCATCGAAGGTGGTTCCTTCGACAATCTGCCCAACCTGCCGGAATCCAGTCTCATTCTTCGCTCGCCTCAAGACAGCATAGCCAGTCACGCTTGGATTGATTGCTGCCTCCCATTTCAACCGGACGGTTCCTCTGACAACTTCGGCAGTCAACCGTTGCGGCGTAAAGGTAACGGTTTTTGCTGCATTGATATTTTTGTGTAGGTCTGCTAAGTTTTCGCCAGCAACAAGGGCAAAAGTAACAGCGATAAACTGTTTAGCTGGGATGTCGTAAGGTCCCGCTGAGATAATGGATGCATAATCCCAAGGTGGAAGGTTCCCTGCTTCTAAATCATTCTTAGTCGCAGCGAAAACGTTCGGATTGGTCATAAAAGCGGATCGGCTTTCATCTAAAAAAAGGTTGGCAGTTGGTCGCCCTTCGGGACCATAAAACAGAAAAATCTGATGGGTGCTTAACTTTCCATCCAGCAAGGTAAGTCCCATATGCACCTGATTGAGTTCATCGGTATCATCCCCATCGTAGGTAAATAGCGTTTGATGTGCTTCATCCCAATCCACCCAATCTTGGCTTAATTCCCCAGCTGCTAAATCCGTTCCATCGACATCCCAATTTGCCATCGTTGCAACATAAATTCCCTCAAGTCTTTCATTACCATTGTTTTTGATAATCAATTTCATCACAATGAAATCATCTGCATCGGGATGGTTATTGGTGTTCCAAGAGAAACTCTGCTGATCAACTGAGATATTGAGCGGGAAACCAGCGAATCCGGATGAATCGTATCGTGTTATAATTGTCTGTCGTTCATCGGGATCTATTTTTTCGGTATTCGTCAGTGTGGCTTCCCACTCCCCAACTCTGAGGGGACCCGGCTCATCGGGATCTAAATCCCACGCACTCGCCACATTTCCATTCGCATCACCGACCCAAATCTCTGATAGCTCATGGAGATAGTAGGATTCTCCAGATTTGGGAAATCTAAAGTTAGTAGCAAGCCCATCGTCCCCACTCGTGGCAAGCGAGCCCTCGCCGACTATGTGGAATTCGACATTTCCCGATGTATGTACTTGAGTAAAACCGATAGTTGGAACAATGAAGTTAAAAAAAAGCCAAATTGTACCTAGAAAGACTTTCTGAATTTTCATCTCTATCCTACTTTGATGGCGTATGTAAAAAAATTGAAAGTAATTGGAATAGCATAGCAGAAGCGGAAGGAGGTGTCAAGTTCAGAAAACAGTTGCAGAATGTTTTGAAATAAATTACAATTTGAAATATTGAAGTGAATCCCCGCGTTCAACTTGGAAAGAATTATGACTTCTCAGAAAAAGACTGGTTTTGTATATCACGCTGATTATCTCACCCACGATACCGGAATGCAGAATCCCGAACGGCCGGAACGTCTACAAGCGTGCATCAACGCGTTGCAAGCCTCTGATTTTTGGGGCGATTTGCACCAGATCGAAGCCACCCCTGCGACGATTGAGCAGATCTGTTATGCACACACTCAAGATCATCTCGATCGGGTCCAGCGGTACTGTGAAAATAGCCTCCCTCTCGATTATGACACACCGACTTCACCGGCATCTTTTGACATTGCGCATCTCTCCAGCGGAGGGGTGTTGAGAATAGCGGATGCTGTCATGGCGGGCAGTGTGAATAATGCCTTTGCCCTCGTTCGTCCGCCCGGACATCACGCAACTCCAAATCGCGCAATGGGGTTCTGTCTGTTCAACAACGTTGCAATCGCGGCACGATACCTACAACGTGAACATGGCGTGGATCGCGTCGCAATTATCGATTGGGATGTCCATCACGGCAATGGAACACAGGATATCTTTTACGATGATTCCTCCGTTTTCTTCTGCTCGGCACATCAGGTGCCTCTCTACCCCGGCACCGGTATGCCAAACGAGACCGGCACGGATGGCGCTGTTGGCACAACTTTGAACATACCGATGCGCCCGGGCAGTGAACCCAGCGACTACATCGAAGCCTTCCAAAACACCCTTAAGCCAGCACTACTCGACTTTTCTCCCGATTTTCTGATAATCTCTGCGGGTTTTGACGCCCACCGTTTAGACCCTTTGGCGGCGATCAATATGACCGCAGATGGTTTTGCCAGTCTGACCGACATCCTTTGCGAAATTGCAGCAGAAACTTGTAAGGGACGGTTAATCTCAGCATTAGAGGGAGGATATGATCTTAAAGGTCTGTCCGAATCGGTCGTTGCTCATGTTGGACGATTGATGGCGTATGCGTGAGTCAGATTTACAATACGCCGATTGCATCGAAACTCAAAGCGCCCCACACGCTGCGACAAATTCTGATGAGGTCGAGGTATACCCGATAATATGTTCAAAGTTACGCAACATGACCTTCCGCAGCCAGCCTCCCTCTGGTAAGTTTGGATCGACTGTATCGGGATACTCGGCGGAATGTGTGCAATCACGCAGCATGATGACCCGATAATTGTGCTCGACCGCGCCGGCGAGGGTTTGGTATAAACAGGCACGCTGGCTGAACCCAACTGCGACCAGATTCTTGATGTCGTAACACCGCAAATGGTAATCGACATGCGTTTCATGGAATCCTGACCACTCGCGCTTGGGAAAGTCTGACTCATGCGGTAGCGGTTGGATCGACGGCGAATAGTTCGGTTTATAGGGTGTTCTCGAGGCGGGTGATTGCCTTGTTTCAGCAAGAGGATCGCCCCAGCGTGTGCCGTGAATCTCTCGCTTGATACTGCCCGGCTCATCAACGAGGGAGAAGTCGTTGTGAATAAAAACCACCCTCATGCCTGCTGTCCGTGCCGCAGCCAATGCTGGTGCAATCCCATCTTCCACATACGGATTCCCGGTGCCACAATCGCTATCCACAATCATGAAAGCGGTTCGTTCCAATTCGAGTTCTAAGTCGCCGTGTTGAGTTTCGTTGCTGTGCCAACGCACAGGAAGCGTTAGGTTAGCCATAGTGAACCTCCTATCAATCAATAACTCGATGGTTTTGGCGTTGCGGGGGGCCAATATCCGTTGGGATCTTCGTCCCAAGGGTGTCCGCATAGCCGAGAAATCACGCACCACTCCGCCGATGTGAGGTGTGCGTGGTTATGAAAGAGGAAACGCTTTAGACCCGCTTCCTCCGAGGCTGTGAGGATACGATGCAGGTCTCCGGCGGTCATTGGATCTCCGCCGTGCGGCATCCGCCCCGTATCCACCCAAGGGACAATCTTATCGGGCTGACTGACTGCTGCAAGAGCTCGTTCGGTTTCAGCCGTTACGACCTGATCGAAGAAGGCTTGGGGAAATCCCAAATCCATGTCCGATAGAGAGTTGACCTCCGGCAAATCTACGCCTAGCCACGCTTTCAGCACCGTAAAGCAATCCTGTTCGGTCAGGCGCGGATTCCATTCTTGAATCTGTCCTATCCACCGGGCGACAGTGCCGTACATACCGTCGAAGCCGCGATGCCAGAAGTAATGCTTGACGAGCAAGACATCCACGATCTGATCCCAAGCGTGGAAATCGAGCGCAGTCATTCCAGAGAATACCGCCGAACGGGGACCATTCCCCAATAACAGTTTACGTGGGAATTTGTCCAGTTCACGACGAAATGCCTCTCCTGTTTTAATTCCATCCTCCCGTCGCCAACGGAGCCAGTAAATCGCATCTTCATTGATATCAAAGAGGTTCATCTCCGATAGCATGCCGTATGGACCGTAGTAGCGGACTTCGGCAGGGGTAAGATTACGAAAACGTTCATGGAGATGGTGCCTGCCGCGTTCCAGTCTGTCTGGATCATATCCCCTGATAGCGGCTTGGGCTTTGGTTGATTCGGGAATATCGGCAAATACGGCATTGCCGTGATGCCATTCCAGTTCATAAGCGGACTCGGTCCAGCCATCCATGATGCCACCATCGACCTGTGGGAAGCTGCCGAATGTCTCATCCCATACTGCCGCCATGGCGACTGCGCCGTAGGGATCCTCCTCTAGTGGAAGTGGTTTCGCACCAGTTGCTCCACTGCCGGGAGCAAAAATAAAAATCTCCCAACCGCGCGACTTGGCGTTATCGAGCATCGCATGGAGCAGTTTCTCTTTCGAGGGATTGGTTTCTGTGTCTCGGACATTTGGCTCCAACCCGCGATCGCGGTAGGCTTGCGAGCTGGAAGGGAAAGCGGGAATGGTAAACTGACCCTCTGCATCCGCAAAAAGTGTGCGCCCAAAAACAAAGCCTTTGATTCCGCCAGCTTCCCACGCATCAAAGATCCGTTCATAATCGTTCATCACCGGTTCGAGGGGTTGACCGATGCGTATCCACGCTTGCAGTGCCATATTGTGAGCTCCTTTTTTGTCAAAATGGACGGGGTTTCATCTCATTAAAAAAGTTAAGTTGTCCGATTTTGGAACGAGTACAGCAGGGTTGACCAAAATTGTTGAGTAAAAGGATACTTTGACCTATTCTATCTCAACAAATCAGTAATAATTTCTCAACAAGCAGCAAATTCCAAAAAGATTAGGATAGTCCAAAAACACCTACATTCCTGCATTACCGATCTCATGCTATTTCAATTCACTAGATCATTTCCGCTCTTTATCTTTTCATTATCTAAGAATTTGAAGTTAAGGTTTGGACAGTAAATCTGTTTCGTAGCAGAGTGTATTGTGTTAGCATTAAAATCAGCAACCATCTTTTCATCAGCCGTTCTAATACAAGAGGGAATATTGAAGGCACCAAATAAAGCCATACGGCGATTTAGCGGCATAGTCAGTTCAGTATTGCTTTGGGCAAGTCCGGGTACCCCAATGTTATAAGGATGATCTGGATTCTGTGGCGGATCCCCTATCGTTACCAAAACAACTGGTCGGTCCGAGCATACAAAATCACTAGCCCCTTTTGGAGCAATGAATAAGGACCACTCCCTATGACGGAGGAGGGATAGAATTTCATCTACGGACTGCAATTCGTATCTCAAATGATGACCGTGTCCGTATCGTATATCGAAATTCTCTTCTTCCACAAACCGCTTCGCTTCCTCGTATTCTGGCACCTCTCTACCTGCATCACGCTCTTGTTGAGCCCAAGATTCATAACTTTCGGGATTGGAAAGGAGCGCCTTCAGCATTTGTTTGATAACCGTCGTTTCAAAGCTGCTAAGATTATCACGGAATTGTGGATTGTGTCCATAGAGTAAAGCAACAAAATAGAACAGAGTCTCTATGTCTGTACCTTTGGGTAATGTTGCGTTATCTTCCACATACTTTAGCACTTGTGCAATTTCCCCCTCGATTTCAGAAAGCGACTTTTCAACTGCATCAATCGGCTTCCCAAGAATATCGACGCGATTGAAGTCGCGCTGTGAACCTACATTACGAGGATTAGTAAAAAAAGACTGCTTCTTGGTTTTGTCAATAACACAGAGCTGTTCTTTTGAACGGCTGGGGTCTAAGAATCCCTTCAGATAGAATTGTGGGATATAATGATGATTTCGTGATGGATTACTCATAGTCAGGCACTTTCTAAATTCAAAAAGTTAAGTTGTTCAATCTCAGACGAGCACGGTGGGACTTGCCAAATTTTTTGGCGAAAAGAACACTTTCTTGTTAATAGATTATCTTACCTCTGTCGTATCCGAAAATAGCATTACATTTAGGGCAGATAATATCTAATTGATTTTTCTTCGCAGGAATCTGCACTTTGTGTCGGCAACTTCTCGTAGGGCAACTTACATAAATTTTCTTGTTGTTCCCTAATTCCTTTTCCCTATCTTGCTCGATTCGGCGTTGTTCATCATAAATTATTAATGCGCGTGCTGCCCTTAGATCTAGTTGTATTCCTTTTAATTCAGTAAGTTCAAGGTCGGTTGGTATAGAATTTACCAAGTGTGCTGCTGCCGTTAGATCCAGACATATTCCTTTTAATAACTCAATTGCGTAAAGTTTCGCAGAGCTATCATGACTCCAGTTATCACTCTCTACAATATAGATAAGAGGTGGAAGCATTCTGCGAATTGAATTTGGATTAACTTCAAGGTGAGAAAATAGTTTGGAAACCGCATTATTTCTGATACGCTGATTCCCTGACTTTAATTTTCCGTAAAGATTGTCAGAGAGACTCCTATCCGTTGCTCTCAGGTGCTCAGAGTAGACTTCTTTAAGTGCTTTTTTAGCTATCGCTACCGTGCATTTAAAGAATTCTCGATTATGACCCACACGGTATCGAGCAAGTTTGCTACGAACTTCCCTTTCAAGTATTTCATATTTATCAGAAGGCAACTCAAAGACAACCCTAAATGGAGTGGGAACTCCAGTTGAATTTGACAATTCCTTCGCTCGTTCACGGCTATTACGAACTGTCTTGCCAATTTTCAGTAAGCCCGGCATTGAATCATTTTCCAAAATATAGATATACCCCAAGATCTCACCCCCTAAGAATGCTCTAGTTTTGGAAATCTATGATCTTTTCTATTTCGTCTTGACCTACTAAGATTGGCATACCCCGCAGCACACCTCGATTGGGTGTACATATAAGATAGGGATTTGACTCAAGGATTACTATTACGAGTTCTCCATTACGCGGATCTGGCTTCCCAACTTCCACATAATAATCTTCACCATGGTGGTGATAGGCAATACTAAAAATGCGTCGTTCGGAAACTTGGCATCTCAGATTCTCTTCAGCAAACTTCTTGGTAGCTTCCC
This sequence comes from Candidatus Poribacteria bacterium, assembly GCA_965205075.1. GTDB lineage: Bacteria > Poribacteria > WGA-4E > WGA-4E > PCPOR2b > PCPOR2b. The sequence goes on along the minus strand of OZ242036.1, from coordinate 5,908,549 downwards.
ACACCGCCTGGGCTTGTGTATCGTCTTTGGCTTTAGGAACAAAAAATCTCATTTTTACAACCCTCCTAATAAACAGACACGTGGGTTAAGAGTTTTATCCTTTTGGTTGGGCTGATTATAAGACAATCTCTCCTCCCAAACTAACCATCAACCGCAACAGCAGTTTAGGTCGATCCGTAACCCATAGTACGGGTGAGGCTATTCAAAAATTCCACAGTAATGGAAGGATTATCCGGATCAAACAAATAATGATTCAATCCCACAGGATCAGGGTTCAATACTTCTGCGCTTTGGTTTGTGGTGTTTACGATATCCTCCTCGATTTGCAGAGCAAGTAACCGTTTTTGTGCACTTTCTGATACTTCCTCAAGGATGCCCTCCTCGGCGAGAAAATCATCAAAGTTACTCCCACTATACTTATTCATGTTGACCTCCCACTTTGCCATAAATTCCTTCGATTTCTTGCCAAATCTAAATCTCTCTGTGGTGTTGCTTGAAACTTCTTGATGAAACCATGCAAAAGCACCATCTCACTACCATCAACGGTAAACAAGACTCGAGCGATACGTCTGCGTCTGAGATGACTGCGAACTTCCCATAAATCCGTTTCCATTTTCCTAACAAGAGGCATACCTAAAGGCCAACGAAATTGCACTAATTTTATATCCTCACCGATTGCCTTTTTATCTGCCTTATCAAGATTTTGAAGCCATTGGCGCACGGGTTCACGTCCGGTATCCGTGCGAAAAAAGACAACGTTAAGAATAAATCCTTCATTCATAAGAATAAACCGAAGTTGGTATCAGGTAACGTGCTATACCCTACTCTAAATTGAAGTGTGCTAGACCGAATAAAATAGACAGTATCGGATCATCGTAATGTGATTTTATAGATTTTTACATAAGTATACATCAATAGTTCTCAACAGGGAAGTTAGTTGGCGTAATGTTTTGCTACTACCTCCACGCTTTACCCCTATCCATGAGGCATGATATAGCGGCGTCGATGATAGGCAATACGGAACCCCTGTCGTTGGTATATCCGCTCGGCGTTGCTGCCCGTTGTCGTCTCCAACGTTGTCCAGCGGTTACCCATCGCTTGAGAATCCGCAACCGCTCGTGTAACCATAGCGGAGGCAATCCCTTTGCGGCGGTATTCTGGCAGTGTGGCGACATGGTCGACGTAACCCATGCCGAATTGCGAGTAGACCAGCGTCGTTCCTGCTGGTGCACCGTCCACACGCGCTAGATAGCGGCGCACTTCGGGCACGACCAGCACATCGCGTCCGACCTCTCCCATTGTCTGGTCATGACCGAACCCACGGCACATGACATCCGCCCAAAGGTCATATTCACTATCGGGCGAGATATTGACTTCTGCGACAGTTTGGGGGGTAGATGGTGCGGTGGGCGGATCATAAACCATCGCCGACGCCAGCATACCTTCTGTGAAACCACGCCTTTCCAACTGTTCCCCAAGGTCAGCGGGGCGATCTAGCGGCGAAAGGGTAAACATGCAGTCGTATTTTTTCTCTTGAAACAGGCGAATCGCATCGTCGATCAACCTGTCTACTTGGGTGTCGTCCACGTTCACCTGTACAATGCGGTGAAAGAAGTCCATCGCTGCGCGGTCGTGACTGAACGCTAGTGCACCGTTGAGATCATGATTGTTGCACCACGCAGCGCGCAGGGCAACCCAGAGTCTTTCAAAGGCGGTCATCAATTCGTCGGGCATAATTACGCTCCTGTGACATAACTACATCAAGGTAATTCTGTTTCCACTAATTATGGTAGATTTTAGAATTACTTAGACACTTCCAATGGACATCTACAGATTGGGAAATCTGTACCCGCAAACAACCCCCTAAATCCCCCTTATCAGGGGGACTTTGGGAAATGTCCACTTATTTCTCTAATTCACCATAAACAGAACGGTTAAATCGAGGCTCAACCAACCGGAAGGTCAGCAAGACACTACAGAAGACCAAAATCGAACACGAGGCAAACACCGATTCAAAAGAAAATCGATCAATCAACAGACCAACCATCGGCGATCCCAGCAACGGCAATGTCTGAAGTACACTCAGGAGCCCTAAGTATTGTGGATGTTTTTCCTGAGGAGAAATTTCAAGGGTATAGTTTGTAATAATACGACCCGATACCGGCGTAAATCCCAAACAGGCATACACAAGCCAGTACCAGCTTGCTCCCATTGGCAGACGGCTCAGCCCCACCGCTAGCAGCGGCACACATGCGGCGACAAAGATTAGCACACGCATCACAATTCGATTGCCGTGCCGATCTGCGATATTCCCCATCACTAGGGCACCGAGTCCACTGACCGTGTTCTGTGCAATCAACAGGGTCACGAAATTTCTCGACACTAATCCTAACGTTCGTTTTCCAAAAATGGTATAGTGCGGAAAAATGGGCCAACCTGTGTAGAACAACATCAGGACTATTGCGAGTATGCGAAAATTCCGGTCATATCGTAGCAGCATCAGGCCGGAACTGAGATACTTAAGAAAAGGCACGGTTTGCGTGGAATGGTCATCAGGAGGCTCACGGAAAAACAGACTGGAGCACGCAGCAAAACCAAAGAACATCCCCGTCATCCCAAATATCCAAGCATAATTGGCAGTGTCACCGCGAACCCAATGTGGCATCACCAGCCAGACAATGATAATTGCAAGCGTACAGCCGATGAGGCTGGCATAAGCCAATAGACGCCCCCGTCTTCTAGGACGAATCAGTTTTCCCTGTAGTGTACCGTGTGCTAGGACATTGCTGCCATAGGTCAGCCAATGCAAGCCGTACAGTGTCAGGAAAATCACTACGACTGCGTTGTTTGACCAACTTCCAAATTCAAGGGTTAACGCCAATACTAGCCAAGGAAAGGTGATACCGAAGGCGGAAAGTATAAACACCATTCGTTTTCTTGGCATTTTTGCCACGCGGTGTGCGATAAGAATCTGAGGTATACTTTGCCCAATTCGAGAGATGAGGGGCAGGAGCCCCCGGATAAACCCCGATAAAGTGTAGACATCTAGAAACCCCGGCATCACCACCGATTCAGTCTTGAAAATCCAGCCGAGCCGCATAAAGATCTGGTTAGCCGCAAATACGACGAGATTGCGCTTTTCGTGCTGCTCGACCTCTTTCTCGATTGTGTCCATATAGAAAAATGACCTTTCCAAGACCGAAACAAAAAATCGTCACTTCGGCAGTATGGTTGCAACCGGAGTGACGACTTTCATGGGAATCTACTATTTCAAGATGTGATTACTACTCGTCAAGCCAACTCATCATGCTCCGTAGGTCCTTCCCTACCTGTTCGATCTGCAGCTCTGACTCTCGGCGACGCAGGGCTTGTAGTACTGGTTGATTCGCTTGATTTTCCAGTACCCACTCCCTTGCAAATTCCCCATTTTGCACCTCTTTAAGAATTGTCCGCATCCGCTCTCGGACACCATCGTCAATGACACGAGGACCGCGGGTGAGATCACCGAATTCCGCCGTGTTGCTGACATCGTTGCGCATTTTGCTGAGTCCACCTGTGTAGATTAGGTCTACAATCAACTTCAACTCATGCAGGCACTCAAAAAACGCCATTTCGGGTTGGTAGCCGGCTTCGACGAGGGTATCGAAAGCAGCCTTAATTAGGGCAGTAGTTCCGCCACAAAGTACCGCTTGTTCGCCGAAGAGATCCGTTTCCGTCTCTTCACGGAAGGTGGTCTCAATGACACCTGCCCGCGTACCACCAATGCCCCTCGCATAAGCGAGTGCAAGATCTCTGGCATGTCCCGTTACATCCTGCTGGATAGCGATGAGGCACGGCACACCGCCGCCTTCCTCAAACACCTCTCGCACGAGCAGTCCCGGCCCCTTCGGTGCAATCATCGCCACGTCAATGCCGTCTGCGGGAACAATCTGACCGAAGTGGATGCTGAAACCGTGCGAAACCATCACCATATTGCCGGCTTGCAGGTTCGGCTCAATCTGATTTCGATACACCGCCCCATGTTGTTCATCCGGGATAAGAATCTGAACGATATCCGCTTCAGCGGCGGCTTTGTCGATACTTTTGACGGTCAATCCTTCCGATTCTGCCGCCGGTTGGGAAGGGCTGCCGGGTCGCAGCCCGAGGACAACGTTTGCGCCGCTGTCCTTGAGGTTTAACGCTTGTGCACGTCCTTGGCTGCCATAGCCGATGACAGCAACAGTCCGTTCTTTGAGTAAATCAAAATTTGCGTCACTATCGTAATAAATTGTTGCCATGAATACTCCTTAATATGTAAAACGTGAACGCTCATGTTAAGAATTAGTGCAACAACAATCGAGTTTTCGTAGGGGTTAGGGCACCCAACCCTTACGGCGGGCGGGGAAACCCCGCCCCTACGATTTCGCTTCATATTTTGCACTTTCTTTTTACATGAACCAACGTGAAAACGCAATATCAGTGCATCACTTTGCGATGCCACGCATGATCGCAATTTTGCCGGTGCGAGCAAGTTCTTGAATGCCGTAGGGACGTAACAGATCAATCACCGCCTTCAGTTTTCCTTCGTCGCCAGTCACTTCGATGATTAAGGAATCGGGACCGACATCAACCGTATGGGCGCGGAAGATCTCCACAATTTGGAGAATTTCCCCACGGCGCTGCGGCTCGGCGTAGACCTTAATCAGTACAATCTCCCGCTCGACGTGGTTTTCAATGGTGAGATCTGTCACTTTGATTACATCAATCAACTTGTTCAGGTGCTTATAAATCTGCTCAATAATCTGTGCGTCCCCATGTGTAACAATTGTCATGTGTGAAACATCCGGATCATCAGTTTCAGCGACATTGAGACTATCAATGTTGAATCCGCGCCCGCTGAACAACCCCGCAATTCGCGCGAGGACTCCGAATCGATTTTCAACAAGCACGGAAAATATGTGTCGTTCTTCAGTCATCATGCTAAACCTCGTATCACATCGCCAAGCCCCGCACCCGCTGGCACCATTGGGAACACATTTTCCTCCTCATCAACGATAAAGTCAATGACAACAGGACCATCGTTGATGCCTTTTGCTTTCTCTAAGGCCGGACGGACATCCTCGATTCGCTCAACGCGGATGCCTGTTGCCCCGAATGCCTCAGCAAGCAGTGCGAAATCGGGGTTATCGTGATAATCAACAGCGGCGTAGCGTTTCTGGTGGAAGAGTTCCTGCCACTGCCGAACCATGCCGAGATACATGTTGTTGATAATGAAGATCTTGAGCGGGAGCTTCATGGTGATAGCGGGAACAAGCTCTTGTATCGTCATGATGTATGAACCGTCTCCGTTGATGTTGACGACCGTTTTGTCGGGACAGCCAAGCTGTGCACCGATCGCTGCAGGCAAACTGAATCCCATAGTGCCGAGTCCACCGGAATTTAACCATTGACGCGGTTCGGTAAATTTGAAATATTGTGCCGCCCACATCTGATGCTGTCCGACATCTCCAACGACTATCGCGTCAGAGTAAAGGTCATAGATTTGCTCAATAACATACTGCGGCATAATGTTATCACCGTTTTGTTCGTACTCAAAGGGGTACTGCTCTTTCCACTCATTAATTTGGCGCATCCAAGGTTCAATGTCCACACGATGCACTAGTTTGTTCATTTCCGCCAACACGCGCTTGGCATCGCCTACAATTGGCACATCAATGGGAACATTCTTGCCAATACAGGAGGCATCAATGTCAATATGAATCTTCTTCGCGTTCGGCGCGAATTTCGTCAAGTCTCCTGTAACACGGTCATCGAACCGGGCACCGACTGCAATGACCAGATCGGAATCGGTAAAGGCATAGTTCGCGCAGCAGGAGCCGTGCATACCGGGCATCTCCATTGCCAGTGGATGGGTTTCAGGAAATGCGCCCAAGCCCATCAGGGTTACGGTAATCGGAATGCCCGTTTTGATTGCCAACTCGCGCAGCTCTTCAGAGGCGTTGGAAAGCGTTACACCGCCGCCCGCGTAGAGCATCGGACGCTCGGCGTTGTGAATCAATTCAACCGCTTTGGCGATCTGGCGTGGGTGTCCCTCTACCTTCGGTTTGTAGCTGCGGATATTGACCTTCTCTGGATAGCGGAATAACGATTCGTGGATCTGAGCATCTTTGGCAAAATCGACGACAACGGGACCAGGTCTACCTGTGCTAGCGATATGGAACGCTTCTGCTATGACATCGGCAACTTCATCGCCACTTTTGATTAAGTAGCTGTGCTTGCAGACCGGGCGCGTCACGCCTATCACGTCACACTCTTGGAAGGCATCGTTCCCCATCAGATGGGTAAAAACCTGCCCCGTGATCGCCACCATCGGAATCGAATCCATATAGGCGGTTGCGATACCGGTCACTAGATTTGTGGCACCGGGCCCCGAAGTGGCAAGCGTAACGCCGACCTTACCTGTTGCCCGTGCATAGCCATCGGCGGCATGTGACGCACCTTGTTCATGCCGCATCATGATTAGTTTAACATCAGGGTGATCGTAGAGGGCATCAAAGATGGGCATCGCTGCGCCGCCGTTGACACCAAAAATATACTCTACGCCCTCTTGTTTGAGACTTTCAATCAGTATTTTTGCACCTGATAGTTCCATAGTACTCTCCTTTTAAGTTTAATAAGGAAAACCTTCCCATAATTTATGGCGAATGAGTCCAATAAAAAAGCCCCCTCGTTCCAACCCTCAGTAGAAGTTACCCGATGAAGATTTCAAGGGACAACTTTCGAGGACATACTTGGAGACGAGAAGGGCTTCCTTTAAAGTCCTTACCGTGGTACCACTCCAATTCCCTTTTGTTGATCGAATACTGTGTATAAAAGGGCACTCATTGGTATGCGTAACGTGCATTAACCCGTCTAACCTTACTTGGTGTTTTCAGGTTAGCAGCTCTAGGGCGACCTTCAGTCGGGGTTACTTGGGGACATCTCTCAGCCGGTGGATGTCCCGCTCTGTCAAGACCGCTCGACTTACTCCTCCCCTTCATCGCTTTTGCATATTCAATTTTAGATAGGATTGATTATATATATTTAAAGATTAGCGTACCTTCAGAGATTTCACTGAAGGTACGCTAGCTCACTTGTAACTGTCGCCTTAGCCTTTTGCAGCGGCGTAACGTCTGGCGACCTCTTCCCAATTGATAACGTTCGCCCATGCTTCGATATAAGCGGGACGCAGGTTTTGATATTTCAGATAGTACGCATGTTCCCAAACATCAAGACCCAATATCGGTGTATGCCCCTGCATGATGGGACTATCTTGGTTAGCAGTCGAGTAGATTTGTATACTGCCGGTTTCATCGACAACGACCCATGCCCAACCGGATCCGAAACGGGTTGTCGCGGCGGTTGTAAACTCTTCCTTGGCAGCCTCAAGCGATCCGCAAGCAGACTCGATTGCAGCGGCAACCTCCGGTGTGGGTGTGCCACCACCGTTGGGTCCCATTATGGTCCAGAAGAGTGAATGGTTAGCGTGTCCACCGCCATTATTGATAACAGCTTGCCGCTTGTCTTCCGGCACTTGGTCGATGTTACGCAGCAGGTCTTCGACCGACAATGCTGCCAGATCGTCAAGCCCTTCAAGGGCAGTGTTAACATTGGTGATGTAAGCCTGATGGTGTTTTCCGTGATGAATCTGCATTGTTTGCTCGTCAATATGTGGTTCCAGAGCGTTATGAGCATACGGCAGGTCAGGTAATGTGTATGCCATTAGAATTTACCTCCTCAAGAATTCCTATAATTTTGAAGTTAATAAGCTAATGCTAACTAAGCACATAAGTGCTAAACATATAGTCCTAAAACCGTCTTATTTTGACGCACTCCAAAAGCTGAAGCATTTGTCCCAATCTTATCGGGACGCTTTCTAATTGTGGGCTCAACGGCACTTGCGAGGCGACCCCCGACTTACGATGCCTCTTCCAAGGGACAACGCCCTGCCCCTATACCGGCGTCTATTCCTGCTTCCCGGTGCCGGTAACTGAATAAATTATACCACAGCACCTGCGTGAATACAAGAGAAATGCTAAAGCAAGTGTGTTTGAAGTGCCATCGCTAATTTAGACCAGAAATAAACGAAGTTAAGACAAGTATTGTTGTTCAAATTCCACCGGCGTCAAGTAGCCTAACGCCGAATGGGGTCGTTTCTGGTTATATATCTGTAGAATAAAATGCTCGATTCGCTGTTTGGCTTCCATAATATCTTGGTACTCATTGAGGTGAACCTCTTCCTCCTTGAGAGTTCGGATAAGTCTTTCAGCATAACCATTCTCCCATGGCCGTCCCCGACGGGCTAACGAAATCTGAATTCCATGACCGACGAGCGTAGAAATATAAGTTGTTGAAAGATACTGCACCCCTTGGTCACTATGGTGAATCTCTGGAACACTTTGGCTTAATGCGTGTTGTAATGGTTTCAATGTGAGCGGTTCTGTCAAGTCTCGACTCACCTGCCACCCTCTTATGATTCGGGTGAATACATCCATTAACACTGAGACATAGACGAATTGTCCCTTGAGTCGGACATAGGTAATATCACCGACCCACACCTGATCGCGCCGACAGATGTCAAGGTTTTCAAGCCGATTGACCCATTGCCCCAAACCGCGCAACGACTGAGTGGTTTGACACGCACGTTTGACAGTAACTAACAGATTTGCTGCTTTCATCAGTCGGGCGACCCGTCGGGAACCGACATCGTATCCCATACGCAACAACAATTGCGTGATGCGTCTATAACCATAGGTTGGATAACGGGCAGAGAGTTTCTCTATCTCATCTCGGAGTTGTTGTTCAAAAGGGTCAGTTTTGGATTGATAATAGAGACTGCTCCGATTGAAGCCAAGTACTTCACAAATCTGTCGAACTGAGTATTGGGGTTGCAAAGCCTCAACCATTTGTTGCTTTTGAGACCGGTTTAATTGAGCCAAGTCGAGGCTTTTTTTTGGATGTCTAACGCTAAGGTCAATCTGCCGACGAGTTGCTCCAGTTGAGCAATCTGCTGTTTAGAGGCGTTAGAGCGCTTGTCGTTGGATTCAAACAGAGTTGCTGCATTGTCAATCAGTTGATGTTTCCATTTCGATAGTTGGTCTTGGCTGATGTGGTGTTTTCGACACAGTTCGGCTTGGGAACTTTGACCCGTAAGTGCCTCAATTACAACTTCAGCCTTAAATTGGGGAGTGAATCTTCTGCGCTTTGCCATCGGATAGCTCCTTTCAATTAGATTGCCATTGTAGCACAATCTTGGTTTAGAGGGTGACCCAAATTTCCGATGGCAGTACAGTTACCCCCAAATATAGAGATTTGGGTTTTAGCCCTAAAGGAAGGTTTTGATAACACATAGAATAACCAAAGCCAAGTGATTTTTGTAAATGCTTAATTGACCACCCTAATAATCTGTGATAGAATAGGTTCATAATAATAGATCAGAGGGTCAAGGACAATGACACGTGAAACCATAGTTGTTTTAGATTTCGGTTCGCAATATACACAGTTAATCGCACGGCGTGTCCGTGAACATAAGGTGTACTGTGAGATTCATCCCTATAATATTCCGTTAAATCAGCTGGCATCCATTCAACCAAAAGGTATCATCTTCTCTGGCGGGCCCGCAAGCGTCTATGCGACTGATGCGCCCTTGCTTGATCCGAAGATTTTAACGCTTGGTGTGCCGATTCTCGGTATCTGTTACGGTATGCAGCTCATTGCGCACCTCTCCGCCGGCGGAAAGGTGCACCCTGCCGACGAGCGCGAATTTGGTTCAGCAGAATTGACCATAGATCTGCCGATTCCATTGTTCGCAGATCTATCGAAGACGGTAGATGTCTGGATGAGTCACGGCGACCGAATTGATGTTTTACCTGATGGATTTCACCCTGTTGCCCACACCCACAATTCCCCGATTGCGGCAATAGCAGATCTGGATCGGGACATTTACGGTCTGCAATTCCATCCGGAGGTTATCCACACACGCGATGATAACCGGCTACTCGCCAATTTTGTCTATGAAGTCTGTGAATGTAGCGATGAATGGACGATGCAATCCTTCATTGCAGAGGCAACAGAGAAGATTCGCGCCGAAACAGATGGTGCTCGTGTACTATGCGCCGTGAGCGGGGGTGTCGACTCGACAGTGCTTGCAACGCTGCTTAAACGTGCGGTCGGGGATGCGCTGGTTTGCGTTTTTGTCAATAACGGCTTGTTGCGGAAAAATGAAGCAGATCAGGTGTTGTCAACCTTTCGGGAACTTGGCATTGATGTTTATTACGTTGACGCTGCCGAAAGGTTTCTCGAATATCTTTCCGGTGTTGAAAGTCCGGAGCAGAAACGCAAAATAATCGGAAATCAGTTCATCGAAGTGTTCAAAGAAGGGTTAGAGCAAGTTGGACAGATCGACTTCCTAGCGCAGGGCACACTCTATCCCGATGTAATTGAGAGTGTGTCCGTCAAGGGACCATCGGCAACGATTAAGACGCACCATAACGTCGGTGGACTTCCTGAGAATTTGCCGTTCAAACTGATCGAACCGTTTCGTGAACTGTTCAAGGATGAAGTGAGAGCGGTCGGATCGGAACTGGACATCCCGAAACCGGTTCTAGGGCGGCACCCGTTCCCCGGTCCCGGTTTAGCTGTCCGTATATTGGGACCAATCACGCAAGAACGTCTTGACATGCTGCGGGAAGCGGATGAAATCTTCATTGAAGAGCTGCGGAAAGCAGAGTTATACGACGAAATCTGGCAGGCGTTGACCGTGTTTCTGCCGGTTAAGAGCGTTGGTGTGATGGGTGATGAGCGCACCTATGAAAACGTTGTAGCCTTGCGCGCTGTGACGAGCACCGATGGCATGACAGCGGACTGGGCTAAGATTCCTCAAAACGTATTGGGCATAATCTCCAATCGCATTATCAACGAGGTGCGTGGTATCAACCGTGTCGTTTATGATATTAGTTCCAAACCGCCGAGCACGATAGAGTGGGAGTAACAAAGTGAAACAGGGTGGGAAGGGACGTGGAAGTGGCCCAGTTCCCGGGGGAAAGGAGTTAAGTTGAATGAAAAATTCAGAACTTCAACAGATTTTGAAAAGTATCACCTCTCCTCAATGGAGACATAGTATACTACGGGGACACAACGGCGGTTTACTTCGCTGGCTACCTGTGATAAAGATCGATGGGGATACTTGGTATGGGTTATCTGAAGATGGCAGATGGGTCGCCGGATCAGAAGATGAAAATGTTCGACTCGTTGAAATTTCAGGGCATGAACCTGCGGTGCCATTGCTGGCTTGCTTGGAGCATTCCCGATCTGAAATTGAATCTTTGGTCGCTGCGGGGTGCCAGTTTGTGGGACTGCCAGCAGCTGTGGTAGATACTTTTCCTTTTGAAGCGGGAGTGACTTGTGGGTTGATGAGTTCATCAGATTACTGGATAGGATTGGCTATTGAGTGGCTCCAAGATATGCCTATTAACGATAAGATGGCTAAGATCTTATCAGGGGTTGTTAAGTCAAAAGGAGTTTCACAAAAAAACCGTCACCGTGCGGCTCGGCTTTTTAAGCAACTAATCTCGAAGCACCGAGAGGAGAATGAACATGCACACCCCTCCTGAATATCGGATTATCTACAATTGGGATGGTGCTCCCCATGGCTACTCCGAGCCACCACAGTCTCTGAACGCTTTTCTGGAAAAGGCTTATGCTCCACTGGAAGATACGCAGGTCGATGCCCATTTCTGGTGCATCGGCGAACATGCCGCCCGTTGGCAGAGCGATGTTCTTGAGCAGCCTGGTGATGTGCATAGTCGGCGTTACGAAAGCGCTCAAGCGTACATCCACACTGAAAATATCCGTCAGATGGCGGAGCGCGGCGAAGATCCGCAGCAAGCCATAATCGAGCATGGGCACCACCTTGGGATGCATGTCTACGCCTCGGTGCGCATGAACGATAATCATTTCAGTGGAGCGCAGATCGCTGATTTGGAAACACTGCACCACACGGAACTGACACAGATGCGGATTGAGCATCCGGAGTGGCTGCTCGGCGATCAGACATCGGAGTGGTTCGCGCTCTCATGGAACTTCGCTGTCCCCGAAATACGGGAACATCGCTACGCACATATCAAAGAAATCTGCGAACGATATGACTGGGATGGCGTCGAATTGGACTGGCAACGACACGCCTTTCACCTACCCGCAGACGATGCGTACCGACTCCGATACGTCCTGACCGACCTTCAACGAGCGGTGCGACAGATGACCGATGCGCTTGCTCAGGAACGTGGCAAACCGTTCTACTTGGCGGCGCGTGTGTCTGGTACGTTAGAGATGTGCCGCAACATCGGATACGATATTCCGACTTGGGTAAATGAGGGATTGGTGGACATCCTGATTCCCGCAGGCGGTGCGGCGACGGATCCCTCCTTGGATGTCGCAGCTTTTGTCGAACTGTGTCGAGATAAGCCGATTGCAGTCTACCCCGGATTTGATGGCGGTTTGCCCGGACCTTTTGTTGGTCCTGAGGATACCGAAACCAAAGATCGAATGCGTACTCGCGCTATAGCTAGCCGCTACCACAGCACAGGCGCAGATGGTATCTACGTCTTCAACTGGCACGCAAACCACGATTCGAGACGAGAATTGCTCTCGCAGATCGGTTCACCTGATACACTGCGAGGCACGGACAAAATTTATGCGGCAACCCATCGTTTCCTACAGGAGACGGGAGAGTGGCGGGGAGCTTACCGAAATGACCGTCTTTGGGGCGAGGTTCCGGTTGCTCTGAAACGGACAATCACTGGTGAGGGGCCAACGATTATATTAAATGTGGTGGACGACTTATCGGCTCACAACCCAAAACAGGTGCAACTACGGGCACGGCTCGATCAGTGGGTGCGCGGTGATGTGGTACGGGTCTCGTGGAATGGGCAGGTCCTTGATGACCCCACAATCCGCTATTGTACCATCAATGATCCACATCGTATTTCGGATGTGAGTGGGTCAGCGTGGTTGTGTTTCGAGATGGATACGTCTCTAGGTGTGGGTTCGCACGAAGTGAAGGTTGTGCTTGAGGAACGTCAGCCGAAGGTTGCCTCAGACATTGTGTTGACAGATGTAGAATTGGTCGTTCGCTTTTAGGGCGGTCGCTATTTGAGGGAGATGTTAGTTGATGCTCTTGCACTGAAGGAGAACTATCAATGATAACAGCCAGTCAATATGAATCTGAAAAAACAACAGTAGAAGCAGAAGGTGAAAGTAGGTGGATAATTGTCTGCCGAGTAGTTGCTTTCACACTGCTGATGCTATATGTCGTATTTGGTCCCTTTTATAAGCAGGTGTTAAAGGGTAAATCAAGGGCCTTTCGATCATGGCAGATGTACCACATTCGGGGGCTCGGCATCTGTGATGTAGAATTTTACATCCGACATCCGGATGGACGCATCGAGCACATTGACCATTTCAAAGTACTAGGCTACGACAAACTACGGAAATTACACCACTATTCACGGCGGATTGTACATGAAACAGGAGTGTTGGAAGTAGAAAAACGTATGCGACAGAAGGTGGGAGGTGCTGCTGATTTGCGGGTAAACGCACGCATCGGCACACGGGATGGGTGGAAAACCCTATATGTGGATAAACGTGTCGAATGAACGGGGTATATCCGTTTGGAAAACCATAAATGATGAAAACCGTGTTACGGCTCCTACAACGTTTTTATGACTGGGCATTGCGTTATCGTGATTCGACTCGTTCCGTGGGCCTAATCCGAATCGGATTGGTTCTGCTCATCTGGTCTGAATGGGCAGGTAAACTGATACTCTGTCGGGATATACGGCTGGGTGGCATTCTATTCAATTCTGCGTTTTTCCTCTTTAGTGGGCTTATGTGTGTCGGGCTATGGACGCGCGTGTCATCAATGGGCACAGCTATCATTGTCTCGATTTTGTTTAACATGCATGGGTCATTCAGGCATCATCACACCTTTCTTTTAATTATGGCTATCCTCCTTATTGCGCTGACACCGTGTGGCCGCTCATATTCCTTAGATCGTTGGTTGGCACTCCGCCGCTCGCTAAAATCAAACTTACCGCTACCACCTGAAATCGGCAATTTGTGGGGGCTGCGCCTCATTGCGATTCAATTGTCGATGGTCTATTTCTGGACCGCCTATGAAAAGCTTTACTGGGGGTTTTTGAGTGGTGAACGCATGGAACTCCTCGTTTACAACTACTATGCGGGGTATGACTACGCGAGTATCCCCGGCTTTTCTGCGCTCTGTTGTATTGTTGCAATTACTACTGTGATATTGGAATTTCTACTGGCTTTCGGGCTGTATATCCCCAGATTCCGCAAATACTTGATGCCCGTTGGGATCGTCTTGCATATTCTTTTCTACGTCCTATTGCCTATCCGTACTTTTACTTTAGCCATGATTCTCTTGTACCTCGCTTTCATCCCAGCGACTTCCGTGCATCGCTTTATTGATAACATGCACAAGGGTTACGAACCTGCTTAGAGGAGGAAACGCTAAGACCATGAAAATCACCGATATCGAAACACATGTTATCTGTCCTCCGTTTCAGGCGTGGAATAGCGAGGCGTTGACGCGCTATCAGGGCCCTGATTTCCGCTACCGCACGGTCTTTGTTGTTCGGACCGATAACGGGTTGGAAGGCTTAGGAGAGCATGTCGGCAAATTGTGGGATGGGATAGATGAATGGATCGAGCAGCTGCGTGGTACGAATCCGTGCGATTGGCTAGCGCACCCATCGCTCCCTATCGCTCTCGCTCCGGCTATCTACGATCTGGTCGGCAAGTACAACGACGTTCCTGCTTACAAACTGTTCGGACCACAAGTCCGTTCACGCGTACCGATGGCGGCATGGACAGTGTCGCAAACACCTAAAAAGATGGCAGAGGAGGCTGAGCACGCAGCCGCTGCGGGTTACACATGGCTCAAATTCCACACATTCCACTGCCACAATGTCGTAGTACAGACCGAGGCGATGCAGAATAAACTTGAAAAGGCTGCGCCGCCGGGGTTTAAGATTCATTACGATATCAACTTCGACAATACAGTGGACCATGTCTTGGACCTAGCGCGGGAGTTGGTGCAGTTCCCTATCGCGGGGGCGATTGAAGACCCGCTGCGTACGCACGATTTTGAAGGGTATCGCGTACTGCGAGAGAAGTGTCCGCTGCCGATCTACTTCCACCATCTGCCGTTGGGCGGACGGGAGGCATTGATGGGACTCGCAGACGGCTACATGTTGGGTCATGCGCCCCCTGGACAGGTCATTCAACGGGCGGGATTATTTGAGGCAGCAAATGTGCCGTTCATGATGCAGAACACAGGCGGCAATATCACGCGAGCGTTTATAGCTCACATGGCGGCGGTCTTCCCGACAGCGACGCTGCACCACGTCACCTGCACTCACCTTTGGGAAGAAGATATCGTGACGCCGGCACTGGAGGTCGCCGGTGGAACAGCGCGCGTGCCAGAGGAACCGGGGTTGGGTGTAACGCTTGACCGTGACGCGCTTTCCCACTGGTCTTCGGTTGAACCTGACCCGTTACCACGCGCCTTGATACAGATTCAATATGCAGGGCTCGCTCCAATTTACGCACGGCTGCCAGTTCGTTCTGTGGGTGATGGTCTGGGCACCGGACCAAGTTTTATAGATGGACACGGTCCCGGTTACAATCATCCGGTTGATATGTATTTTTGGGACGACGATGGCTCTGCGGAA
Organism: Candidatus Poribacteria bacterium; assembly: GCA_965205075.1. Lineage (GTDB taxonomy): Bacteria > Poribacteria > WGA-4E > WGA-4E > PCPOR2b > PCPOR2b. Next base: position 5,892,779 of record OZ242036.1, on the reverse strand, counting down.
TTCGCTCAAGCATGGGAACGCACGGCAGGCTGACCGACATCGAAATTAGCATACCCCTCCTAAGCATCGGTTCAAAAACCTACCTCTCCCCATTGTGATTATTCCCATTGTGATTATTAAGAATACCTACCAATCACATAAAAATTCCTGTCACTTTTGTTGAAGTATGGACAGATTATGTCCATACTTCTAAAAACTGGTTGCAAATGAATGCAAATATGTTGTAATTTTTCTGTGCCAGTGACAATATTCTATAGACATACCCCACTGAATGATATTTAGATGGCAACGCGGCTTATCTTAATCGCGTGTAACCAATGAGCCAAGTGATTTTTGTTTCGCAACGATTGGCATCGGATCTTATCTGACTTGGTTGAAATGTCTATAGAGCCGAATTGTCGATCGGATGTTACCAAATCAGATAGGTGTTACGCTGTCGAAAGGGAAGGAGGAACAGTAGATGCAATGGAGAGACACTCTCGCACTAGCTACGGTTGTCCTTTTGGTTTTGACATTACTGATGGTAGGTGTCAACGTACAGGCACAGATCGCCTTTGTATCTGATAGGGATGGGAACTTAGAAATCTACGTGATGGACGCCGATGGTGGAAATCCTCGACAACTCACAAACAATCCCGCGCCTGACCGGCATCCATCATGGTCTCCCGACGGTGAACGCATTGCCTTTGAGTCCGAGAGAGATGGGAATTTGGAAATTTACGTGATGGATGCCGACGGCGGAAATCCTCAAAACCTCACAAACCATCCGGCAGATGACAAGTATCCATCATGGTCCCCCGACGGCAAACGCATTGCCTTCAGATCTTCCGGGAGGGAGGGAAACTGGGGCATCTACGTGATGGATGCCGATGGAAACAACCCTCGAAAAATCACCAAAAGCAGCCATCGGGCAGATTGGCAACCCTCATGGTCTCCTAATGGCAAACTTATTATCTTCAATTCTAGGACCGGACAGGAAGCACACGGGGATATCTACGTGATGGAGGTCAATGGCAGAAATCCTCGAAATCTCACCAAAAGCCCCCACCGCACGGACTATTATCCCTCATGGTCTCCTAGTGGTAAACGTATTGCCTTCACATCTAGGGCTACGGATTGGCACAACCTGAGCTCAGACATCTATGTGATGGATGCCGATGGGAATAATCCTCAGAATCTCACTAAAAATCACCCCGGTGCCGACTTTCATCCCTCGTGGTCTACCAATGGCAAACAGATTGCCTTTACATCCGATAGGGATGGGAACTTGGACATTTATGTGATGGACGTTGCCGGTGGAAATCCTCAAAACCTCACCAAAAATTCTTTAGCAGCTGAATCTCAACCTGCATGGTTTCGTTCTGCTTTTGCAGTTGCTCCTGCGGGTAAGCAATTTACGATATGGGGTTGGCTCAAACGGGGTGTCCGATGAACACCTTTGAGAAGGAAGGAGGCACAGCAGATGGGACGGAGATACAGTTTCGTATATTTCATGCTAGCGAGTGTTGCCCTCTTGGTTCTGACAGCACTGACGGTAGGCGTTGACGCACAGGCACAAATTGCCTTTACGTCCGAGCGAATTCACACCGTGGACATCTATATGATGGATGCCAACGGCAACAATCCTCGACAAATCACACATGATCGCTGGGCTGATGATTTTCCCTCATGGTCTCCCGATGGCACACGCATCACGTTCGCTGCCCAGAATAATAGAAGTTGGGACATCTATGTGATGAACGTTGATGGCGGAGATCCGCGAAATCTCACAAACAGCTCCCATGGCGAGTGGGAGCCCTCATGGTCTCCCGACGGCAAACGTATTGCCTTCACTTCTGATAGGAAAGGGAAAACAGATATTTACGTGGTGGATGCCAATGGCAGAAATCCTGAGAATCTCACAAACAGTCGGCCCCATATTGACCGTTATCCCTCATGGTCCCCGAGCAGCGAACGCATTGCCTTTGCGTCCCATAGAGGTGCCAACTGGGACATCTACGTGATGGACGCTGATGGTAGCAATCCTCAGAACCTCACCAAAAGTCAACGTGATAACTGGGCACCCTCTTGGTCTCCTAATGGTAAATATATCGCTTTTACTTCTGCGCCTAAGGGAGATGAAATGGAAATCTACGTGATGAACGCCGATGGTGGGAATCCTCAAAACCTCACAAATCATCCCGCAGTTGACAAGTATCCCTCATGGTCTCCTAACAGCAAACAGATCGCCTTCGTGTCTGATAGGGATGGGAACTTGGAGATCTACGTGATGAACGCCGATGGTGGGAATCCTCAAAACCTCACAAACACACCTTTTGGGGATGAATCTCATCCTGCGTGGTATCGTTCTGCTTTTGCAGTCGCTCCTGCGGGTAAACAACCCACGATGTGGGGGTGGCTCAAACAGGTCGCGCGATAACCGTCTTTGAGAAGGAAGGAGGCACAGCAGATGCAACAGAGATGCAATCTCACACATTTCATGCTCGCTGGTATTCTCCTCTTAGGTTTGACGACGCTGATGGTAGGCATCAACGCACAGGCACAGATTGCCTTCGTGTCTGATAGGGATGGGAACGAGGACATCTACGTGATGGACACCAATGGAAAGAATCAGCGAAAACTCACCAATCATCCCGAGGATGAGGACGATCCCTCATGGTCACCGGACGGTCAACAGATTGCCTTCGAGAGGGACTGGGAAATCTACGTGATGGACACCGATGGGAGTAATCAGCAAAACCTCACAAATAATCCGGCGGATGACTTTCACACTTCATGGTCTCCTGGAGGCAAACGCATTGCCTTCTCGTCCAAGAGAGATGGGAACGATGAAATCTACGTGATGGACACCGATGGGCAGAATCCTCAAAGGCTCACAGATAATCCTGCGGTTGACCATTCTCCCTCTTGGTCTCCTGACGGCAAACGCATTGCCTTCGTGTCTGGTAGTGATAGGAAGGCAGGGGATAGGAAGGCAGAAATCTACGTGATGGACGCTGATGGCAGGAATCGTCGAAGGCTCACTCAAAACCGCCGTGATGATCGGTCACCCTCTTGGTCCCCTGACGGCAAACAGATTGCCTTCGTGTCTAATAGAGATGACGTTTGGAGGTGGGACATCTACGTGATGGACGCTGATGGCAGGAATCCTCGCAACCTCACCAAAGGCCATAGCTGGGGCGACTTTGATCCCTCTTGGTCCCCCGACAGCAAACGCATTGCCTTCTCTTCCTTCGGAAGGAATGGAAGAAAGATGGACATCTATGTGATGGATGTCGACGGACAAAATCCTCGACAACTCACAAACAATCCTTTAGCACATGACTATGAACCTGCTTGGTATAATCCTGCTTTTGCAGTCGCTCCTGCGGGTAAGCAATTCACGATGTGGGGACGGCTCAAACAGGTTGTCCGATAAACGCTTTTCGCTGTTGAGGACTAGAGTGTACTTACCGGGGAATCAACGTCCTCAACTCTCGAACACACGATAGAATGTAATCCGGGGCCGCTGCCCTTAATTGTGGTTCTGTCTGCGATCCCGTCAATACGGCGACCGTCCAAGCACCGGCGTTCTTTCCTTCTTGAATATCAACTACAGTATCCCCAATTTTGACAACCTTGCTTCCATCTGTGATGTTGAGCCGTTCCATTGCGTCGTGGATCATCTTCGGGTTGGGACGCCCTACACCGATTTGCTCGGCACTCCCTACATAGTCGAGCAGTCCCTCGTCCAGCCAGCCGAGTTGGGAGATTATTGCCTGAACAACCTGCCTCGGAAAGCCGCTTCCGACTCCGACATGGATCCCCTTGGATTTGAGGTGTCGGAAAAGTTCGGTTGCGCCGTCAATTTCCGAGATGCTTGAAAGATTGCTTTCCAGTTCATGAAGAAAATCGTGGTACACATTATCTCCAACGCGCTCGGCATCGGCGGGAGGTAATTCTGCAACTTCGCCCAGAAGGGTTTGGATAGCCTCAGATTTTTGCTTTCCTCGATGCTTGTTAATTGCATCTGGAGCGAGTTCTATTCCGTGCTTCGCAAAAGCACGCATCATACTGATGACCATCAGCGGGTGTCCATCAACTTTGTCGTTGACGGTGGTCCCAGCCATGTCAAACATCGCTAACTGAATTGGTTGGGGGAGCATAGTATCAGATAATTTCAAAGTATCGTTTAAGTTCCCAATCCGTTATGGCGCGATGGAATTCCGTAATTTCATGCTCGCGTGTGATTACGAAGTGGTCCACAAACGCATCGCCGAGGCAGGCGCGGGTGATTTTGCTGTCGTTTAATTCATCTGTTGCTTCCGCCAACGATCTTGGCAAGAGTTCAAATCGACCTCGAGGGGCATTATATGCGTTGCCCTCAAACGGCTCACCGGGGTCGAGTTGATGTTCGATACCGTATAATCCAGCGGCGAGGCTTGCCGCCATAGCGATATGCGGGTTGCCATCCGCACCGGCTAGCCGATATTCGGTCCGCGTGGATTTAGGGGAGATGCCGGGAATTGCACGCAGGGCACAGGTTCTATTTTCTATTCCCCAAGAGGCACTCGTCGGTGCCCAAGCACCGGGGACTGTCCGCTTGTAGGAGTTGATTGTCGGGCAGATGAGTGCCATCATTTCGGGCATCGCCGCGATCTGTCCCGCGATATAGTGCTTCATCGTTTGAGACATGCCCGACGCATCGGATTCGTCGGCAAATAGGTTTGTATCGCCTTCCAAATTCCATAAACTCTGGTGCAGATGACCGCTGCATCCGGGATAGTCTGAACTCCACCTTGCCATAAACGTTGTAACAAGCCCGTGTCTGACTAAAATCTCTTTTACACCAGTTTTGAATAACGCAGCTTTGTCTGCGGCGTTGCACGCTGTATCGTATCGAATCGCAGTTTCATACACACCGGGTCCCGTTTCCGTATGTATCCCTTCCAGTTCAACGTCATACTCCCTCATCTGATCGATAATTGCGTGAACAACCTCCGCAGCCGCAGATGCCCGCAGCACACTGTAGCCGAACCAGCCGGGCGAGAGCGGCGTCATGTTCTCGAATCCTTTGTCCTCTAGGGAGTGGGGTGTCTCTCGGAAGATGAAGTATTCGTACTCCCCTGACATGAACGGCTCGAACCCCATATTATTCGCTTTACGGACGACTGTTTGGAGCAGTTGGCGCGGGGAAACCGTAAGTGGCTGATCTTCGCTTTCGTAAAAATCAAGCAAAAACAGCGCTGTGTTTGGCTCCCAAGGCATCGCGCGATATGTACTCAGGTCAATCTTGGCAAGGAGATCGGGATACCCGGTATGCCATCCCGTGACGGTTGGTTGCTCGTAGAGCTGATCGATCATATCCCAACCGAATGTTACATCACAGAAACCTAAGCCCTTTTCGATGGCAGAAAAAAATTTGTCGAGCGAGATATATTTGCCGCGCATGACCCCATCAATATCGAAGCCAGCGAGTTTAATCTTCTGAATTTTATCGCTTTCAAGGTGTGCTTTGATTTGATTGATTTCCATAAAGCCCTTCTTCCGCACTAAGGCGGGAGGTCCAACTTCTGCCGAAACTCAATTGGCAGCCACAAGGTGTTGAGGCATTAGCCGGTGGTGTCCGAGACCGGCTAATGTTGCAACTTACTTCCCGATATTTACTGATCCCCCACGTTCTAGGAGTCCGGTAAAATTCCCTCGATTTGATCAACGAGATGAATCGAATGAATCGCGTCACGAAGATCACTGATTGGGACTTTTTTGTTACGGACGCAGTCTACAAAGTGCTTGTGCATCGTTAGGACACCTTCATATCGAGGCGTATCCCGCTCGTCAACGCCATCAACCTCCCAACCACCCATCGTGTGGCTCTCATTGTCTTCGTGAATCTCGATCTCCGCCGGAATCTTCATATAGCACCCGATCCCCACGCCGTGAAGTTCTGAGCGAAGTACCCGACCGCCTGACGCCCGATTCCCAAGCAACACGCCTGTCACATCGTTATCAAAGCGAACAAGTGCGGTGTAACAGTTTCGGCTTTCGCTGCCGAACTTGTCCCGATACGCCGTTACCTCGACGGGTTCACCGCCTGCCATATACCGCAGCAGATCGACAACGTGACACACATCGTTCCAGAGTGTTGTCGTAAACTCCTTGCCGTCGCCACCGAGAATCTGCTTGTTGAAGGTGGTTATTGCTGTAGAGACAGGTCCCTTCTCCGCCACGCGACGCATCGCCTCACGGGTCACCGCGGCGTAACGGCGTTGAAAACCGACCATCGCATAGACATCGTTTGCGATTGCTGTGTCAAGCAGTTGCTGCGTCTCATCGCTGTTAGCACCGGGCGGCTTTTCAATGAAGATATGTTTCCCCGCGTTGAGGCAGTCGAGCGCGGGCTGCAATATCCACTCCTCACGCATCACGCAGTAGATAATATCTAGGTCAACGCTATCGAGCATCTCGCGGTGATCTGTGAAAGTATGGGAGAATTCATATTTCTTGGCGACCTGATTCAATCGTTCTTCGTCAAGTTCGCATACTGCGACCATCTCGACATCATCTTCGAGACGATTTACATTCGGGTAGTGCGCGCCTTGACTTCGGCCGCCTGCACCGATAAATCCTGCCTTTAACATGGTGATTCCTTTCTGATGTAGGACATTTACAAAGAGATCGAGACTCCCTGATACAGCATCTATACTCGAAGATCGGCGAAGCACCAAGGGTGCAGAGTATTTTCTCATGCTATCACGTTTTCTATTGGCAAGGCAACTAAATTCGTGTATAATGCGACAGAGAGATAATTGGGACTTTTGCCAGTAGAATCGTAATCTTGAACGAGGGAAAACTCGATGACTGAAACGCAAAAAGAAACCATAGAGGCACTAGCAACGGAACTCCAACAGGGGACACTGACGGAAGCCAATCTGCGCAAGGGAATTGCGGACGTTGTAGGTTCAGACAGTCCGAAACGGCAGGATGTCCTCTATCTGCAAGCGGTAACCACTTCCCCCGGAGCAGCGGTGGTCGGTATGCTGTTAGTTGAGGATGGAGAACTTCGTGAGGGACCGCCTGATCCAGAAGATTGGCCCTATCAGACAGTCCTAGAAGCTGTCCGAGATGGTTGGCGGATCATTTCTTTCCCGAATATGGCACTGCTTGCTGTAGATGAAAAAGAGTTCTACGGCTTGGGTGCCGAATTCATTCTTGAACGCTGGAGGTGAACCATGCGAATATCGGAACGGAAAACCTATGACTGTGAACCGACGATGACAGATACTCAGGTGCTAGAGTTCTGCAAGAACGGTTATCTAATGCTTGAGGGTGTTGTCCCCGATGATGTCAATCGTAGGGCGATGGAATACTGCGACCAACACTCCTATATGGAGCCAAGCGGCATCCTGATGGAAGACTGGTTCGTTGAGAATGTGATAGTCCATCCGGCAGCTGCTGGTGCTGTGCGTTCCCTTCTGGGTGCTAACTTCCACCTGCCGATACTGATGAGCAATCATCGTGTGCAATGTCCCATTCAGGCTGTGGGTGGGTGGCATGTGGACGGTAACTATCACTACACGCACGAACTCAACTTTTTGCAGGTTTTCTACTACCCGCAGGATACGCCCATTGAAATGGGACCGACGCAGATTGTGCCTGGCACCCATCTCGTGCGAAACAAAGCGAGGTTCATGGGACATTTGGCGAGCATCAAGGGCGCTATGCCCACTACCGCGCCTGCTGGTTCTATCTTCCTGACTGTATACCACATCTGGCATCGGCGCGGGCCGTCAACCGCTTCGGGGATTCGCAACCTACTCAAATACTTCTACTGGCGCACAACTCCGCCACAACGGGACTGGGTAATCGAGCAAGACTTCGATTTCGCGACCGCTGAATACACTGGGCCTGGCGGGGCGTATGTAGAGCAGTTCCGCGACACAATCAAGGTGTCGGAGATGTTCTTATGGCTCTGTGGTCGCCACAAGTCATTCCAGAATCTGGGCGGGCAAAGCTGGCCCCTGCCCGCAGATCGGAATGACCTCCCTTACGGCTTCCCCGCAGGCTTACCTCAACACCAATCTGTTGAGTTGTAAAACATACCAAAACGAGGTGAACGATGAGCAATGAAAAACTACGGGCGGGTGTTATCGGTTGCGGCTTGGGATCATATCATGGATATGCCTATGCCAATGCCTCTGAATTTGAACTCGTCGCAGTTTGTGACCTGAAACCCGATGTCCTTGATAACTTCTTCGAGCGTTCAAAGATTACACGCGGCTCTGTCCACGAGTACAATGACTACCACGCCATGCTCGAAAAGGAGAATCTAGATGTCGTCAGCGTGGCGACACCGGACGATTATCACACCAATCCGGTCTGTGACGCATCGGACGCCGGAGTCAAGGGAATTCTCTGCGAGAAACCGCTGACAATTAACCTCGGAGATGCCGATCGGATTATTGAGACGGTTGAGCGGAACGGGACCAAGATGTCGGTGGATCACACACGGAGTTGGTTGCCGCTGTATCAAGGGGTGCGAACCGCAGTTCGGGACGGTGAAATCGGTGGATTGACCCGTATTATTGCACACATGGGAGGGCGTCGGTCAATGCTTTTCCGTAACGGCACCCATCTCATCGACGCGGTCTGTTATTTTGCGGATGCGGATCCGGTCTGGCTCATTGCTGCACACGAACAAGGTTTTGAAGACTACGGCATTGAATACAAGGGGGAAGGTGGGAGAGATCCTGACCTCGATCCAGCATCGTCGATTATCATTGAGTTCGCCAACGGGGTGCGTGGTATCGTGAACAGTGCCAAGATGACACCCGCCGGTTGCGAATTCGATCTCCAAGGTCCGAATGGTCGCTACGTTTTGAACGATAACCACTGCAAAGCGTGGAAGACAGATCAGCCCGAAGGAACAGCGACGGAAGCACCGGCACCCCAAGGCGAAACCTATGGAGATTACTTCGGCGATAGCTTGATTCATCCTGTCCGGGAACTTGCCCAGATGGTTTGGAACGATGTGCCGAGTAGTTCACCGCCGCGCCGCGCCCGACACACACTAGAGATTATGTTAGGGGCGTTGCAATCGCAGTCACAGGACAGCGCGAAAATTCATTTGCCATTGCCACGTGAAACGTAATGCGTAATGCGTAAAAGCTGAAAATGGGACAGTGATCCGCTCGTTTTCTGGTTACGCATTATTCTTTTGAATGGACGAATGTACTAATGAACGCATCGCAGGAGGTGATTCTTAATGTTTAGGAAAAAAGTGCATCAGCACGACGGACATCACCACCATCATGGACATGATCACGATCGCGACCACCATGACCATGAAGAACACGATGATCATGGTCATAGCCACGACCATGGGGAACATGGTCATACACACGGCGTTATAGACCCGTCCATTATAACCACGGAGCGCGGCATCTGGGCAATAAAGTGGTCCTTCTTGGGGTTGATGGTAACTGCGGTGTTACAGGTCGGTGTGGTTGTGATTTCCGACAGCGTCGCACTACTCTCTGACACAATTCACAACTTTGGCGACGCGGCGACTGCGATTCCGTTGTGGATTGCTTTTTCCTTCGCCCGATTAAAACCGAGCAAACGGTTCACCTACGGCTACGGACGTGTCGAAGATTTGGCGGGCATCGCAATCGTGTTTATGATATTGTTCAGCGCAATTGTTGCAGGATATGAATCAGTTAATCGTTTCTTTAATCCTAAAACTGTTGAGCACCTGTGGGTAGTTGCTGCCGCATCGGTGGTTGGTTTTATAGGCAATGAAGGCGTTGCGATATTTCGGATTAAGGTTGGCAAAGAGATTGGAAGTGCTGCTCTCGTTGCGGATGGTTATCATGCGCGTGTTGATGGTTGGACAAGCCTTGCGGTGTTGGTGGGAGTGATCGGGATACGGTTCGTCCATCCGATTGCAGATCCCATCGTCGGAGTGCTTATTACCGTCGCGATTTTTGGGATTGTGTTGCAGTCGGGGAAGGCGGTATTCACGCGCCTGTTGGACGGTGTGGAGGCTGACGTAATTGATGAGATAAACCACGCCGCCCACCATGTTGAGGGAGTTGAGGAGGTAACAGATGTTCGCAGCCGTTGGATCGGGCATCGCCTACATGCGGAAGTGAATATCGCTGTGCCACCGCATCTCTCCGTCGCTGAAGGGCACGCTATAGCAAAAGAGGTGCAACATCAGCTTTTCCATCACCTGAGCTATCTGTCTAGGGCGGTCATCCATATTGACCCGGTCGAGGAATCTGGCGAACATCACCACAGTATTATAGAGCATAGTCATGACGGTTTGCCGACTCACTCGCATGTTGTGTAGTGCACAGATTGGGCACCAAGCTAAAAGGAGAATAGCAGATGCAGCATCTGGAACCGGTAGATATGTTGAATCATATTCGACTGGGATTGAATTCGCTTGTCGGTGGACTTGACCCAACGAATAAGCACATGCCGTATTGGTCTATCGGCTTTGCTGAAGGAGAATTGGGGGCGTTTCGTCACTCCGGCGCATGGGACTGGTGTCATGATGTTGCCAGAGCCATCCACGCTATCGGCATGGCGGAGCGCGCCACAGGGGAATGCGTCGACGAAGCTATCTGGACGGATCTCGCCGATCTTCAGATTGCCTTGTTTGATGAAGCGGACAATCTGCCCGGTACAGCGGATAACGACACAGGTGAACGTTTCGTCCATCTCCACAACATACGGGAATCCACGCACGCCCTGAACGGTATCATCCTTCGTGGCGACGAACGGGCACAGGAGTGGAGTCGGCGGCTGATTCGGACGGTCCGTGCTGCACTAGATAATGATGGTGCTATCCAGCTTGACCGCCTTCCCCCTTACGTTTCGGAATACAATCACCAACCGTCGCAGGAAGGTCGCGCCATTGATGCGCTGGTTCGGAACTATCGTATTACAGGTGATGAGGTTGCCTTAGAATTGGCAGGGCTTTTGACCTCCTATGCGCTGGAACACTGTTTCACGCCTGAGGGCACACTCAAGGAAGAAGCGGGGACACACGGTCATTCCCTCAACGCCATAGTCGCCGGAATGCTTGACCTTGCGCTCCTCACCAACGATGCAGATCTGTTGAACAGAGTCAAAGCCATTTACGATGTCGGATGCCCACGTTTCAACAGCAGTTTTGGTTGGTCAATGGAATCGCTGCATAAATTTCATCCCCGCGGTGAATCCAACAACACCGGCGACCTACTGCGTGCCGCGCTACTTTTGGGGCACGCGGGCTGGGCAAACTACTTCGAGGACGCAGAGCGTATACTCCGCGGGCATCTCCTGCCCTCACAGGTTATTGACGTAGATGACTTGCCCGACGAACCCAATGAAACAGATGATAGCCTTCATCGTCGTGCCTCACGTTTGCGCGGCGGCTTTAGCTTTCCAACGCCCAATGATTATCTTCTACATCTAGATGCAACGATTGCAACGTATGATATTACATCTGGTGCCGTGGATGGAATGTGTGAAGCGTTATCGTCCATCATTACTTCAGACGGTGCCGGTGTCCGCATCAATCTGCTATTCAGTCACGAGGCGGAAGGGGTGTGCCTTACCAGTCATCTCTCTCGATCGGGATGCCTTGAAATTGAGAACGGAAGTGGTCGGCCGGTGCTGGTGCGTATCCCGTCTTGGGTGGATAAGAAAGAGGTTTGTTTAAAGGTAAATGGTGTGGAATCTCAGAAGATATTCATCCAGTCATATTTACTTATTAGTGGCAATGAGATTCCTTCATCCAGTATTATTACTTTCCCAATGCGCGAAGCACGGACGGTGGAGAGTATATGCTTTGAAAACTACACCATTGATTGGCGAGGCGACCAGATTGTGGCTATGTCACCACCCGCGAAACATCGACCGATGTTTCCACCGTGTGAATAACCCCCCAAGGATCCATCACCTAAAGCAGGAATTTTGGATGAAGTTATGATGAAATTGCTCGAACAGATGCCTGATACAGTCAGCCAGAAAATTCAGAATGTGCTGACTCACGAAGAAGAAGAGCTTATTCGTGTGTCCACCGATCTGAATCCTGATGGCACCTTTGGAGAGCAATGGCTCATTGCCACAGATAGGCGAGTGATTGTGGTGCCTGCGGAAGGAGTCGACGGGGTTGTTAACGTCCCCATCAGGGAATTAGCGGCTGTCCAGACCGAACCCTTAGTTGGAGGTGGGCGTTTGGAAATTGAGCGGAAGAAAGAGGCGACTCTCTTTGTTCCTTACTCTAGCTCGCTTGCGGAAAAATTCTCTGAGGTGGCACTTGGGCTTGAGCAGCTTCGTCAGCAAAACGATTTTTTAATTAATACGGAACTTGACCAGACACGGTGCTCCAAATGTGGTAGGCTTTTACCTGAGAAGAACGGAATTTGCACAGCTTGCATTCGTCGGTTGGCAACGTTGGGACGAATTGCTAGTTACTTGATGCCCTATAAGTGGCGTGTTGTCCTCTTGGTACTTGTTTCACTAGTAACCATCGGTTCAGATCTTGCCCCACCGCAGATAATGCGGCATATTGTTGATAATGTCTTCCTGCCACAGGGCGAACCGATTCCTAGCAGGGACGAAAGGGCAGCACTTTTGGGCTGGTGTATACTTGGGTTGATTGGTCTTCGTATGCTAAGTTGGAGTATGGAGTTGGCACACGGATGGATAATTAGTTGGTTAAGCGCACGGATGACAGCAGATATCCGAAGCCACCTTTATCGACGGTTAGAGATGCTTACAATGCAATTTTACTCAGACCGTAGGGTTGGGGCACTGATGTCTCGTGTAACCCGGGACAGCGACATGTTACGAGAATTTCTGGTTGATGGGCTGCCCTACTTGGTAATCAACATCCTGAAGATTGTCGGCATAATCGGTCTCCTGTTCTGGATGCACTGGCAGCTTACCCTTTGCATGCTAATTCCTATCCCGTTCATCATAATCTGGGGCAGGTTCTTCTGGCGACGTATGCGACGAATCTTCAACAAGCATGGTCAGAGCTGGGCGCATCTGAGCGCACGATTAAACGAGGCATTTGCCGGTATCCATGTCGTAAAGGCTTTCGCGCAAGAACCGCGAGAGATAGGAGAATTTGAGAAGAAGAACACTGATTTGATGCGGATTTCTAGGAGAACTGCAAGTCACTGGCTTGTGTTTTTTGCAGTGACAAGCTCTCTGACCGGATGTGGAGGAATACTCATCTGGCTGGTTGGAGGATTGGACACGCTTAGAGGCGGCCTAACTCTAGGTATCCTCACGGCGTTTTCCGGTTATATGTGGCAGGTCTACGGTCCCTTAGAGTGGCTTAGCCGCGTTAACAGTTGGATGACACGGGCTTTTGCCGGCGCAGAGCGTATTTTCGAGGTCATTGATGCAACACCCGAAGCTTACAATGATCCAGAGGCAACCGCACTGGGAAAAATAAAAGGACAGGTCACTTTCAAAGATGTGACTTTTGGCTACGACAAGAGCAAGCCGGTCCTCCACGAAGTGGATATAGACGTTACCCCCGGGGAGATGATTGGGCTCGTAGGTAAATCCGGAGTAGGAAAGACAACTACGGTGAACCTAATCACCCGGTTCTACGATGTAGACCGTGGCGCTATTGAAATTGACGGTGTGGATGTACGCAACCTCCGTCTAGAAGATCTACGCAGTCAGATTGGTATCGTGTTGCAAGAGCCGTTCCTCTTTAGTGGGACAATTGCCGAGAACATCGGATACGGCAACCCAGGTGCCACTTTTGAGGAGATTATGGCGGCAGCACAGGCGGCGAATGCACACAATTTTATCGTGGCAAAGGCGGATGGTTACGATACAAATGTCGGAGAACGGGGAAATAACCTGTCGGGTGGAGAAAAGCAGCGCGTTTCTATCGCTCGTGCAATTCTCCACGACCCAAAGATCCTTATTTTGGATGAAGCGACCTCCTCGGTGGATGTGGAGACCGAGAAGGAGATTCAGGAGGCAGTTGGCCGGCTGGTCAAAAATCGGACCACCTTCGCCATTGCACATCGATTGTCGACCCTTCGGAACGCTAACCGGCTGGTCGTCCTTGATGCTGGACGAATTGTAGAAGTCGGTACACACAGTGAATTGATGGACAAGAAGGGGGCGTTTTATAATCTTGTAGAGTTACAACAACAGACCTCTGAAATTATCGGAATCAGAGAATGATGGTAGCGACTCAACAGGTTAGACTAAGCAACATTTTTCACTTATTAACTCATGAAAGGAATACCAATTATGGCAACAACACACAGACTTCAAGCAAGTCATTTGCATTCTATTACGCGACGGATATTTGTCGCAGCAGGCGCCACCCGCCACATCGCTGACGATGTGGCAGAAATTCTGGTCAACGCGAACCTAGCTGGACACGACTCACATGGAGTGCTTCGCATCCCCGCATATCTGCGCAGCATTGAAGGTGGTGGAATTGTTCCCAATGTGGAACCAGAAGTCGCTAGAGAAACCGCGAATACCATGTTTTTCGATGGGAAAAACTGCTTCGGTCATTACATCGCTCGACAGGCGATGAATCGTGCAATAGAGAAAGCGGAAGCAGCGGATATTTGTAGCGTAAGTATCGTTAATACTGGTCACATTGGTCGGCTAGGTGAGTATGCAGAAGCGGCGGCGAGCGCAGGCTGTATTGGCATTATTACCACCGGTGGCGGTGGGCGAATGCAGGGAATTACAGTGCCCTTTGGCGGTGCCGGCGGTGCAACAGGCACTAACCCGATTGCTGTAGGTGTCCCAACCGGCGACGATGCGCCTTTTGTCATTGATATTGCCACAAGCATGATTGCGGAGGGCAAAATCCAAGTCGCACGGAGCAAAGGCGAAGATTTGCCTGAAGACCACATAGTGGATAAGAACGGAAATCCGAGTGTCAAACCCGCGGACTTTTACGATGGCGGATTCCTCCTACCGTTTGGCTTGCACAAGGGTTACTCAATTGGCTTGCTGGTTTGTTTGCTTGGCGGATTATCTGGCACTTTCGATATTGAAAAGGGCGCGATGGGCGGTTGTTTTATGCAGGTGATAAACGTCAATGCCCTGACACCGTTGGCGGAATATCAACAGGGTGTGCGTGCTTTCCTAGATGGCATCAAGTCGATCCCTCCCGCACCGGGCTTTAACGAAGTGCTTGTCCCTGGTGACTTTGAACATCGGAATCGCGTCCAGCGTCTAGTTGATGGCATTGAACTCCCCGATACTATCCATCAGCAGATTTCGGAGTGTGCAGAGAATCTGGGTGTTTCAATGAGCGAAGATGCTGTTGAACCTGCCGATGCAGAGCGATACGAATGAGGCGCGAAACGTGATGCGTGAAACGTGAAAACCATTATTCATTGGTGTGGTCAGGCTAGGAAGAGCGGCTTACTAGACCAAAAAAAGACGGTGCAAAACGCAAAGAGAAACCGAGTTTTGAAGAAAAAACTCGGTTTCGGTTGCAAGATTTCTTAACATGAGCGTTTGGTGTAATTTTATTTTGGACAGGCTAACTGATTATGCTATTTTTCATCATCTGGATTATCTGTATACCGCTGGCCATCTGGATTGTTCTGCAGGTTATTTCGAGACGGAGAGCGAGAGAAGAAGCCGATCCCGGCGTTGAACTTGAGGAATGTGCACTCTGTCATGAGGAATTTCCGATGGATGCGCTGCTAGAGAAGGAGGTCGGCGGTTATAGCAGGGTCTACTGTTTTTGCGGCAGCTGTATTAAACAACTACACCACGAATATCAAGCAAAAGTAGAGCAAAACGATGAGGAAAATCAGCAGATCAGTGAATCTACGAACGCATAATCAGATACATCATACAATTAGGGTTCAGCCCGATTTCATCGAAGTGGGCTCCACGAAGGAGGTTGATATGTACGATTTAGTTACATTTGGCGAAGCGATGGTACGACTCACTTCGCCCGAGTTTAGGCGGCTTGAAGGGTCGTCAACCCTATTGATGGACGCCGGCGGAGCGGAGCTAAATGTCGCAGTCAATGGGGCGCAGTTAGGACTACGCACAGCATGGGTCTCGCGCTTGGTTGATAACTGGTCGGGAAAATTCATCGCTAACAAAGGACGTGAGTTAGGTGTCAATACGTCTCATATTGTGTGGACACCGTTTGACGGTGTCGGGCTAGAACGGAACGGTTTCTATCATGTTGAATTGAGCGCGGGACCTCGCGCTAGTAGCGTAACCTATGACCGTGGTTATTCAGCAATCTCAAATATCCAACCCGGCGAAATTAATTGGTCGCAGATTTTTGACGGTGCCCGTTGGTTCCATCTGAGCGGCATTACTCCCGCACTATCCGATTCCGCAGCGGTGGTGGCAAAAGAGGCGCTTCAAGCAGCCCGCGCGGCAGACGTAAAGACCAGTTATGATCTAAACTTCCGATCAAAGTTGTGGAGCGCAGAACAAGCACAGGCTGCGAATCGTGAGATGATGAATCATGTCTGTGTGCTCATCGGCAATGAAGAGGATTTTGAGATGGCACTCGGCTTCAAAGCGGAGGGCACAACTGAAAGCTTCAGCCAACTTGACCCAGAAAGTTATAAAGAGGTCGCACAACGGGTTTGCGAGGCATTCCCCACTATCGAAATGATTGGCACCACCCTGCGTGACGCAAAAACCGGTTGGTTGAACGATTGGCGCACGCTCCTGTATGATGGATCGGATTTCTACCTATCGCGTATCTACGAAAATCTCGAACTTGTCGATCGTGTCGGCGGCGGCGATAGTTTCTCCGCAGGATTGATCTATAGTCTACTCAACGGCAAATCACTCCAAGAAGCGGTTGATTTCGGTGGCGGCTACTCCGCGCTTGCGCATACCTTCCCCGGTGATTTCAACTGGGCAACGGTCGAAGAAGCTGAAAGCGCAATGCAGGCGGGTAGCGTTAGGATTCGGCGGTAGGCATTCGGAATAAGCCCGTGTTGTCGGAGCAGATGAGTTTCATTTCATTGCAGGTTAGTTCATCAGTTCTTCAATCTGTCCATCGGACTTGCTCAGTCACGGGTTTTCGCTCAAGCGTTGGTACTTCAGCCGGATAGCCCATATAATAAAATCCGATGATATATTCCTGATTGGAATCAATACCGAGCAGATCGTAAGTATTCTGTTCCAGCGTTATTGCGCCGGTGCTCCACTGCATCCCGACCCCTCGCTCCCAACCAGCTAGTTGAATGTTCAGCATAGCGCAGCAGGTTGCCGCGTAGTCTTCGCGCTTGCGTTGTTCGTCTCCGTCTTGGACGCACGAAACCGCTACAATTGTGGGCTTGGAGGTGAACTTTTTGAAGCCTGCCTCTCCTGCCCTAGCAAGGGTTGCTTCATCTGCAGCTGCAGCTGCTTTCGGGTTGGACGTAATTTTTTCAATCTGAATTTCACTATACCGTTCAGCAAGAATTAACTTCGTTTTTTCACCAATAACAGTGAATCGCCACGGCTCGGTTAGGTGATGATTGGGACTCCAGATACCTGCCTCAAGAATCTCTTCGAGAACATCTTGGGGCACTGGGCCCGGCTTAAATTGAAAAATTGTTCGGCGAGATCGGATTGCTTCTGTAACAGGGAAACTCTGATCGGTCGGAACAGAGCGTATCTCAGTGGTCACAGTGTCTTGACTCATTGCTTCCTCCTTTTTTGAAACTGAGACTCATTCTCATTTTCGGTCTTAAAGAGATTATAAACCTACGGAGAGTATTTGTCAAGAAGTTTCTCACAGAAAAAATGTAGGTAACTAGAAATTTGAACGATACGTTAAAAAAATAGAAGTTAGCAATTCCGGCTCGATTTGGCACTAGTTGCGGATTTCTGTGACAGGACTTACGCACTTCGATTATAGTTGCCCGATTCATCGGGCGTTGGGAACGGTATCCAGCGGCGATGAATCGCCGAAGATACCAGGACTATTGCGCTATAGTCCTGGCTCAACCAGCCCGGCGTGTTGCGCGACCGTTTCTGGTGTTTGCTTTAACCGTTTGGCTGTGTAAGTCCTATGTAGGGGAATCGCATATAAAAAATAGTGTTTGACAATGGGGTAAATTGAGGTAATGTATAAGGTATCCTCAAAGCAAAGGAGTCGCAGACATGTCTGATAAATCCATTACTTCAATTGAATCCCATTTTTCCGAATTACCCGACCCTCGAACAGATAAGAGTCGGATACGTCATAAACTGCTGGATATGGTTGTGATAGCCATCTGTGCGGTCATCTGTGGTGCCGATAGCTGGGTGGCGGTTGAATCGTTTGGTCATGCGAAATCGCAGTGGCTGTCTAAGGTATTGAAATTAGCTCACGGTATCCCATCGCACGACACCTTTAGTCGGGTGTTTGGTTTACTTGACTCGGTTCAGTTTGAGCACTGTTTCATCAATTGGCTAAAACAGGTTATACAAGTGACAGACGGTCAAGTGGTTGCTGTTGATGGTAAACACCTACGTCGGTCTTATGATACTGCGACCGACCAAAGTGCGATTCGGCTTGTCAGTGCGTGGGCGTCCTCCCAATCGGTGACATTGGGACAACTGAAAGTCGCTGACCATTCCAATGAGATACCCGCCATACCGCAACTGCTGGAGTTGTTGACGCTCTCAGGTTGTATTGTGACCACCGATGCAATGGGGTGTCACCCACAGATTGCTCAACAGATCGTCGATGGTGATGCGGATTATGTGCTCGCATTGAAAGCGAATCAAGGGCAACTGTACGAAGATGCCGAACTGTTGTTTGATGGCATTGCCGATAATCGGTTACCCGATGTGCAGACCAACACTGCTCAGACCGTTGATGGCGACCATGGTCGGATTGAGACCCGAACCGCTATCAGCGTTTCTGACCCGGCTTTGATTGAACCCCTCAGAGGCAGTCAAACCTTTGCCAATCTCAGTTCAGTGGTTAAAGTCACTGCCGAGCGGGAACATAATGGACAGACGACGGTGAAATCCCGATATTATATCTCCTCGTTATCGACAGATGCCACCCAATTGCTTGCGGCTATCCGAACCCATTGGTCGATTGAAAACTGTTGTCATTGGGTGTTAGATGTTGCTTTTGATGAAGATGGGTGTCGCATTCGCAAAGAAAATGGCAGTCAAAACTTCGCCATACTCCGGCGGATTGCACTCAACCTGCTCAAGGGAGAAAAATCAGCCAAGGTCGGGGTTGCCACCAAGCGATTGAAAGCCGCGTGGGACACCGACTACTTAACGACTGTTTTGGCTACACTATTCTAAAAACTCACATGCGATTGCCCTAAAGTCCTATGTGAATAGGGTTGACCTGACCAATGTCGTGTGATATACTGTCCACACAGATAAAATCAATCACAGACTGGTATAATCACCTTTAACCCAAAGGAGTTATTCAATGCAAATTGTAGATTTTGGTAGAACAGGATTGCGGGTCTCGCGGCTTTCGATTGGAACAGGCACGCACGGTTGGGGTGGAAAATCGGATCAGACGGCATTGGGATTGAAAGGTTTGGTTGACCTGCTCCATTTTGCTCATGATCAAGGTGTGACGTTTTGGGATTCTGCGGACCAATACGGTAGCCACTCCTATATCAAGGAAGCCCTCAAGGGATTGGATCGATCTTCAGTCGTTATCACATCAAAAACGACTTCTCGCACTAGGGAATCGGTTGAAAATGATGTCAAACGATTTTTGAAGGAGATTGGATCGGACTACGTCGATATTGTATTGCTGCACTGTCTCACCGAATTCGATTGGCCCACGCGCTATCCGGACGCAATGGAAGCGTTAATGCGGTGCAAAGAACAGGGGCTCATACGTGCACATGGCGTTTCGTGCCACGATTATGGCGCATTCCAAACAGCTGCCATGACCAAATGGGTCGAAGCTGTGTTAGCCCGGATTAACTACACTGGAGTCCACATGGATGCATCACCCGCTGATGTCATCCGGACCATGGAACAGATGGCAGCATTTGGCAAAGGCATCTACGGCATGAAGGTGCTCGGACAGAGCAAGTTAGCTGAAGAAGATGGTCCTAGGAAAGGCATCGAATTTGTCATGGGGCTGCCTTGCGTTCACGCAATGACAATTGGTATGGTCAGCCAGCGCGAAGTCGAAGAAAACGTTGCAATTGTCAATGAACTTGCTGATTAACTTAGGTCACCGCTTATCCCTAGACAAACCCTACTGCTGCAATCTCGATAAAGGATAGACTTCGACCTTGCATCGGAGTATCCAATAAAACAAATATCATCCTTCTGAAACTTTGGAAATCTTTCCCTATAGGACTTACGCAGTTGAGCGGTCAAAGCCCTGTAGTTCGGCGATGAATCGCCGCCGGACACCGTTACCAACGCCCGATGAATCGGGCAACTACAATCTGGAGTGCGTAAGTCCTGCCCCTAATTAAAGGAGTCACATCTTGAAACTATTTGGTTTGAAGATTTTAAGTCCCTTTGTCTACATTATTGCTGCGATTCTCCTTCAGGCTCCCGTACTACTCTTAGCCCAAACGCCGGAGCAGACGGAACAGTGGCAGCAGGAACATGAACAGAAAAAGGAGGAAAAGCGCAGCCTCGAAGAACAAAGAAACACGATTATCCAAAAGGAACAAGGGGTCTTACAGAAATTACAGGAGATTGAATCCAAGTTAGCCGCCAACGAAAAAGAGCTCGCCCGGTATCAGCAAGAGATTGAAAATCATACACTTGAAGCTGCGGAACTTCAGAGAGAGTTGGGGGAGTTGCTCTCTCAAGACAAGGAACAAAAGAAACGGGCTATAATACGGATTCGTGCGATTTATAAGCTAGGTTACAATAAGGAAGATGAGCACTTTTTGAAGATATTGCTTGGTGCTCAGGATATGCAAGATCTTGTGGAAAAGTATAAGTATATGGGGGTTATCGCTGAAGCAGATCAAGATATGCTAAAAGAGATACAACTTCGACAGGAAGAAATCGCAGAAAAGTCCACCGAAATTGTTCACCTAATCCAATTAGCAAAGGAAGCAGAGAAAGCGAAACAGGCCGAACGCTTACTCCTGCTCACTCAAGAACGGAAGCGTCAACAACTTCTCCATAAGTACCGGACAGAGAAGGGAACTCATAACCAAGCGTTAAAGGAGTTAAACGCTGCTGTTGCACAGTTAGGAGAGCGCCTCGGAATTATCAGCGATGCACATCTTGAAGAGCAAGCGCAGACGATTAAAAGCATCCGACCAGCGTCGTTTGGCAAACTTCCTTGGCCCGTTGTCGGAGTGGTTGTCCCAAACCAGATACCCACTGACCGTGGTATTACTATTCAAGCGAAAAAGGGTACACCCGTGCGGTGTGTTGCAGATGGTATTGTCGCAACTGTCGAATCAATCATAGGTTATGGCAACACAGTTGTTGTTCTGCACGGGAATGGATACACCTCTCTTTATGCGCATCTGTCAGGTACAACTGTAAAACGGGGTGATACTGTTCAAGCGCAACAAGTTCTCGGAACTGTCGGCGAAACCGGATCGCTGATTGGCACAGTGCTTTACTTCCAACTCTGGCAATACCCTAAACCAAATGCGCGCCCTAAACCTTTGAATACGCGAAGATGGTTGACAAGAAAGATGATTTAATATCAATCGGTTTTTCAATCGACATCCCGATTGAGGAGAAAACATGGCATATAAATACGAAACCGTTATCGGTTTGGAGATTCATGCTGAATTATCGACAAACAGTAAACTCTTTTGCAACTGTGAGGTGAAGTTTGGATCCGAGGCAAACACGCAAACCTGTCCAATCTGTTTGGGGATGCCGGGTGTGCTGCCTGTGATGAATCAGCGGGCGATCGAGTTTTCAATCCGTGCCGCTCTAGGCCTGAACTGCAAAATAGCGTCTTACAGCAAGTTCGATCGGAAAAATTACTTCTATCCAGATTTACCCAAAGGTTACCAGATCTCACAGTATGATCTACCCCTCGCCTACGACGGTTATGCCGATTATGAATTGGATGGCGAAACGAAGCGTGTTCGCATTAATCGTATCCACTTAGAGGAGGATGCCGGAAAGTTAGTCCATGCGGATGTGACAGGAAATCCAAATCAGAGCTATGTAGACTTCAATCGTTCATGCGTGCCGTTGTTAGAGATTGTTAGTGAACCGGATCTCCGCACCCCCGCAGAAGCAATTGCCTACTGGCGTGCCGTCAAAGAAATTCTAGAGTATG
Source organism: Candidatus Poribacteria bacterium (assembly GCA_965205075.1). Lineage (GTDB taxonomy): Bacteria > Poribacteria > WGA-4E > WGA-4E > PCPOR2b > PCPOR2b. Next base: position 5,870,572 of record OZ242036.1, on the reverse strand, counting down.
TCGAAATCAGCGATTGTAACATGGAGGAGGGAAGTTTCCGATGTGATGCGAATATCTCCCTGCGTCCAGTTGGCAGTGAAGAACTAGGAACACGAACGGAATTAAAAAATAAAAATTCATTTCAGCATGTGTTGACCGCCTTGGAATACGAGGAGCAGCGTCAAGCACGGATTCTTGATCAGGGGGAGGAAGTTGTCCAAGAAACTGTACTGTTTGACATCAACACCGGCAGGACAGCACCCATGCGTAGCAAAGAAGAAGCTCACGATTATCGCTACTTTCCTGAACCGGACCTTGTTCCTTTTGAGGTAGATGGAGCAGAAGTTGAACGTATTCGAGCATCGTTGCCGGAACTACCCGCCGAGCGCCGCAAACGTTTTGTAGAAGAGTACGATATTCCTATCTACGATGCAGAATTTCTCACCGCCACACGACAGATAGCAGACTTTTTCGATGAAACAGCACGCCTCAGCAGTGATCCAAAGTCGAGCAGTAACTGGATCATGGGTGACTTGTCAGGGCTGTTGAACAATGCAGGGATAGAGATTCAGGCTGCTAAAGTAACACCCGCTCACCTCAGCGAACTGATTCAACTAATTAAAGATCAGACAATCAGCGGTAAAATTGCTAAATCTGTCCTACCCGATGTCTTTGAAACCGGCAAAAGTCCTAAGCAAATCGTTGAAGAGAAAGGGCTTTCGCAGATTTCCGACGCATCTGCCATCGAATCAATCGTCGATCAGGCCATCGAAGAAAACCCAGGTCCGGCACAAGATTATCGAGATGGGAAGCAGAAGGCAATCGGTTTCCTCGTCGGTCAAGTGATGAAAGCCACGAGAGGCAAAGCCAACCCACAGATGGTCAACCAACTTTTGCGACAAAAACTTGACGGGTGAGGAACTAACAAACAATGGCTGAGATTGCCAACATTTTGCAGGCAGACACACCGTCTGGTAGTTCTCAAGTCATTCTTTTTATTCCCAGTAAAGATCAGGAAGGACATGAAATTGATCAGGTGCACTGGGTTGATGAAAGCTTGAGCGTTGTTGGTCGGCTCTTTCGAGGAGGCACTGCTTTCCCACCCGGTAAAGGTGTGTGGCGCGATGATGCACGCGGCGAACAGCTCCTTTTTGAGACCACTGTAATGGTTCTTTCGTTTGCGGATCCTAACGACTTAACCGAATTTGCTTTATTAGAACTTAAAGCGTTTTTGATGCGTTTAGGACGGGAAACTAATCAGGGTGAAGTTGGTGTAGTCATAGATGGGATTTATTACGGTTTCACTCAATTTACGGAGGAATAGCTACAATGTCGAAAGCTAAACAGACCGATCGTTTGGAAGAGCTCTTAAAGCCCGACATTGTCATTGATTTGGATAAGCGGGTTATCAATCCATTTGATCTCCTCCAACTTCAGGTGCAGCTTGATCATATTTCCGACGCGTCTGCCATTGAGTCAATCGTCGATCAGGCCATCGAAGAAAACCCAGGTCCGGCACAAGATTATCGAGATGGGAAGCAGAAGGCAATCGGTTTCCTCGTCGGTCAAGTGATGAAAGCCACGAGAGGCAAAGCCAACCCACAGATGGTCAACCAGCTTTTGCGACAAAAACTTGACGGGTGAGGAATCAACAAATGATTTGTCGCAGAAGCCCCGGTTCAAAGCAGTTATGACAATCCAAGACGCCTTCCATCAAGGTGCTGTGGCTTGTGCAACCCATTCGGAACACGCAATCGGGTTACCAGCCACAAGTTATTAATACTATGAAAACACAACACCCACAGACCGACAAAATCAACTTGAAGGGGTTGGCGCTGCTTGAGCTAGAAGAACTGGTGACAGGGTGGGGCGAACCGAAATATCGTGCTAAGCAACTGATGTCATGGATGTATGGCAGACGGGTGGAGACATTCGAGGAAATGACCAATTTGCCGCACAAGCTAAGACAGACGTTGGCAGGTCTCGCTTACATCAGCGGGGCACGTGTCCTCACGCGCACAACTTCCAATTCCGACATGGCAGTCAAATACTTGTTTGAACTTCCTGATGACAGCCGGGTCGAAAGCGTCCTGATGTATGATCAAGATCGCATCACGGTCTGCCTCTCGTCACAGGTGGGATGTGCGATGGCGTGCGACTTTTGTGCGACTGCGAAGATGGGATTTTTCCGCAATTTAACAGCGGCAGAGATTTTGGATCAATTGATAACAATTGAGCGTGAACTGGACACCGAAAAAGGCGTGACCCATGTTGTGTTTATGGGGATGGGGGAGCCGCTGGCAAACTATGATCAGACCGTGAAGGCAATCCACTTGATGACAGATGCAAACGGGTTAGGGATACCTGAAGGGAAGATCACCGTTTCCACCTCCGGTTTAGCCCGCCGTATACGACAATTCACTCGTGAGCAGCTCAAGTGCAATCTTGCCCTTTCGTTAAACGCCACAACGGACGAAACTCGAACATCCCTGATGCCGATCAACGCCAAATACCCAATCGATGAAGTCCTCAATGCCACACGCGAATGGGCACTCACAACACAACGAGCCGCCACACTCGAATACGTCCTGATCTGCGGCGTGAACGACAGCATCGCAGATGCCAGACGCCTCCGCAAATTGATGGGGCGGCTGCCGTGCAAGCTAAACCTTATTCCCTTCAACGAGATCGAAGGGTCCGATTTTCAACGTCCTGAACTGGATCAGATCGAACGATTCCGCCGCATTGTCGCAGATGGTCGCCATGTCACACCGATTCGGTTCAGTAAGGGCAGAGACATCGCCGCCGCCTGTGGTCAACTCCGAACAATTTACGAAAAGCAGGGCGCGATGCTGCCGCAAGCGTCATAGCGAATTTCAATTTATCAAGCAGATCAGAGATTTCAGGGAATACAGAGTCAACAACATTTTTCAAAAGATGTTTGTCAATTGTTATCAACCAAACTTTATTTGTCACCCTTAATCTTTCCCCACACCGCTGTGAGCCTGCCGCGTCTCTCTACACTGACAATGATAGAGTCTGGAATCACTTCAAAATCATCAATAAGTACGGTGTCTTCCGCAGAATAGTTGACAAGCCCAACCCTTCCACTGCGCTTCGCGTCGTGCCTCAATTCGATGGCTTTCTTAAGCCGCCCCTCACGTCCAGCGTGGACGACATGCTCATCCCCTCTGACCTCGATTTTGAACTCAAACCACTTATCGACCGGTGCGTGTCCCCATCCGGGTATCTGCCTATTGATTGTGGGCACCCACCGCCCGCCGGTTGCTTTTGCCCCATTTATAACTTTTTCGATATACCCCCATCGTACCCCTGTGGGTGGAACGTTGATAGCGGAAACATGGACGTGATAGTGCGGTAAATTGGGGGATTCTTCCAGACGATAAAACACACCTATTTCACAAATCCCACCTTCGATCCACTTAAGTTTATAGCGTATCGTTCCATCGGTGAACTCAAAGTTTTTGAGTGCAAGAAAATCCCACGCTCCTCCAGATTTTAACTTCAGTGCACCATTGACGATTTGCCATGAAGCGTCTGGATCGTTTCCTGGATCGTTGGGAGGGATTAAGACTTCCCACTGGTCTAACTGCTCTTCACCTTCAAAATCAAAAAAAAGCGCTAAAGAAGCAGGGGCCCAGAGTAAAGCAAAAATCCCTGAGCACGCAGCTACCAACAGATATTTTCTCATTACAAACTACCTCCTTTTAACACGATAACGGCAAGTTTCATGCCAAGCCTGTATTGAGACAAAGCAACCAATCATAAACGTCGAAGGAGGATATAGAAAAATTAAATGTGCATTTTAGGACATAGTTCAGAAAATTGTTGCACCAAAAAGAACAACTTGCCAAATTGCACCTGAAACGGGATTGTGGGTTTGCACATCAATTACTCTCTGCATATCGAACACCAATTGAAACACAATGGAGCGTAAGTTATAATAACGCAAGTTGCTAGTTGTCAAATCCGCTCGGCTTGGACAGACATATCCAAGTCTTAGACTCTCGAAACGGAGTCATCTTTGTACATATGCAGTGGATTTATCAATCCACTGCGAGCAGTAATTGATTCAATTTATAGTGGATTCTAAAAAAATAGACACTTTCGCGCCCCATGTTTGGTAGGCGCTGTTTTCAACTGCGCCTATGCGGTGCGGTTAGAAACCGCACCGGGGTGATAGCCCGGATTTTCCCATCCCCGGTACAGAGCGTCCAATTAATTCTAAACTTTACTATAGTTTTCATTCGCTCGGTTTGCAACGTTTTCTATAACTAGCAACTTAGGTTATAATAGAGCATGTCTCTTTAATGCCTTACGTCAAAACCGAGTCCATGCTGGGGAGTATTTCCTGTTATGCTTTCTAACCTTGCCAATGCTATTCGGGTATCCGTCCGTCAGAACTACCACCTCACCATTGAGTCCGCAACACCAATCGGCACCGGTGCGATGAGCACAACGATGCGACTTGCGACCAATCAGGGCACACTATTCCTGAAAATCTATAAGTCGGCGCGAAATCAGCAGCCCGATCTTCAACGCATCGCCTTTACACACGTTGTCCAAACCTTTCTGCATCAGAAAGATTTTCCTGTTCCTCAGTTGCTGCCGAACAGTAGTGGAGAAACGTTCAGCGTGTGCGACAATCCTCTGGAAACAGGGGAGGTGTATGCCCTCTCTGAATTCATTGAGGGGTCCGACTATGACATTGCGAATTTGGAACATCTACGCGCATCGGGGGAAATGCTCGGCCGTTTACACCAGCAACTCCTTCAATTTCAACCCGAAATACAACCTGCCGGACCTCCTCTAGAAACGGAGATCTTTATACAATTGCAGGAGCGCTTATCCCACCTCCAACCTGTTGTGGAGAAAGATCCATCGGCACCGACTCAAATTGATTCATGGATTGATGAGGTTAAGGTTCTCAGGAGTTCTGTCGGTGCAATACACGATACGCGATACGAACAGGAGTGGCTCATACACGGCGACTATCGCGCCCAAAACCTCAAGTTTGATAATATGGGTATTCGTGCAATCTTGGATCTGGATACCGCTTGTCCTGCCTCCCGTCTATATGACCTAGGTTACGCGTTGGTCTTTTTCCCCGCCGTTTATCAAGATATTCCTTTAACTACCAATCAGCAGTCTATCTTTCTGCGCGCCTACGAGAGTATCTGTCCTCTATCTGACGCCGAAAGGGAGATGCTCCCTATCCACTTAAAACTTGCCTTCCTACGCGGGATGACGCTCTGGTTGGACCTGTACTATTTTGCCGGAATGAGCGATCGAACAGGTCCTTGGATTCAAGGGTATCTGCAACACGCGCACTTTTTGTTTTAACCCAAATTTCATTGAGATACACAAGCAACTTGAGAGAATTTCTGGGCATCAACAGAGAATTATATTTACATCCGTTCTGCTTTTAGTCTATAATAATCTCCGTATCAGGTCGAGATATAGGCTTCGACCAAGACAACATTTCATTCTTTAGGAGGGTAAAAAAATGGGATACACATTTCATCACGTTCATCTGCGTTGTGAAGATGTTGAGGCAGCCGTTGCTTACTACGAAAAGATGCTTGACGGCGAAGTTACGGAGCGGGTAGAGGTGCGCGGTTTACCAATCGTTCGGATGAATATTGGTGGAGAGAAAATCTTCCTTTCACCGAAATTTGGTGATATGGAAGTGGAACCGACCAGCGGCAATCCTCGCTGGGGCGTTTATCAATTGGCGTTTGGGGTAGAAGACCTCGATGCCACCCTTGCAGAGATGGAAGCAAAAGGGGCTGAGATTGAAGACGCTAAACCATCCGGCTTACCGATCGCTTTCGTCAAGGGGCCGGATAACGTACAGATTGAACTCATTGAGGGGACAGTCTAGCTTTTGCGGACTGATACCCCACAGGGGTAGTATCACGCGGAAGGTAAACTTCTTCACATGAAGGATTAAAAAGTTTGCCTTCCTTTATTTCCCACCTGAGATATACCAATGAATAAATCGCTTTGAGAAATCTGCCGGAAAACGACCAACTTTCTTAAAAAAAGGAGAGTAACAGATGAGATTGGAGTTTTACACCGCCGGCGTTTCCCAAGCGAGTTTCTTGGATTGGAAGGCGCGACTCTTGGAAGACGCACAAGCAGCAGGGTTGGAGGTGGCACACTCCTCAATCCAAGAGACATCGGAAGTTCTTCGAGAAAAGCTGCCAGTCGTTTTGGCTGAACTTTGTTCAATCCCTGAGCAGCGGGTCCAATTTCATTCGGCAGACGAAAAGCAGTTGTGCACCTTCGCTTATACAAATTACCAGTCCCGTATGAATAGAGACTGGAATGCCTCCCTCTATTTCCCTGCAAAGGAGGCAATTTTCCTTCCCTTCGATGACAAATTACTTTCAAGGCGGGTTGCACACCTCTACTATCAGGAGGGAACATCGGACAAGGTCTATCATCTTTACCTTGCTCAATCGTTGACGGATAATGATTACTCTGTCATCAGCCGCTATGGTCGTCGTGACAGCGGCCTTCAGCAAACAGAGAAGGTGTTTGACTCCCACGTTGAGGCAGCTGAGAAGGAGTGGAACCGACTTCACCACGAGAAACTTCAGAAGGGGTATCAGGTCGGACACCCCACCCCGCCCAAACAACTCACATTGGCTTTGTCTTTCTAATTATGAAATACAGCGAATTTTTTCACACAATTCAGGGCGAAGGCAAACTAGTTGGCGTCCCCTCTGTTTTCTTTCGGACTAGTTACTGTAATCTAAGGTGCACGTGGTGCTCTGCGATAGGAACACGCGTTTTAAGTGCGGATCTTAGATGGACGCCCATTGAGAATCTCAACCCTGGCGATTGGGTCGTTGGTGCATTGCGCCAAGATAAAGGTGGGCACTTACAACTACAGCCAACTCAGGTCGTTGAAGCCACAGCCCGCCGAAGCTCTATGGTCCGTTTCTTAACGGAAGATGGAATACAGTTTGCCTGCTCGCCAGATCACCTATTATATCAAGTAACAACTCGAACTCAAGATAGCTCTAAGATTCACGTTGGCTGGAGAAAAGCGAAAAAACTCTGTGTGGGTGGTGCGGTTCGTTGTATACTCCCGCCCGAAGAGACACCATTGGACGTGGAGGCGTATGAAAGGGGTTGGCTGTGTGGAATGGCGGAGGGTGATGGCTGTTTTTGGAGTTTGCGAAAAGGAGATAAAAATTATCGCCGATTTCGACTCGTTTTATCGAACCTATCATTATTGGAACAATTTCAACAGTTTGCCAAACGTGCGGGTTACCGGCTACATTTTGCCCCACACCAACACTGCGGTTTCAAAGGCTACAGTGTCATGGAAGCGTTATGGCTTACAACATCGCAAAAAGCGGAATCCTTTGAGCGGTGGTTGAAAGGACATCCACAAGATCAAAGTTACTATCGTGGCTGGTTGGCAGGCTTTTTTGATGCGGAAGGGAGTTATACCGGTACAATTCGCTTTGCTCAGAAGGAGGGGGAATTCAAACAAAAGGCGATTGACTTTGCAGCCAAACTCGGGTTTCGCCCAACGAATGAATCCCGTGGCGTTAGATTGGGTGGAACGACCCCTGAGATTCTAAGGTTTTATTCATTATGTCAACCACAATCTCTCAACAAATGGAATTTCTGGGGCATTTCTAGCCAAGCACGCCAACATATTACCAGCATTGAACACACTGCCGCCGAAGAAGTGATTTCCCTTAAGACCACGTCCGGCTCTTATGTCAGTGAAGGGTTACTCTCTCACAACTGCGACACCCCTTTTACATCTTGGAATCCAGAAAATAAAGACATCACTTTCACGGAAGCGGTTGAAGCGATTACGAAATTCGAGTGCAAGCATGTCGTCATCACAGGTGGTGAACCGTTCATCCAAGTTAAGGAGTTGACCGAGCTCTGCCGAGAACTGGATCAACGCGGTCATCACATCACCATCGAAACGAATGCGACCCTTTTTGCGCCTGTGGAGGCGCACCTCATCTCCATGAGCCCCAAACTGCGAAACTCCAATCCGCCCAGTGACAACCGCTACTTTGGTAGACATGAGCGAGGACGTATCCGCCCCGATGTTATCCGGCTATTCCTTGATCGGTACGAGTGCCAAGTTAAGTTTGTCGTTGATCAGCCTGCGGATATCGAAGAGATTCAAGCACTACAGGCAGAAATCCCGATCCCCGCAGAAACAATTGTGCTGATGCCCCAAGGCATAACCCCCGAAGAATTGGCACCCAAACAGGAGTGGCTTGTGGACATCTGCAAGGAACACGGTTATCGCTATTCACCGCGGGTTCACGTTGATATTTGGGGAGATAAACGGGGGGTATAACACTGTAGATAATCCCGTTGAGGTCAAATATACCCGAGGATAGTTTTAGAAATCGGAATATGACGCCGACTGACTTGCCTGGTGGGCATCTGTAGTGTCAGTCGCGGAGAATGGGGAAGCGATCATGAGTAAGTTTGATCTGAATAATCTGAATATGCTCTATTTGCAAAAATTGCAAGGTCCTTTCATCAAAAAAGCGATCAAAGCTAGCTTTATAGATGAACCAATTTGGCGGCTGAAAGATGCAGTAGAGGTCATTAAGGCGATCGAACAAACTCAATTTGCCGTTACGAACGTATATGTTTATGCACTCAAAAACAGTGTGCCAATCGTGCCATCGGAGGCAGTATATGATTTTGCAATAGAGGAATTTCCCCTTGATTATTCTTGGCATCACATCGTGAAAAAATCATCGGATATGACGATGGCTTTTGTAAAGGAATTTCAATTTTTGACCGCTGATTCACTCCACGGTCAAGAAGCTGCATTTTCTTTTTGGGCTTTCAATGAAAAAGTGTACCGCCGATTTCAGAAGTTTAGCGATGAGGCGGAAGTACAAAAAGAATAATGAGGAACAACCTGAATGAAATACGACATATTGCTCAAAGGTGGAACCGTTATTGACCCTACGCAGAGATTGCATGACCAGCGCGACGTTGCAGTTATTGATGGAAAGATTGCAGCAATCGAGGAGGATATTTCTGCAAGGGAGGCGACGCAAACGGTTTTCGTTGACGGGAAGTATGTAACTCCCGGCTTAGTGGACATCCATGCCCATGTCTACGCGGGTGTTACGACATGGGGAGTTAAAGCGGATCCGGTCTGCACAACGACTGGCGTCACGACAATTGTTGATGCTGGCAGCCCAAGTTGGGCGACATTTCCCGGCTTCCGGGAGTATATTGCACAGCCGGCGCAAACACATATCTTAACCTATATCCATATCTCTGGTATCGGTCTCGTTTATGGACCTGTAGGTGAAATGCACGAACTAGAGTACGCCCATCCAGAGCAGGTCGCTGACACGCTCATGCAGAATCGTGACATTACCGTCGGTGTTAAAGTACGTCAGGGTAAATCCCAAGTCGGTGATAATGGTGTAGAGCCGTTAAAACTCGCGATTCAAGCTGCTGAAGCTGCCGACACATCCGTCATGGTGCATATCGGGACTGGCGTACCGCTTCCCGATGTTCTGAAACTGATGCGTCCGGGCGATGTCGTTACGCACTGCTTTCAAGGAAATGGCGATTGTATTGTTGATGATAAAGGACGGGTTATCCCGGATGCGTGGGCAGCCCGCGAAGATGGGGTTATCTTCGATGTCGGACATGGCGGCGGGAGTTTTAATTACGAAGTCGCTCAACGTGCGATGGAGCAGGGATTCATCTCCGATGTCATTAGTACAGACCTGCACTCCGGCAATATCAACGGTCCTGTCTACGATTTACCGACAACGCTATCAAAATTCTTAAATCTTGGGCTTTCGCTTGAGGAGGTTATTGAGAAATCGACGGTTGCTGCGGCAAAGGCAATTGGGCGTGAGGATGAACTCGGTCATCTCAAGATAGGGACGGTCGCCGATGTGGCTGTTTTTGATATCATCGAAGGTGAATTTGAACTTTTCGACACACACGGCACGATGGTTATTGCCAACCGGAAGTTGCAAGCAGACTTAACAATCCGTGAGGGGAAACTGTGATATATGGCGCAGAGGAAGGGCTGTTATCGACGTGTGGCGACCACCGGACTCGTTGTAGTGATAATCATTGCTGCGGTCGGGGTTCTGCTTTACCAAAGATTGGGCGGGTTTGAAGGGGCACAATATTGGATGGCGGAACGTGCCTTGAACGCTGTCGAAGCACATCTGTTGATGAAAGCCCCGGATGGCAACTGGCTGCGAAAGCCGGATGGTGTGCCTGCTGAAGAGATCCGTTCTCAATTTGAGCGCGTCAGAGAAGCGACCGCAGATCGCCAAACGGATCTGATAAGACTGAATCAGATTCTCAGGGAATACCAATCTAAATTTCAGATCACACAGCCAGCGACAAGTGAAGTAATCGAGTTCCTGAACGCTATTGAGGGAACGATTGTATCAAAAGCGAGTGTGGGAGGCTAACTGGAACCCCAAGAAGGGGTTGTAGCTATATCGGGTTGAGTATTGAGGGAGATACGCTGTGAGCACAGAGGACAGAGGACCAAAAGTGAATCGGGTTGGGTCTACCGCGCAAAGGCTTGCAGAAAAGTCTTACGAAAAGCGCGTATGCCGCATAGAGTGCTATCCAAGCTGTGTGCAACCGGGGGAGTCGTATGTAGGACTGTCCGTCGAGGAGTGGGTGGACTTCATCGATGAAATCGGTGTCGAGGTACAGGTAGTCGATGGGGAGATTAACAGAGGCACACCCCGCTTTCGCTCAACGATGATTCCGCCGCATCCCAACGTTGACAACGATCGCCTGCCGAGATTCTTGGAACTGGCGCACCAACGGGGCATCCTTATCCTCAGCTACTATCCTGTCATATACACCAAACCACTCAAACCGCTGCGTCCGGAGTGGTTGATGCAGTTTTTAGACGACGGCAGATCTAAGATCGAAAATCTGGGTTGGTTCTGTTTTAACTCACCCTATCGGGACTGGTTGCCGGAGTATCTCATCGAATGGCTAGATAATCTTGACCTCGACGGCTTCTACTTTGATGATACCAACTACGGATCCCACGAGGAACGTCCTTTTTATCCCTCCTGCTGTTGTAGTTACTGCGAAAAACTGTTTCGGGAAGAAACAGGGTTGGAAATTCCCCGAAAAGTTGACTTTGATTCTTTGGACTTCCGACACTTTGTCAACTGGCGTTACGAGAAAATGAAGGATTTTATGCATCATCTCTTCCGGCGGATCAGGACGAAATATCCGGATGTTATTCTCGACATGAATTCGTACATTCGACCGACCGCCGATTGGTCAGACGGACATCCACTCAATTCATTTCATCTGGAAGACGTTGGTGGTTATTTTTTCGTAGAAACATTTCGTTCCCTACGAGAACCCAACTTTACAGCAAAGGTGCTGCGCTCAACCGGCACTCCCTTCGGTCTCTTCCGAAACGTTACTCAATCACTACAGGGATTTGGTGGTGCACCTTATCCTGAAACATTTTCACCTGCGATTGCTGGACTTGCCGCTATCGCGAACGGCGGTGCACCGTGTGGAAATCCTTTCGATGGACCGACAGTTCTCCATAAAGACACGGTCAAGTCTGTCTTTAACGAATTCAAGAAACGGGTTGATTACATCAAAGGCGATACGGTCAAATACGTTGCACTTCACTACTCACAGCAGAATCGGGACTTTCGTCCGTCGGAAATTCCCAAGAACACGGGGCAGACCTATTTCCATGAGATTGGGCAGAAAGACGCTTACGGTGCCTACGAGATATTGAATCGCTCACACCTGCTATTCGACTTCGTTTTGGACGAGCGATTGAACTATGAGATGTTGTCACAATATCGTTTGCTGTTTCTCTCAAATAGTGCCTGCCTGTCCGATGAACAGTGCGAGACCATCAGAAAATTTGTCCATGAAGGTGGCACGTTGATCGCTACCCATGAGACCTCGCTGCTCGACGAACTTGGACGTGAGCGGGGTGCCTTTGCCCTCTCCGATGTATTAGGCGTGGAGTACGGTGGACCACGCGGAGGGACAAACGACCACGGTATCATATACGTCCCACAAGATGCAGAATTGTCGCGCAAATTCGGCGATGTCATCTGTTTTTACGGTCAGGAATCTGCGGTGTCCGTTCTGCCGGATGCGGACATCCATGTACTTTGCACACGAAGTCGTCTAGAAGGGGAACGCTTGCTGAACGATTTTGACCCAAGGATGGACTATGATTCGCCCGAACCGGCTATCACAATGAACCGTTATGGGAAAGGCAAAACGATTTATATCTGCGGTGATGTGGGGGGCGCATATATGAACAATCCGTACCCGCCACTGAAACGGCTCATCGCGGACTTGGTGAAGCGGACGCCTCCACCTATTGAGTTTGAGATGCCGGAAGCCATTGAGGTTACTGCTGCCCACCGAGGTGCGAATGAGTTAATGATTCATCTGCTTAACAATCCCACTCCACTGCTGCCTTGGCGTATCGCCAATCGTGAGAAACACGATGCAGAGATGACTACTTTTTTGTCGCTCCGTGAGGTGAATCCTATCCACAATATTCGGGTTCGGTTTAATGATTTTGTGGTGAAATCGGCACGTTTGCCGCTACAGGGAACAAATCTAGAGGTGTCAGCAAACGCTGCTGCAACGGTTATGGTGCCAGCGGTAAGTCTCCACGAAGTGCTGCTCGTAGAATATCAAAATTAAATTGGAGGGCTCAAATGCAATTTGCACAAGATGCGTACTATCCTGAACGAGGGGACGATTGGGAGCGTAGGAAGCCGGAGGAGGTGGGTATTGACACTGATTCTCTCAATGAGGCAATTCACTATGCCCAGACGATTGAAACCACATGGCCCCGTAAAATGCGGTCGCACTACACCGAGATGGAAAAGGAAGAATCCCACCCCGAGGTCATCGGATCGATAAAAGACCGGGGCGCGACCAATGGGCTTATATTGCGGCACGGTTATGTTGTCGCCGAGTGGGGCGAGACACAGCGTGTTGATATGACGTTTAGTATTAGCAAGAGTTATCTGTCCACGATCGTCGGACTAGCACTAGACTGTGGACTGATTCGAGACGTACATCAACCTGTCCGAGACTATGTAAACGACGGTGGATTCGATTCGCCACACAACGCCCAAATTACTTGGCATCACCTGCTTCAACAAACAAGCGAGTGGGAGGGAACGCTTTGGGACAAACCCGACTATGCTGATAGTCAGGGAGAGCGGGGTCCTGATAATGCGCTTCCAGCCCCCGGCAGCGTCTTTGCTTACAACGATGTCCGTGTTAACCGGCTCGCGCTTTCTTTGCTGCGTGTTTGGCGTAAACCGCTGCCGCGGGTTCTAAAAGATAACGTGATGAATCCTATCGGTGCTTCCAATAGCTGGCGATGGCACGGCTATCGAAATTCGTGGCTGACAATTGATGGACTGAAGATGCAGTCGGTCAGCGGTGGTGGTCATTGGGGTGGTGGGGTCTGGATTAGCACCAGAGATCATGCGCGGTTCGGCCATCTATTTCTGCGCCGTGGTCGATGGGGTGAACGGCAGATACTTTCTGAGCGGTGGATAGATTTGGCAACCACACCGTGTCCGGTTGAACCGGATTATGGCTATATGTGGTGGCTTAATACGGATAGGCAGCTATTCCCAAGCGCACCGGAAACTAGTTTCTGTGCTTTGGGTGCTGGACGGAACATGATTTGGATTGAACCGGAGAACGATTTGGTGGTCGTGGTACGGTGGATAGAGTCAGATTATATTGACCAATTGATGAAGCACGTGCTGGCAGCGATTCGCTAGGTAATCAAGTCCGGTGAGGTAATCCATTAACCTAGTCCAGTCCTGATCGATTGAAAGGAGAAACGCAATGCCACACGAATGGGATTCGCCCGAATACGTTCGTCAATGGGTAGAAGACGGTGACAAAACAGACCCGGAAAGGGCAGAACAGATTACTGCGCTTGTGGGTTTGATTCGACGCAGCGCTGAAGAACCTATCGAGGTGTTAGATCTCGGTGCGGGATACGGAATTGTAACACGCGAGATCCTGACTGCTTATCCGAATGCACAGGTGGTGTGCCTCGATGGATCAGGGGAAATGCTAAAGCATGGGAAAGCGCGGCTAGCAGATTGGGAGAATCAACTCTATTTTGTTGTATCGAATTTTGATTCTCCGAATTGGTTGGCAGCCCTGCCCACGGATCGACAGTTTGATGCGGTAGTCTCGTCGCGAGCCATTCACCATGTGGTCGATGACCGCAAACAGGCGTTATACACCGAAATCTTTCAGCTGCTGAAGCCGGGTGGTTGCTTTGCCAACCACGACTTGGTCCGAAAACCGGATGACCCTATACGCGACAACCACGATCCCTTTGGAACGGTTGAAGATCAGGTTGTTTGGCTTGAAAACATTGGGTTTATTGATGTGGAATGCTTTTGGCAGACAGAGGGGCGTGCCTTGTTTGGGGGATATAAGCCGGATCCCATGTAATGGGCGGGATATTGCCCTAGAGAGATTATATGAGTCTTTAATCGGAGGACTATTTTGGCGCAAAAAGTTGAGCTAAACCGTTTTAAGAATTATATGCTAATGGTTCACCGCAGCGTTGGTTCGGATCTATTCCGAAATCTTTACGCTTCCGTTGACGGGGAAGAGACAGATATCCTACGAGATGGAATACTTTCTTGTGCCTACTTCGTTTCATCGGTGCTTTTCCACTGTAAACTGATAGATGACCTGCACACGACCGTCAGGGGGCTAGAGGCGAATCTCCAACGGTCAGGTTGGAAAAAGATAGAAGAACCGAAAGTTGGCAGTGTCCTCGTCTGGGAACCGACAGAATTTCCTGACGGCGGTATCCGTAGACACGCAGGGTTTTACATCGGCGACGCGGAAGCAATCAGCAATCGAACAGATCAGCGTGTGCCCAAGGCTCACAGCATGAACTTTGAAACAGAAGGAAAGTATCGCGCAATTGAAGCCATTTATTGGCACGAGAATTTCGATGAAGTGGACAGCTAACCGCACAACGGAGCGAAGCGATTGGAAAACTACAAGAACAAGGTGGTCATCATCACTGGAGCGTGTGGCGGTATTGGAGAGGTAATCGCTGAAAAGTTTGCGGATGCCGGGGCAACGTTAGGTCTTTGCGACATCCGTCAAGATGAACTCTCACAGACCACTGAAAAATGCCGAGAATCAGGTGCAACCGTTCACAGCGAAACTATTGATGTCGCAGATGAAGCCTCGGTACGCAGTTTTTGTGAAACGGTCGCCCAAAATTTCGGGACGATTGACTGCCTGATTAATACTGTCGGCATTGTCGATTGTCCGGGAGATGTCGAAGAACTGTCGTTGTCAATGTGGGATAAGACCGTCGCCGTTAATCTCACGTCCGCTTTTCTGATGGCAAAGTATTCAGTGCCGTATATTAAACAACAGGGCGGTGCTATCCTCAACATCGCTTCGGTATCGGGCTTGGCAAACCAGGAAGATGCGATGGTCTATTCAGTGACCAAAGCCGGACTGCTATCGCTCACCCGGAGCGAAGCCATAGATTTGGCAAAATACGGCATCCGCGCCAACGCTATTTCACCTGGATCGGTGGAGACGCCACTATTGGAGGCAGCGGTTGACCAAGCGGCGCAACTGTTTAGCCGTACCAAAGACGAACAGTGGGAGGTCTGGCGTTCACAATACCCAACCCAACGTTTTACATCACCGCGCGAAATTGCAGAACTAGCACTGTTTCTGTGCAGCGAAAGGGCGACCAATATCACCGGTGCTAATTTCGTTATTGATGGTGGACTGACGGCGCTGCTCCCGGAGCGATAGAAATTGTCACCGGGCAAGGAGGAGGCAACGCGCAAAATTTCCAGAGGAACAACGCTTACGGTTAAACCCCGAACTATCCTCAAAAGGAAAGCGCATCCAACCTTGCGAAAGTTTCAAACCTTCACACGGTTCAATTGAAAGGTTGAAGCAATGCAGAATATTGGTATAGAGTTTCCGGTACAGGGTGAAATGGCATTTTTTGATCTGGGCCCGCCACCAGCCCCAGACCCAACAGAGATACGGATTCGCACTCTCTATTCAGGCGTGACCAATGGTACCGAGCGGCATGCGCTGATGAATGACTTTGGCAGAACAAATTATCCCACTCGTGCCGGCTATCAGCACGTCGGGGTTGTCGACGGTATAGGGCATCGGGTCGAAGCGTTTTCGGTGGGTGATGTCATCTTTCTCGGCGTTCACGGGGGTCACCGTGGATGGCATTTGGTAAACGTTGAAACCACCAACGAAAGAGCTCGACTTTGTATCAAACTTCCCGACGATGTCGAGCGTGAATTCTGCGCCCTGTTTGGCGTAGCCGGCGTAGGAATGCGGCACTCCAGGCGCATCCGTGTTGGGGCCTCCCATAATGTGTGGGTGGCAGGCTTGGGGCTTATTGGTCAATCTGTGGCACAGGCCTCGCGCGCCCTCGGTGCCTATGTGACCGTGACAGATGTCAATCCCCGCCGGCTTGAGATCGCCAGAACGCTCGGCGCACACCGGGTGATAAATATCTCAGAGCCATCTGCAGACGAGGCACTGAAGCATGGAGCTCCCTATGACCGCATCGTTGACGCCTGTGGGGCACCGACGTTATTTGAGGATATTCATAGGAATGACCTGCTTGCCTTATATGGAGCCATCGGTGCCCTAGCTGGTCGGGGCGAGACGAAGTTCCACCAAAGCATGCTTCATTCCAAAAGGGCTTCAATTGAATCTTCATCTCATTTCACACTTGAAGACCTACAGATTCTTCTACATTTTGTCAGATTGGGTGCCATCCGAATCGCACCACTGGTGACGCATCGGGTTTCGATAACAGAAGCACCGCACATCTATGAGACGATGAAGAACACGCCAGAGGCTCTGCTGGGTGTGATATTTGACTGGAAGTCCTGATAGAGTGTGGGAAGTGCGTGTACTTTAAGCCGAAAACTACAGTCAATCGATATCGTAACCTTCCGAGAAAATATTCCCGCTATCAAGACGTTTAACACATATTTTTTAAGATTTAGAAGTTTCCACAGCAGGGCAGGGGACTTTTCGGAGAGTCCCTAGCAACTTGAGAGGAGTAAGTAAACGACATGGCTCAAGAACGTATGGTATACATCAATGGAGAGATAGTTCCAGAGAGCGAAGGAAAGGTATCCTTTCGGGACCAAGGATTTGTGACTGGGGATGCGGTCTTTGATGCGACCCGTACTTTCGGCGGGGTGATATTCAAACTGAATGAGCATCTGGATCGGTTGTACGATTCGCTGAAATATATGCGCCTAGATCCGGGGATTTCCCAGCAACAGATGGCAGAGTTGACCATGCAGGTGCTAGCGGCAAATCAACCGCTGTTGGGACCGGACGATGACTATTGGGTGATACAGCGAATTAGTAGAGGTGTTCCCACAGGCGGGGGCGAATATAAGCCAACGGTAATCATCGAGTGCAACCCTTTACCGTTCGATGCGAGGGCACGGTATTACCGTGACGGTCTGAGTGTCGTCATCCCTTCGATAAGACGGACGCCGCCTGAGTGCATGAGTCCTAGGGTCAAGGTGCACAATTACATCAACCTTTTACTTGCCGATCAGGAGGTGAAGGCGCAGAACCCGGACGCTTTCTCTATCTTGCTGGACATCAACGGTAATATAGCCGAGGGTCTTGGAAGCAACTTCTTCATTGTCAAGAATGGGGTGGTCGTTACACCAAAAGAACAGTATGTCTTAGCAGGTATAAGCCGTGAGACTGTCATCGAACTCGCCCAAGGTCTGAATATCAAGGTGCAAGAGGCGGACATCGATCTTTATGATGTCTATACAGCCGATGAGGCTTTTGTGACCTCTACCAGTTTCTGCCTCTGTTCCGTGTCCTCTGTCAACGGTTCAACCATCGGCGATGGCAGTGTACCGGGACCCGTTACGGATCAAATACAGGCAGTGTATAGTGATCTTGTGGGAATAGACATTGTGAAACAGTATCTGAAGCGACTTGATTGACCCACGCTTTGACTCAAAACAATGCACATTCGTCTATTAAGGGAAAAATAGGTATAAAGAGATAGTGGTTGGAATGTCCAAAATACTCCAGAGGCTACCCAAAATATAGTCCCCTAAGGCGAGTCCGAGAAAGAATGGGATTGCGCGTCGATATGCGTTGAATCCGCTATAGCGTAGGATGATAGCCTTGCACGCCCAAGCGACAAAGAGACAGCACCAAAGGTTCGCCATCCCCCAACTCTGTGCTGTGGCATAACCGAGTGGATGGAGCGGCCACCACAGGAAGCGCGCCCGCAAAAACATCAGCAACACAGTAAACACAACCCCACCCCCCACAAAGGCGAGTGCTGGACGATCTGGCTCTTTAGGAGAGTTCAGCCAGTTTTCAAGCTGCACATAGACATCACGCCCAAATCCCAATACGGCGGGATCAAAGTATCCAGATTCCGCGCCGTGTCGATAGTAGATATCCAACAATAGCCAAAAAGTTACCGCCGATCCAATAACTGTCGCAAGCAGAATCGCAGCGGCTGTATGGCGTGGGTTAATATTCCGCCTTTCCGAGATTTTCAAGGCTTCCAGCTGTTCCGGCATTGGATTTGCCCAGTTGGCGCGATTGAAAAACATGTACAGCGAAAAGACAGTCAGTGTGCTGGTATTAAGTCGCCATGTTCCAACCCCGGCAACAATCATGTTATGTGGACTGATGAATTTCAAACCGTGTACTAGGAACCCCAGCTCCGCCCTGAGTCGCGTAACCATTACCGATAGTAAGAAATAGATTGCGAAGAAAATTGGAATCACCCACAGCGACATACCTGCCTTATAGGAAAATGCCATTAGAAAAATCAGGCCGAGTATGATGCCCGCAACAGCAAGGCGATATGGCATCGGTTCGCCGGAATCATCTAGTTGTGATGGGGAAGCACGGGAACTGAACAGGTGACGCACTATCCCTTTGATATGCGATCTGCCAGTCCAGAGGACGAACCCTAGCAGCCCCATATATACACCGAAAGCCTGTTCGGCGGGATAAGGGAAGCGTGGTAGACCTCGCCAACCCATGATGCTGCCAATCATCAGTTCAATTTTGTAGATCCAGAAAAACGCCCAGCATGAAAATAGGAGATCCAGCGGTATAAGAAAGCCGATCCCAATCGCGAAAGGATAGAAAGCGACCTGCACACCACCCATCCCATTCCAAGGACGGGTGGTAAAATAGTGACTGATGCTCTGGCGTTTGACAGGGATATAGGGGATAATAGGGTTGATGGAATGAAGCAGATTCACAATACTGATCAGGGCAGCAATGCCGAAACCGAGCCACATCAACCTGTTTCTGAAGAAGCCTAACCTCGGATTGGTCATCTCCAACGGAAGTTGGGTCAGGGGATAGGTCAACCGCTCACGCTCAATCCACTGAACCCGCAACAGCGCGTTAATACACAGCATCACAACCATCCACGCAAAGATAAACGCCATCCACGCCACCGCCGGACCAAGCCACGCCTTTAAATACCTCTCGGTGTAAAGACTTGAACCTCCTTCATAAAGAGCCGTTACCGCTTTTTCGTCGTGAACTGTGAGCCACTCCGGCAGTTGTCGCCAAAACAGCTGCCGCCATTCGTTTTCAGGACTAGCAAACCGGAACGCATGCGCCATGATCGGTACGAAGATCTCCATACAGTCATACGAACAAAGAGTGGAAACAATGCACAACATGAAGTAGATCGTGAGGAGTTCCTGTTGAGAAAGACCGAGCTTGGGGGAGATTTTACCGAATATCCACCCGATCAGAACAAGCCAGAAAATCGTGAAAATGACATGCGAGAGCGGATGAACAAGCGTTGGAAAGGTATGGCGAACCACTTCAAGCTGAATGATCCAAGCAACCGTGACCGGAATCAGCAGGGAAGCGATCACGAATGATTTAAGTGTTAAACCGCTCTGGAACGGCACAGGGGTATTCTCTGTTAAGGTAAAACGGGTATTTTGAGGTTCTGTCAATATACTTTTCATAGAAATATGTAATGTGTGATGTGTAAAAGATGGCCGCCCTAAATAATGTCAAGTCCTAAAATAGCTTTACATGAATAGCTCTGCCCGCTAGGGAAAAAATTGATACAGAGTGCTGTTGGTTGCAATACTAATAATACTCCACAGGCTGCCGAACATATAGTCTCCTAGGGCAAGCCCCAAAAAGAAGGGGATCGCTTGTCGGTATGCCCTAAGTCCGCCGTGGTGTAGGATGATTGCTTTCGCTATCCATGCAACAAAGAGACAAGCCCACAGATTGAACATCCCCCAGCTATTTGCCATGGCATAGCCGAGTGGATGGAGGGGCCACCACAGAAAGCGCGTTCTTAGGAACATGAGTAGTGCTGCGAAACCGAGTCCGCCTCCCATGAAAGCGATAGCTGGAACATCTGTCTCTCGGGGGTAGTTCAGCCACGTTTCGAGTTGACCATAGATGGCTCGTCCGTACCCCAGTGCCCATGGTCCATAGTACCCGGTTTCTGCGCCGTGTCGGTAGTAGTTATCTAACAATACCCAAAAAACGCTCACCGATCCAATTAAGGTGGCGAGTAGAATCGCTGCAGCTATGTGACGTGGATTGATATTTCGTCTTTCAGCGATTTTCAAGCCTTCCAGTTGTGGTGGCATCGGGTGAGCCCGATAGGCACGATTGAAAAACTGATATAACGAAAAGACGGTCAATGTGCTCGATCCGAGGCGGCGTGTTCCAAATACGGTGACGAGCGTGTTGTGCGGGTCAATGTAGTGTAAATCGTGTACTAAAAAACCCAATTCCGCACGGAGTCTCGCAATCATTATCGCGACTAGAAAGTAAATCGCGAAAAAGATCGGAGTAACCCACAAGGACATCCCCGCTCTGTAGGAAAATGCCATCAAGAATATCAATCCAATTAATATACCTGCGACTGCCAAGCGATATGGCATCGGTTCACGGGAATCATCGAGTGAAGATGAACCTAGCAGATGGCGCACCAACCCCTTGAAATGGACTCTGCCGACCCACAGCACAAATACGAGCAGTGCAACGTAGACGCCCAATGCCTGTTCGTTGAAATAGGGAAAACGCGGCAGATTGCGCCACCCCATTATGTTACCGACCATTAGTTCAATTTTATAGACTCCGTAAAACATCCAGCATGAAAAGAGGAGATCTAGTGGTATGAGGAACCCAATGCCGATGACAAAGGGATAAAACGAAACCCGGAAGGAGCCCATCGCATTCCAAGGGCGGCCAGTGAAATATTGGTGTAAATTCTGACGCTTGACGGGAATATAGGGAACAGCGGGGTAAATCGAATTGAGCAAATTCATTATACTAATCAACGCAGCGATGCTGAAGCCAAGCCACATCAGTTTATTTTTGAAGAACCTATTACTGGTGTCCGTCATTTCCAGTGGAAGTTGAATAATTGGATAAGTCAACCGTTCCCGCTCCGTCCACTGAATCCGTAACAGCGTATTGATGCACAGCATCACAAACATCAGCACAAAGATAAATACAATGTATGCCAGCGCGGGACGGAGCCACGCATACAGATGCCGTCTTATATAGAAGCTAGATCCCCCTTCGTAATAGGGGGTTAGTGCCTTTTCATCTTGGACGGTGAGCCAAGCGGGCAATTCCTTCCAGAACAGTTCACGCCATTGATTTTCAGGTGTTGCAAAGCGGAAGGGATGCCCCAAAATGGTGATTAAGATTTGCATCGTGTCAGCCGAGCAGAGAGCCGATACAACGCCCAACATGACATAGATTGTCAGAAGTTCTGGTGAGCTAATTCCAAGCTTGGGGGAGATTTTCTTGAGAATGGCTCCAATCAGAAGTAGCCAAAATAGAATAAAAATGACATTCGATAGTGGATGGACGAGCGTGGGAAATGTATAACGAACAACTTCAAGTTGAACAACGAAGTAAATATTGATAGGAATGAGACACAGTGTAATAAAAAAGGATTTGAGCGTCAGACCGTTTTGGAAGGTCGTTTCAGGCACTGTATTAAGCCTCCAATGGAGGTGATGAAAACAACGTTAAATTCAATATGGACTTTATGAAAGTGACATACGGTTCTACTCTCATTATAAATTGCAAGTTGAACATCCTATGGGAGATGATATCGGACGAGAATGGGGTTAATGGAGATTTTAGCCCTCACCAAATAAACCGATACATTGGCATCTGGACAATCACACCAATCAGTGCCCATACACCTCCGAGCAGAAACTCACCGAATAGCATTCCTAGAAAGAACGGCGCTAGGCGGCGAAACGTTCTTATGCCTCCAAAGCGGAGGATGCACAACTTAATCACCCAAGCAACGAGTACCGAAGACCAAAAAAAGTTGACCGCCCATGTGCCTGTGATGCCGTACCCAACGGGATAGAGGGGCCACCAAACGAAACGATGACGCAAGGCGGTGAGAGCGAAGGTGAAGAGCGTGCCGAAGAGCATTGCCAAGATTCCTAGGACATCCACAGGCATTGGATTGGTGAGCCAACTTTGGGTTCGCCGAAAGACACCGCCGCCCCAAAACGCCACCGCACCGGATTCGTAGCCGAGTTGTAATCCGCCCCAGAACAGAGGTAATGGACTGATGAAAACAGCAATCAGTATCGCGAATCCGACGCGCCGCGTCGAGATGCCTGCTCGCTCGGCGAGTTTCAGTCCTTCCAGTTGCGGCGGCATAGCATTGCCCCGATAGGCACGATTAAAAGGAAATACGAGCGCGAACAGGCTGAGGTTTCTAGGACCTACTCGCCGCATGCCAAACATCTGTGGAATTAGCACATCAGGTCCCATCCTGCGGAGATCATGGAGAGGTGGTCCGAGTTCGGCGCGGATGCGAGCCGTAACGGTTACGGTCGTAAAATGGATAATGAAAACCAGGACAGCGACCCAGAGCGACATCCCCGCCACTACCCAAAAACCGATTAACAACAGGAAACCGATAATTACCCCGAGGACCGCCGTACGATAAGAAATCGGTTCGTTAGACTCAGACGCTTTTTCGCCGCGCCATGCGCCTATCAGCACGTTTCGTAAATGATGCCGTGCACTCCAAAACACCAGAATCAGCACACCGACACAGACGCCAAATGATTGCTCAAAGATATACGGAAAGTTGGGGATCTGTTGAAACCCAAGAATACTCCCCATGATCAACTCAAATTTCCAAAAGATATAGAAAAACCAGAAGGTGAAGGAGAGATCGAGTGGCATAAAATATGCCATCCCTACAGCAAAGGGGAAGAGCGTGACAGGCGTCCAACCGATAGCGTTCCACGGTTTCGTGGTAAAATAGGGTTGCAGGTCGAAGAAATCGCCACCGAGTCCTGGGATGGATGGATACAAGAAATGCAGCGCGTTGACGATATCCATACCGCCAGCGAGGATCGCTCCGGCCCACATCAACCGATTCCGAAAGAAGCCCTTGGTTGTCATCTGCTGCGGAAGTTCGATAATTGGGTAGCTGAGTCGTTCTATCTCAATCCACTGTTTCCGCATAACGACGTTGATGCAAAACGCCGTGCAAACGAGGACAACGATAAACCCAGACCATGAAAGGACAGGCCTCCACCATAACCGCAGATGCTCGTCAAGGTAAAGGGCCGACTCACCGACAAAATAGGTTCTGAGACTATTTTTGTCGGTCAATGCCAGCCAATCGGGGAAGTAACGGTGAAACAATGTCGCCCATTCGTTCTCCTCAGTTGCCATCCAGCCGCCAACGGCAATATGTGTGATGATTACGGCGAAGAAATCTGCGCCGGCGATTGCAGTGGCGACGGAAAGCATGGCGTAGAACGTCAGCAATTCGCCTTGGGTCAATGCCAAGCGCGGCGAATATAGGGAAATTCCATAATTCAACGCGAGCAGAATCGCAAAGATAAAAATCACATTGAAGAAAAGCGACATGGTCGTCGGGAGGCCCTGTGCCCACCGCAGCATCGCGTAGACCCAGTAGTTGTTAAAAGGGATGATAGCTGCTGCCAGCCAGATTACACGCCAACGAATTTCTGGCTGGGGGCGGTGAGTTGAAGCGAGAAAACGACTGTCTGTCGGACTCAATATGATTCTCTCTTGAAAAACCGATCTAATCTCAACGCAAGGGTGCTAGGAGGCAGAGAAGAAATTATCAAAAAGTTTTTTTTGGCGATTTTGCGTTAAAATAGATACGTCATTTATGCGGAGGCGACTGTTAGTTCCCTCATCTTGTCGTCGTCCAACTCAACACCCAAGCCAGGGCCCTCTGGCGGATACAGGTGGCTCGCCTCAGCTCGGATGCGCTCTTTGGCAGGCGAAACTGTATAGAGTAGGGGACCAGCAGGGTCGGCAGGGATATCTAAGTTGGGCACCGAAACTCCGAGATGCACCGCGCCGGCTGTGCCTATGGTTGAATCCTGATCTGTTGAAAGCAAGGTCTTCAAGCCCGCGGCTTCTGCTAGCGCGAACATCCGACGCACGTAGGTCGGTCCATACCAGACCCACGCCAAGTTTAGGACGGTGCACGCCCCGCGCTCAATCGCTTCGTAACCTTCTTCTAACGTGCTGATATGGAGACTCACCGGCACATCCATCCGTTTGACGAAGTCGGCACATACCCGCAAATTGTTTGATGGTTGTTCAAAATTATACGGGTTATGGTGACGTAGCACGTCTGCATAACGCAGAGCGGTCTCCCAATCCGAGAAACGTCCGGAGAAATCGAAGGCTTTGAGTTTAATCTTATCTCCGAAGCGATCTTTCATCTCGGTGATGAATCGGTTGTCCCGATCGGCGTCTCCTGAAACGTAGTAACGAAACAGATGATGTCCCAAATCCACCAACCGCTGTAGGTAATGAGCATTCCGCTCGAAACCGTCCTCTAGGTGCACCCCGATGATTGGATAACAGAAGTATATGCTATCTCGCACTTTTCCGCCCATTAAATTGTGGGCTGGCACACCCTGCGCTTTGCCATTGAGATCGTACAATGCGATGTCGATGGCAGCTGTTATGTGTGAGTTGCTGACTGAACTACCAAAGTCCTGCGTCCGCATCAATTCATTAATCTCGGTAATCCGGGTAGCGTCGCGTCCAACCAGCAAATCGTTGTAGCGCTTTGTTAGCGCGGCCAGATCATCAGCCTTGCTGTCTGAGGCTTCCCCTAGCCCTACGAGTCCGTCAGCCACATGGAGTTTCACGATAACGTGACCTGATGGCGCTTCGCCTGTGTCAACCGGATGTTTTTGGTAATAGCGCGGAGTTTCAATCTGGAATGTTTCGATTTTCGTAATTTTCATTGATTTATCCTTTCAGTAGCTAATAATGGTGCAAGAGAACGGTAGCAACATCACGACCAGACAAAAATCTCTTCATCGTCCGGGGACATACCAAAGAAGGCAGCGAGTACAATGCGCGGCTCCTCACCTACCACCGGCGGCACTTCATGGATGTTTTCAGAAAAAAAGAAGTAAAGGTCGCCGGGTTCAAGTTGAATTTGAGCCCGGGGGATGCCTTGTTCAGCGACATATTGGCTAAACGTGCCTGCGGTGATATATTCCTGTACGGCGGGGGTCCAAGGACAGTTGTACAGGAAGGGCTCTCCATTTTCACCTCTGTTTTCGGAGTTCTGGAAGCACATCACTCCAGCGAACTGGTGCTGGAACCGCGAAACCTGATAATGGAACAATTTCTGTCGTTTTGCTACAGAATCAAAGTGTGGTCCGTGTCCTCGATCGGCATAATAGACGCGAAAAACGGCGGGACCATAAAGACGGCCGTCCGGCTCACGAGCGGTCATCACCCGCTTGTCCGGTGCCAGACACGACAACATCTCGTAGAAGGTCTTCACTGGATCGTCGTACCCGTTGAACAAGGTTTTGAAAAGTTCGTGGGTGTCGGCGGCGTAGGCGAAGAGTTTGTCGGGATCGGGACTGTACCTAACGAAAGCGGGACCAACGTACACAGGTCTATTACTTTCTTCGTTGTTTTCAGTTGGGCGAGGGTCGTATGCCAAGCCACGTTCATAGAGTCTCTCTATGAGACCCACACAGTGATCCGGATTGAAAGCTTGGCGGAGAACAATCGCCGGCACTTCACCCGATACCAACGCATTGAGAGGCTTTGGATATTCCTTTAATATTTCTTGTAGACTGCCTTCAGCAGGTGTCCACGCATGGGGTGCAGTCATTATTCGATCCTTTCTTCAATTGACATACTCCCAAACCTAAAGGATTGGGATTCTCACTCCGTTCCGTGAGCAGGCCCGTTCGTTTAGAAATGGAATTGTGCTATCGACAAGGATTGCCTGACGAATCGGGACTTACGTCCTCTCCTTCGGGGGTAGATGCCCCTACCCTGTAGATGTTAATTGCTGCATTGCGGTCTCTATCATGGACAGCACCACAATTATCACACTGCCATGTTCTATCCCGCAGATCCAACGCTTCATTGATTGCCCCACAAGCCGAACAAGTCTTACTGGAAGGATACCACTTATCAATGAAAACTATTTTGACACCCTTTTTGGCTGCAATGTATTTCAACTTATTGACGAAATCGGCGAACCCCAGATCACTGACCTTACGCCCCCAGAGGGCTTTCATACCCTGTAGGTTTAAGTCCTCAAGGCGTATCTCGTCGTATTCATCAGTCAGTTGGTGTGCAAGTTTCCAGTGGAAGTCCTCTCGTTGGTTCGCTACCTTGCGGTGCTTCCGTGCCAAGTCAAGCCGTGCCCTTTCACGATTGTTTGATTGTTTTTGTTTCCGTGAATGATTACGATTGGCACGTTTAACTGCGTTTATACTCCGTTTGAAAAACAGCGGTGATTCTATGTCATGTCCGTTATGACCGGTGAGATACCTTTTCAGACCGAAATCAAAGCCTGCGATTTTACCCGTCATGACTCGATGAAGGTCAGGTGCCTCATAGTCTGTTAGGATACAGATATAGATGTCACCAACAGCGTCCCGTTTGATAGTGCAACGTTTCGGGGGGCCAAGTACATCACGGGACTTGAAATAGTGATAGATGCGTTTGCCGATTTGAATCTGGTTACCGGGCAGCAGTTTCCAACCCGCTTGAAGCAGTGTGAAGGATTTATATTTACCGCGTGGTTTGAAACGGGGTCTGCCCCACGCTTTACCTTTGGCTCTCGCTTCAAACATCGCCTTATAGCCTTTATCAATGCGGGTTGCTACGTCTTGAACGGCTTGGCTCGGCAACCGATTCCAGTGGGCAAAACGAGGCAACCGTTTCAGTTTAGAGATATGGTTAATCAACCGAAACTTGCTGATATATTTACCATAGATACCGTAGTATCGACGCTGGAGGGCAACACAGTGATTCCACACACAAGCATGTCCTTCGATTGTCTTATGCAGTTCACGGTTGCCGTGATTGGAATACAGTTTGAACTTGTAGGTTTTCATGGGGTTAGCTTTTTCCGCAAGCCGAGAACGCTTGGGTTTTAGACCTAAAGGAGTTTTCGATAATGGCATGAGAATATCATAACGCGAATTGTTCAGAAGCTAAAATAGGACTAAGGATCAACAGGGGCTACGCAACGAAAGCCAAAGTAACTGAGCGTGACCGCAGGTTCGCTGCTGTAACGATACGCCACACGGAGGATCTCCGGGGTGCTGTGCCACGAACCGCCGCGAAGTATGCGACGTTCCCTAATATTATTGAAGTTATCAGGCATCAAGAGTGTAGTTCCGCCTGACACAGGGTTCTCTCTTGGACTATTTTCGTAATACTCTACATCCAATTCGTCTACGCACCATTCCCATACGTTTCCAGCGATGTCGTACAACTCGTAGTCATTTGGTGGATATAGACCCACAGGAGCGGTTGTTTGGTAACCATCGTCAGCGGTTTGATCTGACCAAGAATAGCTTGTATTCTTATCCGCGTAGTTACACTGACTTCCATCAGGCTCATCATCTCCCCACGGATACCGTTCCCTGACCTGCCCACCACGGGCGGCTTTCTCCCACTCCGCTTCGGTCGGTAGGCGTTTGCCTGCCCACTGGGCATACGCCGCTGCACCGTACCAACTCACTTCAACTACGGCATACTCTTCAAATCCTGCCTTCGGTCGGTATTGCTCGCCAACCAATTCAATCATCTCGTCACCGTCGCCAATATCCAACCAGATATGACCCGTATCCCCCACATGCTTCCCCATCGCAGTAAGAAACTTCGCATACATCACGTTGGTCACTTCGTAGACATCAATATAGAAATCGTCAATGAAGACGGTGTGAACGGGGCGTTCATAGGTAGTACCTTCGTTGAAGGGATCACCCATTTCAAACTCCCCAGCAGGAATCAGCACCATTTCCGCCATGTCGTTACCGACAATTCTGTCAGGAGGGGCTTCACTCTCTGGCTCATCATTTCCACAACCCAGCCATAGTGAAGCAATCAAGATGATAAGTAGCCCCATGCTGTATGCAGATTTTCCATCAGAATCTTTGTGCATTAAACGTTCCCCTGTGAAATTAGTTTTGACTGGCACGTCGAGGTGTGGCTATCCTTGAATACAACAAAGAGTGAGCGATTCTTGGCGGTGAAGGAGATGAGGGAGCACGGGTGTGAGGGAGCGAGTGAACGAGTCTATGAGGAAGCGCGGGTGTGAGGAAGCGAGTCGAAAACACGCCACCCTGTCCCTTCGCTTACTCGTTCCTTCTTGTCCTCTCGCCCTCTCGCTCCCACGCTGTCACTGCTTGGTTAGTTGAATTGCGGGGTTAAGGCATCTTCGCCAAAAATAGTGGGGAGAGGCTGGCCATCGTTGGTCCTAGCCGCAGCATCTACATAAGCAACGCTGAATGCCCGCCGTGGCAAACCGGTATCATTCACCGCAGAAGTGTGAATCAGGTTGACGTGCAGCAATACCCCCTCGCCCGGTTGTAATTCAAGGGTGACGGGATCCGCCACCGCGAAGAGGGTTTCCAACTGTTCTTCCGTGGGGAAGTTTCCTTCATAGATGCGGTGATGAGATTTGGGAATTACTCTGAGACAGCCACTATCAAGGGTCGCGGGATCCAGCGCCGCCCAGATGATAATGTCTGAAAGTGTGTCAAGGTTCCGAAATACATCCTGATGCCAAGGCAGGTGAGTTCCTGTGTCGGCCGGCTTATTCATAAACATTGCACGCGGGGTAGCAACCGAGGTAGAGGGACCGTAGGCTCTAGCACAAATATCCCGGAAGGCAGGTTTTTGCATATACGACAAGAAGAATGGGTCAAGCTCCAGTTCGGTGATCTTACGATAGTTTAACGACGGACCTTTGTGCCCCTTGGTCATCGGTTCCATCTTACTGTAGTCGCTGGTCTTACCATCAATTTGCATCATTATCTGATCGTAGGGAAGTTTGGCTTTGCCCATCATAATGTCATCAATGCGCTGCTGCAAGGTAGTGAGTTCTTCATCGTCCATCACTCTACCGAGCAGGAGATAGCCCTCCTCCTTGAATTGCTCCCATTGACTGTCACTAATTGATTGCATCATCTGTGAATCCTCCTAATTTTAGCATTTCCGCTGTGCATCGCTAAATCCAGCCCGATAAATCGGGATGGAGACTTTGGCTTGAAGGTGGCACTCCAAGCTGAAGGTGGATGACTGTTATCACTTATCTGACCCCTCCGGAATTCGGTCAAAATATATTTTGAGTTTCGCTTTATTACGAAGTTGAGTGTGTAGCTTGGCGGTAAGTGCATCGCGCATCTCTGTTTGGGTATCAGCTGTCACTATCCGCCGGACCTCTGAATCGTCGAGCGTTTTTTGGGTTGCTGGATTATGTTCTTCTTTTCGGAAAATTGTATAGTATTGCCTGCCTTGAAAGCTGACAGTCATGATGTCATCAACAGTCTGTCCCACTTCTATCGTAAAGGCGGCGTCAGTAAAGGCTTGCTGCTCTTTCGGAAAGGTGTCGCGGGTCAGGTAACCGGTATCGCCGGGGTTGAGGGGATCCGCGCCGGGACCGGTCAATTCTCCGGTATCTGACAACTCCTTCGCCACTTCTACTATATCTTTGCCCGCCTGAATCGATTCAAACACTTCCTTCGCACGATCACTATCCCTAAGCGTGACACAGGTTAATCTCACCTGCTCCTCTTCGGCAAACTCGCTTTTACGCGCTGCATAGTTGGCTTGTATGTCTTCCTCTGTCACTTCGACTTTCTGCTCGACTTCGATTTTCCAGAGTTTATTGGCTAGCAGCGAGTGGAGATACCTTCGGTATTTTTTTTGGATTTCTGGTTCTTCTTCGAGCTTCCGGGCTTTGGCGAGACAGAGTATTAAGCGCCCTTCCGCCATCAGGGTCACATATTCTTCAAGGCGTGCTTTGTCTTTATAGCGCTCCGGTCTATCCTCCGAGAGTTCGCGAATGTCTTGTATCATTTCAGCAAGCGTAATTTGCTGCTTTCCGTCGCAATCAAACTCTGCGATGACAATACTTTCCGCATTTGTCACCGGTTTCTCTTGGTCTAACACTGCTTCAGGAACCCGTTCCGGGTAGGCTTTCAGTTCGCTTGTCGAGGTAACTTCTGCCACCCATTCAATGATTCGCTCCCGTTTTTTTTGACGCTTAACGGAGGGTTCAATATAGTCTCTGACCTCCTCAAAATCCGCTATGCGTTCCGGTATGTGCTCCTCCTTGCGGAAAATGAGGTAGTACGTTTCGGGATCTATTTCAAGTTCAAGGATTTCTTCGGTGATTTCGCCGACCTCCATGTCAAAAGCGGCATCGACAAAAACCTGCCAGTCTTCGGATTCGTCTTTGGTAAAGAGCCCAGTGTTCCCTGGATCTAGCTTGTTGCCCCCGGGACCAAATAGTTTGTCTTTTTCTGACAGTTCTTTTGCTAGCTCACTGATGTCTACTCCAGCTTTGATTTGTGCCAATGCCTCCTGCGCGAGCGTTTTTTCCAAGACACTGATGCAGGTTACTCGTGCTGCAGCTTCCTCAACGTATTCCGATTTGTGCGCCTCGTAATACTGCCGCCGGTCCTCCTCCGTGGGAAAAACTTTTTCATCGACCTCAATCTTCGTCAGGCGCTCGATTAAGAGCGTGTGTTTGTACTCCTGCGCCTTCTTGAGTATATCTTCATCTTTATCCAACCCCTTATCTATCGCTTCGAGGACTTTTAGTTTCTCGTCAATGAACTCTGGCAGGTATTCTGTCTTCCCGGCTTTACTTGCGTAGTTTTCCTGCTGGAAGATTGACAACTCTCCAATCGCCGCCTTGAAACCCGCAAGCGAAATCTCAAAGTTTTGGTCGTTCCATTGATACTCAGCCAAGGTGATCTGATTTTCATCGGTAGATTCGGCAACAGAATCTGTTTGCTGCGTCCAAGCAATCTGCCTACCTGCGATGTTAATTGCCACAAGCCCAATCAACATAATCAGCACTTTTTTCATCCACAGATTTCTCCCAATAAAAAATTGCGGCGAGAAATCTGCACGAATGCATTCGGCAGGTCCCTCACCGCAATTTGTTTTGAAAACGCGCCTCAAATTCAGCCCGCTTTCCTATTATTTGCATATCTTCTTAAGTGTAAAATTTGGACATTTGGACAATGGAGAAATTTCTAACGCTGCCTCATTAATCCCTAGCAGCTTTGAGACTACCCCAAGTGAGAGGAAGTTTGCCCTTCGATTCAACTGCTAAAAACTGTCCGTCCATCAACAGTTGAAGTTCGGCATTTGTCAAATTTCTCTTCATCAGGAAAAGTTCATCAAACTCTCCATCCCAGAAACGCTCCTCTTTAAACCGACCAATTTCCAAATTGGCGGGGGTATTAGCGGAACCGGGTGCTGAACCCGCATCATCCTTATGGTCTAGTTTGCCATCAATAAATAGCTGAACCGTCTCTTTGTTTGTACGCATTGAGGCGACATGATGCCATACGTCATCGGCAATCTCAGTTTTGCTAGGAATTTCAGCACCAAAGCCGACTGGCGCAGGTATGTGATAGCGGGTGTAGAGTTTCTTATCCCTTAGCTTGATATACCAGCCACCGCCATCCCACTTGATATAAACAAATCCCTGGCCTACCTCTTTGCCAGTCTTAACCCAAGCAGCGAGGGTGGTATCCGATTCGCCGAGATCCAAAGCAGGAACATCTGCTACGAAGCCCGATTGCTCTTTTCCATCTATAAACGAGAGGGAGGTGCCAAATTTCGGATCTACGGAATCGACCCATGCTGGGCCGCCTTCAAGCTCTCCCTCAAGCTGGTTGGGACCGAGGTCTTTTATTATATCCCCTTTGCCTTCATTAAGAGGAAAGTAGAATACGAGGAGCGGGTCATCCAATTGGATCTGGCTATATCCCAAGGATGGCAACAAGCCTATCAAAAAGATAAGAACCAGGGTGCTGATTGGAAATCTCTTCAACCTTTGCATTTGAATATCCTCCTGTTTGTAGTTATTCCAGAAATTTGCATTGGCCGACACATTGTCCGCACGAATGGCGATTCGTTTGCCAATCTCATTAACCAACCGAAGTTATGCTGAACGCTATAACCGCTGCGAATCTGCTCATTTCATTGCAAATCTCTGCAGATTATTACATCAGGAATTAATTATAATACTAAAGCAAAAATATGTCGATCTAAAATTTAATTTTTTCTTGACATGTATTTAATGGATGTGATACGATGAGTTTAATTTTTTTAGGGCGGTTTAATTGAAATAGATTGACGGATTTGGGAAAGGAAAGGTTAAGAATGAAAACGTTTATATGGGCGAGCTTGATCACTACATTTCTGTTTATGATTATTCTCTCTGCACCAGCTGCCATAGATCCGAACATGCTTTTATGGTTCTCGTTTGACGAGCAGCTTGATGGTAAGCAGATAGCAGATTTGACCGGCGGGGGAAACAACGGGAAACTCAAGTTGGGTGCCAAGATTACCAACGAGCCCGAGGAGGTTTATAAGGGGGCGGGGGCGGTTAAATTCACGAACATTAGCGCTCAGGTCCGCGTAGAACCCTTTAAGAGAATGAATGAGTATAAAGATAACACCTATACCTTCTGGATCTATATCTTAGGTAACACCGCTAAGCCTTGGAATTGGGAACATTGTGGCGGAACCTGTGGAGAAGGTAGGGCAAGCATTCTGGAAAAGGGCAGAGTTCTAGAGGGCAATGTGAAAGGTTGGGCACCGGGCATCTTGCTTCAGGAGGAACCGTTAGCCCTTATCTATCAATTTGAAGATAAAGGGGGCGGCGGGCTCCAAGGGGCTATAGGAGCCAAAGGAATAATCGGTCCCGGTGGCAACGGTACGGTGTTTGAGTTCAAGAAGTGGTATTACGTCGCGGGCGTCAAAAAGGCAAACGAGTTGATAATCTATATCAACGGCAAGGAGCAAGGCAGATTTGATGTCCCAAGAGATTTCGTTCAGGGCGAGGCGTTACTGCGTATTGGTGGCACGCGGGAACGTTCTGCCAATTTCATCATGGATGAGTTTTCCCTTTATGACCGGGCCTTAACCGAAAAGGAAGTAGCGTTGGATGCCAAAGGCATACTTCTGTCGGTTGAACCTGAAAGAAGAGTGACAACCACCTGGGGCGATATCAAAACCAATCGTTGACCGATGGAACCTCTGATAATACCACACTAACTAGCTTAAGTTGAGTACCATTCAACCTAAACAGAAAACCTAAACCGGAAAAAGGAGGAATTAAAAATGAGAACGTTTATTTGGTTCAGTTTCCTTATTACCTTTGTTGCCGTAACGGTTTGCTCTGTTCCGGCGGCTATAGATCCGAACATGATTTTGTATTTCGCATTTGACGAGCAGCTGGATGGAAGGAAGGTTGAAGACCTAACCGGCGGCGGGAACGACGGAAAACTCAAGTTAGGTGCCAAAATTACTAACGAACCCGAAGAAGTGTACAAAGGAGCAGGGGCGTTAAAAATATTCCAAAACATCAGTGCTCAGGTCCTCGTTGAGTCTTTTAAGGAGATGGATAACTATAGAGAAAACACCTACACCTTTTGGCTCTACATATACAGTGTCAGAAATGATCCGTGTTGTGCAGTGGAAAGTATCCTCAAAAAAGCCAATGTTATGGATGCTGCTGACAAGGGGAGCGCGCCGGGTATCTTTATAACCGATCCAGGACTAACTCTGGTATATAAATTTACCGACCAAGGGGCTATTGAGGGTGAGGCGGTCGGTCCCGGCGGCAAGGGTCAACCATTTGAATTAAAAAAATGGTATCACATCGCGGGGGTCAAACAGGGAACAAGCCTAACAATGTATATTGATGGTAAAGAAGAAGCGAGGTATAAGGTCCAACGCGATTTCGTTCAGGGTAAAGGGCATCTGCGTATCGGTGGAACGCGGCAACGAGCCGCTTCTTTTGCCATGGATGAGTTTGGGCTTTATAATCGCGCCTTAACCGAAGCAGAGGTAAAGATGGATTCCAAAGGTATATTTCTATCGGTTGAACCCGAAAGAAAATTGACGACCACTTGGGGGCATCTCAAAACAGGTCGTTAACCGATGGCCCTTTGATGGTATGTTAGGTGAAATCCATCCTATTTTAGCCCTGAAGGATTTTTATCCATCAGGGCTATATCATTTTGGACAGTAGGGTCTCAACCATTTCAACTACAGAGAAGATTTTGAGAGGGCTCCCGATTTATCGGGGGTGCAAAATGTTACAACAGTTGACTTATTACTCAACCTAAATTCCGTATAAAAGGAGGAGTTGAAAATGAAAACACTTATCACGGTAAGTTTCGCCATCATGCTTCTAGTTATGATGGCTCTCTCTACCTCGGCGGCTCTGGATCCGGAGATGATTTTGTATTTCGCATTTGATGAACAACTTGATGGAAGGATGGTTGCAGACCTGACCGGTGGCGGGAATGATGGAAAACTCAAGTTGGGCGCTAAAATCACCAACGAACCCGCAGAGGTATACAAAGGAGCGGGCGCGTTAAAAATTTTCAACAACATCAGTGCTCAGTTCCTCGTCGAGTCCTTTAGGGAAATGGATAACTATAAAGAGAACACCTACACCTTTTGGCTTTACATATACAGTGTAAGAAACGATCCGTGTTGTCCAGAGGAAATTGTTCTGCAAAAAGCCAATATTTTAGTTGGTGATGTGAAAGGGAACTCGCCAGCCATCTTTGTGACTGATCCGGGGCTAGGACTTACATATAAATTTGGCGACCAAGGAGCTGTAGGGCTTGGAGTCGGTCCCGGCGGTGAGGGTGAAAAGTTTGAACTGAACAAATGGTATCACATCGCAGGTGTCAAAAAGGGAGCAGACCTAATAATCTATATTGACGGGAAACAAGAAGCCAAATATGCCGTCAAGCGTGATTTCGTTCAGGGTAAGGGGCATCTGCGGATCGGCGGATCGCGGATTCGAGCCGCCTCTTTTGCGATGGATGAGTTTGGGCTTTATACCCGCGCCTTAAGTGAACAAGAGGTGAAGTTGGATGCTAAGGGGCAGTTCCTGTCAGTCGAACCAGAGACAAAATTGACTACCACATGGGGGCATCTCAAAACAGGACGTTAGCCGATGGAGCTCCAAATAGTATGTTAGACTGGATGCAGTCAATTTTAGCCCCGAAGGATTTTATCCATTGGGGTTATGTCATTTGAGAAAGGGGGATAGCCTTGACTTTGCAGGTCTACAATAGATCTGTTGATGTGCGTTGTTTAATTGACTAAAGTTCAATATCAAACGATCAAAGGAGGAATTAAAAATGAGAACGCTTATTGCGTTAAGTTGCATCACCATATTCCTAGTCATAATGGTTCTTTCTGTCCCAGCAGCTCTAGATCCAAACATGATTTTGTATTTCTCGTTTGATGAGCAGCTGGATGGGAAGATGGTCGAAGACATGACCGGCGGCGGGAACGATGGGAAACTCAAGTTGGGTGCCAAAATCACCAACGAACCCGCAGAGGTATACAAAGGGACGGGGGCGTTAAAAATTTTCAACAACATTAGTGCTCAGTTCCGTGTGGACGAGTTTGACCGGATGAATAAGTATGGAGATAACACCTTCACCTTTTGGCTCTATGTATACGGTGTCAGAAAAGATCCATGTTGTGTACAGGGAAGCGTTGTGGAAAAGGGTAACGTTATAGGGCAGGCTCACAAAGGTCATGCGCCAGCCATCTGGATTACCGATCCCGGTCTATCACTGGTATATAAATTTGGCGACCAAGGGGCTATAGGGATTGAAGCGGTCGGTCCCGGCGGCAAAGGTGAAAAGTTTGAATTGAACAAATGGTATCACATCGCGGGTGTCAAACAGGGATCAGCCCTGATAATCTACATTGATGGCAAACAAGAAGGTAGACATAAGGTTAACCGCGATTTCGTCCAAGGTAAGGGGCACCTTCGTATTGGCGCAACGAATATACGATCCGCCTCTTTTGCGATGGATGAGTTTCAGCTTTATGACCGTCCCCTAACCGAACAAGAGGTGGCGTTGGATGCCAAAGGCATACTCCTGTCGGTCGAACCTCAAAGAAAATTGACGACCACTTGGGGGAATCTCAAAACGGATCGCTAATCGATAAAGTTCTGATAGTATGTTAGGTGGAAGGCGTTCGGTTTTAGCCCCGAGGGATTGTATTCTTCGGGGCTATATTATTTTAAGAATAGTTTTGACTTTGGTAGGACACCGATGGAGCTGCTGATGTGTGTTGTTCAATTGATGAAAGTTTAATATCGAACGATCAAAGGAGGAATTGAAAATGAGAACGCTTATTACGGTAAGTTTCATCACGACGTTTCTGGTCATGACGATTTTTTCTGCCCCGGCGGCTCTAGATCCAAATTTGATTCTGTATTTCACGTTTGAAGAGCAGCTCGATGGAAGAAAGGTCGAAGACATGACCGGCGGCGGTAACGACGGTAAGCTGCGGTTTGGTGCCAAAATCACCAACGAACCCGCAGAGGTCCACAAAGGGGTAGGTGCTCTTAAACTCTTCAACAACGTCAGTGCACAACTTCGTGTGGAAGAGTTTGACCGAATGGATAAGTATGGAGATAACACCTACGCCTTTTGGATTTATATATTCAACCCCATGGGTGCACGATCAAGTATTTTGAAAAAGGCCAACATTTTAGTTGGTGAGGAGAAAGGGAGCGCGCCAGGCATCTTTCTGACCGATCCCGGTCTAGCACTTGAATACAAATTTGACGGCCAGGGGGTTGATGCAGTTGGCCCCGCCGGTAAGGGTAAAGGTTTTAACCTAGAGACGTGGTATCACATCGCGGGTGTCAAAAAGGCAAGCGACCTTATCATCTACATCAACGGCGAAGAAAAAGGCAATTTTAAGGTCAAACGAGACTTTATTCAGGGTAAGGGGCAACTTCGTATCGGCGGAACGACGAGCCGAGCTGCCTCTTTTGCGATGGACGAGTTTCAACTTTACGACCGTCCCTTAACCGAGAAAGAAGTGACGGCAGTTTTTAAGGGGATATTCTTGTCTGTCGAGCCGCAAGCCAAATTGACAACCACTTGGAGCCACATCAAAACTGGTCGTTAAAGGAGGAGTCACAAATGAGAACGTTTATTCGGTTGAATTTCATTACCATGTTTC
Organism: Candidatus Poribacteria bacterium; assembly: GCA_965205075.1. GTDB lineage: Bacteria > Poribacteria > WGA-4E > WGA-4E > PCPOR2b > PCPOR2b. The sequence continues at coordinate 5,832,907 of OZ242036.1, read as the reverse complement.
TGTTCATAACGGTTCTCTCTGCCCAAGCGGCTCTAGATCCGAATTTGATTTTGTATTTCTCGTTTGATGAGCAGCTGGATGGAAGGAAGGTTGCGGACCTAACCGGCGGCGGCAACGATGGGAAACTCAGACTGGGTGCAACACTCACCAATGAGCCAGAGGAAGTCTACAAAGGGGCCGGTGCTCTAAAAATTGCAGGGAATATCAGTGCACAATTCCGCGTCGAACCCTTTGATCGCATGAATAAGTATCAAGATCACACCATCGCCTTTTGGATCTATTTCTTTGAAGGATTTCATCAAGGTGAGGCGCGATCGATCTTCAAGAAAAATGCCGATGAAGCGCAAGTACTCAACGCAGGCTTTTCAAAATCGCCCTCCGTCCAGATTAGCGGAAACAGCTTTACTCTCTGGTATGAGGTTGGTGAAGGCGGTGGAATTGACGGACTCGGTCCAGACGGTAAAGGGTCGGAGTTTGAACTGAGGAGATGGTATCACATCGTGGGTGTCAAAAAGGGAGCAGACCTGATTATTTACATCGACGGCGAGGAGGAAGGGAGATTCGATGTGCCCAAAAAAGTCCCTCAGGGTGAAGGGCGACTCCGCATCGGCGGTACGCGGACCCGAGCTGCCTACTTCGCCATGGATGAGTTTGCGCTGTTCGATCGGATTCTGACCGAAAAAGAGGTGGAGTTGATGGAACAAGGTGTATTCCTGTCGGTTGAACCACAAGACAAATTGACGACCACTTGGGGTCGTCTCAAAACAGGGCACTAATCAATGAAATTTTGTAGACTGGATCCGTCCGACTTTAGCCCCAAGGGATTTTATCCGTTGGGGCTATATTATTTAGGGAGAGGGATAGCCTTGACTTTGCTAGGGGGCCGGCGAATCCGTTGATGAAGGAAGAATTGAAAATGAGAACGCTCATTGCAGTAGGTTTCGTTACCACACTTCTGTCCATTACGATTTTCTCCGTCTCGGCGGCTCTAGATCCCAATATGATTCTATATTTCACGTTTGATGAGCAGCTTGATGGAAGAAAGGTTGAAGACCTGACCGGTGGGGGTAACAATGGTAAACTCCGGTTTGGTGCTACAATCACCAATGAGCCCGCGGAGGTGTACAAAGGAACGGGGGCGTTAAAAATTTTCAACAACATCAGTGCACAATTCCGCGTTGACTCCTTTGACAGAATGGATAAGTACGCCGATCACACTTACGCCTTTTGGTTTTATGTCCTTAAACCCTTGATTGCCCCGCCTCCTCGGCCGCCTAACAGTGTTTTGAAAAAGGCTAACATCTTAGTTGGTGATGAGAAAGGGGATTCGCCAGGCATCTCCCTTACTGATCCCGGTCTATCCCTTGTGTATAAATTTGGTAGGATTGGGCCTGATGCAATAGGTCCTGACGGCGAAGGTGGCGGTTTTGATCAGAAAAAATGGTATCATATTGCAGGTGTCAAAAAATCTGCTAACTTGACGATATATATCAATGGCAAAGCAAAAGGTAATTTTAACGTTCAGCGTGGTTTCGTTCAGGGTAGAGGGCACCTGCGCATTGGTGGAACGACGAGTCGTGCTGCCTTTTTTGTTATGGATGAGTTTAAGCTTTATGACCGTGCCCTAACCAAACAGGAGGTAGAGTTGGATTCCAAGGGTCTACTCCTGTCGGTTGAGCCTAAACAAAAATTAACAACCACCTGGGGCAGTATTAAAATAGGCCGTTAAACGGTGGGACTTTCGAGGTAAATTATAGGAGGAAGCAAACAGGAGATGATTAGTGGCCCGACGTGAAAACTACATCGTAGGATACAGTATCCTCATTATTCTGATTAGCATGGGAACACGGCAGACATTTGGCATTTATCTGCAACCGGTTACCGATGAACTTGGCATTGGGCGAGAACTATTCAGTTTAGCCATAGCCATCCAAAGCATTATTGGTGGTTTGCCGTTTGCGGGCATCTTGTCAGATCGTTACGGTTCGCGTTGGGTAGCGATAGGTGGTGGGTTACTATTCGCGGTATCAATGTATCTGATGTCGATTACGGCGCATTGGACCAGTTTGATGCTCGGTTTCGGTTTGTTATCTGGGGTGTCTCTGAGTTGCGTGTCGTATGTCGTTGTATTGGGTGCGGTGGCGCAGGTAGTTCCACCTGAACGGCGCAGCAGAACATTTGGTTTTATCACCGCCGCCGGTTCGATTGGGATGTTTATTGTCGTCCCAGCTGCACAACACATCATGAATGCCTTTGGTTGGCGAACCGCCTTTGCAATTTTTGCGGGGTTTGTGGGCTTAATTGCCTTACTGGCAGTGGGATATCCAACTCGAAAGCAACAGGTTACGGGAAGTGAGTCCACAGAGGGACCTTCCGATTCGCTCACTCAGGTATTAGTTAAGGCAAGCCAGCATTCGGGATATTGGCTGTTGACTATCGGCTTTTTCGTCTGCGGCTTTCACGTTTCGTATGTTGCCTCCCACTTACCCGCCTATCTCACTGATAACGGATTATCAAGTACAGCCGGTGCAACTGCACTCTCGCTGGTGGGGTTGTTTAATCTGTTTGGTTCTACACTATTTGGCTACCTAGGCGATCATTATCGCAAGAAATACCTGCTGAGCGGTCTTTACTTTGGTCGCTCGATTATTATCAGTCTGTTTCTCATTTTTCCTGTAACGGAAACCACGGCGATGATTTTTGGTGCCGCAATCGGCTTTTTATGGTTGGCTACTGTACCGTTGACAAGCGGTACGGTGGCGCAAATTTTCGGTCCCCGTTACCTAGCCACGTTGTACGGAATTGTATTTTTCAGCCACCAAGTGGGGAGTTTTCTTGGGGTTTGGCTTGGCGGAAGAATTTATGACGCGACAGGGCTGTACACGCCTGTGTGGATAATTGCGATTATTCTCGGTGTGATGGCTTCTATCGTTCACCTTCCCATTGCGGATCGACCTGTATATCCGCTTAGGGCAACGGGCGCAGCGACTCGCTGAAATGACATCAACCCAGTTATAAACTCCAGAGGAAACGCGAGGATAAAATTATGGAATACAAAATCCCAATGCGTATTGTTGTTGTGAGTCCTCCAGCCGGAGTTAATTTCTCTTTGGAAAACAGTGGGAATTTGGTTTCGGTTACCGAGTCTACGGGAGAGGATATTACGTTTGATTTTGACGCGACAGTGAAACCGCAGCGCAACACGGGTGTTCCCAACTTTACAGGGCCATTCGCGCGAGGAACTCCCTCGAAACGGTTCTTTTACGTCAATATCGGGGAGCTAGCAGGTCAACCGGATTGTGAATGGTGCAGAAGGGCAAAAATTTGGATTTCAACGGGCTACCCCAAATCTCTACGCCAAGAGGAAGTGACTTGGGATATGATAAGAGAGGTATCCGAAAATCTGAATAGGGTGCTTATGGCGAGATATATGGGGACAGATAAATATGGTGGTCCGAGTTGTGCAACTACTGAACTTATAGATGGTGGTTGGATTATTGCGGACAGGTGATTGCTGGTAAGTCAAGCTGCGAAAAATCCGGGTTAATAGTTCAGTTTTCTTCAGATGAATCGATAGGTTGCCTGCCCCAAAATTGTGCCAATCACACCCCAGAAACTTGCGGTTACAAACTCTCCCAAAACGAGACCGATAAAAAACGTGCTCGCCTGACGATACAACTTGAGCCCACCGAATCGAAGGATGATTAATTTGGCTACCCAACTAAGAAAGATTGAAAACCATAAGAGATTGAGCGACCATGTTCCACCAATCACATATCCCGCCGGATGAAAGGGCCACCAGATAAAAAGCCGCCGCATAATCAGAAACCCTAGCCCGATACCGAAGCCGCCACCCATAAAAATTAGCGATTTGACATCCGTCCCCCGCGGATAGCTTAGCCAGTTTTGTAAACGGTTAAAGATGGGCCAGCCGGGCCACGTACTCCCCTGATATTGATAAGCGGTGTGTAGATATGCCCAACAAGCGGCGATCGATCCAACCACCGTAGCAATCAGGATACCTGCAATCAGCATCCCATTGATAGAGAGATTCATCCGATCCGCCAGCCGAAATGCTTCCAATTGATGTGGCTGTGGATTGCTACGATGGGCGTAAGTGAAGAAGTGGAGATAGGAAAATAGTGTGAGACTCGTGGGACCAACCGCTTGTGTGCCGAATCCTGTCACGACAATATCCTCGGGGCGAAACGCAAAATCGTGCATCGGGTAACCTGCCTCGACACGGATGCGTGTCACAACCGTTGAAAGCCCAAAGAAGATGAGGAAAAAGACCGCCGAAACCCACACGGACATCCCCGCAACGTAGCAGAACCCGATGAGATAGCTCACGCTTGCGAAAATGCCAAAAACTGCCCAGCGATAGCGTCGTATCTCCGCCCGATTGTCCAGAATTTCACGTCGTTGATCCCCAGTGCTTTGGGCAGTGGTAGGCATTCTAAAAAAACTCTGTAGAATTTCCCGTCCGGTAAATCGCAGCCCCCACAATGTCATAAGTAAAATTGCCGCGCAAGTGCCGATGGATTGCTCCCATGTAAAAGGGAACCCAGCTAACATGCTGCCACCAGAGAAGACTGTTCCTACCACCCTTTCTAGCCGCCAAAGCCAGTAGAAAAACCAACAAGAGAAAGAGAGGTCTAGCGGCATAAAGAATGCCAACCCGATCGCGAATGGGTGAAACTCAATGGGAATCCAACCGAGTGCGTTCCATGGTTTCGCGGTGAAATACTGACTCAGAAGGTAGCGTCCATAAAAGATACTTGGCGCGACGGGGAATAGGGTGTGAATGCCGTTGATAAGATTGAATCCTACAGATAGGGCAAATCCAGTCCAGATTAGGCGCGTTTTGAATAGGCGGGGACCGTTGTTGATAATATCTAACGGTATTTGGGCGAGCGGATAGGTGAGGCGTTCGTGGACTGTCCAGTGTTTGCGCACTAGGAGGTTAATGCCTAGCATACAAATCAACAGTGCGATAATAACGGTACACCATGCAAGGCAGGGCACCAGCCACGCGTTGAAGTATTCGGTAACGTAAAAGGTGTTATCATAAAATGTGCCGCGGTCTTTGTAGTAACCAGCCAGCACCGATTTATCTGTAACAACGAGCCAATGCGGCACATAGCGATGGAAGAGTTCCTGCCACTCATTCTCAGGTGCGGCAAAATAGAATGCGTGTCCTATGAGCGGGAACAGTCGCTGGATCATGTCGTGGCCCGCGATAGCTGACGAGACACACAGCATCACATAGATCAGCACCATGTCGCTTGAATCCAGTGCGAACCTCGGAACATAACGCTTGAGCCACGGATTGATCAGACTCAAGACGAAGATGAGGAAGATCGCGTTCATGAACAGCGACACCCGCGTGAAGTTCACGCCATGCCCTGTGATGCCGGTGTCAACAACCCAGAGGCTGTTGAGCGGTAGGACTACGAGACCGATGAAAAGCAGCTTGAAAATCTGTGCGGTTAGATTCGGTTTGGCTGGAGGGTTTGATGTGTGGCGCACGGATGATGAGGTGCCTCCTGTCGTTGTTGTGCTATCACCAGATATTTGGGGTATACTGTGACAGCAGCTACATCAAACGTGCCTTGTGAGAGATAAGGAATGACGAGTGACTCATTTATCACCCGTCATCCCTTCACACTGGTTGCGATTTGTCGGAATTCTCGTCGTTGATCGAATCGGAACAATTCGTCAACGTCGGGACTGGAGATTCACTTGGTTTTCTCAGTGTAGAGTGGTTTTTTCAGAATGGTCTGGGTTTCGTAAATTGAACCGCCGCGCTCCGCACGGGGAAGTGCCATGCGAACCGGAGCCTCGACCATACGTACCTGATTCGTGAGTTCACCACGCAGGATATTGGCACTTAAAGCCTCCCAGTCTCCGCTCAGGGGCCATGCGTCAGCCGCGGTGTAGGCGGCGAGCAGTAAGCGGCGTGGTGTGCTAGAGATGTTGGGGGCAGAGCCGTGGAGGGTACGAACATGATGAATCGAAATGCCTCCGGCTTTGACCGCGATGGGGACAGCACCGTCCGGGCTAAAATTGGGGTCAGTGACTGCACCTGCGAAACGACCGTCCTGGTGATGGTCGTAGATTGGTCCCTTATGGGAGCCGGGAATGACCATTAACGCGCCATTCTCCATCGACATATCGTCAATAGCAACACCGACTGCCAACACATCATCATTCGTATGGGGGTAGAACGCCCAATCTTGGTGCCATTCAACAGGACTTCCAAAATCGGGGTATTTCATATTCAGTTTGCTGCCCATAGAACGAACACCAGGCCCCACTAATTGCTCAACGATGTCGATAATGGAGGCGTAAGTTCGCACCTGATCATAGACAATGTGTTGAGCTGCTGGATTTTTGATTCGGCGTACGCGGGGAGATTCTGCGGAATGACCGGGTTCAAGATCAAAAACGTCAGTATGTTCGGTGACTTCACGGGATTTTTCGACAAATTCATCTGTCACGCGACGAAGGTCGATAATATCTTGCTCCGAAAGCACATTTTCAACACCAATGTAACCATTTTCATGGTAGAAGTCGATCTGTTGCTGAGTTAGCATAATGTAACTCCTTTCGCATAAAGCGCTTAGAAAAACCTGCGAATCATTCGCAAGCTAAGAATCTATCCAATCAACGCTCAATCAGGTGACCGAAAATATACACGCTTAGGGGGTAGAATCTAATAGCCTGAGTCGTTTCAGGACGACTCAAATCCGCTTCCATCTTAATATTTTACATCCAACTAGACTATAAGTTCAAGTTTTTTCTGACTTGATATGTTTCGACACTAGCCAGTGGGATTTCTGTGATGTACCGCTTGACGGCAAACCAGGCGCTGAGCCATAGAATTTTTGATCCGGCAGATACAGCGATCACTGTACTGTCCAGAACCACACGACATACATCGGCGTCTCTAAAATTACGCCTAGGATAGCCCAATAGCTGCCACTGACTACATCGCCCAAGACCAACCCTAGGAAGAAAGGCAACACACGTCGGTATAGACGCGCCCCACCATATTTGAGTATCACGAACTTGGCGATTGAGGAGAGGATTAACACGAGCCAAAATTGATCCAGCGTTCCACCGTTGATGCCTATCACATAACCGACCGGGTGGAAGGGCCACCAGATAAACTTGAGCCGCATGGCACCGAGAAATATCGTAAATAGAAATGATAGACCGATGACCATCGATCCGAAAAAATCTGTCGGTCGTGGAAACTGTAGCCAGCCAGCCAATCGGTTGTAAACCCCCCAACCGGGACCCAAAATCATTCCCGCCTTACTGCCCCCATGCGTATACAGGACATAAAGGTACATCAGAAATGCGGAGAAAACACCTATCACAATCGAAAAGAGCATCACCCACAATAGTTTGCGATGATCCATGCCGGTGCGTTGCGCCAGTTTAAAGCCTTCAAGTTGATGCGGCATAGGTTGGCTGCGATTCTGGCTATTAAACCACGAAAAAAGCGAGAACATAACAAGGTTACCACGTCCGAATGGACGTATCCCGACCACTGTGGTCAAGGCGGTTTGTGGATTGACACCAGCCATGTCGTGAGCGGGTGGTCCAAGTTCGGCACGGACCCGAGTCACAGACGCTGTGATCATCATGTACAATCCGAAAAATAGCGCGAATACCCACAGGGACATCCCCGCTTGATTGCAGATCAAATAGAGGAGAACGAGACAGATTACAACGCCTAAAGCTGCCGATCGATAGCGCATCGGCTCCGTCGAATCGTCAATAGATGTGTTCATGCCAAGGATCCGTTTACCAACCTCCCGAAAATGTTGCCTGCCTGCCCACATTGCTATCACAACAACCGCTAGTGCTGCACCCATAGCTTGGTTCGGTTGAAAAGGATAGTAAGGGATTGTATACCACCCAGCCGCCTTTCCTCCAATGTATTGCGCTTTGCGGACCCAGTAGAAAAAGGCTGTTGAAAAACTAACATCCAGTGGCAGAAGGAAACACAAACCGATAAAAAACAGGCGCAGATGAAAGAAAGTTGGGCCAATCGCATCCCACGGTTCCTCGTTAAGCCATCGCGAGATATCGGCACTCTCCTCGCGAATCGGTATCATTGGAAAGGACGGATAAAGGAAATTGATTCCGTTGATGATTTCGATGCCCGCTGCAATTGTGAACCCTAACCACATGCCGCGGTTTCGGAAGAGCTCCATTCCGGGTGCAGTCATATCGAGTGGCAGTTGGGTAATGGGATATGGCAGTTTTTCATGCTCAATCCATTGACGTCGGAGCAGAACATTTACAAAAGCGACAAGAGCGAAGATCAGGGAGGAGATGACCGTCCAACTCATGATAGGAACGATCCAGTAGCGCAGATAGCCTTCGGTGAAGAAATTAGCTCCCCCTTCATAAAAAGGGCGGGCAATGGTTGTGTTACCCATGACGAGCCAACTCGGAAGGTAAGGCTGGAGAATCTGTTTCCATTCGTTTTCGGGGGTGGCAAACCAGAAGGCGTGGCAGAGAGGTCCCATAAGACCGACCATGTTATCGTGGGCAACCACTGCGGTAACACATGCCAGCATGACATAGATGACGAGGAGTTCAATTTGGCTCAACGCATACGCAGGAAAGAATCGTTGGGCGATGTAGTTCAAGAGTGCCAGCACGAAAATGATGAAAATAACATTCATCGGGATAGAGGTTGCGGAGAAATGAAATCCGTGCCAGAGCATCTCTTCCATTCCGATCCAGTAGGCATTAATCGGCATAAGGATGCAACCCAAGATCACAGAACGTAGGGTAATACGCGACCGAGAAGGTTGAAATGTAGAGGAAGAGGCTGGCGTCGTTTCTTGCATAAAATTATTTCTCCGATCCGTTGGCGGATTTGCTGCGGTCAGTTTTCCTTCATTCTGCGTTCATTTCGGCTTTGCCGCGTGGTCTATGGGGTTCCGGTTCTTGGCCGGGTTGTACTAGGGTAACTCCGTCGTCCTCAATAAGAGGTCGGTTGTACATATAAGGCGGTTCAAGCGCTGCCTGCTGCGCTTCTGTCAACTCGTCAACCCATGTCGGCATGCTAGTTTGATAGATGCCACCACTTGTGTGCATAGACTTTGGGCAATAGCGGTAAAGTAGGGAACGTCTCTCATGATCAGCCGTCCATGGCAGCGCACCGTGGATGGTGGCTTCCATGAAGATTACCAGATCTCCTGCTTTGCTTTCCACGTTATACACAACCTCTTGGTTGGTGTCGTAAAGCATGATATCTTCGGGACAAAGGAAGTTAGCTTTATGGCTGCCCGGAATAACAGCAATTCCGCCATCTCCGGGATTGATGTCCGCCAACTGGAACTGACAGACGATTAGCCCTGCACGCATTTCGCCATTTGCATAGGTATAATACTGCGTACCGTCGAAATGTCTACTGGTCGCACCGTGTAACCCGTGTCCACCGGTGCCCTTCCTAGAGATTAGCAAGAAAGGCTCATGGTCCATTCGCCATCCACGACCAAAAAGGGCATTGAGGTAGGGAATGAGTTTCCGGTGGGCGATTAGATCCCGGAACGGTTGGCACCAAGGTTGCTCCCATGTCAGCATCCCCACCATAGATCGGCGATGGTACTCACCATCCATACCAAGACCGTACATTTTGCTGTCCTCTGTGTATTTGTCATGGTTGGCATCAACGGCCTCGTTGAGCCCTTGGACCTCTTCGTGGGTCAGGAAGTTTTCGACCCGGAGGTAACCCCGCAGATCGAAGAGGAATTTTTCGCGTTCGTTCATAATTATACTCCATGTTTTGTGTCATACTAACTGAAATGTATGTATTCCGTTGTTGTAGCTGAATCACTGTTTAGAACAATTCAGATCTAAACAGGGTAATCACTTTATTCTCTTTCCGACGGGGGGACAATCTCTCCGTCAATAATCTGCTTTTTGAGCCCTTCAACACGTTTCAGAATTTCCGGTGATAATATCTCCTGATTGTTAGCATCAACGATATATTCAATGCCACCCTCCTTGAGACCGTATAATTTTATTCCACCGGTGAAATTGCCTTCAACAACAGCTTGGATTGTTTGGTAGACTGCGAGTTCGACCCCCTTAATCATACTTGTTAGGACAAGTCCCGGTGCGAGATGGTTCCCGTTCGCATCCACCCAGATGAGATATTTCTGTTTTTCCTTGGCAGCTTCGAGTATACCTAAGCCTGTTGCACCCGCCGCCGCTATAATCACGTCAGTACCTTTGTTATACTGTGCCAATGCGAGTTCCTTGCCCTTGGCGGGGTCGCTGAAGGCTTTTGGAGTGACGCCTGCATAATCAATGAGGACTTCGATTTCCGGATTGATAGCTTTTGCGCCGGCGTAGTAGCCTGCTTCAAAAGCGTGCAAAAGTGGGACGTTCATTCCACCGATGAACCCGATCCGATTTGTTTCGGTTTTCAGGGCAGCAATTGCTCCTACAAGGTAGGTTCCCTCATGTGCTTTGAAGATAAGCGAGGCAACGTTTTCCTGTTTAGCTTCGGCATCAATAATTGCAAACTTGACATTTGGAAATTCAGATGCTACACGCCCTATCGGTTCTTGAAAAAGAAAACCGACTCCAATGATAAGATCATATTTCAATCGAGCCAACTGCCTCAAAGCAAACTCAATGTCCGTACTCTGTCCGGGCGTGATCTCTTTGAGGTCAAGTTTCCACTGGTCGGTCGCTTTCTTGGCACCGGCGTAGGAAGCATCGCAGAACGAAAGATCGCCACGACCACCTGTGTCGTAGATTAACCCAATCCTTTTTGTTTTCCCAATACTTGGTATGATAAAAAGAAAGATAAGCGTGAAGCTGCAAGCGACAGTTTTAATTAATTTCTTTTGCATAAGATTGATTCCTCACAAATTAGTCCTATTTACGGGTTTGGCTACGTTTACATTACGTCCCCTGCCAAATTGACACCGCTGCAACTATCCCTAGCGCAAAGCAATAGTAAGAAAAAACAGAAAATTTTCCGCGATTGAGCATCGCGAGTAGAAAGCGTAACGCGATGTAACCTACAATGAATGAAGTCAATGTTCCAGCAACGACAACAGCTGGGGCAATTGTAATCTCCCCTACATCTTTGAGCTTGAGGACAACAGCGCCCAAGATTGCAGGAATGGAAAGTAGAAAAGAGTATTGCGCTGCAACCTGCGGAGACAGACCCAACAGTAGTGAGATAGAAATCGTTGATCCAGATCTGGAAATTCCGGGGATGATGGCAAGCCCTTGGACAAGTCCAACGAGTGGTGTATGCCACGCTTGTAAGGAAGTTTCCGTCTCTCCCTGCTTTTGTCCGAGACGTGACAGTTGCAAGATTAGCCCCGTGATAATTAACATACCAGCAACAACCATCGGTTTGCTAAAGATTGCCTCAAGTGAATCTCTGAACAATAGCGCGATTAGCCCGGTAGGAATCGAGCCAAGCAGCAGAAACCAGATCAACTTGAGATCAGGAGTGTTGATGATTGTAAGCCGAGGGTGTCGGTAGAAATCTGCCTGAAAGAGCGTGGAAAAACTGGTCCGCACCAAAGACCCGATTAACTGATAATAAACGATAATAACCGCCCCTAAGGTCCCAAAATGGAGCATAACATCGAAAAAGACCTGTGATTCTTTTATTCCTAAAAAATGCTGCATCAACACTAAATGCCCAGAACTACTTACTGGTATAAACTCTGTAATGCCTTGTAAAACACCAAGCACAATCGCTTCAAGAATGGTCATCCGTACTTCCTAAATCGCCGACAAATTGTTTGAACTCCCACCTTATTTCAAGGCTGTGGGGCGTGACAGATGCGTTTTTTGCTTAATCGCTATGGCCCGGCGATTGAGTCAATTAATGATTGTTTTGTAGCGTAAAAGCGCTGCACAAAACTATAAATTAAGGTAGATCTAATAGGAATCAGGAAGAAGTCTATTAACGGGGACGGGGCAGGAAAACGGAGAATGGTCCATTGGATATTAGGACGCTTCTGAAGAGATTGGGCAAATTGAGAAATGGGATCCATTGCGGACAGGGTAGGGACGTAATTAGAGGAGATTGACCCATTGCAAGTTTATTTGGGGGATTATTAGCATACAACCTTGCGAAGATTTTGAACCTTCGCAAGGTTTATTGACCTAAATTATCAACGCCATAGGACATTGATATTTCCTACTCAAGGGCTTCTTCTACCGCCTCTGGCAGGAGAACGGTGCTTGGATCTACATCAATTGGATATTCGGTGCCGTAAGCCTCAACAAGTTCGTCAAACGTTGTATTGTCCACGTTTTCCAGTTCTTCACCGGGACGGTTGAGAAAAACACCTTGACAGCCATCACAACTCATTAGATCCACATCCGATTGCTCAATTGGGAATTGCGTAAGTGGATTATTACAACCTGGACAAGGGAGCATAAATTAAATCCTTTCAAATACAGGGTTTGCGAAGCGCAAAAATATTACTTACAGTTGATTTTTTAATCGGCAGCAGTTGCAAGTGGTTCGGAGTGATCCAATTCGCAAAACTCGACGTAATCACTAATGAGTTCGGTAATCGTCGGTTCTTCGCCACAGATCGGGCAGTTCTTATCCCGACTCACCTTCAACTCACGAAATTTCATGCTGAGTGCATCATACATCATCAAGCGACCGATGAGCGGTTCGCCAACATCAAGCAACAGTTTAACCGCTTCAGTTGCCATCACAAGACCAATTGTGCCCGGGAGCACGCCCAGGACGCCAGCCTCGTTTCAGCCGGGCACCATGCCGGGCGGTGGCGGGCTCGGATACATACACCGATAGCACGGTCCATCGTGTGGCTTGAGGACGGTTGCCTGCCCTTCAAACTGGAAAATACTGCCGTGTACAATCGGAGTGTTCGTCAGCACTGCGGCATCATTGACTAGATAGCGTGTTGCGAAATTATCGCAACCATCAACGACCAAGTCATATTCATTAAAGAGGTCAATGATGTTGTCTTCCGACAGTCGCATATTGTAGGGAACAACATTGACATCAGGGTTTAGGAAACCCATCGTTTCAGCCGCAGATTCTGCCTTCGGTTTGCCAACAGTTTCCGTGCGGTGGAGGATTTGTCGCTGCAAGTTGCTCAACTCGACGACATCTGAATCAACCACGCCGAGCGTGCCAACGCCCGTCGCTGCAAGATATAGCCCTGCCGGCGAGCCTAAACCACCCGCTCCGACGAGTAGCACTCTAGCGTCCAGCAGCTTCGATTGTCCCCTTTCGCCGACCTCGGTCAGCATAAAGTGGCGACTGTACCGTTCCAACTGATCCGGTGTCATCTCCTTATCTTTGGCTGTTGGGAGTCCTGCCGCTGACCAGTCTCGATATCCACCTGCCATGGATACGGAATCCGCGTATCCCAGTTCCTTTAAGGATTTGGCAGCGAGCAAGGATCTCATCCCAGCAGCGCAATAGACGATCACTCTTTTGTCACGATCTGGCACTTCGTCTTCGATCGAGAATTCAAGCATTCCCCGCGTGACATGAACCGCATCAGGGATATACCCCGCTCGATATTCGTCCTCATCACGCACATCAAGCAGTACAACATCATCTCCGCCTTCCGCTTTCTCTTTCTGTGCTTCTTCAGCAGAAATCTCAGGGATTTCTTTTTTTACTTCTTCGATAATCTGGCTTGTGGATTTCAACGCAATTCACCTCATTCATTCAATCGAATACGGCACTCTGAGATTGTATTAGTGATGGGAATTCACTTTATTTCCAACTTCCATTATATCACAAGCGGATGAACCTGTCAAAACTAAATTGAGATGTGATATACTTGTGTGTATACCCGTGTTTGACGAGCTTATCCGGCAATCTATGGAGGAAAAAGTAGAACGTGCAGCATGTTCTACAAAGACTGTGCAGACCCCACTTTCTATCGTTTTAGTTTTGTTGTCCGCTCTCTTCCACGCCCTGTGGAACTACTATGGTAAAGCAAGCCGTTCGCCGCAATTGTTCTTCTTCTGGATCGGTATTTTTACAGTGGGTGTGGCGGTACTTGCCTTTGCGCTGCAACTACCAATCGCCCCGAGATCGGTTTGGGGTTATATCGCTGGGTCGGGTGTTATCCATTTTTTATACTGGGTATGCTTAAGCCGCGCCTATATGTCCGGTGAAATCTCTTATGTCTATCCGATTGCCCGATCCGCCCCCGGATTCATCCCCTTTTTTGCCTTCCTATTTTTAGATGAGCGGCTTTCGGCACAGGGGTTGATTGGTATTTTTTTAATTGTATTCTCGATCTATCTGCTTCAACAGCGGGGGGGCGGACTGACATTCAAGGGGCTGCTTCAATATATCAGGCAACCTGCTTCCATTTGGGCGTTTGCAACGCTTGGCACGGTGATCACATATTCGCTGATTGACAAGGCTGGGATGTCCGAATTTTATGCACATTCAATCCAACAATATCCTTGGCAACCCGTGAGCTATTTTTTAGCGGAAAGCATAATCACGACTATATTGTTCGGCGGCTATATCCTGCGTTCCTCCCCACTACAGGAAGTTGCAGATATTGGGCGTCGAGAGTGGAAAAAGATTATCGCGACCGGACTGCTTTGTATGCTTTCTTATATGCTTATTCTTTATGTTTATATGACCGAAAGCGTTAGTTACGTGGTCGCGCTCCGCCAGAGCTCTGTGATTTTCGCTGTGTTGCTTGGCGGATATCTGCTGAAGGAATCACAAACAAAACTGCGATTTGCGGCAGCGGTAGTGATGGTTATCGGAGTCCTTCTAATTTCGACAGCATGAAGCAGGACAATCTATGTGCCATGTTTCATACTTCTGTTCCGAATCTGTCGCTTCATTTGCCATTCTGGATCCGGTTGCGTTTTCCACCGGTTGTGCGTCCAGAGCCACTGATCTGGATATTGTCGGATGTATGTCTCAAGGATTTTCAGGATACGTGCGGTATTGGTTTGTACGTCCTGCTCAAGATCACCGGATATCTCTAGGTCAATAGCTGGGGTGATGATTACATGATGCCGGTCATCGGGCTGACGGATGTCCATTGACAAGAGCAGCGGTGCACCTGTCTTGAGTGCGAGCGTCGCAGGTCCACGGACAGCGGAAGCCGGTTTCCCAAAGAAATCGACAAAAACCCCTTCTCGCCCGGCATTCTGATCTGCAAAAAACCCGATGGCATACCCCTCTTTAAGCGCGCGAAGGGTTTCCCTGACTGCCCTCCTCCGGGTGATTAACTTTAAACCTAACCGCTCCCGATATTGAGAGACAAGCACGTCAAGGTATCTGTTTTTGAGTGGAAACGCTATTGCCTTCGCTTGGTCTGGGATGAGTGCACCATACACCAACGCAAGAAGTTCCCAATTCCCAAAATGAGGCAGAAAAACGATAGCACCTTTACCCTGATCCAACGCCTGTATCAGGTGCTTTTTTCCCTCAACGGTCACTTCGTCCCAAATGTTGTCGAAAGTTAATTTGGGGAAACGGAGAAATTCGATTGCGGTTTTGCCTATCTGTTGGAAACTTCTGCGACAGATCTGTTCACGCTCATCGGTGGACATCTCATCGCTGAACGCAATTTGTAAATTCTCTAAGGCAATTCGACGGCGCTTCTTTAGGGCAATATAGAGGAGGCCTCCCAAACCGCTCCCCAGCATCAGAGCATACTTCTTGGGAAGCCAACGGAGGATTACGCCTAATATACGAATGAAAAAAGTAGTAAGCCAGTCTATAATCAAAGCCTCTACGCATTAGATCTTACGAAAGCGCATCAATTTTCTTCGCCAATTCAAAATCCAACGCGCTAATTCCTCCGGCATCGTGTGTTGCGAGATCAACTGTCACGCGATTATAAACGTTAAACCATTCGGGGTGATGATTCATTGATTCTGCAATCAGGGCAACGCTCGCCATAAAACCGAAGGCTTCTACAAACGAGTCGAACTGAAACTCCTTGTGTAGCTTTTCATTTTCGACTGTCCAGCCCGATATTCCCTCAAGTTGAGCGCTGATTTCTGCATCGGTTAGTTTTGTGGTTGCCATTTTATAACCTCCCTAAAAACTGAGTTGTTTTAGTTCTTACCTTCCAATGGGATTGTATTGAGATTTGCAGGTAAAGTCAAGTTAAAATTCTATAGATTTCTGTTGTTGACAGACGATTGCAGTTGATGTATTATATGTTGATGCGCCATACATCAAGGTTTTGGACGCTAAACGTTTGATATACAGTTGGCTGATACCGTGCCATAATTCGTTGGGAAATTGTCCGACAACTGGATAAAAAAATGGATAAATTGCATTTTGATTTCCGAGATATTTTCCGAGCCGGACCTTACGGTTTCGATGTAAAGAAGATTTTAGTTCATCTTTTTGGACTTGTCCTTGCTTATCTCATTTATCAAATATTGGTATATGCAAGCCTGTTCATCGCAGGCGGTAGGGCGGTCAAACAATTTTGGGAGACCTACGCACTCCTACCCGTTTGTCCCCTTGTCGACTATGCTTTTGAGGACATTACAATTGGTGCGATGTGGCTCGGCACATTCATCCTGTTCGTACTCTTTTTCTTAACGAGCACGATGGTCTCGAAAATCACAATAGAACAACTGCGGGGCGACTATTTCTTTTCTATGAAGGCGTCTTGGGGCTTCGTCCGGAAACACTGGAAATCGGTTTTCGGGACGCTTGTCGGTTTAGTTGTGATTCTGGTAATTCTGGCATTAATACCCATTTTCGTCGGTTTGCTGGGCAAGATTCCAACGGTGGGTCGCTTTATCCTGATGCTTGCATCGGTTTTTACCCCTTTTGCCTTCTTTCTTGGATTGCTAATAGCTTATCTCCTTGTTGGCTTGGGGGTGAGCCTATTTTTCGCACCCTCTGTGGTTGCGGCTGCGGATTCGGATGCTTTTGAAACGGCGTATCAGCATCTTGCGATGCTTTGGAATCAACCGGGACGGGTTCTTATTTACGAAGTTCTTCTGTTTGGCGTGAAGGTGATTTGCACTCCGATTTGGATAGTCTTTTGTGTGATTGGGTTTGCGTTAGCGATGCTGCCAATCCACTTTCTAATCCCTACGGATATGCAGCATATTATGTGGCAAGCGGATCGGTGGCTTGGTGGCTCAATTGCTAAACTTGCTGCGTTACCATACATGGAACATTTTAAAGTATTTGATATCGGCCCCGCCCCCACCAATTTGCCAATTACGCTTAATATCGCCGCGATTTTTATGACGTTTTCTCTGTTATTTATCGCGGGTTTGGTTGTTGCTTACCTCTTTTCGATTGCTTCGGCCGGTAACACCATTATCTATACGATACTGCGAAGACGGGTTGACGGGGAGAACTTATTAGAAGTTGAGGAGGAAGGAGATGTTTCGGGACCGGTTGCTCTGGAGGCGCCACCTTCTGAGGATACTTCAAATCCCGATACAACAGGGACTGAAGAAAAAGTTCAGTGAAATGTAACCAAATTGTGTGTTTAACGTCAAAGGATAAGTAGGATCGGATAATTCTGTAAAATTTGTAAACTGTAAAGGGTGATGATGTTTCATGCTTCAAAAAGTTTTGACTAAGGTTTTCGGCAGTAAACAGGACCGGGATATGAAGCTGCTCCAACCGATTGTAGATAAAATCAATCAATTGGAGCCGGAGATGCAGCGGTTGTCTGATGCTGCCCTCCAATCAAAGACACCGCACTTTCGAGAGAGATTGGATGCCGGTGAATCCCTCGATTCTCTTTTACCCGAAGCGTTCGCAGCCGTGCGTGAAGCAGGGGTACGGACCTTGAGCCAACGCCACTATGATGTTCAGCTCATGGGTGGGATTGTGTTTCATCAGGGCAAAATCGCCGAAATGAAAACAGGCGAGGGGAAGACGTTAACCTCGACGCTCGCCGTTTATCTGAACGCATTGGCAGGTAAGGGTGTCCACGTTGTGACCGTCAATGATTATCTCGCCAAACGTGATGCGGAATGGATGGGAAAGATCTACACCTTCCTCGGATTGAGCGTGGGTTTAACATACAGTGGATTGCCCCATAATTTGAAAGCACTGGGATATAAATCGGACATTACTTACGGCGTACACAGCGAATTTGGCTTTGATTATCTGTGGGACAATAAGGGGCAGATGCTTGAGGAAAAGGTACAGCGCGGTCACCATTACGCTATCGTTGATGAGGTTGACAGCATCCTGATTGATGAAGCACGGACCCCGTTAATTATCGCTGAACCTCAAGGGGAGCCGGTCGAATTATATAAAAAAATAGACGCTGCGGTGCGACGACTGCAAAGTGAAAGACATTATGAGCGTGACGAAAAAAGTAGCAAACGCGGCACTGTTGCCCTCACCGAGGAGGGTGTAGAGGAGATTGAACGCCTCCTCGGGGTGGAAGATCTCTACGGTCACGAAAGCATGAACTTGGTGCATCACGTCAATCAGGCACTGATTGCACATACCCTTTACAAACGTGACGTGGATTATGTCGTGCAGGGCGGAGAGGTCATCATCGTCGATGAATTTACCGGACGATTGCAGGAAGGCAGACGATTTAACGAAGGTCTCCATCAAGCCCTTGAAGCCAAAGAGCGTGTACAAATCAAGCAGGAAAACCAAACCGGTGCATCGATCACTTATCAAAACTATTTCCGAATGTACGAGAAGTTGGCAGGCATGACCGGTACGGCTGAGACAGAAGCCGCTGAATTTGCACACGTTTACGGTTTGGATGTCGTCGTCGTTCCCACGAACGAACCGATGATCCGGATGGATCACCCGGACGTGATTTATAAAACAGAGAATGCAAAATACCGGGCAGTTCTCGAAGACATTATAGAGCAGCATGAGCAGGGACGCCCTGTGCTTGTTGGCACTATTTCAATTGAGAATTCTGAAAAATTGAGTCAGATGCTCCGCAAAAAACGGCGTGATATCAAACACCAAGTGCTGAACGCCAAAGAGCACGCTCGTGAAGCGACAATCATTGCCCAAGCGGGTGTCCCCGGCAACGTAACAATTGCAACGAATATGGCGGGTCGCGGCGTAGATATCCTGCTCGGCGGAAATCCAGAGGGTTTGGCGAAAGAGATCCTTTTGAAAAAGAAAGTAGATCCATCCACCATTGACGAGGACTCAGCAGAATGGAAGGAGGCTCTTGCTGAAGCCGAAGAGATCTGCGCCCCAAATCGGGAACAGGTGTTAAAGGCGGGTGGCTTACATATCGTTGCTACGGAGCGGCATGAGGCGCGGCGGATTGATAACCAATTGCGTGGACGCTCTGGGCGTCAAGGCGATCCGGGATCGTCTCGCTTCTACCTCTCACTTGAAGATGACTTGATGCGGAAGTTCGGATCTGAGCGCTTATCTGGTATCATGGATCGGTTGGGCATGGAAGAAGATATACCGATTGAACACAAAGCAGTGACCAACGCGATTGAAAAAGCGCAGAAGCGGGTTGAACAAGTTTTCTTCGAGATGCGAAAGAATCGGCTCAAGTTTGACGATGTGATGAATTCGCAACGCCAGAGTATCTACAGTTTGCGCGATAGCATTTTGGGAGGGGATGACCTCAAGGAAACTATCTGGGAGATGATCGAAAATGTGCTGGATGATTACTTTGAGGAAAATCTACCGGAACAGATCAATGACGCGAAATTGTCTAGTATCCCTCTAGAATTCCAAAATCAGTTGGACAGTAACGAACCGATCTCGACGAATTCGTTGCAGGAACTTAGAATCAATGGTCTTGCTCTATCTGAAAACGCCACCGTTTCAACCTCAAAAAAGGGCAGCGAATGGCTGGTCTCCGATGATGAGGATCAGAACACATACGTTATCAGGAGGGTAGGGGACCAGCTAGACGTTTACGACGGTAACATTGAAGGCTTCAAGAGTTGGATAGCAAATACCTTCACAATTGATGCAACAGATTTGCAACAACCGTTGAACATGGATCAATCCGAACTGCGGGAATCTCTTCTCAAATTGCTGCACGAACTTTATGAGCAGCGCGAAGCTGAAATGGGTTCAGATTTGATGCGTACGCTTGAACGGTTGATTCTGCTTGACCGCATTGATCATCACTGGAAAGATCATTTGTACAATATCGATTACATCGAAGAGGGAATTTATCTGCGTGGCTACGCTGGTAAAGATCCGATTGTTGTCTTCAAAAATGAAGCCTTTAGCGTCTTTGAAGCGATGCATCAACGAATTGACGAAGAGGTCAGTGAATACGTCTTCAAAGCACGCATTGAAACCACAACTCTGGAAAGCGATAGACCTCGTCGGGCTTCCCGTCGTAGAGAAGCTGTGAACACCCACGGTGCCATTGCAGGAACGCTCGGTGGGCAATCAGCGAGTGACACTGCTGAATTTGCTTCCCGTCAGGCGGCTGGTGGACTCCCAAAGGTAGGGCGCAACGCCCCATGTCCCTGCGGAAGTGGTAAAAAATATAAAAAGTGTCACGGTAAGTAGCAGGTAAAACGTAAAATTTCTGTAAGCGCTCCAGTGAGGGGTTAGATAACTATGGGGGATTCCCTTGAGTTCACAGGCACAAGAGATTAGCAGCGAATTACTTGAAATCCTCGCATGTCCGGCTTGTAAGGGCGATATTGAGTATAATCAGGAAAATCAGCAGTTGGTTTGTATCGGTCAATGCAAGCGGCGTTACCCAATCCGCGATGGGATCCCAGTCATGCTAATTAGCGAAGCGGAGACACCAGCAGATGAAGCGTAATCTTCGATCAATTACATAACAAAAAGTACACGATGGAAAATTTCAGATAACTTATGAATCGTCGAAAAAAAGTGATCATCATTTTGATTGTTGTTATTGGGGCGTTGTTTTTCCTATTGATTGGTCGGACCTTGGTGCAAGGTGGGTCAATTGGAGACAAGGTTGCAGTTATCGATATCACTGGGGCCATTTCTCGCACACAAACAACTATTGAGCAGATTCATCAGTACCGAGATGATCAGGCCATTAAGGCAATCGTCTTGCGTATTAACTCGCCCGGCGGGAGTGTCGCCCCCGTTCAAGAAATCTATAGTGAATTGAAGAAATTGGAAAAACCGATCGTCGCTTCAATGGGTAGCACCGCCGCCTCCGGCGGTTATTATATCGCCGCTATTGCTGATGAAATTCTCGCAAATCCCGGCACCTTGACAGGTAGCATTGGGGTAATCATGCAGTTTACACAGATAAAAGGGCTGTACGAAAAGATTGGATTAGAACAACAGGTTGTTAAGAGTGGTAAGTTTAAGGATACAGGTTCACCGGTGCGCGATCTGACGGACGAAGAACGTGAACTGCTGCAAGCAACGCTTGACGATGTTCACAATCAGTTCATTGATGCCGTCTTTGAAGGACGGCAGGAACATTTGACGCGAGAGGAAATTGTTGCACTCGCCGACGGGCGAATCTTTTCCGGACAGCAAGCGTTGGAACATAAGCTGGTGGATCAACTTGGCAACCTGCCGGATGCGATTGACCGTGCGGGAGAACTTGGTGGTATTGAAGGGAAACCGAAAGTAGTTCGCACAGAGCGCAAAACCTCTATGCTTGAGCGGATATTAGGCACGACAGGAAAAGAGAATTTAGATAGATTGCTTGACAATGCCGGTGTCACTTTCCGGTATGAACTTCATATCCAATAAAGTTGTTGTGGGATTAATATTCAATAGCTGCACAAAGTAAATGGCAGATCTCTACCAACCGAATCGTGATTGGGAAAACCTTGCCCGAAAAGTGGTACAACCTCGACAGATTGTACTGGTTATTGGTGCAACGGATGTCGGTAAATCAACATTCTGCCGGTTTCTCATTGAATGGGGCGTAACGAGTGGACTAAGGGTTGGCTTCGTTGATGCGGATGTGGGGCAATCACAGATTGGACCGCCGACCACGATTGGGTTGAAGGTCTTTGCGCCAAACGATTCGACGGTAAGTGTCGCTCCGAGCGAGATTGATGGCGAACCTGATGCACTTTACTTTGTAGGCTGGACCTCACCAGAACGGCACCTGCTGCAATGTGTGGTAGGGACACGTTTGATGGTTGATGCTGCCTTGAAAACGGAGGCAGATTTCATTGTGGTCGATACCACAGGCTATATAGAAGGGGACACTGCAGTTGTTCTCAAGCAGCATAAAATCGAGTTGGTTAAGCCCACACACCTAATCTGCCTCCATCGGTCACGCGAGTTGGATGCGATTGTTGCTCCTTTTGAGGGTAACGATACAATACAGATACATCGTCTCTTGCCGCATAGGCGCGTTACTTCTAAAAGCGATGAGTTTCGCAGGAAGTACCGTGAGTCGAGTTTCGCGCGCTACTTCTCGGATTGCGTTCAGGAGATGTTGCCCTTCGATCAGATTCGTGGGCAAAGAACCCCATTCTTCAATGGGCGGCAGGCGAATCCCAGAGAACAGGAAATGCTTTCCGATTTTGTCGATGACCGTGTTTTTTACGCAGAATGGGGACACCGATCGTTGGTATTAGTCACGCTGGATGCACTGCCGAGTCTAATCCAAGCACGACTGAAAAATCATCTAAGTTTGAAGAATTTGGTCGTTGAAACTCCCCAATACTTTGAACGTTGCTTGGTCGGGTTACTCGATGAATCGGGCACAACAATGTCAATTGGAGGGATCGATGCCGTGGATTTCAATGCCAAGCAGTTGGAAATACGCTGCAAGATGGGAACAGCAGCCAAGACAAAAACCATCCAGTTTGGACGGTATAGAATGTGACGCATGATGTGGGATCAGACCTATCTCCTTTCCGAACTCCCTCCGGCAGCAGAAACAGCAGAAGAGGTCGAATTCATTTGTGAAGCACTTGAGCTTATGCAAGGGGCAACTGTCCTTGATCTCTGCTGCGGTCAGGGAAGGCATGGACAACTCTTGGCGGACAGAGGCATGCAGGTTGTTGGTTTAGATAGCTCCGGCTTTCTTTTAACGGAAGCGCAGAAAAACGGATCTTCAAGCCAGAATCGCGTGCATCTCGTTGAAGGCGATACACGCCATATTCCTTTAAAGCCAGTTTGCGACGCCGTCATTAATCTCTTTACTAGCTTCGGTTTTTTTGAAGATAGTGAAAATAAAAGAGTTATTACAGCGGTTGCGGCAGCTCTTAAGCCGGGCGGGAAATTTTTGCTGGAACATTGGAATCCCTATGCAGTGTTTCAATTGGATCAAACTCGCAACTGGTGGTGGATGTCCGAATCACTGCTCGCACTTGCTGAGGTTGAATACGATTCGACATCTGGACGCCTCTCCGACCATCGAACGGTGATAGACCTCTCCACCGGTGCAGTTCAGGAGTCGGTCAATCGGATTCGGTTCTACTTTCCGACCGAATTGGAACGAATGTTAGCGTCAGTAGGCTTGAAGGTGCGTGCGATGTACGGCGACTTTGACCATAGCCCGTTTCTGACGGAGTCGAGGCGGCTTATAACGATTGCGGAAAAGTGCTAACAATGTCTACATTCTCACGTTTCGCAAAGTATCTATCGCCGCACCTCGGTTCAATTGTGTTGGCAGTAGTTTGTGCGCTTCTGATTGCCTTTTGCGAAGCGGGCTATATTCACATTTTGGCGGATACAATTGATGCGCTCAAGCTGATTGAAACCCGGCGTTTTGAGGATGGGGGCATTCAGATTCAATATTTCCATTTTGAAGAGGGGTTTAATGGACTCGAAATTACTATTACAGACGCGAGTGATGCCTTCAGGTTGATCGGTTGGATCCTAGTGGGTATACTTACACTCGTCGTGGTAAAAGGGGGATTTACTTACTGCAACGATTACTTGATGGCGCGTGTAGGGTATCAACTGATTACCCAAGTGCGAAATGAGTTATACGAAAGGATCCTTTTCGCACCTTTGGGGGTACTGAAAGCGCACCGGACAGGGGATTTGATGGCGCGCGTCACGGATGATGTTCGGACATGGCAGTATGCCATTGGATCTACGGCGAATACTATTCGCGCTGCTGTCTGCATCCCCGTCTTTGTCTCAGTCATGCTGTTCCGAAGTGTTCAGATGACGTTACTTGCGCTGCTCGTTTTTCCACTGCTTGCCCATCTGATTAACCGTTTTGGACGGCGTATCCGCAGCACGAGCTCAGAAATCCAACAACAGACTGCGGACATCTCCTCGCAGCTGAAAGAGACGCTCTTTGGACTCAAGGTTATCAAAAGTTTTACTGCCGAGGATGTGGAACGGAGCCGTTTTGTAAAAACAAACAAGGGACAATATCGTGCTGCTATACGCCGTGTGCGATTCACAGCGATGTTGCCCCCACTTGTTGAGTTGATTAGTGCAATCGGAATCGCAACCGTTTTTGGGCTTGGCTGCTGGCAGGTGGTTCAAGGTAAGCTTTCAACTGGTTGGTTTATCGGCTATATTGGGATAGTCAGCTTGATGTTTAAGCCGATCAAAACCATTGGACTCTTCAACAACGTTCTACAGCAAAGTCTCGCTTCTGCTAAAAGAATTTTCTATGTTCTTGACTTTGAGAGAGAGGTGTACAAGCCCAAAAAACAGTTGAAGCTGCCATCGGTTCGTGGTGAGGTTGAGTTTCGGGAGGTCTCCTTCGGCTATGAATACGAGCCGGTCGTCAAGCATATCAGTTTTCATGCTAAACCGGGCGAAGTTGTTGCGTTGGTGGGGCGGAGTGGGAGTGGAAAAACAACGTTACTCAATCTGCTGTCGCGTTTCTACGAGGTGGATTCTGGCGAGATTCTGATTGACAGAATTCCCACTTCTCAAGTGGCATTAGAAGACCTCAGACGTCATATCGCGATTGTGCCACAGGATACTATCCTATTCGATGGAACGGTAATGGAGAACATTATTTATGGCGCGCCGGCAGCGACACGAGAGGAAGCAATTGAAGCCGCAAAGCAAGCAAATGCACACGGTTTCATTGTTCAAATGACCAAAAGATATGAAACGCAGATAGGCGAATCTGGTGCCAAGTTATCCACCGGTCAGCAGCAACGCCTGTCGATTGCGCGGGCAATCCTGAAAGGTCCGCCCATCCTTGTGCTTGATGAAGCCACTTCAGCACTTGACAGCCAATCGGAGGTGCTTGTTCAAGCCTCTCTTGAAAACTTAATGAAAGGCAGGACAACCTTCGTTATCGCCCATCGGCTTTCGACGGTTGTTCATGCGGACAAAATTCTTGTCCTGAATGGTGGAGAGATTGTTGAAAGCGGCACACACCAAGAGTTATTAAAAAATGGAGGGTTATATCAGAAACTGTGCCAGATGCAGTTTCGAGGCTGAACCGTGTTTTTGGCTGAATTAAGATGATCCTGATGTAGCGACTAAAAAGATTCTTGTAAATTCTTTATAAACTGAATTGGAAAAAAAAACGTCTCAATGTTGGTCAAATAAGTCTTATGTTAATATTTAGGGGTTGACATTAGCGTTGGGAGTTGTGATAGTATATACCCCTTTGGGAAAATTTGCGGCGTTCAATCCCAAATTGATTCTTGAAATGCTTTTTTGGTCACCGATCCTTCAAGGTCTGAAGACTTGTATACGGCTTCTGAAAGATCTACCTCGTATAAATAAGCACCCTTGAGGTTAGCTCCAAACAGAATAACGCCTTTCATCACAGTTTCACCAAAAGTTGCATCTTCAAGGTCGGCGTTTTCAAAGCTCGTTAGGCTGCCAAACGCATCCGAAACGACCCAATCTGGTGCACCAATTGTAGCATTGCGTAAATTTGCACCCCGAAAATTTGTACCAGAAAGTACCGCACCACTGAGAAACGCGCCTTCAAGGTCTGTGCCTTCAAAGTTAGCGTTGGTTAAATTAGCCCCAACAAGAAAAACGCCTTTCATTATTGCGCCTTTAAAGTTAGCGTTGGAAAGATTCGCGGCGTTGAAGTTTGCTTCCGTTAAATCAGTGGAAGCCCCCGACAGATCGATATCCGCCAAGTTTTCTCCAATAAATGATTCACCTTGTTGAAGGCGTCTGAGAACGTCGGTTTTGGTAAGCTGATTCATAGTGGCCTCCGAGTGGATGGATGATTATGTAAGTTGTTGAATAGAATTATGTTAATATGTCATACCCATGGCATTGGCAGCTTGAGTAGTAAGCTAAGAAGATTTCTCATGTTGTACGGTTGAATATTGGTAGGCTAGTACAATTCTCAACGATTAACTTAATTTTTTCTGATACTTATTATAACATATCACGTTTCATACATCATGTGCATTGTATAAATGTAACCGATATATAGTAGGAGATTTATGGATTTTTTCTATATTTTTGACCTTTTTAAGATTCGACAGAGTTTAGCAGAATGGAGATGAACAAGAAATGAGTAAAGAACGTAAATTCACGCATAGTGGAACTGACGATGAGCAAACTGATGAGTTGGAGTTTGCAGACAACGATGAGTTCCTGTCAGTACCTACCGATAGAACGAATGAAGTTAATGATGAAGAAGACAGTATCGCGGAAGATACAACAGACGATAGTCTGATCTCTTCTTTTCGACGACGTACCGATGTTGGTGATAGTAACCGAGATGAAGCGTTTTCTTATCTGCAAGAGATTGCTCGCACGCCCCTGCTTACCCCCGATGAAGAGGTTGAGCTGTTTCAGAAGTTTGAAGAGGGGAAGCAGAAAGTAACGGCGTTATTGGATCAGTTGCCGCTTTGTATTCTAGAGAGGGTACGTCCAAAAACCGGTCGACGACGCGGTGCCAAACAGAAGGAAACGAACGGAATTTGGTGGAGTCCAATGCACGTTGCTACGCTTTTGGAACAAATTCAAAAGGAAATTAAGGTTTACCAAAAGCACGTTAAAGCAGATGTTACAATGACATCGGACGATCAGGCTGAAGAGTGCGAACGCCTTGACACGCTGAAGGACGACTTGCACGACGCTGTTGAAATCATCCAAAAAGCGAAGCGGAAAATTGTTGAGGCAAACCTACTACTTGTTGCAAGTATTGCCAAACAACATAATTTCAATAAATCATCACTTTCTTTCCTTGACCTGATGCAGGAGGGAAGCGTTGGTTTGATGAAAGCTGTGGAAAAATTCGATCTCGCAAGAGGATATCGCTTCAGCACTTACGCAACATGGTGGATTATGCAAGCGATTAAGCGTGCATTAGATCAGCAGAGTCAGACAATTCGTATCCCTTGTTATGTTGGGGAAACCCGGCGATCTATCAAGCAGGCACAGAGCAAACTCGCTAGAGATCTTGAACGTGAACCGGGCATCAAAGACGTCGCTGAGGCGGTAGGGATGCCTGAAAGCCGTGTCATCGAAATTCTCCAAAGCACGAAGGGAACAATTTCGCTGGATTCGCCATTGAGTGAATCTTCACCCGATGCAACGATTTCTGACTTACTGGCTGATGATTCGCAGGTGACTCCGGAGGAAGAATTGCTCTCTAATTCAGAGAAAGAGTCGCTTGAAAGAGTGCTAGATACACTAGCGGAGCGTGAAACGCTTGTAATCAAACTTCGCTACGGTTTGAAAGATGGCACAGAGCACACCCTTGCCGAGATTGGACGAAAGCTTGAAATTAGCCGGGAAAGGGTACGTCAAATTGAAGACGAGGCACTTCGGAAATTGCGCCATCATACGCGTGTGCAGTACCTTCAAGAGCTTCTCTAACTTCCGAAGGGTCTTCACCTTTGGAAGTTCCTCCCTGAAACACAGCATTTGCATGCCTGAAATAGAAGGAAAAAGTGAAAGATTTTCCTTCTATTCCATTCCCTAATCGCCAATCTCAAGCATAAATTGATTTACTTGAGTAACGATTGATTATCTGTTTTACAAGAGTTGGGTTGCCAGCGAACAGACCCGTAGGCTGCCCAACTCTTTTTTTATTATACCTTATAATCTGACCTGCCTTATCCCACAAGACACCGCCGGCTTCACGCAAGATGAGATCACCGGCACAGAAATCCCACTCGTTTTTAGGTCGCACGGTAACATAAAGATCGCCTGTACCTGCCGCGAGCCTTGCCAGTTTATAGGTGACACTACCGATATACTGAATTTCTGCGACCAGTGGAACTAGCCCTGCTAACACCCCTTTCTGGTGTTCCGTTTGGCTAACAAGCATTGATGCTTGTTTGAGGGCCCGACATGGTGAGCAGCGAATCGGTGCTCCGTTGCAAAATGCACCACCACCTGTATAGCCATAAAAGATTTCCGCTGTAGCGGGATTGTGTAAGACACCAATAACTGGCATTCCCTCAACTACGAGGGCAATCGAAATTGCAAATTCGGGAATACCTGCGATAAATTCCTCTGTTCCGTCAATGGGATCGATAACCCATACGCGGGATTTTGCCAATCGATCCGGAGAATCCTCTGTTTCTTCCGAGAGCCATCCATCGTCAGGGAAAGTATGGTAGATGATTTCTCGAATTTGATGGTTTGCCATTAAGTCAGCGGTGGTAACGGGGTTATTGGGACTCTTTTCGCGAATGTTGTAGCTGCCCTGATAATATCGCATCGCGATTTCGCCCGCTTCTTTAGCGGCTTGTAAGGCAATTTCGAGTTCCTTCTGCAACGCACTCTCCTCTATTTACCAATTTGCGCCATTATCTGGACCGAGCCAGCCGGTGGTGAAGTCCTCAACGCTGAAATCGGTGGGCATCTCATTGAAATGATACCGCGACGGACGGTTCTCATATCCGGGGGCGGCGTCTTCAACATCCGACTGGATACGGGCATCAACCGGCTTGAACCGGTCCCACAAGGTTTGCGCTTCTTCAAAAGAGAATCGATCTGCAAGAGGTAGCCCCCATTGGAGCGTTATCGGATGCGATCGAATCGTCGAGTCACGGGTCTCCTGGGGTAGACTTTCAAAATCGGGGTGTTTGCAGTCATACACACGTTGGGCAATTTTGCTCAGGTATACTGTCGAGAGCATTTTGCCTTTTTCGCCCCTGCCCGGATGGAGCTTTTCGAGACTCGCGTGGTAGGTGGCAGCATCCTTTTCGATGGCGGCTCGAAGTATTGACTCGGTGTGTGTTATCATCTGGTCACTACGCTGTATCCAACGATCAAATGTCGCTTGGGCAGACGTTGACAGATATTTCATATAACTTTGATTTCCGTACTGGGTGAAAGTTGAAAAGCCGCCGTGAATCGTGCGCCGCATTTTGGTGCTATAGTTGCTGCCCCAGTGCAAAATCGGCAAAATATAAGCCACGCCATCACCCGCATTGAGGTGAGTCTGAACGCCACCGGGAAAAGGGATATTGCGGTTTGTTCGTAACAGTTCGTTTTCGCGCTCTGTGTTGAGGCGTGCGTGGCTGCCGGGTATCACCCATAGCACATCATCGTCATAGAGGCAAAGATTCCACTGCACATATCTGGGACCCGACTCGATAATATCGTCCACATAACCTTGTAACGGGGCGCCGTAAGGGGGATATAAATCACGGTGCCAATGGGCGGGACCTCGATTTCGAACAGGGTTGCACATCAACATCATCTCTGTGACCGCTGCATCTGACACCCCCAACAACTCGCTGCTGGCACCTTGTGTGTTTTCATGAAGCCAGATCTCCACAGCACTGGCGGTATCCTCGTCAATCGAGTCTGCGAGCGGACTTCGTTGCAGGAGTAACCGCGGTTGAGCGGAAGCCTCCCACACACCGCCGGGTGGATCGTCTGGCTTGCGTTCCTGCGCCCAAATTACTTTTTGTCGCTCAACCAGAATTTCATAGCTCGCACGCAGCGCATCCAGTTCAGCCGCCGGAATGACGTTGCGCAGGACGACATACCCCTCCTCAAGGAATTGATTACGATCTACTTTCATGACAAGGTTTCCTTTCGCTACAGTTTGTGTAGTGTAATTTGTTGTAGACTTCAAACAAACCACGAATAACTGATATACTCGCGCAGATCATCGTTTGGATTATCTATAGGGTCAACGGGATTTATTTGTCCACCCACGGTTTTATCCATTCCTCTTCGATCTCCATACCGAATCCCGGCGCGTCCGAAGGAACTAAGCAGCCGTCCCTTGGCATCGCCATGCCGGGGATAGGGCACACCTCGGAGAGCGGAATACCGGGGTCTGTGCCGAGCCAGTATTCAGCCATCGGTGACTCCGGCAGCGCCATAGCGAAATGTTGACCGAAAGGCGTATTCCCACCACCGTGCGGAATTGTTACGATGCCTGCTGCTTCGGCGATGGTATATATCTTGACTGCCTCAGAAAGTCCACCACACCACTTCAGGTCGGGTTGTAGCACGTCTACGCACCGGTGCTCGACAAGTTGTCGAAACGCATGTCGTCCATGGTGGTCTTCGCCGGTGGCAATCGGCATCCAAGGCACCGATTTCTTCAATTCGACGTGTCCCTCAAGATCTGTGGGAATCAAAGGTTCCTCTAACCAGCGCATCCGGCAGGGACGCAGCCGTTCAGCAATCTGTACTGCAAACTCCACATTGTATGACATAACCGCATTGAGCATCAGTTCGGCATTGGGCCCGATCGTTTCTCTGGCCAGCGCAAGTTTCTCTTCGACCACATTCAATCCTTCAATGCCCATCGCGTAATGTGCAGGGTTTGTGACTTTGAACGCCTTGAACCCGAGTTCCATGCTCCAGTCTAGGTCATCGCCTGTGGCATAGAGTTCAATCTTATCTCGGCACGGTCCGCCGAGCAAACGATACACCGGCAAATCCAGCAGCTTGCCTTTGAGATCCCATAGTGCTAGATCTATGCCGCTCTGCGCTACCGCAGCATGACCCGCCGCACCAAGGCGTTGCATTGAGCGCCACATCAGGTCGTTGAGAAATTCGGTGGCAAGGCAATCCCGACCTTCTAACAGTGGTGCAAAGACACGGTCAACCAAGACCGCTACGGAATCACCAAAACTGCACGATCCCAACCCCCACGTTCCATCTTCAGCGGTGACCTGCACCCAGACCTGCCCGCCACCCATCCCGGGCATTTGACTAGGAAACCGGGAGAACTCTGGATATTTGTTAATGGGCAAAGCACGCGGTGCACTCTTATTCCATGTCGGACGGCGTGGCTCGGTTTTGGGTGGGGTCTGTGGGATATTTACGTTGACGGCGCGAATTTCTTTAATTCTCATGAGAAACCTCCGAACAACATACTAACGAGATGGTATGGAACAACGATCGTTGTCCCCACTAATACATCTCAGCAGCGATGTTAGGTGAGTTTGCCGTTCTGCGTTGTGGGTCGGACAGGCAAGCCTGTCCGTGCGGATTCGTGCAGCGCGACTATCGTTGCAATATTGTTCCAACTGTCTGCTAGCGATATTACTGGTTCGGCACCATTCAGAACGCTCTCTACCATTGAATCAATTTCGCATTGATAGGCATTCATATTTTCATACGTCCTTGTATCGGTCGTGTGACCTTCGATGCTATCGCTGAAGGTTGATGTCTCTTCGGCATCACCGCTTCGGGTAACTTGCACGTTGGCTGAAGCACCGATGTGATTCGCCCACGGTATATCCGCAAAGATTCTCCCTTCGGTGCCGAGAAAGTCTGCCTCAATATGAGCAAATGATTGAAAACTGGAAAAGAACTGAACGAGTGTGCCGGTGGGGAATTGCATCTGTGCTGAGAAACTCATATCAACACCAGTGTCGCCGCTGACTTGATAGGCGCTGACCTCAACCGGCTCCGCCCGTAGGATAGTCCGCGCAAAACTCACGCAATAGCAACCCAAATCCCACAGTGATCCGCCACCCATATTTGTATCCAATCGGATGTCCCCCGGATTTTCAAGGGTGAAGGCAAAAACGCCTCGGATTAAACGGAGGTCGCCGATAACCCTTTTGGTGACCAACTCGCGGAGATACTGGGTCTGCGGATGGAAGCGCATCATCGCGGCTTCCTGTATGATGACACCGTTTTTCTCAGCTGCCTGTGCCATTTGAGCCACCTCTTCGGTCGTGATGGCAATCGGTTTTTCACACAGGACATGCTTTCCTGCCTCCACGCACTTGATAGCCCACTCAGTGTGCAGATGGTTAGGCAAAGAGAGGTAAACCACGTTAATCGCTGGATCGGCAAGCATCTGTTCATACGCGCCGTGGGCACGGGGGATATCCCACTGTTTGGCATAAGCCTGCGCTTTTTCTTTGCTGCGACTTGCCACCGCCAAGAGTTCGCTCCGTCCCGAACTACGGATGGCGGGGATTACTCGCTCATTGATTCGGGCGGTGCTTAACAATCCCCAACATGCCTTCTTCTCCGCCATGACTCACTCCTCGTTGATTCACCCCACAATTTAGTAGGTCGAGATTCACATCTCGACACCAAATCGTCGATTTTGGAAAATCGACCTACATAAACGATACAATTTGCATAGGGATTCGGGGCTATTGGTTTGAATATGCTGGTACTAGCACCTTACATTATTAAAGCAAATTGGCGTTAGTCCTCGACCACATGCCGATTCATCGCTTGAATCTCCGGGGGCATCCGGTCACGCACCCTTCTCTTCATCAGATACCATCCCCCGGCTGCAGGATCCATCCACGAGGCGTGAAATCCGCTTGACACGCCCATGCGATGTTCGTCCGTAGTAACGTTGGCTCCCCCTCGATGCCAGATGGCTCCGTGAAAAATAACAATAGAACCCGCGGGACCTTCGGCGGTTACTAGATGATTGTACTCCACCCCGGATCGTGGGGTTCGGCGGGAATGGTGGCTGAATGGCATTACCTGTGTGGCACCGTTTTCGAGTGTAAAATCGGTTAACATCCAGATACAGTTGACGAGAAAGCAGGCGTCCGGTATCGTCAAGCCGGATTGGGGAAACCAGCCGATCGGCACGTCCGCATGGAGACCTTGAGCTTCCGCCCCCGGCTTAATCCATCGCGCACCGACCTCTGCCATTTGGAAGCCGGGACCCAGCATGTGCGCTGCCAACTCCAAGTAGACCGGGTGAGTGACGAGTGGGATGAACGTATCTTGATCGTCATAATTAAACACGCCGCGCAGGTTCTGATTCGGCATGTCTTTATCCGGCTGCTGACGCATGATTTCTATTAGCCGGTTTGTCATGTGCTCTGCTTGATCCGCCGGAATCAGGTTATGTATAACGACGAAGCCGTATTCCTCTAGCTCGACCTTCAATTTCTCAATGTCCATGCGTTTTTCCTCCCGGTTCTCAACTCCCACGACCTCTTTCATAAAATGCCCTAGACGAAGTGTATCACATACCCACAATGAGGGTCAATTGTTTTCTATTGACCTCGATTGTTCATCTCGGTTACAATGTTTCATAGATTTTATCTATTGTATTCCAATAAGAAAGCAGTCTTTAGACAAGTGAAATAACAGTGTATAAACTAGGCGAATCAACCCACCGGCCTGAAAAAAGGAGAACTTAACCATGAATCAAGCACAACAAGGGAAACCAAAGATGCACGTGGGCGTTCAAGGTATAGGAACATCAAAACCGGAATTACAATTTCTCGTCCGACACGGTGTGACACACATGGATGCTTCCGTCGAAAACACAGAGGCCGAAACGTTAATTCGACACAAGGAAGAAGCCGCATCCGAAGGCGTTAGCCTTGAGATGATTCATATCAATCTTCCGAGGAGTATCACCCTCGCTCAAGATCCACAGCGTGACCGAGACCTTGATACGGTTTGTCAAGAGATCGAAAATGCGGGCAAAGCGGGGCTCCGTGGATTGAACTATAACTTCTGCATTGTTCAGCATCAGCGGACGGAGAGTACTCCCGGACGAGGTGGAGTGACGTACAGCACCTTTGATATGTCAAAATTTGACAATGAAACGCTGACCGAAGCGGGTCGGGTGAGCAGGGACGAAGCGTTTGAACGCGCTGCCTACTTTCTGGAGCGGGTTATTCCGGTAGCAGAAGCGAACAATGTACAGATGGCTTGTCACCTCAACGACCCACCGGCACCGGTTTTGAAGGGCGTCGAACGGTGGAACTACCCGGTCTTTGAAGGATTGAAACGTTTTGTTGAGTTGGTGGATAGCCCCTACCACGGATTCAACTTCTGCTGTGGAACCGCCTCGGAAGGGTTAGAAAATCCCGGCGAAGAGTTGTACGAGATCGTGCGGTACTTCGGGGCGAGGGGGAAGTTGTTCAACATCCATTTCCGCAACATTCGCGGTGGACTGCACAACTTTCAGGAGGTTTGGCCCGATGAAGGCGATGTGGACATGCACAAAGTAGCACAAGTGCTTGCGGACGTAGGATATCCTTATATGCTGATGCCGGATCATGCGCCGCATCATCCGGATGATGCCTCGCCGCCGGGTGTTTCGGGTCGGGTACGCCAAGCGTGGGCGTTTCAGTTCGGCTATATCATCGCGCTCATCCAAGCGGTGAACGCTACAGCATAGCAGAGGGAGCAATCCTAGGTATCCAGTATTTTTTCTTCCTAATAGGTCGAGGAGACCAAACTCATCGTTCCCAAAAAGGAGAATTTAGCCATGAGTCAATCACCACAAGGAAAAGCGAAAATGCACGTGGGCGTTCAAGGTATAGGAACATCAAAACCGGAATTGCAATTTCTCGTCCGACACGGTGTGACACACATGGATGCCTCTGTCGAGAACACAGAGGTCGAAACGCTGCTCCGACACAAAGAAGAAGCTGCAGCTGAAGGCGTTAGTCTTGAGATGATTCATATCGGAATACCGCAGAGCATCACCCTCGCTCAAGACCCACAGCGTGACCGCGATCTCGATACGGTTTGCCAAGATATTGAAAACGCAGGCAAGGTAGGACTCCGTGGGTTGAACTATAACTTCCACGCGATTCACTACCCAATCTATCGGACGGAGAGAACAGCCGGACGGGGCGAAACGACGTACAGTTCCTTCGATATTTCAAAGTTTGACAATGAAGCGCTTACCGAGGCAGGACGGGTGAGCCGGGACGAAGTATTTGAGCGGATGGCTTATTTTTTGGAGCGGGTTATTCCGGTGGCAGAGGCGAACAATGTACAGATGGCTTGTCATTTTAATGATCCGCCGGCACCGGTTTTGAAGGGTATCGAAGGGTGGAATTACCCGGTCTTTGAAGGATTGAAACGTTTTGTTGAATTGGTGGATAGCCCCTACCACGGATTCAACTTCTGCTGTGGAACCGCTTCAGAAGGGTTAGAAAATCCCGGCGAAGAATTGTACGAGATTGTGCGGTACTTCGGACAGCGAGGGAAGTTATTCAACATCCATTTCCGTAACATTCGCGGTGGACTGCACAACTTTCAGGAGGTTTGGCCCGATGAAGGAGATGTGGACATGTACAAAGTGGCGCAGGTGCTTGCGGACGCAGGATATCCTTACATGCTGATGCCTGACCATGCACCATATCATCCGGATGATGTTTCGCCGCCGGGGGTTTCGGGTCGGGTACGCCAAGCGTGGGCGTTTCAGTTCGGCTATATTATTGCGCTCATCCAAGCGGTGAACGCTGCAACATAACAGATGGGGCAATCAGGAGCATCGGGATTCGGAGATCCCTCCTACAGGAGAACTATGGTGAGTTCTAAAAATAAATAAACACTTTCGTCCCCCGGTAGGTGCGGTTGAAAACCGCACCGGTTTGGATTGTCTAATTAATTCTAACATCTACTATAAATGCCCCTAAAGTTGAATTGATTTTCATTGACGACCAACACCCAGTCTGATACCATTATGGCAGCTTTGGTTAATTGCAACTTACGACACACGAAAGGAGATTTGGGATGTACAGAATTGTTGTTTTTGGCTTAACAGCACTCTTAACGCTCTCATTGGTAACTATAACAAACGCAGAAATGTCTGAAGAAGCCAAGATGGGTAGGAAACTCTTCAGCGATCCGTCTTTTGATGGAACGCTCGATCCCACCAAGGTCAGTGGGCTGTCCTGCTCAGACTGTCACGCAGATTTTGATGAGGCAACAAACCCTGATGGTCGGATACGTGCGGGACACAGCATCGTCGGTGTGCCTCACCGTGGCACGGCAAAAGGCGGCATGATTACAGCGGATATTTTCGAGCGGGCTGCCGGTGGTGGGGGTTTTTGCTATCAGCATTTTTTGCAGAAGATTCCCTCTAATAAAGTGGATCCAACTGCAATTCCAGAGGAGCAAGCCGCAGCCCTGATGGCTTATTTCGCGCATGTCTCTGGAGATAATAAAGGACCGCAGTTCCAGATCACAATGCTGGACAAAGATGCTGCGAGCGCAGCCGCTGATAAGATTGTGGGGATGGAAGGCGACGCACAAAGAGGCTGGAAATTGTATGGGCAGGCATGCAACGTATGCCATCCAACCGCTAAAAAGGCGGGTATCGGTTCTCAACTTGTCAAAAGGAGACCACCGCGAGACCTAGAGAAACGTAAACACCAAATCGCAGCTTACGTCCGCAAGGGTGGTTTTATTATGCCCTTCTTTTCCGAAGATCGGTTGTCAGATCAGGACATCGCTGACATCGTGGAATTTATTGCTAAATTAGTCGAGGACAATAAATAGGTGCGTGTCCTCGCGCGACATGCAAGAAATTTGTTTGATGGTGGGAGTGATAGAACACTAGCTTCCTTTACGGCGACCTCTTGGGGGATTAGTGGCAGGTAGTCTGTTCTGAGGTTTCGAAATCCTTGAGGACTTCATAAATTGCTGAAACAGGCTTCGGGCTTCGGTATCAGTGTCATCTTCATCTGCCTCCTCAGCTGGTGAATCGGGTTGCGATGCACCTGCTTCTTGCGGGTATGGATCGCTTGATTCGGTATCAGTGTCATCCTCATCTGCCTCCTCAGCTGGTGAATCGGGTTGCGATGTACCTGCTTTTTGCGGGTATGGATCGCTTGATTGGGTGGGCACTGCTTCTGAATCACTGCTTTCCCTCAGTTGGTTGTTTTCGACTGATAACTGCTGGATCTGTTTATCCTGTGCTTCTAATTGAGCTCCGTATTCGCGTAAGATTCTTCGTGTCGCATGCAGTTCCCGTTGCAAGGTGTCAACGTGATTTTCTAAGCTAGTAACCGCATCAACGAGCCCTTGAGGGACCCGTGCCTTCTGCTCCTGTGAAAGCGTTGCTACTAGAGGTCGGGCACGGTCAATCGGCGGAGACACGCCAAGCGAATTGATTTCATAGAGACCTGACCTTAACCCCTTATGCTCAAAGCAAGAGATTTTTACGGCGATCTGTTGTCCAAGTTGTAACTGCGAAAGACGTTGACCAATGTTTCGGATCACCGAGTCGTTGTGTCCGACGGTCCCCCTGCCACTATGACGGTTTAATTGACGAAGGTAGTGTGTCATAACCCTTACCTCCGCAATTGTTCGGGTAATTGGATCCGTTGTTAAAACCTCATCTGTCTCGGAGTCCGGTTGAACGATCGACATCGGAACCTCGCCACTGTCCGCTTGCATCTCCATCGTCCATTCCCTATCTGTTATTTTCTTACAAGAAACGAGAAAGTGATATTGTGTAGCCATCTTTCCCTTTCCAATCGTTATTTTGATTTCGGAAAGAATTTAGTTATTCTGCCAAAGACCGCGTGAAATCGGATCCTCCCACACCGGGCACCAGCCAACCGCAGTAATAGCTCACTTTTGCTTTGCTGCCACTCCTGCTTGTGCATTGAGACGCCAATCATAGTCCACATATTGGAGTTGTACCTCTTCCCTTTTGAGGAATGCTGCATCTGCTTCCGGAAGATATTCCGCAATGAAATTGATGACGCTATCGTGGGTGTCTTCAAAATCTTCCGCGTACCACTCGAAAATCTGTGAGAGGTATAGGACACGATTTTCACGGTCTAAACGTACTTTTTCTGGATTATTGATAAAAATCGCTGTAGCACTGTCGAGCCGCTCTTCAAGCGTCTCTGGAACGAACGCCCGATTCTCCAAAATCGGGCATCCTATCGACGCACAAACCAGCGCGAAATGGATGCGCGGGTCCCCAAATTCATATCGAATAATGTCATGTTCGATGTTGTCCAAGGTGTAGCTGCGCCCACCAACTTGGAACTTGACACGAGAAAAGAAACCACCGAATAGCTTAATTTTACGAACGCTTGTTGTTGGGTAGTGGTCAAGGACTCCCTTAATGGTCAGCGCATTGTAGGCGTTAATCCAAAAGGCGAGTCCCGTCTGAAAAGTCGCTTTATCGCTGGGCGTGTTCACGGCAAGTAGATCCAAATAGGATTCCAATGTTCCCGGATCGCTTTTGAGTCCGGCGTAGTCAACTCGCCCCTGCGAATCGACATATTTTTGCAAGACTTGGTCAAATAGTTCGTGGCTAAATTCGGCATCAGTTGTGGTCGCCTGATTTTTTTCTCCGCCCTGCTCTTCGCTTTCAACCCGATGCGGATACAGAAACCACGTGCCTAAAACACATAGAACAGTAACCCCGCCAATTAACCAATGTGTCGCCGATTTCATTGTACTTCACCCTATAGCGCGTATTTCTCTAGAACGGCTCGATTAATCTCAATTCCCAAACCAGGCTCCTGCGGGACGGGAACATATCCTCCGACTGCTTGAATCGGCGCTTTGGCGAGATCGGTGCGCAGCCCGTTTTCCGTCATGTCAAATTCAAACAACGAAGGGACAGGATTTAACGCCTGTGGGGCATCTGGAATCGTCGCTTGCCAGTGCAATGTGGCGGCAAGACGGATGCTGCTGCCCCACATGTGTGGAAGTACACGGAGATGGTTAGCACTCGCCATCGCGGCGATTTTTCGGCATTCGGTGAATCCCCCCGCGATACTCACATCAGGTTGCACGATGTCATATCCACGCCTTTGGATAAGGTCTCGGAACCCCCAGCGCCCCTGTAAGCCCTCACCGCCGGCAATTCGCATGTTGAGTGAGCGACGAATCTCAACGTAGCCCTCCACATCGTCTGTCGTGATTGGCTCCTCGTACCAAAAGAGATCATTCTCAGCGATCTTCTGTCCAACGTCAATTGCTGTCCCAACATCATAACCACAATTCGCATCGACTGCAAGGATAATCGTATCCCCAATCGCTTTCCGCACAGCGGCTACATTTTTGACATCGTAGGCTTCCCCAAATCCGATCTTCATCTTCATGGCGGAGAATCCTTGGTCAACATAACTTTTTGCCTCGTCCATCAAGGTTTGAGTGATGTCGGGCACTGCTTTTTTGAAAAGCCCGGTAGCATAGGCAGGGATCTGGTTCCTGAATGCACCACCGAGGAGACGGTAAATGGGCTGATTCAATGCTTTTCCCACAATGTCCCATAGTGCGATGTCCACTCCACTTATGGCGGCAGCATTGCTCCTGCCTTGATGCATCGTGTTCCAGATAACCTCTATATCAAACGGGTCTTTTCCAATCAAGCAAGCGTCAATTGCCGCTTGCGATGGCGTACTTGTACCTTCGCCCCAGCCAATAATACCAGCATCGGTGCGAATCTCCACGATACCGGCATGCCTCGCCTTTGACCACGATCGCGCGTTTGCAAAAGGCTCGATCAAGGGATAGCTGAGATTGTAGGTTTTGACTTCAGTGATTTTCATGCTTTCCTTGATATATAATATATGATGGATAGAAGTTCAGATCAAATCCAAATATGCTGAGATTGCTTTGTCGTAGCAACTGTGATTATTCTATCTTAAAGGAAGTTAGGATCAAGCCATTATAACACAAGTTTTTACCAAAAGCGACTACTATGGTGAATTCTAAAAATAAATAGACACCTTCGTTCCCCGGTAGGTGCGGTTTCCTAACCGCACCGGTTTGGAGTGTCTCATTAATTCTAAGGTCCACTATAAATGTATCTTGAATATAGGGCGATGAATAGAAGTCAACGAACCATCGCTCGATGCAATCCTGACAGGTATTTTACCATCTCATATCCTCCAAAAAAGGATTGTGCTCATCGTAGTAATATGCAGCCTCTTCAACAGAGATTTGGCTTTCCTTGGTGAGTCGCAGTGGGGAAGAAAACTGCTCGATAACTCCCTTTTGAGCTAGCCATTC
Organism: Candidatus Poribacteria bacterium; assembly: GCA_965205075.1. GTDB lineage: Bacteria > Poribacteria > WGA-4E > WGA-4E > PCPOR2b > PCPOR2b. The sequence continues at coordinate 5,792,904 of OZ242036.1, read as the reverse complement.
GCAGACAAGTCCGACCCAAGCCTGCCGCACTCCGAAGTGGTCACTTAACTCAGTGGCGGTGCGCGTACCGCCTGCACTTGCCAAGAAATCGAAAAGCGGCTGAAAAAGGGTGAAGGTCCGATCCTCTAGATAGCGATCGATCATCTCAAGTGCACGACGAACTGTCTCCTCATCCTTCTCTTTATTGACTAGGTCTGTAAAAACTGCGTCAAAGAAATTGGGATTATGTACCCTCGCTTGATAAATGGCTTTCCGCTTCGGCACTTCCCCCTGCATAATGGTCTCAACCCGTGCCAACTGCTGAACTACAAACATGATGTATAAAAAGCTATAGTTGAGATCGTTTTTTACATGGAACCATTTTTCCGCCTTTGTCAATAGTGCAAAGATACTATTCCCGGTGTTTATGAATTGTGTTTCCCGGTCTCTTTCGCCAACGCGCTCAAGGTTATTATGCCATTCCTCCACGACTTCATCTCTCGAAAAAAGCACTCTACTTCTGGAGAGAACTGAATGCAATTCACTCCCCTGCAACCCACCTTCTAGGAGCTGCTGGTACCGTTTTCGTGGATGCATCGTCACACTGATATTCACACCATTTTCTACTAGGCTGTAGTGTTCGTCGAATTTTGCGTTGTCGCGCCCAATAAGGAAGAGATTGATGTTGGTATGTTCCCAAACGTTATCTTCTGCGAGGTTGCTGGTGAGAATCGCGGCAGTGATATACCGATCGTCTTTGACCTTATCTACGAAGGTGTCTAGTGCTACCATAATCTGCGGGTGTGCGTCCGATTTCAATTGTGGGAGCTGCGATTCGCCCATTGTGGCAGCTGCCTCTCGATCATAATAATAGGCGGCTTCTTCCATCTCGACCTGACTTTTCAACGTGAACTTCACCGGGGTAGATACCTGCTGAATGATACCCTTTTGCGCTAACCATATATAGGCAGCGTCAAGATGATTGTCACCAATCTTCTTTTGGAAATAGCTATTCAATTCCGTTGCAGACCGAGGACCGCCCGCTTCGGCTAAGAAATCCAAGATCGGTTGGAAGATAAACAGTTTCTCGTCGAGGTAGGCATTGATGGTATCTAGGGCGTTTTGGATGACCGCTTCATCTTTCTCACGGTTAATCAGACCTGAATAGGTGACCCGAAAAAAGGCGGGGTTATATTCAAGTGCGGGCTGAATGACCTCTCGCGACGGCACCTCATCGTTCAAGATCACTTCAATTCTCGCCAAACTTTCCACCGTGCGCAGGATTGACAGGAAGCTATAGTTAAGGTCTCTGTTGACATAAAACTGCTTTTCAGCATATTTCAAGGTGGGAAGCAGTCCGGTTGCGACAATGAGGAGTTGAAGCGCCCTATCTCTCCCACCAATGTTATGTAGATTAGCGTTTTGATACCATGTCTTGACTGATTCATCGCTGCAGAAAAGGAGGGTGCTACGGGAGAAGAAGGAGTGATCAAATGAACCTTGCAGGGCTGCCTCCTGCCATCGCCTTAATTGACCTCTTGGGACGACTTCCGCATGGATGTTGACATCATTTTCTGATAGAGTGTAACCTCTGGGGTCGCCTTTTCCTTCTCTTTGGACGAGCAGGAGGTCGATGTCGGACTTGTCCCAGACTTGGTCATAGGACATACTACCGCACAGAATAGCAGCGATGATATTTCGATCCTTCTGGACCTTTGTGACAAGGGAATCTAACGCATCACGATAGCGTTTTTCAACAGCAGCTTGCGATTCCATCATTTGACGGTCTCCTTTCCAGATGGCATTCCAATATAGCACATATATGTGAAGTGTTCAAGAAAAATCTAAGGACAATCACTGAGCGTAGCGAGTGTAGCATTTCTGCAACGACGGTGTGGCATAGCTTCGACAGTTTCTTGGTGAGTACAACATTTCTTTTGAGATGCTGCTTCATATCAGAAGCGGCTGGAAAGTCGTCCGGAGAGAGCATTCGCCAACGAATTCGGTTTTTTGCACAATCTCCTCAAGTGATTCGAGATGACTGTGGTATCTAAATTGCGTGTGTGATTGATGAGCGGGTAATTTTCATTTGACAGCAATTGTTGGGAAACAAAGGAGGTAGGGTAGATGCAACGGAAACATAGCCTCGCATATTTCATTTTCGCTTTGGGTCTGACGCTGCTAATGATAGATGTTGATGCACAGGCACAAATTGCCTTTGCATCTAATAGGGAGGGGAACTTTGAAATTTACGTGATGGATACCGATGGGAAGAATCCACGAAGACTCACAGACAATCCCGCGATTGACTGGGATCCATCTTGGTCTCCCGACGGCAAACGGATTGTCTTTTCGTCTGAGAAGGGTGAAAGCGGGTGGGATATCGACATCTATGTAATAGATGCCGATGGAGGGAATCTTCAAAAACTCACAAACAATCGCTTGATTGACAACCATCCTTCATGGTCCCCTGACGGTAAACACATTGTCTTTTCTTCTAGTCGCGGTGCCTTCTGGTGGGAAACAGATATCTATGTGATAGATGCTAATGGAGGGAATCCTCGAAAACTCACAAATACCAAGGTTGACAATTCTCCCGCATGGTTCCCTGATGGAGAACGCATTGCCTTCGTGTCTGCTAGGGATGGGAACGCTGAAGTTTACGTGATGGACACCGATGGCGGGAATTCTCGAAGGCTCACCAGAAACCCCTGTGATGACTGGAATCCCTCATGGTCGCCTGACGGTGAGCATATTGCTTTCGCGTCTGAGAGGGGTGCGAACTTCGATATTTATGTGATGGATGCCGATGGGAATAATCCTCGAAGGCTGACCAAAAACGCCAGTTCTGACTGGAATCCCTCGTGGTCCCCTGACGGTGAGCGCATTGCCTTTACGTCTAATAGGAATGGGAACAATGATATCTACGTGATGAACGCCAATGGGAAGATTCCTCAAAATCTTACTGGAAAGTTTTTGGAACAGGACGTCTCTCCTGCGTAGTTTCGTCCTCCTCTTGCTGTTGCTCCCGCGGATAGGACATTCACGATGTGGGGATGGCTCAAACAGGTTGTTCGATAACCGTCGCGGATTGGGACGAAGGTGGGCTAACTATTCTACCAACTATCGGGATAAAATAAGAAATCTGACCAACTGGAATGGAAAATGTGCTTCTTTCTTTTCAAAAAGGAGGATTATCCGATGAAAAAGGAACTGTTTTTCAAGTTCAGCTTGTTGTTCGTTTCTGTTCTATTTCTACAGGACAGCTTTGCCCAAGATTCCCCACAATGGCGTCTACCCGAGCATGCCAAAGCGCGCCTCGGTAAAGGCGGGATAAGTGAGTTTCAGTATTCTCCAGACGGGACACGTCTCGCTGTCGCTGGCTCCACCGGGATTTGGCTCTATGATACGGTGACCCTCCAAGAGATTGACCTATTTACTGAGCATACAGATTGGGTCGCTAGCCTCGCCTTCAGTCCTGATGGACGAACTCTCGCTGGTGGTGAGGGACGGCAGTACCCGACTATCCGTCTGTGGGATGTTGCCACGGGTGAACATAAACAGATCCTCACAGGACATGGAGACTGGATCACTAGCCTCGCCTTTAGCCCGGACGGGAAAACGCTGGCAAGTGGAAGTAGGGGTCAGACCATCCGTCTGTGGGATGTCGCTACGGGTGAACACAAGTGGACGTTTGACGAGCCTAGGTCTTGGGTTTATAACATCGCGTTTAGTCCGGATGGAGGGACGATAGCAGCTGGATATTCAGACGGTACGTTGCGACTGTGGGAGGTCGCAACGGGTAAACATAAGTGGACAAACGGCCATCCAACTGTAATCTATAGCATCGCGTTCAGTCCAGATGGACGCACGCTGGCGAGTGGAAGCTATGACGAGACCATCCGTCTATGGGATACCGTAACAGGCAAACGCAAACTGACCCTTACCGGACATACAGATAGAGTCCCTAGCGTTGCGTTCAGCCCGGATGGGGAAACATTGGCAAGTGGGAGTTGGGATGGCACGTTGCGGCTGTGGGATGTCGCGACGGGTGAGCACAAGCGGATAATTGGACAGCCGGGTTTGGTCTATAATGTTATGTTCAGTCCTGATGGGAAGACACTTGCGACTGACGGGGAGGAGGGATTGTATCTGTGGAATGTCGCAACAGGTGAACAGCAGGGGGCGATCACGGGGCATGTGTCTAGCATCTCTAGTGTTGCGTTCAGTCCTGATGGCAAGACACTAGCAAGTGCGGAGGAGAATGGTGTGGTGTATCTTTGGGATGGGGCGACGGGAAGGTACAAGCGGACTCTCGCCGGGCATACGGATAGAGCCACTAGCGTAGCGTTCAGTCCTGATGGGAAGACGCTAGCAAGTGGGGGTAGTGACAATACCGTTCGCTTGTGGGATCTCGCTACAAGCGCACAGAAGTTGACAATTAGGCATACGTCTTTTGTTGGTCCCGTGGCATTTAGTCCGGATGGAAAGACGCTAGCGAGTGACAGTGATAATATAGTACATCTATGGGATGTTATGACAGGTGAACACAGGCAAGCATTCGCCGGGCACACGGGAGGGATCCAGAGCCTTGCGTTTAGTCCGGCTGGAGAGACACTGGCGAGTGGGGATTGGAACGGTACTATCCGTCTGTGGGAGGTCGCTACAGGTGAACAGAAGGAGACCTTCTTCGCCCAAGGTTCGACTATCTGGAGCCTCGTATTTAGTCCAGATGGAAACACGCTCGCAAGTGCGGGTAGCCGAGAGATTCGTTTGTGGGACACCGTGACAGGTGAACAGAAAGGGACACTGACTGGACATGGGGATGATGTCTTGAGCCTTGCGTTCAGCCCGGATGGACGGACGCTCGCTAGTGGCGGGGGACAACGTGGCGCGAGGCGCTGGGACTATATCGTTCGCCTGTGGGATGTCGTGACAGGTGTCTCCCAGGGAACTCTCACGGGGCATACGTGGAGTGTCACTAGTCTGGCGTTCAGTCCAGACGGAGAGACACTGGCAAGCGGGAGTAGGGATGGCACGGTACTCCTATGGGAACTCCCGCCTACAAGGGAACATAAGCGTAGATTTACAGAGCACACGGATTGGATTTGGAGCGTAGCATTCAGCCCAGATGGACGTACCCTAGCAACTAGCAGTCGAGATGAGACCGTTCAGTTGTGGGACGTGACCACAGGTGCACACACGCGCACTTTCACAATGAATACGTTTTGGGCCTGGAGTGTAGCATTTAGCCAGGATGGACGCCTTCTAGCAGGTGTGAAATATAACGAGATCCGCCTGTGGGATGCTGTGACAGGTGAACGGAAAAGGATTTTCACCGGGAATACGGGCATCAGTGATATAGCGTTCAGTCCGGATGGACGCACGTTGGCAAGTGGAAATTTGGACGAGACTATCCGTTTGTGGGATGTCACCACGGGTGAATATAGGCAGATTCCCACTGGGCATACGTCTGAGGTTGACAGTGTCGCATTCAGCCCGGATGGAAAGACACTAGCAAGTGGTGGAGGATGGTGGGATAAGACCATCTATCTGTGGGATGTTGTGACAGGTGAACAGAAGGGGGTTCTCACCGGGCACACGGCTGGGGTCAGTGACGTAGCGTTCAGTCCGGATGGACGGATACTAGCAAGTAGCAGTTATGACTATACCAGCCGTTTGTGGGATGTCATCACGGGGGAACCCGTCCGTACCTTCACCGGGCATAGGGATGGGGTCATTAGTATCGCGTTCAGTCCAGATGGGAAGACACTAGCAACTGGGAGTTATGATGAAACCACCCGTCTGTGGAATGTCGCCACGGGGGAACAGAAGGAGATTCTAGCCGGACATACGGGCTGGGTCAGTGATGTAGCGTTCAGTCCGGATGGACGTACGTTGGCGACCGGGAGTGGGGATGGCACGGTGCTCCTGTGGAAACTTCCGCCCCCAACGGTGTTCGGAGATGTCAACGGCGATGGTGTGGTGGACCTCTACGATTTGACACATGTTAGTTCAAACTTTGGGGGGATAGGACAGAACGATGCCGATATCAACGGGGATGGCGTAGTCAATATTCTGGATCTCGTCACGGTTGCAGGGAGGCTAGAGGAGACTGTGGCGGCACCTTCCGCGCAGCCCATGGCGCTTGGGTCCCTCACGGAAGCGGCGGTTCGGGGTTGGCTCACTCAAGCACAGGGGTTAGATCTCACGGATCTAAGGTTACGAAGGGGGATTTTCTTCCTTGAGCGGTTCCTTGCTGCATTGACGCCGAAAGAGACAGGACTATTGCCCAACTATCCGAATCCGTTCAATCCAGAGACGTGGATACCGTATCGCCTCGCCCGCGCCTCCGATGTGACACTCACAATCTATGACACAACAGGTGGGATGGTACGTCAATTAGATCTGGGGCATCAGCCGGCGGGATTCTACACTGCTCGGAATCGTGCAGCGTACTGGGATGGACGCAACAAGTTGGGTGAGTTTGTCGCCAGTGGCCTCTATTTTTACACGCTCACAGCGGGAGATTTTACGGCGACGCGGAAGATGTCGATTCGCAAGTAGGACGTTCTGAAACTCAAAACTTGCCATCCCGCACCTCAAATTTCGTCGGTTTCCCCAAGGTCGTTCCTCCGATTTCTACCCAATGCGCCACCCATCGCACCATCTGTTCAAGCGAAACTCGCGGGTAACCAAAAAACTGATGACAGCGAGCGGCGTTACTCAAGAGCGCGGTTTCTGCTTCCATCCCTTCAAAGGCGGGTGCTTTTCCGAAAATTTCACCGAATCGTGTGGCGAGCCAACGAATCGAAACGATTTCGGGACCTGTGAGATTAAGAAGCATCGGTGGACTTTGGCAGTGCATGAGGCTACGCAGTACGACTGCGTTAGCGTCTCCCTGCCAGATGACGTTGGCGGCTCCCATCGTCAGATCTACAGGTTTCTCATAGTAAACCTTTTCTGCGATGTCTATCAGAATGCCGTACCGCAGATCGATGGCGTAGTTCAAACGGAGGATTGCGACAGATGTGCCAAATTGATTTGAGGCATGCTCAAACACCCGCTCACGACCAAGGCAGGACTGTGCATATTCGCCGATCGGCTCCACAGGGTGCATCTCCGTCGCGCCACCGTGTGAAATGGGTGTTAGTGGATAGACGTTTCCTGTTGAAAAAACGACGATTCGGGAGTTCCGATATTTTTCTGCCACCCGGCCGGGCATATAGGTATTCATCGCCCATGTCAGGGGTTCATTGCCGGTGGAGCCAAACTTCCTGCCCGCCATAAAAATCACATTGGGGACCTCCGGCAACGCTTGCAATTCAGTTTCATTGAGTAGGTCACACGAAACAGTCTCAATGCCGGCTCGATTCAGATCTGCCTGTAAGCCCGGTGATGAGAAACGGGACACGCTGATTACTCGCTTACCTGAACCTGATTCATCAATAGCGCGTTTTGCCAGTTTTGCGAGCGTTGGTCCCATCTTCCCACCCACACCGAGTATAAGCAGGTCGCCCGCCATTTTTCCCATCGCTTCAACGACCTCTGGCGTCGGTGTAGACATCACGTCCTCAAGTTGCTCTGAATCCTCAATGTGTTGGGGATGCAATATTGTTCCCATTGTATCTATCCCTTTTACTTCCGTCGTGAAAGATAGGACGAGAGCGCGTAATCAAACGGTGTTGCTGTGTCGATCTGTACGTAGTCGATTAGACTGGCACCGCAGCCCCGACGATAGGCTTGAATGAACTCCCCCAACTGTTCCAGATAACCGGCTTTGAGTGCCTCTGCCTGCGTTGAGAGGGTTCCCTCTGTCTCCATATCCCGAAAAACCACGGGTCCCTCAAACGGAAATGTCATCTCGGCTTTGTCGAGCAGATGAAACACAATGACTTCGTGCTTGCGATGGCGAAAATGTTTGAGGGCAGACAGGACTTCTGACGGCTGATCGAGGAGGTCAGAGATTACAATGACCAATCCCCGACGAATAATCCGTTTGGCAAGTTCGTTAAAAGTGGCGCTGATACTCGTTTCTGCGCCCGGCTGAATGCTTTCTAAGGTGGACATAATGGCATGTAGGTGCGTTGCAGCACCGCGTGGTGGGATGTATTCTCTGATATGTGTGTCAAAGACCGCCAAACCCGCAGAGTCCCGCTGCTTGAGCATGAGATACGTCAGTGATGCGGCGAGGTAACAGGCGTATTCAAACTTGGTGATGCCGCTGTCGTCATATTTGTAGTTCATTGATCCGCTTGCATCGAGTAGGATATAGGCGCGGAGGTTGGTTTCCTCCTCAAACTTTTTGATGTAGTAACGGTCAGATTTGCCGTACACTTTCCAGTCGATATAACGGATGGCGTCGCCGGGCATGTATTGCCGATGCTCTGCAAATTCGACGCTAAACCCCTGATACGGGCTCTTGTGCCGTCCCGTGATAAAACCCTCTACGACAAGACGAGCGACTAGTTCCATACCGCCGAGCCGGGAGAGCGCTGTGGGATCTAAGTATCTGTGAGATGTTCTCATAATCTTTCCATTTTTTGAGAATTGGCTTTGAGATTCAAGATAATTTTACATTGAACACTCTCGCCTCTGGGTGAGGCACAATAATCGCAGCAACCGAACCCTCCGGCGTCAGTTGAAATCCTTCCAACAACTCAACACCGATCCGCTCCGGTTCAAGCAGTTGTCGTAGCTTGGCGAGTGCTGCTAGGTCTGGACAGGCGGCATCCCCGAACCGAAAACGCGCCCCTTGATAGCTCCCGTGAAACAGATCGAGAACGTACGGACTGTCTTCTGCGGCGATGTCAAGTTCAAGACGAATCTGTCTGTGGGCATACTCTTCCAGTGCCTCAGTCGTCTCAATAGCCATGCCGCGTAGATGCAGATATCCTCCCTCATTTCCTTCAGCCCTAGCGTGTTCCATAACCTCTGTAATTGTCGGTCCAACCGTGATAATCTGAAATGCAACGACATCCATCTGAATAGAATCAACGCTAGCAAAGTAGTCCGTAATACAGCGTCGCTCTTCGGTGTGCGTTTGACGGGGAAAGGTGAAACGGACCCATTCGGTCTGAGCATCGGCGTGATAGATGATGAGGTCGTCACCCTCCGACTGGACATGGAAATAGCCGTACACTACCAACGGACGCAACCAGTCGTTATCCATGCAGAGCTGCTTGTAATGTTGGTATATCGGCACAACTTCTCGCTCAATGAAGCGATCATACTCGTGCTGCAACATACCTTGCTGACGGCGATACCCCCACTGAACACGGAACAGTACCACAGGGTTAATATAGTTGTAGACCTGTTCTAACGAGATGTCGGTGACGACCCTTGCGCCGTAAAATGGTGGCGTTGGGATGTTGGAGTTAGACGCAAGCTGCAAGGTGTGAATCCTTCCTTCTCTTCTTGAGAACCGTCCTCTACTCCACTCGCCCAGAAGCCAATTCGTACTTGCCCTGAATCCCCTTGACGGCTGTTGCACTCCCATGTTGCCAGAAGTAATTCCCGAACTGTGATGCCAGCCGGATAGCCTCATTCGGCTGCTGATCAATGAGGTTATTCTGCTCACGTGGGTCATCAAGCAGGTTGTAGAGTTCATCAGGCTCACCTTCAGGACGCTGGATATAGCTCCATGTCGCATCCCGGATACACCGATCCGCACCCTCGTGGTATCCTGTAATAATCGTGTCACGATGCGAATCGTTATCCCCTTTCAGGACATTGAGGAAGCTATCACCGTGCATCGACGAGATGTTATTCCCAAATCCGAGTGCCTCAAGCACTGTCGGAAGGAAATCTTGGAATTGTACGACTGCACTGGTTCGACGCGCCCCTTCGCCCTTCGGCAATCGCACCATAAAAGGGATCTTGAGAAGTTCGTTGTACATCCGGTCTGCGCCTTTCAGGAACTTTCCGTGATCGCCGAGGGGGTGTCCGTGGTCTGCGAGCAGGAAGATTAGTGAATCATCGTAATACCCAAGCTGTTTCAACTGGTCAAAGAGTCGACCAAGACAGTGATCCACAAAAGCTGCCTCGCCGGCGTAAAGCCCCTGAATCTGCTTAATCTCAGCATCGCTCGCCCAATCGCTTGCCATGCCACCCATCGGCATAACGATGCGGGGTCCACTATAGTCCGAATCGGTATAGGTATCCCACGGATCCGGCGGATCCCACGGCTCGTGCGGGTCGAAGGAATCGATCCAGAGGAAGAGCTTCTCATGTGGACGGTTATTCTCAAGCCACTCAACTGCCTCATCCACCACTGTATGGGCAAACCAATCCTCGGGACCAGCGAACTGATCGGTATTCGCTAGAAACTGACTGATTCGATTGCGCCACTCTTCGGGAAAATTCACGTTGAGATAGTCGTTGAGATTCCGTTTCAGCGGGGCGGACACATACGGATCATACTCCTGCCCACGAATCCAACGGTAAGCGTGGAAGTCACGGTGGAAGTTCATCCTCGGTGCGCGGTAGTGATAAGTGTCTGAGATGAGTCCGGAAACGTATCCCTCTTCGCTCAAGATCTGTGCGATTGCCACATCTTCTGGGGTTAACGGCTGCCAAGGGCGATAGGGAAGCGTCCGTTGTCCCGTCATCAGTTGGGTACGGATTGGGATTGTGGGTAAGGCTTCCGGGTAGGCGTTCTCGAAAACGATACACTCCTCCGCAAATTGATCGATATTAGGGGTTTGACATGGTGGGATGCCTTCAAATGTGGGGGTGCCTTTGTGATAGGTGCTGACGTGGTCCTGACGGAAACTATCCAGTACAATAACGATGAGATTCATTATGAAATCCTCCAAGTCCATATCTGTAACGTTTAACTATGGTTTCATTCTATCATGATCGATCGTGTGCGACAAGCGTTTTTTCGTAGCTTATATCACAAGAATTTGACATACTCCCACACCCTAAAGGGTGGGTATTCTCATCCGTTCCCGATAGGACTTGGAATTGTGCTATCAACAAAGTTAGCCATCCGAAGATGGACTTACAACTTCTCCTTCAAGGGTTGATGCCCCAACCCTGTAAATGTTTATCGCAGCGTTTCTATCACGGTCATGGACAGTGCCACAATTATCACACTGCCATGTTCTATCTCGCAAGTTCAACGCTTCATTGATTGCGCCACAAGCCGAGCAAGTCTTAGATGAAGGATACCACTTATCAATCAAAATTATTTTGACTCCCTTTTTGGCTGCAATGTATTTCAACTTTGCAACAAAATCGGCAAAGCCTAAATCACTGATTTTGCGACCCCAAAGTGCTTTCATGCCTTTAAGGTTCAAATCCTCAAGACGAGTTTCGTCATACAAGTCGGTAAGCAAGTGCGCCAACTTCCAATGGAAGTCAGTCCGTTGGCGTTCAATCTTACGGTGCTTCCGTGCCAAGTCAAGCCTTGCCCATTGCCGATTATTTGAACCTTTCCGTTTTCGGGAGTGGTTACGACTCGCTCGTTTGATTGCGTTGAGACTGCGCTTGAAAAACTGCGGTGAGTCTATATCGTGTCCGTTTGAACCGGTGAAATACCGTTTGAGACCGAAATCGAAACCAGCGATTTTACCCGTCATGACTTGATTCAGGTCTGGTTCTGCATGGTCGGTTAGGATACAGATATAGACATCACCTACAGCGTTCCGTTTAATAGTGCAACGCTTAGGATTGCCAAGAATATCACGGGACTTGAAATACTGATACACTCGCTTACCAATCCGAATCTTGTTGCCCAGAAGAAGTTTCCAACCCGCTTGAAGCAGGGTGAAGGATTTATATTTGCGACGTGGCTTGAAACGGGGTCTGCCCCACGCTTTACCTTTGGCACGGGCTTCAAACATTGCCTTGTAGCCTTTGTCTAGTCGGGCTATTACGTCCTGTATCGCTTGGCTCGGCAACTGATTCCAATAGGCAAAGCGAGGCAACCGTTTCAGCTTGGAGATATGGTTAATCAACCTAAACTTGCTGATATATTTGCCATAGATGCCATAGTAACGACGCTGAAGCGCAACGCAGTGATTCCAGACAGAAGCATGTCCATCTATTGTCTTGTGCAATTGACGATTGCCGTGATTGGAATACAACTTAAACTTGTAGGTTTTCATTATGGATTGTCTTTCCGTCTTTCATGTTCTATGCTGTAGAATGTAGGGGACACCGCCAAGCGACGGTGCAGCATTCCCCTACGAAAGACAGGAAAAGTATACCATATTTCACCTACAAATTCAAACTTTCTTCACTGACTAACGAGGTTTGGCTGACAAGACCCCACGCTAAAGCAGTGGGGTCTTGTCAGCAAGATAGATAATGTACTGCCGCCGCAGATCCTGACGGAAACAGGCTAAGGTTGTTGACAAACAGAATCCGTCAGACTATAATCTACTCAGTTTCATCATTGCACAATTAGACATGCCGTTAATGGGGGAGTAGGGATGAACAAACAGAATCCAAAAGTTGTGGTTGTGGGCAGTTTCAATATGGACCTTGTGGTCAAGGCGGGACGGCGTCCACAAACAGGCGAGACGCTCATGGGAGAAGAATTCGGCATGTTTATCGGGGGGAAAGGGAGCAATCAGGCGATTGCTGCCGCACGCTTGGGGGCAAACGTGACGACGATTGGTAGGCTCGGAGCGGATCTTTTTGGAGACACGTTAATGGCTGCCCAGGCGGAGGAGGGGATCTGTACGGATTATGTCATCCGAGACACGGAGGATGGAACAGGTGTTGCGTCTATATTGATTGACGCCGATGGCGATAACAGCATCGTGCTCGTCCCGCAGGCGAATATGGGTCTGACCGTTGCAGATATAGAACAGGCTTCAGAGGCTATCGCCGCTGCGGATGTACTCTTGTTGCAATTGGAAGTACCGATTGCCGCTTCTCAACGCGCCGCTCAGATTGCAAAATCCAACGGTGCAACGGTGGTGCTTAACCCTGCTCCGGCACAGGAATTGCCGGATGACTTTTTGGCACAGGTGGATATTCTTACCCCCAACAAAGTAGAAACCGAATCGTTGTCAGGTGTTACGGTTTCCACTGAAACGGACGCAAAACGTGCCGCCACAGTGTTGTTGAACAAAGGGCTTTCTGCTGTGATTCTGACGCTCGGCGATCGAGGGTCGCTATTGCTGACCTCTGATTCGACACAACAGGTTCCTGCGTACTCCGTCGAGGTAGTCGATACAACTGCGGCGGGGGATGCATTTTGCGGCGCGCTCGCAACGGGGCTCGCACGAGGTGAACATCTTGCGGATGCGGTTGCTTTTGCCAATGCTGCGGGGGCATTAGCCGTTACCGTGCTCGGCGCAGCCCCATCTATGCCAACCGCGGCGCAGGTTGAGGCGTTTCATAGGGAACATAATGAAACGCAGCGTTGAAACTTTTGAATTCTAATTTTCTTAGGACTTGCACAGTTGAACGGTCAAAGCAAACACCAGAAACGGTCGCGCAACACGCCGGGCTGGTTGAGCCAGGACTATAGCGCAACAGTCTTGGTATCTTCGGCGATTCCTCGCCGCTGGACACAGTTCCCAACGCCCGATAAATCGGGCAACTACAATCTGGAGTGCGTAAGTCCTGTTTCTGGAAGGATTATCAGGAGGAATTATATGAACGGTGCACACTGGCTGGTTGAAACGCTTCAACGGCGCGGCGTGGAATACGTTTTCGCACTCTGCGGTAATGGACTCAAACCGCTCCTAGACGCATGTGTAGATCTGCAGATGCCGGTGATTGACGTGCGGAACGAGCAATCCGCAGCGTATATGGCAGATACATGGGGACGGATGACCAAACGGATTGGGGTGGTCGCTGTGAGTGCGGGCCCGGGACACACGAATACCCTCACCGGACTCGCCAACGCCTTCTGGGATGGCGGACCGATGCTCCTGATCAGCGGCTGTGCCACTACGGATACACGCGGTATGGGTCATTTTCAAGAGCTAGATCAGGTGGGAATGGCGGCACCAGTTTGTAAATATGCCCGATTTGTCGATCGTGTTGATGTCTTGGAACATGAATTTACCAATGCACTGGGGGCATCATTTGCTGGGCGGCCGGGCCCGGTGCACCTGACTATACCGAGTGATGTCTTTAGCGCACAGATGCCGGATTCAGCCGTTGCTCGTTTACAGAGAGTGCTGCCCGCTATCACACACGTCAATCCGCAAGCTGCCGGTGATCCAGATCTGATTGGTGATGCGGTCGAACAGTTATGTGATGCAGAACGTCCTGTCATTATTGTCGGCAATGGAGCATTCTACGCTGACGCTGGCAATGCGCTTGCCCAATTCGCAGATTTGACGGATATCCCGATTTTTTCAAATATGTGGTCGCGGGGGTGTATTGAGACGCCGTTGGATGCGTATGTCGGTACAACCTTCGGCGGCGAAACCAATGGTGCATTCGCCAACCTCGCGGAGGTTGACCTTGCACTGGTATTGGGTGCGGGTATTGATTATCGGGTGGGATATGGGCGTCCTCCTATTTTTTCTGAATCGACCCGTTTTATCCGTGTTGACATTGATCCGAGTGAGCTATCAAAGACAATTGAGCCAGAGATTGGAATTGTCGGTGATCCACGATCTGTTCTTGAGGAGATGAATGATATAGGAAAAAGCCGCGAATGGAACCATCAGGCGTGGCTCGCAAAGGTGCGTCACAGTCGCGAAGCACTACTAGCGAAGTGGACGACACGAGGGCATGAGGACGTAACCCCGCTTACTTCAATACGAATCTGCCGGGAAATTCAACCGTTTCTGGATCAGGACGTGACCTTTCTGCTTGATGGTGGAAATATCGGACGCTGGGCGCACATGATCCTCTGGAACCGTCACCCGGCACACTGGTTCACCTGCGGTGCAAGTGGAATTGTCGGTTGGGGAGTGCCGGGCGCGGTCGCCGCAAAGTTAGCACGACCGGATAAACCGGTGCTACTCTTGAGTGGGGATGGTTCAGCGGGCTTTACGATTACGGAGATCGAAACGGCGTTGCGGTTCAATACACCTTACGTTGCCGTCGTCGCCCATGACAGCGCATGGGGCATCGAAGCGGATTCGCGCGCGCCAGAGCGTCGGATGGGCACAGTGTTCGGTGAAATCCGCTTTGACCGCGTCGCCGAGGCACTTGGCGGGAAAGGGGTATATATTGAGCATCCTGATCAGCTTAAACCGGCGATTGAGCGAGGGCTTGCTGCGGATACCGTCACCTTTATTCATGTTCCGACGGAACTTGGGGGGATAGGGTATCTAGACGGTCAATATACAGAGCAAGAGTGATAAAAATCCTGAAGAGCAAAGCGCAATAAGCAGATTAAAACTTGACGACGTGATGCGTAAACGGCTTCTTCTTACGCATTGTGCAAACATTGGGATTGACACACTCATTGAGATGGGTTAAAATAAGCCCAATTTTAACGCCGAGTTGTTTGAAGAACAATACTGAAAAACCTCACAGGTTAGTACGATTCACTTACCAAAACACCATTCTGACTGTCAGGAGGCAAAAAAATGTTTGAAGGATCCTTTGTCGCACTCGTGACACCATTTAAAGATGACGAATCCCTTGATGAAGCCAAACTCAAAGAGCTAATCGAATTCCAGATCGATGGGGGCACACACGGCATCGTTCCCTGCGGCACGACCGGTGAGTCTCCCTCCCTGTCAGAAGAGGAGCATGACCGTGTGATAGAAATCACGGTTGATACGGTCAATGGCCGCGTACCAATTATCGCAGGAACGGGCTCCAATTCGACAACGCGGACCCTGCGAGCGACGGAGCACGCAAAAGCTACCGGTGCCGACGCTGCGCTCATTGTAACGCCGTACTATAACAAACCGAATCAACAGGGATTGTACGCGCATTACATGAAAATCGCTGACAGCGTTGATATTCCGATTATCATCTACAACGTTCCCGGTCGGTGTGGGACAGACATTCTTTCGGACACCGTTGCTCAACTCGCTGACCACCCGAATATCGTGGGACTCAAAGAGGCGACCGGCGAACTGAAACGCGCCAGCGAATTGGTGTCGATGTGCCCTGACGATTTTGTCGTGCTTTCGGGCGATGACATCAATACCTTGCCGATCCTCTCTGTCGGTGGAAAGGGCGTGATCTCGGTCGTTGCGAATGTGGATCCTGCTGATATTGCTGAGACGTGCAACGCCTTCAAAGCGGGTAATATTGAGCTCGCTCGAAAACTCCACTATAAAACCATGCAGTTGGCGGTGGACCTCTTTATTGAAACCAACCCCATCCCCGCGAAGACAGCCCTCATGCTGATGGGGAAACTCAACGGCAAGCTGCGGCTGCCACTTGCGCCGCTCACACCCGCCAATCAAGAGACGCTGCGTCAAACATTGAAAGACGCAGGTTTGGTTGACTAGTAATGAGTCAACTTTGGTTTGATGGATAACCTAAAAGATAGCTGCTGTGCTTATAAATTTCCTTATGGAGTCGGCAGCTATCTTTGGGTCAATGTTGAAAAATCGGTTGGTAGTTATCTGACGATTTGTCAATCGGAGGAGCAGCAATGCAATATCGTGGTTTGGGAACGACAGGCTTGACCGTTTCTGAAATCGGCATGGGCACGTGGGAGCTCGGTGGACGCGAATGGGGCGATATAGACGAGGCAGTGGCAATCCGTCTGCTTCAGTATGCGTATGAACAGGGGGTTACTCTGTATGATACCGCTGATCAGTACGGTGGTGGTCGCTCCGAACGGCTGCTCGGACAGGCTTTCGCTGACATGCAAGACGCAGTAGTTATCGCCACGAAGGTCGGTTATGAAATAAACTCCGATGGTTGGGTGAGTCAGGGGTGGGAACAACGACCATCGTTTAACGCTTCCCGTGACTATATCCGCACCTCTGTGGAGGGGAGTCTACAGCGGTTGGGGCGCGAAACGATAGACACCTATCAATTCCACGCGCCGCCGGCTCCTGAACAGTGGAATGAGGCTTTCGAGACAATGGAACAACTTAAAGCTGAGGGGAAGATCCGTTTTTATGGCACGGCACTCGGTAGCGAGGCGCAAGCGTTGAAAGCAATTGAGGGGACCGGCATCTCCACAATGATGCTGACCTACAACATCCTGAATCAATCGATGGCTGAAACGGTGCTGCCGGCAGCACAATCCAAAGGTGTAGGGGTTATCGTCCGACAGCCGCTTGCATCGGGGCTGCTGTCTGGACAACTGACACTAGACACAAAGTTTGCCGACAATGACTATCGCAAGACTTGGTCCTCTGACCAGCTTCACAACGATTTGCAACAGGTGGAGACAGTCAAAGAAATCGTCGGTGACGCAACCGAGACTCTTCCACAGGCTGCCCTCAAATTTATCCTTGCCCATCCAGCTGTCAGCGCGGTTGTCCCCGGCATGATGACGACTGCACAGGTGGACGATGGCGTTGCCACAGCGGATCTCCCTGCGCTGCCGCCGCACATTTTGCAGCGATTACAGAACGAATTTTGACAGCAAGATGTGTGTTAATTGCCCCCACGGCCTATGGTTATGAATCGCCTGAAGTTTCAACGCAAGCTGATGGTTCTTTTTGTGGGAATGGCGCTGCTACCCACTGTTGTCCTCCTCCTCGTCTCCTACCACCTTATCAGTCGAAGCGTGGAACGTTGGGCAAACCACCAGATTGCGTTGACACTTACGAATTCGGCAGCAATTATCGAAGATGCCAGTGAAGTCGCGCATACGCTTGAACTCTATGAGAACTTGCCCTTGACGGACACCGCTGAACTCTTGGCGGTAGATGAGAACTTGGTTGCCGTATTGGAGGATTTTGACGCCAAGGCTGTCGAGATACGAGCCACTGGACTCGCCGACCTTCACGGTGATTACCTCATCGCGGTCTACGACTGGGGCGGCCATCTCGTTTTTAGCACCAACCCGAATCACCCGCCCGAAACGCTTAACGCTTTTTTACCGCCGTTGGAGGCGTTACCCGATGCTCCAACCATCTCGCAGGAATTGGCGGACCAAGGTTTTTTAATTTGCGGTGTGCCGATCTTCTCAGAAGATGGAATGAGACGCTTGGGGGCAATGGTCGTCGGAAAATCGATGGCATTGACGCCCGCCCAGATGCAAGCCCAGATGTCAGCCATCCAAAACAAGCTCAACCGTCTGGAAACGGATATCGATGCGGAAGGGACCGCATATCGCCGAACAGAAATACGCACAACTGTTATTGCCCTGCTGATCACGGCGGTCCTGATTGTGGTCGTCGCCTTTTTCGTTAGCAGAATCTTAGCGAAAGGAATTAACACGCCGATACGATCACTTGTCGCCGGTACAGAGCAGATCTCCGATGGAAACCTCGACTATCAGGTGACGGTACAAACCGATGATGAGTTTGCTATCTTAGCTGGTGCCTTCAACCGGATGGTCTCCGACTTGAAAGCACGTACTGAGGGGTTAAGGCGTGCTGAAAAAATCGCGGCGTGGCAGGATATCGCACAGAAATTAGCGCATGAGATCAAGAATCCGCTTACACCGATTCAGTTGTCAGCGCAGCGCCTGCAACGTCGTTACCGCAATAACCCTGATGATCTCTCCGAACTTCTGGAGCGCTGTACCCAAACCATCATCACCGAAGTTGAGGGGTTGCGCCGTTTACTCGATGAGTTTTCTGTACTTGCCCAGATGCCCGCCCCGGAACTCTCCTCCGTCAACTTGCGTGAGACACTCGATACGACGTTAGCACTCTTCGATGAATTTCCCGACCACATTGATTGTCAAATTGACTTTCCTGCTGATCTCCCCCCCGTCAGCGCGGATGCAGATCACCTCAAGCGTGCATTCCTCAACCTTATCAATAATGCTCTTGAAGCGATGTCGGAGGAGAGGGAGCAGAAAGGGTGCTTGGCAATTCGCGCTTTTGTATCGACTGACCAATCCAAAGTCTTCATGCAATTCACTGACACCGGACCGGGTATCTCTCCCGAAGTCCGACCGAAGTTGTTCACGCCGCATGTTTCCACCAAGCGGGACGGTATGGGGCTTGGGTTGGCGATCGTTAAGAAGGTGATGACCGATCTTGGTGGGGATATTCGGCTTGAGGACGCTGAACCCGATCACGGCGGCGCAACCTTTACCCTGTGGCTGAGAGCAACCACAAAAAATTGAACTTAGATGATAAAGCGAGAAAATGCTTAATCCTTGATACCAGTCTATGTTATCATTAGAAGTGGAAATCGAAACTTAAAAATTCTCAAGAGAGGTACAATGATGAGCCGAATTGTCGTCAATCCAAAAATCCTTGGCAGGAAACCGATTATTGATGGTATGCGTCTCAGCGTAGAACATGTGTTGGGGCTGCTCGCCAGTGGCATGTCTCACGCAGAGATTATTGAAGCCTACCCGGAGTTAAACGAGGAAAATATTCAATTGGTGCTCACGCATGCTTCACGGGCACTCCGTAAGAAGTTGGATTGATCTGAAACAGGGCTGGAATGCCGTGTATCTTCAATGTTAAAAGGGATAAAACATATGTATTGAATTTTAATTATGGAGATAAAAAAATGTCTGATAAATTGCTGGAAGTTATAGAAGACTTACAGTCAGATGAGAACTTAAACTCCCTTAGCGAAGCTGATATAAGCCTAGATGTTATTCTGAGAATATTGGATGCGCTGAGTTGGAGCACGTATAACCGCCGCGAAGTGAGCCCTGAATATTCTATAGAAAACAGATGGGTAGACTATGCCTTATTAATTGGTAACACGCCGCAGGTATTCATTGAAGTGAAAAAAGGGGGTGAACCGCTGGAAAAACACCAAGAACAACTCTTGGATTATGCATTTAGACAGGGTGTTAAAGTCGCAGTACTTACCAACGGTGTAATATGGTGGTTTTACCTACCTCTTCACGAAGTAAGTTGGGAGCAGAGAAAATTTGCCAGTGTGGAGTTTGATAAACAAAACAAATCGGAGATTGTTCAAAAATTGATAGATCTTCTTGGTAAAGAAAATGTTAGCTCTGGAAAATCTGTCCAAAATGCAGAATATCTTTACGAGCAGAATCAGAGGAAGGCGGAAATTTCGGCGGCTTTGCCGAAGGCGTGGAATCGACTAGTAAATGAACCGGATGATTTGCTCGTAGAGCTCGTTGCAGAAAAGGTGAAGGAATTATGTAAACATAAGCCAGATGAGGACGAAGTTGAGCAATTTCTATCGACACATCTCCAAAACATAAAGATAACGCAGCCTCCAATGGATCGTAAGCCTGATCCGCCTCCTAAACCAAAACCTTCAGGTTCTATGAAAGGCAAAAAACCCACGGCATTCACATTTAACGGCACGAGCTATAAGGTTACCTCGTGGAGCAGGATGTTAGTCAGATTATGTGAGGTAGTGCATAGCGAGCAAAGAAGCCGATTTGAACAAGTGTTGAGTTTCAAAAAGGGAAGAACACCGGATTTTTCGAGAAAACAAAGCGATTTTAAACACCCTAGGCAAGCTAGACAGATAAACAGGACGGGTATTTTTGTTAATACTTGCAAGAATGCGGATCAGATTATGCAGACCGCAAAGAATCTTATAGCCCACTTTGGCTATGACGAAAGTGCCCTGCATATTGATGCTCAATAGCGAGGGCAACCACAAGGATTGCCCCCTACAGGGAACCCATCCAATGTAGGAGCAGGTCTTGCGCCTGCCCAACTCCCAGCTGCGTAAGTCCTACAAATGATATGCCCCGGTTCCCGCCTCGGACTGTTTCATCGGGGATTGTGATCGGTGTTTCAAAGTCTCCGTTAGGCACATGTCGCCCCGCTGGGGCTATGTTAGCTTCATCGGTGCAATGAATGAACTTTTGAACTTAATAAGTCCATGAGACAAAGGTTACGGCATACGGAGTATGCCTACTACTAGCAACTTGCATTATCATAGAAGGCAACAACCGGGCTTAATGGAAAGGAAGAAAACATGCTTGATAAACAGTATCTCCTGAGCGATGATGCAATGCAGGATTTCATTATCAACGGGTATGTGGTGGTGAAACCGGCACTCCCTCCTGACTTCCACAAATCTGTTTTCCAGCAAACGCTAGAGATAATTGAAAAAGGGGAGCATCTGGGGAATAATCTGCTGCTTTCCAAAGTCCCCATGCTCCAGCAGGTGTTCGACGATCCGGCAGTCCACGGCGCACTCACCAGTATTCTGGGGCAAAACTATGTCATGAATCAACACCGTGCCTGCCATTACCATCCACCGGGCAGTCAGGCGCAAGACTGGCATAAGGACTATCCGCTGGGCGGGAATGTACGATATCACCGTACACGATTGGCGATGGCTTTTTATTATCCGCAGGATGTCACAGAGGATATGGGTCCCACGGCGATTCAGCCCACCACACAATACTATATGGCACCATCGGAGGATGCCGGGTTATCTCTTTGTGGTGAAGCCGGCACAGTGACAATCGTGCATTATGAACTTTGGCATCGAGCTACGGAGAATCTAAGCGATAAGATTCGGTTCATGCTGAAGTTTCTGTTTTGCCGTATAGAGGAGCCGCAACAACCCTCATGGAATGCGGAAAACCCAAACTGGGAACCCAATCAGACTGCTCCTGTCGAACATCAAGGGATATGGGAGCACCTTTGGAGATGGTATCACGGGGAGCAAAACGGGGCAAGGAATCCAACGGCAGCATCAAGTCCTAATGACCCTTCAAATTCGATTCAGGGATTGCAGGACGGGTTAAATGATGAAAATGAGGCGACGCGCCTCAATGCGGCGTATGCGTTGGGGAGCATTGGCAAACCTGCTATACCGACATTGATAGAGGCACTACGACAAGAGTCGAAAGCCGCTTGGAATCGAAACATAGAGCGTGGGGACTTTACCAATCCGAGCCAACTCGATTCCATCTACGGACTGGCTGCTGCAGGTGAACCTGCCGTGCCCTCATTGATTGAAGCGTTGGGTGATGCGGACTGGTGGACGCGTGCAGGGGCTGCTGCCGCGTTGGGGTGTATGGGGGAACCTGCACACGGTGCCGTGCCCACGTTAATCGAGGCTTTGAAGGATGATTCGGAGTGGGTTCGTCGGAATGCAGCGGATACACTGGGGAATATCGGTCCGTCGGCTCGGTCGGCTGTGCCAGCACTGATCGAGGCATTGGGTGATAACAGGCCGGTATCGCGTTGGTCTCTCTCGGATTCGCCGCTGCAGGAAAATGCTACGATTGCATTGGCGAAGATGGGGCAACTCCCTCAGAGTGCCATTTCTGTAATGGAAGAAGCATTGCAAGACGAGAATCAGTACATTCGTTCATGGGCTGCCATCGCTTTGGAGCGCGGTTGCTAACCGGACCGATGGCGCTCAACGGTAACTTGGTTCATATTTTGCAGCAGATCAAGGAGACTGGTGAGGTTATCATCGAACTGGATTTCTAACGGCGAGACTGTATATTCAAGACAGGGTGCTAGCAGAATCACCGCAAAATCCTCCTCCAGCAAGGACAGCACCCGTCTCCCAATCCTTCTTCTTGCTGCCATGTTCGTAGTGTGCTCCAGTTGAGAGAGCAGCGCATCAACTTGGGGGTTGGTGTATTCAAAAAAGTTGTACCTCCCATCGGAATGAAAAAACCATGACAAGCGGTTGTACTCCAACCCCAAAAAGAGTTGAGTTAAAAAGGCATCCGTCTCTTCCCGCATCTCTCCTGTGACAGAAATAGGATTCGCCACAGTGGAGCCTGCTGATCGTCCAATGAGATGAGCCAAGTGGTGTAACGTCCCTCCCGCAGGGTACTCCACCCTCGAACAGGCCACCCGAATATCAAGGGGCTGAGAAGGTTGTACTATCTCCGGTTCCTCAGCACCTTCCCCCACGCTCAGATAAAAGTTGATTGCTCGATAATCAATGGATTGCTTGATCAGACTACAGTTTTGTTTATCTGAAAAGAGACCGTGTTGATTATTAAGAACTAGGGCGTAATAGTTATCTTGAAAAAAGGGCCACTGTTGACAAGGGGCTGTTGTTGAAAATTGGTAGAGGGGCTGCAGCGCATGGATATAGAGATAGAGCAGATCAATTGTCCCATCCTCGATTGCCTTAACAGCATTGGCAGGTCGTGTGAAACGTTTCACGGTCAACCAATCGATACAGGTATTCTCGCTACGATAATAATCTGGGTTGTGCTCGAAGTAAAGGGTCATGATATCTGGACGGAAACGCTTTAGTTGATAGGCACCAGAAGTCACACTATAGGGTTGGGTTGAGTGAGAAGGGAGTGGGCAGATATAGCGCAGCCAAAAAGGAAAGAGTGCCTCTGCTTGAGACAGTCGAATGCGGAGTTTTGTCTTGCCCTCAGGTTTAATCTCTGTGATAATCGGAGCGATACGACTCGTGGAAAACGCTTCGGTGACCTCTTCAAAAGTAATCGGCTGTCCATCGCTCCAACGAAGATCCTCTCTCAAGGTCAGCTGCCACTCCGAATGTCCTCCCACCGGCTCGCAACCGATTGCAAGCCGTTCTTCGATCTCCCCGTTTTGGTAAGACATCAGGAGGGGATCATAGCATAGGAACTGAAGCCAAGAAAACAGCATCGGGTCCGGTTGGTCTAAAGATCCCAGTTCAATGTCCGTCAATTCCCCGATTTCGAGCCAACTCAGAGGTGTCCACTCGTCGGGGTGCTTGATACGAAGGCTTCCGGTATAGGAGATACCGATTTGCTCTTGAAGGTGTTGGGCAATCTCCTGCTGATCGGGTGCCCACTGATTCAGTAGTGACAGCAGAAATTGGATCTGCCCTGGCTGCAAGGAGTGCTTAGTCAACTGATGTCTGAGCAGATTTACCTCCTTTTTGCAGCGTCTGACATGCCGCGACGAAATTCCGATTCCCTCAGCGATCTCTTCATCGCTAGCTTGGGAGTGCTGCTCTTGATAAGCGATGAGTTTGAGAAGCGTATCGACTTTGGACATTTGTGCACCTGCCAATTCAGCCCCATCTTTGGAAGCACCCTCCCACAGATAAGGCAACTCACCTGATGCTAGTTTAGACATTTTTGGTTTTTGTCAACGGTGATCTGTATAGGAACAGCATTTCGACAACCCTCCATGTCAAAAAGACACTGATTGCCTCCACCCAAAACAGTTCACAGTATAAACCTCCTTGCTTTCGATTTGCAACTAGTTTTTTGGAAGTATGGACATGATATGTCCATACTTCCAAAAGGGGCTGGAATTTTTGTGTAATCAATTGGTATTCTTATGATGACAATGGGGCCAGATAGGCCTTGAACCGATTCCACGGTTCATATTCGTCTGACTTTGAGCGTATGGATAAAGGAGGGAAACGATGAAACACACATTACTGAAACGAAAGATACAAGCCTGCTATCTTCGCAGCGGGCTTTTGGCTCTCGCTGTGTGCCTTCTCTTGGCATCGGCAAGTCTGACACAAGCCGCTGACACAAGGATTGTCTTTATGTCCACCCGCAACTCAAATAATGGCGAAATCTTCCTGATGAACCCCGATGGGAAACGGGTTCGCCAACTTACCAGACACCTTCAATATGACGCGGTGCCTGCTTGGTCTCCTGATGGGAAGAAAATCACGTTTGCGTCATTTCGAGATTTGCACAAACCGAAAGGAATAATTTTCGCTGAGATCTATATGATGAATCCTGACGGCACCAATCCCATTAACCTGACTCAATCGCCAGAAAGAGCCGACTTTAGTTCCTCTTGGTCTCCGGACGGAAAACAGATTGCCTTTACATCTGATGAGGGTTTCAAGTGGGATGGTAGTGGTGGATCCCGTCGAAATATTTGGGTGATGGATGCTGATGGAGGGAACCCACGTAACTTAACCAACCATGAAGCCCTAGACTCATCTCCGGATTGGTCACCGGACGGAATGCAGATTGCATTTGTATCTAACCGGGACGGAGGTTGGGAAGTCGATTTCTGGAAAGCACCTTCGGACATCTATGTCATGACCCTTGACGGTGCAAACCTTATCAATCTCACCAACCACCCAGCAGCAGATGGTAGTCCTGCTTGGTCACCGGACGGAATGCAGATTGCATTTGTATCTAACCGGGACGGTGACGACAATCGGGAAATCTATGTGATGAATGCTGATGGGACAAATCCCATTAACCTCACCAATCACCCGGCTGCAGATCGCGGACCTGATTGGTCACCGGACGGAAATCAGATTGTATTTGTATCTAACCGGGACGGAGATTGGGAAAGAAATCCTAAAGATAATTGGGACGTCTTTGTGATGAACGCTGACGGAACTAACCCCATTAACCTCACCAATAATCGCGCATGGGATAGTAGTCCTGCATGGGAACCGGTACCAAACTTGAGCGTTGCCTCAAAGGGGAAATTGGCGACCTTATGGGGAAAAGTCAAGCGTACCTGGTAAAACGGCATTGCAGATGATGTGAGGCGGCAGCGATCTATCGAATAATATGCACCCGATTCCTGCCTCGGAGTGTTTCATCCGGCATCGCAATCGGCGTTTCGATGAGGGCGATGAACCGTCCGTCCGCGCTGATGTCGATGGTGTCGTAGGGGAGCTGCCCCTCCGTGCGATAGGTGTAGAGATATTTGGAGAGCCCACCTCCCTCAGCGGTGAGATCAAAGACAGAGACACCGTGAAGTTGGTCCTCAACGTTTTGTCCCCGCTTGGACACGCTGATAACGGCATATCGTCCGGTTCCATCAACTCCGAGATCTTGAGGCATATTCTCCAACGTCCACTGCCACACCTTCTCCCCCGACCACCCATGAGCAAACAGGGTCATCCCATTCGGGTGGGCTGAAGGCGGTCGTTGTGCGCCTTTCTGCAAATGGTACGGGATAAAGGTGGTGCCGGTCACAAAGAGCGCGAAATCGTTAGTGGCACTGATTGTCCCATTGGTGGCAATGATAGGAATGCCGCTGACTTCGAGCGGTGTTGTGAGATTCGCGTTCCACAGCGGTTTAACTCCTTCGGGCCCCGCCGTCGCATTGAAAATGAATGCCCGTCCGTCATCGGCTGTGACATTGATGAATTTTCCATCGGGTGAGGCACTCACTCCACGCCAGAACGTCACCTCCTCGAAATATGGCTTGAGTGGATCGAAGGTATATTCCCACGCCGTTTCACCCGTCTCGCCGTTGATGACGTACAACGTGCCGGATTTGAAATCTCCGGTGTCTCCGCCTCCTCTGACGTAACCAAGGGTTGCAACTGTTTTCACATCACGGCTATAATCAAACCAACTGATAGTCAAGGGAAGGGTCTGATTGGGGGGCCACTTCCATTTGACTGCTCCCGTCTCCCCATCGAAGCGGTAGAGTTGAGCCTTTTTCAAAGCCACACCGTCCTTCGTCCAAGAGTGATTTCCCGCTACAAGCAGGTCGCCCTCCTCCGTTGC
The DNA here is from genome assembly GCA_965205075.1 of Candidatus Poribacteria bacterium. GTDB lineage: Bacteria > Poribacteria > WGA-4E > WGA-4E > PCPOR2b > PCPOR2b. The sequence continues at coordinate 5,766,524 of OZ242036.1, read as the reverse complement.
CGAGATTCGATAGGGTCCCGGATATTGCACCCACGCGTACACATCGTCCGGGTTCTGTGGGACTGAGGTGTCGATATCAGCCGCCATGCGGTATTTCCATAACAGTGTGGGTTTTGTCGTTGAAAGATCGTAGGCATAGATGAAGCCATCAGGGGATTGCTCACCGATGTAGAAACGCTTACCATCTGGACTGAAAGCTGCGTGTTTGGCGTAACCTTCGGAGATGCGTGTTTTCCAGATGCGATCCCCCGTGAGCGGGTTGATAATTGCCACATGTCCAGCGTTTGTCCCAATCGCGAGGTGTTCACCATCAGGGGAAAAAGCAACCGTCGTCGGTTTCGCCGGATTTTGCAAATTCGCCAGCAGCGACAGCGGTTCCTCTAGCTCGACGGTTCGGATGCGATAAGGAAGAGGCTTGAGAGGTGCAGTGGTATCTATCTCAAATTGATTGCCATCTGTCCATCGGAGTCCAATATGGTAGTCTGTTTGAGGTTTCCAATCGTAAGTTGCAAGGGCACGTTGGTCGTCGATCCAAGCGGGAAAGATTTCTTCCGCAGGTTCGGAGGCTTCGCGCATAACCAAACTCGGTAACGGGTGTAACGAATCGGGTTGATTGGTCCTCTTGAAACGTTCTTCTAACTCAATAACAACACCACCCCGTACAAAAATAACGGATCCCTTGAGGGGCTTTGCCACAGCGTTGATTGGAACAAAAACGTAAATCAGTAAGCCAAGAAATATGCTCAAGCGTAAATTTTGCATTTTCATAAAATATCTCCATAAAAGTGTTAGGTCTTATGCACTTCAGTTCTAAAAGTAGATTTGGACGCAGATTTCGCAGATAAATAAAATTATGCACGCACAACATAACCACCGATGCACAGTAGTAGGCACGCTCCAGCGCACCGTAATTTGCATAACAGTTACCGCATACGGAGTATGCCTATTACTTTGATTGAATAGATCAGGAAGATTGTAATATCATTCTGCGACCCGCCACAACCCCGAACCCAGTCGCTTCCCCAGAAGGACGCCGATAAAGGTATACGTAAAACCGTCGACCAAGATTCGTGTCAGGATATACCAGTCCGCGTAGAAGAGCCGGTAGAGTGTCATGCTCAGTTGGAAGTCAATGTAAACAGTGAGTGCATCGCATAAGCCGAAGATTAACGCCAAGGCCAGCAGATTCGCCCCTCCAATTACGCCGGAATCCAAAGTAATTTTCCGCGCTATCTGGAAACCGGCTTCAAGCAGCAGCACAGCGGTGACAGCATGAAGCAGTATGGTGGGCGTGAGTAGCCCTAGCGTGATGCCTCCCAACAGGAGACGAACTGCGGTAACGAGGGTAATCACACCAAATTTGGGGATGAGCATCAGCAATGATGTCAGCAAAGCGTAGTATAGCATCTCGTTGATGAGACCTGTAACCAGAGATGAAATAGGACCGAGTAGCGCAGAAATCAGGTTGGTCAGCAGGGTTGATGGAACGTTGACGGCAATAAATATCGTTGTGCCAAACAGAGAGATGAGGATCAGCTGTTTGGTTGAAAAACGGGTAAATAGTTGTTGGTTGAAACAGAGTAGCAATCCAATTCCTAGTCCTGTCACAATGGTCACAAGGCTGGTGACGAGCAGTGCGTGGAGATTGGGTGTCACGATCAGCAGCGGTCGCGTGGCACGTAAGACTGTAGCGTCGCTTCCCCAAACTTTCACTTCGATCGCCCGCTCATATTGCCCTTCCCCAATGGAATCTTGATGCTGTTGGGACAGTGGATTGAGATAGATGGGTAGGGGAACAAGGGTAGTACTTTCTCCCATTAAACTGACAAACGCAAGGCTGCGGTTCGTGCCGGCGTTGACCGCGTCTGGAGGAGATAGGAAGGGGACTGGTTCTCCATCCTGTGTATCACGGTTCATTGATGCCACAATTGCGTGAACCGTCTCCTGCCCTTGATTGTGGATGTGAACCGTTTGATAAGCGACGGGCTCAAATTCATCCGTCGGGCTGGCTTTTGCACCGAACCATTTGCCGAGTCCTCCCAAAAGTGGTCGTGGATAGGAAATCGTGTCTGGTCGTTGACGCGGATCGGACATACCGCTTAGGTCTGTTGGCATGGTAATATCCTCAATCCGAAGTTGTGCTGCAATTTCGTCGAGGGAGGCGGAACGCAATGGAGTCGTCACACTCCGCTCCCACAGATCTCCCGACGCGTTTTCAAAAAACACGTGTCCACGAATCTGTGCGTTCTTAGGGAGTGGCTCATCTGGAATTCTTAAGGTCAGTTGACTGTACCAAACTTCTGATTCGACTGTGAATTTTCCTGATGAACGGTAAGATAGGACATCCTCTCCGATTGCACTAGAATTCGGAGCAGCTTCATTCATCTCACTATCCCATACTGGGTTATGTGGTAACACTTGAAATGATGCCGGAACCTGAAGCACCACTTGAAAGGTAACAGGTGCCTCCAAGCCATTTCGGACTAGCACGGTTGCGGTCATCTCGACACCTTGCAAGACCAGCGATGCGTTTTGAGTGGAGGCTGCTGTTGATACATCTAAGTTTGTCTCAACAGCCTTGTTCACCTCGATTGTGCCGTAAGGGATGGCAATCTCAATCGTCCCGCGCGGATCGGTTTGGGATGCCTGCACCATTTGAGCGGTAGATTCACCGTTTTGATACATCACTTCAAACCGATAAGTCTGCCCCTTTTCCCAACGAAAGTAGAGGGATTCAGTGCTGCGTGCATACCCTCCGAGATTAAGTTGAGCGACTAACCTGTCTTCTGGATCGAGGACGGTGGCTTTTTGGACGTTCTCTCGAATCGCAGCGTCAAATTCGACTTTTGCGCCGAGCGGAAAGAAGGTGACAGTCCATGAAATCGGAACTTGTTCACCGCTTTTTGGCGCACAAGCGAGATAACAGAGACAGAGGAGCAAGGATAGCAGATCCCGACGCGTCGAGGATTCTCGCTTCGCGGAACGTAAAATATAGCAGATATGGGGATTCAAGGGGTTTAGAATGATGGTTTAACGGATAATCAAATTGGATTAAAGGTTTAAGATCCACGAAGTAAACTTTTGTAGGGAACGTAGATTTACGCTCCCTACACACATTTTTTGCGCTTTCATCAGTTGACAGTCTGTCCGAAATACTGCGCAATACGGACGAGATCGAAGACATCAATGATGCCATCCCGATTGACATCGCCTTGGAGATTTCTACCCCTTTGTCCGAAGTTGCTTGCAACAAGAACTAAGTCAAGGATATTGACCACCCCATCGTGATTCACATTAGCGGTCGCAACTCCTACCGATTGGACCTGTGCAAGGGTGACGTGACCTGCCCCCGGACCCACGCCGTAGGTATTAAGCAGCGCTCCATCGGAGGCAACGACATATAACTCGTCCATCCTGCCACCTGTCCAATCTGCCTTTGTAATATACAAGTTATCGTTCTGATCGATTGCTCCCACTCCGCCCAAATCTGTGAGTGGGTTGTCAGCATCATGTATCCACGCATCGCTGCCCAGATCATACACGAGCAATCCACCGGCACTAATAAAGAGACGCTTCATGCTGTCAATGGTAGGTCCCCCTGCCCTTCCATCAAGTTCAATTGTTTTTTCAATTTCATCGGCAACTGCGTCAATGAAAACAATCGTCCCTGGGACGGGCCCTTGAGGATTCCACCCACCAATACCTGCCGACACTGCAATTATCCTAGATACACCGTCACTCGCGATACCGTTTGTGTTTATCGGCATCGGGATGGTTTTTAGGACCGTGTCGGTCTCTATATCAATAACTGTGACGTTACTCGTATTATCATAGCTGACGTTCCAGGTGCCCGGCTCCTTAACATACGCCGAATTAGCGACGTAAGCTTTTCCGTTTAGAATCGTTATTCCATCCGGCATTGGACCGCAAGGAATCCGCTTAACAACACTTTTCTGGTTCAGATCCACCACATGGATTACATTGCTGTATAGGCCTGTAACGTACGCTTTGGAGGGAGGCATAAGGACAATCTGTTTTGGAGTCGTGTCAGCGTCAATTGGGATGCTTCCGACATGTGAGCGGGTCAACAGATTGATAATTTCAATAGATCCACCGCGTGGATCAAAAAATGGATCTGGTTCTTGGAGAAGAACATAAAGGAGATTCCCTTGAACCTCCAGATCGCTCGGTATAACCAGTCCAAGTGGAATAATCTCATTCTCAACTGCCTTTCTCAGATTAGGTTCGTTAAGATTGACAATTGAGAGCGATGGGGAGATACCGGCTTCTGGTTTCCGTAGACCGTTCGCAACGATCGCCAGATGTTCGGCTTCTTGGGCGTAAACGCTCAAGGCGATAAAAATGAAAATTGTGAGGACAAATGTGAAGGTGAACTTGCGTATATGCATAACTGAATCTTCCTTTCATCAGTGATATAGCGGTGTCAGCTGTAGGTTTCGCAACCTAAAAACAAAAAACCCCAGCTTTCACGCTGAAAGCTGGGGTACGGTCCGCCATTTACACCTATAATATGCAAGTATACGCAAGCACGATGAGTCGGCAAAGAACCCCGTTTCACAGCCTTCCCGCGAAAGCGACCATGTGAAATCGGATTCAGGTAGGTCTCCTGACTTACGACAACGCGCTGCCCACCTTCCCATCCCGATTTGGGACAGTGGCTTTCTGGACACGGTTTAACGTCGTTTACAGTGGCGGGGCCGTGGCGGATTCTCACCGCGCTTCCCTATTCTCCGGCAATCTCTATCGACTGCCAGCACCTAAATCGACAAATATGCAGTTTTGAGATGCTTCTTCAATTCTGTTTGAAGCAATACTAATTATAGCAGATTGTCAAAAAATTGTCAAAGGAATTTATGAGAAGAAAAAAAAGGAGGGAGGTTGAAAAGCTGTAGAAAAACAGCCGAGATACACAAGAAACGCCTGAGAAAAGCGTGCTACTCTCTGTTCCCAAGTACAACCTCTCGCAGAATGAATTGACCGTCTCGGTAAATTTTAACCGTAACGCGGGTATCGGGTGGGGTACTAGCAACCCATTTTTTGAGTTCTAGGAATGTATCAACAGGCTTCCCTTTAAATTCAACGATAGCATCTTGGTATTTGATGCCAGACTTGTAGGCGGGACTCCCTTTTGTAACTCCTGTGACACGGACACCAACAGCGGTGGTTCGCTCGTGTTCTTGTTCGAGTCGAACCCCAAGCCAACCGCGGGGGACTTTACCATACCGAGTCAACTGTTCGGCGATGTATTTTACTGTATTAATCGGAATGGCAAAGCCAACTTCGCTCTTCGCCCAAGTCCGTCCGGAGGCCGTGCTAGCTTTCATTATGGCAGCTTGTTCCTGAGTCAATTCTGGGAGCGTTAAATTGAGCAGATGCGATATCGGATCTTCCAGTTTCGCCGCGATGACGCCAACAATTTCCCCTGACGTATTAATAACAGCACCTCCGCTATTACCCGGATTCACAGAAGCATTGATCCTGATTGCATCGTAAAATGGCCGATCGGGTAAAATCTCTAAGCCGCTGACCGTCCCAAAGGAGAGTGTTGAAGAATGCCCATAAGAACTGCCAACCGTGATGACCCATGATCCCATATCGATCTGATCGGAATCGCCAATCCTCGTTTGAGGCAGGTTATCGTTTTCAACAGAGAGAACAGCAATATCTGTTAGGGCATCGACACCAAGTAGTGTTCCCGATGTACGCTTCCCATTGGTAAATACGACTTCAATTTCATCCGCGCTCTCAACGACTCCCGCGGTCGTTATGATATGTCCAGCAGCATCAATGATAATGCCGGACCCAATATTCTCGTAAGAGAGTACAGTCTCCAAATCATCAGATAGCAAGGTACCCCGTCTTCCCGAAATCTTTTGCGGAGTGACTGTACATGTCGCCACAACTTCAACGACGGATGGTTGTACAGATTTTACTATCGCTTGAAATTCACGCTCCATGGATTGCAGCACACTTTCTTCGGCAACCGCAGACCAGAGACAAGCTGAAAACAGCGCAATAGCGAGAACGATTGATTTATGATACAGGTGAATCGAGAAACGGTTAATAGATGTGTTGTGTCTCTCATTCTGTATCTGAATTGTGTTGTACATTTTACAAGCCTCCCCCTGTGGGAGTTTCTGTGTAGTTAATGGTCCTCAAAATATAGTTCTGTTCCAAGCGTTGTGGTTGCTGATTTTCGTGCCCTGGCTGCGTATCAGCCCCCGGGAGTTGCGACTGTTGGGTTCCACGCAGCTGTTGTAGATCCAACGTCGGGGATTGTGGTTGTTGGTTTCCACGTACCGGTTGTAGATCCAACTCCGAAGAATCTGGAAATTTGACTAGGGATTGCAATTCTTGACTAGGGACAGCTAAAGGAAATTGTTGCTCTTGTGATTCAACCTCGTGCCCTTCTGCAAGCGGCATGCGCTTTGAAGATTCCGGCGTTTCAACGGTTTCAACCGACTCGGGTTCGGTCAGCGTTTTTTGATAAAAATAGAAACCGGCAATCATTACAAGCAGCACCGCAATGCCACCCAATGCCAAACGAGCTTGACCGTGCAAGGGCTGCCATACACGTTGCCAAAACGGAATTGATTCGACTTGGGTATCCGCGAGGCGGGCTTGCAAGGTAACATCGAAATCGGCTGATGGCTCGATCTGCGGTAGCTGATGCAGCAAATCTAACGATTCGCGGAATAGCGTAAGCTCTCGACGACATGACTCGCAGGTGCTCAGATGGCCTTCAAATGCCCTAACCGCCTGATAGTCTAATTCGTCTTCTATATACGCAGAAAATTGTTCTTCAGCTTTTAAGCAGTTCATGATGACTCCACAAAACTTCTCAATTTATCTTTTAACATAAGCCGTGCACGGTTGATGCGCGATTTTGTCGTTCCGAGCGGGAGGGTTAACGTTTCGCTGATTTCCTCATAGCTCAATTCTTGTAGGTCCCGGAGAATCAACGGTAGTCGATACCGTTCAGGGAGTTCCGAGATCGCACTTTGCACAGCGTGTTCACGTTCTTTTCGTTCAAGTTGGTTCCCGGGTTGCAGGGAGACATGCGCGGGAGCAGTTGCGATCAGATCCTCTTCAGTTGGCTCTAGGCCCGAGGAGGATTCGGTAGCCACACTATCGACGAAGAACCGACCTCGCCGCCCCCGGTTTCGTAGCTCATTCTTGCAAAGATTGGAGGCAATATGATACATCCAGGTGCTAAACTTTGCTGCTCCGGATTTGTATCTGTTGATTGCTTTGAACATACGAACAAATGTCTCCTGTGCCAAGTCCTCAGCGGAGTCCGGATCACTTAGAAACCGAGCGATGAAATTCACCAGAGGGACCTGATTTCGGCGCACTATTAGATCAAACGCCTCCAGATTCCCTTGTTGACACTGTTTCATCAATTCATCGTCCAGATCTGGCATAATCGATCCTCCGCGGGTGCTTGTTTAGAAACACACCAATCTGTCTAGGAAGTTGCAATGTTTATAAAAAAAACGGATTCTCTATCATATTGTTACGCTTTGTACAACACGCAATTCAATAAATTATGGATTCATAGATAGGAATGCTTAAAGGAAATTTTTGTTGACGTAACCCTAAAAAAGCTGTAAAATAAAATTTGTTGATTAGGTGTTCTAGCAACATAAGGCAAGCTAGTGTGAAACCCTATTGGTATTAAAATAAGCTGCTGAACAAATTCACCTCAGACAATTATAGCAAGGAGTGTACAATGCAATCAACAAAAATTTTGAGCCTAATGGTGGTTTTAACAATCTCAGGGTTGTTGATACTCTCCCACGCTTATGGGGATGGGAAATGGACGGTTCTACGAAATGACGATTTTATGCGTGACGATGGCGTGTGGGGACATCTTCAGGATGTGGAGTTTATCAATGGGATGAATGGTTGGGCTGTGGGGTCTGACGGACTGATTCTACAGACAACCGATGGTGGAAAAACATGGACGCAGACAATAATCGAGATGGAACGCCAAGTTTATTTCTGGAATGTTTATTTCCGTGATGAAAGTGTTGGTTTTATCACGGGAACAAGGGGGACTATCCTCAAGACAACTGATGGCGGTCAAACTTGGGAACTTAAAGAGGCAATTAATGAAGGTCGCCTAGATCGGGAGGGAAATCCCGCAGTCCTTCGTCGCCGTTTAATAGATGCGTGGATGGTGGATGAACAGACAGGATATATGGTTGGAGAAAACGACACCTTCATTAAAACCACCGATGGTGGTGAAAGTTGGACTGGCACAGGCAAGCGTGTGGCTGTTGGGAATACACGCAATAATTTTGAAAGGATCCATTTTGCCTCGCTCACAATGGGTTGGATAGTCGGTTCTTTCGGAACGATTCTGAGGACCACCGATGGTGGAGAAACATGGGAAAACCAAGACGCTGGCGTTGACAATAATCTGAAAGGAGTTGATTTTGTCGATGAAAACACAGGCTGGATTGCGGGACAAGAAGGTGTGATTCTCCACACCCAAGATGGCGGTGTCACATGGACAAAACAGGAAACCAATTCTTACGATAGCTTGTATGATATCGCCTTCGTTGATCCACAAACCGGCTGGGCTGTCGGTGATTTTGGAACCATCTTGCACACCACTGATGGTGGACAAACATGGACGCGCGAAAACGCTGGAAACCTCCCGTCGCTGTACGCCATCGACGCAATAGATACAGCACACCGATGGGGAGTTGGTGAAGGAGGGATAGTCGTAGGGATTGGGCAATGACACTCTTTCTGATAGCCAATGGCTTCATTTTCAAGCTGAGGTGCTGAATGGCAGACCTCAAGAATATTGACGAGCATTTTGTCCAAACTGTGTGGAATGAGCAGCGGTTCTTCGATTTTGACCTCAAGTCTATAGATGGACGTTCAATTCAGGTGCTCAAGCCGGGCTTTTGGAACAGCGATGAAGGACCTGATTTCGTACATGCAGAGATCCTGATTGATGGGGACCTACATGCCGGTGATGTGGAGATCCACATCAATTCATCCGGCTGGTATAATCACAAGCATCATCTCGATCCGAGGTATAATCGTGTCATCTTGCATGTCGTCTACTTGAACGATGACATCAACCTCCGGACGCGACTTCAGAACGGAAAGCGGATTCCAACGCTCGAAATCTTAAACCGACTTGACGCACCGATCGGTGATCTGTTCGACGAAAGAAAGGAGAGTCAAGAGACATCTACCAGCGAGTGCCGGGTGACAGGCAAAACGCTCAAAATCGAGCGTGTTCAGTTGGTCCTTAACGATTTGGGACAGGAGCGGCTACAGGAAAAAGCTGATGTGATACGAAACCAGATAGCTGGAGTGGATTTTGAACAGCTACTGTATCAAGGCATCATGGAGGCGTTGGGCTACACAAAGAACAGTAAGGCTTTCCGGGAGTTGGCACAACGGGTGCCTCTTTCGGAAATCCGGGGCAAATCCGACGAATCAATTCAGGCCATTCTGTTTGGCGTAGCAGGGCTGCTGCCCTCACAATCTCAGCAGGAAGTCGAATGGGACAAAGAGGACAAGAGGTTTATTGAACGGTTGGAGGCGATTTGGGAATCCGCTGAACAGTCCAAAAACCTTACATGTATGACAACGGAACAGTGGCATTTTGCCAAGATGCGTCCAGCCAATTATCCCTCCCGTCGCATTCCAGCCATTGCCCAAATTATTAGTCGCTGTCAGGATACCCTAATGATGGATTTTCTTCCATTAATTGAGGGTGCAGCAACGGCGAATAAAAGTGCTTTGGTGCGTATTCGGCGTCGATTGCGGGAGAGATTTACCCCTGCTTCCTCCGGTTATTGGAAAGCCCATTCCCATTTCGGAAAAGGTATCCCGCAACGCGGTGCTGCACTCATTGGAAAGGATCGTGCCTCTGACATTATTGTCAACAAGTTGTTGCCAATTACGTTATTATGGGCTGAACAGTCCCAAAGTCCAACGCTAGCAGAAGCGGTGCAGCGACTGTACGATAGTTATCCAAAACTGCAAGAAAACCGTTTCACTCAGCAAATCGAAGCACAAATTTTCAGCCAAGAGCAACCGATTAAACTCATCTCTCCTTCAGCCAAGAAACAGCAGGGCGCGATTTATCTCCACAAAAATTTCTGTAGCAGCCAACTCTGTGATCTCTGCCCTATCATTGAAGGAGGCGGAATCATTAAAAACTAATATCAGTATTTAAACGGAGGTTATTATGAAATTGGGGTTTCTCTCAAAGATTTTTGAAGGTGCACTCAGCATTGAAAGGACCTACAACGATTGCGATAAGGCACTAAATAGATTGGGTACCTACAATGAACGGATTGAGGAAATGCAAAAGAACGGCCAGGATGTCAGTAGCTTTCCTGCCGAAGAGAAAGCAGAACTCGATGAAATTGTAAACAACGCTATCCAAGGAGCAACACGCCTAATCAATTTGGAGCCGACACGCAACTGGCCCGGCGTTTTCAGGGAAATGCATAAAAATCTAGCAAATATCTACTACGAACTTCATGACTACGACAGAGTTCATGAAGAGTGTGATAAGCTAAAGGCTGACTACGGCGAAACCGGGCGCCAAGACGCAGAGGAGGTCTTGGAGAAACTTGCGGATAAAGAGAACGGCAAAACTGATTCGCCTGAGGAGGCACCTGCGACAATGTAACGATGCACTTCCTGAACCCTTCTGCTTTTTATCTTTTAGCATTCCTTCCAATTGTGGTGTTGCTGCATTTCCTCAAACTGCGTCGCCAACGCCATGTCGTTCCTAGCGTGATGCTTTGGCTTGAAGCTATTGAGGACATGAAAGCGAACGTTCCCTTCCAACGCCTGCGAAACTCACTATTGTTCCCGCTTCAGATCCTGTTTTTGCTGGTTGTGGTGGGCGGCGTTGCCCGTCCAGCGCTGCGTCAACACGGCGTCTTGAGTGAGCAATCGATCGTCATTATTGATACGTCGGCAAGTATGGGCGCAACCGATCTGGAGAAAACCCGTCTTGATGCGGCAAAGGCGGAGGTACTAAAACTGATTAATCGGCTTGGGGCAAATGGGCAGATGATGATTATGGACACATCTCGCCCACCGCATAATATTCGTCAGGTGTTTACATCGGATACAGAAAAATTGCGTCAGGTTGTTGAAAATCTGTCCGTAGTACATACTCCTCCAACGCTCAAAGCGGCATTCGATTCTGCAGCTGTCTACGCGAGCGTACCGGGGGCGCAGGTTTCGCAGAATCCCGATGCAGTCGGAGTTGTCTTTATCAGCGATAACTTTAGGGCACTCCCCAATTTTGCAGGTCCATTTCAACTTCAAAAAATCGGTTTGGGCAACCGAAGCGAAAACATTGCAATTGTCCAGCTTAGTGCCACCCGCGCCCTAACCCCACCGAATCGCTATCAAGTGCTTGTTGGCGTCCAAAGTTTTGCAGACACCTCTAAGGAGTTTCAGGTACAGTTAGGAATTGAAGGAAAGTCGTTTTTTGAAGACGAAAGCGTAGTCCTACCGCCGAAAGAGACAACATCAATCCTATTTTCTCTTGAGGACGACGAAAGATTTTATGGACAGGTCGTCACTGTCCGTCTTGATATTGATGATGACCTCACTGTTGATAATGTCGCTGCGGCGATTTTGCACCCACCGTCGAAATGGAAGGTTTTACTCGTCAGTGATCGAAATCAGCCATCGCTGACTGCGATTCTCAAAACGGATCCGCATGTTACCCTAAATCAGGTGCAGGCATCCGATTATCATGGTGCGGGAGGGAACGATATCCTTATCTTTGATCAGTTTGTCCCGGATCCGCTGCCTGAAGGGAATATCGTTTTCCTGAACCCAATCAGTGGGCTCCCTTTTATGCCCATCCAAAAAAGCAGTCAGCCGACGCAGATTATCGGTCAGCACGCCACGCACGAGGTTATGCGCGATGTCTCGTTGATCGATTTGGAGGTCAAAGCATCGCTGCAAATCCAGTTACCACTGTGGGGCATTCCGCTTATTGAAACAAATCAAACACCACTTATTTGGCTTGGGGAACAAGATAACCAAAAAGTAATTGTTTTTGCATTTGATCCATTCGATTTGGACGTTTCAAACTTTGCAACATCTATACCCTCCGCACCTATTCTGATGTCTCAGTTTTTGGAGTGGCTAGGGACAGCAACATCCCCAATCCAACCCAATCTTGTTAAGACGGGTGAGCCTGTAAGGATCTACCCTGAGCATCCCAGTGAGGTTGAGCGGATAACCGTTAAAACGCCCGATGGCGACGTGCGAGAGCTACAGGTGCAGGATTCCCGAATCGTTTTTACAGACACAACGCAGGTTGGCGTTTACACCGTATTTGTTGAGGGCGAGCTCTTTGGCAGATTTGCAGCCAATCTACTCAATCCACAGGAATCTGACCTTTCGCCGCCGCAATTAGTAGATGATTCTAACGGGGGTGGCGATCCTGAACAAGTACAGTCCAATTTACCAGAAGTGAATAGAGAAATATGGGCATACGCAGCTTTTCTCGCACTATTGCTGCTTATTGTGGAATGGTGGACCTACCATCAGAATCGCCGTTTTAGACAACCGTAACGAGCAGTGAGATTGGTAATATCAGTTTATAGGTTCTACGTCGGCGTAGATGTATGTGGGGGAAGGGTTCCTCGCATGAATAGTGTCACTGCTGTCGTCATCATTAGCGGAAACGATGTCTCTTTGGACGATGCGGCCGGGCTGTGCTTCTATGGACGATGTGAACATTGGACCGTCAGTGACGCATGTGTGGAACTCACCGTTTTCGCCTAGCGGATCTACCTCCGCAGGGAGGTCGGCGAGAAATTGGCGATCGAACCACCTGCCTGCGAACTCCGCTGGCAACTTGGTAGGATTGAGAGCAGTTACTATAGCGCGCACGCCGGAAGCTATCATCTCCTCAGCAAGTGCCGGTGTATCTTGTCCCCATATCGGGAAGAGCGGCGTAAAGCCGGTGCCGCTGAGTTTATCTTCGCGGTAGCGGCGGATGTCCTCTAGGAATAGATCTCCGAATGCGAAATGTGATACCGTCAGATGTTCGGGCAATGCTCGCACACGATCCAGAAACTGTAGCATGGCGGCTTCGTATTGTGCGTTGGAACAGGGGTAAGGTATCGGTATCTCGTATAGTGGTACACCGAGCCTCTCGGATTGCAGTTTCAGAATCCAAGAGGGTGTGGAGTGGATGGAGACCCGGTCAAAGGTTTTGGTTACAGTTGTGAAGATGCCACGCACATCGTAGCGTTCAGGTTGTTGGCGCAGGGTGTGAAATGTCCAAGCGGAATCCTTGCCCGAAGACCAAGAGACTAGAACAGGAGTGCGGGAGTTAGAATCAGCCGTAGCGTGTGTTGTTTGTTCTGTCATGGTGGGCAAATTGTAACGTAAACACTAACAAGGTAGCAAGAAAATTTTAGACCTGATGAAACCAATAGCTTCTGATCGAGGTATCATCGTCGGTGTCACGGGCGGTATCGCCTGTGGCAAATCGACTGTATCCAAACTGCTCTCAAAGAAGGGCGCGATTCCAATTAACTCGGATGAGATTGGACATCAGCTGCTCAAGCGTGGAAGTCCCGTCATGGGAGCATTGCTTGAGGCATTTGGGGCGGACATCGTTGACGAATCTGGTGATGTCAGCCGTCCAAAACTCGCTGCAATCATCTTTAATGACAAAGCCGCCCGCGAGCGTTTAAACGCGATTATGCACCCACCGATCGTCCAACAATCCCGTTCCGAAGCGAATAGACTTGTCACCGAGGAGGCAGATTGTGTTGTCCTGATTGACGCGCCGTTGCTTATTGAAGCGAACTCACAAGATACGGTGGATGTCATCGTCGTGGTTACGGCTTCAACGCAAACTCAACTTCAGCGTTTGTTGGATCGGGCTATTGCCCAAAATCGTCCTCCCAGTCAAGCAGAAGCGCAGGCACGGATTGATTCGCAGATGCCGCTATCCGAAAAGGTGAAGTACGCAGACTTCGTGATTGAAAATGATGGAACGCTTGAGGAGTTGGAAGGAAAGGTGGATGGGTTGTGGCATGAAATTCGCGGCATGAAAGCGAACTGATTCTACTTACTCTATATCTGTGTGACACAAGGAGACCGTAATGTTCAGTACATCATTAGCGAAACGTGCATCAGAGAATAACCCCATCCGCGTGGGTATCATCGGTACTGGTAAATTCGGTGCGGGGCTAGTGGCACAACTTTCCCAGATGGAGGGTGTTGAAACCAGTGCCATCGCCGATATTAACTTGGCTCACGCGAAGCACGCCTACACAGCGAGTTGCGTGCCAACAGACGTCATAAAAGTTGTAAACAACGTTGAGGAATTGAACGAAGCCATCCACAACGGTAATCGGGCGATAACCGAAGATGGGCTGCTCCTGCCCCAATCTGATCTGATAGATGTGGTGGTGGAAGCCACTGGGATTCCAGAAGTCGGGGCTCGTATGGCATATCATACGTTGACCCATAACAAACATCTAGTGATGGTCAACGTGGAAGCCGATGTGACCATAGGACCCTATCTAAGCCATCTCGCAGATACCGCTGGTGTCGTCTACACCCTTGTGGACGGCGATCAGCCCGGTGTGACCATGAACATCGTGGACTGGGCAAAGGCACTCGGATTTGAAATTGTCGCCGCTGGTCGCGGCACAGTCTTCTACGGCGATGATAGGGAGGGAACGCCGGATACGGTGCCAGATCGTTTCGGCTTCAGCCAAGAGATGATCGAGCGGCGGACAATTAACTTGAAGATGTTCAATTCGTTCCGGGATGGCACGAAGGCACAGGTTGAGATGACCGCGCTGGCGAATATGACCGGGCTACCGCCGGACGTGCGGGGTATGCACGAACCTTCACTTAATATCTCGGAGATTGCAGAGGCGTTCAGTCTACGGGAAGAGGGTGGTCTTCTGAGTCGGCATGGGGTAGTTGAATTAGCCAATAGTATAGCGGATGATGGGGTTACCCCGTTGGATTTACCGCTCCGGATGGGGGTTTTTGCAGTCATCCGAACCGATCACCCCTTTATTCAAGAAGATTTGACCGGTTACCATCTCCACCCGGGCGGCAATGGCAAAAACTTTCTGCTCTATCGACCATATCACCTCGTAGCAGTGGCAGCACCCATCTCAATTATAAAGGCAGCACTCTACGGGCAGCCTACCGGCACCCCTTTGACAAAGCCAACCGCAGAGGTGATTACTGTCGCAAAACGAGATCTGAAACAAGGAGAGATTTTAGATGGTGGCGGTGGGTATACAGTCAACGGATTGATTGAAAAAGCAGAGGTCGCCCATTCGGAAAATCTGCTACCTTTGGGCTTGGCACCCGGTGCTAAATTGAAACGGGATTTAGCAAAAGGAGCAGCGATTACCTACGATATGGTAACGCTCGACGAGGATTCCTTTATACTCAAGCTCCGCCGGCTACAAGATGCAACTCTCAATCACGATTAAAGTATAGGGCTAATTAGTTTTCGATTTTCTTTCCGTTTGAGCGATGTGTCGGGATTCGGAGATCCCTCCTACAAGAGAACTAAATTCCTAATTAAAGTAAATTTGACATTACAGTGCTAGTGCAATATAATATAGATTGGTATTTTCGACTCACTATGAAGTTTGGAGCCGGATATGCACACTCCACAAGTTATGGAGCATTACGAAAATCCGCGGAATGTTGGTACAATTAGAGATGCGGATGGCGTGGGGGTTGTAGGCACACCTGCGAGCGGCGAAATGATGAAACTCACAATTAAGGTTTCTCAAGAGCGGGTTGTCGATGCAAAGTTTAAGGCATTTGGATGTCCAACTGCAATTGCAGCCAGTTCCCTCATCACAGAACTGATCAAGGAACGCACAATTCAAGAAGCACTGAACATAACAAATCGGCAAGTTGATGAAGCACTTGGAGGATTACCGCAGGATAAAGCGCGCTATGCTGTACTTGCTGAAAAGGTACTAAAAGCTGCTATCCATAATTATAATTCACATCTGACCGAAAAAGGGGAATCAAAATGATCACAGTTACTGAGGCTGCAGCCAGAAAAGCACAACTACTGATGCAGGACGTAGCGGGGGAAGAGAGTGTAGATACTGACGCGGAGCACGGTCTGCGGATGCAGGTTATCGGTGGAGGCTGCTCCGGTTTTCAGTACAATCTTGGGTTTGATGAACTACGGAGTGGTGATAAGGTCTTTGAACAGCATGGGTTGAAAGTCTTCATCGATTCACGTAGTACACTCTATCTTGCCGGTTCAACGTTGGACTACAAAGACGGTTTAATGGAGTCAGGTTTCAAGATTACCAACCCCAATGCGAGGTCTGAATGTGGTTGCGGGGAATCGTTCAGCGTATAAACTGGACTCGTGTTTCGTGGGTACAGGCAGGAGATTCAGATTGAGTTTCCTGCCTTTTTTGTGCTCATATAAGCAGGTTTTTCTTTCGACTATCCCGCTTACTCTTTCTCTTTCATAAGTGCATCAAGCTGCTGCCGAGCATAAGCGACAATCACGCTTTCAGGATAATCTTGAATGAGTGCGGTATAGACCTCTTGTGCTTTGTCAGGCTCGTCGAGTTTCCAACGGTAGATGTCGGCGATTTTCGCTGTTGCCTCTGCTGCGATTGGACTTTCCTCCAAAACAGTGACCTGCTGATATGCCGCTATAGCATCGGTATATCGCGTCTCACGCTCATGAATTCCACCGATCAGCATCCAGAGATCATCAACGATGAGTGCCGTCGGATATTCCTTCATCGTCTCTTGGCATAGTTGTAATGCTTTCTCAGTGTCTCCACTTAAATCGCTTTGCATTGCTTCAAGGTAACGTTTGAGAGGTTCGTTGCTATAGTCTGAGTTGGACTGGATCAGGACAATTCTGTCTAGTGAATCGTTGCTCAACGGATTGGACATCGCAATATCAATTACACGCTTGTATGCCGCAACCGCCGCTTCAATATCCCCCCGAAGCAGGTGTGCATCACCGATTAGTTTTTGAGCCTCCACCTTGAAATTGCTATTCCCATTAGCAATCGGACGAAGCGCGATCTCTGCCACGTTGGACTTTCCCTGCAAGATGTAACATGTCGCTACGCCGAGTTGAATCTGGATTTTTTGGTCGGTCGATAATGATTGATTAGCTAACGTTTGGTAAACTTGCAGTGCAGCCTCCGGATCTCTTATTCCGTGTAACCAAACGTGTCCCAAGAGCAGTTGTGCAGATGGTTGGTGGTTCCGCTGCGTCATACTTGTTAAGACCGTCAAAGCGTCTTCCCACCGTCCCCACCGCTCATAGAATCGTACCAACTTCATCTGTGCAACCCAAGCCAGATGCGTATTCGGAAAGAGTTCAGCAATTGCCTGATAAAAATCTGCCGCTTTCGGGTTTTTGTTCCGCTCCAGAATTTGTGCATACTTTTCAAGGATGCGTCCACGGTCGGCGGCATAGAGTTGATGCAGCCGCTTAAAATTTCTGAGTGCCAAATCTAAATTCCCACGATAGAAATAGGCCTCTGCCAAAGACAGAACGAGACTCGGATTTTGCAAATCTGCTCTTAACATTACTTGGAGCCGGTCAATTACCCCACCAAGCAGACGTTCTTGTTGAGCACCTTCGTAAATCTCCGCCATGCTCTGGATAAGCGTATCACGTCCACTATAGCCAATATCCACAACACTCAACGCACGTAGATAGGTATTGACCGCCATATCAACCTGCCCTTGAATTTTGTAAACGTCCGCAAGCCGGTTGTAGAATTGAGCGCTTTTTGGACTGAGGTTGAGGGCTGTTTCATAGGCGTCGACAGCCTTCTCATACATCTGGTGAGATGTATATATTGACCCTAGCTGCTGGTATCGATAGGCTTGATCGGGATCATCTTGGATAATCTTGGTCCATTGCTCTGCTGCAAGGTCTTGCTGCCCTCGCTCCGCGTATAGCTCTCCAAGTTTCTTCAGAATATCTGTATTTTTCGGATCTTGATCAAGGGCGGTACGGTATAGGGATAACGCTTCGTCGTATTTTTCCTGCGCTTTATAGAGATCCGCCAACTGATTCATCAGATTAATATCGTTCGGTTTGCGATTAAGTTCGGCCTGAATCAGTTTCTCTGCGTCAGTGTATCTGTGACGAATTCGATATAGCCGAATAAGGCTATTAAGCGCACTGTTACGGTACGGAGAGGTCGAGAAATCATTTAAGAAACTTCTGTAATTTTCAATCGCCTCGTCATACCCACCGTCTGCGAAAGTATATTGGGCAACGAGATAACGCGCGATCGCTGCGGTTTGGGTTTTCGGATATTTGTTAGCGAGTTGTCGGCATCGGATAATCGCTTCTTTGTACTGATACCGATCGCGAAAAAGGGCCCCAATTCGATGCACCGCTTGGCTTGCATACGAACCATCTGGATCCTCATCGACCACCGCATGGAAACTTTGAAGTGCCATTGCATCATCACCGAGCTTTTCATAGGAGCGCCCTAAATTCATATGAATCGCATCTTTTGAGTGTTGGCGCAGGGGTGTTTTTAATAGCACTTTATATGCTTCAATCGCCTCTGAATATTTCTGGGAATAGTAGAAATCGTGGGCGTTCTGAATCCCGATTTGGTCTTCTTTAATAGGTGGAGTTTGGGCGAATGTTGCTAGAGGAATGAAGATACAGCTAGTGATTAAGAAAAGCAGGCATAGAAGTATCCTCAACCGTATACCAACTTTTGTGGATTGCGGCGGACTCTGTAGGGGTAACTTCAGTTGCTGGCGTTCTAAAAATAGAGTGGGTATCATTATGTTTCGCTGATTACTACTGTGATGCTCCTTTCCTGTCATATTTCTCCGTGTCCTTTACACTATACTAAAGTTTGTACAATTTTAATGTGAAAAGAGGCAGAAAAGAGGTTATCCTTTCAGAAATCCATCACAATTTTGAAAGGAGCAATTATGAGCCTCATATTCTGCCTCACCCATATTTTAACCGAGTTTCGTCCGTTATTCAACCGTCAAAACTTCGCCCTATTTTGCACCTTCATAGTCGGTCTGATGACTCATCGCCACCGGGCAACGGTGACCGGTATCTATCAAGCGGTTCGCCCCAAAACGGGTTACGGTTCGCTAGTCAAGTTTCTGTCTCGTGGTAAATGGGACGCCGATGCAGTCGCTCAACATCTGATTCAGTTTCTACAACAACAGTTTGATAGCTGGGTCTACGTTTACGACGAGACCCGAGCGGTAAAGACCGGACGAAAGCAATTCGGACTCCACTTTTTCAGAAATCATCGCTACCGAAAGCGTAATACCAATCAATCGAAGTTTCACTTTGGTCATCAGTTTGGGGCGTTGGGGTTGCTTTGCACCACAGCCACAGAGACAATTCTGTTTCCCGTTTGGGTGAAGTTGATGTGTCCTAAGTCCCGTCAGGATAACAGCGATTCGGTGCTGAAGTGGATGTGCTGTCAAATCCCGCGTGGACTGATTATCTTTGACCGTGGGTTCAATCGACGGAAAGTGTTTCAATGTGTGCTAAAAGCGGGACATCATATCCTATGTCGCGCTAAGTCCAATGCTGTTTTCTATCGTTTACCTGTGGCGTGTAAGCGACCCAAACGGGGACGACCCAACAAATATGGCAAACGCCTACATCTTGGGTATCTCCGGTATGCTACTATTGATATTGACAACAAAAGCTATTCAGTGGCATCTGTGGTAGTGCGGACGAAAATGTGTCCGAACCCGGTTCGCTTGGTGGTGACCCGAAAACGTCCCAAAAAAGCAAAGCCGTTTCAATACTTCTGTGTCTACACCACCGACTTGACACTTGACGTATGTCAGATAGTTCGATATTACCGGCAAAGGTGGTTGATTGAGACTGCCTTTCGGGACACCAAGCAACACTTCGGATTTGATACCTATCGGGTCAAATCCAAAAAAAGCATCAATCGTTTCGTCCAACTCAGTTTCGTCGCAAGTTGTCTAACACAATTGGTATTCAACACTGCCTCTGCTATCGGCAGTTCGATACGCGTTGAACAAGTGTGTCAAGAATTAGGCATTGATTGGTATCGACCCGCTAAATTGACACGCGGGTTGATGGTACAGTATCTGTCTGCCTTCATTGAGAGGCGGTTATTTTCGCAGACAAAACACAATGATACATACTCGCACGATATTCAACAAACCCTTGATAAGGCTGCTTGAACCCAAAGCAAATTGTACAAACTTTAGTACACTATAGACGCACAGCGTAGAACAGGGTTGATTTTTGCGGTAGTAACCCGTTGTTATCTGATACAGGTTTAGATAGCAGTCTGTGAACACATCACACAGGAAACGATTGCGTCAGACATCTCGCCATCAGTTTTCACACGGCTCAATCTCATTAGTCCAATCCAAGTAGGGAGAGGGAATCACGATGGATGAGATCCTCAATCTCCTGCTCTGGGACCTGTGGCATATTGGTGCCTTCGGCGAACCGGTTGGCGGTGCGGAGCGCGTCAATAGTGTCCTCGATGGTTGCGATCGGGAAATCGCTGCCGAAGAGCAGCTTGTGTATCACACGGTTCTCATGACAGAATGACAGTGCCTGATACCCCCACCAAGGTCGCAAGGGAACGCCACCGGAAACATCGGCAAACACATTTGAATGCTTACGAATCATCACCATTGCGTCGGTATACCAAGGCAACCCGATGTGAGCAAGGATAATTTTTAGGTTCGGGAATTCACGTGCTACGGGATCATAGAGCAGCGGATTTGCCCACTCCATTGGCGTATTGGCGATGACATGGTACGCTGCATGTGTGAGGATGGGGAGTCCCAATTCTTCCGCACGGCGATGCACCCGTCGCGCCCTATCGCCGTTTGGATCATAGTGTTGGTATACCGGACTCATCTTTATGCCCTTGAGCCCTAAATCGCTGACGCATCGATCAATTTCATCTAACGCGTCTGGATCGTTCGGGTCAACCGACATAAAGCCGATGATTTTTTCCGGGTGTGCTTTAGCGTAAGCGGCAATAGCGTCATTCGGTGTGTGCATACCGAGCGCAATGGAATTAATGCCGAAAACAATTGCACGCGAAACCGATGCCACCGCCTCCCAATGTATTTCGGGTGTCACTTCTAAGTCAATCCCGGTGTAACCGGTGTATCCCCGATCAAACGCTTCAACAAAGACTTTGCCCCACTGTTCACGGGTAGAAAGGTGTGTATGTACGTCAATAATCATGATGAACCTCCGACTCGGGCAACCCCTGCCCCGGATAGATCTATAATCCAAAAGTTGTGTTACGAGAGTTTAGCAAATTGATAGCCCACCCGTCAATATAGAAATATCTGAATGGGCGAAGCGGTCGGTAGCTGACACTTTTCCATTGACAGGCAAGGAGGAATGGATATAATAGCGTAGCCGGAGCAGGACGGTTCTGAGGTCTTGGCTCTCGCCGGATTTCGTACTGTTCATGGGATTGAGGAAAGCATGGAGCACCCGACGAAAAGTGATAGCAAAGGCGACGTTACCTTACGAGCGGTACTCGTCGGCTTAGCACTTGTACCAATTAACGTCTATATTGTCGTCCAGTGGGAGACGGTCTGGAATACTCAGTATCCGACCACGATGACAATCTTTTATAACGCGGTTTTCACCTTCCTATCCTTGATTCTGGTGAACATGCTGCTGAAACGGTGGCTGCCGCGAATTGCGTTGAGCCAGCAGGAACTGCTGACAGTTTATATAATGCTCATGTTGGCGGTCTGTGTGAGTGGCCACGATTTTAGCCAATCCATATTTTGCACGCTGGGCACCGCCCGATGGTCTGCGACGCCGGAGAACGATTGGGCGAACCTCTTTTGGAAGTATCTATCGCAACGACTTACGGTAAATGATGATCAGGTACTTTTCGGGTTTTACAAAGGAGAATCGACATTTTACACCGCGGCACATATCAAAGGTTGGCTTGAACCGATGGTGTGGTGGACGCTTTTTCTTTCGGTGGTTGCGTTTACCATGTTCTGTCTGAACATCATTATCAGGAGGCAGTGGATTGAAAAGGAGAAATTAACCTATCCACTTGTTCACCTGCCTTATGAGATGAGTCGTGAGGGAAACGGACATCACCCGTTTTTCAGAAACAAACTGCTCTGGTTGGGTTTTGGGTTAGCCGCTGGCATCAATTTGATCAATGGGACAACCTTCTTGTACCCTGTGCTTCCGCAGATTCCGCTCGGATATAATCTCAATGTCTACTTTACAGAGCGCCCGTTTAACGCGATGGGCAACTTCCCGGTTCAGTTTAATCCTTTCGCTATTGGTCTTGCTTTCGCCATCCCGCTCGACCTCCTCTTTTCGTGTTGGTTCTTTTTTCTGCTTTGGAAAGCAGAGCGAGTCGTAGGTAGCATGGTAGGGGTCAACATGCCCGGATACCCATTTGTTGCGCAGCAGGTCTTTGGTGGATATCTGGGACTCGCTATTGTCTCCTTCTGGCTGGGACGGAAGCCGATTTGGCAGGTTATAAAGAGGGCTATTGGGGCAATGTCAGAGGCGGACGATTCCGACGAGCCGATGAAGTATAGAACAGCAGTAATCGGGATAATTTTGGGATTCAGTTTTCTGGTGTTCTTTTCATATCAAGCGGGAACGACGATTCAGTTTGGATTGGCGTTTTTCAGCGTTTACTTCGTCATTGCATTTGCACACACCCGGACGCGAGCGGAACTTGGGCCCCCAATACATGGGATTTATCACTACGGTCCACTTCAATTTTTCATAGCAATGGTAGGCAGTCGTAAACTCGAAAGCCAGACATTGACAGCAGCAGCCCCATTCTGGACGTTCACAAAACAATTCAGAAACCATCCGATGCCGTATATGCTTGAGAGCTTCAAACTAGCAGACAGGTCCGGCATGGATACCCGTAAACTTGGTAAAGTCATCATGTTCTCTGTCGTTGCGGGTATCATCATAACCTTCTGGACGTTTCTCCAATTCAGTTACAAATGGGGCGGCATTAGTGAAGGGCGCGGTATTGGTGCCTATACGGTGATTGAACGATGGCTCGTACGTCCAATAGAACCGGATACACAGTCGCTGAGTGCTGTCGGCATTGGTGCCTTGGTTGTTTTCATCAACACGATATTGCGGCTGCGGTTCTTATGGTGGCCCCTGCATCCATTAGCTTATCCGATAACGGGATATTTGCCTTTTGAACACCTGTGGTTTCCGTTTCTTATCAGTTGGGCGGTAAAGGGAGCGATTCTCAGGCATGGGGGCATACAGACGTATCGTCGGACGTTCCCATTCTTTCTGGGGTTGGTCTTGGGCGCGTTTACGATAGGCAGTATCTGGGGAATTGTCGGGTTGGTGACTGGTATACCCACCTACGCATTCAAGCGATGGTGAAGATGCGGAATTTGCTTTGGTGAATTATAGTGGATCTTAGAATTAATGAGACACTCCAAACCGGGGCGGTTAGGAAAACGAAACTGCCGTCCTACCGTTTGGTAGGCGCGGTTTTTAACTGCGCCTATGCGGTGCGGGTGGAAACCACACTTACCGGGGGCGAAAGTGTCTATTTATTTTTAGAATCCACCATAATACTCGGAATCGTATATCATCTGCGGCGCAAGGGGGCTAGGTACTGTTCATAGTCGCATTTGAGAAAGGAACCCCATTTCCATGTCTATTGACCAACATGGGAAGGAGCCATCAGATGGATAAGACCAATCGGCAGCAAGATCATCTCAAATTTGGGATTTGGCTTGACGAAATGAAGCTGCCATTTGATGAGGCACTTGCTGTTGCAAAACGGATAGGCGCAGAGTATGTCTGGTTCGCAGAATTGCCGGGTGAAACAGCTATCGCTGAAATGAGCGACGCGGAGGTCGATAGAATGGGAGAACGCGTTGCCCGGCATGGACTGAAACTTTTCCAGATCTGCGCGGAAAATCCCTTTCATTACATTCGTCTCATGGATCTGCAGCCCGACTCGATACAGGACCACCCAGCGTTTCGTAAGGACTTCAATGCTTTGATTCGGGCGATGCAAATCGCCGCACGATTGGACGTGGGTGCGGTACTCGCCTACGGTTTATCTTGGCCCGGTGAATGGTCACAACAGGGACGAACTTGGGGAAGGGCGCCGACTTGGCCCATGCGATGGGCAACACGGGGCGGTATCATTGCTGATGACGATATGGATAAGCTAATCAACATTTTTTCTCTGGTCTTGGAACAGGCGGAACAGTACAATGTTGATGTTGTCCTCGGTATGCGCCCGTTCCACCACATCTCTACAACGACCCATTTTCGCCTTTTGGCTGAACGGCTCGGCTCTCCAAGGCTCAAGTTTCAGTTGTCACCTGGCGATAGCCTGCTCTCCGCGGAATGTGACGTAGCGACAGCAGGCTTCACTCACGTCCGTCCCTACCTCCATGGACTGCATATTAAGGATGTGCATGTGATTGATGGTCCCAAGGGTAGGTACGAGTGGCGTCCCTTTGGTGAGGGTGATGTTGATTATCCTACGCTGATGGGTAACCTGTTTGAACACCGTTGTAAGGTATTCCTTGCAGTCGCCACCCACTTCCGCCCACCCAGCGGATCCGATGTAGAGGCGATGGAAATCAATTTTGCCAATGTTACGTCGCTTGTCAGTCTGTTAGCAGATCAGCAGCGGAGGGATTGATAACTGGAATTAGGAGAAAGAAAAATGTCTAAACGTCATCGGCTTGCCCTAGCGGGATGCGGCGGTATGGGACGCCGGCATCTGCGGGGATATCGTGTTTTAGAGGATTTTGAGCCCGGACGATTTGAACTTGTTGCCGTGATCGATCCGGAGCTGGAACGCGCCGAATTTGTTGCTAGCGAAGCGGAGGGGTTCTTTGGCAATCGACCACAGGCGTACCGCTCACTTGAGGATGCCGTCGCAGGCTCAAGCGGAATAGAGGTACTGGATATTGTGGCTGCGGCGTCAGCGCATCACTCAATTGCCAGCATCGCAGCGGAAAATGGTGTGCACGTCCTGTGTGAGAAACCGATGGCACCCACCGTAGCAGCCTGCCGGGCGATGCAAGATGCTGCCCAGCAACATGGCACTGTGCAGTCCATAGCAGAGAACTACCGGCGCGATCCAATAAGCCGTTTAGCAAAGGCATTGCTTGAGGCTGGTGCAATCGGCGACATCCGCACAGTCCTAGATTTTGCTGCCGGTGGCGGACGTAGCGCAGCCGCTGGCGGCTGGCAATATCTTCGCAAACAGGGTGGATCCATTCTGGAATCTGGCGTTCATAACGCTGACATGCAGATGTACTTAGCCGGTCCCGTCAGACAGGTGACGGGTAAGGTTCGCCTTCAGGAACATGAGCGAATCTTCAAGGGGACACGCGTAAAAGGGTTTCACGATCACTACGCCCACACCTATCCCGATGTTCAGGCAGCAGATGCCCCTGACCTTATGATGGCAACCCTTGAATTTGAAAGCGATGCGTTGGGGCAGTGGCTATATGACAAGGCAGCGCACGGTCCTGGATTTCGTCGTTTTACAATTTTTGGAAGCGACGGTCAGATCGATTTGCCGTCAGTGCGTACCGGTCAGCCGTTACGTCTCTTTCGGGACGACCACGATGGTGTGCTTGATGACGATGATGTGCTGGCACTTGTTCCAGATTTTGTGCTTGAGGATCGCGCCGCTCGATTTTTCGGTGGTGAACGGCTTGTGCGTTATGATCTATCTGGAGCAGGCGTGGGTGGTAGCGGTGACTTAAACATCCTCGCCATGGAGCTTGCGGAACTTTTGGACGCCATCGACAATGGCACACCAGTCGAGGTTGGAGCAGAGGAAGGGTTGGTCGCTGTTGCCCTTGTGATGGCTTGCCATGAATCCTCTGAGGCGGGTCGAATCGTCCGCATGGAAGAGGTCGTCGGTGGGAAGCTTAATACCTACCAGAACGTTGCAAACCGAGAGTTAGGGATTGAGATCTGAGGCGTTGATTGAATCGAAAAGCTGCTCGGCATGCGGGTTCCACGCTTTCGATAATCCCGGAAGCGGTGGATAGCGTCTTAAAAATACTTTTCAAACCAACCAACCGTCTGGCTAAAATCTAACGCCTCATATCTGAGGGAAGCCTGACGCTCACACTCAAATGGAGGTACTGACATGAATTCATCTAATGAACAAATCATCTTTGAAGATAACTTCGACGGTCAACTCGATGAAGGTTGGTCGTGGCTGCGGGAAGATCCGGACGATTGGCGTCTGCGGGATGGTGGACTGGAGATTTGCGTGCGCCCCGGCGTAGCGGATACGGTCAGAAATGCACTGTTGAGAAACGCGCCAGACCGCAGTGATGGTACTTATGCCATCGAAGTAACCATCACCAATCATACTCTTCCCACTCAGCAGTACGAGCAGGCAGGGATTACGTGGTATAACGATGGGCAACCGGTGTTCAAGGAGGTCAAAGAACTCATCGACGGCGATCTCTACATCATCCCCGGCAGAGCAGCGATGGCAGCGAAAAGTGTTCGACTGCGCCTGCTAGTCACCGCTGATTCGTGGGAAGCGCAGTATTGTCCGTCAGGCGACACAGAATTCCAAACAGCAGCGACGGGCGAACTGCCCTCACCGGGCGATGATCAAGTGAGCATCCAATGTTACAATGGTCCGCCGGAGGGAGAACATTGGATTCGCTTCGAGAATTTCTGTATTAAACTTCTTAATTCTGACTAGTCGGGATAATTTTTGTAGTGACAGTGTAGTTTGTACCTCTCGCCGGTATCAGAACGCTTTTTCGGTTGAAGCCGCCGATGATTATGATATAATTTGTCAAAACTCATGGCAACATGATAGCATCCAATCGAGTTTTTCACCTTAAGCAGGAGGGAAACGAAAATGGTAAAAATTGCTTTAGCCCTTGGACCGGAACCAACCCCTGTCTGGACATTAGCCAAACAAGCCGGCGTAGAGTATGTGGTTGGCGGCTTGGACTTGAATCCGATACCGAACGCAAGCGACGAGCAACAGCCCTGGAGTTACGTGTCGCTTGCCCGTCTAAAAGCTACATACGAGGATGGCGGATTTGACCTACAGGTGATTGAGAGCCGTCCCCCGATGGAGAAAATAAAACTCGGTTTGCCGGGACGTGATGAAGAGATTGATATCATCTGTGAGTTTATCCGCAACATGGGGGCGTTGGAGATTCCGGTGTGGTGTCCTGCGTGGATGCCAATTCTCTTTGTTCTCCGAACATCTGTTACAATTCCTTCACGCGGTGGATCTCAGGTCAGCGGCTATGATCATAGTTACATGGAGAATGCCCCCCTGACCGAGCATGGTGTCATCACCGAAGAGCAGCAATGGGCGAACCTAAAGTATTTTCTGGAACGTGTGGTCCCTGTCGCGGAAAAAGCCGATGTCAAATTGGCGATGCACCCGGATGATCCACCGCTGTCGCCTATCCGAGGAGTTGCCCGGATTATGAGCAGCGTAGAGAATTATCAGAAACTCGTCGATTTGGTGCCAAGTCCTGTCAACGGGATTGGTCTCTGTCAAGGCAACTTCTCCCTAATGACCGATAACCTACCCGAAGTAATTCGGCATTTTGGGGAACAAGAAAAGATTTTCTTTGTTCATTTCCGAGATGTGCAAGGAACACCTGATAAGTTTGTCGAAGCATTCCATGATGACGGGCAGGCTGATATGGCGGAGTGTGTACGCGCCTATCGTGATGTTGGCTATGCGGGAGTGGCGCGTCCAGACCATTTCCCGAAAATGGGTGATGCTAGCATTCCGGATGAGCATAGTATGGAGAGACTCTTTGCCATCGGTTATATGAAGGGACTGATTGAAGCGGTCTATACCGAATAAGAGTGATAGTGCGTAATAAATTATGTGTCTCATGGATGCGAATATTATAAGGATAGGAAAAAATAAGGGAGGCATATATGGACACTGCGTGTTTGGATTACTGTCTAACTGAAGATGAACGGCTTGAATTTGAGCGTAACGGTTTCCTAATCGTCCCCGATGCGCTGACACCACAGATGACCTCTGACATTGAGGCGGTGGTGGACCAGATTGACGCCGAGCACCGGACAGAGGCAAAGATGGAGACTCACGAGTGGGTGCATAAGCTGGACTTTGTGGGACAGGATGAGGTCTTTCTGGATTTGCTCGATTGGCATAAGACGTTCCCTAAAGTGTGGGGGATACTCGGTTGGAACATCCAGCTTTACCTCACCCACATGGATGTCACACCTCCACCTCCACCCGATGCAGAGCAGGAGAAGCAGCGGTTGGGCTGGCATCAGGACAGTGGACGTTTGAACGCCGAGTTAGAAACCGATCCCCGTCCACGAGTTTCGGTCAAGATTGGCTATTTCCTTACCGATACGACTGAAACAGGTCGAGGGAATTTCTACGTCATTCCGGGGAGTCATATCCAGAACAAACTAGAGTTTCCTACCGATGATGCTTCAGACCCGGAAGGGGCAACCCCGGTCTGTGTCCCACCCGGCACAGCAGTCATTTTCGATCGGCGTATCTGGCATTCCCGAAGTCCGAATGAATCGGATATTACGCGCAAGGTGCTGTTCTATGGCTATAGCTACCGATGGCTACGCCCAAGAGACGACATGACTGTTGGGGACTTTATTGACCGTTGTGACCCAATTCGACGGCAATTATTGGGATTTAGTACCAGTTGGCACGGCTATACCTCCCCGACTGACGAGGATGTTCCGTTGAAACTGTGGCTGGCGGAACACGTAGGAGAGGAGGCAGTCGCATCTTGACTCTTATCTGATTCAAGTAGGAAGGGCAGCCACCAGGGCTGCCCCTACAACCGGGAGTCCTAATTCTGTGTCAATATTTTCCACATGCGATTGCCCTAAGTGTAAGGTTTTGAAGGTAGGCAGATATGGGGCAAATCAGATCTCATCCACCTGTTAAACTGATTGTTGGGATTATTACAGCGATTCCAGATTTAATCTCTGTTGTACACCAACGACTCTCAGAGCAGTTTGGACAGGTTGATTTTGCCAGCGATTTGTTGCCTTTTGATTATACCAATTACTATGAAGCAGAGATGGGGAAGAATCTGAAACGTCAGTTTGTGAGTTTTGAGAGACTTATTCCCGCCGAGAAACTCGCGTCCGCCAAGTCCTTTTCTAATGCAGTCGAATGCGAGTTTGCAAAGGGTGATACGGCTCCTCGTCTGGTCAATCTTGATCCGGGCTATATTTCGGCGGCAAAGTTGGTTCTTGCATCAACGAAGGACCATGCTCACCGCATCTATCTCCAAGATGGCATTTACGCCGAGATCACGCTCAAATTTTACCGTAAGACCTTCCAACCTTGGGAATGGACTTACCCCGATTACCGTACATCCACCTATATTGAAATCTTTAATAATATCCGTCGTATCTACATGGAACAACTGAAAGGAATCGGGTTAAGTCCTCACCCGTTTTAAGATGAAAACAAAAATTTGGTCAACCTTTATTTCGTTATCTGTTTATGCCATTCTAATCGCTTGCTATGCACCTCAAGTTTTTCCTTGGGGAAGCAACGCGCATGAGCGAATGACCGATGCCGCCTGTGATTCTCTGCCGTCAGAAATTGCCCCGTTTTTCGATAAACACCGCCAAAAACTCGCCTATCACTCAAACGATCCCGATCGGTGGAGAAGAGAACTATTATTTCGGATTGGGTTGAAATACAAAAAAGATCTGAACAGTGGACAGGTTACGGAGGATTTACGCCAAGTGTTTGAGGCGCATGGAGTTGAGTTTCCGCAAAACGTCCCGGTCTCGCTGCGTGGCAAAGATAGAAGATGGTTCATAACGATAGGTGAACAGGAGTACCCGATCCGGAAGGAAGAAGATAAGATATATCTGTTGGAAGATAAAGCGGATGTTTTTGAAGATCGAAGTGCGGAGCCGGTGCTGCTCGGATCTGAAGGGGACACCCATTTTGTCCTTGATACAAAAGAGAAACTATTATCCTTGACCAGTCTCAATGTCTACAAAACAGGGGATCCTGCCGAAGGTCCTCGGCATTTTCTCGATATTGATATCTATGGTCCCTATCCGTTTGTAGAACTCCCCCACGACTATGATGAGGCTGTTGCGAAATTTGGTGTGGAAGATGTTACAAAACGCGGTTTGGCAACGTGGCGCATTGCTGACTACACACAACTGCTATCTGAGGCAATGAAATCGGGAGACGCCGAAAAAATTGTGGGGGCAGCCGGTGCACTCGCTCACTACATTGAGGATATCCACATGCCGTTGCATGTCGTCAAAAACTACAATGGACAATTGACCAACCAGCATGGTGTGCATCAACGCTTTGAGGATGATATGGTGGACGCCTATGCGGAACAAGTCCATCTCTCACCGAAGATGGCATCGGAACTTGAAGATCCGCTGGAAGCTGCTTTTGATATTGTACTTGATAGCTATGTATACGCCGACAACCTGCTCCATGCTGACCGCAGAGCAAAGTTGGGCGAAGATACCTACGGCACATCGTATCTCGAAAAGTTCTTCCGGTTCAGCGGCTGGATAGCGGTGCAACGAATGAGTGACGCAGCAACAGCAACAGCAAGCTATTGGTATACCGCGTGGCTTCGCGCCGGGAAACCTCCATTGAAGTGAAATATAATAGTGAGGAAGTAAAGTGATGAAACAACAACACATGAGATTATGGTTCTGCTTGTGCCTATATTTAATATCCGGCTGGATAGCTGTGCATTCCGATCAAAGTGCTGGCGTTCCCGAAGGCAGGGCACGGGCACGGGATCTCGGTATCAAAATCGGCATCTATGAGCCCGGCAAACACAATGCAATCACAGACGTCGCAGGGGTGAAGGTGGGGCATGTTACGTTGAAAAGTGGTGATAATGTTCGGACAGGTGTTACCGCTGTCATTCCACGAGACGATATCTGGACAAATAAGCTGTTTGGTGCGGGTTATGCAATCAACGGTAACGGTGAGGCGACAGGATTAGCGTGGGCTAATGAAGCGGGCTGGATCGAGTCCCCAATTATGCTGACAAATACACTCAGCGTTGGACCTGTTCACGATGGCGTTGTGCGATATATGATTAAACGCTACCCGAATAACCACATCATTCTGCCAATCGTTGCAGAATGCTATGACGGTGGATTGAATAACATCAGTGGGCTACACGTCACCGCAGAACACGCAATTCAAGCGATAGAAAGCGCTGTAGACGGTCCCGTCGCAGAAGGGTGTGTCGGTGCCGGCACAGGCATGCGGTGCTACAGTTTTAAGGCAGGTATCGGTACATCTTCACGGGTGTTGCCCGCAGATCGAGGGGGATACACGGTCGGAGTGTTGGTCAATTCCAACGGCGGCCGGCGTCATCAACTTCAAATCAGTGGAGTTCCTGTCGGTAAGGAAATTACAGAACTCACACCGGAGTGGGGTAGAGACGGTTCGTTCATCATTGTTGTCGCGACGGATGCGCCCTTGGTGCATCGTCAACTGATGCAACTTGCCAAACGGGTGACACATGGGCTTGCCCGTACTGGTACACCGAGTACCGTTAGCAGCGGTGAATTCGTAATTGCTTTTTCGACTGCTAACACGATTCCGCGTCGGACGGAAGATGGGACATTTCCCATCACGATGCTTGCCAATCGTCGGATGGACGCATTGTATCAAGCCGTCATTGAAGCCACGGAGGAGGCAATCCTCAATTCTATGACCACAGCAGTAACGACCGTCGGCAGAAATGGGAACACGATTTATGCTATTCCTTTGAATCGGTTACAAGCCGTGATGAAACAATACGGACAGCTTGCGTCTGAAGGCAATTGAAGCATCAAAGGGTATCGCCTGTCAGCTTGTTTAGGTTTTGTCGCTGCTCGTTATCTGCGATGACGATCAGGCCATCGCCAGTCTCCAACCTCAATCCACCGGAAGGGTTATAGATAAAATCTCCGTCCCGTTTATGCACTGCGACAACCATCAGGTTGGTTCGATCTGGAATGCGTGCTTCACCCAGAGTAAGCCCCACCAGCGGTGTACCCGGCTGGATGACCGATTCAGCAAAGCGTGTGGTCTCTTGACTCCTGAGCATAATGTCCAGAAAGTTAACCACGATTGGACGTGTAACTGTCGAAGCCAGCCGCATGCCGCCGATATGGTCTGATAAAACCACTTCATCCGCTCCCGCCTGCTTCAGCTTGGATAGCGAATTGGCTTCAACCGCTTTAGAGGCAATCTTCAACTTTGGATTTAGTTGTTTCGCAGATAGAACAACAAATAGGTTATCTTGATCGCGTGACAGTGAGGTAATCAGTCCACGGGCCCGTTCAACACCCGCCCGAATTAAAACTTCATCTTCTGTTGCATCCCCATGAACATACAGGAAATCTTTCGTTGCCAGTTCGCGATCAATCCGTTCTTGGTCGTGCTCAATAGCAACGAATTCCATGTTCATTTGGAGCATTTCTTCAAGCGCATGAACGCCCGTATCCCCTATGCCACAAACGATATAATGGTTTGAAAGCTTATTGATTGATTTTTCCATCTTCCTTCGTCGAAACACCTCGCGGAATTGGCCCTCAATAACAAAGGCGGTCGCAACACCGATACTATACACAAAGATACCAAGTCCACCGATCAATAGAAAAACGGTGAAAGCTCTTCCTTCCTTGGACATATCGTCATCGGTGTATCCGACTGTCGTCAATGTGATGACAGTCATGAAAATTGCGTCAAACACTGTCCACTTCTGATGTGGATTATCCCCTTCGATAATGCGATATCCGACAACCCCGATGGCAAACAGGACAATCAGTGAAATTATCGCGATGATGAAATTTCGTTGATACCTCAAAAAAATATTCCCCTCAATTGCGGACAGTCTCAAGCAATTGGACTAGCAAACTTCGCCTATGCGGTCCTACTCCTTTAAACCGTATAGTTGATACAAAACGGGTTATGGTCCGCACTAATATCTAGCTTCAGTAATAATAGTCTAGTCAGTTTACGATTCAACAGATTCTCGATCATCAATTTCATGATACAGAAATCAACACACTATTTGAGTCAACGCCAAGGAGGATAGTGGGGTTTCCGAAACCCCTGCATCAAGTATGTTTATATCAGCTTCTATTTTTAGTAATTCGACAAGTTAAGAAATTTTAAGGATTACACGAAATAGCAAATAGGTAGAATCAGTTATTGGACTTTGCTCATCTTTTGGAGTAAACTTCATCATATATCAAAGCGTCAATTAGTAATGGTAGCTAATTGTGTCCTACTAGCAACTGTGTTACAAAAATGATACGGCATAGAGTATGAGACGCCGATTGGTGTTGTTTAATCACCTTTCACCGGCTGGTCTCGAAAGTGCAATTCTCTGTTTCTATTATGGTACAGAATTTGCTAGACTATCACTATGATTTTCTGGCACCAATTAAGGAACTGTGTAGATTTATATTAGATTCTTTGAATTTTCTCAAATATCTTGACGAAAAAATTGTCAGGATTATGCGAGATTAATTAAAGGAGTGAACAAAAATGCTATCCCGTACATTTCACCTCAGCCTTTTCATCCTTTGCATGTTTCTGTTTGCTAGTTTCACCAATTCAAGTGATGCGGAAGTGGAAAGCATTAAAGTCCATCTTTTCGGTTTCGTCAATGGTAATGACGCCCAACAGATTCGACGTTTATTAAAACCGTGGGCAGATCCGGAAGATGTGAGTTTTTACGCACCTGTTGATAAAAAGGGGCGTAAACGTCATTTTACAACCATCGTTGAAGTCACCCCACGACGGGGTAAGAATCCGTACAACGAGGGTCGTACTTTTGACGCTTATGACATTATCCGTCAACTAAGCGATCAACGTTTTCGGGGCAGCCAAAGCGGAAGCCAGGCTTGGGTTACTAAATCTGAAGCAACAGTCACCGGTAATATCTACGCGCACCCCGGCTTCTCGCGGAGCTATATACGCAACGTTCCTTTTTGGCGACGTTGGCGTGCTGACACATCAGAGATTAATCATGCGATGGTTGTTAGTCCGGACCAGAAGGTCGTCTTTAGTGACGGTGATAAATTTGATGAGTTAATACAAGAGGCAAACCAAGGCGTTAACGGAGTTGAAGTCAAAGGACAGATTGTAGGCTTTGATGGAGTTTACCCCGTTATAGCTGTCCGAGATTTTCGGGTTGAGTATCTAGTTGAACCGAATATGCAAGAGAACACCGACGAGTCAGAGGAGACTCCAGAACGAGAACCCGAATATCTCAAAGAGACTGAAGATACTGACAAATAGACATGACACCGACCACATAGTGATGCTCTGCGATATATGAGGGGTTGGGGAGTGCGGAGGCGTCCTTCCCAACCCCTCAGTTTATTAATTGACTGTATACGTGCGATTTAGTAATTATGGTGGATTTTAGAATTACTTATACACTTTCGATGCAGAATCAACCCCCTAAATCCCCCTTATCAGGGGGACTTCATGAGGCTTGGCTAAGGGGAACTACTGGTAAACGTCTACATATTTATATCGTTCACCATAATTGACCACATGCGTGCAATTTAACCTTGAAAAGGTTGAGTTGTTCGTTAATCTGTTAGTTTAGGAGAATGCTATGCACATTTCTGAATTGGATACACCTGCACTTACCGTAGACCTTGATGTTCTTGAACGCAACATCTATAATATGGCATCCCTCTGTCGAGAGATTGACATCAATTTGCGCGTTCACACAAAAACTCACAAGGTTCCGGAGATTGCCGAGATGCAGGTCGCCGCCGGCTCAAAAGGAATAACCTCCCAAAAACTTGGCGAAGCAGAAGCAATGGTTGATGGCGGCCTCGATGACATCCTGATTCCCTACAATATTGTTGGCAAGCCGAAACTGCAGCGGTTGACACAGTTGGTCAAACGCGCGCAGATTACCGTCGCTCTCGACTCAGAGATAACCGCCGAAGGAATCTCGGGGCAAGCAGTGGCAGATGATTGCACTGTACGTGTGGTTATTGAGCAGGACACAGGGGGAGGCAGGGTTGGTGTGCAATCCCCCCAAGCCACGCTTGAACTTGCGCAGAAGGTGACGCAGCTGCCCGGACTTGAATTTCAGGGCATTATGACCTATGGGAGCAACATTCGCGCAAAACCCTACATTGAAGAAACAGTCGAACTTCTAAATGGTGCAGGCCTCCCTATCAATATCATCAGCGGAGGCGGAACAGGTGCTGAACAAGCATCAAAGGATATCGGTTGCACAGAAACGCGCAGCGGTTCGTATGTCTACGAAGGTATGACGCGCATTTCTGGTTCGGACGCACTCAATCCGGACCGATGTGCCTTGCGAATGATGGTGACGGTCGTGAGCACCCCAACCGCAGATCGAATTATCGTTGACGGTGGTGCCAAGACGTTCACCAGCTACCCGCCCACGCCCTATGGCCACATCATCGGACACCCGGATGTCAAAATATACGGGATGTCTGTCGAACACGGACATCTTGATGTGAGTGAGTCTCAGCATAAATTCCGCGTTGGCGACCAATTGGCTGTTATTCCGTTGCACCAAGGGATGACAAGCAATCTGCACGATGAATTGGTCGCAGTAAGAAACGAACAGGTGGAAACCGTTTGGAAAATCGCCGGGCGCGGCAAAGTCAAATAGTTACGGCAAACCAAACCGAGTCTCAAAGCCCGTAAATTGCCTTCAGATTTCCACCAAGGATGCTCGCAGCTTCCTCGTCGGTAAACCCGATATTTCGGATACCGTTGACGCCATTTACAGCGTCGCCACTAGGCGAGTTAGATCCGAAAACGATCCGATCTGCTCTAATCCGTCCGCCACGCGCAATGCCTTTGATGGTAATCGGTTCAGCAGCAGCAATAAGGGTTGTGCCGAGATAAATATTGGAATTCTCAACTGCGGCTTGTACAGCCAGTGGCGTCCACTCACGATAGCCCATGTGGTCCATAATGATTGTCACATTTGGGTGGCGTTTCGCAAGTGTTCCAATAAACTCTGGCGAACAGCCACTCATCGGTGAGCCGGAGTGAATGGTAGCCGGGATGCCAAGTGATTTGGCGAGTTCCATGACTGGATCAACACAGGGTGCGTCAAGACGATATCGATGTGCTGCTGCCATCAGTTTGACTGTCCGGGCACCTGCGTCGACGCACTGTTTTAAGTCATCGCAAGCGGCGGAACCCATTGTGGGATTAATCAGGCATCCCGGCACGATGCGCGGTTCGCCTCTCGTTTCTTCGAGTAAATGGGCGTTGATCTCTGCTGGATCGGGTGGTAATCCGCCGGGGAATACAACACATACATCAATGCCTGCCTTATCGGCAACGGCTATCAGACCCGCCTTGCCGTAAGGTTCGTCGTTAAATTCAGCGGGCATATAGGCTTCAAAATCCGCAACAAATTGTGCAGCCATAAGGTTCTCCTTAGTGTCTATTCATCAACAAGTCATCTCTGTACTAACTCAATAAGAATACCATCGGGGTCTCTTGCACAGACGACACCGCCAGCATCTGGAGCCCCGACCGGCTCGGACAAAAATTCGACACCCTTCTGCTTCAATTCTTCGACGGTCCTCCACACATCCTCAACAAAAAAGGTGAGCCAGCGCACGCCCGCCGAGAAATCGTAGGAGGGGGTTGGTGGTGGCGATTCAATACCCATTAGCTTAATAAGTGTCTGTCCAGCTTGTAGGCGAACTTGGCGAAATCCGCGCGGTGCCAATCCTGCCCCTATCGCAACATCCTCGGGTATTTGAATATCCAGAACAATCTCCAAGCCTAAACATTCGTGGTAGAAGCGCAGCGACTCCTCAAAGTTACTGCACGTAATAGCAATATCAACGATGGGATGGGTTAATTGTAACATAGCAATTAATCTCTCCTTTTTGGTGATATTTTCTTTTTATATGAACAGCAGGGAGATTATATCACGATGGCTTTATACGGTCGAGAGAAAAGCATGTGAACGATCCGAACTATAATGAAAAAAGCCTTCTTGCAGGAGCACCTTGTGTGAAGTTACCCAATGATTTTTAAGGATCTCAGTAAATATGCTCCGTCAACATTACTTCTTGACGATGTCCCTCACACGGTGTTATTATTCCCGCAATAGAAGACTCAAAGGAGGTTATTTTATTTATGGATCATCAATCTTATGATGGACTACAGAGCGACATCCGGGAAATGAAAACACCGAGTATCGAAACTTGGGAAAATGAGTACAGCGACAAAGATTACACCATTGAAGTCACGACCCCAGAATTTACAGCGATTTGTCCCAAAACAGGGTTGCCAGACTTTGGAACGATTCAGATTAACTATATCCCCGATGAGCAATGTGTCGAACTCAAATCGTTGAAAGAGTATTTTCTATTTTACCGGGATGTGGGAATATTTCACGAACACGTTGTCAATAAAATTCTGGTAGATTTTGTTGCGGCATGTAATCCGCGGAAGGTCGAGATTGTTGGAGATTTTCACGTCCGTGGGGGGATTAAAACTGTCATCCGCGCTAATTATGAACGGGAGGACGCAGAATAAAAATGCTTTCAAGCAGGTGTTTAATCAAGTTGTCCGTCCGGACTCAGCTTGCCAAAACTCCTCAAACCGTTATGAAACCACAATTCCCACCTTTACGTCCATTGTGGACCTATTTCAAAACGATGTAATCCGTGCCGGAATACGATAACGTTGCCTCCATGAGCTAAAAGCATCTTCATATCATACTGACTGAACCACTTGATAAGTCCTGTGATAATCTCCCCACCTCTGAGAGTTAAGCGCACCGGAATTTTTTTCTTGCAGCAACGCACGAGCACTCGATCATCAACTTGGAATCGCTCAGATCTGTGGACAATCGAGATCAAGTTTTGCGTCCTCAAATCCGTATCCACTTCAATATCCTGCACAACTTGAGACATTTCATCCTGTTTATACATATACTTGATGTTAAGTTTTTCAAGATGGTGGACTTCTTCATTGACTGATACGACAGCAAGGGCGTAAGTCAATCGACGACTGATGATACCTTCAATATGTTCCCCGTAAAGTTCAAAGACCATCGGTGTTTTCTTCCGAATCTGCTTTTGAACGTAAGCGCGTCCGTGGCTCTCCGCGCGAATCTGAGTCAGCAACTCTGGAGGTAGATGACGACGGGTATGTTGTTTATGATGTGAGGATTTACGGTATTTATCACGATGTCGATATCGCTTGGGGCTCTGTGCGGAATTCTTTTGTGGTTGAGCGGTTAAATCACTCTGCCCAATTGAAGTTCTTGACCGCGCCATCAATGGATTGCTCTCCTCTTTAAACGTTCTATTTTAATCCAAATTGTAGCCTATCCTAAGTGATAAACCAAGATATTATAACATTTCCTAGAACGCAATCCAACTGTAAAAAAAATGGATACTCCAGCAATGTAGCTGTGCAAATGGGCGAAAAACCTGCCCTCAAGGACTGTAACCGAAGAATAAAGGAGGTATCCTCCTCGGTTGCACACCTATGAAAGATTTTCCGAAAATAAAAAAGGCGTCTGGGACAGATAGCCCAGACGCCTCTGTTGAAGTGGAGTTGTGGAGTTAATGAATCTAAAACATAAGCGGTGCCTTATTCACCACCGCCACCACCGCCGGTACGACGCGGGATGTTTTGTGATCTCATATACTCCGTGATTTCAGTAATTTTACCTTGCGAGTATCTCAACGCTCTGTTGACTTGTGTATCGCTAGGTGGCACTTCCGCGTATTTACCCCACAACGCATCAAAGGAGTCAAGCGCGTCGTTATAATACTCATCATTTTCAGCCGCTAACAGCATATACGCTTCACCAATTTGCACTAAAGAAAGGTCGGCGTATTTAGTAGTCGGATATGTTTTGATGATATCTTGGAACCCAGCGATAGCCTGCTCAACAGCTGCTTTTTGTTCCTCTTCAGGTGCCACTCTCGCCCGATCGAAATTAGCAGTTGCCTGAATATACACATCTGCCGAGAGAGCTCTTTTCGTATCACGCAGGAAAAGTTCGGCGTTCTCCTTCGATTCCGCATTAATACCGGGAACTGCCAATGCTTTCTCATACTGGTCGATAGCCATCGTATAGAAGCGGATCCGCTCTGCTTCTTCTACTTCCGGGAGAACCCCTTGGTTATAGTAGGTATTACCGATGTTGAGAAACGCTTCGGCTGCGAAGGGACTGGTCGGATAGTTCTTTGCGAGAATCTCGTTTACCTCAAAGACTTTGTCCAACCACTTCTCTTTCTCTGCTTCGTCCTCGGTATTTTTTTCCAGCAACGCATAGCAGGTCGAAATCGCCGCAAGAGATTCAGCTGCCTGTGCATGTTGCGGATTGATGTTGCGAACCTTTCTATACTCTTCAACAGCTTTCAGGTGCTGTTGACCTGCAAAGTACGCCTCACCTGCCTGATACTGCCAGAACGGTGCATCTTTGGCATTAGGGAATCGTCGAGCGAGGTCCTTGAACGCCCCCGCTGACTGCTCAAAGAACTCAATAGTCTTTTCAGAAAACCCTTCATCGAAACCAAGCTGCATTCGCCCCAGTTCATAGTAGGTGGGTGCGAGATAGCCCAACATGGTCTGGACGGTTTGCGCCACATCTGCTTGTGACGAGGTTGCAAAAATGCCCTTGTCCGCATATGCAACGAATTGTTTCAGCACTGGAATCGCGCTATTGAGATCATCGGGAAGTTTGATTCCTGTACCGAGCGAGTAGTAAATCTGCCCGGCTGTAAAGAGTGCATTCTGAACAAATGGACTTATGGTGTCATTGACCTTATCAGCGGGTGCTATATTAGCTGCTTCAACATAGGCTGCTGCAGCTTGCCGACTCGCATCAATATACGGCTGTAAGTCGGTGCCGGGTTTATCTGAGAAGAGCTTCCGCGCTTCACCGAAGTACAGAAGACCAAGATTATATTGTGCGGAAACTTTCTGTGGAACCGTCTGCGCCGCCTCAAGTGCAGCGACTGCTTGAGCGATTGCATCGTTCACACGCCCCAATTTTAGGTAGAGGTCGGATCGACGAATGCCACCGTCTGCCGCCATGGACTGAATGCTAGTATTAGATTCAGCACCGAATTGACTAATCAAGGTTTCGTATGCTTTCAGCGCATTCTCAGGGTCATTCAGTTTTTCTTGGTAAATCAGACCCATTCGGTAGTACGCTTGCGCCTTGATAAGCGTATCTTTAGAGAGCTGAATCGCATTTTGATAGTTGAGGAGCGAATCATCATACTGATTGAGATGTTCGTCTTGGGCATACGCTATGGAGAAATAGGAGCGTCCCTTCTGATCATCATCGTCGGTATGCTGAATCACATACTGATATTCTCGCACAGCTGCCGCATGGTCGCCGACAGCGGTATTTAAATCTGCGAGGCGGGTATGTGCTTGACGAATTAAATCTTGACGGGGTTTGTCCTCCGTCTGACCCTCATATGAGGTGGTCTGACGAAACGCCGCAATGGCTCCCTTACTATCATTCAGTGCATGCTTTGCTAGCCCTATCGTGTAATAGGCACTGATTGACGCATCCACATCGGGGTTTCTGTCAGTAACTTGTGTTGCGGTATTTACAGCATTCTGGTATGCAAGCTGTTGGGCTCCATCATCCGTGCTGTTTTGACCGATCTGATAGTAACAAACAGATGCCTGATATAGCGCGTTCGTCACGAGTTCGCTACTGGGGAACATCTGAACAAATGCTTGGTATTCAGCCAGTGCTTTTTCATGCTCACCGTCACCATAATACAGGTGTCCGATTTTCAACTGTGCTCGTGAACGAGAATCTTCTGGCGCACCGGTATTCTGAGCAATTC
This sequence comes from Candidatus Poribacteria bacterium, assembly GCA_965205075.1. GTDB lineage: Bacteria > Poribacteria > WGA-4E > WGA-4E > PCPOR2b > PCPOR2b. The sequence goes on along the minus strand of OZ242036.1, from coordinate 5,725,603 downwards.
GCCTCAAACTCGCAATGAGTTCAGCCTTTTCTTCTTCAGAATCGAGGCCCTGTTTTTCAATGGCGGTTGCTTTGACCAAGTCAATATGACCCAACGTCTTTTGGACTGTGGTGTTATCACTACTACCATGCTGTGCGTAGGCAGTATCGGCAATTTCCAGCACCTTTGGCCATACACTTGTATTTCCAGCTAATGCCATGTCACGATAAGCGAGTGCTAAACCGTAATATGACTCAACTGCATTGGGACTGTCTGAATAATCCGCAATCGATTTTTCAAAGGCAGCAACAGATTTGTCCAAGAGAGCTGCGTCATCGGATGCCGCTTTCGCTGCTTTATAGTAACAAAGTCCGACAAGATACTGTGCATCATCGGCGTACTCACCAGTTGGGTTACCTGCAACGACATTTTCATACTCAACCGCTGCTTCAGCATATCGCTCCTCAGAGCGCAGAAGGTCTGCCAGCTTAATTTCTGCGAGCGAACGGTTATCCGTATCCAAAGCATCCATTATCGACTGATAATGCGCCACGGCTTCGCTGTTCTTGCCTTCTTTGACAAGACTCTGTGCAATTAGCAGCTGCGCACGTTGATAATTCTCGCTTTCCGGGAGAATCGCTGTGTAGAGTTCGCGAGCCTTACCCCACGCATTCAGTTTTTCGTGGGAAAGGGCTTGATTCATAACACATGCCTCGACCTGCATTGGGCGCTGCGGGAAATCGTCATAGCGTCCTTGCTCGACACCGGCGAGGAAGGTGCCACTTTCTCCACCCTTAATCTCTGGTCCCATGAACTTTTCTATTGCTTGCTGATAGGCATTTACAGCGTTCTGGAGCAGTGCTTCGTTAAAGACTGCGTCTGGATCGCCTTCACGGTAACCCTCCGGTTTGGCGGCTTCATAGTATGAGCGCGCTTCCTGAAATTTTCCGATCAATTTAATTAAGTGAAACTTCGGAAAGTCACGATACTCCCAAAGTTTAGCGTATTCTGCGCCTGCATCTTCATACTGCTTGAAATCATTAAATTTTAGATCCGCAAACTTCAACTGAACTTCAGCAGCAAGAAGGTCAAGCTCATTATCCATGCGATTCTTATCAATAAATTCCCGCGCAACAGCCTCAAGTTCGTCCTTTCGTCCGAGCGCGTTCAACGCCCAGATAGCACCATAGAGGGCATGAGATGCGACCGGATCTGCGGGGAACTCATCAACAGCTTTCTGATACCACATCAGTGCTGTTTCATAAGACTCATTTGCCGAGTCTGTTTCACCAGCATCTTTTAGGTCAGAAGCTAACTTATAGTTTGATTCTCCCATCTGGTAGGTGACATAAGGGATAAAATCGGTCTCTTCGGGATGCTCGTCCAGAACGCGCTGGTAAGCGACAGCGGCTTCTGCCCACGCTGCCGACTTGAAGTAGCTATCGGAAATACCCAACTTCGCCTCACTAATGAAATCACATTCTGGATATTCTTCAAGCAGGGTATTGTACGATTCCACTGCGTTGGGATAATCTTGCTGTTCGTAGTAGGTACGACCAATGGTCACCTGAATTTCTGCTTGCAGGTCTCGATCGTCCGTATTCTGTAAAGCAAGTTCGTAGTTGACTCGCGCATTGTCATAGTCTTTCTGTTTTGAGTAAATCGCACCTATGTCGAAATAGGCAGCGGTTACGTAACCACTTGTTGGGTGTTCCGTGATAAATTGGGTGTATCTACCAATCGCCTCTTCATCACGGGCGAGCTGATTCAAACAGAAAGCGGCTTTGTACATCGCCTCCGCTTGCAGATCTACGAAGGTTTTAAATTCTTCGGTGGCGAGCTTATCAAATTCTGGGTATGCCTGCTCGTAATTCTTCTCGTTGAGGAAAGATTGAGCGATTAGGTGTTGCGCATCATCTTTGAACTCCGAGTTAGGGAATCCGTCTAGCACCTCTTTATACGCTCGGCGTGCTGAGTCATACTTTTGCAGCTTATAATTGAGCTGCCCAATTGCATACCAAGCATTTTCGACAAATAGGCTATTGGGGAAGTTTTCGATTAAGGTGTGAAATTTTGGTTCAGCTAGTTCAAATTTTTCTTGTTTATAGAGGACGTGTCCCCATAGGTAGGTTAACCCTTCCTGATGTTTCGGTACAGTAGCATTTGGTGCAACCTTTTCAATCTGCTCAATTGCATTGTCATAGTAGGTAATATCACCACTCTGCTCTGCCCATTTAGAATAGTTAACGGCAATTTTGTAATTTGCAAGGGTTTGGAAGTCTTTATCAATAACCTCGGTCTTGACACCCCATTTAACAGATTCTTCAAGGGCTTCATTGTATTTTCCAATTGACCCTTCATAATCATTTTGACTATAGAGTTGTTCTGCTTCGTTATAGAGCCGTTCGACCTTTTTAGAGCTGCCTGCCGGCCAAAACAGAACAATACCCAGAGCTACTATGGCGAGGCCGCCTAAAAGTTTCGGATTCATTAGATCTCCTTTCGGATAATAGTTAGAGAGGGTTGTTAAACTAAAATATTCCCCGTACTCCAGTGGGGTTTCAAGTTAGGGAACGCAGGTTTGCGTTCTGCATGAGAAATCGTAGCATATTTTCAAAAACAACACAAGTTTTTTGTTGAAATTTAGGTGGAAGTCCGTGCTCTATTTATCTAAAGTTTGACAGAATCATAAACTTCCGTAATTGAGAAACTAGGTAACGGTACATTCATCAACATCTCAACAACGCCATTCAGTGAGGAATTGTCACTCCAGCCAATTTCCGCTGAAGTAGGAATAGCCACAACACCCAAGGGCTGCGAAAAATCTTCTTTCGCGGCAATTGGCTCAGGACTTGACAGCTGAGCAACGGTCATTAAGTCGGGGGAAGCGTCATAGATCGCCATTGCTCTGAACATGTCATTGTCATTAATGAAATGACTGTCACTAACAGGATCTGGTTGGTATCCCTCCCATCTCGACAATTCTGTCAGCGATTCAATAACCTCAATCTCCTTATCTATATTTTGTCTGTTCTGAACAACATTTTCAGCAGGTGTCTGCGCCGTTGCAACAAGCCGCTCCCGGTTACTGATAACCTCCCGATTTCCACCCTCCTTCAGGGGAGAGGTTGGCTGGACTTTCACAACCTGCGACAAGTTTACAGCGTGGGAACCACCTTGCTCTTGGGGTTGGAAGGATTGATATGCAGACAGACTGATAAGAATGATGAGAAGCATCCACACATAGGCAGGAGACTGTTTAACCCAACCTATAGGAAAACTAATTAGCTTGTTGAAAGAGCTGATAGGTTGATGTAGAAACTCTTGAAATCTCCACGCAATTGCTTGGGAAAACGCGGTAACACCCCACCATATAGGACGAGGTTGCTTTTCAATCAGCCGCTGCAGCTGCTCCCCAAACTGATCGTAATACCCCTCTGGGGGCTGTGGAGGGACATGAACACGAAGTAGCGCCTCTGTCCGTCGCAAAGATTTCAATTCGAGTTGACAGTCCCGACAAAATCGCAGATGTTGAGCCACAATGATGGTCTGCCGAGCTGAAAGTGTGTAGTCTATATAATCAGACAAGCACCGTTGAATTGAACGACATTGAGGTTTCATGTTTTCCTCGCTATGTTTCTATTATTGCCGGGGTAAATCGTGCAACAACTTGGGTACATTTGCGGATTCAATTGCTTTTTGTTGTTAGAGGAAAGTCTGTTGCGTCCACGTAAGGCTTCAACAAATCTTTCAATTTATGTCTAGCGTAATGCAACCGGGACCGTACTGTTCCCTCGGAGCAGTTGAGAATCGAAGCAATCTCTGGGTGTGTTAAGCCTTCAAACTCGTGGAGAATGACAACGGTTCTCTGTTTGAGTGGCAAACTATTCACCGCTTGGGTGACCCATCTTTGCCGCTCTTTTCTTTCAAGGTGTAGTTGAGGATTATTTGCCAAATCTGTGGCTCGTCTTAGATCCGGATGAATCTCCATCTCACTAGTACCTGAAAGTGGGGATTCACGACGGCGCTCCCGGCGTTTGACAAGATTCGTAGCATGGTTGACGACAATACGATAAAGCCATGTTTCAAAAGCAGCGTCCTTGCGAAAGCTATGAATGGATTCATAGACTTTCAGAAACGTATCTTGCATGACATCATTTGCGTCTTCATGGTTTTTTGTAATCTGAACCGCAACCCGATAAACGAGTCGCTTATACTTTTCAACCAGAATCGCTAATGCCGCCATATCTCCTTCACGGAGTTCATCAATAAGCAACGTTTCGATTCGTTCCACAGAACTTTCTCCCCGATTTTGCTGCTCTCAACCTTTTAGACAACTCAGCCTCAAGAACCGTTCAAAAATTTTAGTAGATTTCGATCTTTTATTAAGAAATTAATATTATTTTATCAGATTTTGTGCTCCTTGTAAAGCCCTTTGATGGCAACCTTGCAAACAAATTTGTGTAGTTCCTTGGAAACTTCTAAGCGCAAAAAAAGGGCAACATGCCTATGACACGTTGCCCTTTTTTAAATATTTGAAACCGTAAACAGAACGGTTTATTTACTCTTTCGGTTTGGTGACGAAGGTAATCGTTGATTTAAGGTTATTACCAGAGCCATCGTTGACATCAATCTCAATCTTGTAGGTTGTCTCGTTAGCGGCTTCTGTTCCTGCAACAGGTGTAAGAGTTGCAGTCTGACCGCTCACACTTGACGTCCAATTGAGATTCGCTCCAGCCTCATCGGTGATGATAACGGAACCAGTAACTTCCTCATTGAAATCAATCCTGATCCCCGCATTGATCGCCGCGGGATCGACATCGTTAGCCCCATCAGCCACTGGACTTGCTGAAACTTCGGGCGGTGTCGTATCCGGGTTGGAAATATCATAAGGACCGACCGCTTGAGATCCGGTGCTACCGTCTCGGTTTGTCCATCCAACGTTTAGGGTTGCGGATCCTTCTGCTGGATTGGGCTGTGCTGTCCAGTTGGCACCAGATCCCGTAGCAGGACTACCATTGACTGTCGCTGCGGTAACACCCTGATCAAATGTCAGTTGGAACTCGGTGTTCGAGGGAATTGGCGCGCCGCCCGGAGCAGGATTTACCGTGACCATAGTCGCGGAAGGTGGACCGACGTCGTCATCGTCATCATCATTTGTTACTGTTGTGCCATCATCATCATCATCATCGTCATTGCCCCCGCCACAACCGGTGACCACAAAGGCAACAAACATGACGGATATTATAAGGGCTAGTACGCCCCAGAATTTGTGCTGCGTGAATTGGTACATTTGTTTCGTATCTCCTATTGTTTGCCGCAACTCATTTTTTTATATGCTAAAATTTATGAATCTTATGTCGTATGAACTTTTCGTGCCTCTCATTTATATGAGAGCCTCTCAAGTTCAGTTGGCTCCGTTCTGACAAGGGCGAGTCGCGACTAAAAATAGTAACTTGCTTCCAACGAAACCAGACCTCAAAAGCATTCATAAAATGGTCGTTTTGACCTTTTGCGTTTCTACTCGCGGTGACCTTCTTATATTTTTGGAAAGCTTCCCGCGTGTGGCCACAACGCAGGTTAAACGTTGTTATCCATTTAGCCTATCAAACTTTGTGATTTTTGTAAAGAAAAATCTTCACATTTTTTTCAAAAATTTTTGATTGCTAAATGTTTGATGGGCGATATTCTACCAAACTTTGCAAAAAAAGTAAAGTAAAAAAACGAAAAAAGGTAATATTTCACCCACAACAACACCCAAATTAACATATTCCACTGCTTAGATTCGGGGTAATTCGCTTGGTATATCCCATATTCTAAGCCAGTACCTATCACCCCCAGCGGGGTGGCAGGTTGGAGAACGCAAATTTGCATTCCACATAAAAATCGTAGCATATTTTCGTAAGAAACACAAGTGTTTTGTGAAATACAGGAAGTGGCATTCTACAAGAACCATCACACAATTAAATCTGAAACCTTATGTTTCTAGAACAGGTCCATCTGTTCCCCTGTGAGGTGAGCTGCTTGAATCTCTCGTAGGCGGTCGGGGTTCGATAAAACATCAACGACCTTATCTAACTGATTTGGCGAGATAGGGTAAGCCCCCTGCTGAATGAGTTTGCGCGGTCCTTCACTTAACCGGGAGCGATTCTCCCAGTTACAGGCAAATACGAGGCGCTCTTGCTCTAAGGCGAAGGCTGCCGTGCGAATTGCGCCCCCATTTTCCTTCTCTTCAACAACGATTGTTGCTATTGAAAGCCCGCTGATGATCCGATTCCGAAGGATAAGATTGGCGGGTGTCGGTTGCGTCGTAAAAGGGTGTTCGGAAAAAAGTGCGCCATCCTCGCAGATCTGATTGGCAAGTTCCTGCTTTTCGCTTGGATAGATTGAGAGCAGATCACTCCCTACGACACCAACGGTTGTACCATTAGCGTACAGTGCTCCCCAATGTGCGGAAGCGTCCGTCCCTTTGGCAAGTCCACTAACGACTGTCACTCCTGCTTGAACAAGGCGTGTTGAAAGTTCAAGCGTTGTCCGGATTCCCAAATCTGTGGGATCTGTTGTACCGACAATAGCAACAGCTTTTTCACTGACTTGAGATAGATTCCCTTTTTTACAAAGGATTGCTGGGGCATTTGAGATCTCCTTGAGTTGTGAGGGATAGCCATCTTCTTCAACGCAAAGGATATCGATACCGCGACTCTTAAACCACTTGATATGGCGGCGGAATTCAGCAACCCGTATCCTTGCCTTTAGAATCCGCGCTGCTAGTAGCGGGTTAAAGAGTGGGATCCGTGCGATCTCGGGAAGCTCTGCGTCAAAGATAGCTTCAATTGTCCCAAAGCGATTAATCAACCGCTTAATTCGCATTGGTCCCACACCGTCAACCGACGCGAGCGCGAACCAAAATTCTTGTCCGGACATAGTTCATTGCCAACCTTAGTACGCGTTCAACCGCGTGACAGGGGTTGAAAGGGCACAATCTCAACATCAAAATGTAGGAAATTTCGTGATATTTTAGGTTGACGTACTCCCAAACCTAAAGGCTTTGGATTCTTCCGAGTCCCTTGCCAATAGGAGTCGAATTGTGCTATCAACAAGGAGTGCCCGACGAATCGGGACTTACGTCCTCTCCTTCATGGGTTGACGCCCCAACCCGAAAAATGTTAATTGCAGCGTTACGGTCTCGGTCATGCACCGTACCACAATCGTTACACTGCCAATTTCTATCCCGCAGATTCAACGCTTCATTGATTGCCCCACAAGCCGAACAAGTCTTACTGGAAGGATACCACTTATCAATGCACACGATTTTAACACCCTTTTTCACTGCGATGTATTTCAACTTCAAAACAAAATCGGCAAACCCCAAATCACTGACCTTACGCCCCCAGAGGGCTTTCATACCCTGTAGGTTTAAGTCCTCAAGGCGTATCTCGTCGTATGCATCAGTCAGTTGGTGTGCAAGTTTCCAGTGGAAGTCCTCTCGTTGGTTCGCGACCTTGCGGTGCTTCCGTGCCAAGTCAAGCCGTGCCCTTTGACGATTGTTTGATTGTTTTTGTTTCCGTGAATGATTACGATTGGCACGTTTGACTGCGTTTATACTGCGTTTGAAAAACAGGGGTGATTCTATATCATGTCCGTTATGACCGGTGAGATACCTTTTCAGACCGAAATCAAAGCCTGCGATTTTACCCGTCATGACACGATTCAGATCAGGTTCCTCATAGTCTGTTAGGATACAGATATAGATGTCACCCACAGCGTCCCGTTTAATAGTGCATCGTTTGGGGTTGCCAAGCACGTCACGGGACTTGAAATAGTGATAGATGCGTTTGCCGATTTGAATCTTGTTACCGGGCAGCAGTTTCCAACCCGCTTGAAGCAATGTGAAGGATTTATATTTGCGACGTGGCTTAAAACGGGGTCTGCCCCACGCTTTACCTTTGGCTCTCGCTTCAAACATCGCCTTATAGCCCTTGTCAAGCCGTGCAGCAACATCCTGAATAGATTGGCTTGGTAACTGATTCCAGTGGGCAAAACGAGGCAACCGTTTCAGTTTAGAGATATGGTTAATCAACCGAAACTTGCTGATATATTTACCATAGATACCGTAGTATCGACGCTGAAGCGCAACACAGTGATTCCACACAGAAGCATGTCCTTCGATTGTCTGATGCAGTTCACGGTTGCCGTGGTTGGAATACAGTTTGAACTTGTAGGTTTTCATGGGGTTAGCTTTTTCCGCAAGGCGAGAATGCTCGGAACGGCACTGGCTTTCATATCCTTCTCACAGGCGTGTGGGAGACACCAACGGGTGTTGGGGGTGAGAAACTCCCACAAAAGCCATCATAATTATAGCATGTTTTACCGCCAATGTGAATAAAAAACAAGGCTAAAGCAAGTCTGTATCCCAAGCATAAATGCTTGGGTTTTAGACCTAAAGGAGTTTTCGATAAAAAATCACTTGTACACATAACGACGCGCTAGAATAACTGCGTGCATCTGGTGTTGTGCCACATCAATCCGTAAGGGGGACTCACGGCGATGGTTTTGGATCCCGCCTATCGCGAGTGGATCATCTGTCGGTTGGCTGCGTATAAACTCGTTCATCAACGGACCACCAACTTGCCACGAGGTCAATTTTGTCAAGCCACTCTCAATAACGTGGGCAAATTTCTTGATATGCTGAGTATCATTGCGCTGCACGGCAAGTTGATAGGCATAGATAATGCCTTCATACGCATAAGCAGTGTTACGCGTTCGTTCGAGGGTTTTGTGGACATCAATCATCCAGTTCGCGAGGTCAATGACGTAATCGGCATATTTCTCCGTATTGGGCCAGCCGGAGGTTGCGATTTCAAAGAAAGCCATGGAACCCCACTGATAGTAGCCCTTCGTTATAGACGAGTCGGGATCTTCCTGAAGGGCTTTTTGAATATTGTGATGATAACCGGCATCGGCAGAAGGGATAATAATGGACTGTAAATCTTCACGCCCCATATACTTCGCCGCTTTAATCAGTGCAAGAAGGGATTCACCATCAAAGTAGGGAGAGGACTTTCCGTGCGGGTGACCGCTGGTAACGCTGTAACCTCGGTGCCACAGCCCCGCTGTTGGTTCTGTCTGCATACGTGCCTTGATAAGAAATTCAAGGTATTCATTGAGTAGTTGACGATAGTTTTGGAATCTTGCTTCGGTAATCTGAGATTTAGCAGTACGCAGGTAATCAATATGGGCGAGCGCACAAAGTGCCACAGCTCCTAGACTTCCGACCTCTGCTCCTGGATAAGTTACATAGCGGCGACCATCATGAGTAAGCTTCGAGTTTTGAGCAAAGAAGTCCATCGCCTTTTCGATTGCTGCGCCGACCTCTGGATTCGGTGAATCGTTATATATCGTCGCTAACCCCCACATCGCTCCAGCCTGTCGCACCTGACTGTCGCCAGGATCATAAGTTTTTTTCACCCAATCGTAGATGTAGGTAAAATTGCCCTCTGGCTTTTGGTGATTGAGCAGAAACTGTGTGCCGAGTTCGAGTGAACGATCGAGAATTGCACGGTTTAGTGGTTCCGATTGATCAGAATCGCAAGAGAACGATAGTAGAGCCAACGTTATGAAACCTAGTACCCCCACAGCCAAGGCGATGTGGCGCGATAGTTTTCCCATTTTCACGGTCGGATCTGCGTTATTTTTGTCCATAATATCCTACTGAAAGCGACTGACATCTTGCATAGCGGGCGGCATCTCATAAATAAAGCGTAACCCCTTTGCAAAACTACTAATCGCATGTTGTGTGTTATCAATCCGCAATTGAGAGTCGGTCAGGGTCTTGCGCAAGCCCCCCTGTGCCATATCGGGACGTTTCAATGCGGCGGCATCGGATTTCCCGTATTGTAGTAGGAACAGCCAGCGATACCCCATTTTTGCGCGCTCTTGATAGAGCTTCAATCGTCTCTTGTCTTCTACCAATCGTGCAACATGGATGGCGTCTCCCAGCCCTTCCATGTAACTTCCTGTATTCGCGGAAGGCACGTTATGAAAACTACCATAAGCCTCAGCATCAGCTTCTAAATTTTGTTGCGTCAGTAGGTGATCGCTCAAGAAAAAAACATAGTCAACATATTTTCGTTCACCGGTCTGCTCATAGAGCGATGCGAAAGCGGAAATAGTCCACGGCAGAAACGCATGCGACTTCCATCTTTCTCCATAATAGAACTCCAACGCCCAATCCATACTCTGTTTATAACGGGGATCTCCGAAAGCCTGATACATTCCCGCTAACGCATAAAGTGCTTCACCGGGATAAATCCTTGATTCCCAACCGGAGTTTTTCTCATGTTCATAGTCGCCAAGATACACATAAGTGCTTTTATATTGACCGGTGTTATATTTTTCCTGTAGAAGCAAGATCATATTTGCCAGTTTAGCCAAGATCGCATCGTATTCAGTCGTTCCCGTTAGTTGACGAATTTTGAGCATCGTCAACATCGGAAGACTAATTCCACCAAGCTTCGCTTTCCCGCGAAAAAGGAAGTAGGCTTTGTCGGTATCAAGTGATTCCCTGAAAGCCAACAGGTACTGGACACTCTTCCGCGCTGCCTCCAAATAACGGGGTTCTCCTGTCATTTCATAAACCAACGCTAGTGAAAATGAGGTGCCCGCCTGACGCAGAAAGTTATCATCATTTTTACGACTGAACTCATCATTAATGGGATCGTACCAATACTGAAACCGGCCATGATGTTCTTGCATAGCGACGATCCAATCGGCACCGATACGCATCGAATGCTCCAACGTTTCTGCGGTCACATGTGCGTAACGTTCAGGTTGTGGAGCCGGAGGGAAAGCATCTCTCCAGAATCGTTTTACCTCTAATGTAATTGCACGGCGTTTCTCAGATCCGGAAAGATTTTTCCAGTAATTCCATTCCCTAGGATACTGACGCGTCAGATAATAGCCTGTTCCAATTCCGGTGACTAGTAAAACCAAGAGCACTATACCTAGCACCCGGAACTTACGGAGAAATCGATTGATTTTCATTGGTTCTCCCGATGCGAATTTTTGTTTATTTTATCATACACTAGAGGAAATTGAAAGCGAAAAAGGTCACCTATATCGTTCAAGCAGCCGTGGACCGTTGGATCGGATTCAGGCGAACTTGAATACTACCGAGAAGTCAGCCTTTTATCATACGACGGAACGCTCAACAGACCAATGCCGGTCTGAACTTTGGACAACAATAGCATCGGTGAGGCTCGTTTGAGCAAGCATCCCTTCAATTTCGGGAATGGTAAGTGCAGCAAGGAAGGAATCGTAGAAAAGTTTCTTTTGGTAGGGAGTGTCGTCAGCGGCGTAATGGTCAACAAGGGCTTGGGCGGCTTCGGACGTATCGGGACGCATCAGATCGCGGATGAGAATTAACCCACCGGGGCGAATGACACGGCTGATTTCCAGAAAGGCAGCCATTGGATCGGGGAGGTGGTGGATAATACTATTGGAAATTACACCACCAAACGATTGATCAGGATAGGGTAGGGCTTTTGCATCAACACATTCTAATGCAATCCGATTCGCTAACCCGGCTTCTGCGACATGTTGCTCGCCGAGTGTGAGCATATTTACTGAGAGATCAATCCCAGTGATCCGGATCTTGGGACAACGTTGGGCTAAAAAGATAGGAATTTGGGCGGGACCTGTTCCGAGATCGAGAAAATGTCCTTCGCTCGCACCGAGTTCAACCACACGGTCCACGAACGCTGCGTTGACAACAGAGTGATCCATGGCGTCATACGCTTCCGCTTCTTCAGGGGTGTCCATTACTTCAGGTTCTAAAATCCGTTTCATTGACTTTCCTTTCGGGTTGTTTACGGTCTGACCTATTGGACGCTAACTACTTGTATCGAGTGCATAATTCTCACTCCAAATTGAAACGGGTTGTCATGGTAGACTTCCCCTCTCCTTGATGAGACGGGTAAATAGTGTTGCGTTATCACAAATCTGATCGAGATGGTCTTTTGTATACATCCCAACTGCCATCGCATCAATTGGCTTGATTTGCTTAAGTGCGAACCGAAACGCTGGTAGTGGCTTACTTCTGCCCGCGGCGAGGACTTTAATTGAGATCACCGGAAGATGCACGGTTTGAATTGCTGTGATCGCTGCATCCCGATCCGCGTCGAGATACATCTCGCGGTGGCGGGTGTGGTTGTAAAGCGCACAAACGTAGAAATCAACATTGTATCCGTCGTGGTAGCACTGTTTCAGGATGTGCGGTTCATGGGTCCCCAAGCCGGGAGAAAACCCCAAATCTCGGATCAGTTTCAACCCATCATGCAATGTATCTAGTCGTCCAGCATCGTAAAGTTGATCCGTTGTTCCCCCGTGATGGTAGATGGCAATCGGCTGGTAGCGAGCAATCAATCGAATATGCGCTGCTAGATCGGCATACTCATTCCCTTTCGCTGTCTGTGCAATCCATTGAATCTTTCCGCCAGCGTTTCGGTACTCATTTAATACCCGCATGATGTGGCGGTCTGCCCGTGCTAGGACGGTGTTAATCCCGCACCGCTCCGCTTCGCGCAGGTCTGCCATAATCTGGTCAGCGGTGTAGTAATCTTCCATCTCCTTCGACTTTGCCGGGGAATGATGGGAAATACCGCTATATGGGTTGCCACCAATAATCAAACGGCTCACTTGGTGGGATCCAATGGCAATTGTTGGCAATTTCATGACAAGTCCATACCTTTATTTGAATTATTGAGTCTTGTCATGTAGTGCAGGTTATATGCCAGTCCAAAAACCACGTTTTTACGGTTCAAGGCATCGCTATTGCACGAAATTGGGCAAATCTACTGCACCGGCTGGTGACGGTTTGGTGCGAGTTTATTTTTCGGCTTGCTTCAACCGTCCCCATACCGTCGTTCGCTTACCTACCGGAGAAACAGAAAGAGTAACAGTTGGTCCCCAGTCTTCTGCTGGGTGGTTTGTGAGTTGGCGGAGGTTAGTGCCGTCAGCATTTATCATATAGATGTCAGAATTTCCCGCCCGATTTGAGGAAAAGATGATTTTTTGACCGTTAAGGCACAACTTCCTCCGATTTTGCATCGGGGAGTGGATCGCAGATTAGGCAATCTACGCTACGATTTTCAAAATCTGCCCCGCAACTGGCATTCTATACCCTAACCGAAGTTGTTAGAATTAAAGAGAAACCGAGTTTTATCGAAAAAACTCGGTTTATAATGCTAGTTGATACACCAAGTAGGAGTGTCCCCTCCGAATTGCGACTCGCTTGACAACGGATATCTAGCAACTTGGATAAAAATAAGAAAAACAGGCTGCTCTGGGCTTTTCAGCGAAAAAGGTAACAAAGGTAACACGAAAAAAGGGAAAAGTTACACAGGTTACGGTATACGGAATCCCGCTGAATCCCCAATCAATTGTCCGATAAATCGAGACCAGGGGGACAGGCGGTATTTCGATACGCTCAACTACAGGCTGTCTAGCAACTTGCGTTAATATTAGTATTTTACACGTAGGAGCGACAAACCGTGCGGCGGCGCGGAAGCCCCAGCCACAGATCTATCCCGTGCATCAAGAATCTTGTGTAATTGATTGACGGCATCTTCTTCGTCGCGCAGCCTCAAGATGGTGCCAACCATGGCGCGAACCATACCCCGCAAAAAGGCATCCGCCTCAATCTCAAAATAGACCAGATCCTGTTCCCGCCAACACCGACATTCATAAATCTCACAAATTGGGTTAATCCGTTCACTGCCGGAGCGTTGAAAGGAGGAGAAATCTCGCCCCCCGATGAGCGATCGGCAGGCTGTGTCTGCATCTTGTACGTCAATTGGTTCAGGGAAAAAATAGGTACTGTTCCGTAGGAGTGCGGAAGGGTATGCACGATTGAGGATTGTGTACCGATAAGCCCGACTTACTGCGCTGAACCGGGCGTGGAAATCTGGCGAAACCTCCTCTACATCTATAATGACGATGTCTCGCGGCAGGGTGGCGTTGAGCGCTTTCTGAAATGCGGTTGGTGACATCTGAGAATGGGTGTGGAAATTGGCAACCTGACCGGCGGCATGTACCCCTGTGTCTGTCCTCCCTGCTCCAATGACTGGCGTCTGTGTTTTGGTAATTTTTATGAGTGCGTCTTGGATGGCTGCTTGAATCGTTATAGCATTGGGCTGAATCTGCCAGCCGTGATAGTTTGTGCCATCGTATTCGATCGTAATCTTGATATTTCGCATCGTTATTTATAGCCGTGCAATGCGTTCCGCACATCATGTTTTCCGCTTGATTCTTTTTTTGGGGAATGCTAAACTATCGTAAAATTAGGTTCTATATTCATAGAGGGAAAAAATGCGGATCAGTGAAGCACATAAAGAACAATTTGCAGAAAAAGGATTTTTCGTCCTTGAAGACATCTTCAACGAGGCGGAGATTGACAATCTCACCGCTGAGATTGAGAGGTATGTCGACGAAGCGAACCAACAACTTAAAGCGGATGGTGGAAAGGGGATTAGTCGCCCGGACGAGATTGTGTTTACCTCTTTCATTGCGGAAAAAAATGAGAAGATTCTATCCTTCGTCACACAGGATAAATTTGTCCAACTGACGACAGATCTCATCGGTCCAAACGTCCGTCTTTACTGGAATCAGGCGGTCTTCAAATATCCTGAAACACCCCAAGAATTTCCGTGGCACCAAGACAACGGATATACACCACTCGATCCGGAGCAGTATTACACCTGTTGGTTGGCACTCAGTGATTCAACGCTGGAAAACGGCTGTATCTGGGTGCTGCCTGAAACCCATAAACTCGGCACGCAACCGCATGAGCGAACAGTGTTAGGACAAGTCGGATACGCCGGCGATAATCCGGGGGTGTCCGTACCGCTCAAAAAGGGAAGTATGGCGGTTTTCTCATCGTTACTTTTTCATCGAAGTGGTCCCAATCTGACGGAGGGTGTCCGCAAAGCGTATATTATTCAGTATATACCGGCTCACACGAGAAACGCAAGAAATAACGAACCCTTTACGGATAGGCTCTGGGTTGCAAAAGATGGGAAACGGTATGACGGCGAACCTTCGGCTGGGTAAGATTGGGAAACAGTTTTTGACGTTTCGGATGGGAGAGTGAAGAAAATCAACATGAACGACATTACGCTTGTGTATTCAACCGATTCTGTTAATTGGACAGAATTGGCTGAAGTGTACCGCTTGGCACCGTTGGGCACATACGATCCGGAGCGACTACACCGCGCTTACGAGGAGAGTCAGGTCTGTTGCTTTGTATATCATGGGATGCGGTTGATTGCCGCCGGACGGGCATTGTCTGATGGGGAGTATTTCACTTTCATTTGTGATATCGTTGTGCTACCGGAATTTCAACGGCAAGGGATAGGGACATGCATCATGAACGCGTTGTCCGAGAGATCAACCGCCGAGAAAGTCCTTCTTGCTTGTGTAATTGGGCAGGAGGGTTTCTATAGAAAACTGGGGTTCTTGAAACATAAATCCGTCATGGCACTGTATCCCAATGCCGAATGGTATAGGGAGAACGGGCTTTTAGAGTGAAGGAGGACACCATGGAACGTCTTGAATACGGAAACACGGGAATCGAAATCTCACGCCTTTGCTTTGGGGCAGGGCATCTCAATAAAGTCTGCGCAAGTTACGCAGAGGGCGGCAACCTGTTGCGTGAGGCATTTGATCAGGGCATCACCTTCTGGGATACGGCTGAAGGATACGGAAGCCAGCCACACCTAGGGGCGGCGTTGAAGGGACTTGTGCGCGACCAAGTGGTTATCCAAACAAAAACAGGGGCACAGGATTATGACGGTGCTTGCCAGAGTATTGAACGCTCCCTCCGAGAAATGGAAACCGATTATATTGACGTGCTTTTGCTACATGGCGTTTCCTCGCCTGAAGATTTGGAATCGCGAGAAGGAGCCATGTTAGCATTTCTGGACGCCAAAAGTGAGGGGACTGTCCATGTCATCGGTTGCTCGACGCACCTCTTCACGGGACCTGTGATGGACGCCGTTATTGATCACCCTGAGATTCAGGTAATCTTGGCGACAGCGAACAAGGAGGGCAGAATGTTAGAAGGCGGTCCGTTTGATCGGCACCTTGAGTACCTCCAGCGAGCCTATGACCTCGGCAAAGGGTTGAGTATTATGAAGGTCATCGCAGCGGGGGACATCCCTGAGTCAGAACTTGAAGATTGGATTCGCTGGGGATTTGAACTGGAGATCGCACACGGCATCAATCTCGGTATGTCCAACCGGTCAGAGATCGATTTCGATGTGCGGATCGCGCGTGAACATGCAAGGCAACGTCTGCGCAAGGTTGCGTGAGAAATTGTAAGAACTTTTAACCCCTCAACAGGAGATTTCAACATGACAGAACATACACATACGCATGACACTGTGCCTACATCTACAGTGATCCCTGCTTCCGAGACAGCTGAACGGATGGCAGTTGCCTGCGCGAACTTTTTAGAAACCTTGACGCCGGATCAGCGGCGGAAGACGGAATTCGCGTTTGAAGACGGTGAACGTCAACGCTGGCATTACATTCCGCGCGAGATGTTTGATCGCAAAGGGGTATATCTCCAAGAGATGAATCAGAAACAGCGGGAGGCAGCTTTCAGTCTGCTTGCCACTGGATTAAGCCGGACAGGCTATCAAAAGGCAACGGCGATTATCGATTTGGAAGCTACGCTCGGTGAGCAGGAGCGGATGGAAGGGGTGGCGCAGCTCGCCCGAGATCCCGAACTCTACGCATTCAGCGTTTTCGGAGATCCGACAAATCAAGGTCCCTGGGGTTGGCGGGCGGAGGGGCACCACGTCTCACTCCATTTTACCGTTGTGAACAGGGAGTTGATTACACCGAATCCGTTTTTCTTTGGATCCAATCCTGCAGAGGTTCGGCATGGTCCCGACAAGGGACTGCGCATATTGTCCGCAGAAGAGGATCTCGCCAGACAACTTTTGGGATCGCTCAATGCTGATCAGAAAAGCAAAACGGTTATCGACGAAACGGCACCCGCGGACATCTTGACACGAGATGTTCCAAAAGTCCAGCTTGATGCCGCTGAAGGGCTAGCAGTCGAGTCAATGACGACCGGACAACGTGAGGTTCTAGCGCAGCTTATCGACACTTACATTGATCGGCTCCCTGAACAGTTGGCGAAAATTGAGGGGCAGAAACTGCGCGATGCGGGTATAAACGATATCCATTTTGCTTGGGCAGGACCGACGAATCGCGGACAGGGGCATTACTACCGGCTTCATGGTCCCTTCTTCTTCGTGGAATACGACAACACACAAAATAGCGCGAACCATATCCACACCGTTTGGCGACATATTGAGGATGATTTCGGTATAGATCTGCTCCGTTCCCATTATCAAAACGGACACCATCACGCCTAAAACGGGAGTCGGCACCGATGAACCGTGCGAGCGCGCAGATTCTTCGCACGGTTCTATTGCTCAAGCCGGTTCGCCCGAAACCACTCATATATCAACACACTCCCCGCTACTGCCACGTTGAGTGACTCCACCTTGCCGGTCATCGGCAGCCGCGCCCACCCTTCGACTTGTGCACGCACCGTATCGGATATACCCCGCACGTCATGACCTAGAACTATGGCGACTCGCCCTTTCCAGTTTTCCTGATTCCAGAATTTGCCGAGATGCGGATCTGCGCCCATCGTTCTGAATCCTTTTTCATGCAACCATCTAAAAAGTCCCGGAATGTCGGCGGTCTGAACAAGAGGGACACTGAACAGTGAGCCGTGACTCCCTCTTACAGACTTCGGGTGGAAGATGTCCACGCAGGGTGGAATCAGAAAAACGGCGGCAGCTCCAACGGCATCCGCAGTGCGGAGAATCATCCCTAGATTGCTTGGCGTTTGTGTTCCATCAAGAACAAGGACTAGTTCATCGTCGGTCAAAGTGATGTCCTGAAATGACACCTCAAATAGAGTAAAAGTTGCCACAATATGCGTTTGTATGACATGGGGTGGTGCTTTATGGGGAGAGGCGTAAACGTTGCCTGCGGCAGCCGATAGTGTATGCAACACTTGAGTCGATACTGGAACGAGGGTTGCGCCGGTTTTTCCCAAGCGATTGAGGAGTTGCTGCACTGCCTTTTCACTGCATTGTTCCTCACAGTAGAAGACTTCGATTGGTTGTATCCCGGCATCCAGTGCCAGATGCAAGATTTCAAAACCCTCGACTAGGAAGCGTCCTTGGCGCTGACGGTGCTTGCGAGTTTGGAGTTTGCGGGCAGCAATAACTCGCTGATTGTTGATGCTGGTAATAATAGAATCGTACTGAGGAGATATGGATTTGCGTTTCGGCAAGACACTGTTCTCCTGCACCGCATGAAAGCGAAAGAAAAAAGAATCCGAATGGTTAATAATTAAACACTGGCGAGAACCACACGCTCAATACCAGCATAATCTTTGATAACTTCACAGTGCTTATACGCGGGTTGTGATTTTATCAGGTCTTGAACAGGGTCACTTTGGTTACAACCAATTTCCAAGATGAGTTTCCCCTCCGAATTCAGAAACTGTGGTGCGTCTGTTACTATGCGCCGAATGATGTCAAGACCATCATCGCCAGCGAAGAGCGCGATTTCCGGCTCGTGCTCCCGCACATCTAGCGGAAGGGTTGACGCCTCGTTTGTGCCCACGTAAGGCGGGTTGGAAGCAATCCAGTCAAAATGGGAATTGGGTAGTTCTTGCAGCGGTTCAAATAGGTCACCTTGTAGGAACGTTAGTCGATCTGCACAGTTGTGGGTACGTGCATTCTGTTGGGCGACCTCCAAGGCTTCCGTTGAAAAATCTGTGGCAATCAGCTCCCAATCGGGACAGTGATGACCAAAACTAATCGCAATGGCACCACAACCTGTCCCAATGTCAACAAACCGGCAAGGCTTCTTCTGATGTTGTAGTACCGTCTCGACGAGGATCTCCGTCTCAGGCCGCGGAATTAGCACCCGCGAATCTACATAGAAGTCCAGTGACATAAACTCTTTGCGATTGGTGAGGTAACTCACGGGGGTGTGTACTATCCGCTTTTTGATTAGCTCCCGAAATTTCGAGAGTGCCCCTTGGAAGACAGGCATCTCGAAGGAGAGATAGAGTTGTAAACGGCTCTTTTGCAGGAGGTGTCCAAGCAACAATTCCGCGTCTAATCGCGGGGTGGGGATTTCGTGACGTTCAAAGTACTCTGTCGTCCACTCGATAAGATCAATTACGCGCCAAGTTTTCACGACGATAGGTTCTTTAATTGCTCCGCTTGGTCGGCGTCTATCAAGGCACCAATGAAAGTGTCAATGTCGCCATCTAAGACTGCATCCAACTGATAAACGCTCAAACCGATACGATGGTCTGTTACCCGACTTTGGGGGAAATTATATGTGCGAATTTTTTCACTGCGATCGCCGCTGCCAATCATGGATCTCCGCGTTTGCGCGCGTTCGGCATCCTGTTCAGCTTGCATCTGTTCAAGCAGACGGGAACGCAGAATCTTCATCGCTTTGGCTCTATTTTTATGTTGAGATTTTTCATCTTGGCAGGATACCGTGAGCCCTGTAGGAATGTATGTGACTCGTACCGCTGAATCGGTTGTATTGACGCTCTGGCCGCCTGGTCCTGATGAACGGAACGTTTCAATCTGCAAATCTTCTGCGTCAATCTTGAGATCAACCTCTTCCGCCTCCGGCAAGACGGCGACAGTCACCGCGGATGTGTGGATACGACCACTGGCTTCCGTTGTGGGGACGCGCTGCACACGGTGTGTACCGCCCTCAAATTTCAGACGACTATATGTCCGGTTCCCGTTAATCGAAAAAATAACCTCTTTGAAACCTTTCAAGCCGGTTGCATTGGAGTTGAGTAGTTCTACTTTCCAACCCCTCTGATCAGCATATCTTGAATACATCCGGAAAAGCTCTCCGGCAAATAAACTCGCTTCTTCGCCCCCCGTTCCCGCTCGGATCTCCACAATCACATCCTTTTCATCGTTCGCATCCTTGGGGATTAACAAGATTTTCAACTCTGTTTCTAAGTTGTCTTTCTGTTCGGTAAGTACGTCAAGCTCTTGCTTAGCAAAGGCAACAAACTCAGCATCGGTCTCTTGTTCAAGCAGGGTAGAGGTTTCTTCGATCTCTTTGGTTGTTTTCTGATACGCCGTATACTTTGAAACAATCGGCGCAAGTTCTGCATGCGACTTTGCGAGGTTTTGCAAGTTTTGCTGATCGGCGATCTGTGCGGGATCGGCTAAACCTTTTTCTATTTCTAAAAATCTTGTTTCTATCTCTTTTAGCTTCTCAAGCATAGTTAGGCTATCACTTTAGATTAAACAGGTGTTGACGCTGCGCTATTGGTAGCGTTGAGATTTGGGTTTTCCATGCCGAAGCCAGCTTCACGCCGTTTGCTCGATTCGGTTCGCGCTTTCTTGTACCACGCCTTAAACTCAGGCGTCCAAGCGCTGTCGTGTAATGTTGCTCGCTTGCGATAGGGGACGTAGTTGCCCAGATGCCAGAGTGTGTTTCGGTAGAGCGCGAAATCCCCCGCTTCTAGATGCAATTGTACCGCCCCGGGCATACTACGACAGTATTCGAGGCAGAGCGGTTCCCGCTCTTCGGGGGGCTTGCCATCAAAGTCCACGCTCGGTATCGGTCGATCTGGGAAGCGTTCAATCTCTGCTGGTAAGTCTCGCCTCAGATGGCTACCGAGAACAAACCATGTCGAACTGTCCTCATACAATGCACAATTAATCTGATTGAAATGGTTGATGTCGTTAAACACTTCATCCCACATCGAGAGCGGCAAACCGGCGGCATTATCACGCCAGTCGCGGTGCCACGGCGTGCAGTATGGCATATCCGCAGGTTCAAACAGGATACCGAAGTGGTCTCGATCTCCATGACGATGCCGCGACGTTAGTACCTTGGCAATGGCATCAACCAGTGGCGGTAGATTGGTGTAATCAATAAAAGGCTGCTGGTCAAGGTCGTAGTTTGCGACGGGCTGGAGTCGCTGCACTTGAGGACCGCTTTGCTCACGGGCAATCGCTTTCGCCTTGTCACTGACTTGTCGCAGATCCCGAATCAATGATGGTGGAAGAATTTTTCGGAAAACTGTGTAACCCAGCATATGGTATTCTTCAATATGTTTATCAGATACTTGAAATCCCATGTGTTATTTTTTTCTCCACATTCTCAACGAGTCGGGATCGGTAGACGCCATAATCATCTAGGAATCTGCCATAAGTGGTGTTTGCGGGTTGGGATCACACAATCTAACAGATCATGCTACAAAAGACTACTTTTAGGACTTACGCGGTTGAACGATGAGATGTTGTAATTCAAAGGTTCATCCACCAATGCGGGGCAAGATGCCCCGCCTACGATGGGGGTGGAGTCTAAACCTCCCCTTTGACGCGCAATGAATTGCGCCACTACAAACTCAAGTGCGTAACTCCTTTAAATGTGAATAGGCTTTAGCAACTTGCGTTATTGCACCTAGCATACAACGCTCAAGTCTCATTTAATTTTCATCAGCAAGACCATACCTACGGCGGAAACTTTCCACACGACCCGCCGTATCAACAATTGTCTGCTGCCCCGAGTAAAACGGGTGGCATTTTGAACAAATTTCCACGCGGATTTGGGGTTTTGTAGAATAGGTTGTATATGTTGCACCACACACACAATTGATGACACATTCCATTGTTTCTGGATGGATATCTGATTTCATGAGGATGCTCACCTCCTTATGACTTATCTAACGGTCAACTCAGCACTACCACTGATACCGTCCACCGCGGGCGGGACCGTTGGCTTTGGTATTGTTTATCATCATATCAATAAACTGCTCATTTGTCTCTGTTTTTCCTAAGTGTTCAACAAGGAGTTCCATTGATTCAGCGGTGCTCATTTGCCCCATGAATTTGCGCAGGATCCACGCTTTGCTGAGTATCTCCGGCTTGAGAAGCAGCTCCTCGCGTCTAGTCTTTGATTTGCCGATGTCGATGGAGGGGAAGATACGCCGTTCTAGCAGAGAACGTTCTAGGTGGATCTCCATGTTTGCAGTACCTTTTAACTCCTCATAAATATGCTCATCGCCTCGACTTTCGGTATCAACCAATACGGTAGCTATGATTGTTAAGCTGCCGCCTTCCTCAAACTTCCGCGCCGCCCCGAAAAACTGACGAGGCTTCATAAACGCGAGTGCGTCAATACCGCCTGACAATGTTTTACCACTATGGGGTGCCACAACGTTACAGGCTCGCACGAGGCGTGTCATGCTATCGAGCATAATGACCACGTCTTTGCCATATTCGACCCACCGCTTCGCTTTTTCAATGACCATATCCGCAACTTGCACGTGCCGTTCCGGATGCTCATCAAAGGTCGAACTGATGACCTCCCCTTTTATCGACCGGGAAACATCCGTTACCTCTTCCGGACGCTCATCAATCAACAGGAAAATGAGCATCACTTCTGGATGATTCTTCTCAATACCGTGGGCGATATTTTTTAAGATTGTGGTTTTGCCGCTGTAAGGTGGGGCTACAATCAGTCCACGCTGCCCCTTACCGATCGGGGACATCAAATCCGTAATACGTGTAGAAAACTCCCTCGGATTATGTTCAAGTATTAGCTGCTCATAAGGGTAGACAGGGGTCAAGTTATCGAAAAGGATTTTATCCTTTGCAGCTGCTGGGGCTTCGTCATTGACTCTTTCAATTTTCAACAATGCGAAGTAAAATTCATCTTTATCGCCGCCCTTTTTAGGAGGCCGGATTTGTCCTTGCACCTCGTGACCTGTACGGAGATCAAATTTGCGTATTTGCGAGGGCGAGACATAAATATCATCGGTACTCTGTAAATAGTTATAACTCGATGACCGCAGGAAACCGTATTTTTCTGGTAAAATTTCAAGGATACCTTCTCCGAACAATAGGCCGCTGCTCTCCGCTTTGGCTCCCAGAATTTGGGCAATAAGCTCCTGTTTGCGGAGACTACTGTATCCTGTTAGCCCTAGCTTCCGAGCCATGCCATTCAATTCGGAGATCGTCATCTCTTGGAGTTTGACAATGTCCACATTCTCCATAATTTTGTTGCTCCTCATTGCGAGATTCTAACCGCTTGCAGATTGCCTAATACTTATATCTTTTACGCTAACCCAAAATTGCACAAAGCATTTGCAGCAGGCAATCCACGGTTGATGCTACGTTTCGGGAAAAGATGGTATACTCCAGACGATCATGTAACAGGTAAGCGACAGCATCACAAACACCCGATGTGCAATAACTCACTAGTTAATATATAGCTTGTGACCGTTGGCAGCATAGTGGTGGGAAATTATTGAAAAGCAAGTTGGATCAAATTAAGATAAAAGACAAGGATACGCAGAATAGCGGTTGGTTAAGTTGTAATTTATAAGGAATTCCCAAACGGGTAACATAGAAGAGGCATCAAATCGGTGTTTGAAGGCGTTCAAGATAATACGAAATATAGTAGCGGACGACTATTGGAGGGAATTATTCCTATTAGCGTAAAGATTATACATTAATGGATCGTTCAACGTCAAGTATTTTATTAAAGAACTGTAAAAATATCCAAATAAATGAATGGATGAAGGCTTCAAATTTAGCGATTTTGCTCAATTTTCCCGATAAGAATGAACGGGAACGGTTACGGATCCTACGCCTCTAAACCTGCCTCATCGTCCGCCTGTGTCTCACTTTCTACGCCGGTTGTCAGCTGCAAGAAAAGTTCCTCGAGCGTCATTTCGATGGAACGCATTTCAAGCAAATTCCAACCGTGCTGAATAATGCTTGATGAAACCGCTGCACGAATATCTATATTTAGTTCATAATTGATGTGGAATGTTGGATTGACGTTATCCTTCAAGCCTCGACTTTCGACACGGCTGACACCGGGGAAATTCTCAAGGACAGTCTTAACCTCTGCCTCTGGGCCTGAGACCTCCAGATAAAGGGTTTTTGTATCACTCAACTCTGAATATCCATTATCACTTGCATCAATAGAAACGGCACGCCCTTCCGAAAGTTTTACACCACCAGCGATTTCACCGTCATTAATGACAATCAACCGCTCACAGGTCATACTCGCTTCAGGGAGGATGTGTGTGCTGAGGATGATTGTGTGCTCCTTGCCGAGTGCCTTAATCAGCTCACGGATTTCAATAATCTGTCGTGGGTCGAGTCCGGCTGTAGGTTCGTCGAGAACAATGACATCTGGGTCGTGGATTAGTGCCTGTGCCAAACCGACCCGTTGACGATAGCCCTTTGACAACTGCCCGATAATCTGACCTTGCCGCTCGGTCAAGCCACAGGATTCAACCGCTACCTCCAATCGCTCGGCACGTCTGCTTCGCGGTATACCTTTAATCTTTGACACAAACTTGAGATAACCGGTGACGGTCATTTCTGGGTAGAGCGGCACACTTTCAGGTAGGTAACCGATGTGCTTACGAACATCCAAGGATTGCTTGAAAACATCGTATCCTGCGACCGTTGCATTTCCACTGCTGGCGGGCATAAAGCAGGTCAAAATTCGCATGGTGGTGGTTTTGCCCGCACCATTTGGCCCCAAAAAGCCGATGACTTCGCCTTTGTCAATACGAAAGGAGATCCCTTTTAATGCTTGGAACGGTCCGTAATTTTTTGTGAGATTTTCAACTTCGATCATCTACCGATCTCCCGTAGTAAATCTGTTTGCCATCAAGGAGTCGTCGTCCGTCAAGCTGCGGCGCTGCTACGAAGCATTGCATGAAAATCCCGATGCTCTCCATATCGTCATTCTCCCTAACGCCGGTGCAGCCGCTTTGGTTACGAAACTCAAGCAGGTGATAAAATAAGGGATAAATACAGAATAGGGCTTCTGACTCCAGTCGTATTGATTTTACCCCCTGTGAACATTATGACGGAATTTCGGATGCAAAGTTGATTAAACGCATCCCTTTTCAAGTCTGTTCGCCATTTATTGTTTACCTAATCAACCAAACTGATGTAGATGTAGGCTTTACCGTTGAGCATCAGAGCAGTGGAAAGTTCATACTGACACCTCTATTGTCCAACCTTGTGAGGCGGTGAAGCCTTCGCAAGAATCTGGAGCTATTTCAAAAAGAGAAACACCAACGTCGTCACTTGGAAAACTAATAAACCAATTATTCCAATATTAAGGCGCAAATTGCGTTTTTCAAGTCTGCCAATTCTGTTGAGAATCATCTTGTCATTCTCAATGGATTCTACTCCAAGTTTTTCAACCTCATCAAACCTCTCTTTGAATCCAACTTCATCAACTCGGTCTAAGATTGTCTTACCTGTGGTGAGTAATTCAATTGTACCACGGACAATGTTATTAGCTGATTCTTGAATTGTTCTCGCGCTATTTTTTGTGTCCTCAATTCCATTGAGAATGATCTTGTCGTTTTCAGCGGATTCTATTCCAAGTTTTTTAACTTCATCAAACCTCTCTTTGAATCGAACTTCACCAACTCGGTCTAAGATTGTCTTGCCTGTGGCAAGTAATTCAGTTGTACCACGGACAATGTTATTAGCTGATTCTTGAATTGTTCTCGCGCTATTTTTTGCATCCTCAATTTGATCAACGGCAGGCTTGAGTTTGTTCAACTCTTCTAAAAGATTGTGAACCAACGTTTCTGTTTCTAAAAAATCAGAATTATCGGACATTTTGAGTTCCCCCTAAAAATTGTTGATTGAAATTTTTAACGTCTTGAAGCATCCAATTCAACAGAATTTTTTCGGTATAGACAGGATTCATACGATATGTGGCGTGTGCAATTGTCCTCGTTCGCAATGCATTTAGGACAATTTCAGCAATATTCGCTTGAATCATCTCGAAATTTTGAATACTCTCAGACCACTGTTCAAATTTTCTCAGAAATTCCAAAGTAATCTCCTCTCGTCTGGAAACGGAACGATCTGTAAGGTTTTGTAGACCTGAACGAATATCGCTGAGTGCTTGTTCAACTTCTTGATTCGGCAGGAGCAATCGGGCAAATCCGCTCAAAAGATATAAGCCAGGATGGCTTGGAAAACTTTCTAAAGTTCGTCTGCAGCCCCCCAGAAGTTGACGAGCACCATCTACCTCTCTCAGCAATGGTTGATCCAACTCATTATTGATATCCAATACATTCCACCATTCTTGCGGTTCAATTCGTCTTGCCAGTTGCAAAAGCGGTTCTGTGAACGGCGATTTTTCAAGGTAGCTTAATAATGCTTCTCTGATTGTTTCGTTTGTGTGACAAGTTCTGACAACTTCAGCCATCGTTTGGATTGCTCTACGGCGTTTCTTTTCAATCTCCTCATATACAAAATCAATCAAGTAACCTAAGCACTTTTCAATTAAGTTCCTGCCATCGTGCTGTTGAACTTGTTGATCGATTACCGTTCGATCCTGAGTCTTATAACGGGCAATGTAGTCTTGCAATTGCGCTAGGTATTCATCTTCTGGTTTTCTAACAATTGTTACTTCAAATTGCCCAGCACCAAAGTTTATTGTATAACCTTGGACAACACCGATGATTGAAAGACGATAGATAGCTTTTTCTCGCTTCATCTTTATTGAATTACCGCCTCCAAATGGAATCTGTATTTCCCCGGACGGGTTAAGTTGTAATGTATCATGGAGATAAGGGTAAATCCAACCCTCTAATAATTTAAGAATCGCCCGTTTTTCAGCACTCGTGCCTTGAAAGCCTTGTCTCTGGAACCACATCATTCGGTGAATATCGCCTTGCTGATTCCAGGGAGGCTCCTGCAGTTGTGAGATCTCGTCAATACTGCGGTGGCCATCTAAAAATTGATCGGCGTTTGCTGCACTATCGTCCGAAAAAATAATGGCGCAAATCGAGTCGTTTCTGTCCCTACCAGCCCTTCCGGCTTCCTGATAGAATGCCTCTAGTGATTGTGGAATTCCGTAATGAATTGTATAGCGAATGTTTGGTTTATCGATCCCCATACCAAAGGCTTTGGTAGATACCAGAAGGGGAAATTCGTTTGTTTTGAATCTTTGCTGCACACTTCGTTTATGTTCGTTCCAGGACCGTTCTCTATTGTGATTGGGATTCGGCTTGAAGGTCTTTGGAACTGTACCGCTGTAAAATTTGACAGGAATATCGAGTTTATGAGATAGAAACGTCCTCACCTTCTCACCAAATGCTCCATTGACATGAGGAACAAAGACAATGCCGGAATGTGTATGGTGTCCATTCGGTTCATAAAAGCTATCCACATTCATCGAAAATTGATTGGGTACAACTTTTAATACGTCTAAGAGTTGCGATTGCTTTTGATTTGAGGGAACCGTGTAAAGGCTAAATTGCAATTCTTTTCGATCAAATGTCTTCGGATAAATCTTAGCTTCCTCGTCGCCAATTCCGATTTCTCTTTGAATATCTGTTAACACCGCGTAGGATGCCGTTCCAGTCAGCGCAACAATTGTCGGTGGGATATTGCGAAAACGACAAACGGCTTGCACAGTGCTAGCTAAATTAAGGTACGAAGTTCGGAAATCGTGTCCCCATTCAGAAACACAGTGGGCTTCATCAATTACCACATAAGGCACTGAAAAAGCGGTGGTCATTCGACCTAGTTCCTCTTGGAATTTTTTAATCTGTAACCTTTCTGGAGCAATGAATATAATCTGAAACTCTCCGTTTCCCATTTGCCGAATAATCTTTTCTCGCTCCTTAGTTTCCTGTTCGCCATTGATGAACGCGATTCGATCAATCCTATTTGCTTTCAGGTTTTCCGCTTGGTCAAACATTAACGAACGCAGTGGGTCAACCACCAATGTCACACCGGGCTGCAGCAGCGCAGCCAACTGATAACACAACGATTTACCAGCCCCTGTCGGAAGCAAACCAATGACAGGCTTCTGTGCTAAGGAACGGGTCAAAATCTCAAATTGTCCTTCTCGAAAGTCCTTTTTCCGGAAGATATTCTGGAGGAAAAATCGGAGTGGTTCCCGTTTGTCGTTAGTCATGGGATAAACAATGGGTTCGCTAGACTGAATCTGGTCCCGATCTCTCGGTGTATGTACAGAACGTATAGAAACAGCTGCACTATGAGAACCCAAAAGTTGATTACATAAACCGGGATCTGGTGTGGTATACCCGTGACGCTGCAGCATGGAAATATCAATCAGTAAGTCGCCCTCAATGGTCTCTGCATTTTGCGAATTTAGCGCGTGTGAGTTTGCATGGATGCTAAATTCCGAAAGTTGGCCCTCCGATATGCCGCTACTAGTTCTTTCAAATTCGGGAGTTGCGTAAATTAGCAGCTCAACTTGGGGAAGTGGTGTGTTAATCTCAAGCAGACTGTAGAACGCTTGAAGGGTTTGCAAGAAATCTAAAATGGCAAGTTGAGCACAAGGAACATCTCTTTCAATGATGGCTAACTTCCATTCTGACTGATTCAATGAAAGTGCTGAACAGCGTAAGGCTAAAAGAAGGGTTTTCTGTAAGCGTGCTACAGAAAAAGGAGTCAGAACTAATTGCAAAGCCTTTTGTCCAAGTTCCGTTTCCCATAGTGGAGATTGATAATTTTGCTCAGTTAGGGCAAAAAACGGGTTTGTTGCAAGTTTATCTCTAACATCTTGTTCAATTCTTTGTTCCAATCTGCCACTTCTTACGTCTCGTGCAGGGATTCTGAAAACTTCCCAACCGTTGCACTTGAGAATTTTATCTCGCCTTTCATCGAGCCTTCGTTGTCCTGGTTCCTCGTGTTGTTCGCCATCAACTTCAAAAACTACCTTGATTCGATCTGTTTCTAAAGCAAAATCTACTCTCTGTCTGAAAAACTCGGGTGCCGCCTTGCGATCAATCAAAGTTTCAAATAGTCGTTGGGGCTCAACCAACTGAGTAATATGGCTTCCCAAAAATTTAGGGAGCAAATTGGAGAAAAAGTCCTGTTCCTCATCACTATCAAACGGTTGGTGGGGCAATTCGATCTCTGGGGTCAAGCGAGGATCAATAATATAGTGCGCTCTCTTTAGTAGGTTCAACCATTCTTCTTCAGTTTCAACGTTAAGGTTCTGGCGTAGAAACTCAAAACTCCCTGTTTCGGATTCCTCGTCTATAGGGATGTGTGGATGAGACAACCGGGCTAAAGTGCGCTCTACCAGTAAGGAAGGGAAAGTTGGCAGTCCCCTGTTAAGCAGATTCTCGTAAACAGCAATCAATTTGGAATCCATCGGTGTTGATTCTTGGGAATTCTGAGATGGAATGACCGCCTCACAACTGAAAGTGCATAGATACTTCAGAACAGATTTGAGGTCTAATTCAGTTATCTGGGACTGCAAATTGTGTAAATAGCCTAAATAGAATCCACAATTGTAGAAATTCACTTCAAATGCCTCAATATTTGTCTTAGGTAGATTGAATAGGAGGGACCTGTCTCTCCTAATTTATGGAATCCGATTGCAGCACAGGTGCCGTTGTGCTGAGCAGAGCCGTTTATCGAGCATTGACGCTTTTCTGGGTCCTTCCAGAAATCAACTCGCTGATTTAACAAAGATACCACACTAGAACGAGGATGTCAATCCTTGAAATTCGATTGACGGGCTCTGTAATCTTTGATATACTGACGTAGTTTACAATCCCATTTATTTAAATCAATCCATCAAGGAGCGCAGCATGAAAATTGACAAGATCGAATCCTTTTTCATTGGTGGCGGTTATGTGGTCCGTATCCACACCGATAACGGTATCAGTGGTATCGGTCAAACCGCCTGCTGGGGGTATCCCGAAGCGGTCGAAAGAATCGTTGCAACCTTTGAAAAATACCTAATTGGTCAAAATCCCCTCCGCATCGAACATCACTGGCAGTATCTCTACCGCATGGGTCCCTTTCGTGGCACCGCTCTCTGTGGCGCGATTAGTGCAGTAGATATCGCGTTGTGGGACATCAAGGGAAAGCATTTCGGTGCGCCGGTATGGGAATTATTGGGCGGGAATTGTCGTGACAAAATTCGTCTGCATCTTATGGCTGGTGGGCCGACACCAGAGACAATGTTTCAGAGTGCGAAAGATGCGGTAGAGGAAGGATTTACCGCACTGAAGTTTGATCCGGTAATCGGCGGCTATCAGGATATGGCACTGGATCGCTTGGTCAAGACCGCTCGCGATCTGGTTGCAGCGGCGCGGGAGGGAGGCGGTCCCGATCTCGATCTTATCGTCGAAGTCCATCGCAAACTCACGCCGATGAACGGGATTGTCTTAGCAGAAGCGTTGACACCTTTTAATATTTACTTTCTTGAGGATCCCATCCAGATCGACAGCATTGTGTCGCAGGCAGAACTCGCCAAGCGGATGACCGTCCCCTTGGGGAACGGTGAACGCCTGACTACCATCTGGGAATTCCGTGAACTGCTCGCCGCCGGTGGACCGCAGTACGTCCGACCGGATGTAGCGTTGGCGGGTGGGTTGACCCAGTGCAAAAAGATTGCTGCAATCGCTGAATCCTATCACAGTGCGGTTGTCACCCACAATTTCTTGGGACCGTTGACCACAACCGCCTCGTTACACCTCGACGCTAGCATCCCGAACTTCATCACCCAAGAATACACCAAGGGCGACGAATCACCCGACAATGCGGTTTACAAAACGTGTTACCAACGCGAGGGCGGTTATATTCCCATTCCCGAAGCACCGGGACTCGGTGTGGAACTGGACGATAGCCTGATAGAGCAGAGGCCCTACCAGCCGATGAATACCGGTCAGACTCTGTTGCGCAAAGATGGCTCGGTCGCTTACGCTGTGTGACGGAGAACTGGTAGAAGGAAAGGCAATTCAACTCAAAGCACGCTTCACGCCTAACAGATCAGGTAACGCATGCAAGGTCTGGATGGTCTCTCCCCATTGTCCAGTTTGTGTCCCGTCTCGGTCTAACAGAATTGCACGGATACCCGCGGTATGCGCTCCCATGATGTCTGCCTCGAAGGAGTCCCCAACATGAACTGCTTCTTCCGGGGAAACACCGACGGCCTTTAAGGCATATTCAAAAATAGCTGCGTCCGGCTTCGCACTCCGTACCCGCTGATCGTGGGAGGCAACGATTACATCAAAATAGGGGGCAAGCCCAAGTTCTTCAACCATGGCATGTAAGGGGGTATCCCAGTTGGAGATGATTCCCACTTTTAGATCCGTTTGCTGCAATTGGTTCAGGGTTGGCAGAACATCTTCATAAAGCGTGGCGTTGTTGCGCGAAAAAAGGGCATGTTCGTATTGCAAGACTTCCCACGCAATCTGCTCCACATGCTCGTGGATCCCTAGCTTTCTGAGAATAGCGCAGCAGCCTTCAAGCTGCTTGGATATTGTATCCCGTATGTTATCTGTTGGTTTTGAGGCTTCATAGGTTTCGGTTAGAATCGCTCGCGCTTCGTCGTAGATAGACCAGTCCAGATGCAGTTGATACCGATCGGCAATCTTGCGGAGGGTCACACGGAGTGGTTGTGTCCAAAAGATAAGCGTGGCAAAGAAATCGAAGAAAACAGCGTTTGTCATTTGTCTTTTCGACAGCTAAACTCTGAAAAGGTTTATACCCTTTTTAAGATGCAACGATCAAGGATTAGGACTTACGCATTTCAGCACAATTGGTGCGGGGCAAGATGCCCCGCCTACAGTTGGCTGCGTAAGTTTTAATGATGTAAAGTGCTCAACTGAGGAGGTTTCCTATGATACCGTGGATTTTTACCCATAGCCCGCTCGAACATTGGCTGCCCGACTACCGACGGACATTCGACGCTTGGGAGGATGGGGGTGTACG
This sequence comes from Candidatus Poribacteria bacterium, assembly GCA_965205075.1. GTDB lineage: Bacteria > Poribacteria > WGA-4E > WGA-4E > PCPOR2b > PCPOR2b. The sequence continues at coordinate 5,693,771 of OZ242036.1, read as the reverse complement.
TGGCATCGTGTTCGGTTATTTGCAGTTCATGCAGGACGATGGCACAACGATTCGGACCTTTGCTCCTGATCCGGAGGTATACAAATCATTCGGGGTGAGTCCGCCGCCGGAAGTCCCACGCGATTTGGAGAAGGAGAAGCAACTACACGCCATGTTGGACGATGCCGCCTCGCGCGATTGGCATATTATGACCTTCAGCGTTCCCGGCGGCGGTGGGGCGCGATCGTTGGCGGAGGATCCCTATGGGGCGGTGGGATTTGCCGCTAGCGTTCAGGATACGATGAACGCCTACCCTCAAGCGCACGGTGTTATCATAGATGGTCCGGGGGAACAACACTACGAGTTAGCCTTCCATCATGGTGGAGAGTTGCTTGAGATTCGTGAGCATGAGCGGCATCGGTTTGCGGTTTTAGGAAAGGATATTCCCCGTTTGGAGCGGGGCATCGCACACTTATGGGAACGACTTCACAACCTGACACCATCTCTGGTACGGTATCACGCCTCCGGTGGGATGTTAGCAGCATTGACACTGTTTGACATCAACGAAGATGTACTTTACTGGTTGCGGACGCGTCAAGAAACTGCCCTAGGTTACATGCAGGCTGTACGCACCCAACTTGATCAGTTGGACCGTAAGGTGGAATTGGGTGGTATTCCGCGCACAGCGACGTTTTCTTCGCTCACCGGACAGAACTATCAACAGATGGCATCGCTTTTCGATTACATCTTTCCTAAGCACTACTTCTGGCACCGGGGCTTCGATGGGATGTATGGAACGATTGCACGATGGGTCCAGATACTTTCTGAGTGGAATCCCACGTTGACGGAAGAAGACTGCTTTGCGGCGGTAACATCGCTATTTGGTATTGACTTACCGGGCATTCACTCGTTGATGGATATGGAGATGGGGTTCCCGGAGGAGTTTTTTTCGGAGATTGTGCATAGTGAAACCCGACGTGCGCTGGAAGCGATCGGGGACGATGACAAAGTCGTCGCTTGGGTATCTACGGGACGCAGTCCGCACGCAGGAGATGCGATGACAGCAAGAGATCTTCACAATATCCTGACAACCTCCCAACGTGCAGGATTGAAGCGATTTCTCTTTCACCCAGATCCAGATCTCGGTGCGGCGGAATGGCGGGTGATTTCCGGGTTGTGCGGGAATTTATGGCAGGAAGATCCCAACGGGTATTGGCCCTCTGACACTCAGAAGCCAGATGCGTTCAGCGGCGGTAGAAAACCGTCTCGCCGAAGGAGTTGAATTTGAGAAATGAAAAAGTATAGAGTTGCGGTTGTCGGAGGGGCGGGAACTTGGGGCAGCAGGTATCTACACGCCTACGCCAACCATCCAGCCTGCGAAATCGTCGCATTGGTTGACCGTGCCAAAGATCGCCGACAGACCTTTGCTGACCGATATGGCATTGAAACTATCTTTGATTCGTTAGATGACCTGTTAGTGAGAGAGGTCCCCGATATCGTTTCGGCGATTCTTCCGACATCGCACAATCCCGATACAGTAATCGCCTGTGCGGAGGCTGGCGTGAAGGTGGTCTCATGCGAAAAGCCGATAGCGGTCGAACTGTCTCAGGCGGATGCGATGATGCGTATTTGTCGTGAACGGGGCACTGTTTTCAGTTGCGGTAGTGTCTATTCGGGAGTTCCGTATCTGTTAGAGACAATCGGCTGGATTGGTGCCGGTAATATCGGTAAACTCACCGCTGCTGCTATTCCGAGTGGATTGCCACGAGAGGTATCGGGCGGGGGATGTGTTCAACTGACGCTGCTGCGATTACTTACCGGTATGGAGGTGGAATGGGTAGAAGGGTGGACATTACCGCCGGAATCTGATTGGATGCCGTCTGTTGAGGTTTCGGAATCGGAAATTGATTGTCCTGCTTATGGTCGTGTCGGATTGTCGAATGGCATCGTCTGTGAAATTCCTGTGCCATCGGAGCAAGGTGGGTCCTGCCCGGTCAGGGTTATGGGGGAGAATGGACAGGTATGGATGACGGGTTTAAGCCCTGTGTTTATCCAAGGGAGTGGTGCGGCTTCGACTCCGGTTTATCCTGATTTTCTTGATACTCCTTTACCTGACGATTTCTTTACACGTCGGATTGAGTGGCTTATGCAGGCGTTTGATACGGGTCAGGATGTGTTGGACAGTGGGCATGGCTACCGTCAAGCGTTGGAAATTGCGATTGCGTTAAAGCAATCTGCCGAGTGTGGGCATCGGCGCATTTCTCTGCCGCTAGAGGACCGCTCCTTGCGGATAGTTCCACATCCCTATCGGTTATTAGGGGGTGATGTGGCTGGTTGGGAGAGCATCGGCTATACGGGTCCGCCAAACGCTGTGTAGATTTATAGTTTAATCAACTTTTTACGAATTTGGCTACATATTATCACTGATAATTCCAGAGGAGATACAAACAATGGAAGCATTCAAGGAACACCTTGGACTTGCAGCACCGTTGAATCGGTTGAATGTAGACACCGATCAGATTATTCCTAAGCAGTTTCTTAAACGGATTGAGCGCACCGGTTTTGGACAGTTCCTGTTTTACGATTGGCGTTTTCGGGACAATGGCGATCCCAATCCGGACTTTGTCCTGAATGATCCCCGTTATCAGGAAGCGAGTATTCTGGTTGCTGGGGCGAACTTTGGCTGCGGTAGTTCGCGGGAACATGCACCGTGGGCGTTGCAACAGTACGGGTTCAAGGCGGTGATCGCGCCTTCATTCGCGGACATCTTTCGTAACAACTGCTACAAAAATGGGCTCCTACCCATCGCCCTACCGGACGATGTGACTGCGGATCTGATGGAACAGATCGAAGGACAAGAAGGATACCGATTGATGATTGACTTGGAGACGCAACAGGTGGTTCAGCCTGATGGAACCTCGCACCCCTTCGAGATTGGTGACTTTGAGAAGCATTGTTTGTTGAATGGCTTAGATGAGATTGGTTGGACGCTGCAGTTTGATGAACAAATCTCGGCGTATGAGGGACGAATCGGAACATAGCGTAACTGGAGTGATGGGATAATTAACGCTGACGCTGTGTCAACCCCCCGCTGAAATGTGGGAGGAGAGCTCTATGACTAAAAAACAGGTCACACTGCCCATAACAGGGATGCATTGTACAAACTGCTCGGACACTGTCGCACGCGAGTTGGGGAAACTGGAGGGTGTGGCAGCGGCAAATGTCAACTACGCTACCGAGAAAGCGACGATCAGTTTCAACCCGTCTGTTCTGAGTGAGAGCAACATCATTGAGAAAATTAAAGACATCGGTTACGGGGTAGCGACAGGCGAGATTGAATTGCCTATAACGGGGATGCATTGCGTCAACTGTGCGGCGACGGTTGAAAAGGCACTTAACGAGATGCGACCAAGCGTCGTCTCCGCGACAGTAAACTTCGCCACAGAGAAGGCGAAGATAGCGTATATCCCCGGTCAAGTGACTCCCATTGATCTCATTGATGCTATTAAAGGGGCAGGCTACGGTGTCGTTGAAGCGGATCCCGATCAGCAATTAGCAGACGTTGAGCAGGCTGCCCGCGAAGCTGAAATCCACGACCAGACGCGCAAGTTTTGGACTGGTGTCGCTTTTTCTCTCCCGCTCTTTATTTTTAGCATGGCGCGCGACTTTGCGCTGCTGGGGGCTTGGTCCCATGCTCTTTGGGGCAACTGGTTGATGTTTGTTCTTGCCACGCCGGTGCAATTTTACGTCGGATGGGACTATTACACAGGTGGTTTCAAAGCGCTGCACAACGGTGCTGCCAATATGGATGTGTTGGTTGCGATGGGTTCATCTGCTGCCTTCTTTTATAGTGTGCCGGTCACCGTTGCATTGACGTTGGGCAGCACTGCCTTAGGCAGCCATGTCTATTTTGAAACCTCGGCGGTCATTATCACTCTCATTAAACTCGGTAAACTGCTGGAGGTCCGTGCGAAAGATCAGACCGGGGCAGCGATCAAAAAGTTGATGGGTCTACAAGCGAAAACAGCCCGTGTAGTGCGTAACGGTGCAGAGATTGACATCCCCATTGAGCAGGTGGTTGTCAGCGACGTGGTGATTGTGCGACCGGGGGAGAGGATTCCCGTTGACGGGACTATTATTGAGGGCAATTCCGCTGTCGACGAGAGTATGCTCACCGGAGAGAGCATACCGGTGGATAAGGGGAAGGGTGACCCGGTAATTGGTGCGACTATCAATAAGCAGGGACGACTCAAATTTGAAGCACACAAGGTCGGTGCAGAAACTGCGCTCGCACAGATTATTCGGCTTGTCCAAGAGGCGCAGGGGAGCAAGGCACCAATTCAGCGTCTCGCCGATCGGGTGGCGAGTATTTTTGTGCCCGTTGTCATTGCGATTGCGGCTTTGACCCTGCTGGTTTGGTGGTTTGTCGTGGACGCTGGTTTTACGCCGTCGATGATCCGGATGGTAGCGGTGTTGGTCATCGCTTGCCCCTGCACACTTGGGCTTGCCACGCCGACCGCTATTATGGTCGGTACAAGCAGAGGGGCGGAACGGGGTATCCTTTTCAAAGATAGCAAGGCACTTGAACTCGCGCATTCGCTCAAGGTGGTTGTCCTTGATAAAACTGGCACGATTACGACAGGTGAACCATCTGTGACGGAGGTAATAATTGCGGAAGAAGATACCCTAAGCGTTATCACCAAAGCGTTACCGAATGGGGTAGAGATAGAAGAGGGGCAGAAGGAAGAAGCTGCAATCCTATGGCTGGCTGCCTCAGCAGAGCGGGGCAGCGAACACCCGATTGGTGAAGCCATCGTACGGTCAGCGCAGGCGTGTGGGTTATCGCCGGTAGAACCTTCCCAGTTTGAAGCCTTGGCCGGACATGGTGTTCTCGCTCAGGTCGAAGGGTATCAGGTCACCTTGGGCAATCTGAAAATGATGAACGAGGGGGATGTTGATCTCAACGACTTAGAAACTGAAGCGGCGAAGTTACAAACAGGTGCGAAAAGCGTGATCTGGGTTGCGGTCAATGGCAAAGCTGCGGGCCTAATTGCTGTGGCGGATACTATCAAACCCGGATCCAAAGAAGCCATCGATCAGATGCACCGTCTGGGTCTGCAGGTGGTGATGGTCACCGGCGATAACCAAACCACAGCGGAAAGTATCGGGAACGCTCTCGGAATTGACCGGATCCTCGCGGAAATTCTACCTGAAGACAAAGCGGCGGAAGTGAAGAAATTGCAAAGAGAAACGAAGGGGGAATCTCAAGCTATCGGAGGTGTGGCAATGGTTGGCGATGGGATCAACGACGCACCGGCATTAGCTCAAGCAGATGTGGGCATCGCCATCGGCACAGGCACTGATGTGGCGATGGAAGCGGCTGATGTCACCCTGATAAGCGGTGACCTTCGATCTGTACCACAAGCGATTGCCCTCAGCAAAGCGACAATGCGCGTCATCAAGCAAAATTTGTTCTGGGCTTTTTTCTACAACGTTCTCCTCATCCCGGTGGCAGCGGGTGTGCTGCACCCGTTCACCTTCCTACCGATGATGTTACGCGCCCTGCACCCGGTGTTGGCTGCCCTCGCCATGGCTTTTAGCAGTGTGACCGTCGTCACTAACAGCTTGCGAATGAAACGGTGATTGATTTATGGTAGATTTTAGAATTACTTGGACATGATGAGCGAACCAAGTCACGAACTTTGCTCGCCGAGTTACGGCATACAGAGTGTGCCTACTACTATTAATGTCTACCTATTTCTCTGATTTACCATATTTTGTGAAAGTTTAATACCACAAGGAAACAGCTATGAAGATTCACAACTCATTTAGAGGTATTGTTTTCTCTGTGATGTTCCTGATTTTCACTGTTTCGGCTTTGGCTGACGACTATTTCGATCAAATCACAGTCTTCTCTCATGGCAGGATTACCCGCTTTGTCGAGATGCCGATCACTGTTTACATCACACCGACGCTACAAGCGAGATATCTTCCCGAACTACGGTATGCGATGCGGCAGTGGGAAGCGGTCTCCGATGGAAAAATTCAGTTTCAAGAGTTGCGAACGAGTAAGGATGCTGATATTTGGGTACGTTGGGGATATAGCGACCCGGCAAACATGGATATGACCTATGGAAAGGCAGAACTCACACGCCACAGCGCTGAGGATTTTTCCGCCGAAATTATCCTTTCTCTACCTAAGCCTTCAATATCGGCAAAACTGTCGCAGGAAGAAACTCGAACGGTTTGCCTTCATGAATTTGGACACGCCATCGGACTGTGGGGACATAGTCCTGATCCGCTTGACGTGAGTTTTTGGGCATCAATTGCACAACGTCCAACCGATCGGGACCAAGCAACATTGCTGAAAGTCTATTCCACGCCACAAAACACGCCTCAACACGACGTTGCCATTAACATATTGAAAAAGCAGCTCGAAACCAACCCAACGAACGCGCGCACACATTATCTGCTAGGAACGATCTACGACGACAAGGGAGATACCGAGTTAGCTATTGCCAGCTTCAAAGTCTGTCTTGAAATAAACCCAGACTTCCAGCCGGCACGGGAAACCCTCCTACAGGTATACCAGAGAGTTGGTCTCTCCCAACAAGCGGTCGATTTGCTTGAGAAAACGCTTAAACAGATGCCTTCGCCCAATGATTATAATACGATCGGTGTGATGTACTATCGGACCGGAGAAATTGATCAGGCCATCGCTGCCTTCCGAAAATCGCTCGAAATGAACCCCTACGATCCAACGCCTCGGAATAATCTCTATCAGATATTTCGAGAGCGAGGAATCAAGGCACTGAACATTAAAGCATATCAAAAAGCAGCATTATATTTCGCCGAGGCACTTCAGTTCAAACCGGAGGATGCGCTTTTGTATCGCCTTATGGGCGATGCTTATGCGAGGGAGGGTAACCTCAAAAATGCTATCGCACAATATCGTAAGGCATTTGAATTCAACCCCGCCGATATAGAAATCAAACAGAATCTCGCAGGATATTTGAGCAACTACGGTGTAGAGTTGACGGGTGCCCAGCGTTGGGGGGAGGCGATTGATGCATATCAGGAAGCGTTACAATTGACCCCAACGCTGAATATCGCGTATGCAAACCTAGTGGATGTCTTGTGGAAACGCGCCAACACGCATCGCAAATCAGGACATATCGACAAGGCGATTGATGCTTATCTCCAACTTATTCAGGTAGATGCCAATGCCGATGCACACAGCCTACTCGGCGAACTGTATCTTAAAAAAGGGGTATATCCACAGGCGATTGATGCATTCCGATCGGCGTTTTCCGCAAAACCTGACGATTGGCAATCCCGCAAGAACCTCGTCGCTGCCTACCACCATTACGCACAACACCTCGACAGTAAAGAACGATACAATGAAGCAATAGATCAGTTACGGCTTGCGCTTGCGTTGTCTCCTCAACAGGTGAATCTCCGCTTGAGCCTCATTAACACTTATCAACTTGCCGGTGACTTCCCAAGTGCCGAAAAAGAGTTGGGGCGGCTTTTGGAAGACGCACCTCAGAGTTTGCAGGCAGAAAACGTGTCAAAAAGTCTATACGTTGCACACGGAAATACGCTCATGAATCAAAAAAGATATACTGCCGCGCTTGCCGAGTTTGAAAAAATCGACGCATCGGCAAAAACTACAGAAGTTTACAATACAATCGGTTATCTTTATCTGTTGAGAAGACAACCAATTTTAGCGATAGAAGCTTTTGAGTCCGCCTTGGTTCTTACACCGACAAATAACATTGCTTATCAAAACTTGTTATCAATTAAATCCCGATTTGAGTGGCAGTTTGTCAATGACCGGCATTCACCACGCATTAAGAACCGCCTTGCCCGCGCACGAAATAGCCTTGCTGTGTGTTATATTGGTCGCGATGAAATTTTGGACGCTGTGGAGGAATACCGTGCAGCGTTGGATGTAGAACCAACGGCAAAGGAAGTGAGAGTCACACTGAGAGACACCGGCAGGCGCCTGACATTGGCGTTGGAAGAAAAGAATGAACTTCAGCAGATGCGAGTAGTCAGGGACTGGATTAAAGAATTGGACGCTAGCAGTTCAGGCATCGAACAGCTGCTTAATGATGACAATTAGAATGACTGGAGGGGATAAATGGAGGGGCTACGAAACATTAATTCAAGACTGGAACTGTTCGTAGATGATTGGCTTATCGAGGAGATGAAGGGGGCTAGCCTTCAAATGCACAGTCCCATTCCCCGAGAGGTCGTCTTTGAGTTTAATCAGCCGTGGAAAGGATCGATAAGTTATGACCCGGTGGTGATGAAAGAGGGTGATCGTTATCGGCTGTGGTATCGGGGGTGCGGGTCGGAATCGACATGGGAAGACCAATGTACAGCCTATGCAGAGAGCGTAGATGGCGTGCATTGGGAACGTCCGACGCTAGGAATTTTTGAGTTCAACGGGAACAGGGAAAACAATATTGTCCTCCAAGGGAGCGAAGCAAAGGCGTTGTGTGTTTTCAAGGACGGCAACCCAAATGCGTCAGACTCAGAACGTTACAAAGCTGTTGGAGTAGGTCCCCCAATAGACAAACGCGCCACATTGCGGGGGTTTACGTCCCCAGATGGCGTGCATTGGGAGACGCTGGACCAAGATCCAATATTGATAGCGCCAGACGACCCGTGGCCCATGTTTGATTCTCACAATGTCGCATTCTGGGATACGATGCAAAACCGGTACGTGGCATATGCGCGGGGTTGGATCCCGCCCGGCATCCGAGCCATTCGACGGAGTGTTTCAGATGACTTCCGTCACTGGTCCGACTTGGAATTCATTGATCTAGGAAAGTCGCCAAAAGAACATCTTTACAAAAACGCCTGCACACAGTATTTCCGCGCGCCCCATATCTACCTGATGTTCCCCAAACGTTTTGTCCCTGACCGTAAGTTCGATAAAGATTGGCCAGCCAGCGGCCTCTCCGAAAGCGTTTTCATGACCAGCCGCGATGGTGTGCATTGGGATCGGCGTTTTATGGAACCGTTCCTGAGTCTTGGCTCTGACCCCGATAACTGGACAGACCGAAATCAGTACATCGGGGTAGGTGTCGTTCCAACGGGTTCTGCGGAAATGTCGGTCTATTTTATGGAGCATTACCGTCGTCCATCTATCCGTCTCCGACGCGGCACACTCCGAACCGATGGATTTGTCTCAGTTAATGCGCCTTATGTCGGCGGCGAATTTTTGACAAAGCCGTTGACTTTTGAAGGAGATAAGTTGGTCCTTAATTACGCAACCTCTGTGGCGGGCGGCTTGCGCGTTGAGATCCAAAACGCGGAGGGACAGCCAATTGATGGGTATCGGCTATCTGAATGTGTCGAGATTTTTGGGGATGAAATTGAGCGGGTTGTTAGCTGGGAGAACGGTGTCAATGTTGGCTCGTTGGCTGGCAGGGCGGTTCGTCTCCGCTTTGTTATGGCAGTGGCAGACCTGTACGCCATACAGTTTCGAGTATAGATTAGGAAAAGATGATGGAGATGCGTGATAAAATTATTCATCTTTATCCTTTTGCTCGCCACGATAATCTTTCGGTTGGTGATCGTCTATACCAATGAGATGGAAGAATAGTTTGTCTAGTTTGTCCTCAACTCTGTTCATTCTTGCCTCTAAAGTTATCGCCAAGTTATCCAATTTCTTACCTAAGTTATCCAATTTTTCTTCCAGATTGTCTAACCTCTTATCGGTATAAGTCTGTCTGAAATGTAGATGAACAATATAGGCTATGACACCAGCAAAGATTGTTAGAACGCCAAAAACGCGAAAAACTATTGAGACCCAGTCTTCAAAAGTAAGATTCTCCATGATATAGTCCCCCCACGGCTTAGGTTAAGAAATCGTGCAAGAAAAAATGAGAGGTGAAGTGTGATATTGGAAGGGTGGAAGATTGGCTCTTCCATCCTTCCCCCCGATAAGATCGGGCTTCAAAGCGACATGGCATCTGCCAAACTCAAGCTGATGGATAATTGCCTACTAGCCGATATTTAGGTAACGTGCTGCTTCGGCTTCTTGCCATTGGAATTGTAGATGTGCCGTTTCGTGTGGCTTGAACGGTTTTATCACCTCATCAACAGGTGTGCCTAACACATCGATCCGCTCAAGATCCGCGACCCCGTAGCCCATTTCATCCGCATAGTGAAACAGACCGATCTCCAACGGTTCAAACCCCATTGCCTTTGTGGTTACAGCGTCCGCAGCAAACACATCCGCACTGGCAACGGCAATTCCAAGCGGAATCGAATCTGTGCCTCCAGGACCGTTCCCCTGCAAACCAAGGGTGCCATCAATTACAGCGATATCAGGGGACAGATGACGGGACAGGCGAATCAGATTGATGTTCAACGTTTGTGCTTCACGCGGCAATTCTCGAGCGGCGTGGCTATGGTAGCCGTGCATCTTGATGCGATCTGAGAGATGGAGCGTTCCCATAATCATGTTTTTGAGGGCAAGCGTCACCACATCAACATCGTGCGTTTTTGCGACCGCAACAGAAATGGTGCACAGACAATCGAGCACAGTTTTGGGCATCCGCACGGGCACCTCGCTGCGATCGGCAAGCACGACGGGAGTCTCTTCCCAATTCTCATCTTGATGAAGGTCTACTAGCCGAATCGGAATGGCGTATTCGTCAAGCAACGACTTGTAACCGAAATTCTCGAAAGCCTCCCCTGAAAATGCTTGGTTGGCACCTTCTGCGATGATAATCTCTTTTGGTGGTTCTGGCACAGTCAGCAAGAAGTCCATTGCGCCACGGATCGCGTCAACGTGTGATGATGCAAGCTGATTTGTGCTGGAAAGGAAATTCGGCTTCAACATCACCTGCTGGCGCAACTTTGGTGTGACATCGTCACGCACGAGATCCAGAGCGGTGAAGACATTTTGGCGTCGCTCGCCGGTTCGGGCGAGTCCGACTCTCGTTTGATTGGTAGCCATCGGCATCCTCCTTGTTTTTTTTACGTTTCCACATTTTCCCCACAATATAATGTCTGAGGAACAAAGCGATTCAGGAAAAGTCGTTGAGCGATAACGGGCGAGGTGAGATTGCCCGGACTGTCTAAATTAGAGAGTTCAACATTTGGGCAAAGCGAGGAACGGCGGTCATTGCATCCTCGGCGGCTTCATATTCAATTGACAGATAACCCTTGTACCCCTGTGCCTTGAGCAGCCCAACAATTTTGGAAAAGTCTGCTTCCTCTTTGCCATCGTTTCCTTTTGGAATCTCTGTCTTCGCATGAGCGGTTACGGCGTAAGGAGCGACACGCGCCAGCGAGCCGTAGGGGTCTTGACGGAAGTTGCCTGTATCCAAATTCACGCCGACCCATTCCGAGTCTACTGACGTAATCAGATCGATAACCTGATCTGCTGTAGACGTTATCCCTCCGTGGTTTTCCAAAGCCAGCAAGACACCACGCGGTGCAGCGTATTCCGCACACTCCTTCAAGCCGTCGATCGTCCATTGGCGAGCTTCCGCTTCGCTATGCCCTTCAGGCGTTCCTCCGGCGAACAAACGCAGGCAGGGTGCCCCAAGTTTAACAGAAACATCAACCCAATCCTTGACATACTCGACCTGTGCGGCACGTTCACTGGGGTCAGGGTCTGTGAAGCGATTTCCAACAGCCGCTGCCGAAACCTGTAATCCTAGCAGGTAGCATTGACGTTTCAGGGTGTACAAATAAGTATCATCCGTTGACGGGAAATAGTAAGCGGTCAACTCGACGCCGTCCACGTCCATTTCGACCGCCTTCTGTAGAAATCCCTCAAGACTCATTTCACCACTTGTCAAATATTGGCGAAATGAATAGGCGGCACATCCAATCTTCATGGTTGGTCTATGCCTCCTTACGTTCCAGCAGCTCAATTTCGTAGCCGTCCGGATCATCGATGAACGCCATCTTCATGCCGCCCGATGTGAACTGTTCGCGCCAACCGTCGGGCCAAATCTCAATGCCATCTTTCTCCAACGTGTCACAGCAGGCAACGAGATCTGGGACACCGATGGCGAAGTGCATTAAATCCTCCGGGACATTGAGCTCATAATCGGGTGAATAGGTTAATTCGACGGTATGCAGGTTACCGGGTAGTTCCAGATGTGCAATCTGGTTACCGGCAGGCGATTTGTCGCTTCGACTTTTAACGACAAAGCCCAGATGGTCGCAATACCAGTTGATTGATTTATCGAGGTCACTTACTCGAACGCGGGTGTGTAAAAAAACAGCCATTTGGTTTCCTTTCTGTTGCCGATTTTGGATGAATCTACTAAGGTGAGGACAATTCTAAATAATATAACACACGCTCCATTATCAAGCAAGTCCTTTTGCAGTCGAATGCGATCACAGGAATCTTCGGAAGATCTTTGTTGAAAAATAGTGCTAGATGTGAGATAGTTATAGAAAGTTCATTAGTTTATTGAACTGATGAACTATGTTTGATGATTAGTATGGTGTTGGGTTTCACGGTTCGCGTTCAACCCAACCTATGTTGTTCCGAGCATCCTCGCTACACGGGGCGTGCTGCCAAATGTCAACACCCCCTAGATAATCTGTAGGTCGAAGACTCTCGGAACGGAATTGGGTTCTGAACTGACTTGCAGCAGAAAACAAAGGTGATACCTTATGAAGACCATGACGGCTATGCTGCTGTTTACGTTGTTTGTGTCATCAGTATGGGCAGAGATATTTCGTGATAATTTTAACGATGGTGACTTAAGGGGATGGACGTTCGTACAAGGGGCCGAACATGGTAGGATTCAAAATAGTGCATTGGTTCTCAGTTCTCCTAACCCTAAGGGCAAGTTTGGGGCAGAAGCAGTCATTGCTGTTGACGGTACAATCGCAAGCGATTATGAAGTAGCAGTGTCTGTAAAAATCAGCAGGTTAGTTAAGGATATTCTGCATGGTCCACACATCGGGCTGCGCGCTCATATACCTTCACGCCTTGAGCCGTTCATTGAGGACTTTCAGGGGAACAAGCTGCTCCGAACGCTTCTGTACGGGCAATCTTACCAGTTTATCCTAGGTCATCAGGATATAGGTGGTGGAGTTACAGAAAGAGGTTTTGGAGCAACCATTCAACAAGTGGAGGTTTCTAAGAAGGGAGACGAATGGAATATCAATAGCGAGGGCAGATCGCGCGCATTTCGACTATTTGATTTCAGATTGCACAAGTGGTATCGCTTGAAGCTCATTGCTGAAGGGAATCGGTTTCAATGTTTTATTGATGACACAAAAATGCTAGATTTTCTTGACGATACCTACACAGGGGGAAGAATTTATCTATCGTCAGGATGGGGGAATCGTGTCCACTTCGACGAATTTGAGGTTCAATATGAGGCTCTTGCAGTACAGTCACGAAAGCAACTCACGACTACTTGGGGAGAGATAAAGGGTGGCTTCCATTGAAGGTCGGTCACGCATGAGTGCCAAACGACTTACCTGATTGATGTCGGTGGATTCAACAAAAAATCTTGGCTGTCTGGATTCTGTTGACATCTCATTGGAACCGGATAATCCTAGCAATGAAATTCAGAAATCTCATTACAACACAAATGTCAACATGCCTTAGCAACTCAGGCTATATAATATTACTATGAATACGACCAAATACTGTTTCATTCTTGCGACGATGACAGTCGCCGTGGTTTCGGTAGGGTTGGCTCATGAACAGACGGAGAGCCCTGAATTGGATTCCAAATTGTATGAACTCCATTTTCAAGAGGGCAAGGCACACAATGACAATGGGGACAGAGCACTCGCTCGGAAGCATTTCCTGATGACAATCTACCTTCATCCCGACCACGCCGGTGCGAACTATCAGCTCGGACTGATGGCATATAGCGACAATAATTATTCGGCTGCTATCTCTTTCTTGGAAAGAGCGAGTGTGGAAATGTCGGATAAGGTTGAACTCTATTATTGGCTTGGAGGTGCGTACTGGAAAAAGAGCCAAGCGGAAGGGGCGATAGAGAACTATCGAAAAGCGGTTGCCCTCGATCCACAGCACGAGAATCCTTTTTCGCTCTATGCGTTAGAGAACCTCGCCGAAGTCTATACCCGGACGGAACATCTCCAAGAGTCGATGGAGGCTTATCAGGCAGCATTGAAACGGGAAACACGAAGCGGGTGGATCTCTAAAATCAAAGATCAGATTGCCGAACTCCATTTGACAATGGGCACTTATCAAGACGATGGCAACACACGATATAATGAAAAAGGCGAAGCTATCGGCGGTATTGGCGATGGGGATATGCGCACCAATCGTTACTTCGAGATAGCGAGACACACTACCGACCCGGTTAAAGAGGCGATCAATTACCAGAAGTCGATCGAAGCGGATCCGGGGATGTATCAGTCGCATTTTAATTTGGGTTGGGCGTTGACTCGACAACGGAAATACGCTGAAGCGGTTCCTGCTTTTATCCGCTCAGACGAAGTTTGGCGGCAGGACCGGAACTGGAATCCAGCAGCAACCCCCAAAATCGACGTGCACGCATTTTTAGCGCTATGTTATGTCGAACTAGGGGAACCCGAAAAGGCACTTGATTACGCCGAAATAGCACTAGATTCTGCTCCAAATTACTATTACGGCTTGTTGTATAAAGCGAGAGCGTTAACTAAATTGAACCGGTCTCAAGAAGCAATACCGATTTTGGAGGAATTGGTTGGCGCAAATCCGGACCAAGCAGAAATATTGTACGCGCTTTACGAGGGTTACCGCGCAGCTTTAGAGCCAAAATTGGCGCTTGCTGCGCTACACCAAGCTGTCCGCGCTCAGGTGGACAGCCAACAGAAGACACGTTGGCAAAAAGAGATCGACGTGATGAAAGAGAAATGATTATCAATTCTCTTTCGTAAATTTAATCTAAAATTAAGGAGAAGTATCATGACAAGATTCAACCGTTATGTCCTAATAGTGGGCATTGTAGCTGCAATGATTTTATCAGCGGGGGCTTTCGCCGCCGAGAATCCGTGCAACCCCTGCGGTGGGGAGGCGACAAATCCCTGTAATCCCTGTTCGGGGATGAAACACTTTGGAATTGATGACCCCAGAGGCAGAGATGTACTCACCTTCGATTCCAAGGCACCGCTAGAAAAAATCGTCGGTACAACCAGCAAAATTACGGGTAGCGTTCAGGTCAATCCACAGGATATCACCAAGGGGTTGAAAGCATCCTTTGTATTGGATCTCACCAGCCTGAAGACAGGAATCGACAAACGTGATGAACATATGCGGGATAACTTTTTGGAGACAGCCAAGCATCCCAAAGCGATGCTCACCATCGACAAAGTAACCAAAGCCTCTGATAATATGCTCATGGATGGGAAGACGCTCACAGTGGACGCTGAAGGCACTTTATCACTGCACGGGGTTAAGAGCACCGTCCAGCTAAAAGATATTACGGTCACCTATTTCGACGAGAGCGAAGCCACCAAGGGCAGGCTGCCGGGCGACCTCCTGATAATTAACGGTGGTTTTTCGCTGAATCTTCCCGATTATAATATTGAGGTGCCGCAGTTTATCTTTCTCAAATTGGCAGAGACGATAAAGGTGAGCGTAGATTTGGCCGGTTCGACGGCAACAAAGGCGGTTGTCAGCAATCCCTGTAATCCTTGCAACCCATGTGCGGGAGTGAATCTGTGTAATCCGTGCAACCCGTGTGCGGCAGAGAATCCGTGTAATCCATGTGCAGGGGTCAACCCTTGTAATCCTTGCAATCCGTGCGGAGGCGGGGCGAATCCTTGTAATCCCTGCAATCCGTGTGGACAGTAGAATTAAGGAAACACATCTTTAGGGGAGGGTTCAAACCCTCTCCTGATAAATAGGTTCGGAAGTATGCCAAATGAATGTATCCGTTATTATCCCTGCCTTCAATGAAGAGGCGTCCATCGGCAAAGTCATCGCCGATATCCCCAAGGCGTGCGTTCAAGAGATTATTGTTGTTGATAACGGTTGTCTTGATCGAACGGCTGAGGTGGCTTGCGCTGCGGGGGCACGGGTGGTAAGAGAAGAACGCAGAGGTTACGGTTCTGCGTGCCTCGCTGGCATTGCCGCGCTAAACACGCCAGAAATTGTGGTCTTCCTTGATGGTGACTATAGCGACTTCCCGTCAGAGATGCCATTGCTCCTCCAACCGATTCTCGCCGGGGACGCAGAGATGGTGATCGGTTCGCGGATTCGTGGTGTGCGTGAGAAAGGGGCTTTGCTCCCACAGGCACGTTTTGGCAATGCACTTGCCACCTTTCTGATTCGGCTGCTATTTCACGTCCACTACACTGACTTGGGGCCCTTTCGTGCGATTCGCTATGAACGATTGTTAGCCATGGATATGCAGGACAAGACTTTTGGGTGGACGGTTGAGATGCAGGTTAAAGCAGCAAAAATGGGGTTGCGTATGTGCGAAGTACCGGTCAGTTACCGGAAGCGGATCGGACAATCGAAAATTACGGGAACAGTTAAAGGAACAATTTTAGCTGGATACAAGATAATCGCGACAATCCTTCATTACGGTTTGATACGATGAAAAAACTAGAAAAAATTTGGTATTTGAAGCATTTTGATATTTTCAAAGATCTGACCGATAGAGAAATCGGTGTCATTGATCGCATTTCATATATGAAACACTACAAACGACGTGAACGGATCTACGGTCAAGGTGATCCGGGGGATGTGGTCTACCTGCTCAAAGAAGGACGGGTCAAGATCTATAAACTGTCGCCCGATGGCAAGGAGCTGACGTTGACAGTGCTTGAAAACGGCGAAATCTTCGGTGAGATGGCGTTAATCGACGAGGGTCCGCGCGGCACAATCGCGGAGACACTTGACGATTCGTATATCTGTGTGATACGTCGTCGGGACTTTGAGATGCTGTTGAAGAAGAAGCCAGATTTGGCGATGCACGTCACCAAGCTGATCGGCCTACGACGGCGAGAGATTGAGAACCAACTTGAAAATTTAGTGTTCCGAAATGCACCGTCTCGGCTTGCCGCCCTGCTGATGTCGTTAGCAGAGAAACACGGTGTGCGTGATAGCCAAGGTATTATTCTGAACGTGAAGTTTTCGCAGCAGGAGTTAGCCAATTTGATTGGAACGGCACGGGAAACGACAAGTGCACTCCTCAATGAGTTTAAGCGACTCGGTTTTATAGATATCCGCCACCGCCGAATCAAGATTCTGGAACAATGGCAGCTAAAAAAAATTGCGGATGCAAAGATGAACGAGTTTTCAATCGAGACTGACAACGAAGAGACAAACGAAGTTGTTGTCCAATAATCGGACCCTCCCTTTGTCGATGCGCTCCGTTCAATTCGAGTATTAGAAAAATCCTCTCCCTTGTTGCATAAATTCCACTGATCTGAAATTTACAGGACTTACGCACTTCGATTGTAGTTGCCCGATAAATCGGGCGTTGGCAACGGTGTCCTGCCGCGATTCATCGCCGAACTACAGGGCTTTAACCGTTTAGCTGCGTAAGTCCTAATTTAAATAAATAGCGTTGGCATCAGCAGCGTGAAAAGCAGAATAGTGATAGAATTTAATTGCCACGTACCCCTTTATGTTTTATACTGATAATGTTTCAACACGAGGACCTTCAGCGAAAATTAGTGGGCTTATATCGTATATAAAAACGAGATAAAGGTAGGGAAGATGTCACTATTTGAAAAACTTGGTATTGTAACCAATATTTGGACGAAACGCATTGATGATGGCGATCGGTTTGAAGATCTCGTCCGTCAGTTCGGCAATCACGGCTTTAAAGATATGGAGGTGCGCGAGGGAGACTACCTCCGTAACTCCGAATTTGGCGGTTTGATTGGTGAGATTGAAAGGGCGATGGAACGATATACAGACGAGGAGTGGAAGGCGATTTGCGATGCGATCTGGGAAGGAGAACAGGATTCGGCGATTACGGCGGAGGATGGTGCCCTCTTTGCGCGTGTCAGTACATTTGTTGAGTTGGCGAGGGATTTGAAACTGAGTTACGCCATGTCGCACTCGTGGCTCGGTGCGCCTGAAGACCTTGAAGCGGACACGCAACAGATTATTCAAGCGAAAAAATTGGCATACTTACTCTGTCCAGCGGACGCACGGTTGCGGATTGTCGGACTTGCGCCTATGGGAGGGAAAACAGATCCGCAGGCTGCGATTGATAATGTAAAACGGTATCGGTCGTTATTACCAAACTGTCCGATGGTCTTTGCGGTTGAAAATTCACGACAACCAGCAATCTTTACGCTTGATCTAGCGGTGCAGGGCGGAGCTTTGTTGACTTATGATGAGGCAAATACTTACCGTGACGATGGCACCCCAGTCAACTCACCGGAGGAATTCTGGAACGCTGTGAGAATGGAAGACCTTACATCCGTGCATTTCAAGCAGAAAACGGCGGACGGTGTTTTGACGCAGGTCAGCGACGGATATGTCGATTTTGCAGCGATTGGCAAGCGTTTGGTGGCAGGGGGTTATAAGGGTGACCTATTGCTCGAA
Organism: Candidatus Poribacteria bacterium; assembly: GCA_965205075.1. Taxonomy (GTDB): domain Bacteria; phylum Poribacteria; class WGA-4E; order WGA-4E; family PCPOR2b; genus PCPOR2b. The sequence goes on along the minus strand of OZ242036.1, from coordinate 5,675,263 downwards.
AATACCCCAACAGACCAGCCTTTGGAAGATGCGGTTTCGAGCCGTGTATATCTTTCAAGTCTTTTATAATATGTGGATCGGGAGTTGCGTTGAGTTGGGACATTAGCGGTTGTTGACCGTACCCCGGAAGAACGGGCAAGGCGGAAGCACGCAATTTCTGGCGTTGTCATAAAACGGATTGGAACGCCTGTGACCCCGAGCCCACGACAAACGTAAAGCCTCGACGCCCCGACATAGAAAAGACCCGCGAGATACTTACTTCCCACCTTGGGAGGGACAAATGGCAGCGAGATTTGTCCGCCATGTGTGTGCCCCGACAAAACCAGATCAAATCCGTGGTGGGCGATAGATTCGATCGGTTGCGGGTTGTGCATTAAGAGGAAACGTGGTTCATCAGTCGAGGGCAGAGCCTCTAACGCACACTCTAAATCGAAATCCCCAGCAAGGAAATCGCCGCAGCCAACGAGCCACAGGCGGTCGTTACCGCGCTGCAACGGGGTGGATTCATTCACCAAGACTTTGATCCCCTCCGCTGCCAACGCGTTGGTTACCTCAAGACCGTCGCCCTTCCAACGATTTCGCAAGGGAAACACATCGGCATCTGAGTCGTTGTTCCAGTCATCGTTCCAGTCGCTATTCCAATGATCGTGGTTACCGAGGACAGCATAGGTAGGAATTCCCGCCTCAACGATAGTTTCACCGATAGCCTGTGCCACTGGCTGTGCATATTCTTCTTGGTAGGTGATATAGTCCCCGGTCATTACGACCAGATCCGGCTGTAAATCTACCACCTGCTGAAAGCAGGCTTGAAGGTAGTCTTGTGTTACAATCGAACTGTGATGCAGGTCTGTGAGTTGAACAATCGAAAATCCTTCAAAAGCGGGTGGGAGATTCACAATCGAAATTTCGTGTTGTGTAATTTCAACCCATTGTGGTTCAATTAAGCTTCCAGAATTGGTTAATGTAATTCCGCTAATCCCCATGTTAAACAGCGACCGATGCAGGGATTTGCGTCGTGCTACTTTAGGTGACATGAATATTATAAGTCCTTATTTGGTAGATATAATATGAAGAATAATTTCCGATAGCATAACATAACTCCGCAATTTTTGCAAGCGGAGCATTTAAAATATCAAGGTTTCAACGATTACGGAGAATAAGAAGATGACATTTAGAGTCGGCGTTATCGGGTGTGGCCGCATGGCAAACACCATTGAAGACGAACAGATAAATAGAAGAAAACAACGTCCTTATCGCGGTGGTTTGGCACTCCCCTACTCTCATGCAGCGGGCTACGCTGCTATAGAGGAGACGGAAATCGTCGCTGCGTGTGACATCCATGAGGGGCGACTGGCGAGCTTTGTGGAACGATGGGATGTTCCTGCCGCTTACACCGACTACCGTGAGATGATCGAGAGAGAAAACCTCGATATCGTCAGTGTCACCACACGCCCCGAACAACATGCGGAGGAGATGGTGTTTGCCGCAGAACACGGCGTTAAGGGGGTCTACGCGGAGAAGCCGCTCTGCATGTCACTCGTAGAAACGGATGCCATCCGAGACGCATTTGAGCGCAATGGGGTTCATTTGGAGTATGGTCCCATTTATCGTCACTGGGCGGCTTACGAGCAGGCGCGGGCCATTGCTGAAAGTGGAGAATTGGGCGAAGTTCAATCGGTGCTCGGCTTTGAAGGCAAGGCACTCGAAGGTCACTTCATTGACCTGCTGCTGTATATGCTTGGTGATCCGGAGCCGGTGTCAATTCAGGGAGTCATCTCACAACTCAATCCAGCAGAAGGGGACACTTCCGGCATGAAATTTGTCCAAGATACATCAATCTTGACAGCACTTATCAAGTTTGATAACGGAACGACTGCACATGTGGCAGGGACCGGCGTTGGCAGGGAGATTGAATTGGTCTGCACTAACGGTGTTATTCGTGTCGTGAACGATGGTGAGGCGGTGCAGATGCGGCGTCGAGATGCGGCATCGGATGCGTGGGATACGGTGCTGGTTGAGCGTATACCGCCGCGGAGCGGCACTGTACATCTCATCCGTGACCTCATCCACTCAATTAACACCGGAGAACCCGGCAAAAGCAATCTCCGGGTGACGCTGCTTAGTCAAGACATCGGATTCGGTATTTACGAGTCCCATCTGCGTGGTGGAGTGCCCATAAGTCCGCCTATCCCGAATCGGGAGCGGTGGGTTTTCAGCTGGTGATGCCCTAACCCACTGAGTCGATCCCTTGTTTACGCTGTCGAATGTTGACGTAACCGTAGCAGATCAGCGTCGGTGTAGAACGGTTCGTATTTCTCTACAAATTCAGCCAATGTCTCCTTGACAGTCGCAGTCGTGGTATCAAGGACGATGCGCTTCTGTATTAAGGACGCCTCAAACTCCTCCTCGAACCGTTGCAGGACGTACTCTATGTCCTCCTCCTGCACAACTTGGTGGGTATGCGGGTTTTCCTTCATCCGTTTCGCAATCACTTCCGGACTAGCTTTAAAAAGGACCAGTACTACCCCTGGTGCGCGCTCAAGAATTTTCCCTTCTATGCGTCTTGCCATCTCCGTCCGCTGCCCTTCCGGGCTTCGGAAGGGTGCCTTGCTATCCTTCCCACCGTAGCCGTAGTACAACGGGGCATAGACCGCCTCTTCAATGACCAAGCCCATCAGGTTGTGATCGGGGTTGCTATAGAAAGCCTCTGAGATGTGGTACTCAATCATATATCGTTGGAGCATCTCTAAGGCTTGGGGATGGAGGGTCAACAAAGATTCTTGAGCCTCTGGCATCAATTCGCTTGAAGGAACGCTCATATGATCATGGAAATGGCTTGTCCCGCCCAAAGTGCGTGTTGCCCATTCCCCAACTTCTGCCGCTAACGTCGATTTACCCGCATATTCGCATCCGACAAAAATAACATTCATGACGATTTACCTTCCATAATTTCTTGTGATAATTTTGGTATCAAGTCTGCCGTGAAATAGTCGATATCTCTCTGTTGCTCACCATTATAGCAGAAAGCAAAACGGCGATCAATCTGAAAATAGGCGTGGGTTTGACAGTTAGATTTTCTTCCTGTCTGAGTAGGAAGTCGCGATCGGGGGTGTCGGGATTCGGAGATCCCTCCTACAGACCCCAACCGCTAAAAAAATAGATCTTGACAAATTGATGGACGGTATCTATAATCGAAGAGTATGATGAATAAAATTGGGCAACTTTTAGAGTTATTTCTCAAGTTAGGTGTTACCGCTTTTGGCGGACCTGCGGCACATATCGCAATGATGGAGGATGAGGTTGTCACCCGCCGTTCTTGGATGACGCGCGAGCGATTCCTTGATCTCATCGGTGCGACGAATCTGATTCCCGGACCCAACTCCACCGAAATGGCCCTCCACATCGGTTTTGTGCGTGGGGGGATTGTGGGACTGGTGGTCGCAGGTATCAGCTTTATACTTCCCGCAGCATTGATTACATTGGGCTGTGCGTGGGTTTATGACCGGTTCCAGACAGTCCCACAGGCGGAGGCACTGTTATATGGCATCAAGCCGGCGGTCATTGCCGTGATTCTCAGTGCGGTATGGCGATTGGGCAAAACAGCAGCAAAGGGACCTTTTCTGATCGGTATCGGATTCTTGGTGATGGTGCTTGTCCTGTTTGGAATCAATGAAATTATAGCGTTACTTGGCGGGGGGATTGTAGGTATCCTGTGGCAACTCGGAAGTCGGCTGGGAAAAGGGAAGACGCTGCTCGGTTTTGCATGGTTTCCCTCTAGTCAGCTAGCACTCGCGGTTACGACTGCTTCCTCATCATCGGTTACCCTCCCTTCCCTTGGGCTTTTCTTCCTCAAAATTGGTTGTGTCCTGTTTGGCAGCGGTTATATCCTCGTTGCCTACCTCCAAGGTGGATTAGTTGAACAGTACCAATGGCTGACGCAGCAACAACTCCTTGACGCTGTCGCAATTGGGCAGTTTACGCCGGGACCCGTTCTCACAACCGCTACGTTCATCGGCTATGTGTTAGCAGGACCCTCCGGCGCGCTTGTGGCGACCCTTGGCATCTTTGGACCATCATTTCTATTTGTATTAGCGACCAACCCACTCATTCCGCGCCTGCGCCAGTCAGCGGTTGCCGGTGCGTTTCTGGATGCGGTCAACGCAAGCGCGATTGGACTGATGACGGCGGTCACGATTGAGTTAGCGCGTTACACGCTAATTGATTGGGAAGCCAAGCAGATCGATTGGGGAGCCGGGCTGATTGCTCTGGTATCGGCTGCGGTGCTGTTCCGCTATAAAGTCAATTCGGCGTGGCTGGTGCTAGGTGGTGCAGCGATAGGCTGGCTATTAAAAACAGTTACGTGAAACGCAAGATAGAAGAAGTTTTGGTAGGATCTCAATCTGTTGAAGGCAGTTCCTACTTAGTGTCCAATTAACGAAAGACCTCAACGTAGAGGAAATAATGTATCCAACGCTCATTGATTTTGGTCCCATAGCGATTCACAGTTTCGGTCTTATGATGGCGTTAGGTTTTCTTGCTGTTTTTTTGATTTCGCAGCGTGATTTAGCAAGAAAAGGATTGGACCCGCGTCCGACATCATCAATAATCTTTGCAGCTGCAGTCGGCGGAATTATTGGTGCCAAACTGTACTCAGCACTGCAAGATGGCAGAATCGAACTCGCTGAACTGGTTTCAAATAGTGGAATAGTTTGGTATGGCGGCCTTATCGGCGCGCTTGCTGCCGTTCTGTTTGTTATCCATCGGTCCCCCAATCCGATTCTACCGACAATTGATACGATTGGTATGGCAACTTTGCTCGGATATGGGATTGGGCGGATTGGGTGCTTTCTCTCCGGGGATGGCGACTATGGCCCACCTTCAGATCTGCCGTGGGCGATGGCGTTTCCCAACGGCACAGTGCCGACGGTTGTTCCCGTCCATCCAACACCACTCTATGAAACAGGGATGTCGGTAATCGCTTTTGGATTGCTATGGTCTATTCGCAAACAGAGGGAAGGTACGCCGGGGTGGTTGTTGGGTGGAGCGTTTATCTTGGCGGGAATTGAGCGTTTCATCGCAGAATTTTTTCGACTAAATCAACCTGTCCTGTTCGGGTTGACAGGGGCACAACTCATAAGTATCTTGATGGTCATCATTGGGGCTTGCCTTCTCTACTGGGTCACGCGTCGTCCCGTTGTAACGGAGGAAACGCCTGTTTCAATACCACCTTCATCACCCAAGCGCAAAAGGCGGCGGCGGTCATAAGAGATCGAGATGAACCGGCAGATTGGATCCAGACTATCGTTTCAGCACCTATTGCTGAGGTCATCGTCCTGTTTTTCGTAGGCCCATCGTGATTTTCACAACGCCCCTGATCATAACCATTGTTCCCGCAACTAAGAAGACGATAAGTCCCAATTGCTTGATTTGAGGGGAAGGTAGCAGATACCCGATAAATCCAACGACCATTATGAAGATTAGCGTGTTCAAAAGGATTTTGTTTGTATACCATTTTTGCATCGTTTTTTCCCTGCAGGTTTAAGCATTTTCTGATTCTTGATGCACTCCCTAGGTTTTCAAGTGTTAGTGTCGGCTTCGATGATTTCTAGTAATGTGGTGCGCCAGTTTTGGAGGTCGGATAGATTCTCTGTCAAGATTTGGTAGACTTCCTCCGGATCGACACGATAGTAGTGGTGAACAACTAGGTTCCGAAACCTCACTATTTTGTCGTAAATTGCTGTGGCTGTTTGGTCAAAGTATCCGGCATCGGCAAGCACGACTGGAACTTCCCGATAGGAATCGGCAGATGGCAGTCCGAGTGAACGGATTACATAGCGGGAAATGTCCACCAATGCCTCAATAGATGTTTGAAGTCTTCGGACTGTTGCATCCAGATACACAAAATTAGCCATGAACTCGTCGCGGCTCAGACCACTCAGGGTGTTAAGTTTCTCCAAATTGTCATCAATCGTATCAAAGTTAATTTGCACATCCTGCTTGTTCATGTTTCCAGTGTCCATGTATTCGGGCAATCCTGCTTCAAGACACTTGTGGCTGAGTGCCCTTTCATACTCCTTCCGTGCCACGCTGTCCGTTTCGTAAATCACCTTTCCTGTCTGCACCACTACCTGTTGAAACCAGAGCGGTTGATTCGTCAGATCTACCACATCTGCGTTATCCTGCCCTACCACCGCAAACGCCTTATCAAGCAACTCCCCAACCAGAGTCCACCGCTTATCTTTGGACCAGTCCTCCGGTAGCAGCACAGCAAAGTCGTAATCGCTGAAGGCATCGGTTTTCCCACTGACCTGTGACCCGAAAAAGTAGGTTGCTATGATGCCGTCGGTGTCAGAAAAAATCTGTGATAGCTTCTCTGTGTTGACCATGAAACTGCCTCAATATCTGGGGTCGATTGATACACAACTTGAAAATGTGCGTTACTTAAACAACGCTCGCCGGATCTGTCTCACAGCTTGACGGATACGGTCTTCGTTTTCGACAAGTGCGATCCGAATATATCCCTCTCCGTTATGACCGAATCCTGCGCCGGGAGAGACACAAACTTCTGCTTCATCAAGCAGTTTCATTGCGAAGTCCATCGAATTCATGTGACGATACGGTTCAGGGATTGGTGCCCACACGAACATCGTTGCGTGCGGCTTTTGCACCTTCCAACCGATTCGATTCAGTCCCTCTACTAGCACATCACGACGGACTCGATAGGTCTCCGCATTTGCTTCCACAAGATCAGTATCGGTTCGCAGTGCCATGATTGCAGCGACTTGAATGGGGGCGAAGATGCCGTAGTCGTAATAGCCTTTGATTCGCGCCAACGCATCAACCAGATCGCGGTTGCCGACAGCGAATCCACATCGCCAACCTGCCATGTTGTAGGACTTCGACAAAGAGATAAATTCAACCCCAACATCTTTGGCACCCTTCGCCTGCAAAAAACTGGGTGCCTGATAGCCATCGAAAACAATGTCAGCATACGCGAGATCATGGATAACGATGATGTCGTTTCGTTTGGCAAAATCGACGATTTCTTCAAAGAACGCAAGTTCGATCACTGCTCCGGTTGGGTTATGCGGGAAACTCAAGATTAAGACCTTGGGCCTGGGCCAAATATCTCTCGAAATCTCGTCAAGGCTCGGCACAAACTGATTTTCTTCGCGTAACGGGAGGCTGACTACGCTGCCACCGGCGATGACAGTTGCGTAGATATGGATTGGAAACGTTGGGTTTGGAACAAGTGCCAGATCACCCTCATCTATCAATGCGAGTGCGAGATGGGAAAGCCCCTCTTTAGTCCCAATTACCGAGATTGCTTCATGGTTGGGATCGATTTGGACACCGAAGCGTCGTTCATAGTACCAGCTGACTTCGCGGCGCAGATTGTAAATCCCGCGTGATGCAGAGTAGCGATGGTGGCGGCCCTCTTGGGCAGCTTCGGTTAGCTTATCGACAATGTGCTGCGGGGTTGGTCTGTCGGGGTTGCCCATCCCCAGATCGATGACATCAATTCCCTGTTGTCGCCTCTCATGGGTCAACTGTTTGAGTTTGCCAAACATGTAGGGCGGTAATCGGTTAAGTCGTTTTGAAAGTGTGTTCATAGTTGCTTACCCAAAAAGTTGTGCGAGTTTGGTAGCTATGCGGTGGCAGTAGAAAACGCAATGTGTCACATGGAAAAGTTTAGTGTCGAGATGTGAATCTCGACCTACAAGTGTTACAGAGGTCGATTCTCGTGCATCTCCCGTTAAGGAGTAAAACGTGAGCTGTCAGAAAAAGTTTCCCGTCGATCCGTTTGGAGACAGGTATATTTCATATAGCAAATGTTTCACTTCCCTACACCCCTGCAAAGTCTCGAATCTTCGGGACATCATCCGCCCATAGCCCGCCAATCTCATGTCGTAAGAGCCACTCAACATCGCGCCGGGTCCGCACAAATCCGCCTTCGACGGCGATGCCTTTCGCTTTCAAGCGTCTAACCTTCCGAATCAATGAATGCGTGATGACATTGTAGAGATGAAAGTGATTGATTCGACTCCAACCAATGACAATCCGATCCACATTGATAGCTTCTGCCGCCTTGAGGAAGTTCGCCATTGGGTTGATGATAATCGCGCTCGTCTGAATTTCAGGTTTAATCTGTTTGACTTGGACTAGCAATTCCTTACGCGAATAAAAGGTTAGAATACCGACCTTATCGACGAGACCAAATTGTTGGATGCGCTCAACTAAAAGTGGAATAAGACTTTTTGCATCCTCTTTCGGCTCAACGAAGCATGGCAATTCAGTTTCCTTAACGAAAGAGAGCACCTCATCAAGATGCGCCACAGGTTCAGGGGAATCGAGAACTTTCAGTTTTTGGACATCCGCCCAATTTAGCTGGCTCAACGGGGATGTACAGCCCGTTACCTCCTGAATGCTGTCCTCATTAAAACCGGTGTGGACGATAATTGGTTCCTGATCCTTGGTCAGGCGGACATCACACTCAAAGGCATCTGCGCCATCCTCAAACGCTTGCCTGCAGGAAGCGATTGTATTTTCGGGGGCACGGTCTAGCCCACCGCGATGGGCGAGTATTTTGATTTTGGTTTCCATGCGGACGTTTTGAACTTACTGGTTCAATCTCCCTGAGCGTTGGACATTTCTCACGTCCCGATTCATCGAGGATCCTCGCTTTGCGGGACTTCGCGTTTCTTGTGCCATATCTTTTCAAACCGGTCCCGTGGAGCGAAACCGAGGATCCGTTTTGCCTTATGGTTGGTGAACCGCTGATGGGGCAGATCAGTAAAGATACTAAACACCTCACACCGCGACGGAAGCGTATCAAGATCGATTTCTAAGCCGAGACGGAACGATTCTCCTGCATCTCGCCAAGATACCGAAAATGGGGTGAAATCTGTGCCTTCAGTCGGATCATCGTCAGGACGAAAGTTGTAAAAGAGATAGCAGAGGACGTAAATATCGTAATTTTCAGTGAAGACTTTACAGATTTCCTGTCCAAGTCCTTTTGTAATCGGGTACAAACCTGTCCCCGGTTGGGGAGGAACATCCGGATCTATCTCATAATCGTAGTGTTCGTACGTTGGTCCTGTGATTGTAAAATGGGGTCCCGTGTTGATAACCCGTCGGATATCGTGTTCGACTGCCGCTCGCATTGTGTTGTAGCAGCCGCGTGTGCTTACGTCGAAAGCGAGTTGCCGGTCATGCCGAAGAACAGAGCAGTTGATGATCGCATCCATCCCTTCTGCTGCCCGCATAACTTCGTCTAAGGATGAGACATCAACCTGCATCGATTCATGTTTCGTGTCAATTGGCGTGATATCTGTAATGCGGAGTTGGTAGTATGGCTCTAACGCTTTTTCAACATGGGGACCGAGATAACCGTGCCCACCCAGAATCAATACCTTCATGCTTCACCTCCTATACCGAAAATTGTGGATTAAATTCGAGCGATGTTTTTGCTTTGTTAATGAAAAAGCGTGAATTGGGGAACTCTGACTGGATATGATAGATTTCCCACCTTCTTTCACCGGAGGTGTTGAGGGCGCATTCAAAGGCGTGGATCGCATCGTTCATCTCAAGCCATGTCGAGTCAAACGGTTGATTTATCGCTGTCTCTGCCGTGACCAGTGCACCGAGTCGAAGACAGGCGATGTTCATGTGTCCTTCACGGGCGAATTCTCGACAGGTAAACTCACCGAGATGTTTTGATAAAATTGACGCGTCCGTGGACGGTCGGGGACGCCACACTTCGGTGACTGTCCAATCCTCGTCATGCGAATCGAAGAGGTGAAGTGTGCTTGCGTAGATTGCGCGAGGGACACTCTCTTCAACCGCTGCCATCAAGAGGTTATAGGTGCAGCGTGTCTGGAAGTCGATCTCTGAGTTTTCTGGTTGGTTGGATTCTGCAAGAACAGCAGGCGGCATCTGTGCCACATGCACAACGGCGTCTATCCCTTGAACCAGATTGTTTGTTGCCTCATCGTGCCCAAGGTCGCTACGCACAAATTCAAAGTCGGTTTCGACATCAATTAGATCTGTCAAACGAATCTGATGCTCACCAGACAGTGCGCTGGCTAATCCTTGCGCTAGATCAGAGGCGGCTGAGGTGATAAGAATATTCATAATGAAATCTCCAACAGATAGTATGATCAGCACTCCACGAATGCATCCATTGAATCGAGCGGGTTTGAGGAGTACTAATAGTAATCAAAGCAGGACCAATATATCAGAGGATTCAACCTCGGAACAAACAAAATCTCACTGAGGGCTCGTGTCTTAGACTGCTGCCTCAACGGTAAAGCCACCGATCAGCGAATAGTTTGCTGCATAATGGTGAAGTTTGGCATTAATGTCCAATATCTCATCTGGCGTGTGATGGACACCTTCTTTCGACCAGACCGCATTATTAGCCTCTACACTCTCCCAGAGAGTCATCCAGACATAGTCGTGTTCGGATTGGGCAACGCCGGCGAGGTCTCCCTTGTACCCTTTGAGCAACTCGACGTTAAGACAGTTGGGGAGCGAGCGAATTGTGGGTAAAAATTGATGCAGCATGAAATCCTCAAACTGTTCGCGTTCAACATTCGGTTTTAGTTCAATCGTGTGAATGGCGCGAAAATGTGACATTTCGTACTCCTTTACCAAAACAATAAAAATGGGAAAGCAAAGTATGGCTATGCTTTCCCATAGATTTGACCGTGAGTAGGGAACGGCATCTGCGTTCCCTACGATACTCCTTATCTGCCACCGATAAAATCTTCCACCATTGCCAAAGCTTCGGCGTCAGCATACTGATGCGGCGGCGACTTCATAAAATAGGCACTTGGACCATAGAGCGCACCACTGATGCCTCGGTCTCGCGCAATTTTGCAACAACGAATTGCATCAATCGCTACACCTGCCGAATTGGGCGAATCCCATACCTCTAATTTGACTTCAGCCCGGACAGGAATATCACCGAATTCCGTTCCTTCGATATAGAGATAGCACCACTTCCGATCTTCGAGGAAGGGCACATAATCGCTGGGACCGATGTAGACATTTTTTGGTGCGACCTCATGGTTGAGTTGGGAAACGACCGCATCTGTCTTGGAGATACGTTTGGATTCCAATCGCTCTTTTTCCAGCATATTTTTGAAGTCCATATTTCCGCCAACATTCAATTGAGAGGTGCGTTCAAGTTTCACGCCACGGTCACTCATCAGTTTGGCAAGCGCCCGGTGAACGATAGTTGCACCGAATTGCGCCTTAATATCGTCGCCAACGATGGGCAAGCCTGCCGCTTCAAACTTTGCACGCCATTCGTCATTTTTCGCGATGAATACAGGCATACAATTCACGACAGCACAACCGGCATCTAACGCCTGCGCCACATACCATTTGGTTGCTTCCTCGCTGCCAACAGGTAAATAATTGATGAGAATATCGGCTTGAGTCTCGCGCAGAACCTCACCTACATCAACGACTTCATCGGACGATTCATCGACTGTCTCATGGTAGTATTTGGCAAATCCATCCATCGTGGCTCCACGCTGGACAATCACACCGGTCTTTGGCACATCTGAAAATTTTATGGTGTTATTAATTTCGGCAAAAATCGCATCGGCAACATCAAGCCCGACTTTGTTCTTATCAACATCAAAAGCTGCAACAACTTTAACATCACTCACATGGTAGGGTCCGAACTTAACGTGCATCAGACCGGGAACGAACTCATCATCTTTGGCACTTCGATAGTATTCAATACCTTGAAGCAAAGAAGATGCACAGTTTCCGATACCAACAACTGCAACGCGAATTTCAGGCATTTTAATTATCCTCCTCGTTTATGTTCAAATCACCACATCATTAATTTCGTTCATTATAACATGAGTAGCCATAAAATTCCATCTGTATTTGATGGATTCGAGTTGGCTATCACATCAAATCCAATGGAAAAATTGGTCTCCGCACGTTCTGATATGTAAAATGCAGCGGATTCACCGCGGTCAGTCCGGGGGTGTCAACCTCAATAATCTTCCCTGCGATAGGTTCATAGGCTGCACGATAGGCAATAGCAGCCTTGACGACGATGTGCTTCACCCCCCGTGGATCAATTCCCAAGCTGAAGAGTTGATGCAGACTGAATGGCACTTGACGTTTGCTCGTTAGCACAATCAGGCTTTTCCCTTCAATTTCCACAACTGATGTGATACCTTGATCTTGGTATCGCCCGCCGCCGTGGCGCGGTTCTGTCTCCTCGTAGTAGCCATCGTGGATGAGACGAACACGCCCACGGATTGGAACCGGTGAGCCGTGTAGGTCATCCGATGTTCCACCGGCGGTCAGGCTAACCTCCCCGCGAACCCCCGCCTGAATACACGCTTCCACCTCCTGTGGTGCGTAGAGAATGCAGACGAACCCGTCCGCTTTTTGCTCTAACAACTCACGCAGAATGAATGTACTGTCTCCCGGTGAACCGCCCCCGATGTTATCTCCCATCTCAACTAGTATGACAGGGTGTGACTCGCTCTGGATTGCTTGCGTGACCGCCGCTGCTGCATCTGGTAGGTTGATGTCCAATTGATCGTGTACATTCCACAGCATGTTCGATAACCGCTCGGCTTCTGTTTGGGCGAGTTGTGGATCGTTGTCGGTCACAACGACAGCGGCGGGACCGATCTCATGTACATCGGCGTATGGGTATCCTGCCGCAATGTTCGCTGCAAGAACGTTAGATTCAGTTTCTAACTGCGCTGCTTCTTCAAGGATTGAGCACATCGGTTCAACGCTGGTGTATTGATGCCGGATATTGAAAATCATTGGCGGCTTGGCAAGTGCCTGCGTTGGCTTAATTTCTCCATTAACTGTGCGCATCAGAATCTCTGCAGCTTGGAGCCCTCGTTGACGTTGATCGATGTGTGGATTCGTTTTGTAGATGACCAATGCTGTTGATTCTGCGACCATCTGCTCGGATACATTGGTGTGATGATCGAGCGTGGAAACAATGGGAAAATCGGCTCCCAATGCCCGACGTATCCGGCGAAGTACCTCACCATCGCCATCGGGATAGCTTTCAACGGCCATCGCACCGTGCAGGGCAAGTAATACACCATCGAGATTTGGCACGGACTGAATGCGCTGGATGAGTTCAGTAACAGTTTCGTTAAAAAACGCATCCGTCACTCTGCCGGCAGGCATTGCGGCAGCCATCAGGGTTGGGTGTAAGTCCCAGTCGTATTTTGATGCACCTTCGATAAAACCGCCAATCTCATGATGGGATTCTCCCCAGATATCAAGGATTTCAGTATCGAAAATCAGATGTCCGGACTCAAATGCAGCACGGTCGGTTGGCACGTTGCTGAACGTGTTAGATTCGTGCAAGATCCCCCCAATTGCGATGGTTGCCATAATTGTTTCTTTCCCCTAAAATTAGGGGAATCGCATATAAAAAATAGTGTTTGACAATGGGGTAAATTGAGGTAATGTATAAGGTATCCTCAAAGCAAAGGAGTCGCAGACATGTCTGATAAATCCATTACTTCAATTGAATCCCATTTTTCCGAATTACCCGACCCTCGAACAGATAAGAGTCGGATACGTCATAAACTGCTGGATATGGTTGTGATAGCCATCTGTGCGGTCATCTGTGGTGCCGATAGCTGGGTGGCGGTTGAATCGTTTGGTCATGCGAAATCGCAGTGGCTGTCTAAGGTATTGAAATTAGCTCACGGTATCCCATCGCACGACACCTTTAGTCGGGTGTTTGGTTTACTTGACTCGGTTCAGTTTGAGCACTGTTTCATCAATTGGCTAAAACAGGTTATACAAGTGACAGACGGTCAAGTGGTTGCTGTTGATGGTAAACACCTACGTCGGTCTTATGATACTGCGACCGACCAAAGTGCGATTCGGCTTGTCAGTGCGTGGGCGTCCTCCCAATCGGTGACATTGGGACAACTGAAAGTCGCTGACCATTCCAATGAGATACCCGCCATACCGCAACTGCTGGAGTTGTTGACGCTCTCAGGTTGTATTGTGACCACCGATGCAATGGGGTGTCACCCACAGATTGCTCAACAGATCGTCGATGGTGATGCGGATTATGTGCTCGCATTGAAAGCGAATCAAGGGCAACTGTACGAAGATGCCGAACTGTTGTTTGATGGCATTGCCGATAATCGGTTACCCGATGTGCAGACCAACACTGCTCAGACCGTTGATGGCGACCATGGTCGGATTGAGACCCGAACCGCTATCAGCGTTTCTGACCCGGCTTTGATTGAACCCCTCAGAGGCAGTCAAACCTTTGCCAATCTCAGTTCAGTGGTTAAAGTCACTGCCGAGCGGGAACATAATGGACAGACGACGGTGAAATCCCGATATTATATCTCCTCGTTATCGACAGATGCCACCCAATTGCTTGCGGCTATCCGAACCCATTGGTCGATTGAAAACTGTTGTCATTGGGTGTTAGATGTTGCTTTTGATGAAGATGGGTGTCGCATTCGCAAAGAAAATGGCAGTCAAAACTTCGCCATACTCCGGCGGATTGCACTCAACCTGCTCAAGGGAGAAAAATCAGCCAAGGTCGGGGTTGCCACCAAGCGATTGAAAGCCGCGTGGGACACCGACTACTTAACGACTGTTTTGGCTACACTATTCTAAAAACTCACATGCGATTGCCCTACCCCTAAAATAAATTGCGATTGAATTTCCCCAGCATCTATGCTATTATTGGTACGCTTATCAGTTGGCTTAGTTCAAGTAGATATTATATCAGTTTTCGATAAATGATGCAAAGGGGCAAATAGATGACAGCTTGCTCCGATGCAAATTTTCTTATGAGGTGAGTCTATGAAAGTCGCTTATGCGTTTCGTCGAGGGGTATTGTACCCGCATCAAGACGCAGGTATCGGATCAAAGGAACATCGCAGCGCATTTTTGAAAAAAGCGAGAGAAATTGGCTTCGAGGGCATTGAACTAGGTGCCAGCTTGCTAGACCAACCGGATGTCGCATCCCTCCGATCGGAGCTTGAAGATGCTGGTATGCCGTGTGTTGCCATACGCGGCGGTGGCAGCTTTATAAATCCACTTACCGCTACCAAAGCAAGCGAACAGTGGGAGCAAATTATCGGTTTTGCTGCACAGATTGGTGCGGGGGTGGTCAATTCAACCATTGGCGGCAGCCCTGCCCCAGATCCGCGAGGGATTGGCACATATCGAGGAGAGCGGATATCTCAAGGATCTAGTCGGACTGCAAGAGCAGAGGATTATGAACGCACCGCACGCGGGCTTTCTGGAGCTGCGAAGGTCGCCGCTGATCACGGGTTAGAACTTTCGATCGAGATCCACCAGAATACGATAGTTGATAACAGTTCAACTGCCTTACACCTACTAGAACTCATCGATCAACCCAACGTCGGTATCAATCCTGACCTCGGTAACATTTATTGGACCTATGACATCCCAGAGGAATCGTGCGAAGATGCCATCGCTGCGCTTGCACCCCGTTGCAATTATTGGCACTGCAAGAATCTGAATCGCGTTCATATCCCTGACCTTGAAAAGTCGATTCTGTTGCAAGCTCCGATTCCCGACGGTGACATTGACTACCGGTTCGCAATCTCAGCGATGTTGGATGCCGGCTACAGCGGTTATCTCGCCATTGAAGGTATGCGTCTCGGCGATCAGTTCCACGGTGATGGAAAAAGCGTCGCTTATGTGAAATCGGTGGCGGCAGAGTTAGGTGGTTAAATCAGGTCATGAGTAAATGGGTTGCAAGTGCCGACTTTATCGAGTCTGCTCGACCTTGTCAGCATTTTCGGCATTCTCGGCGTTGCCGGAATTTGCCCATTTACTCGTTTGTTTTCCTAATTTGGGAAATCATTCATGCCCGGTAAAGGAACCCTATGGACAAAGGAGATCTTGCAAAACAGATTAAAGCCGCCTCGTATTTGACTGGACAATTCAAACTGCGATCTGGAACAACTAGCTCGTTCTACTGGGACAAGTATCGCTTTGAAAGCGACCCGGTTATATTGGACGCAATTGTGGATGAGTTGCAGAAATTGCTACCCTCTTCTTTCGACAAACTCGCCGGTTTAGAACTGGGCGGTGTTCCGCTTGCAACCGGACTGTCCTTCAAGACAGGTAAACCGTGTCTATATGTCCGTAAGGAAGCGAAAACCTACGGCACCTGCAATTTGGTAGAGGGTGGATTTCAAGCGGGTGATGCGGCATTGGTGATAGAGGATGTGGTCACAACCGCTGGACAGATACGGACATCCGTATCCCAAATGCGTGAACTTGGGCTAAGAGTTGAGCAGGCTTTTTGTGTCATTGATCGGGAGAGCGGTGGCAGTGAGAATTTGGCGGAGATTGGCTGTTCACTTACTCCGGTTTTTACGTTGACGGAGTTGGAGGAATTGGCAGCGGATTAGCCATGAGTATGTGAGACACATTAAAACTGAAGCTAATTTAGAGATGAATCGGCGTTGGGTGTGGCTTGGTAATTGCATGTAATCCAAACACCGGATCTTGTTATCTAAACTGATAGTCCTAGGATATACTTATATTGAGTTCTATGATTTAAGATCTTTTGAATCTGGTGATGGGTGCCCACGAATGCACACACGATTCATCGATCAGTTTGATGTCGTTCTTCTTGATGTGTCACACACCTTTATGTTTGATGTCGACCGGTTCTCTGATACCGAAGATTATGGCGCGTGGTCGGTTTATCATCAATATGGATTAACGCAGGCATAAATCGGATTGATCAGAGCATTCCAACGCCAGAACTTATCATTAAGGATTTACGAGATTTGATTGAGAGGTAATATTGAAAATTCTATTTATTGGAGACATCGTTGGGTCCCCCGGACGGAAAGCGCTTGCGAACCTCCTTCCATACCTGATTGAACAGGCAGATGGGTTCGATGCCGTCATCGTCAACGCGGAAAACGCCGCCGGTGGCAAAGGATTGACCCAATCGGTGCTCGACGAAATCCTAGATTTGGAGGTTGATGTCATAACAACAGGGAACCATGTCTGGGATAATCGTGACATCTTTAGATTCATTGATACCGAGCCGAATCTGGTCCGCCCGGCGAATTTTCCAAAAGGTACACCGGGACGCGGTTGGCTCGTCGCCACAGCAGCTTCAGGCACGCGGATCGGTGTGATGAATATCGCAGGACAGCTTTACATGGACAGCTACGAGAATCCGTTTCACACCTTCGATGCCATCTTTCCGCAGATCCAAGCGAAGACCCGCTTTATTCTTCTCGATTTCCACGCGGAAGCGACAGCGGAGAAGATCGCGATGGGGTGGTATGCGGACGGAAAAGTGAGTGCGGTTGTGGGCACACATACCCATGTCCAGACAGCCGACGAACAGATTCTCCCGCAAGGCACCGCTTACATCACGGATGTCGGCATGACAGGTCCTCACGACTCGGTGATTGGCATGAAAAAAGAAGAGGTGATCGAGCGTTTTCGGACAATGCTGCCCCGGCGTTATCAAGTTGCAGGCGGCAACATCATCCTCTGTGGGGTTATTTTGGAGTTGGATGATGAGAGTGGCAAGGCACTCTCCATTCAGCGTGTTCGCCTTCCAATGAGCGATGTGGTCAAAGCGCAGTAGTTTAGTCATCATATTTTTAGGTTATATATTTGCTCATGATGTTTCCAACAGGTCAGATTTACAAAGTCCACGAAATTACACAGATCCTGCAAGGCATTTTGCAATCGGAGCCGACACTCCAAGATCTATGGCTTGAGGGCGAGATCTCGAATTTAGGGCGACCTTCTTCTGGGCACGTCTACTTTACGCTCAAGGACAATAATAGCCAGATTCAATGTGCAATTTTTAAGCGCGCCGCCTCGCGCCTGCGATTTCCGATTCAAAACGGGGATGCTGTGCTTGTCAATGGACGGCTTAGCATTTATGATGCGCGAAGTCAGTATCAGATCATTGGTGAGCGAGTCGTGCCTGCCGGTGTGGGAGAGTTGCAGTTGGCTTTCGAGAGGCTCAAGGAACAACTCGCCGCAGAAGGGTTGTTTGATTCAATTCATAAAAAGCCGCTGCCAAAATTTCCACAGAAGATTGGTCTTATCACCTCTGCAACAGGAGCAGCTATCCGTGATATTCTCCGAATGTTGCAAAAACGTTATCCTGCAGTGGAAGTGCTGCTATTTCCGACCCTCGTGCAAGGGGAGGACGCGGCGGCAGAGATCGCCCATGCCATTGCGTGCATGAACCGTCTGCCGGGGATAGATCTCCTCATTGTCGGTCGAGGGGGTGGATCCATAGAGGATCTGTGGGCATTCAACGAAGAGGTTGTCGCCCGTGCACTCTTTAAGTCTCATATCCCAACCGTATCTGCTGTGGGACACGAGACCGATATTACTATTGCAGATCTTGTCGCTGATCATCGCGCTCCAACGCCTTCTGCAGCGGTTGAAAACATCGTTCCAGATCAGGAGGAACTTCGTCAGCAGCTTGCTGCTGTCAGGTCCAGTTTAGTACAGAGCATCGCTGGACGAGTTAATATAGTCCGAACAAAACTGGAAAATATACAGAGCCGTATCCCGGCAACACATCGGATCGATGCTATCAACCGCCTTCGACAGGCGATCGATCAGCTAGACATTCGAGGACAGCAAGCGGCCGTACAACAGTTGGGCGGAAAACGACGAGCGTGGCAAATTGCTGCTGCTCAGTTAGATACATTAAGTCCTCTGGCAACGTTGGCTCGTGGATACAGTATCTGCAAAGATTCAAATGGAAAGACAGTTACAGATGCTGCACAAGTTCACGTTGGCGAAGAGGTTCACCTCCGATTTTCGCGGGGGCAGTTAGCATGTCGTGTGTTGAAAGGAAAGATAGATGTCTAAAGAGATGAGTTTCGAGGAAGCCTTGGTTAAACTTGAAGAGGCGGTTGCCCAACTTGAGCAAGGAGAAACCTTGACTTTGGATGAGTCACTACAAGCCTTCGAGGAAGGTATCCGTCTGACTCGACTCTGCCGAGAGAAACTTGATGCGGCGGAATTGCGTGTACAACAACTGGTTGAAGTCGATGAAGATGTGTTTGAAACGGCACCGTTTGAAGTGGAAGATGAAGGAGAAATCTGATTGCCACAAGGAGCTTTGGAATGCTTTTACAAAAAATAGATACACCTACGGATCTCAAACCGCTAAATATCAATGAACTGAAAGAACTCGCTGAAGAGATGCGTGGGTATCTTCTTTCGGTGCTATCAGAACATCCCGGACACTTTGCACCCAACTTAGGGACAGTTGAATTAGCAATCGCCCTCCATTATGTGTTCGATACCCCGCGTGATCAAGTGATCTGGGATATCGGACATCAGGCTTACCCACACAAACTCCTCACCGGTCGCCGCGATGCATTCCCGACGCTTCGCCAGTATGGTGGTATCAGTGGATTTCTCAGTCGAGCAGAAAGCAAGTACGATGTGTTTGGTGCGGGGCATTCAAGCACATCACTTGCGGCAGCGTTAGGTGTTGCTACCGCTCGCGACTTCAACAACGAAGATTACAAGGTGGTTGCTGTCATAGGGGATGGCGGTTTGACAGGAGGAATGGCGTTTGAGGGACTAAATACAGCTGGCGATTTCAAAAAAGATATGCTCGTCATCCTCAATGATAATCAGATGTCTATTTCCCAGACGGTCGGCGCATTCTCAAAATATCTGCACCGTCTCTTAACTAATCCAACCTACAATGCGCTCCGCACTAGTGCAAAAGAGATTGTGAAACGGATTGCCCCAGAGGTAAAGCCCGTTGCCAAACGGATCGAAGCCGCCCTCAAGCCCGGCACGCTGTTTGAGGAATTTGGTTTTCGCTATTTCGGTCCCCTTGATGGCAACGACTTGGATGCATTGTTGCCTGTGCTTGAAGGCGTGAGATCGCTACATCAGCCAATTCTACTTCACGTTGTCACCCAGAAGGGAAAAGGGTATCCCCTTGCCGAAACGGACTCAGA
Organism: Candidatus Poribacteria bacterium; assembly: GCA_965205075.1. Lineage (GTDB taxonomy): Bacteria > Poribacteria > WGA-4E > WGA-4E > PCPOR2b > PCPOR2b. Next base: position 5,655,260 of record OZ242036.1, on the reverse strand, counting down.
GAGCTTTTACAGCGTCAGTGGCAAATTTGACCTCGAAACCGGCAAGTCACTTGTTCCCAAGTCACCTCTTCCGACATATACCAACGTATTCAGCAGCACATTGATTGAACTTGCCAGACAGGACTCGCAAATTATTGCCATAACTGCTGCAATGCCAAACGGCACAGGGTTAGACAAGTTCCAAGAGGTGTTTCCCGATCGCTTCTTCGACGTTGGTTTGGCAGAGCAGTGTGCTGTGACCTTTGCAGCGGGGCTAGCGACTCAAGGTGTTAAGCCGGTTGCAGCGATTTATTCCACCTTTCTGCAACGCGGTTACGACCAGCTAGTTCACGATGTCTGCATCCAGAATCTGCCTGTTATCTTTGTACTGGACCGCGCTGGACTTGTTGGAGCGGACGGACCGACACATCATGGTGTATTCGATTTTGCATATTTGCGTTCTCTGCCAAACATGGTGGTAATGTCACCAAAAGATGAAGACGAACTCCAGCACATGGTGAAGACCGCCGTTGAGTACGAAAAGGGACCAATTGCCCTCCGCTATCCTCGTGGCAATGGTCTAGGCGTTCCTATGGCGAACCAACCTCAGTCGTTGCCAATTGGGAAAGGTGAGGTCCTACGCGATGGAAATGACTTGCTAGTTATAGCGATTGGAAATCGCGTTCAACCGGCACTTGAGGCAGCAGAGATATTGGCAGACTCAGGCATATCGACCACAGTGGTGAATGCGCGATTCGTCAAGCCGCTTGATGACCAACTCATCCTTCCGCTCGCCTCACGGATTGGAAAAGTGATTACGGTTGAGGATGGTGTACTGATGGGCGGATTCGGCAGCGCTGTCTTGGAGATGCTCGCAGAGGGCGGATTGACAGATGTGCAAGCCAAGCGTCTCGGCATTCCCGACCAGTTCATCGAGCATGGGGATGTCCAAACCTTATATGAACAGTGTGGCTTAGATGCAGAGGCGATTGTCCGTGAAGGATTAAAACTTGCAAAGGAATAGATTAGCGGATAGACGCGGAGGTTGGAAGCAAAGTCAGAATGGTAGGTTGGCGGCACAGCAATGGCACATCTAAGATTTCACGCATCACGCGGTCAGAACAAGCAGCGGCTCGATACACTCGTTGTCCAGCGTGGGCTGGTCGAAAGCCGTGAACGAGCGAAGCGATTGATTCTTGCCGGTGAAGTGATTGTTTCGGGTAATGCACAGGTCAAACCGGGACATCTGATTTCACCGGATGCGGAAATTGTAGTGAAACAACCGCCACGGTATGTCAGCCGGGGTGGACTGAAGCTAGAAAAGGCGTTGCAGGTTTTTCAAGTTGATGTGCATGGTAGGGTCGCCATTGACGTTGGAGCATCGACCGGTGGGTTCACGGATTGCCTGCTACAACACGGCGCAAAGTTTGTGTATGCGGTGGATGTGGGGCATGGGCAGCTTGCATGGAAAATCCGTCAAGACCCGCGTGTGTGTGTCATTGAAGGGACCAATATCCGCACGATTGACCTAAATCGCTTTGAGGCGGCGGTTAAAGTTGGTGTGGTTGATGTCTCGTTTATCTCTCTCCAAAAAGTCTTACCGGTTGTCACCCAAATTGTTGATCCTACGGGGGATGTGCTTGCCTTGGTCAAGCCACAATTTGAGGCGGGACGGGAACACGTTGGCAAAGGCGGCGTCGTGAGGGATGCAAGGGTGCACCTTCAGGTTCTCCACGATCTCATCCAGTTTATTCGTGGACTAGATCAATCTGTCATCGGGATCTCGCACTCTCCGATTCGTGGTCCGGCGGGAAACATCGAGTACCTGATCTGGTTTAAGACAAAGACTGAAGGTGCTTCGGTGGATTGGGAAACGCACGCAGCACAGGTGGTTCAAGAAGCTAACACCGCTCTGCAATAATTTGATGGGGGAGTATTATGGCAATTGGGGTTGGTATCATCGGTGCGGGTGGGATTTCTCGTGCACACGCACGTGGGTATCTTCAGATTCCTGATGAGGCATGGATTGTGGGGGTTGCAGATATCCTTGAGGAACGGGCACAAGCGGCAGCACAGGAGTGGGGCGCGGAACACGCATTTGGGGATTATCGTGAACTGCTCGCGCTTACCGAGGTGGATGCTATCAGTGTTTGCACATACACCAAGGCACACTGTGAACCAACGGTCGCCGCACTTCAGGCGGGGAAACATGTCATTGTAGAAAAGCCAATGGCCGCCACGGCTGCTGAAGCCCATCAAATGGTGGAAGCCCAAAGAGCGAGTGGAAAAATCCTAATGGTGGGCATGAAATGGCGGTTTATGCCTGAGATCCAAGCGGCGAAAGCGTTTATTGAGGCGGGAAATCTCGGACAGATTTACTACGCTGAAGCTATTGGTTGGCAGCATCGTGGTATCCCCGGCGGAACATTCATTAAAAAAGAGACAGCTGGAGGCGGAGGTTTCATGGACAATGGTGTCTACACGCTTGACGCTGTGCTCCACATGATGGGACACCCCAAACCGCTTACAGTCTCCGGCGCCGATGCCAACATTTTTGGGCACTCCCCAGATGGCACATGGAATATCGACGACTTTTCGGTGGAGGATTTCGGAACAGCCTACGTCCGACTAGAAGGGGGAATTACTCTGTTCTTCGCACATAGCTGGGCGATTAACTTCCCGGAACAGTGGCAGATGCGTATCACCGGCAGCCGCGGATCCGTTGAAGTTTATCCTTTTGGCTCAGAGCCGAAACTGCGTCTATCGCACGGAGGTTACAGCGATTTGCAGGATGTCACGCCCGATCAGCTGCCGGCGGGAAGCATAGACGTTACCTACGAAATCGAGCAGTTTGTACGAGCTATCCGAGATGCACAACCTTCCCCCATTCCTGGGGAGACCTTCCTGTACACCAATGTGATTTTCGATGGCATCTATCAATCCTCGCAGCTGGGACGTGAAGTTCCGGTCAGCCTGCCCTAGTCTGTTTCCGTTTTCACATCTATCTTGCCTGTCTGAATATCTCCATTTCATTAAATTAGGACTTACGCAGTTAAACGGTCAAAGCCCTGTAGTTCGGCGATTCATCGCCGCTGGACACCGGTCCCAACCCTGGTCTCGGAACGAACGCCTGATGAATCGGGCAACTACAATCGAAGTGTGCAAGTCCTATAAATAAAAAAGCACCGGGCAAATAATATCACCCGGTGCTTTCTGTGAAATCATCAAGCGAAGACAGTGTTTACCATCTATCACGGTCATCATCGTCGCGTCTGCCGCCGCCACGCCTCTCACCACGTGGGGGCCGAGGCCGGGCCTCGTTTACTTTCACAGGACGTCCAGCAATCTCCTGTCCATCCAGTCCGGCGATCGCCGCTTCCGCCTCAGCCTGTTCAGGCATTTCGACGAAGCCAAATCCTCTTGACCTTCCACTGTAGTGGTCTCGAATGACGTTGGCGGTATCGACCGTTCCGTAGCTTTCAAAAGCTTCTCGCAAGTCATCATCCGTGGCATCATATGACAGATTACCGACATAAATATTCATCTAAATTACCTCTTTCAAAAGATGTTGTTGAAAATTTGCAAACGTTTCTGGACTTTGGACACGGAGGTTGGCTTCCCCCTCATCGACTCTACATTCGAGTGGTTCGCAGTTCATCGATGAATCGACACCGTGCCATCTTATAGCTTACCCCTTGATAGTATCACCACATTCTGTGTGTGCCATCACCGCTCTCCGCATCGTAGGGCTTGAGAAGCCGGGCATCTGTCAGATAACATCGTCGTCTCTAAGTTATTATTGACGCCATTTCATCAAAAGTGACGTGATACTTTAAACGCTGTGAGATGCTACGTTGTGATCCCACAGAGAAACGCCATCGTGAAAGATTTTTGTTGGAGAAATCAGTAGATGTTACTTCGATGGCTGTCAAGCGGTATTGGTTGAGGAAATTCGTGCCAATTTCGATCTTGCCCCAATCTTTGGCTTATCTGCATAGTTACATATTTCCAGCTAGACTAAGCCTGCTTGACATCATTTCTCAACAATATTATAAGCCAAGATAGCGCAAATATCCAGAAAAACTTCTGACATACGAAAAATTTCCGATATATGAGGGCGCCAATCTCCACTCATAGAGCGAGTGTTTCTCCGCATTTTCAACATTGAAAAGTCAGTTATAATGTGGGATAATCAATAGGATTAAAATTTTGTAAATGGCGATCATTGTAATAGGAGGAAAAGCAGATGGATCAAACGGCAGATGTAGTTGTGGTCGGTGGTGGGGTCATTGGGTGCTTCATTGCTTACGAGCTTTCAAAGGCAGGACTTGAGGTCGTGGTGGTGGAAAAGGGGCAGGTGGGTGCAGAAGCCTCCAGTGCAGCTGCGGGCTTGTTGGTGCCCCTGCACATGGCGGAGGAGGAACGCGCACTTTTTGAACTCCATTTGGCTTCGACGAAGATGTTCCCTACGTTTGTGCCGGAACTTGAAGAGGAGACAGGTATCAGTGTTGAGTATATCCCGTCTGGAATTCTGAGGGTTGCCCTGAACGAGGAAGAGGAGACAGATCGGCTTTCACAGTTTCAGAAATTCGGGGAAGTCTTTGGGATGGCGATAACGCGGTTGGATGCAGCGGAACTACATTCCCTTGAGCCTGCATTGGCACCAACGGTTTGTGGGGGTATCTTTTCCCATGATGAGGCGTACATCAACAATGGTCGTTTGGTCCTTGCCCTTGCCAGAGGTGCTTCTGTCCACAATGCCCGAGTCCATGAAGGGTGCCTTGCAACCGGTGTGAGGCGAACAAACGGACACTTTTCGGCGCTTCAGACAAACGAAGGTGAGATTTCTGCCGGACATCTCGTGGTAGCGACTGGTGCGTGGAGTCGTATTTTCTGCGAAGCTTTGGATCTGACCATTCCTGTCACTCCCGCGCGTGGGCAGATGTTGGCGGTTGCAACCATTCAGCGTCTGCTCCAACGTCCCATCAACTCTAGCAACGGGGCGCTGGTTCCCCGCGCGGATGGCTCGGTTCATGTGGGGGCAACCGTTGAACATGTCGGCTTCGATAAGCGCAACACCCCCGAAGCGATTGCCGATCTGTTAGACAGGGGAACGTCGGTCGTTCCCGCTTTGAGCGAAGGGCGAGTCGAAAGGATGTGGTCAGGTTTCCGTCCTTTCTGTGAGGATGGACTTCCTGCGATTGGGGCAATTCCCGGATGGGACAATGTCTCGGTTGCGGCGGGGCACTTTACGATGGGGATCACAGGCAGTCCAATAACGGCAAAAATTATCAAAGAACTGATAGTAGACGGGTATTGGGATCCGTCGATGGAGATTTTCTCACCTGCTCGCTTTGTGGACGGTTAGGCGATTGACTATTTTCGGTTTGCATTGTCAATCTACACCGAAGTTGGCATTAAAAAGGAGAAGGAGCAAGACCAATGGCAAAGTATCGAGCTGCGCTAATTGGGTGCGGCGGCAAAGGCAGAGACCATACCAACACGTTGATAAAGAACGAACTTGTGGATTTGGTCGCTTTTTGTGATGTTCGCGAGGAAGCGCTGCAAGCATATCAGGAGATGTACGGTGTGTCAACCCTGTACACAGATTATCAGGAGATGTTTGAGCGGGAGGACCTAGACCTCGTCGTGATTTCGACGCAGGCACCGCAACACCATGCGACAACGCTTGCCGCAGCAGCACACAACTGCCATGTACTCTGTGAAAAGCCGATGGCTGTGACGCTTCAGGAGGCAGATGAAATGGTCGCAGCGTGTGATGAAGCCGGTGTGCGGTTATCCATCAACCACCAGAAACGTGCCAGCGCGTATAACGCTTATGCGAAAAGGTTGATTGCTGAAGGGGAAATCGGTGAGGTCTTCCTGATACGCGCTTACGAAAAAGGGGGACGCAAAGCGGGGAACGCGATGATGGAGATGGGGACACACCTTTTTGATTGGGTTCACAATTTTGGGGGAGATGCGAGTTGGGCTGCTGCACATATCACCGCTGCGGATTCACTTGAAGCGGGACAGCAAGACATCAAACATAGTCAGGAGGTCAACCCCCGTGACCGGGACGCGGGATTGGTCATCGGTGAGCGGGCGTTCTGCTCGTTTGGGTTTGCCAACGGGATACATGCCGATTGTGAATTCTTGGCGGAATCTGAAGGAAATGATAGGGCTTATGGCTTGGACCTCATCGGTACAAAAGGGCGGATTGCGTTGCGCCGAAGCGTTGCCACGGTGATGTTCATCCACCGCGGCACATTTATGACTCCCGTGGAGGGACATCAATGGCAGCCGGTTTCGCTGCCTGATGAAGACCGCATTACGGGGCAGCATCTGGGAACTCGAGACATCAATTTTGTGCTTCAGTCTCGTCTCATCCAGTCGTTGGTTGAACCCGATGACCCGGATGCTGATCCGATTTCGTCTGGTCGGGAGGGACGTGCGTCGTTGGAGATGATTCACGGTTCATGGGAGTCTCACCGACAGGGTGGGCGCGTTCCGTTTCCGCTCAAGGATCGTAGTCACCCCCTGGAACGTTGGCGGGAGGAGTCGAAGTAGGATGTAGATATCTGTCGGAATTTTGACTTGCTGAACCGTTGGAATGGGGGTATAATCAACTATTGGGGTTTTCCGGCGATTTTAACCGGGATTTTTCAATAACAGGATTAAGTGGGAAAATCCTGCTTTAATCATTCGTTAGGCTGCACATAATCCTGCGGTCATCCAACTTGAGTCAACAGAGGCAGTGAAAAAGGAGATAGCATGAATTGGTATCTTGAAGCGTTGAAGAAGTATGCGGTATTTAGTGGGCGGGCACGGCGAAAAGAGTATTGGTTGTTCGCGCTCTTCAATACTGTTATAATCTCTGTGCTTGTTTTGGTCGAGTTGCTTGCTGGCGGTCCGGGTGTTGTTGCAGGGCTTTACTATTTAGCTGTGTTGATTCCTAGCCTCGCTGTATTGATCCGCAGGCTCCACGACACCGGGCGAAGTGGATGGTGGTTTTTCATCGGCTTTGTTCCGCTCGTCGGTGGTATTATTCTATTTGTTTTCACGGTGCTAGACAGTCAGCCGGGCGAGAATCAATATGGACCCAACCCAAAGGGGATCGCAGTGTAGGAATCTAATCCACCGTGCTCCTGTATTTGAGGTGTTAGGTGTCAAAAGGGGCCATTATTGAACAGAGAGAATATTTGAACAATGTCTGCTGCTAATGTCCAAGAGATTAAGGAAATTCAAGCTACCAAAGACACTACCTTTTTGGGGCGGATAGAGGAACTTGATCAATCCTTAATCGAATATTTTCCCGATACGCTTGTCATTGATAATGCGTTGACCAGAAAATTGGTCAGTTTTCAAGCGAATAAAGCGCGTACGTATTATAGATGGTACAAATACAAAGAGGCGTTTTCAGCGGATTTGGTGGAATATCTTTTCCGCAAGCATGAAATCGTAAACGGGAAAATACTCGATCCTTTTGCGGGTGCAGGGACCGCTTTATTTGTCTGCTCCGCTTTGGGTTATCACTGTGAGGGTATTGAACTCTTACCGATTGGACAAAAAATTATACAAGCAAATGTGCTTGCTAGGGGTGCGAATCAGCAAAGGATTGTTTCTGGATTAAAGAACTGGCTACTTCAAAAGCCTTGGAACGCCGAAGGTGAAATTAAGGGGTTTGAAGTGCTTCGCATAACCGATGGCGCGTATCCTCAAGAGACACACCACCAAATCGGAAGGTATCTGAATGAGTTGGAGGGTGAACCTTCAGAAACAAAAGAGATATTACTGTTTGCTCTACTATGTGTTCTGGAGTCGATAAGCTATACACGGAAAGATGGGCAGTACCTCCGATGGGATTACAGATCGAGACGTAGAAATGGCAAGACTCTCTTTGACAAAGGGAAAATTTTGTCATTTGATGAAGCCGTCGTAGCAAAGCTAAACGAGATAAAAGATGATATAAGCCTTGGGGCTGGTGAAGGCGATCTATTCTCGTCTATACAGGAGGATATACAGACAGGCGATGTGAATTTATTAGAAGGATCATGTCTAGAGGTGCTTCCTAAATTGGAAAGCCGGGCTTATTCTGGGATAATTACGTCACCGCCCTACTGCAATCGTTACGACTATACACGCACTTACGCCTTAGAACATGCGCTGCTTGGGGTTGATGAAATTGGGTTAGCGGGCTTGCGGCAAGCGATGTTAAGTTGTACGGTCGAAAACAAAGCGAAGGCACTCATTGACCTAAATCCCGAATGGCAAACGGCGATAGGCATTTGCGATGGCTTACCTTTATTGAAGGGAATATTGAACTATCTGGACTACAAAAAGGATAAAAAAGAACTCAATAATAGTGGAATTGCTCGTATGGTGAGGGGTTATTTTTATGAGATGGCTTGTGTCATCCAAGAATGTTACCGGGTATTGGATAGAAACGGCATGATGTTCATGGTTAATGACAATGTAAGGTATGCTGGTGCTGCAATATCTGTAGATACAATCCTCTCAAAAATAGCCGAAGACATCGGATTTCAAATAGAAAAAATCCTTGTTTTGCCTCAAGGTAAAGGAAATAGCTCCCAACAAATGGGTAAGCATGGACGAGAAGCGTTGAGAAAATGTGTCTATGTGTGGAAAAAGGATAAATAGATGTCGTTTAAGAACCACCTGAAATCGTATGAAGATTTAATTACTCCTTATGAGGAGACGCGGGCAGGATTTATTTCCTTAGCACTAGAAAAGAATAGAACGGCAACACCTTTTGTTGAGGAAGCTAAAGCTCTTAAAGTACTTGCATCAAGAGCAAAAACATCAAAAGAACTATTGGAGATAAGTGAAATACAAGAGTCACTACTTACAGCCGCGGGGGTTTCCGACAAGGCAAAGACTCACCTGCAAGAAGCGGACAAAAAAGAAGCAATTAAAGGGTTAATTGAAAATTTCTTGGAACCTTCAGGCAACTCATTTGTCGATGAGCTGGTTTATCGTTTCTTACTTACAAGGGGTGATTCTCTTGGTGGTCGCATGAGAAATTTGGGAGGTAAATTAGGCGAGTGGCGATTTACAAGAATTCTCATGTCTACATGTTCGGTGAGCAGCGTGAATCTTGAATATCTAGATTCAGAGAATAAGAAGTGGGTAACTCCAAACACTGAACTTAAAATAGAGAGGCGACTTAAAGGACTGCATTGGGTATCTTACGGCAATAAACGAACCTTGATTTACAACTTAACGGTCCCAACAGTAGAAAAGAATGTAGATTTCTGCCTATTCGATTGTTCGCCAGATGAGATAATATTCGGACGAAACAGAGATTCAGCACATCATAAACCAGAAAAGTATCTTGCCCTGGGGGAGCTAAAAGGTGGTATTGATCCGGCGGGGGCAGATGAACATTGGAAGACAGCAAACTCGGCATTGGATAGAATCAGAACAGCTTTTTCGGATAGAAATTGTTTCCCTAAAACCTTTTTTGTAGGTGCAGCCATAGAAGCTGCTATGGCTCAAGAAATCTATCGGCAACTAGAAGATCAGACGCTATCAAATAGTGCCAATTTAACAGATGAAGCTCAGGTTGTTTCGTTGTGCGACTGGTTAATCAAAATATGATGCAAAAAGCACGTAACAAAACACACCAACAAATGGCTTCCCAATCACTGAATTTTATCGTTGTGTTTTATTCAATACGAGGAATTTAATCCATGAAAACAGAATACGACTTTTCAAAAGGGGAACGTGGTAAGTTCTACAACCCAAAAGCGGTTTTCAATCTCCCTCTCCATCTGGAAAAGGATGTTAACGACTGCATACGCAAACCAGATAACAAAAGATACAAACTAAAGTTGAGGAGAATTAGAAAATGAATCAAACCTATACCGCTCTTATCCAACAAAGTGGGGATTGGTGGATTGGGTGGATCGAAGAAATCCCCGGCGTGAACTGCCAAGAAAAAACGCGTGAGGAACTGCTTGATACCCTAAAAATCACGCTTTTAGAAGCCTTAGAATTCAACCGACAGGAAGCAATCAGTATTGCTGAAAGCGGGTATCAAGAAATAGCAATCCAAATATGAAACGGAGAGCATTCATCAGGCATCTCAGAAGGCAGGGATGCAGTTTGATCAGAGAAGGTCGTAACCACTCTTGGTGGGGGAATTCGGAAATGAATACCAGAAGTGCGGTACCACGACATACTGAAATTGACAATCGGCTTGCCAAGAAAATCTGTAAAGATTTGGGAATTCCCAATCCATAATACTGACTCACCGTTGCATGCACGCTCTGGTCTCATCAGAAGGTTAATATTTCAGGACGGTTCCCCATTCGCCGACGACCCAGAGGACACCGTCTGGAGATTGGGTGATATCGGTTAAGCTATTTGAGGTTGGAGTTTGTTGAACGAGCCATGTCACACCGCCATCTTTGGTATTGAGGAGCATTCCCTTTTCTCCGACAGCCCAACCTTCGTTATTCGTGCTAAAGTAGACGCCATTCAACTTTTCAGCTGTCGGTGTGATTTGCCGGATCCACGTTTCTCCGCCATCTTTCGTCGCATAAATGGAACCGTCGTCCCCAGCGATCCACGCTATTTGGGGGGTGAGCGCGAAAACTGCCCGTAACTCGTTGGGTTCTGCCCGCTGTGCAACCCACGTCTCTCCACCGTCATCGGTTTTGATAATCAGCCCTGCGTCACCGACTATCCATCCCACATTCGCATCGACAAAATAGACACCGTTCAGATTGCTGTAACTAGCGGTCAAATTCCCGGAATCTTGGCTTTGCCATGTGCGTCCACCATCTTTTGTGTGCAAAATCTTGCCAAGTTCACCGACACCCCATCCGTGTTGCGGCGTTGAAAAGTGGAGGTCATAAAAGCCCACAGCGCGCTTCCATCGAATAGCCTCGTCAAATTGGATGCGTTGGATTTGACCGGTCTCCGCTTCCACACTGATGCCCCCCCACGTTCTGCCGCCGTCGCCCGTCTCAATTAGGGTTGCGTTACTGCCAACGATGTAGCCTTGCATCGCGTCGACAAAACCGATGCCGAACAGTTCAAAAACATTCCCGGTGTACTGTTGTTGCCATGTCACTCCGCCATCGTGGGTGGCAAGTGCCATTCCCGCTAAACCCACTGCCCATCCCGTTTTATCATCAAGGAAGTGGACTGTCGTTAAGTGACTGTTGATTGAGACCACTTCCCACGACGCACCGCCATCTTGACTGTGCAGAAGGGTTGCAAATTCGCCTACAGCCCACGCCTCTTGCGGACTGACCAGTTGGATAGCGTTCAGACGACTGGGAACGGGCCTCGGTTCGAGCGGTGTCCAATTTGCGCCGCCGTCGGTTGTCCTCAAAATCACGCCGAACTCTGCGGCTGCAAGTCCGTGATTGGCATCAATAAAATGAATACCCCAGATAGGTTCAGGCATGCCGTTGGAATTGGGGACATTGCTTTTCTGGGTTTCCCACGTTGCGCCGCCGTCGGTGGTATGAATCAACGCACCGTTACCGCCGGCTGCCCACCCTTCTCGGTGATTGAGCATACAGATCGAACTAATACCGGCTGCTGAGCTGATTTTTTGGCTCTTCCACGTCTGTCCACCGTCCATCGTATGGACAACTGTTCCGCCATGCCCTGCGGCCCAACCGACCTTTTGACTCGCAAAGTGAAAATCTTGGATTGCATTATTCGTCGGGGGATTCTGCCTAACCCAAGTGTCACCGCCGTCTGATGTATGAATGATAAGACCGCCATCGCCGCCAGCCCAACCGTGTTGGTCATCCGCAAAAAACACGGCTGACAATGCCCGACGTGTGCCGGTGTCCAGTACCGTCCATGTTTCTCCATTATCAGTCGTCTTCAACACGGCACCGTCCTCACCGACAATCCAGCCGGTTTGGGGATTGAGGAACCGTACTTTGTGGAAATCTATCCTAAATGGAAGTGGTTTGCTCGGTTGTTCCCAAGTCTTTCCGCCGTCGTTGGTACGCAGAATTGTTGCATCTGATCCGACGATCCACCCGTCCTGCTGGGAGACGAAGTGGATGTCGGAAAATCCTGCTTGCCATCGGGATTCACGAACAAGCGTCCAAGTTTTGTCTGCTGCAAAAGCGTTGATTGCTAGGAGAGATAACAGTATCGCGACCCCTAAAGCACATTTGGTATGCAACAGTATGTTCTTTATCATTGTTTCTTACTCCTACCCCCAGTCGGAGAGTCGCGATTCGGAGAGTATGTCCCCTACCGTACATTTACCGCATATTTTTTGTAGGAGGAAATTCCGATTCCCGACTATTGCGTCGCTTGCCGATGTCCTGATAAGTCGGCATTTCGCTTACGCTCAACTCGCGGTTTATCAGCTAGCAGCTTATATCATAATAGTATACCATACCATACAGAGGAATCAATCCTTCATTGACCGAAAAAATAAAACGTGATATAATCCGATTTGTAAACGTAAAGGGTGCGAGATGAATGGCAGTGCGATGACCAAGCTAGCACTCGTAAAGGATTCAGCTATTGCTAGGAGAAATAGGATGCCCTACGACCTGTTAGTCAAAGGAGGTACCGTTGTAGACCCCTCTCAAGGGCTTAACGCGGTCCGGGACGTTGCGCTATCTGATGGGAAAATTGCGGCGATTGAGGAAAGCATTACAGAAACGTCGGCACGCGAGGTTGTAGACGCAGCAGATTTAATCGTCACACCCGGACTGATTGACCTTCATGTGCATGCGTTTTGGGGAGCCACCGCCTACGGGATGGAGCCGGACATCGGTAATATTGCCAAAGGGGTGACAACCGCATTAGATACCGGCTCGGCGGGCGCAAGTAACTTCTTAGCTTTCCGCAGGTATGTGCTAGAACGATCAGACACTCGGCTGTTCGCCCTGCTGAACATCTCAGCGATGGGCATGATTTGGCCCAGAATCGGGGAGTTGACGGACATACGTTGGGCTGATGTCCAAGAAGCTGTCCGTGTGGGTCGAGAAAACCGGGACTTCGTGCTGGGGATCAAAGCTCGACTGTCAAGAGGTTATGCCGGAGAAAACGATGTCGAAGCACTCAAGCGCACCATAGAGGCGGCTGAAGCCATCGATGGGTTTGTTATGATCCATGTGAAGGATACTAAAACGCCATTGGAAGAAATCACACCGATGCTTCGCCCCGGTGATGTAGTCACGCATGCCTTTCACGGTAAATCAGAGGGTGTCTTGAACAACGCAGGGCAGGTTATTGACCGTTTTCGGGAAGACCAACAGCGCGGCGTTATTTTCGACATCGGACACGGTTCCGGCAGCTTTTCGTTTCGTGTTGCAGAAAAAGCACTTGCCCAAGAATTTTTCCCTGACAACATTAGTAGTGACCTTTACAACAACAATGTTGAGGGGCCAGTTTTTGATCAGGTCACAACTCTCTCAAAGTTTCTCTGGTTGGGGATGTCCTTGTATGAGGTAATCCGGCGTAGCACCGAAATTACTGCCCGAATTATGGGGTTGGAGGATGGCTTGGGAACACTAAAAGTCGGAGCGGAGGGCGATGTCACCATTTTAAGATTGGACGAGGGTAAGTTTACACTGACCGATTCCGAGCGTGTGTCTGTTGAAGCGCGTCAAAAGCTGAACCACGTACGGACAATCAAAAATGGCCGGATATATCGCCCGTGGCTCAAATAGGAGAACCCTTTGATTTTAGATACCATTGTCGCTCACAAACGGATAGAGTTGGAGGACGACAAACAACGGCTGCCATTAGATACACTGAAACACAAGATTCGGGATTTACCCCCGACACGAGACTTTCGTGCTGCGCTGTCAGTTCCGGATTGTGTGCACCTCATCGCCGAAGTCAAGAAAAAATCCCCTAGCAAAGGGATCATCCGCGCAGATTTCGATCCGGTTGGAATCGCCCGAACCTATGCGGAAAATGGTGCATCGGCAATCTCGGTGTTAACTGACCGAGAATTTTTCGCCGGTGAACTCGCCTATTTGAGTGCTATCCGTGAAGCGGTGATGCTCCCACTATTACGGAAAGATTTTACTATCGATCCGTATCATATCTATCAGGCGCGACTCGCAGGGGCAGATGCTATTCTGCTCATCGTTTCGATCCTGACATTGGCACAACTGCGTGAATTTACTGACATCGCGCGAGACGTGGGACTTGCAAGCCTCGTCGAAGTCCATACCGAAGCGGAATTAGAATTGGCGTTGACGGGGGGCGCAGAAATCGTTGGCATTAATAACCGAGATCTGAAAACCTTCCACACAGACATCGCGACCACCTTCCACTTGAGAGACTCGATCCCAACCGATAAGGTTGTCGTCAGCGAAAGTGGTATCAATACACACAAGGACGTAATGAAACTCAAAAAGGCGGGAATCAACGCGATTCTAGTAGGCGAGTCGTTGATGCGGAGTCCGAATATTGGGGATAAAGTGAGAGAACTACTCGGACATGAATCGGGTTAAATTTTTAGTTCGGAAGTGCATCAATGTGCCGAATTGTTACCCTGCTTTTCATCTTATCTGTCTCTTCCGCTTTTTCAGCCATCGAGTTTGAATCTGTTGAACTTGGGTTCGACAAGGTTTACAAACGGGAGCGATGGGCACCGCTACAGGTGGTTGTCACAAGCCGTAATGAGGATTTCAATGGCGAGATAAGCGTTGAGGTCCGCAACATCTTTTCGGACGAACTGATCCAAACGTATGCCACGCCTCTTTCCCTCACACGGACAGATCGTCAACGGCGTGTGATTCATGTTTTCCTGCCGGGAGTTTCGTCCCAACTGAGCATTAAGCTGGTCAGCCACACCGGGCAAGTCCGCGTTCCTCAAGAGCTTACGCCGGAACTACCCAAATCGTTAGCGGATCTTATGATCCTCGCATTGACGCCAAGCCGTGATCTGTTGAGTCGCTGGGATGGAAAGCAGATTGGCGATAAAGAAAAAGGACACACTTTTGTCGCTTATACTGACTTTAAGGGATTACCCACCCATTGGAAAGGATACGATTCGGTTGATTTTTTTGTGATTCGTGGGGTTTCTTTAGTGGAGCGTCGGATTTCTAGGCGACAACAACAGGCGTTACTCGATTGGATTCAGCGGGGAGGCACCTTGCTTGTGTCAGGTGGTGCGGATCTGCGCCAGCTGCGTGGGAGTTTTCTGGAGACGTCTCTGCCGGTGGGGTTAGGTGGCTTGCGAAGGGCAACTCAGATTCCCGAATCAATGCAGCGTTTTGGGTTTGCGACCGATTCGCCCTTTGACCTGATTGAATTTAAGCCCAAGCCGGGAATGATTACACTCGCTGGTGACGGAGAGCGGATCTATATCGCTAAAAGATTTTTGGACGGTGGACAGATCATTAGCTTGGGGTTTGACTATAACGCTCCCCCTTTTTCTGATTCACCGGGAGCGGAGGCATTTTGGCAGTGGATGCTTGGCGCGGAGGCGCGAACTCCACGCCACGCCGAAGCAAGATACGAAGCCGATCGCAGACACGACGAAAAGATCCAGACAATTTTGGCAGATGTTTCTTCGGCACAAGTCCCACTGATCCGGATGCTACTCGTTTTCTTGGTTGTTTATGTGTTGAGCTTTGGTGCCATGATATGGTGGGGTGAAAAAGGCAAATCCCGCCTATACTGGGTCGGAGGTATCGCGCTCACGGTGCTTTTCTTATGCGGTGTCGTTCTGCTACGACACTTTGTACCGAGTCCGGTCTCGGTGAATCGTTTTTCGATTTTATCCGTTTATCCTTCAACGAATCGTGCCCACTTGCAAACCTATATCGGAATCATTGCTTCAGCTAGCGTTGAAACGTCGATCCAGTTTCAAGAAAGGACATTCATCAGACCCTTGACAGCAACTGCCACACCCCCGTTGCAACTAGTTGCGCCTGAAGGAATGAAAAATCTTTCGATCCTGCGTCAAGCAGCTTTAGATCCATGGGTCACGCGAGCTTACTTTGCAGAAGCCTTTATCGATTTTTCGGTGCACCTAACATGGGAGCGAGGAGTGACAACCGATCGGATTGAACATAGGTTTCCTTACACGCTGGAAAACGCATGGCTTATAGATCAGGGAGCATATCCTCACATCGGCACGATTCCGCCCGCAACAGCTATCGAGATAGAGGAAAATCCAAAAAGATATAGCAGGTCTCCACTCTCTCAAGCATTGGTCGGCACCCAAAAAGCGTTTATGAGGGTATTGATTGGCGAGGTCGTTCTGCGCTACTTGGCACAAGAGGCATCACCAAAACTCGTTGGCTGGGCGCAAACCGCTCCATTGCCGATGTCGATGGATCACCCCGCGAACGCTGTCGATGAAACGCTTGTGATTTTATATTTGCCGGCGCATCGCTGAATCCCTCTTTTTATAGGAGATGAGAACATAATGGCAGCACAGATACCTTTACAAAAAATTGATGAATACCGGTGGCGTATCCCCAAAAATTATATGCGTGGTATGCGTGTTGATGGGATTATCTACGCAAATGAGAAATTACTCGAACAAGCCAAGAGCGAGGAGGCGCTGCAGCAGGTTGCAAACGTGGCACATTTGCCGGGGATTATCAAGCATTCGCTTGCAATGCCCGATCTACATTGGGGTTACGGCTTCGTGATTGGCGGTGTCGCGGCGACCGATCCGGCAGCAGATGGCGTTGTGTCCCCCGGCGGGATTGGGTACGACTTAAATTGTGGGGTCCGTCTAATTCGGACCAATCTGGACGCTAAGCAGTTAGCGGGTAGAACCAAAGAACTTGTTGCGAAACTGTTTGAAAACGTTCCCTGCGGTGTTGGGTCAAGTGGAAAGATTCGCCTGAACCAGCAAGAGGAGAAGCAGATGGTCGAGCAGGGGGCGCGTTGGGCGGTTGAGCGCGAATACGGCTTTCTGGAAGACCTTCAATTTACGGAGGCGAACGGCTTTCTGTCCCTCGCGAATGCGGAGGCTGTCAGTAAACGTGCCCTAGAACGCGGAAAAAATCAACTCGGCACGCTCGGCTCTGGAAATCACTTCTTAGAGGTCCAAGTGGTAGATCGAATTTTGTATCGGGAAGCCGCCGAGGTGATGGGGCTGACGGAGGGACAGATCTGCGTGATGATCCATAGCGGTTCGCGCGGCTTCGGCTATCAGGTGTGCGATGAGCATGTCAAAACGTGGGTCCAAGTTGCGAAGAAGTATGGAATTGATCTACCCGACCGCCAACTCGCCGCTGCCCCGATTAATTCAAAGGAGGGGCAGGACTATATTACAGCGATGGCGTGTGGTGCGAACTACGCCTGGAATAATCGCCAGTGTATTATGCACTGGGTGCGTCAGACGTTCATGGACTTCTTCGATACTGGGGTCGATGAACTTGGCTTGGAACTGGTCTATGATGTCGCACATAACATCGGCAAGTTTGAGAAGCATCTCGTTGATGGGACTGAGCGTGAACTGTTTGTGCACCGCAAAGGTGCGACACGCGCTTTCCCGGCGGGGCATCCTGAAATACCCAACAAGTATCAGAAGGTCGGGCAGCCGGTTCTTATACCCGGCGATATGGGCACCGCCTCTTATGTCTTGGTAGGCAGCCCGTCGGCGATGGAGCAGACATGGGGAACAACGTGCCATGGTGCAGGCAGAATGCTCTCGCGTCGGAAAGCGATGCAGATCACGAAAGGACGCAGCATTCAACGAGATCTTGAGAAACAAGGGATTTTCGTCCGTGCAGAGGGGCGGCGTACACTCCATGAGGAGGTGCCTGAAGCCTACAAAGATGTGGATGAGGTTGTCAAGGTTGTCGACGCAGCGGGCCTTTCACGGCGGGTGGCGCGGTTACGCCCGATCGGTGTGGTCAAGGGTTAGTAAGGAGGTCGTCGGGCTGGAAGCCCGACCTACCACAGATTTGAAAAAAGGAGCAAATGTAGTGAAGATTGCAAGAATTGAGCAGTTTTTTCCGCGTCACCGGATGCGGCTGGTAAGAATCACAACTGATAACGGTCTTGTCGGTTGGGGAGAAACAACGCTTGAAGGCAAACCGAAAAGCACCATCGCCGCTGTTGAGGAACTCACTGACTACCTGATCGGCAAAGATCCGTTGCGCATTGAACACCACTGGCAGCATATTTATCGGTCCGCCTTTTTCCGGGGCGGCAATGTGTTGATGAGTGCTTTATCTGGTATCGATCAGGCGTTATGGGACATCGCCGGCAAACATTACGGTGTGCCGACACATCAGCTGCTGGGGGGTGCGGTGCGCGACCGCATCCGCGTTTATGCACATTGGGGTATCGGCAGCATGACAGACGAGGGGAAAGCCGCTGCGAAAGACCGTCTCGAAATGTTACAGAAGAAAGGGGGCTACAAGGCGTTTAAGTCGGGCCCCGGCGGCACATGGCGAGCGCACGAGCCACCCGCTGTCATTGATGCCTTTGTTGAGCGCGCCTATCTGATGCGAGAGTGGGTTGGACCTGATGCGGAGTTGTGCTTCGACTTTCACGGCAAAATGACGCCGGCACTCGCCATCGAAGTCTGCCATGAACTGAAGGGGATGCGTCCCATGTTTGTAGAGGAACCGGTGCCGCAGGAGAATGTTGATGCCCTGAAGTTGGTTTCAGATCATGTTCCTTTTCCGATTGCGACCGGGGAACGTCTGCTCTCGCGATGGGAATTCCGCCAAGTGTTTGAAAAGCAGGCGGTGGCATATATCCAGCCGGATGGGTCACACGCAGGCGGAATCACAGAATTAAAGAAGATTGCAAATATGGCAGAGGTTTACTACATCCATACTATGCCGCACTGCGCGATTGGGCCTGTGGCGTTTTCTGCCTGTATGCAGGTTGATGCTGTCGTTCCGAATTTCCTTGTCCAAGAACAGGTTGATGCAGCACTGGGCGATGGATTGTTGAAAACGGCATGGGAGGTCAAGGATGGGCATATCGAACTACCGACGCAACCCGGACTCGGTTTCGAGATAGATGAGAAAGAGGCAACCCAGAATCGTGAGGGATACAGTGAGGAATTGGGCGGCGAGTACTATTACGAGTCGGACGGCAGTGTGGCGGATTGGTAAAAACGATCGTGATGCTTATTCGATTTGCATCTCCTCTAAATCTCTTTCGAGCGTCTTGATTTCCGTCAAGGTCATCGAATCAGGTTCAAGTGCGTACGCCTTTCTATACACTTCGAGAGCGGATTCCGGGTCTTGCAAGAACGAGTTATAAATTTGTCCCATCCACAGATACGCGTCAACCTCGGTCGGGTCAAGTGTGACGATTTTTTGGTACACATCTAACGCATCATCATAAGCGCGTTCCTCTCCTCCGCGCCGGAGTATCGCCGCACGACCATAGAGTAATCCGATGAGTTCCTGTCTCGCTTCTGTGAAGTCCGGTGCGTATGCCACAACTTCTTCTAGGATTTCGAGCCCCTTATCTTCTAATCCGACAAGCTGCGCTTGTTCCTCAGCAGTGAGTTCTCGATCAATGAACTGATACATCTGCTGGATATTGCGGTAGGTTCGTGAGAGCTGCAGGCGGGCTTGCAGACCAATTGGCATCGGCTCAAAGGGCACATCAATTAAGTCGGGATCATTTTCGATCGCTTTCTTGTAGTGAGTCTGTGCTTCCTCAAACTGTTTTGTACCCTGATAAAGCACACCTAACTGATAGTGCGCCTCCGCGTAGGTAGGGTCTTTGGCAACTACAGCGAGGAACTCTCGGACAGCCAGCGCCTGCTCACCTGTGTCACGCAGCAGCTTTCCGCGCAGCAGATGGACAGCTGGATGGTCTGGATCAATCGCCGCAGCACGATTCAGATGGATTTCCGCATCTCCGGTCCAGTTGCTGTGGAAGTAGATTTCCGAAACACGAAGATGGGCATGTAATTGTGACGCACGGTTGGCGTTTTGGGCGTCAGCCTCAATCGCCTGAATGCCTTCCCAATACGCCAATAGGGCTTTTGGTAGGTCCTGCTTCTCAAAATATTCATCTCCCTGTTCAATGAATGCACCTGCTTGCGACGCGGGCGGTGAATTGATTTCTGCGCCACCTCTTTTTGTGTTCAGAACTATCAAGACAATAAGTGCAATCAGAATGACCGCTTCACAGTAGGGTAACCATTTACGCATCTTTGATCTCTCCTCAATTAATTCCCGCCAAGAGTCCCAAAAATTCTTCTGGTCCAACATACTTTTCAAGTCTTTTGTCCGTCAACTGATTCCCTTCGGAATCAAAGAAAATCACTACCGGCAAGCCGACAATGCCGTATTTTTGCTTCAGTCGTTCGACTTCATCCGAGTTTCGAGTGAAGTCCAGCTTGACGTTCACAAACTTCGATAACTTTGATTTCACCGCTGGATTAGAATAGGTATGTTCTAGTTCGTTGCAAGCAGCGCACCATGTTGCATAGAAATCGAGCATGACAGGTTTGCCTTCCCTTCGTCCAGCCTCCAACCCTTGGGCTTCGTCGGCGATCCAGACGAGGTCACTTTCCGCCGTTGTGAGTCCGCCGGCGAACATATAAAGTCCAATAACTGCCAATAAAACGCCAACTGCTTTACGGAGTTGCACCAGACGGGGCAGGTCTTTGAACCGCTGGGAAAATTTACCGAGCGCAACACCAGCTAGCACAAACACACCTGCAATGACAAAAAAGCCCGTAGAATTTTGGAGCAGAGAGCGTAATGGTGGAATAGCATCTTTGAGGAAATACAGCGCTACTGTAATTATAGCGACGCCGAATATGTTCTCCAAAATATACATCCAACCGCCAGATCTCGGCAGGGCGGCGATGGCACCTGAAAACGTACCGATCACGATAAACAGCAATCCCATACCGAGCGCATAGGTCAATAGCAGCCAGAATCCGAGGAAAACACTCTCTGTGGTCGCTACATAAGAAAGCACTGCGCCTAACGCTGGTCCTGTGCAAGGTGCGGCAATGATACCTGCAACCGTACCCATCGCAAATGCACCGGCAAATCCGGCACCGCCGATGTTGTTGAGTCGATTCTGCAGGGCGTAAGGCACGCGCAGCTCAAAGACACCGAGCATAGACAGTCCGAGCGCGAGTAGAATCCCACACACCGGGAGTATCACCCGTGGGTCTGCCATTATCTGTCCAAAAACAGCCCCCGTTGACGCAACAGCGACGCCTAAAATTGCGTATGTTAGTGCGATGCCCAGAACGTAAGTGACGGATAAGAGGAAAGATCGCAGACGGCCTACGGATTCACCCGCACCAAAGACGGAAACAGTTATCGGGATTAGCGGGTAAACGCACGGCGTGAAACTGGTCAAGATACCGCCCACAAAAACGAAGAGGAATGCCCAAAAGTAACCTTGGGATAACGCTTGAGAAAATTTACCGCTTTCGCTTGTAGCGGTCCCAGAGGGGGTATCAGGAGGGGAGCCGAGTTGTAGGTTTGCAAAGATAGCGTCGTTTATAGGTTGAATCGGCTGATCCATTCCGACAACATCAATCGTGACATCGAAATCGATTGTTTTCGGCAGCAAACACTGTTCGTCGTTACACGCTTGGTATGTCAACTGGAAGGGGAGCGTGATCGGTTCTAACGGTGCTGAGTCAAGTAATGTCGTTTGGAACCCGATCACGGCTTCATCGTGATACACCGGGACTTTTCCGCCCAGTGAAGCAATTTCGAGGACATCTGCCTTGGGATAGACCACTTCGCCGAATCTCAGATCAGCGTGATCGGGCAGGGTAACCTCTGTCGGAATTAAGCCTTCCCCAGCGGGATTCGCGTTTGCGTGCCAGTTAGGCGCGAACTCCATCACGATAGCCATCTGGAATGTGCTGCCGGGCTGCACCTGATTTACCGACAGGACCCCATGCGCCGTGACAATCTCAACTGGCTCAGCCTGCTGCTGAGGAAAACCAAAATTTGCTAATTGTCCCCATACGGCAGCAGGTGTTCCGATGTATAGTGCACAGATAAGGTATAACAGAAAGTGAGGGCGGAAAACTAATTTTCTTTTCATGTCTAAGACTTCCTCGGATGTCTAAGACCTTTGAAAAGTTTCAGTCCTTTCAAAGGTCTTGGACAAGTGACACTTATTTTTCCAACGACTGGTTAAGCGCTGCGCTCATTTCCTTTAACGTTTGCTTGCTCGTTAGACGAGCCGATATATCTCGCGTTTGACTATCTAGCAATAGAATGAAACCCGTTCCCTGATTGGCTTTGTAGGCTTCACCCATTCCGAGTGCTGAAGCGAGCAATTCCGACTGATAGTGAGTGGTACGGTTTGTAAAATCCAGCGTGACAAAGAGTACAGGCTTTCCATCGAACTTGTTCTGCAAATCGGTGAAGATGGTCCCCATCTTTTTGCAAGAACCTCACCAATCTGCGTGAAATTTTACGGCGATTATCTGTGGAGCGGCAGGCTCTTTGGCTGACTCTTCGCCAGATAAACTGATAGTCGTTACAATTAAGGTGGCCGCTACCATGATAGGCAAGGCAACCACAATCCATCGAAGTTGAATGGGGTATTTCATGATGTTTTTCCTTTCGGTATTTGCAAGAAGTGGGTAAAAAAGTAAGAGAAAAGTAAGAAAATTATGGTAAATTTTAGCATTACTTAGACACTCCCAACGCACAACCAACCCCCTAAATCCCCCCCGATTTCATCGGGATGTACCACTTATCAGGGGGACTTTGGAAATCTCTTGAAGGTCGGAGTTATTGATAAATGTCTACTTCGGTTCAAGGATAGCACAAGGTAAGATCATCTCTTCCATTGAGATGCCACCATGCTGGAATCCTCCGTTAAATTGGTGCTTATAGTCATTAAACTGATTCGGATAAACGAAGTAATAGTCCTCTTTGGCGAGGACATAATTTTTTTCGTAAGGCGTATCGGGCAGCATGTACCGCTCTGGCCGCGTAATTCTCAACCCGGCTTCTTCGTCACATATAAGTTCGCCGCCGACTTTGAACCGAAGCCCATTCGTTGCGGGTCTGTCACCTGAAACCTTAGCCGCGCGCTGACACAAGATTGAACCGTGATCCGCCGTTAAAATGACTGTAACGCCGCGATCCGCCAACAATTTGAGGATCTTATACACACCCGAATGTTGGAACCAACCTTGCACAAATGTGCGAAATGCAGTCTCATCGGGAATGAGTTGCTTGAGCAAAGCAATCTCAGAACGTTTATGGGTCAGGTGGTCAATAAAACCAACGACCACCGCTGCTAAACTAATGCGTTGGATATTGCTAATCCATTGCAGGTACTCCATTTCTCCGCGTGCATCAAAGATCTTAAAGTAGTGTGGAGTGGGTTTGAGATAGATACCGTGCCTCTCTAGTTGCAATCGCATCAGATCTTTTTCATAACGGTTGACACTAGTGTTCTCATCATCAGTCTCCACCCATAAATCGGGATAGCGTTGCGAAAATTCTAGCGGAAACAGCCCGCTAAAAATCGAGTTCCGCGAGTAATTGGTCGCCGTCGGCAAGATTGAGTAGTGATGGTGTGTCGTAATCTGAAAGTATGGGTCTAGGAGGGGCTTAATTTTTAGCCAATGATCTAGTCGCATACAGTCCATCACCATAAAGAAAACTTGCTTGCCAACCTGTATCTCTGGAATGACATGTTTATAAAGCAGATCTACCGATAAAACAGGGGAATCCTCACCGACCAACCAATCAGAATAATTTTCTTCAATATAGCGGGCAAATAGGGCGTTACATTCCTGTTTCTCCAGCTTGTGTGTTTCACGTAGGTTATCAGCAATGTCAAGTTCATCCAGACGGAGATCCCACTCGGCGAGTTGGGTGTGAATATCAATCCATGTTTTCCAATCAACTCCCTCATGTTTTAATGCGCTTCGCTTATTAAAGTCGATAACATACTCTTGGGCGGTATAATCTTCTGTAACAGCATCGTATTCCAAGAGAAACGCCAGTTGTGAGGCAATCTGTTGTGGGTTCAACGGCTTCATTAAGAAATCATCAACACGATGGATAATTGCCTCATTCAAAATCTCGCGTTGCTCGTTTTCGGTTACCATGACCACCGGTACATGGGGGCATCTTCTCTTAATCGCCGAAAGCAGATAAATCCCGTCCATATCGGGCATCATATGGTTAATCAGGACCGCGTCGTAAGTTTTTTCGTTTAACAAAGATAACCCATCAACCCCCTTCATCGCAGGCGTAATCTGATAACCCTTTTGTTCCAAGAATAAGATGTGCTTTTCTAAACCGTTAATTTCATTATCAATCCACAAAATCCTCCTTGATTGTGTTTGCATTACATATCACCTCACCCTTCCTATATTGCTGCAAGGTTGCGACTTGCAGCTCCGCACGGTATCTCAAACCGGCGGACTCTGACTCTTGCAGAGCTTTCAAAAGATTGGTATTTAACTCATCAAAAGTTGCCCAACGTGCACCAGCGATTTCTTTGGTATCAACAGGTTGTAAACGCCCACCTATCGCCTGAGCGGCAAACACATGCGATGTCCAGAACACCGTTTCGTCCTCAAAAGAGAAGTTAACGTACACTTTGAGGAGATATTTCTGGAGTTGAATATCTAAGCCTGTTTCCTCATAGGCTTCCCGCCGTGCGCCTGTTTCAAAATCTTCTCCCCGTTCAACGCCACCGCTGGGCGGGCGGTAGACATCAAGAGGATAGCTCGGTTTTCGGATCACCGCAATTTTATCACCTTTGGAAATGAACAAAGTTACGTCGTGTGCCCGCCCGTATCGCATACTCCACTTGAGCAGATCAAATCCCTGCTGATTCATCGTGTAGGCAGTGCGAAGGATACGTGGCACACCATACTTCTCTTCAAGTTGATTCAGTACTTCTTGGGTGATGTACATTGCGTAAAACGTGAAATCTAAAGCGTAATACGTAAAGGGCCACTAGTTCACTAGTATCGTTGAGCTAGGAGGCTCCTGATTCTGTTGCACGATTTCTTAACATGAATCCGGCACTAAATCCCGCCGACAAAACGCCCTACATTCAACAAACCGATCGGATCTAGTCTGGCTTTGATTGCTTTCATCAACTCAAAGCTACGACCGACCGGTCCCCAGACATCAATTTGACGTTTGAGCGCAGCTGGTGCGGCCTCAACGATTAGGTTTCCGCCAACATTCGCGGCAGCGTCGCGCAGATTTGCGAGTGTGTCCGCCACATGCTGCACCGGCACCTCACCATCGGGAAAGTCTGAGAAGATGACATAGACGACACCATTTCCCATTAATCCCGTCGCCCGTACTCGCCAAGGAACCGATTCATTCACCTCTAAGGCAGTATTAACGAAGTCTCCAACGTCGGTCATACGGAGATTTGCACGACAGATGACGATAGGAGTAGCCGATTCGCCTTCTGGAAAAGTACACATCGACGTCCGGAGCTCTTGCTGCTGCTGTCCTTCATACACTCCCACACCAAAAACCCCGTTTTGTTGCGCCATTGTCTTGACAGAATCAACTTGCCATTCAACGGTTTCGGGATGTCCGTCTAACCCAATCAAGAGACAAGGTTCAGGGTTGTCGGTGAACGGGGCACCGTTGACAAATAGATTGAGGAAGGTGGGCAGCAGTTGAGAACCTGATATTTCTGAGGCAACATTCACCGCCTCCCCAATGTTGGCAAAAGTTAATAAAATATTACGCTCAATTTCTGGTAATGGTTGCAGCTTGAGCGAAACCTCTGTGATAACTCCTAGCGTGCCGAACGAACCAAGATACAGCTTGTTGAGATCATATCCTGCGACATTTTTAACGACCTTGCCGCCGCTCTTGACAACGGTTCCGCTCGATTGGACAACACGCATTCCAAGGACAAGATCCCGAGCACCGCCAAATCGAAGTCGTGAGGGACCGCTGGCATTTGTTGCGGTTATTCCACCAATCGTGCACCGGTCAGCGTAAGGCGGATCGAGTGAGAGGTATTGTCCATGTTCAGCCAACTTCGCTTGCAGTGCCTCGAGTCGAATGCCAGCCTCCACCGTCACCGTCAGGTCGGCGGGCTCGTATTCTAACACTTGATCCAACCTTGACGTTGACAGTACCAGATCGACCTGCTCTGGAGGATTGCCGACTCCTAACTTGGTCCCACTTCCCGCGGGGATAACCACCAACTTGCTGTCGGCGGCGTAGCCCAATACCTCTTGAATTTCGTGGGTTGATCTAGGTAATACGACAGCTTGGGGACCGATGCCGTCAATTGTATAACGGTTCAGTTGGTCATCAGGAAGCAACCCCGCTTCGCCAACAATTTGAATGAGATCTTCGTGCAGCTGATTTGAGCTAGACATATCGATAAGTTACTCAACCCCAAAGCTATCAAATTTGACAGTTGCGGGGCTGCTGTCTCCGTGTTGGGATTTTCCGTACACGCCCACCTTGCCGGGTCTCAACGATCGCTCATGAAAACGTCCGATATTCTCATCGTTGATCGAAAGCGTCACATTCTGACCGATTTGACGTGCGGAAAGCTTGATTGGGGCATCCTTTTGAAAGGTTATTTCGCGTGTACGGATATCCGGCGCACGCATACTCCTTCCACCGACACGCCCCTCGACTCCGACAGTACATCGTTTGCCGAACGGGTCTGCCCCCGCGGGACGGTATACATAAAATAGAATCCGTGAATTTTTACCTCGGACAGCGAAAGCGACACCGACATACTCACCGACATTTGGCGGCATCACTTCAGCGGTTACGGTGTACTCTTTCATCGCTGAACTTTCGGCAGATGACAATAGGATTGTATCCTCCTGTCCGGCTTGTAAATGTAGCATTCCCCCTTCGATTTTATGGGGTGCTTCGACTGTAAATAGGGATCCTTCTGCTTGATCGAAGGTGTCCATCTTTGGACCCGTGGCGGACATCGCTTCCGCTTCGGTTGACTCAGTCATCACGGGTTGGGCTGCTTCCGGAGTGCTAGCTGGCGGAGCGCACCCAATTCCGATCGCTACAACTGCGACAATGATCGATTGTAAAACTTGGCTCCAGTATTTCATGAGACACTCCTCTCTGTTTTCGACGGTTATAGCCCAAGTTTGGCATACGATTCAGCGGTTGGGAATATTTTTCCGGGGTTACACAACCCTGATGGGTTGAAGATCTCTTTAACGGTTGCCATCACCGCCATATCTTCAGGGCTGAAAATCAACGGCATATAATCCATCTTCTCAACTCCGATACCGTGTTCGCCGGTTATAGTCCCACCAGCTTCCGCACACGCGCTGAGAATCTCCATATTTACCGCTTCAACTCGCTCGCATTGGTCTGCGTCGCGTTCGTCGAACAGAACAATCGGGTGGATGTTTCCATCGCCGGCGTGAAAAACATTTGCAATCGGAATATCGTATTTCTCAGAAATTTCTGCGATTCGTCTGAGGACTTTAGGAAGCTGCGTGCGAGGCACCACCCCATCTTGTGTGATATAGTTGGGTGCAAGCCGTCCAAACGATCCGAAAGCACTTTTACGCGATTTCCAGATTTGCTGCCGATCTTCCTCGTCTTTGGCGTAGCGGGTTTCACGGCAGTTGTTCTCATTGAAGATTTCAGTTATCTGCTCTGCCTGCTGCTGCATCCCAGCTTTTATGCCGTCCAGTTCAACGATGAGAACAGCACCGGCGTCAAGCGGGAATCCCCAGTGGAATGCCTCTTCGACCGCTCTGATAACAAAGTGATCCATCATCTCTAGGGCAGCGGGAATAATGCCTTTCGCAATGATACTGGATACCACGTTAGACGCATCGTCAATTGTTTCAAATACACCAAGTAGGGTTTGATAGCTTTCCGGTTTGCGTAAGAGTCTGACGACCGCCTTTGTCACGATGCCGAAGGTGCCCTCCGATCCAATCATGACACCCCGAATGTCGTAGCCGGGTGTTTCTTCAACGGCACCGCCGAACTCGACAATTTCCCCATCGGTCAATACCACCTCTAACCCTAGCACGTGGTTTGAGGTCACACCATATTTGAGTGTGTGGGGACCACCGGAGTTTTCTGCGATGTTCCCACCGATACTGCAAGCCTGTTGGCTAGAGGGGTCCGGTGCATAGTAGTATCCATCATCTTGAACGGCTTGTGTCAGCCAAAGGTTTACAACCCCCGGCTCTACAACTGCTTGTTGGTTCGCCAAATCGATTTCAAGGATACGATTCATTCGGTTTAATGCAATAATGATCCCACCGTTGACAGTCAACATGCCGCCACTCAAGCCTGTCCCCGCGCCCCGCGCAACGAAGGGGACGTTGTGCTTGTTTGCCAGTTTGACTATCGCTGAAATCTCTTGTGGGGTTGTCGGAAAAACGACAACATCGGGGAGTGCTTTGAACACGGTTGCGCCGTCGCATTCGTAAACGGAAAGTGAGGTCGGATCGGTGATGACATGCTCTGATCCAACGATATTTGCAAGTTCGGAAATGAGTGGATCGTTTTCTTTCATCGGGAATACCTCATGCGTGAAACGTGAAGCGTGAAAACAATTGGTGGATTAACGAGCTAATGAACTCGTGAACTCAACCTCCTCACCAATTCACATCAAAGGTTAAATAATTTTCAATTCGTCATCTGAATCTTGGTCACTGAGTTCTTCCACAAGTTGACTGGCTATATGGTGGAACGCTTGGGATTGCGGTGAATCGGGATGAGATGCAACGATGGGCACGCCGAGGTCACCGGCGGTACAGACCTCGGCGTCAAGGGGAATCTCCCCCAAGAATCGAGTTCCCAGTTTTTCGCTGGTTTTGACCCCGCCATGCCTTCGGAAGATGTCCGTTCTTTCGCCGCAGTGGGGACACGCAAAATAGCTCATGTTTTCAACGACGCCCAAAATTGGCACACCCAACTTATCAAACATAGCGGCACCGCGACGGACATCAGCGAGTGCGACATCCTGCGGCGTTGTCACAATCAGACCGCCCGTCAACGGAATCGACTGCGTTAAAGAGAGGGCGACATCCCCTGTGCCGGGTGGCAAGTCAATAATGAGATAATCGAGTTCACCCCAAATCACATCGCCCAGAAATTGACGAACTGCGCTGTGTAGCATGGGGCCTCGCCAAATCAACGCCTGCTCATCAGGAACAAGGAAGCCGATGGACATCAGCTTGATGCCGTGTCGGACGATTGGGATGAGTTTCTTTTCTGGACTGGTTTGCGGCTGCTCTTTCGCCCCCATCATGGTGGGGATGCTGGGACCGTAGGCATCCGCATCCATCAGTCCGACCTGTGCCCCGTTTTGCGCCAAAGTGATTGCAAGATTGGTGGCAACGGTTGATTTGCCAACGCCGCCCTTTCCACTCGCCACAGCAATTTTGGATTTGACGTTTGGGATGAGGATATTTTGTGGCTGCCCTTGACCAGGCATTCCCATCTGTGGTGCGGCGGGTCTGCCAGTTGGTGCTGCATCTGCCATTTTGAGTTCTGGATGGCTCGCCATGCGCGGGCTGGCTGCCTCTGGATCTTTTGGTTCTGTTTTCTTGTTTTTTTTGAACAAGTTCATCATGTGTCTCCATGTTGTAGTATTGCTGCTTCATAGTTTCCACTCTGTGCCATCTCGTAGAGGGGCGACAGTTCACGCAACCGGACGATTTGTGATGCGACACGCTTGACAACCGTGGCAACCTCTGCCTCTGTATTGTGGCGTCCCAATCCGAACCGGATCGCACCGAGGGCAAGTTCGTCTTTAACGCCCATCGCCCGTAGGACGTAGGATGGCTCTATGGAATCTGAATTACAAGCTGATCCTGACGAAAGCGCGATTTCTTTCAAGCCCGACAGTATCGATTGGCTTTCGACAAACTCAAAGCTGAGGTTGAGGTTGCCGGGGACGCGTTGTGTTGGATGCCCGTTGAAGCGGATGAAATCAATTCGTTCGGATAATCCGTGATAGAGCTGCTCGCGTAGTGCAGTAGTCCGTTTCGCCTCCTCCGCCATCTCTTGTTTACAAAGTTCGCACGCCGCTCCAAATCCGACAATGCCGGGGACGTTGAGGGTCCCTGATCTGATGTTATTCTCCTGACCGCCGCCGTGTAGCAGTGGATACAACTGGGTCGGTGGGTTTTTCTTGCGGACGTAGAGGGCACCGATTCCTTTGGGACCGTACATCTTGTGGGCGGTGAACGACATCAGATCCACCTTTAGTTGATCCACATCCGATTCTATTTTGCCGATCCCTTGTGTCGCATCGGAATGGAAAAGTATACCATATTTCTTTGCGATTTCGCCCACTTCTGTGATGGGATTTATTGTTCCGACTTCGCCGTTGGCGTAAATAAGACTGATCAGCACAGTTTGGTCTGTGATAGCATCTTCGACCTGCTGCGAACGAACCATCCCATATTTGTCCACAGGAAGGTAAGTTACATCAAACCCGGATTCCTCCAACGCCTTGCATGAATCCAAAACTGCGTGGTGTTCGACGGTGCTGGTGATGATATGATTTCCCCGATCTTTGTACTGATAGGCTACCCCCTTGACTGCAAGATTATCCGATTCTGTCGCGCCACTGGTGAATATGATCTCCTCTTCTGAACAGCCAATTAGATCTGCGACCTGATCGCGTGCGGTATCCACAGCAGCCTTCGCGTGTTCTCCGAATAGGTGCGTGCTACTGGCAGCGTTCCCGAAATGATTCGTCAGGTACGGCATCATCGCTTCTAACACCCGCGGGTCAATGGGTGTGGTGGCGTGGCTATCCATGTAGATTGGTTGTGACATTGCTGCTCATCTCCTTACAAACCTTCAAAATGTAGCAGATTTCCGCTTACGCGCTTACCATAACGGGAACCCTATGAATGACATTCCCGAGGTATCCTTTGGGATTCCACGGTTGACTGAAAGGTTGTGCATTGCCCTTGTTGTCAAACGCTCGCGCCCAGATCTCGTAGTATCCCTTATCCCCAAAAGTAATTTCAGTTTCCCAATGGGACCAAGCGTACTGATTCGCCGGTTGAGTCAATCGGGTCTCTTGCCATCGGATGCCGAAGTCTGTGGAGATGTAGACTTTATCGACTTTGTCCTCTCCCGCCCAAGCGTGACCTCTTATCTTAACAGGGTTACCTATTTTGACGGTAGTTTTCGGTTGAGGTTTGGTGATGAGTGACTTGATAGCTCCTGACGTGGCAATTACCATCTCATTTTCCGGGGGCTTACTCCCCGGCACGGGTGGATACGTTGGGATGCGATAGGAGTATCCGCTCATCTTTTCTGAATCGTGAACTTGATCCCTGATCCAAATGCGGTTGAGCCATTTCTGCATCGCACTGCCGATCCAACCCGGCACAATCAATCTCGCGGGGAATCCGTGCGCTGCGGGCAGATCCTCTCCGTTCATCTTGAGGGCAATTAGCGTGTGTTCATCCATTGCCTTCTCAATCGGAATACCTCGTGAAAATTGTTCCCCTGAACCGATCGGTAGGTCAGCACCGTAGCTGCCGGTATAAACCGCAGTCTCTTTTAAGCCCGCGGCTTTCAGGACATCACGTAAACGCACCCCGGTCCATTCGCTACAACCAACCGCGCCACGAATCCACGGTGTCCCGTCAACTTTCGGCGTGAACAGACTCCTGCCGTTCCCTGCACATTCCAACACCACTTGCATAGTTACTTGCGGGAAACGGATTAGGTCGTCCATCGAAAGCGTGAGTTTCTTATGAACCTCGCCGTCAATCGTCAATTGCCAACCGTGTAGGTCGCCCTTTTTGGCGCGTTCTGGTATGCTGCTGTTGTTGCGGACGAAATGTCGGGCGGTGGGGGTCACATCATCGTTAAGCAGATGTGGGGCAAATTCACCGTTAAAGGGTTGCTCTGAGTGGACGATCATATCGGGTTTTGGGAGTAGATTTTGTTCAACGTTCGCCCACGCAGCGGGAATGAGCCCTCTGCCAAACAGACCTCTCATGGTAGCATCTGAACCGGCACCGAAGATCCCTAGACCGGCGAGCGCAGCCCCTTTGCCCATCGTCGCGAGGAAGTGTCGCCGGGAGGAAAGGTTGGTTTCAGAACTGTTTGTAGAAACGTGCTTTTGTTTCATCACTCTGCCTCCACCTACAACACTTTTTCGTATCTCACTACACCCTAATCACGCAGCGATTTAAGTTTCATCAAATATGAAAGGAAGGTATTATGTGAAATGGATGAATTCAGTGTCCATAGTAACCCATATTACAGAGATTTTCAAGTTAGTTTTGAAAAACTACCGTTATCAATTTTGAAAAAAGCAGCGTTAAAAAGAATAAAGAGGAATCTTCTTGCTCTATGGTCTATTTTTTGCTATACTGAACGACCTCAAGAAAAATCAATACCAAGGAGATCTATTGTGATGTCCAAAGAAACCGACGAAAAAGCGTATACGATTTTTGATTCTCGTACAACATCAGAAATTCACCAAGAAATTCAACAGGTGTACCTCGCCGATTCTCGTCCGTGGGTTGTTGGCTATAGCGGCGGTAAGGATTCAACGACTGCCCTTCAGTTGGTGTGGTACGCGCTTGCAGAACTTCCGCCTGAGCAACGCCAAAAGCCGGTTTATGTCATTACGTCTGATACGCTGGTCGAAACGCCTGTGATTGTGGATTATATTACAGGCACTTTGGAACGAATTGAACGAGCCGCCCAAAAATCAGGGATGCCGTTTCAGACTCATATTGTTACACCGAAAACAGACGAGACATTTTGGGTAAATCTCATCGGCAAGGGCTATCCCACGCCTTCCACACGATTTCGTTGGTGTACCGATCGGATGAAGATTCAACCGGCTAATCAATTCATATTTGACAAAATTTCTGAACATGGCGAAGTCATTTTGATTCTCGGTGTGCGGAGGGGCGAGAGCACGACACGCGACCAAGTATTGAAACTGTATCAACAAGAAGACTCTCTCCTTGCTCGGCATACATCGCTGCCCAACGCCTTTGTATACACCCCAATCGTTGATTTTAGCATGAATGATGTCTGGATCTACTTACTTCAAGTGCCCTCGCCATGGGGGAGTAATAACAGGGAATTATTTGCGCTTTACCGCAATTCCAATGCGGGAGAATGCCCGTTGGTCATTGATGAGACAACACCTTCTTGCGGCAACAGTCGATTCGGCTGCTGGACGTGCACAGTCGTTACGAAAGACAAGTCAATGGAGGCGATGATTGACAAAGGTGAAGATTGGATGATGCCTCTGCTTGAGTTTCGGGATTTTCTCGCTGCAACACAGGATCCTGAGAAGAAAGCCGAAATTCGCGAACATCGCCGTCGACAGGGGGCAGTTATGATAGACAATGGAAAGTTGGTCCGTGGTCCCTACAAAATGGAGTTTCGGAAA
This sequence comes from Candidatus Poribacteria bacterium, assembly GCA_965205075.1. Lineage (GTDB taxonomy): Bacteria > Poribacteria > WGA-4E > WGA-4E > PCPOR2b > PCPOR2b. Next base: position 5,621,972 of record OZ242036.1, on the reverse strand, counting down.
CGGATCTTAAAGGAACTCCTTGAAACACAACAAGCAGTTCGTCAAGATGGTCCCGATTCAAATATTGAACTCATTACGCTGGGTGAACTTGAGGAAATTCGTCGGCTCTGGCGGACAGAACATCAAGATTGGGAAGATTCTGTACCACAGATTTATCGGGAAGTTATGGGTGAAGACCGGGATTGGGTATCGGATGACTTTGGAACGTTCACAGCATCTGATAAAGCAATTTTGGAGTCTCTGTGTGATAATGCAGGAATCCCTGTTGAACTTGTGGCCAAGTTGCTGGATACTGAGCGGCAGTTCCACGGGATGAGTCGGCGAGCATCAATCTATGACCGAATTAACGCGATTTTCCGCGAAGATTGGCGTTCAGAAGAAACTGTGCTTGCTGAACTTGAAACTATACGGGAGAAAAGTGAAGTTCCGCACAGCACGGAGAATACGAACCCATGATTTTCCACCAACTCACGCTCAATAATTTCGGACTCTTTGGAGGCGAGCAGACATTTTCTTTGACACCGCGTGTTAGATACAATAAACGCCGTCCTGTTATTCTAATCGGTGGTAAGAATGGAGCGGGAAAGACAACTATACTTGAAGCGGTGCGTCTCTGTCTGTACGGCTATCGCTCGTTGGGTAACCGCGTCAGCCAGAGTGCATATCATGAATACCTTGCTTCAATGATTCATCACAGTCAAGCGACTTTACTTCAACCGAAGGAAGCCTCCGTTGCGCTTGAATTTGAGCACAGCCATAGCGGAAAAAAAGATCGCTATCGTGTTAAGCGACAATGGAAAACCCACCAAATCACCAAAAAGCTGACTACAGAATCTCTCACTATCCACAAGAACAATGAACCGCTTTCTGATTTTCAAGCCGAGTATTGGCAGGATCTTCTGAATGAGTTAATTCCCATTGGTCTCTCTCAACTTTTCTTTTTCGATGGTGAAAAGATTCAAGGGTTAGCCGAGGAGACCTCTAGCCACACCTTCCTTGCCGATTCGATTAAATCCCTACTCGGTGTTGACCTCGTTGAACGGTTACATTCTGACCTGAAGATTTACCTGAATCGATCAAAGAAGGATACTGACTCCAACCAACTCTCCCAAGACATCAATTCTGCTGAAAAAAAGCTGCAAGACCTTGGAACAAAATTGGATTGTGTCGTTGAGAAAAAAGCTGCTCTTGACGCGCAAGTTGACGAGGTTGCAACCCAGATTACCTTCCAAGAGGAACTGATTGCAAAGGAAGGCGGAAACTACGCTCGGCGGCGGGAGGAATTAAAAGTACAGCAGGGAGCGCTCAAAGAGAAAATCGAGATGTTAGAGACTCAGATTCGGGAGGAGTGCAATGAGCTGCTTCCGTTTGCATTAGTTCCTTCACTATGCAAACAGTTGCACAACAGATTGATGAAGGAATCGGAGATTGAGGAATGGAACTCGGCACAAAGTGTCCTGCAGCAGCTATTGGAAGACTTCAAAGACGATGAACAGTTATCACCAGATGCGCGTAATTCTATCATCAAGAGGATAACGAATTTGCTCAGTGAGCAGCTTCAGTCATCAGAAACGCTTGAAGATCTTCACCAAGTTCACCATCTTTCCACGCTTGAATCTCAACAGTTGCTGAGTTGGATTAATTCTTGCCTTTTTGAGATTCCAGAGAGGTTTCATAAACTGCACCAACAACTTGAAGAGAACAACGACCAGCTACAAGAGGTTGAAACCGCGCTGGAACGGATACCGTCCGACGAGATATTAAAACCTTTGATGCAGAAGCTATCGAATCTACAACAACAACTCGGCGGATTGCAGAAACAGGTAAAAGATGAGGACGCGAATATTCAATCGCTGCAGTATCATCGCGATGCGATTGAACGAGAGTTGAAGAAGTTGAATGAATTACAGCAGGATAGAGAAGCCGATCGTCAACGCGCTCAATTGGTGACGGGTGTCCAATCGGTTTTGGAAATGTATTCGGGGCAACTAACGCATGTGAAAGTCGAAGTGTTACAGGATGCAGTTGTGGATTGCTTTAACCAACTATGTCGTAAACAGGGTCTGGTAAAGCGAATTGAGATTGACTCGCAAACCTTTGCCGTCACCCTCTATGACAGGCAGGACCGATTAGTTCCCAAGGCATCGCTATCAGCAGGAGAAAAGCAGATCTACGCTATCTCAATACTATGGGGTTTGGCGAAGACATCTGGTCGTCCATTACCGATGATTATTGATACACCACTCGGCCGCTTGGACAGTGACCATCGACATCGTTTGATTGAGGGATACTTTCCGCACGCTAGTCATCAGGTGGTTGTGTTGTCAACAGATACAGAACTCGATAGACGGAACTGTGAGATGTTGAGTCGGCACGTTTCACATGCGTATCATTTGGATTACGACCAGAATAAAGGAAGCACAAGTGCAGATAAACGTTACTTCTGGAGAATAAAAGATTCAGAGAAGTAACTTCAGATTAAACAGCGATGAAACCGTGATATGCAATGAAACTGAATCGAATCCATCTGTCCGAAGATTCGAGACACAAACTGAGCATTTTGAAAGGACGAACGGGTTTATTACCTAACGTTCTTTGTCGACTAGGATTATCACTTTCACTGGTGGATCCCAGTATACCCAGACCGGAGAACTATCCCACAGATGGCTCGGAATTCAACCGCTACACCCTGATGGGGGAGTGGGACCCGTTAATTGTCGCCCTGCTCAAGGAGCGGTGTGCGGCAGATGGATTACCGTTGGACGACGAAAGTCTTATTGAGCAGTTCCGCGCTCATATGAATCGTGGCGTCGAGTTACTTTACACACGCGTAAGGGGACTAAGTGATTTGGTGAAATTGTTACCAACAGAGACGCGACCGTGTAGCGTTTGAGTAATTTATCTTGGGAACATTGCAGAAGCCTTGGGTTGTTTCCGTGTCAACAGGATTAAATCCTAATGTTGAATAAACTCGCAGGACAACCACGTCAAAAAAGGATTTGAATTAAATATCTGAACGATAAAAACTAATCAGGTGCTCTATGGATAACTGGCAAAAGATTAAAGTTAGTTCAGAAATATTGAAGCACATTAGTGCTGGCATATATCGCAGCCCCGGCGGCGCGATAAAAGAGTTGGTCAGTAATGCGTTTGATGCCGATGCAACTCGTGTTGCTATTACCACGAATTGGCCGAGTTTCGATATCATCACATGCCGTGATAATGGTAGCGGTATGACACAGGAAAAGTTTCAAAGAATAATGACTCGGGAAATCGGTGATAGTGATAAACGAAGCAAGACTGATGACGTGACAAACTTAGGCCGACCAATAATTGGGTGGTTAGGAATCGGTATGTTAGGAGTTGCTCAGATCTGTCACGAGTTCAACGTTATATCACATCATCAGGAAACTCAAACAGCTTTCAGTGCAAAGATACGTTTAGCAGATTTTCGACCCGGAGAAGTAAGCGATATTTCGCCGGATCGAGTTTCCCGACGCGCAATTGATGTAGGACAATTCACGATCGAAGCGATTGAATATGAACCGGACAATGCAGGTACTTACGTGATTGCCTCGGATATGCGTTTGGCGTTTATCAGAAAATTTCGAGAAACTTCAGGCAAAGACCCATTGCCATCAAAATTTTCGGTATTTTTGGAAAAGATCCACCGTGCTAGGTCTGTAAAAGCCCTCAGTGACTATTGGCAAATGGTCTGGGAGTTAGCCGTGGCATGTCCCATTCCCTACATAAACGGAGGTCCCTTTGATTGGGATAAAATCAAGGTAGAGTCCAAACTCAAAAAACGGCTAATTGACCTACAGCAATCGTTAAAAACATATGACTTTGAAGTCGTTGTTGATGGTTTGTCGCTACGCAAGCCTAATCGGTATCCACTTGTCCGTCCTGAATTATCGAAGCAGCACCAAACAACAGGAAAGCTATTCTCTATCGATGAAGATGTAAAAGTCTCTGGACAAACCTTCAAATTATCTGGCTATATTTACTTACAAAATAGTCCAGCAATAGAACCGATGGAACTACGGGGTTTGCTGGTGAGAATACGAAACATTGCTATTGGGACTTACGATTCAACTCTTTTTACATATCCGAAAGTTCCGACACCGCGATTCAACTGGTTATCCGGCGAGATTTATGTTGAAGGGAATTTGGAATTTGCGCTAAATATAGACCGGGACAGTTTTAATGAGATAAATCCCCACTTCGTGAAGCTTAAAGAAATCATCCACAATTTGCTCAAAGAGAAAATTTTTCCCGAAGCAGACCGAGGTCAAAGAGAACGGTCTCAGAAAACACGGGAGGAGAGAGACAGCAAAAAGCAAGAAAATCTCAAATCTTTAATCCGCGAAAAGTTGGGCAATAATTACGCGTTGATTTCAACAGATGAAGAACCATTTCCTCTAATAATTGATTCGAGTAAAAACATCATATTTCAGAACAATCAAAGCGAATTTCTACCTAAATCTAAAAGCAGACGGGAACTTATGCAACTTATCGCGCATGCATTTGAAATTTCTATGCTAGCTCCAGAGGAGAAACGTAGGGAAGAATTTTACCAATTGCTATTAGAGTTTGTAGAATTGAATTTGTTGTAAGCCTCAATAGGAGCTAGCATAGATGAGTCGAATCGACTTTGAAAGGGACCCTCTTAAACATTACGTCAGAAGATATGGCTGGTTGGGAGCGGCTAAGGAACAAAAACATGCGATTCGTAAACGTTCAAAAAGGATTCCATTGCGCTATTTTACGTTCTGTGCAGCAGCAGCAATCGATGTTTTTATGTTAGAACGCGAAGGAATTCTTGAAAGATCGGCACAAACGGGACGTCTTGAGAGCGTTTATTTTTGTGAGCAAGACATCAATCAGTTTGGAATAATAGCTGATTTAATAGGTTCTCCCGAAAATGGGTTTCGAAACCCATTTGAAAGGATTGTTCTTTTTAAGGAGGATGAAGAAACAGAAGGAAAAACATTAGAAGGTGAATTGGAAGAAGATCAGCCTTATGATCCTGAGGTACGTGAGAAACTGAGGTGCAAAGATGAGCATTATCGCTTACGTAATGCTTTCCCATTTGATATTATCAACCTTGACGTGTGTGGCGGTCCGATGTTTCCCCCCGGACAGAGAGTCATAGCACCGCTTCTGAGATCAATTGTTCAGATTTTAGAGTGGCAGACAGAATCCAGGTTTCCAATCAACGATCGTGAATGTAACCAATTCACATTATTTCTTACCTCTCACGTTCACCCAAATCGAACCAATCAAGAAGCAGTTAAACAACTTGAAAATCGGGTCATTGAGAATATCAATACGAACGTAGGTTTTGGATCTGCTTTTTTCAATCGATATGGACATAATCAAACTAATAGACTCGTACATGAGAATTTCGCCGAATTTTTCTGTCTTGCCCTTCCCAAATTCATGATTGATAGAGCCTTATACGATTACGGATGGCAAGTTACCTGTGGTCCAACATATTTATATAATCGTGATGATATCTGGGACGCAAATAGGCCGTATCAAATTATGCATACGGTTTCGGTTTATAAACGTATCCCTGGCTTTCGAGAGCGTCTTGATGATCGAAGTCCGGAACAATACACTCAATCAGTAAGCCAACTTGTCAATGACGGAGTTGAATGGGTTGATAGTGTCATGGACCCTGATACAGAACGAAAGCTACAGGAAGATTTAAAAGAGATTATTGAGTTCAGAGATCAGCGCAGGAACTCGTAGCGGTTTCAATAGTTGAATGTGAAATAGAGTTAATTCCAAATCAGTTTCATTCTCACGAAGCAAACTGTGCAATCAACTACCAATCGGCAGCCACTTCTGCAATAATCCCACCAAATTTGCGATCCGGTTGCCGGGCATTTCTGCAACCTGCTCCTGAATCTCTACGATTCCACCGTTGGCGTACTCTTCAGCAATTGTGAGCAGTTCATCTTGATTCGCTAACACGTTCACATCTCCCGTTTCAGCAATCGCTAGTGCCCGAAGTACGGGGACATCCTCTTGGGCGGAAAATTGCGCCCACGCAAAAATACCTGTTCCCTGTTCCAGAGTCAGACGTTTTTCCTGTCGATAGCCGATGAGAGCCGCGAGCAGAAAAAGGTCTTTCATGGTTTTGAAAGGTTGAGGTGAACCTTCCTTCTCTGTTGTCAGGTCTTTGTAGATTCCGTGGTGGGATTCGTTAATGTAGATACGATCGCGTTGGGTTGCTATCTGTTGCGTCAAGATGCCCTCCTTATAGAACTTCTCGGATTTCGGTGCTGCTGGTCGCCTGGTCAAAGATTAGCTCGTATTTAGCACCAACTCTCGGTTCCAGATTTTCCCGTGCCTTACCGTGCAACTCCTCATCTGTGACAAACAGAATCAACTGGTCAGTGATTTCAGGCAGATGTTCTGTAATCTTTTCGCGGTGGGCACTGGAGAGTCTGCCGAAGGGCGTGTCCATCACTAGTGGAAACGTTTCCTCTTCCTTCGCCACCTCCGCCATACCAGCGATGAAGGCAAGGCTCAACACCTGACGCTCACCGGCGGACATTTCAGGACGCGCCGCCATGCCGTAGCGATCAATGACATCAAGCTGATAGTCGGCACTGAGATGAATACGCTGGAAATGACTCTCTTTCCAGATTAGTTGTTGAAAAATGCTTTGGGCTTCATCTTCAATAGTTTTTCGCATATCGTCGGCGAAGCGATCGTAAATCTCACCTGCTGTTTTTGCCGAATCAGTAGCAAGTGTTACACAATTTTGTATGTGCCTTGCTTTCTCCTCAGAAGCTTGTTCTTTTTTTATTTCCTCATCGGACTTCGCAATGTCTTTCTCTACCTGCTCGATTCGTCCCTTCATCTGATTAATCTTCGCTTCTAAATCGGTAATTTTTTCCTGTTGTTGTTGACGAATTTTTTCAAGATTGCTGACCTCTTCCACATCAAAATCCTTGAGTTGTTCGCTGATTTCTGCTAAACGTCCCTCCCGTGATTCGATTTCGTTATTCAGTTCTCGTCTTTTACTCATGAGGATTTTTAACTCTTTTGGAATGCTTGCAACTTGCTGTGTTAGATGATTCAAGTCACTTGCGGTATTCAACACAGTATCTTCCAAAGTGGCAGAGATGGATTGATTAAGTCGTTTTAAGATATTTTGATGTTCTTTACTGCCATCTTGGATGGGACGGCCACAAATACACTGCATATCAGCAAGTAGGTCATTTAAAAACGTCTCGCGAATTCCACTTGGAATCTCACCACGGCGGCGTTTTTCCTCAAGAATTTCCCGTGCACTATCAAGGAGAGGCTTTGTCAACGAAATAAATCCACGATTAGCAGTATCCCGGATGTCCAACCAATGTTGATTTTCTTGCTGTTGAAGTTCGTCAACCTCTGCCTCAATTCGTTTTCGTTCTTCACTCAACTGTCGCGAGGATTCAATTTCGTTCAACTTGATGTCCATATCCTTTTTATGATTTCTTGCTGCTGCAATTTCCTGTTGTTGCTCCTTCAGTGTATTTGATAACTTGTCATGATTAGCTTGTTTTTTTTCTCTTTGATTAATTAACTCCTGTAATTTCCCTTCTTTAGTGTGCTTTTTCAATTCAGATCGATAATCTCTAGCAACCTTTTCCAAGTGAGTCTTCGCACGATCAATCGCCTCAATTTTCAAAACTGTCCGCACTGCCTTTTGTACCTCCTTCTCATGACCGGGACGGGCGAAGTTGTCAATTTTCTCTCCATCAAAGAAAAAATAGGCGCGAACATCCGCGGGCAATATAGATCCAATCTTCCAATTCGGATTCTCAATGGGTTTCAACTGTCCGTCAGTCCCGATTTCAGATAATGAAAACGTGTCTTCAGATTCAGCTCTTACTGCTTGGTCAAATAAGAATCCCTCACGCCGTCGTTTAGCAACATACCGGACCCCCTCATGTCTAAAACCCAGTTCGATGCCAGTTTCAACAATTCCAGTATCCTCCGTTACTGCTCGTTTGCTCACAAATTCGCCTATTTCGTCACTGCTTTCGCCGTACAAACACCAATTGAGGGCAGTAAACAGGGAGGTCTTGCCCGCACCGTTGAGACCGCGAATTACCGTTACATGACGCGGACTATCGCAAGCAAAGCGAATTGTTTGTTCGCCGTAGTATTGTCGAAAGTTATTTAGTTTAAGATACTCCAGTTTCATTCCGTTTGGCCTCTTGTTCAATGATTTTGCGGATGTCGTCGTAAATGCCTCTTGGTTTTTTTGTCTCTAACCGAATGTATTCGACCTGTATGACGTTTTCAACCACTTTTCGTACATCTGGATCAAAATTCTGCAGGAGTTGTGAAATTTTCTCTCTGATCATCGCTATCTCCTAGAATACTCATAAGGTTGTAAGTTCTTGCGAGTTGCCAGATCTCACTAACGGCTCGGTGCTGATTTTTCGCCGTTCTTGAGAATTCATGGAATCGCTTTAATTCACGACGAAGAATTTTTCGCTCTGTTTCAAATAAAGACGAAGCTTTTATCACCTCAGTATCTAACGATGGCACAGCAATTAAATCGTAAATTTTAGCCTCTGTTTTGCCCGGCGCGCTACGGAGAATGCGCCCACGTCGCTGGATAAATTCACGAGGGTTGCTACTGCTAGCAAGAATGTACGCAGATTGTGTACCCGGTACATCAACGCCCTCATCAAGACATTTCATAGCGACGAGCCCCTGTAGGTTCCTAGAGGCAAAACGTTCCAGTAAAGATTGACGTTCTTTTGTGGATTCCTCCGCGGTAAAGCGATGAACGTGAAGTCCAAGTTCATATCCTAGCATTGATAGCACTTCATCAATCTGTCCCGGAGCACAGTAAAATAAGGCGTGGTGGAGAGGTTCTGATTGATTGACCACCAGTTGCCTCAACATCGGCAACTTGTTTTCGGCTTTGTTAAGTAGGTCAGCACGTTGGCGCAGATATGCTTCAAGTAATCTCTCCGTTTTTTCATCATCATTTTTACGAGCATACAATTTCGCAATTTTCGCCGTCAACGCTTCGTATTCATATAACTCACCCTCTGTTAACTCCACAAGATGAGGAAGATAGGAGTACGAGCAGAGATAACCTGCTTCGATTGCTTGAGCCAGCGGAAATTCATAAACAGATTCGCCGAAATATGTCCTCAACGCTGTTGTCCCTTCTGGGTCAAACCAGCGATTTGGGGTTGCTGACAATCCAAGCCGGTGATTAAACAGATCGGGTAGGTTCTTTCGGCTTTTGGTTGCCCCTAGATGGTGAGCTTCATCAGCAACCAAAACAGCATCGCCCTGTAGTCGTGTAAGCATCCGTTGCATGGCATCGCTGATGAATGTGTCATGCGTCGTAATTATGCAAACAACCTTCAGGCTACCGAAGTTGAAATCAATCAACGCCTCGTTGAGTCGGTCTATCCAAGTTCGTTGGCTTTGATAAGCAAAAATCGGTTGGAATCCAAACTGACTGGCTTCTTTATCCCATTGTTCAACAAGGTGCTGAAACGGGCAAGCAATCAGGATGACCAAACGCCTTTTCTCTTTAACCAACCTGACAATCGCTGACAATGCAGTAATCGTCTTGCCGGAGCCCGTTGCCATTTCCAAAAAACCACGGCAATCGTTTTCAAACCAGGCAGTAATTGCTTCCTGCTGATAATTCCTCAGTTTGAGATTGTGCGGCAAGTCGATTGCTTTCGACCGATATGAATAAGACATATCAGCCTCTTTTGTGGAAAGTTCATCCGTAAGTGCTTCAGGGTCAAGATGAGGTGGAGAAGTCGGCTTATATTCCAAGAGTTTTTGCTTCGCGGCAACTGGGAAATCCAATACACTTAACTTGGGAGTCGAGTTGTTCCATAAGCGTTTGAAGTTATCAATTTTTCGTTGGACACGCTGATGGGGATCTGACCACGACCAGTAAACATCAACGGATTCAAAATTAGTGAGCAAACCACCAAATGTCTCATTCGGGGATCCGGTGAATGCGACGGTATTTCCATCACCATCAATAAAGATTCCAATTTTTTCATGATAGATTGCGCCACGGTTGTTCAGGCTTAACTCCGATGGACTAGCAATCTTAATATCCAACCGATTTTCCGCGACGAGCCATGCAAGGCATTTTAATCGATGATTGACAATTTCAGCGAAATCTCCATCTAACTCGCGAATGATTGCCTTTTCTACGACATCTTCCCTTGCACTGTAACCCTCCTGTATTGCCGAGATGTCCTCTTCTGTCAGCATAGGACTAGCGACCAAACGCATTTTTCCGTCGTTTTGAACAAATGACGACAGGCCCCTTGCCGCTAAAGCGAGTCCGTGACTGGTGAAGTAACCAACAGCCCGCCAATATTCTCTTGATACATTAAGACAGGGAACATAAAAGTCGGTAACGGTATTTGTTTGATCTGAGCGATATTCGCATTGCAGGTTGAGTTTTTGAAGGGACATATCGGCGGGCAATTAATTAAATAGTGAAAGAGAGAAACATACAAACAGTTGACAGAAGAAAATGACAAAGTATATTTTGCCAATATCAAGCGTGCATAACTATGAACACAAGCTATCATTTGTATTTTACCATAATCACGGAGATTGAATCAACGGCAAAATCATCGGATATGCGATCCTCAACGGAATCGCGTTGGCAAGTCACGCACCGCTGCGATGACTCGATCCTCCAGATCATCGGCATCGCTGTCCGGGATACGGTTGTGCCTATCCATCCAAGCGATGTTTTCTGCGACACTCTCCACAGGCGGCGTTTCTGGCTGAAATTCGGGGATGTCTCTGGCGAGTTTTGTGCCGGTATAGATTTGTGTATGACCGAAGTTTCCGCTTAACCCTCGGAACCGTTCCGGCGCAATGGCGATGAGGGTCTTTTGGGGGACATGCACAATTTCGGCTTCAACGCCTAACGCTTGGGCGACGGTGCGGTGCCATTGGTCCCATGTCCGTGCCTCTGGGTGGACGATGTTGTAAACCTGACCGAGGCATTCTGACCGTCCGAGTACCTCTGCAAATCCTACCCCTGCGTCGCGCGATGCGAAAAATTGGAAATAGTTCAACCCGTCCCCCGCTGAGAGGATCGGCTTGCCTTTACGCAGGCGGTCAATCCAACTCCCGTCGCCCCCGACCTGTCGATGCACCGGCATTCCGGGGCCGTGCGTATAGGAGGGTTTGAAGATTGTAACAGGAAAACCGTCCTCGGCATGTGCGTCTAGGAGTAGCTGATCCGCAGCAATTTTGCCGCGTCCGTATTCAGATGTTCCATTCAGTGGCGCGGTTTCAGGGATGTTGACACCGTTAAACGGAAATGGTGGTCCGTAGGTCATGACCGTTGAACAGTGGATGAATCCATCCACCCGCCCACGAAACGCTCGCAGCGCAGAGGCGGCATCGTCGGCGTTATAGGAAATCATGTCGATGACGGCGTCGAACTTTTCGGCACGCATCCTGCTCTCAAAAGCGTCGCGATCACGCCGATCGCCGTAGATGACCTGTATATCCGGTGGAGGCGCATCTGGATGCTGTCCGCGGTTGAACATTACCACCTCGTGGTTCCGCTTGCACAGCGCTGCGACAATGCCACGACTGATATTTCCGGTGCCGCCGATAATTAAGACTTTCATATTTGACATCTCCCTTTCCCTAACCGTTGTTCTCTGGAATTTCGGGCCAGTTGTGTTGCGGGCGGTAGCCGAGTTCATCAGCGGTTTGCTTCCAATCGAATCGAGAATCCTCGCGCCCCGCGACCACGTGGTAAGAGCCGTACATCACATCTTGGGTTTCGATTGCTAGCTCAACTGCCTGTGCAACATCGCGTGGGTCAACATACACGAACCACGGTTCGGTTGGATCTTCAGGTGCTTGAGGACCGGGGTTATGTCCATCGCCGGCGATGACACCGGGACGCAGGTGGATAACGCTCAACCCGTGCGCTTGATAGTAAGCCTCCCCAACCTGTTCGCCCAAGTATTTTGCAAGAGCGTAGTACAACCCGCCCGAATTGAACTGAAACGGCGCACCGACACGATAAGGTAGTTCACCCTCCGGAAGTGGGCTACAGGCGGAGATACTCGAAATGTTGACAAGCCTTTGTACCCCACCCGTCGCACAGGCTTCGGCAACGTTCCACGTTCCCTTGACCATCACATCGGCGAATAGCCAAGCCGGCTTGTCGAAACGTTCGCGCACCAATGCCACGAGATGGACGACGGCATCATGCCCTTCACAAACCTTTTCAATCTCCTCATAGTTCGTTAGATCTGCCTGCACGAAGGGCAGATCTTTGAATTCCGGTTTTGGCTCGACTCTATCGGTAAGCGTAAGTTCATATTTGGATCGGAGGCGCTCAATGATGAAACCGGCGAGATACCCCGCTGCACCGGTGATGAGAATTTTCCTGATTTTCATGTGTTAATATTTCTCCTCAATAGGATTGGGGTTTTAATCAACCTTTACAAAACCCCCGGTGTCTTGACTTTTGATAGCTGCTTCTATTAATGCGAGGGTGTGCATCGCGTCCTCGAAGTCCGACCGGATCAGTGAGCGGTCACCCGTTTCGATGGCGCGAAGCCATGCGTGGATCTTATCAAGACCGATGCTATTTTCAGCGGGCACCGGTTCATTAAATTCGTTCCCGTGCAAATGACCGACGATTCGGTCGCCGTTGCGACCTCCCTGGGCGTCTGCTCGAAGGCGTAAGTGAGGACCAATAACCTCTAGCTCGAAACCGTTTCCTTTCGTGCCGCAGTGGTTTATGTGTGTCCCGAAGACACCGTTTTCGAGTTCGTACATCATCTGGATAGCGTTTTCAGCGTCAAACTCGGTTCGATCCAGTGCCATATTCTTGGCACCGATTGCGTGTGCCTGAACCGGCTTGACATTTCCCATGACAAAGCGGGCACAATCAAGGATATGGATTGCTTGCTCGGCGAGGGGACCGCCGCTGATTTGGCGCTGCAAGAACCACGGTGACATCCGAAAGCTGAGGTAATACTCGACTGTACAAACTGTGTGAACGAGATGCACCGTTTCATCAGCTAACAACTCTTTGAGTCTCTCATAGATTGAGCCGTAGCGCAGTTGAAAGCTGACCGCATCAATTATCCCAGCAGCCTCAATATGTGCAAGACACGCACGTGCATCAGCCATGTTTAAGGCGGGCGGTTTTTCAATCATCAGATGGATACCGCGTTCACAAGCTGCCCGTATCGGGTCAAGTCGCACAGGGGGTGGTGTGGTGATGATCAATCCATCCATTTCAGCATCAAAGAAGCACTCAAGGTCATCCGTGGCGATTTTCGCGCCTGCTTTCGTCCCAAGTTCCTCTGCTGCTGGCAGATGGACATCGTGAACTGCGACGACTTGTGCGCCGTAGTCAGCAACTCTACCTTCATGGCGGTTTCCCATCACTCCGGCACCGACAATTCCAATTTTCAGCATGTTCCCTCCTTAGTACCTCGCACCAAAGGAAATCCTTTAGGACTTAGTTGAACAGCCAAAGCCCTGTAGTTCGGCGATTCATCGCCGCTGGACACCGTTGCCAACGCCCGATAAATCGGGCAACTACAAGATATGGTGGTTCTTACAGCCATCCCGCAACTGCCCAGATCACACTTGCTCGACTGAAGGATGCATCCTTGAGGGCATCGACTCCCGAAATCGGATGTCCCCCATATTTACGCTCATACGCTTCATGGATCTGGCGTTCAAACCCCGTCATTTCTTGAATCGGTAAAGTTATCCACGCGCTCCCGCGTCGGGCGCTCTCCCGAATTGCGATCCACAATTCCAGATCCCGCCGGGCGTTGATGGGACCATACACAGGCTCAATATCCTCCGTCACGGCGCGATACATGCTGTGGAGGATGCTCGCTTTGGCAACGTCGTCCGACGCGGAGATCTTGTACTTCGCAAACGGATTCGACCACACGATTGGCGGAGAGGTCTCTATCCGAACATGATCTAACACCTGTTCGCCGTCAACCTCTATATAGACATCCTCAATTTGGTAACTCCCACCACCGTTGTAAAGGGTCAACTGATCCCCGGAAAGATGTCCCTCTGTGCCTTCAATCTCCCAATGGCTGCCGCGTGCCCCCGGCGGTGGCATCTCATACAGGCAGGTGATCCCTCCCGGAAATTCAATAATGCCTGATTCCCACCACCGTGTCGTCATCGCTTCGTCGCCGTAGCCGGTGTAGGGCTGTGTCGGCACTTCGGCTGCATATCCCAAAACGCGTATCGGCTCGCAGCCGAGGATCATGCGGATCGCGTTGATACCGTGATAGCTGCCCGATGCGTACCAAAGTCGCGCATGGCGAATCTTTCCAAGGGTTCCGGCTCGGACAATTTTCTGTTTCAACTGCTCATGGGGCCAATGCCAGACATTTTCGGCGATTTCGTATTTGACACCGTTCTGCCGGCACGTCTCTGTGATAGCGTCTGCTATCGGCAGCGAGACAGCGATCGGAATTTCGGTGATGACGTTGATCCGGTGCTTGGCGACCGTCATCGCCATGACGTTGAGCGAATCGGTTGGTGTTAGGCAGAAGACCACGTCCGGCTTTTCGGACTGAAGCATCTCTTCGACATCTGTGTATTGCGCTGGGATATCGTAGGTTTCAGCTGCAGCACGGCATGCCTCGGCGTTTCTGTCGCAGATGGCGCAAAATGTGTAGAGGTCTGTCAGTTGTTTAATGATCGCCTGATAGCCGCGTGAACGGGATGTTTCGTAAGCCCCGGCACCGATTACGGCGATTCGTAAAGGGTTCATGGGTATCTCCTCCGAATGCGCGGAATTATAAGTTGGTTCATTGGTTCATTCAATGGCTTGGATATGCACAAGGGTTACGGCATACGGAGTATGCCTACCACTATATTAACCTAAGACAGTTACGGCATACGGAGTATGCCTACTACTATATTAACCTAAGACAGTTACGGCATACGGAGTATGCCTACTACTATATTGCGCGTTCTACTGCCGAGACAGCGTTTGGACCAACCATGGTAGTGACTGTTCGCCTGAAAAGAGGTGACCGGCACCAAATTCTTGTAGGGTGATCTGGTCACCGGCATTCGCAGCGCGATAGATCCGCTGCGCCATCTCAAAGGCGGGGTGTACCGGACGGCTAACGTCCTCCGTTCCCCACTCTACAAAGATTGGGCGCGGTGCGATAAGCCCCGCAATGTCGGGCATCTCACAGAATTCGCCAATCCCTTTTGGGTGATGGCAGATACAGTGTCCAAACCATGAGGTTTGCGCGAAGGTGGTAAAATAGCCGCTTAATACCGCTGCTTGCACCCGTTCATCTAGTGCGGCGTGGACGATGCCAAGCCAGCACCCACCGGATAACCCCGCAATCCCGATTCGCCCTTCATCCACCTCCGGCAGGCTTTGGAGGTAGTCCACACCCCGCATTAGGTCGTAGACCCGATAGCCCGTAAGATCGTATCCGAGATAGTTGAGGCGTCGCCAGAGGAAATCGCAGCCGCCCGATGGGTGAGCGCGTTCTCCCATCCCAGCGTTATCAGGGCACAACGTGATGACACCCTGCTCTGCAAGATTTCGACCATAAGGCGCACCGAACTCTCCATCACCGGAGATGACGCTCTCTTTGCCGCCCGGCACATGTCCGTGGATACAGAGAACGGCTGGCGTCTTCGCCCTGACATCCTTCGGAATTGATAGATACGCGGGGAGCGGAGCGTCCTCCCGTGAGTGGTAGATCACTTTGTGGATTGTAATCTTGTCGTCCGATTCGGTGGAGACGATTCGCGGATTTAGGGGGAAGGCTTCGTCCGGGAGGGGTCCAAGCTGCTTTCGCAGTTCGGGGAGTAGTTGGGCTCGCCAATCCCGCCACGCATCAACGGTATCTCCATTGAATGATAAACGGGGTCTGTAGTTTGCGAAATCATGGTCGAGGAGTTCCGCTGATGAAAATTGTATTTCAGATGGTGGAGGCATATTTTAGCTCCCCTTCTATTAGAGGTTCCAGAGATAAGAAACCTTGAACACAACGACCCTATCACCCAACTGTAATTCCCCTTCATCGGTCTGCCAATCCTCATTATACGCAAGGAAAATATGGCTTTTGGGGCTATATTCCCAACCAAAGAGGGTGCTGACCAGATAGTTTTCACGAATCTCAATCCGATCAAAAGCGGTTCGGTTGCGTCCAGCTTGTGCAAACACCCTGAGAAATAGATCCCGTGTGAACAGATAGGTGACGCGCAGAGAACTGGTGAAATAGCGTCCATCAATAACATCACCCTGCGTCAAACTCAGGGCATACCCACCTTCAAGGTCAATGGTGAAATTGCTCTGCGGACGGATAGTGGTTGAAAGCGAAAGCAGCCGTTGTTTCCCTACTGCTTGCCGCGAGAAATTGAAGTAATTTCCTATACCCCCATCCAAGCCGACCGAAACGGGTCGCGAAGTGTTTGTTAAGAGCGATAATTCATATCCGTCTGTCGTAAATACCTCCGTGAGTTCCACCTCTCGACTGCGTCCATAAAATACACCGATCACCTCCCAAAAGGACTCGGTGGGCCTCCAATCCGCCGAAGTTCTAAAGTTCCAACTGATTGAATCCTCATCAAATTCCGGTGAAAGGATCAGACTTGGATTGTTCCATTTCCATTCGTCAAAGTATGTATCAGTGAACAGATTCTGAGAAACCCTGCCGCTGACACCGAAGGAAGCACGATGCGGTCCGAATCGAGGAATGTAGGTCCCCATGAAATTCATTTGCTGCCAACCTCGATATCTCTCTTTGCGGAGAAATCCTGTCTCATTTGCTTCAAATAGCGGATCGATTCGTTCTAGCCGCACTCTGGTGTTCCAGAGGTAATTGCTTTGAGCAAGTTCGACGAGGTATGCCTTATTCTTTATATTTTCGTTCTCTGGATCTTCGCTGGGATTAAAACTCATCGCGTATTGTCCCGACAACCGATAGGTTTTAAGAAAGAATAGGTCGGTGTCGAATCCTCCCACTCGACCGTAGCCATCTTCCTCCTCAAGATGCTCTTTGTTGGCAAAGATTAGTCCAACGCTGGAGCGTTGTAGGATATCTTTCTTCAACCGGACTGTCGAATACAGCGCGTCCTCCTTGGATTCTGATTCTTGACCAATTTCCAGTGCCCCGAAGCTGCCTGTTTGACTGCCGAGAACACCGAGGGAATAGCTGCCGATCTTGCCGGTCATTTTGCCACCCCAAAGGATGTCCCCTTCTCTACCGATCCGGCGACTATAAAAGAGCTCTAACGGTGTCTCAAAAAAGCTATTTCCTTCAACGAAGAAAGGACGGCGCTCCGGGAAACGGGTCGGAAAGCGGGTCAGGTTAATCTCCAACTGATCCGCTTCGACTTGCGCGAAATCCGGGTTAACGGTGACATTCGTCTTGAGTGTGCTGGTCAGATTATACTGAACATCGAGTCCCGTCCCCAATTGACCATCGAGTGATTCCTTGTCAGACACCCCACCCAGAAGATAGGGTGATATTTCAAACGGTTTGGCGCCGCCAATATCCTTTAGCCCAATCATAAGCCCGAGATCGGACATCCGTGTGGTCGCCCCGGCTTGGGTCATCTGCTTCCAGACGGTGACTTCATCTTTTCGCCGATGCACCCGTTCAACATCAAATCCCCACACCTGTTCCGATTTATCAGGGAAGCGGAAATTTGCGAACGGGATCTTGAACTCGGCGACCCATCCCTGCTCATTAATGCCTGTTTCTAGCCACCAGATGCCTCTCCAACTGGAGTCAGAGCGGATGTCGTCGAAACGGTAGGCATCGCTCTGGACGCCGCCGGGGGTAGTCGCAAACTTATAGCCGGTGCGATGGTCATGGTGCGGGTCCATGAAAAAGGATATCACGTCTGAGTCGTAGATGTTTCCACCCCGTCGCACAATGCGGTTGACAACTTTATCAGGTGATTCATCATAGCACAGGAACGCGACATAGAGGTGGTGGGGGTCATAAGCGATATAAAACGCCGTATCATCGGTGGCGGGTTTGGCTCGGTCTGGCACGAGTTGAACGAAGCCGCTCACAGGCTTTGCCTTTTGCCACGCGGGGTCGTCGAGTTTTCCGTCGATCGTCGGAGCAGGGACTCCAGGCTCAAGCCGGTAGGCTTCTACAACGTATTTTGCCGATCCAGGCTCGTGTGCCTGCAAGATTCCAACGAAAAGGGTGAGAAGTACAACAACATTAACAAGTATCCATTTGGGCATTAATCACGCTCCTTATACTGTTTTTTAGTCTGAAACCTTTCTATTTTAGTCAAGATGTTACCTGTCGCCCCGCTAGGGCTAATAAAAAATAATACGTAATACGTAATGCGTAAGAAAAAGCGATGGATTTTCAATAGTTAGTAACTTGGGTTATTCTAGCCAAGTCTCCAATATCAGAATTTCTATTTAGACACGCGCTTAGAGTCGATAAAATTCCCTCGCATTTTCGGACAGAATCTTACGTGCCAGTGACGTGGGTAGCTTTGCGGGAAAGGCTTCTTCGGGGGAATCAAAGTGCCAGTGGGGATAGTCCGTTGAAAACATCAGAAAATCGTCCGAATCGAGTTGACCGATAATTTGAAGCAGTTGCTCCGCGGTTGGCGGTCCGTCAATTGGTTGAAGCGTCATGCGCATGTGTTCGCGGATATATGCTGAGGGTAGCCGCTTGACCCATGGCGTAAGATGTCTCAGTCCACGCCACTCCTTGTCAAACCGCCACATGAGCGATGGCATCCATGTGAATCCCGCTTCGATGAGTGCTACTCGCAGGGCCGGAAACAGGTCAAAAACACCTTCCGACACTAAACTGAGCACCTGTGCTTGAAACACCTGCGACATACCGACATATTCCTCCAAATAGGTTGAGGGCCAACCGACCGATGTCGGTGGAAGCCCCGGTGCTCCGCCATAATGAATCCCGATTACCAGATCATGGCGCACCGCAGCGGCGTAGATCGGATGATAACGTCGATTGCCATAAGGTGCCTGTGAACGAACCGGCAGCATTACCTGCACAAAGCCCGGATGGTCCCCCAAACGCTCAATCTCTCTCGCTGCGAGTTCGGGGTTTTGGCTCGGTACAATCAACGATCCCCGCAGGCGTGGTTCGGAGTCAAGCCAATGCTCGATCTGCCAATCATTGACCGCCGAGGCAAGTGCCGCCGCCAAGTCTTCGTTGTGTACGCTCTGGACGCGATAGGCGCAGGTCAGTATGCCGTACTGGACACCCCAAGGATCGAGCGCGTGTTCGCGTAGCAGTGTCAGATCCGATTGAGGGCGATCTTCCGACGGTTCCGTGATTTCAGGGCGCGTTGAAGTCGGTGCGCCTTCTGGATAGTCGTTCGCATCGGGTCCGAAAAAGCCAGATTCTTCGCAATGATCGCACCAGTAGTCCGGTAGATACGGGTAGAGCATTTCGAGCGGCGGGGTTCGGTTGTGGAGATCGCAATCAATTACGGGTAATCCCGCAGCCACAAAACTTGGTTTTCCATTCTCCATTCCCATTTCTTTTACTCTTTTCGCTGTAAATTACCAAATTATTCCGCAGATGTTCAAACATTGTTAGGATACCAGTTTGTAATCCCTTTGTCAATATGAAACCGGGCTGAATCTACGGTTGAAATAGCAAGACTGAAGTGGGGTAATCGGCAATTAATCTACGGTATTATCGAGCTCTATTCGCAGCGGAAAAATGTTGACGGTTCTCTCGGATTTTGCTATTCTATATCTCGTCGCAAAGAAACTCTAAGAAGGCTGACATATCTATATTAGGACTTACGCAGTGTCAATGCGGGGCAAGATGCCCCGCCTACGATGAGTGTAGATTCTGCCTATGCCTCGATACGCCCGATGAATCGGGCAACTACAATATGATGTGCGTAAGTCCTGTATATATCAAACTATAGTGTGGAATATATGTCATGCAATCCACCGACAAACTAACGTAGAGATAAATAATGGTCTCTATTGAAGCAGAAATTGAATATCTGCGTCAGAGGCAAATTCCGGCGCGGGTCCGGAAGCAACTTGATCGGATGGTATCGGAAATAGAGCACCTTCGGTCAGCGGGTGAGCTTGGTGATGGCACCGATGGAATACTTAGTCACTGGCTCGACGAACTCGTGGCAGGACGCCTCACTGAAGAACAGGCGCGGGCGATTCCGGGTCAGTTGGTGGCTGCCAGAAATCTGATGCTATCCGTACTCACAAAGATGGAACGCGGACCGGAGGTTAATGAGGACAACATTTATGACCTACTTGCCTTCGTCTTCAAATCGAGCAACATTGAAGGGGTTGCTCAACTCGTTATTCGAGTGTATCAGATTGGACTGAGAATCGACATAGACCAGATCCAGACGTTTCTGACACCCTTCCTCCATCACAACTCAATCGACGAGATCTTGCGCCGCTTGGATAAACTTGGACAGTGGATGACGCGGTTTGAAGGTCGGAACTACGAGGGTGTGATGTTCACCCCGGTGGTGACCCGTTATTTGGCAGAACACCCAGACTTCAAAGCAGCCTTGGCAGAGTTTGACCGGCTCCAGGCGGAAACTTTAGAGGGGCGATTTCGGTTGGACAACGAACTTCAGAGAGATCTGGAATTTCTCCGGTTCGCCCACTTGAGCGCGAACCTCAATGGGGGACGAAGAGGCAGCGATGAGCAGTACACGGCCTTTAAGGCACTACCGATGCTGCCACCAACTCGCCAAAAGACAGTTGAACTGAATGAACAGCATCTCGCCCAAGCGAGGCGTTACGGATACCAAGCTGCGTGTTTCCTGCAATTTCTCAGACACTTCAAGGCAAGGACACCAAGGCCAATCGTGGTGGTCGGGAACGATCGCTACGGCAGACAGTGGGTTGTTGAGCCGCTTCAGGACTATCTGAAGGATGATTTTACGCTCCGATACGACCGCGTTCGATCTCACTCGTCGTTTAGACTCAGAGTTCCCCACGAAGTAGAGAGCAAGGCGCGGGCAGGCTTTCCCCAAGATTTTGTCAGGGAGTTGGGCGAGACGATGCCGCATGTGGTCATCGTTGACGCTCGTAATCCAGTTAGGGGACCCGGTATGATGAAGATGTCGCGAGGCGCACGCGACTATGTGAACTGGTTCATGGTCTTTAACGACATCCGGGCGGAGGGCGACATCTCTAAGTATGCACATGACGGTGCGGTGCCCCATCTATCGGAGCTAAGGAAGTGGTACGAATTCGATGTGGTAAGGCGATTGATAAAGCCGTGGGTGAAGCCTGGTCCAACGTACAAGATTACGCACTGGGCACCGGAGTTGAAGGAGTACGTTATGCTTGGGGATTTCCCTATGCGGGCAGCGTACCCCGACTCAATGGACGATAAACCGCAGGTCGTTATGTCGAATGCTGACATTTACAAAACTGAAGGCGATGACCTCTACGAGACGCTTCGGGGAACGGAACCGTACTACTTCGATGGACCGGAGAAGTATGTGAAAGAAACAGTGGAATTCGGGTTTGGGGAGTATGGATTGGAGACCCGCGTGAAAGGACCCACAACCGATGAATTCGTTGCGAGAGTGCAAAAGGAGATCACTGCTGAAGTTGGGAGGTTATTGCAAAACAACGCAGTACCCGCGGATGGCGTGATAGAGCGACCAGAGTTATGAGGTGCGCGGCGTCAACAATATAAAGATGTCATAGGAGTAAATCCCGCCATCTTTTGAAAACAGCACAAGTGATACTCCCGAACATAGTGATTGCACCGGTTTTTCCTGCAACGATTTGCTTATTTTGGTGCGGTTCGGTATAATAGGAGATTGTATGATGCCAAACTGCATAATTTGTAGCGTAGAATATTTGCAATAATAGCGCGTCGTAATACACATTACAACTTATTAACCCTAGGAGACCTACTTATGGACCTGTCACCCGAATTGGGTAAGAAGATGTACAGAAATATGTGGCGTATCCGGCTCTTTGAAGAAGAGGCGAATCGCCAGACAAGTCTCGGTTCCGTGGTCGGTGCTCTTCACATGTACTGTGGGGAGGAGGCAGTCGCTGTTGGTGTTTGTGGCAACCTACGAGATGACGATTATGTTCTCGGGACGCACCGCAGCCATGGTCACTGTTTAGCCAAAGGTGCTGAATCACACCGTATGATGGCAGAACTTTTCGGCAAAGCCACAGGGACGTGCGCTGGAAAAGGCGGTTCGATGCACATCGCCGATTTCTCGCTCAATATGCTCGGTGCTAACGGTATTGTCGGTGCCGGTATTGCACCAGCCACCGGTGCTGCGCTTGCCAGCAAGCTACGTGGGACCGATCAGGTATCGGTGTGCTTCTTTGGTGATGGTGCGGCTGCGCGTGGCACTTTCCACGAAGGGATCGGACTTGGGGCTTTGTGGAAACTCCCCGTTGTCTATGTCTGCGAGAACAACCAATATCAGCAGTGGGTGCCGCGCATGAATGTGGCGGTGCTCGATTCGGTCGCTGATATGGCGGGATCCTATGCGATCCCCGGTGTATCGGTCAACGGTCAGGATCTCGTCGAGGTCTACGAGGTTGCCGGCGAGGCAGTCGCGCGCGCTCGCAGAGGTGAGGGTCCCACGTTGATTGAGGCACGAACCTACCGCTTCTACGGACATAGCTTGGGCGACGAGGAGCAGTACCGTACTTCCGAGGAGGTTGACGAGATGAGGACCAACCACGACCCGATTCCCACCTTCCGCGAGACAATGATGGATCAGGGCTGGTTGACTGAAGAAGAGGACACCCAGATCCAGAACGAGGTCAAAGATGAGATCACCGAGGCAGTAAGATTCGCTGAGGAGAGTCCGTATCCGACACCTGATAACGTCACCACGGATGTCCTCGCCCCTGAACAGGAGGTAGCATGATGAGAACACTAACTTTCAGTGAGGCGTTGCGAGAAGCATTGCACGAGGAGATGGAACGAGACGACACGATTTTCGTTATCGGCGAGGATGTTATTACGCACGGTGGACCTTATAAGGTGACGGATGGCATTGCGGAGCGTTACCCCGGTCGGATTTTCGAGACGCCAATCGCAGAGGCGGGGATCATGGGCGTGGGGGTCGGTGCTGCTATGGCGGGGATGAACCCTGTGGTCGAAATTATGTACATGGATTTCGTCACCTGCGCTATGGACGAAGTAGTCAACCAAGCAGCAAAGATGAGATACATGACCGGCGGTCAAGCGAGTGTGCCGATGGTCATTCGCTTACCGTGTGGTGTCGGTCGATTGCTGGCGGCACAGCATTCGCAGATTATGGAATCTTGGTTCATGCACGTTCCGGGCTTACAGGTGGTTGTCCCCTCGACGCCCGGCGATGCCAAGGGATTGCTCAAATCTGCAATACGCAGTCCGGATCCAGTGCTGTTTTTCGAGTACAAACGGATTTATACCTCTACGGGTGAGGTTCCAGATGGGGATCATATCATACCCCTCGGTCAAGCCAAGATCTGTCGTGAGGGAGAGGACGCAACCGTTGTTGCTATCGGTCCGATGGTGCAAAAGTCCTTGGAAGCAGCGGTGCTGTTAGAGGACGACGGCTACGATGTTGAGGTTGTTGATGCAAGAAGCCTGTCACCGTTGGATACTGAGGCAATTTGTGAATCGGTGAGCCGGACGGGTCATGCTGTAGTCTGTGGGGAGGACTCCAGTTTTGCTGGGGCAGCCTCCGAGATAGCAGCGATGATCGGTGAAAACTGTTTTAGAGACCTCAAGGGCCCCGTCGTTCGGGTTGGCAGTCCACACGTGCCGATGCCGTTCAGTTCGGAGCTCGTCAAGCATGTTGTGCCTGAGGTTCCTGATATCACTGATGCGGTTAGCCGCGCAATGACCTAGTACGAGGAGAAAGGAAGGATTCATGGCAATACAGTTCCGTTTAGCGGCTCTCGGTCATACTATGGAAACGGGTCGCGTCGTTGAGTGGCACATAGCCGAAGGTGGTAAAATCGAGGAGGGTGAGCTGCTCGTATCGATTGAAACAGACAAAGCTGTCGCCGACATCGAGTCACCGGTCAGTGGTGTATTGTTGCGCATCGTGGGTCAGGTTGATGGTGTGTACGACGTTGGTGCGACCCTCGCTTGGATTGGAGAGGAAGGGGAAGCGGTGCCGGACGCACCCGCAGAACAGCCCCAAGCACCCGCTGCAAAGCCAGCCGCCGAATCACGGGCAACTCCTGTTGCTCTTCGGCTCGCCCAGCGGCACGGCATAGATGCCGAAGCGTTGGAAGGCACCGGTCCGGGTGGACGGATTACCAAGGAGGATGTGCAACGCGCTATTGATGACGGCACTGCCACTCCACTAGAAGCACCTAGCCCTGCAGTACAACCTACGAAGCCTGCTGCGGATCGTCCTGCGGGATCGCGGGTGACTCCTGTTGCCTTGCGCCTTGCCCAACGGCACGGTGTAGATGCTGAAGCGTTGCAAGGGACGGGTCCGGGCGGACGGATTACCAAGGAAGATGTACAACGTGCTATTGATGATGGCACTGCCACTCCGGTAGAAGCACCTAGTGAGGCTCCAGCACCTAGCCCTGCAGCGCAGCCTAAGGAGCAGGCTGTCCGTTCCGAGACCAAGGCGGACGTTGAGGTTACTCCGCTTGCCGGTATCCGTCGTACCACCGCTGAGCGTCTAGGAGCAATTTGGTCACAGGCACCGCATGTTACAGAGGGAATCGAGGTCGATTTCACTGCGCTCCAAGCCGCACGTACGGCAAATGCGGATGCGTGGCGTAATGCTTATGGGGTTGCACCGACGCTCAACGACTTTGTGCTGAAAGCGACCGCCGAGGCGTTGAAAGCACACCCTCAACTCAACGCGGCGTTGATTGACGACGCGATACACCAGTATAGCGACATCAATTTAGGGGTTGCCATTGACATTGAGTCGGGATTGGTTGTGCCGGTGGTTCGCGGAGTGGACACGCTCGGTGTCATAGCGCTCGCAGGCAAAGTTAGAGAACTTGCAGACCGTGCCCGAAACGGAAAGCTAGGGCTTGATGACTTTTCGGGTGGCACGTTCACGGTGACGAATCTGGGTGGGCTTGGGGTAGATTGGTTCACGCCGGTTCTCAATCCCCCGCAGTGCGCGATACTGGGAGTGGGACGGGTGCGTGAAGCCGCTGTGGTGGCGGATAGATCGATTCAGTTCCGAGATGTGGCAACGCTTGTTCTTACTTTCGACCACCGAGCAATAGATGGTGCGCCTTGTGCCCGATTCCTCGCAGATTTACGCGCACGGATCGAGGATCCGGGGCAGTTACTGCCTTAATATCAAGATGGGATCAATGACTATTCAATCGCTCTGATTCTTACCGTTTGAGGGGCATGCCTTGGGAGCTAGCGGTCCCTCAAACGGCACTCGGGGATATAACCGAAGTAGTCTGAGATTCCGCAAAAATGGGATAAAAAAGATATTGTGCCGCCATCATCTGGTCGTTTGATACTATTTCAGAATGATCATCTGCCTTGTGGCTGAATACTTTCCTGCAGATAAGTGAAAGAAGTACACTCCACTTGCCACCTGTTCCCCTAAATCATTTCTGCCATCCCAATAGATTGCCTTATCTCGACTCTCATAGATACCTGCCTTATTATACCCAACATCAAGACTTCGCACCAGATGTCCACTTGCATCATAGATGTTCAACTTAACATTTGCATCCTCTGCCAACTGATATGGAATCCACGTCTCAGGGTTAAATGGGTTTGGGTAATTAGGTAACAACTCTGTCTGTGGAATGTGAGTTAAGCGAATATTTGCCGGTGCTGATGGACTGAACTGACTCTTTAAGGTTTCCGTATCCCATAATAGAACCACATCAGCAGAGTTTAAAGCGAATATTGTTCCATCAGATGCAAAAAACGCAGATTGGTTCCAACGTCCTTCAAAAATAGTGAGACTTTGATCTGTTGTGATATTCCACAGTTTGACCTCCTTTTCCGGCGAAATGATAGCAAGTATTTCTCCGTCAGGCAAAAATGATAAAGAATAAATCCAATGTATATATCCAAATGTCTTGATACTTTGTCCCGTTGTAATATCCCATAATTCGACCCCAGCAGATGATACGGTAGCAAGGATCTCCTTATCAGGTGACAATACTGCAGGAGTAGATCCTCCCGCATGCGAAAAGGTTGTAATTTCACCCGTCGTAACATTCCATAACTTACACTCATTATATGCACCAATAACAAGTATACTCCCATCAGGTGAAAACGACAGAGAAGTAACAGGCCCTTCAATCGTGGTGATATTTTCCCACGTTGTTGTATCCCACAGTTCAGACCCAAGGGCAAGTATAGTCCCATCAGGTGAAAATAGCATATACCTTCCTCCTCCCTTCAGGGAAGTGATTCGTGTTCGAGTTATCACATTCCACAGTTGGACCTGCTCTGATGATCCAGCACTGGCAAGTATAGTCCCATCAGGTGAAAATTGAATAATGCTTGCTCCTGAGATGGTCCAGAGGGTAGTGATATTTTCATTCGCCATTGTATCCCATAATTTGATGCTATTATTCGATCCAAGGGCAAGTATAGTCCCATCAGGTGAAAATGCTATCGGGTAAGTATCTACATGTTCAATTGTAGTAATAATTTGCCCTGTTATAACATCCCATAGCTGAACTTTTTGATTTGATACAGTACCAAGCATCCGTCCATCAGGTGAAAATGAGGCAGAATGAATAGGTATATGCCCCAAGTCTACAACGTTTTGAGTCTCTATATCCCACAATTTGACGCCATCTTCCGAAGAGGCAGAAGCAAGGAACTTTCCATTAGATGAAAACGTCAAGGATGCCAAGGAAGGGGTGTAAGCCGTATGTCCTTTAAGCGTAGTAATATTCTCACCCGTTGCTATATCCCATAATAACATCATACCACGCCTTGTTCCAGAAACGAGTGTTTTTCCGTCGGGTGAAAACGATAGAGAAACCACATCGTTTATTTGCTCAAATATATTTGTTTGCTCAAATACATTAAGGTTGTGTCCTGTTGTCACATCCCATAGCCAGACGCGACTCCCTGCCCCATAAGCAAGGGTTTTCCCATCAGGTGAAAATACAAGAAGATTAATTGACTTACGTCCTTCAAGTGTAGCAGTGTTTTCAGCCGTTGCAATATCCCACAACTTGACTGTCCGATCATCAGAGCTCGAGGCAAGGGTTTTCCCATCAGGTGAAAATACCACAGAATTGACCTTAGATGTGTGTCCTTCAAGTGCAGTAATACCTTTACCTGTTACAACATCCCATAGCCTAATGGTCTTATTATCAAAGCTCGCGCCGGTAATCTTCCCATCGGGTAAAAACGCTACAGAATTGACACGCTCACTCTCCCATGTGGTAGTATTTTTGCCTGTTATTACGTTCCACAACTTAACTCCCTCGGAGCTCCCTGATATGAGAGTATTTCCATCGGGCAAAAACCACACGGAATTGGCTGGTGATTCAGTGGGTAGGAACATGAGCTCACTAGCTGTGACTACATCGTAAACCCAGATGCCAATCGAACTTGCCACGGCAAGGTGTTGGCTATCTTGCGAAAATGCACATGCCTTATTACTCTGACTGATACGCCCTTTTCCCAGACGGATCATTGCACCATTAGGTAATCCCCACATCTGGTAATCGCCTTCCATGTTGTTTACACCATTAGGTGTTTCTTCCCCCATAGCATAAAATGTTACAAACTTACGTTCCCCCATAGATACCTCAACAGTATTTGGTCCTGAATAAGGTCCAAGGGTAAAGATACATTCTGCCTGGCCATTGGCATCGGTCATTATGTTCTTAACCGTGAATTTGTCGCCAAGTCGTCCCATACCTTGAGCAACCGTAAATGTAATTGTAGCATCTGGAAAAGGATTGCCATTCTGATCTATGACCTCAACAACTAAAGGATTAGCTAATGCCATGTTACTAGTCCCATGTTGATTATCACCTGAGATTTTCGTCAGTGCATAAGGACGGGGGCGTGTCCATTCAAATGTATTCCAAAGTTCAATCCAACCTTTTGAAGTTCCACAAGCAAGCATCACTCCATCGGGTGAAAATGCAATAGAACTAATCCCAGCTAATTCGGTTGAAGCCTTGATCGTATTGAGATGGTGACCTGTTGCTATATCCCACAGATAGACATCACCCCACCCACTAGAGGCTATTGTTGTTCCATCAGGTGAACATGATAGGTTCTCAACATACCTGCTGGGAAGTTTAAAAGTAACAACATTTTCCATCGTTGCTATATCCCACAGTTTAATTGTATCATTATAGGATCCCGAAAACCCTGCAACAAGCATTTTTCCATTAGGCGTAAACATTACAGCCTTGACTCTATTAGGGTACTGTCCATCAATGGTGGCAATAAGTTTTCCTGTTGCCGCATTGTATAGGCTGATTGTCCCAAATTCCCCAAAAGCAAGAGTTTCTCCATCCGGTGAAAACGACAAGCAATTATTATTTGTACCTTCTTTAATGGTAGTAATGTTTTTCCCGGTTATTACCTCCCACAGTTTTACCGTCTGACTATTACTTGAGGCAAGCATTTTGCCATTAGGGGAAAATGATATAGAATTGACCCAAGAATGTGTTAATGTAATAATGTTCGTTTTTGTGGTTACGTCCCATAACTGAACTGTATCAGGAAAACTATAGGCAAATGTTGTTTCATCAGGCGAAAACAATATGGGCCCAAGATTATTAGTGGTAGGCACTTCAAAAGTAGCAATATTCGCTTTTGTAACTACATCCCACAACTTGACAATTCCATGGTCCGTTTTACGAACGCCATTCTCTACTCTATCCTTCCCTGATGACCCCGAAGCAAGCATTGTCCCATCAGGGGAAAATGCTATAAAATCAATTGGATGTACATGTTCTGCAGCAATATGGTGGTATGAGGTTTCCGAAAGGATAAAACTCTCATATCCTACATCCCCATTTATATCAATGGCTGCGACACGAAACGAATGCTTATCAAGGTTGGAAAGATTTGTAGCAGCGAAATGATCGGGAGGATAAATATTGCCATCATACTCAAACTCAACGACAGTCTCCCTTTCATTTGCTAATCTACGACATGCTTTTACGTTGAGGAACCCATCAACGGGGTGTTCAATGAACAAAATTACTTGATGAAGTCCTTCTGAATCGCTAACTTTGAGTTGTATCTTAATACTTTTTGGCCCTGCAAAATATTTAGGGGACGAAATGAGTTGAATTTTTGGAGGCTGTCCACTTTCAATTGGGTTATTGGTATTGAAGTGAGGGTGCATAGCCAAAAAATTCGCGTTACACGCCGATAGCCGATCTTCTTCTGGTCCGTATGACATGATATGTGCACTATTGCGAAGATCATGTTGCAGCCCAAAAGCATGACCCAGTTCATGAGCTACCAGTTTAAATTCAAAATCACCAGGAACCAATGCCATTCCTCCGACCTTCCCACTTGGATTACCAGATCCCGCACTATTACCAATCAGATTACTATTGTTGTCAAGGACGACAAAGTAAACGTTTGCATGAAGATCAAATCTCCGCTGGATTTCACTAAATATAGTAGAAAACACCTTATGACTGGGTTTATCAATATAGTAACTATTAGGATACTGACCATCGACACGATGAACTACTGGCTCCTCTTTTGCATCGGTTTCAATATGGAATGTTGTATTTGGATAACCTTGCCATTGCATACCTCGCGCATACAAGGCCTGAACGTTGCGAATCTCATCTTTCATCCGCTGTACCACATTAGCACGATATGACTGGTCATTTGGCAAGAAATAAATCATTCGTACTGTTCGGGGTTCACCAACATTCAGATTCGTTGCGAAGACTCTGGCATTATACTGGTTATCCGTCTTGTAACCAACGGTCATACATTCTGTTGGGGATAGTGGAGCAGCCCCTGCTAAGTTAAAAGTTGTGTAGATAAGGCACACAACAATAGATAAAATAAAATGAAATGATAGCATTTTCATGCAGAATCTCCTTCATTAGCCAATGCGCCCAATCTGGTGCTCCAACATCGTACGCAGTACGCGATTATGAGTGTGGAACGGGTATGTCGGACTGTGGTGGCGGAGAATCAATCAATTCAACTCTGAATTGTTATGGTAAAAAAACAGTGATTCATCACTCATCACTGCGTTGGAATAACTGGAAGCAGAATATGCGACGGATATTGACTCGTATGATAAACCGTCTGCTGTGCCGAGCGCATCTCTGCATCAACCCCTAATGTGTTTCCGGTGTTCGGGTTACGATCAAAACGTGGGAAGTTAGAGGAGGAGATTTCCACACGGATGCAGTGTCCCTTTTGGAATACGTTCCCAGTGACCGCAACGTCGATTTCGTATTCATAAACCGTGTTCGGTTCGAGGAGCGTTGGGTCGGTGAAACTCTCCCGGTATCGGGCGCGGATGATCCCATCGCATAGGTTCATCGCATAACCCGTTGGTGAGACATCCACAAGTTTCGCCGTCCAGTCGGTATCCAGCCCATCGGTAGCAGCGTAGAGGACTACCTTAATTGGTCCCGTCACCTCCATGTCCTCTGCCATCGGTTCACTGGTGTAGCAGAGAACGTCCCCACGCATCTCAGCTGGGCGTTGATCGTATGGTCCCCACGGAACGATATGGGGGGAACAACAGTTGTTGCCGCCTATCGTTTGGACCGGGTAACGCGGATCGTAAACAAAATGATCCGTCGGCTCATGCGCTGGCGGTTCGGTGGAAAGTTCCCCATCGCCGAGTACGGAGTTCGCTTTGCCGTTTGAATGGAAATACCATTTCTGCCACTCTGTCCGTGCAAGGGGCCATTCATGTTCGTCACGCCACTCGTTGACTCCCATGATAAACAGTCGCAATGGAGGTTCATCAACGATTCCGTTATCAATTCCCTTGAGCCAGTAGTCAAACCAGCGAAGTTCTTCCCCATCTAGGTCAACCATCGAAGACGCACCGAAGTCGATATCGCCTGTGTGGGTGGACGCGCTCAGGGAGTGGGGCCACGGTCCAACGATGAGTTTGCTCTGCCGGGATTCAGGGGTTCGTCCGCCCTGACGCAAGCCGTTGAAATTGATAAAGGTGTGTTGTGCGTAGAGGTCATACCAACCGCCCATGTTGAACGCGGGGGCAGACATCTCACCCCACTTTGTCTCAACGTTGATTGCGTCCCAATAGTCATCGTAGGCTGCGTGTTCAATCCAATCCTTCCAAAACTGGAGTTTACGCCCGGCGAGTTCGTCCATCTCAACGAGCGGTAGTTTCCGGAACGCCTCCGTCCAGTGGTGATATTCGATGCTCTGGGCAGTCCGTCCGTTGGTACGCATCCCCCAAGTCATCAGCACATTAAGCTGGAATGCCCCACCGGGATAGACCAATCCGGTGTAAAAGTCGTTGCAGATGACGCGAGGCACCATGCAGGTCAGAAACTCGCTGCGGTGAGGCGCGCTCTGCCACTGCACCAATCCCACATACGATCCGCCCGCCATGCCGATTTTTCCGTTACACCACTCCTGCTGACCAATCCACTCCTGCGTGTCGTAACCGTCTGGACCGTGATTCGCAAAAGGATAATGCTCGCCATCTGAATCCCAGCGACCTCGCACATCCTGAATCACACAGGCGTAGCCGTTGTTCGCCAGTTGACGCGCTTTTTCGATCATTGCATCCATATTGTTACTGTAAGGTGTGCGCATCAACACCGTCGGAAACTTTCCCTGCGCTTTTGGGAGATAGATATCTGATGAGAGATTGACCCCATCGCGCATCGGTGTTTTTATGTTCAAACGCATTTCCACATCGTAATTTGACATTTGTTCCCTCCTGTTTTTTTTATTCATAGGACTTACGCGGTTGAACGGTCAAAGCCCTGTAGTTCGGCGATGAATCGCCGCTATACACCGTTGCCAAAGCCCGATGAATCGGGCAACTACAATCTGGAGTGCGTAAGTCTATTGTTTTTCAACGAACCGTAAAGAACCAAAATGTTGTGGTCGGTGATAATCGATCTTTCGGGTTGGTGACCATGCGGTATATTCGTCCTCGGCTTCCGTTTTGCCGCGATCAATCCGATACAGGTTCATGCGCCAGACATCTCCCGCTTTCGGTGGTATATTTGGGGCAGTTAGCAAATCCTTGAATGGGATAGCGATTTCGCATGACCAAGATGTATCCGGGGGACTGATAGCCCCTCTGTCGGCGGGGGAGTTCGTTTTTGCCGTGCCATCAACGGAAACAGCGTGTTGCAATGTTTCGCTATCCCAATCGCGCAGCACGTGCATCTCCTGTCCATGCGATTTGCCGTTGACAACAAAGGCATCAAACAACGTATTGAGGGGACTCACTTCAAGCTCGATGTATGTTCGGAGATCGCAGTCCGGATCGAGAAAAACCTCGACCACCTCTTCGTCATAGATGTTCCCATCACGCTCGCGGATTGTTCCCCAGATATCTTGGTCATAGCACAGAAAGCCGACGTAGAGGTACTCACTATTCCAGAGCATCCGGACCTCCGTTGGTTGACGCGGTTTTTCGCCGGTATCCGTCGTCACCAGCTCAATAACATCGGCTAATTTCCACGCAGCATCCGTGAGTGTACCATCGATCCTTATTTCCCCATCAATCCGAACACAATCATATTGCGGCAATTCTATCATCGGTGTCTCCTTTGTTAAATGATGTCCTACGTTTTACGTTTCGCGCAGCACGAGATCAATCCCTAGACCGGGGCGATCGGAAAGTTCGATATATCCGGCAACTACCTGCTCCGGCGGGTTAAGGAGCTCTGCTCGCCATTCCACTTCACCCCATGCGTACTCCAGAATCGCGAAGTTCGGCACAGTTGCCATGCACTGCACACTCGCAGCGGTTGCGACCGGACCGCTTGGGTTATGCGGAGTCATCATCACGTCCGCTGCTTCTGCCATCGCTGCAATCTTTTTCAATTCTAAGATTCCGCCGACATGTTTCACATCTGGTAGAATATAATCGGCAGCCCGTTTTTCCAGAAGCCTCTGAAACGCGGCTTTGGTTCGTAACTGCTCTCCGGTTGCGATTGGCATTGAGGTGGATTGGTTGACGTGCGAAAGGGCCTCCAGATTTGTCATAGGAATTGGATCTTCGAGCCAGAAGAGATGCAGGTCATCAAGGGCTTTTGCTGTCTGGACAATCAAGCCCGGATTGAAACGGCTATGACAATCGACCATCAAATCAATGTCAGGTCCGATGGTTTCGCGGATGCGGCGGATACGTTCAATCCCCGTCCGAATCGCAGGTGTCAAGGTGCCGCGCGATATATCTCGCGTGGAAACATCGTCAAAGGGGGCGCACTTAACTGCGGTAAACCCTTCCTCAACCGCTTTCCGGGCATTTTGCGCGAAGCCTTCGGGGGTGCGATCCACAGTCGCACGGTTGATGTTGGCATACAGACGGATTTTCTCGCGACACTTGCCGCCCAAGAGTTGATAGATGGGTGCGTTCAACGCCTTGCCGACAAGATCCCAGAGTGCGTGTTCTATTCCACTGACTGCCGTGTGATAGGGTCGTCCTTCGGATTCATTATATAGCCGGCGGTGGAAGTCCTCAATTTGGAAGACATCCTGACCGATGAGATCGGAACTGAGCCCCTCAATAATCTGCACCACGCGTCCATCATGGCCATGAGAGACTTCACCGATGCCCGTCGAACCATCTTCAGCATGAATTTTGACAAAGACCCAATCCCCACGATGGTTGATATCAACAGTATGGGTTTCAATCGCTTTAATTTTCATGTAATCCTCATTCAACAGAACAGGTTTCAGATTCACAGTCCAATCTGCTCAAACGTGACCGATTCTTCGCTATGATTAGATACGCCCCCTTCATCAGCGTCCGAATGACAGGCACAAGGTAAATCCAAGTGATATAGCGATACCTGCCAAGCCGCTTATAAATCTGGTAGATGGTATCCGCTCCGCAGTAGACCTTCCCGGTTGCGTCAATGAATCGCATCCCCTCCTTCGATTCGATGGCTTCAAGCTGTGGATAGTGTGTGTAGAGATCGGGGATTTGTTTGGGGGTATAGGTAAATTGATCCGCTTGATCTTTGTTCTGAATTCGGCGGATACCGTTCAAGCAGAAATTACACTCTCCGTCGTAGATGATAACGGGTTTGGTTGGTTTTGTTGCGGTGTATGTTTTCATGAGTCAGATTCTCCTTTTCAAGCAGCGATCTTTATGCGGGAAACCACCCGCACAGAATTTCACGAAAGTAGCGAAAGGAATCATCTTGGCACCCGCTCAAGATCACTCCTACATCTCCTCAAGCGTTTCAACCCCCAACAAGGCTAAGGCTTTTTTGATAACAGCTGCTGAAGCGTTTATCAGTGCCAATCGCGCTTTTACCAACGACGGACTTTCGGCGGCAAGCACAGGGTGCTTGTGGTAGAATTGATTAACGGTTTGCGCGACGGTGAATAGATGGTTACAGATACGAGCGGGGGAGAGATCCCGAGCAGCTTCTTCCACAACTTCAGGGAATTGGATTAGCGCCCGGATCAGCTGCAATTCTTCCTCGTTTCCGAGCAGTGCAAAATCCGGGTCAATCGACGCAAGATCTTGGGTTTCCGCCCTTCGTAGGATGCTGGCACAACGTGCGTAGGCATACTGGCAGTAGGGTCCGGTAAAGCCATCGAAGGAGATAGACTCCTTCGGATCAAAGTTGATAGTGAGTTCGGGGCGGACACGCAGCAGATAGAACTTAATTGCCGCCATCCCGATTGCAAAGGCGCGTTTTTGAACCTCCTCGTCCGATAACTCATCCTCCGAATCACGTTCCCGAATTTCATCTGCGGCGAGCTGGAACATCTCCTCGATAAGGTCATCGGCATCAATAACTGTCCCCTCACGCGATTTCATCTTCCCTTCTGGCAGATTCACCATGCCGTAGGACAAGTGATAACACTCAGGGGCCCATTCAAAACCGAGCATATCGAGGAGTTTGAATAGGCATTGGAAATGATAGTTTTGCTCCGAACCGACAACATAGATGGAACGATTGAGTTGATGCTCGTCAAACTTCATCTTTGCAGTTCCCAGGTCCTGTGTGATGTATACACTGGTGCCGTCGCTACGGAGCAGCGTCTCCACCTTCTGACTTCCATCCCTTTGTGTGCCGAACTCGTCAACGGGCAATTTGGCAATCACAGCACCGTCTTCAGCCACAACGAAAGCACCTTTCTCTAAACCGGCTTGGATAAGATCTTTGCCGAGATTGTAGGTTTGGGACTCGTAGTAGAAAGCGTCAAACTCCAGACCGAGTTTTTGATAGGTTTCGGCGAATCCATTGTAGACCCACCCGTTCATCATCTCCCAGAGTTTGAGCGTTTCCGGATCGCCGGATTCCCATTTCAGAAGCAACCCCTGCGTCTCTTGTTCCAGATCTGGGTGCTTGTCTTCCTCCTGTGCATAACGGACATACCAATCTCCAACAAAGTGGTCGCCCTTTGTAGCGGTTGTTTCCGGCGTTCCCCCATCTCCCCACTTCAGCCAAGCAAGCATAGATTTGCAAATGTGAACGCCACGGTCATTCACAAGGTTCGCCTTAATCACCGTATGCCCTGTCGCTTCAAGTAGGTTTGACACCCCCATTCCGAGGACACCGTTGCGAATATGCCCTAGATGCAGGGGTTTATTGGTATTGGGAGACAGATACTCGACCATCACCCGCTGTCCCTGACCCATATCGGCGTTTCCAAGATGCTCTCCCTGTCGCACAATTTCATCACATACGCCGCCGAACAAGGCGCGATTGTAAACCTTGACGTTCAAATAGGGACCAACCGCCTTCACCCATTCGATCGATTCGCTCGGTTCGATCTCGGCTGCAATTGCTTGGGCGATCTGGGCAGGGTTTTGCCGAAACTGTTTTGCCAACGGGAAGCATTCCATCGTAAAGTCACCCAATTCGACCTGCGGTGGATACCCCAATTTGAGACCTTCCGGTTTCTGTCCAAATCGGTTTTGGCAGGCAGCTTCGACTGCGGTTAAAATTTCGGTTTTGATGCTGCCAATTAACATCCTTTCCTCCTATTTTTCTTCGCTTGATCCAGAAGGGAAAAGGCTTTCATCATCGAAGTCGTAATCTTCAAGTTCATCATATGCTTCTTCATCTTCCTCGTTTTCAGTAATAGCTTCCACATCGGGAACTTCGATCTGTGGAGCGTCAGCCCAAAGGCGTTCGAGGTTATAGTATTCTCGTTTCTCTTCTAGAAAAATATGCACCACAAAATCAACGTAGTCTAGCAAAACCCAATCTGCATCACGTCCCCCTTCTCGATGCCAAGGACGTTCATTCCAGTTGTCTGCTAGTTCGTCTCGCACAGCATCGGATATACCTTCGACCTGCGTATCCGAGATACCACTACAAATGACAAAAAAGTTTGTAAACGAGGGTAACTGTCTTAGGTCGAGAATAACCGCATTGCGAGCCCGTCGGCTCAAAGCAGTAGCAGCAGCGGCTTGTACCATTTCTAGCATATTTTCTTGCATGTTATTCCTCCTTCTCATCGTGGCTAGACTGCATGAGAGATTTATTGACAGGTATAGCTTAGTAGTAACTCTTTTTCGGATTGAGACACCTGACGATTTAGATAATTTCTTTCGTGGAGATAGTAAATTTCGAGCGATATAAGTTGTTTCTCGCCTGTATGCCTCTCATTCCAATGCTGGCAAAGATAACGGGCATAATCCTCTTTAAACACCAAGGATCTGAACCATCTGCGCCATCGATGGTTCTTGTAGATTTTAACCACAAGCTCTGGTTTTTCCCAACTCACGGTTCTATCCGGGTTGAGCAGGTTGACTTGAGTTCCATCTCGAAGTGTACCGACGATGACATGCCAGCCATCTTTTCTTGATGGTCCCCTAAACAACCCCCACCACTGATCTAATCTCAGAGTGTAGCCGATTGACTGAACAGGGTTGGGAAAGAAAAATGATGGATAGACCGTCCTTAGATTCCACATAAGGACGTAAATCAGAAAAAATGTAGCGAGTGCGTTCTTCCAAAATGCCTGCTCCCGGACTGGAGAATTGCCGTCCTGAACTGAAGTTTTGATTTTTCTTAAGAGTTGGTCCCAAAACCAACTCGGAATAAATAATAACCAACTGGCCATGCAGATGTAGGTAAACAGCCACAACTCCAGCGCAAGCCCCATACTAAAGTGAAAAATTATGAAACTGAGGATAACAAGGCACCGCACCGGGCCCGAGAAAAATGGTGAGAAAGCAAGCAGCGGTCCAAATGCTTCAAGTCCTATCGTAGCATAGGTCAGAAACTTCAGCAATAGCGGATGAGATTCGAGCAGTAACTTGCCGAAGTTTGTAACGTATCGGTCAAGCATAAGCGCGTAATAAACACCGGTGCCGCTGATTAACCAGTTCTTGGTCGATTTCAATGCGACCGAAAACCAATATACAAAACATATCTGTAGTAAGGCAGCGACTGTACCTCCTGAGAAGATGATATTAGATTCTTGGAATTGATGTGGGTTCCTGAAATGGTCAATGGAGTAACGCGCCCCAAGGGGTAAGAACATGCCCCAAAAGAGCAACAAACATAGTATATAATCACCGCCCTGCATTAGTATCCAATTTCGGGAATTCACGGAAATTGTCATCAACCAAACGACAGGCGTCACAAAACGGGTATGGTAGCCTAAAAGTAACGCGACCGCAAATAGCCCCGCAATGATGAACAAAGCGGCTTGAAATTCTATTGAACCGTTAAGCAGATGCACAGATACGCGCCACTTTGGGGAGTGCTCAATGACCTTATCTATCGGTAAAACACCGCGATCTGTATAATGTGCTTCCAAGTCGGTAAAACGTCCAATGAGATCTACGATGATAATGAGTGCGATGCTGATGCGAAAGATGGCTAGTGAACGTAGATCGATTCCAAATAATTCTTGTGCTTTTAACTTCCACCGATGAATTCGGGGCTGATTAAAGAACATGCTTAATTTTTGCATATTTGAACCGATTACGTTACGAGTCTGTCAATTTTAAAATTGATGTATAGAATAGCGGGACTCCTACGTCAACCCAACTCAATTGAATCCGCCTCCATCGAATTGAACTTGACACACGCTACTTTGATTCGCTGATTTCTTGGAGGGCGCTGTTATAAGCATCTATTGTATGCGGGTGAATGAGGACACCTTTGGCGAGCAGATGTTCAATTTTATAACGACTGACTTCAAGAACGGCTTTGTTCAAATCTTGATAGGCAAGCTCACGCACAGCATGTGCCTCTGCGTAGTTGCGCTTCGGTTCAGCAAAATCAGCGACATATAGGATCTTATCAATAAGTGTCATCTTACCGGATCCGGTTGTGTGGATTCGGATAGCATTGAGGATTTCAGGGGTATCAACGTCGAAGTGCGAAACAGCGAACTCTACCCCAATGAGCGCGTGCAAGAGCGACGGGTTGCGGTGCTCGACTTCATCAAGTTGAATCCCATGGTTCGCCGCCGCTTCATATTGTTCTGAAGTCCGCATCCACTTCGCACAATCGTGTAGAAGGACAGCAAGATTTACTTTCCGCAGATCCGCTCCATATCTCTCAGCCAAATCGAGTGCTAACTCTCGAACAGATAGGACGTGTGTATACCGCTTCGGCGTCAATTTGGTTTTGATATATTTTTCAATTTCAGCAGCTTTCGTTTCTGCGAGTAGCGCGGCTTTTTCGATATCGTCGTTATTCTTCTTCATTTGTGATTTCGTCCACTTCTCCTGCATCAAGTAAGAACTGTGCAAGTGCTTCTTTTTCTTCATCTGCCATCAGATCGGCATTCGGTAAAGGCGCACTGATCTTGTACTCTTCGCCAAACCATTTACCCAGATCTATTGACTTGCAGCGCGCGCTACAGAAGGGAAAGTTTGGGGGTAATTTCCCACCGGGTTTGTAATCAAATTCGCTAACTGTTCCGCAGACACTACATTTGTGTTTCATCGTGAGATCACCTACCTTGTGCGTGAAGAAGCGACCTATCCGTTCGCCTCTTCAGAAAATCTGATTTTTTTCCAATAGTTTTTATTAGGAACAAAAAAATATGGCTCTCCAATTTACCTGTATAATTGATGGCGTTCAATATAATCCCAGACGGGCATCGGGACAAGGTATCGAATGGAATGTCCGGCTCGGATGCGTTCACGGATCTGAGTTGCGGATATGTCAACTCCTGTTATTGAAAAATATTTTACACGGTCTCGGAGATCTGAGGGAACTTTGTCCAAGCAGTAGTTGGGGCGCGTAGTTGCGATAAAGCGACAGATGTTGAGAATCTCATCGTAATCCTTCCAGATTTTGAAGTCGATTAGTGAATCAGCACCAATGATGAACGCGAGTTCACATTCCTCTCCGTAGGAGACTCGTAACTCTTTGATAGTCTGAATAGCAAAAGATGGACCGACGCGATCCAACTCGATCCGAGACACCTCGAAATTAGCGTTATCTGAGGTTGCGAGGAGGGTCATTTGATAACGGTGTTCCGGATCAATGATGTCCCGCGAATCCTTGTGGGGTGGACGGGCAGACGGGATAAAGAGGATCTTATCATAGCCTAAACCATCACGCACCTCCTCCGCGCTCAACAGATGGGCATAGTGGATAGGATTGAAGGTGCCGCCCATAATGGCAATTTTCATTGTTATCCTCTATTATCATCAACTCCGATGATTCAGCTATAGTTACCGTTTACGCTCTGATGAACCCTCAAAATAAAATACATTTCAATAGACTTTTTTGAACCCCTTTACCGGCTTTAGTAGGTATTCCTTTTCGTTTTCTGAAAAGAAGCCTGTACTCCAGAGAATTAGAGGATATCCCAAAAAGCACAAGAACTTCAGTACAGTATCAGTTCCGATAGCCCCGTTACTGGCGACTACCAAAGATAGTCCGTAAAGTCCAAATCCGATTACAGTAATGTGTAAAATTCTCCCAATCTCGAAGTGGAGGTCATAGAATTTTGCCGAATAATATGCTTTCAGGAAATTCCACACAATATAGGATAACATGGTGGCGACCGCAGCTCCTAACATGCCCCATCGAGGAATAAAAAGAAAGTTTAACCCAATATTTACTAACGCTGCCACCAAAACTATCCCTGAAACATGGAACGATTTTTTCATCAGTCCCATACCCCAACCGACGAAATTCCCCAACCCATGCTGAACGTAGGAGTAGGTGATGATCGGAACGATAATCCAAGCCCCCCAGAACGCTTCTTTCCGAGCAAAAAGCATCAGAATTTCCCGACTAAAGAGCGAAATCAACAGACACGCAGCACATCCTACTAGGTAGAAATAGGTGGCACCCACCCTTAGCAAATGCCTTATAGCTTCAGGATCTTCTTCCTGCTTGAGAACAACGGGTTGAAGCGCTTGTTTCAGCGGAGTTACCAAAGCAGTCTGAAGGATACCAGCGATCTGATATCCGAAAGCGTAGAGACCCACCATGCCAACGGAGTTAAAAATTCTTAAAACATACCGATCGCCGGATTGGATGAGCAGATTTGAATATTCCGATAACAACAACGGATAAGCGTATTTCAGCGGTGGAATAAGGATCGAACGAGACAACTTAAATGTCGATCTTTTGACAAAAACAGGGAGTACCATGATTACAGTAACTACCAGACCGATCAAGTTTCCAACGATAAGTGCAAGTACTCCCTTCTTCAAAACAATAAGCAGGTATAGTGTCAAACCAGCAGAAAGTAATAGGCTAGATATAGATGTGAAAACGGAATATTTCGCCTTCTCCAACATGCGAAGTAAGCACAGAAATAGGGACGAAAACGGTTGTAAAAACAGTATCAACGCATATACCTTGAGGAGGTGAGCGAAGTTCCTATCTTGTAAGAGAACCCCAGCGAGGTATTCACTGATTCTCCAAAATATAACTGCACAACAGGTAATAATCAGCAACGTCCATAAAAACAGGTTGAACAGTAGAATACCACTTTTTTCCTCATATTCCGGTGCATAGTAGAACCGAGTAAAGGCACTATTTATAGGCGACGACACGAACCGCGTCAACAGGCTAACCGTAATAGACATCAGCCCAATAATGCCAAAATCTTGGGGCGACAAAAACGAGGTATAGATTGGGAAAAGTAAAACGAATAACGCACCTTGAGATATGCTGCCGATACTATAGATACTTCCCAGTTGTATCGTTCTTTTTATGTGATCTATTATCATACACTATAAACCGCATAACCCTCATTGTCGTACAGCAGTTCCAGCGAACCTAAGGGGTATTCAATTCCTCGTTTCGCCGCCAGTTCTACCTCTCGTTTCTGAGTCACCAATGTATTGACCCCATATCGAGCGCGAAAATGGTCAAAGTCTGGCTTCATCAGATAGAGGTACACATGATCTTCACCCATATACCTCATCCCGCGTCCCGGTTCAGACATCGACGGATAGTAAAAACGGGAATCAGTTTCCTCCATGCTGCCAGCTAAAGTATAACTGAGTTTCGTCGGGAGGGTAATGATACTCTGTCCACTTCTCCCATTCAAGAATTTGATAATGTCTTCAAACGCCGTTTCTGTGGTAGGAAACAGATTGTCCTTAATTCTAACCGAACTTAGATACAGA
Source organism: Candidatus Poribacteria bacterium (assembly GCA_965205075.1). GTDB lineage: Bacteria > Poribacteria > WGA-4E > WGA-4E > PCPOR2b > PCPOR2b. The sequence goes on along the minus strand of OZ242036.1, from coordinate 5,580,248 downwards.
AAATTCACCAAAACGAACCCAATGTGAATTAGGGTAATTATATAGATTATTTCGTATGGCTGTTTGGCTACAATGCAATACCTGACAAAAATCAGATGGAGAAAGGCTAGCGAATACTCAAGATATCTTTCCGCCTCACCTAGAAATAGGGCAAATTTGATAGATGTAATGACAAATGCGATGAAACTTGCGAGAGTGAGTCCAGTTACATACCAAACGACGCTGTCAGAAAATAGCTCCGTGAAAGCATCCGGTGAAGAGAGCCACCAGTACAGGAAAAGTGGGATAACTGGTATCGAATAAAGGATAATGATTGGTGTCGCTTTGGTAAAAACTATTCTGCCAAATTCTCTTGGTCGAGAGAACAGGTAAACCGGCAGTGCGGCAAGATCTCTTAAACTATTCCTTTCGGCTATCGGCGTTGTGTCTTCTTTTATAGCGGTGAAATACCACTTATAGTGTGCCCATTTACGCCCAAGTAACTGCCTTACGCCGAGCTGCGGAACGAGCATACAGAGTCCAAAAGTTCCCAACAAAGGGAGTAACGGAACGAAGTCTCGGTAAAAACAGGACAGCACAATTGAATTTATCACCAACACTTGCATCCCGAACTGAGAAGAAAGCACCGTCAGCGTTCCCAAGACAAGACAAGGCAGGTAGAAGTAGGGAATTCCAAACAGATAACCGATACCCAAACAGGTGAAATAGAGCAGCGTTAAGAGATTTCCTAGTGTTCTTCCTCCTATCGCTTGCAATCGAGCGGTTACAGGATGCAGCTTTGGACTCGTTGCGTAAAGAAGCGTAACCGCCCCCGCAGCGGAGATGAATTGTCCAGAAGATAGCTGCCAGACGCGCTCAAACAGAACGTGGCTTAAAAAATAGACTAACACGATACTCGCTAAATCGAAGGCGAGGTTCGTTAACCTGCCAACTAGCACCCAGTGTTTTGGATTGATCTGCGCGATAATGGCATGTGGCAGCGGGGGATAACCTCTAATTCCGGGTACGAGCGAATCCTGCACGTGGTGCCTGCCGATCCCCTTCAGTCCTCCTAAGTCGCGCCGCAGCTTCGTGAGCCAAAGATGTGCGTCAAGATCGCTACCTGCGTGCAGCAGAAAAATCAGACGTGTCACAAGACCCAAGAAACAGATGCCTACCACTTCAATGTAGAGCATTTTCGCGGCTTTCCTTTCCTGCTACCCAACCGGAAGTTATGGGAACTTAGACCTCTTATTATACCACACCTCCCATCATATCGCCTGCAATCCGATCAAATGCGTTTCGTTGCTCTTGCGTCCAATCAGTCCAACGCGGAAACTTATCGGGTAAGCCTGCCCGCTCCTGCAATGAATTAATACGTGCGTTTATCATCCCTCCTATCTGATCGGCGTTAAATCCGTCTAATCCGAGAAAATCGAAAATCTGTTCCATCTTGAACCTGTCCAGTGATTTCATATTCACCTGAAACCAACGTTGATTATCTAGTTGAGAGAATAGTTCTAACGCTTTCTTATTAAAATTAGTCCAGTACCAAGCACACTTTTCAAAACGTGAGAGCCGCTGCCATTCCTCAAAATATGAATCGCCGGGATTGGGGCGTAGACGGCTATAATCCCACCAATCCTGTTCAGGCGAATCCACTGGTGACTGTGGATCATCCTCTTTCATTGCAAAAACGCCACTATGCGAGAATTTCCGACTATAGAAATCGTGCCAGTCCATCAAAGAACGTACAACCTCCCGTCCATCTCGCACCGGAAACAGGAATTTGCAATCCCACAGTTCGGCGATATATGGAATAAACGGCAGATAGTTTGGATTTTTGTCTCCATACTTTAGACCACTAGACAACACCTTTTGAATTGGTTCTGACTTTGTTTCCCCAAGGATCTGCTTCGGATCTCTTAATATGCCCCGATATAAATTCCGTGCTTCAATGCACAGATTCGGCTTCTGCTCCACGAAGACGGTTGCGTTCTGCGACATATTCAGCATTTTCACCAGTGCTGTCGTCCCACTTCGCGCACAACCAATGATAAAAAAAATATCAGCCATAACCGTTTCCTTACAGAGAACTAAATCCTTTAGGGCTTACGCAGTTGAACGATGAGGTGTTGTAGTTTGATGCTTCATCGCCAATGCGGGGCAAGATGCCCCGCCTATGATGGGGATGGAGGCTGAACACGTCCCTCGAAGCCCGATGAATCGGGCAACTACAATCTGAAGTGCATGACTTCTAGTGCTTTTATGTTTTTCTAAGGCTTACGGGCAATCACTTCAAATACATTGACGAGTCCCATATATGTTGCCTTGTAATTTGGTGCCGGTGGGATGGTGTGTCCATCGCCAAACCCCAAGGTCCCCTCTGCCCCTAGCGCAACAACTTTGAATCCAGATTTTTCCAAGGCACGCTTGGTGCCTTTAGGGGTCATTATACGGGCACCTGCACTTGGTGAAAATCCACCTTGTTTTCGGATAAGTGTGTTCCAAAAGGTTTGAACCCCGTAGCGTCTTGGGTGGAAATCTATCGACGGATTCGGTCCTTCGATAATATTATAGAGATACCAGCCGGGGCCATTGGTACAGATGTAAAGGTATCCACCTTTTTTTAGGATGCGAAAGGAATTTCTAAAAACCTTATGGTAATCCGTTAGATACACAACGCTATAACAAAAAACGGCATCGAAGGTCTCTTCAAAATCAGGCATCTCTTCCAGACTTGCTTGACGGAATTCTACATTTTCAAAATTATTTATTGAGGCAAGTTGAGCACTAACAGATAAGCGTTCTGAATCAATATCAATCCCAACAACGCGCTTTGAGGTCTGTGCCATTGCAAATGTCCATTGCCCAAATCCACAACCTGCATCTAAAATCTTTTCCAACCCAACGAAGCTAATACGAGCTAGGCGTTCTCTATATCTATCCAATCCATCAGAGTATACCCGCTGCAAAAATCCAGTGTCATTCACGCTTAAACGTTGCAGTAACCGATCTGGAATTTCTATTTTGTCCGTTCCAGACATTGGAAGTTGAACCTCTATGATGTTTGTGTATATTTGTGCGAGGAACCAAATCCCATGGCGAGCGGGAAATCGTGCAAGACCTTTTTTTCTGCTTCTATTGGGTTAAGACCTGTGAGACGTGCACGTGCCATTGCCTCACCGACCTTCAATCCGGCGGTATGCAAGGCAATAACCGGTTTAGGACCTAAGTAATCGGTTGTAACGCTCATGTAACCGGGTGCTGCCGATCTTTGTGGAAGACACGGAATGGCTGCGCCATCAATTTCCTCTCGATTTATATTTCCAGCGATGTGGACAATTGACAAATGTGGACTTAACGCTAGCAGTTCATCAACGGCTATCTGTCCTTCACTGCCGATTAAGCAAGCTGAGCTACGGTGTTCTACCACAACAACGAGATCCGCATCACAAAGTATAGATTTGGTAGATTTGGTCTCCAAGGAATCGCCCGTAGAAAGGTCAATATATCTTACATCAGCCTCCAGTTTATCGAATGCCTTGACGCTGCTTTCACCAAAGGGACCACTCCCGACAACCACGACTTTCGATTTGTAAATCTCAATCTCCAATTCAAACGCCAGTTTGACTGCTAGATAGCCGACATAGGTGAAAAGATCTAGCCCGATCGCCCGCTCATTTGTACCCAGAACCATAATCCCCACCCGCCGACATTCTGCGAGATCCAGATCCGTTTCGCGAAATTCCCAAGTCTCCCACATCAAAGGGAGAACGGCGGTTGGTTTTAGGTGAGCGATCATGCTTTTGTCGATTGGGCGCACAAACCCAAGATTCGTTACAATATCAACTTGCGAAAGAATTGATGGGATTTTATCGGAGACGACCTCAATCCGATCCCCTACTCCCCACCTTTGTGCCAATTCGAGCGTGAAATTACGCACATCAACGGCTTTACCGTACCCAGAGTCCCTTGTGATTGCAAAGACTCGATCCGAGCCAGCCAACGCTGCAATCAAAGGGGTTACGACATAGTTGTCACTTGCCGCCTCTGTGAAGATAGTAAGTCCCGATAGGTCTATATCGTATGTGTCTATTGCGTTGCCAATGAGCTTCTCGATGCGTTTGATGTTCATTTGATAAACTGCTTCAACCACCACTCAAAACTCAACAACGACCAGATCAGAAGTCGCTTGTTTTCTACGCCAGCGCTGTGAGTTTCAATGACCTGTCGCACATATTCGGAGTTGAGATATTCGTTAATTCGCGCCTGATCACTCAGCAGAAGATCTCGTACATACTTTTCGCTGCTGCCGCGGAACCACGATTCATCGGGCCCACTGAAGCCTTGTTTCTTGGCTTGTGTAATTGATTTGGGGATAATCCGCCCCATTGTTTTTCGCAGGATGTCTTTACCGGCATCCGTCCGTTCCAAACCGATTTTTCCGTTGTGCGGAATATTCGCATCGGATATTCTCCAGTTGTGCAAGTTGGCAATTTTGTAGCGGACGGGTGTCTGGCAAGCCAGATCTACCAAGTCATTATCTAGGAGCGGTACTCTTGTCTCTAATGAATGTGCCATCGACATTTTATCTTCAACCACAAGCAACCCGTGTAGAAAGGTTTTGCACTCAAAGTAGAGTGAGTGATTGACCTGTTCTTCCCGATTGTTGCACTGAATTTCGCTTGGATAGACATTCCGAAATGCCATCAACGTGTGATCTTTGAAGGGACTTGTTCCGTCAATATCTATCTGGCGTAGTCGATTTGCTATTTCTTGGTTAAAGAACAGGGGTTTCTCTCTATTATATACCAATCTCTGCCAGTAGCGGTAATAATTGTCCGTATAACGCTCGGCACTGTTTCCAATAGCTGCGGCATATCGCCAAGGATAACCGCCAAATAATTCATCACCGCCTGTTCCGGACATAACCACCTTAACAGACTTGCTCGCCAACTGAGCTGCATGGTAGTTAGGATAACATTGTCCAACACGTAAATCTTCCAAGTGCCAGATGAGATCCCCCATGACAACTTCCATATCGCTAGAACGCAGTACACGCTCGTGATGCGCTGTCTGAAACAGGTTTGCCATAGATTCGGCTAGTTCTCGTTCGTCGAAACTCAGTTCATGCGCTGCGGCTTCTGAGAGGTCAAAACCTATGGTGAAGGTGGAAATTTGTCCGAAGACGGAGGCGGTGATAGCGGTCACGGTTCCTGAGTCCATACCTCCGCTCAAATAACTACCAACCGGAACGTCGCTGACACACTGGCGCTTAACAGCCTGTGTCAATAGGTCGTAGAGTTGGTCTTCAAGTTGATTTGCGGGAACATCTGTCTCCTGCCCGAAGTCAAAATCCCAGTATTTGGTCTTAGAAATCTTTCGCTCAATGAGATCAGGCGGCAAAGCAGCCCACGATAAATCAATTTCCAAGCAATGTCCGGGCGGGAGCAACTTAATCCCCGAAAAGAGGGTGCGGTCACTAAAAATATTTTGGAATGAGAAGTATTCGTTTAATGCCGCGAGATCTACGTCCGGCTTTTCGGGCAGGTATTCCAGAATAGATTTGATTTCGGACCCAAACAGAAATGTGCCTTCATCGGTGAGGGTGTAATAGAGTGGCTTGATGCCGTAGCGATCGCGAGCGATCCAGACTTTTTGATTCAGACTGTCATACAGCGCGAAGGCAAACATCCCGTTGAATCGGTGAATACAGTCCGTTCCCCACTGGTGGTAAGCGTGGATGATAACTTCGGTGTCGGAGGCACTAGAAAAGTGATAACCGAGCGCTTTCAACTCCTGACGTATTTCTCTAAAATTGTAGATTTCCCCGTTGTAGATGAGCCAGATTTTATGTGATTTATCGCACATCGGTTGATGTCCGCGCGGGGAGAGATCGAGGATCGACAATCTTCGATGTCCGAAAAACAGATTCCATTTTTCTGAATGCAATCTGTTCTGTCCAGAAGGTGAGTCAATCACGGGCAGCGACGGGCAAACGTCTCGGAATTGGCTATCCGTAAAATCCTGACAGGTTGGGCGATGTATGCCTGTCTGATAGACGAGATAACCTGCATCGTCTGGTCCTCTGTGGGCGATCACATCTACCATCGGTTTCAGGCGTTCTATTTGGAGGGGCTGATGATTGAGAGATATTGCTCCTGTTATACCACACATAACTTAACCCATGACCTGCTGAAGACTTTGACATACCAACGCCTGTTCAACTTCTGTCATCTGTGCATAGAGCGGCAGGGTCAATCCCAATCGATCTGCCAAGTAGGCATTGGGGAACTGTTCAGGATGTAACGCATATTTTTCCGTGTAGTAACCCTGAAGCACTGGGGCGTGTGTGCCTTGGCGGGTCGCAATCCCTTTCGCTTCGAGTTGCATCATCAGTTCGTTACGCTGTTGGTGGAGTTGATCTACGTTGTTCAAGGTGGGCTCTTCAGGGCAAAACAGGCAGACATAAGCCTGATAGCCGTGGACGAAACCGTCGGGACTTCTCGGTGTTTCCAACCACTCTACTTTAGTTAGCAGCTGATCGTAACGCTGAGCGCGCTGTGAACGTATGTCCAAGATCCATGCTGCCCGATCCATCTGTGCACAACCGAGTGCACCTTGGATGTCTGTCATGCGGTAGTTATAGCCGAGATGGTTATACTCTGATAACAGAAACCCAGCTTTGCCCGTGTGGCGTGAGAGATCGGAACGCGAGGCACCGTGATCTCGTAAGATGCGCCCTAGTTGATCGAAATCCTTGCGCTGCGTCGTGATCATGCCACCCTCGCCGGTGGTGATAGACTTGCGCGGGTGGAAACTGAAGCAGCCCATCTCACTAAATGTACCTGCATGTTTTCCGTGATACCGTGCGCCGAACCCACACGCAGCATCTTCCACAACCCACAGGTTGTGCTTTTGAGCAATCTTCTGAATTGGCTGCATTTCCGCGCATAGGCCAAATAGGTGTACAGGGATTATTCCTACCGTTTTTGGCGTAATCAGTCCTTCAATTTGCTCTGGATCTATATTAAATGTGGGCAGGTCAATATCGCAGAAGACCGGCTTCGCCCTCATGTATTCCACCACGTTAGCGGTGGCGATCCATGTGAAGGCAGGCACAATGACTTCGTCATCGGGTTTCAACTCTAACGCAGCGACAGCGATGTGCAGTGCTGTTGTGCAGGAACTGGTCGCAATCGAAAAACGTGCTTCCGTGAAGGCTGAAAACTTCTCCTCAAATTCTTTGACATACGGTCCCTGAACCACCCAACCGCTGTGCAAAGGAGCGCGGATCGCAGCCTCTTCCTCTGCTCCGAAAAACGGTTTGGTAATTGGTATCTTTTGAGATGCTGTTTCATCTCCCGATTTCATCGAGGATCCTCGCTTCGCGGGACTTCAACGGTAACACCGCCTTTTTTATCGGCATTCCGCCAATCTATCAATTGGCGCATCCCCTCTTCTATATCGACTTTCCACCGGAACCCTAAATCCTGTTCAGCGGCGTGGGTAGAACCGATTCGATTTGTCACAAAAGTTTGACCGGCGGGTTGATATTGGATTTCAAGATCGCTACCCGTTAACCGCAGCAATAACTTCGTCAATGCTTGGATTGATGTGCCGATGCCTCGCCCAACATTGTAGTTTTTGTCAGTTACGTCAGCCTGCATGGCACAAATATTTGCACGGGCAATATCACTCACGTAGATGAAGTCGTACTGCTGGCTGCCATCTCCGTAAACAACTGGAGGTAATTCCTGATCGATACGGTCCAGAATCTTCATCATGACAGCGGTATACGCCCCCTTATAATCTTGGCGGGCACCGTAGGCGTTCATGTAACGCAGCCCCACCCAATCCAGATTGTAGCGATGTCCCAAAGCCTTAAACATCTGTTCACCAGCAATCTTGGTCGCCCCATAGAAGGTGTAGTTGTTATAAGGATGCTCCTCCGTCATAGGCAATTCGACAGCGTCCCCGTATACTGAGGCGGAGGAGGAATAGACTACACGCTCTACCCGGTGTTTAATCGCTGCTTCCAGTACGTTGAAAGTACCCCCGACGTTGACTTCAAAGGCGGAACGAGGATATTCATGGCAATGTAACAGCCATAGTGCTGCCAAGTGGAACACGCCGTGAACTCCCTCCATCGCCGAATCCAATATGTCACGGTGCAGTATATCTCCGCCGTGGGGATATACCGAAACCCTTGAATCTTTCAACGCATCTCGCAAATTTTCTTGGATACCTCGCGTGAAATTATCGTACACAATAATCTCAGCAACGTCTGTCTCGATTAACTGATCAACGACATGGCTTCCAATAAAACCTGCTCCGCCAATAACTAAGATACGCTTATTTTTTAAGTCCATAATGAATTTACCGCAGAGACACAGAGAATGCAGAGATAAAATGTGAATGCCCATGTTAAGAAATAGTGCAACAGAAACCGAGTTTTCAAGAAAAAACTCGGTTTCTTTGTGCCCTCTGCGCCTCGGCGGTGATTTTTCAATAATCGGTAGATGTAAGCTGATTATCGTGACACTGATATTTTCGATGACAGCAATCGCACTGTGCGAAATTATCTATCAGTTCCAAACGGGTTCCACATTGACACATCCAACCGTGTTGCCGTGCAGGATTGCCGTAGACTAAGGCGTAGTTGGGAACATCCTGCGTTACCACAGATCCTGCACCGATGAAAGCGTGTTCACCAATAGTGACACCGCAGACAATCGTTGCATTGGCACCAATTGTTGCACCACGTTTTACCAACGTGGAATCGTATTCATCGATAGTTCTGGGAACAGCACTTCTCGGATTGATGACATTTGTGAACACCGCCGAAGGTCCACAAAAAACACCATCTTCGATAGTGACCTTCTTGTAGACAGAGACGTTGTTTTGGATTTTGACGTTGTTTCCGACGCTCACGCCGCTATCAATATTCACGTTCTGCCCAAGTGTGCAATTTCGTCCGATTTGGCTGTCCTTCATAACATGGCAGAAATGCCAAATCTTGGTGCCATCGCCAATCGAAACCGGCTCGTCGATATAAGAGGATTCGTGGACAAAATAGGATTTTTCCATATTATTCCCTTTTCTCGACGACGTAGACGCTACGATTATACATCACATTTTGATGTCCACCGGTTCGCCGTTCCGGTTGCGCGATTGCTGCGCCGCTTGTAGAACTCGTACAACGCGAAGTCCATCTCTCCCATCGCTTCTGGGTCTGCGATGATTCACGATACAATCGAGAAAGTGTTGACATTCCAACCTGAGCGGTTCTGTCATTTTGATATACGGTATTGTAACATCACCGAACCGCGGGCTTAAGGCTTCACCGTAGGAGGTGTAGTCTGTCTTGTGATTGACCCCTTTGTTGTAAATCTTAACCATTTCTGTGGTTTCCATATCGTCAAAAACGACCATTTTTTCGCTGCCGACAATTGTTGTTAGACGCAGCTTGTGGGGGTCTAGCCAACTCAGTTGGATATGCGCCATTATCCCATCGGGAAATTGAAGGTTGACGAAGACCACATCGTCAATTCCCTCTTGCAGATAGGATGCCCCGCGAGCAGATACGTTCTCCGGTTCGGCGTCAAGCAGGTACATGGCGACGGAAAAATCGTGGGGAGCAAGACTCCACATCGCGTTTTCGTCATGGCGGATTCTCCCCAAGTTGACCCGTTGTGCATAGAGATAGTGGATCTGTCCAAGCTCTCCTGACTGGATGAGATTTTTCAGTTTTTCAATCGCCGGGTGGTATTCCATCAGGTGCCCGACCATCAGGATTCGATCCGTATCTTCGGACAGTTCGACCAATTCGACAGCGTGTTGTACCTCCAGTGTTAGCGGTTTTTCGATGAAGAGATGTTTGCCGTACTGAAGCGCTTTAAGGGCAAAAGTGTAATGGGTACGCGCTGGCGTTGCGATGACAATCGCATCAAGATCGGGGTCAGCCAACAGGGCGTTATAGTCATCAGTGACCACAAGATAAGGATATTGTTCTTTAGCACTAGCGAGACGACCTGCATCTAGGTCACAGCAACTTTTGACGCAACAGTTGGGTAGCTGATCAAAGTTCCGCAGCAGATTTGGTCCCCAATACCCTAAGCCAACCATTCCAAGGGTTATCTTGGATTTTTTCATACTATTATTTCAACCCGCGCTTTTTAGTATTTTGTCGAGATATGAATCTCGACCTACATATATTTGCCAGTATTAGATCGAGCGGGTGGGTTGGGCAAGATGCCTAACCTACGGGTGTGATGTTGGGTTTCACTCAATCTATCTATAAGCGGATGTTGTTGCAAAGCATAGCTGCTATTGTGTTTGATAGGGATTCGCTTTTACCGTTCAACCCAACCTACGAATCAAGCATAATATGCAATACGTAATGCCTAAGAACAAAACGGAACGCAGATCTGCGTTCCCTACGATAGGGACTTATCGGCGAGTTATGGACACGCCTCGCATAGTCGTAAACACGTCTTAGTTTCTAGGTTCTGTTGACATTTCATCGTAACCAGATAATCGTAGCAACAAAACTCAGAAATCCCATATACCGAACCGCTAATTTATCAAAACGCGCGGAAATACGTCGATACTGCTTGATTTTGTTGATGAAACATTCCACTATATGTCTCTGCTGGTACAGATCCACATCATAATCACGTGAATCACGGCGGTTGGCACGTGGCGGTATCACCGGCACCGCGCCGGTGTCGGTTATCGATTCAATGAACGCCATCGAGTCATATGATGTGTCGGCTATCACATACTCACTGCTGTAACCGTCAATCAATGCTTCAGCACAAGTAATGTCGTGCCGTTGACCGGCTGTCAACATAAAACGTAATGGGTGACCTAAGCTATCAACAGCGATGTGAATCTTGGTTGAAAAGCCACCCCGGCTGCGTCCGAGTGCTTGTGAGACTTGACCGCCACTTGTTTTCAAAGCACCCGCAGCACAAGGGTGCGCCCGAATGATAGTGGTGTCAATGATGAGCCACTCCATATCGGGGTCTTGGGCAAAGTGTTGGTGCAACCGTTGAAAGATACCTTTATCGCACCATCTTGCGAATCGTTTATAGACGCTGTTCCAATTGCCATACTGTTTGGGTAACAGTCGCCATTGACTGCCACTACGGGTTATCCAAAGCACCGCATCGATAAAGCGTTTTAAGTGAGTTGGGTCTCCGGTGTAGATGTCGGGACAGGTGTTAAGGAATGCTACTATTTTTGACCATTGTGTATCGGATAAGGTAAGTGTGGACATACCCTTATTATACACAAATGTCAACACGCCCTAGTATCCCTTTTGCTTGTCCACAACATTTTCTAACGGCTTGTCCTTAACGTAACGATGTAAGTTGTCAACAAACAGCTGCATGGCACGTGCCCTGATGTGCTGCGATGCACCTGCACTGTGGCCGGTTAGGATTACGTTAGGTTCGGTCCATAGCGGGCTATCCGGCGGACACGGCTCCGTGTAAGTCACATCCAAGCCTGCTGCCGCCAATTTACCGCTGCGAAGTGCCGCGATTAAGGCATCTTCATCGATGATTCGCCCTCGACTGACGTTGACGAGATAACTACCATCTGGCAGTAGATTAAACTGTTCGTGCGATAGGAGCTTATGCGTTTCGGGGGTGCTTGGGCAGCAAACCATCACCACATTGGATTGCGCCATCATCTCCGGCAGCCAATCCAGTTTCCCAAGTTGAGTCACCGTATCGGGCTTTTCCATAGATTCTGGATCAACAGCAATCACATTAAACTCAAACGCTTTTGCCCGCGCGGCAACTGCGCGACCAATGCCGCCAAGCCCCAAAATCCCCATTGTCATCCCCGCCAATTCGATACACGGCACACGTTCCCAATGCTTGCGTTTCATAAACTCCAGTTGCGCTGGGATGCTGCGTGTGAGCGAAAGCAGGAGGGCAAAGGCGTGTTCAGAAATCTGCCGTCCGTACAGCCTTCGACAATTTGTCAACACCACATCACTCGCTTTGAAAGCGGGGTACATGAAACCTTCAACACCTGCATGTGGCTGATGCACCCATCGTAATGATTCTGCTTTTGGAAAATCTGCTTCACCGATTGAGCCATAGATAATCTCAATTCCGGAGAGATGGCCACCGAGTTGTTCCCCCGGTGGTAGAAGGTGTATTTCGACCTCTGGCGGGGCATCGTCGAGTATGGCTTCAACTTCTGGGGTCTGACGGCTTGCAATGAGAATTTTTGGGTTAGGCATTATCATTCCTTTCATGAGTTGTATGCGACATACTAGAAAATACTTCAAGAACGCTTAATGTGGAATATATTAGGTTACGCAGTTGAACAGTCAAAGTCCTGTAGTTCGGCGATAAATCGCCGCTAGACACCGTTGCCAACTCTGGTCTCCCCGATGGAATCGGGACAGGCAGAACGGACGCCCGATGAATCGGGCAACTACAATCTGGAGTGCGTAAGTCTTGAGATAAAGATTCATAGGGAATTGGGTAAATTATTATTCCCAACATTTTTTGCCAAAGCAATTCAAGTTCTGTAGACTGTTGGATCCCCGACACCCGCTTCTTCAAAGCCCTTTATCCGTAATAAACAGCTATCACACGCCCCGCACGCTCTGCCTTGTGGATCGGGATCATAACAACTGAGGGTGAGTCCGTAATCAACGTCGAGTTCCGCGCCTTTCTGTATGATCTGTGCTTTAGTCATTGAGATCAGAGGGGTTTCAATTTTTAGCTTCGTTGTACCTTCGACTCCAGCCTTAGTCGCCAGATTTGCCATCCGCTGATAGGCTTCAATATATTCTGGTCTACAATCGGGATAGCCGCTATAATCAAGTGCGTTGACCCCGATGAAAATTGTGTTGATCTCCAATGTCTCCGCCCAAGCGAGTGCAAAAGACAGGAATATCGTATTTCGTGCAGGAACATAGGTGATTGGGATACCTGTTCCGATTTCCTGATCCGATCGCTCTTTGGGAACATCAATGTTATCCGTCAACGCAGAGCCACCGAATGCGCGCAGATCTATATCGACTACGGTGTGCTTTTTTGCCCCCATTTTCTTTGAGATTTGTTCTGCGCAGCCAAGTTCCAAGACATGTCGTTGACCGTACTGGAAACTTATGGTGTATACATCGTATCCTTGGGATTGTGCAATTGCGAGTATGGTCGTGGAATCGACACCCCCGCTTAAAAGCACTACCGCTTTTTTTGCCAATCTGAATTCCTCCTTTACTTACTTGTAAAATGTGCGATCTGACCCACTGATGGCTGGAGTTGTCAGCGTTAATTCAGGCATTTGATTATAGCCAAATATCAGAAAATCCTCAAGCGAAAATGACCGGACCTTTACCACTGAGTTAATCACGTTTCTTATGTTTCAGTTTTTCGGCGGCATTGAACGTCTGTTCAACAGTTACCGCTTCTATGACCGCACAACTACCCTTGTCACACCCACCGGGACGCTTGCCGGGGTGGCATGGGTTGCAACCGAGTTCAACACCGCTGTGGACGACGATGTGTTCCTCACCATAGGGTCCATTGCGATGGTGATTTGTCGACCCGAAGATACCGACGACAGGGGTCCCGACGGCAACCGCGATGTGCATCGGTCCCGTATCATTGCCGATATAAAAATCGCAGGCTGCGATAAGCGCAGCGACCTGACACAAATCATCTTCTTTTACACAGATCGGTTGTTGGTGCATCAGATTGGCAACTCGCGCTTGTAGCTGCCTCTCATTAGGTCCAGCAAACAACAGAATCTGCGCGTTCCATCTTTCACATAACTGGTCTGCGATGTGTGCAAAACTCTCTGGTCCCCATAGCTTGTAAACCCAGTTTCCGCCGGGATGTATCCCAACCAATACCTGCTGCCGATTAATTCCATTTTCCGTCAAAAACGCATCGCGCTTTGCAAGGCTTGAAGGGGTGAATTGCAGTTGTGGTCGTGCGCTACCGACATCAAGACCGCGTCGCTGAAGCACATCGAGGTATCGGGTAACGGCGTGGATATTGCCTCTCCTTAGCCGCATGCCCCAATGTTTCCCACCAACGAACCGTGACCATAAACTGTCCCGGAGATCCACGACCAAATCAAACCCTTCACGACGGAGCAATTTAATTAGGCGAATTTTCCCACGCCAGCCCGCATGTTCACCGCGATTATCGTACACAAGGACCTGATCTATTTGTGGGTCGGCAGCCAACAGATCGAAGGCACGGACGCCAACGAGGAAGGTAATCTTCGCATCGGGAAATCGCTGGCGTAGTGGACTGATGACCGCTGTCGAAAGGACAGCATCGCCGATGAAGCTGAAACTGAAGACCAGAATCTTTTCGATCATGATGTGTCATGGTGATTCAGCAGTTCATTTAATGGGCCAATGTACTAATCAACCCATGAACAAATTATCACTTGGTTACCGCATAAAACTGAATTTGGCTCCCCTTTTGATTGCGTAGGCAGACGATCAGTTCGGGCAGATCATCGTTGTCCGCGTCGGCAATTTTCATATCGACTATCCGCCCGTCGAGTAACGGGCTTCTCCAACCCTCTACATACAAATCTCCCTTTTGTTCGAGGATGATAAACTGATCCGAAAACTCAAGGGTACTTGGAAGATTTTTCACTGTCCCAACAATCTCTGATGTACCATTCGCGTTCAGGTCACCGATCGCAACTCCCTCACCGAAGATCGGTGGCGTCTGCCATGAGAGCTGCGTCGTGTTATTGTCAATGTGATAGATTTTCAGATGCCCTTCCAAATCAACAACGGCAACTTCGCTTGTGGAGCGATCTATCGCTACCACGTGCGTAGCAATTGAATGGTAATTGACGGGCAACGGGCAGGGGTGTTTCAGGTGAATTTTTCCCATACGCCACACCCAACAGCTCGTCGATTGCCCGCGATAGGTCAGTTGATTGGTATCAGTTTCCCCAAAGATTAGCCGCTCCCCACCTTGGGCAAGCAATACCGAGTCCTCTGCGAAAGTTGTGATCTCTGTGTCCTCGTCCCATTCAATCCGCTGCGTTAGGTTCGGCGGGATGCCGATATAAATTTCATCACGGTCATCCCCATTCCGGTCTGCGGCAAGCATTACCCGTCGGGATCGTGCCAGAACCGGCATCTCATCGGTGCCATATTGTGCGTCTGAAAGGTTAGGATGTGCCCACAGATCTACCCTACTCCATTTCAATACTTTCACATGCTTTGCGTCCGCCACCAACACTTCATTAAAACCATCTCCGTCCGGATCTGAGACCTCGATTGCGAGTGCAAAATAGTCCGCCTCCGGCAAACTTTGCCATTTGAGGAAATAGGGTTGAAGGTTCACGGTCGGTGTTATCGCATAGAGTCCCACCAACGCAGCAACCGGGGATAGTTGACGATTGGCAACATATCGGAGATATCCTGTTTTTACATCCCACAAAAAAAGATTGAGGTTGACTGCCAAATCGAGTTTTGTGATGCGTCCCGTGATTAACCATCGACTTCCCAAGGATTCGCCATACTGTTTCACCTGCTCAGGAGTCAACAGACTGCCATCTGTGGGGTATTGACGCCAATCTAAGCGTTCTGAACCAATAAAAGTCTCACCAATCGCCTCTGTCAACTGGGATGCAAGCAGGCTTGTCAAGACACGGCTAACCGTTTTTAGATCTGGTTCTGTTGTGTTTAGAGGAATCAATGCGATTCCGGCCTCGCTGGAATCCGTCGGCAATTTCGCAATAACCTCACCTGCGATACCCGCTATCGCAAGGTTCAGATCCCGCTCCGGCGCAGCAAAAGCTATTGTTATACAGTACCCAAAGCAGATAAACATGGTAAGAGAGCGGCAAATTTTAATATTAAAGGAATCCTGAGTCTTTGTAGTATTTTGCGTCATTCGTCACTCCTAATGCTTCACGTATTATATTTCAGTTAAAGTTTAGCTTGACAAAACAAAGCTACGTGTGGAATTATAAAGTGTTGTTACACTTACTGTCAATCGTACACCGTTAAAATCAGATGCAAATTCCAGACTACTACCACACATTAGAAATAGATCGCCGCGCAACAGCAGAGGATATTAAACAGGCATACCGTAAGCAGGTGAAGCGGCACCACCCGGATAAAAATCCGGGGCAGGAGAAGTATGCTGAACGCATGTTTCGCCGGATCTGTATCGCCTATGAAATTCTTAGCGACCCCCAGCGGAAGTTGAAGTATGATCTCACGCTCAAGTCGGTAGATGTAGAGCACGCATGGCACCTTCGCCCTTTTGAAAATCTCCGGAGATCGAACCAAACCCGACACAAATATCAACTCATGTTTCAGGAACTGCTGAACGAGAACATTGAAGCGGGTATCGAAATTTACGAGCAGTTGCAGCGTGAAAGGAGAAAGGGCTGCATTGACGACTTTTTGGGCTACGCAGACAGCCGTGACTGTGAATTTCTCGTCGCAGAAGCCTATCAAACACTTGGGGACTATCGAACGGCTATGGGAATTTATGAATCGTTAATTGAGTCCGAAAAGCGGCGTCCCTGCTTCCACCACTTCATTGATGAAATCAAGGACCGATTGAAACGGGTCTATTTCCGTGTCCTGACGAACCCGCAGAACCTTGAAGATATTCCAACCGATTTAGAAAAGATTCGCGCTTTGAACCTATCGAAACGTGAAACGGCATGGATTTATAAAAGATTGTCAGAGTGCTACATTGATATTAACCAGATTAACCAAGCAAAAGAGATGTTGAATATGGCGTTTGAACTCTATCCGGGCATAGCGGGCGCAAAAAAGATTTGTCAACAGTTAGGTATGGAACATTTACTGTTGCAAAACGGCAAACAGTGGTAACCTGATCCCAACAGAGTCTACAAACATGTCGCCCCGCTGGGGCTTTAGAGTTGTTTTATCCTGTTTTCTATACACATATCGCCCCGCTGGGGCTATCAGTCGGGCAAGTCGCTTTGGATCCCGATCTATCGGGGCTGCCCGACCTACAGATATCGGGGTTTAATTTTTACTGTGTCACGCATAACTAGCAACTTGCTTTATAGATAGTATAATATCACAAATTCCTGTGTTTTTCTATTCATAATGCTTAGGTTCCTGCCTCGTACCCGGCTATTTGCTCGCTTGCATCTACCATGCTCCAACAAATAAATCCAACCCTAAAAGTCAGAGGCAATCTGGTTGTCGGACAATCCGGAAATCCATCAGCAGTATTCAACGCCTGCCTCTACGGCGCAATCCAAGAAGCGAAGCAACACCCCGAAATCCAAAATATCTACGGTATGGTAGATGGCATAGGGGGACTACTAAAAGGCAACCTGATTGATCTGGGGCGGCAGAAACCGACAATCCTCGAAGGACTAAAAAACGTTCCATCTGCTGCGCTTCCTTTCAATCACGATGCCCTTGCGGATGAGGATTATGATCGCGCTCTGGAAATCTGCAAGCAGCATCAAACCCGCTTCGTCATTTACATGGGCGATAAGGGGGCAATGTCCACCGCCGATCAGCTTGCGGAATTCGCTGAAAAGAGAGGTTACCCGCTCTGTTGCATAGGAGTCCCGCACTCCGCCGAGAACACGCTTGGTTTCACAGATCACTGCTTCGGCTACGGCACCGCCGCGCGGGCAAACGCTATCGTCGTGCGAAATGTTGGACGTGATGCTGAGGCAATGGGTGTCACAGCAGACGTGAAAATCATTGAGACGATGGGACGTAACTCCGGTTGGCTCGCCGCAGCGACAGCCTTGGCGAAAGATTCCGATGACAGCCCACCACATCTGATCTATCTCCCGGAAAGCGGATTGGATCCAGCGCAATTTCTCGCCGATGTAGAGGCGGTTTACCGGCGGTTGGGTTACTGTCTAGTCGTCATTAGTGAAGGGGTAAAAGGTAAGGACGAATGCACACTTCCACCGGGCGGGTGTATAGGGGAATATCTGTGTGAGCTTCTCGCCGATCGCCTTCAACTCAAGGCAAGTTGCGACAAACTTGAAGATCTGTCTCGATTTGCGATGCAGTCCGCCTCAGTCGTTGATTCAGGTGAAGCGTTGATGGCGGGACAGGCGGCTGTCCGCCGCGCTGTTGATGGAATGAACGGCTTCATGATTACCATTGCCCGACACTTGGACCCCAACAAGCCGTATAGCTCTCTAATCGGTATGGTGCGACTTGGACTTGGAGCAAAGTCCGAGAAGGTAGTACCAGAGGCTTTCATTAACGAAGCAGGTAACTTTGTCACAGAGGCGTTTGAGAAGTATGCAACTCCGTTGATAGGCGGCAGGCTGCCGGCTACTTTAGAGCTAGATCCTATCGGGGAGACTGTGGAGTTGGAATCAATTCCTGTCCTGATACATCGGGAGGAATCAGAAAAGAGTGGATCTTTATCATGAGCATGTTTCGTGAACATTGGATCGGTGGATTAGTCGCCTACACTTCGTTTTTCGTGATTTCGCTCGGCATAGCCTTGACCGGTATCTTCGTGTTTCGACAGCCAATTGACTGGAATCCAACGGTGTCCCTTGAACCTCTGAAAATTGCTGCGTGTTTTGTCATTGCTGTTCTCTCAGGACTATGGCCCGATGTAGATACCAAAAGCAAAAGTCAACAGATTTTCTATCGAATCTTTATCATCTTTAACGTCGTGCTGATTTATATGGGGCATTACTCCATATCGGCATTTTTCGGCTTATTTGCTATGCTGCCACTTATCGGTAACCATCGGGGGTGGACACATTCCAAGTTGACGATGCTGCTGTTGCCCACGGTTTTCCTGATTTTGCCGATGGTCTACTTCTATCGCGATCAGTTCGACCAAAGTGAGTTGTTGGCGGGGCAGAATCTGGTTTTGCTCAAAGGCGGTTTGCCTTTCTATACAGCCAGTTTAATCGGGTATGCAACGCATTTGCATTTGGATGGGATTTTATTACAGTCTCGTAAGGCACAAAGACGTCAGGCAAGGGCCGGTTAAAGCAATCCATCTCTTCTTTTTTGTTATTGTCATCGTTGGTAGTATCTGTTTTGGACCTCTGCGAAAAAAAATCTGTGTTCAGCTATATCTATTAGCATTATTTGAATTTTTACATTCTGATGGGATTGACTTTATCGAGTGCTTGCGGCGATAAATCGCAGAACTACACGTATTTGAGTGTTCAACTACATAAGTCCTAAGAATTGATACAGAAGGAGAAAGATTGATGGATTGCAAACAGACGCATGTTTTGAGAGTTTTTGCTGTGCTGCTCTTATGCCTTGCAATTACTGGTAGTGTTGCAGCACAAGCCCCGGATTTTCCAGAACGGATGCCAATTGTGCAACGACCGTTCTCAGAGGATCCGGACAAATTCACTTTCGCAATTATTGGCGATAAAACGGGTGGCGGTCTAGATAAGTGGCACATATTTGACCGTGCGATTAACGAAATTAATTCGCTGCAACCTGACTTTGCCATCATGGTTGGCGACCTGATACAAGGGGTAACGACCGATATAGCACAGCTTGACGCGGAATGGGAGGAGTTTTGGCAGCATGAATCTCCTTTGACAGTTCCGTTTCTCCCGTTACCGGGCAACCACGACATCACCAATCCGGTGATGTACGATTATTGGGTTGAGCATATCGGACGGACCTATTCGGCTTTTACCTACAAAGATTGCCTGTTTATCATACTCAATACGGAGGAGAGACACGGGTTGCCTCAAGGCGTGGAAGACTGGTTTGGAGAGGCACAGATTAGCTATGCAGCGGAGGCATTGGAACAGCACCCGGACGTGCGACACACTTTTGTGCTGTTGCACAAACCCGCATGGTTACACGAAGGATCCGGTTGGAATCAGATTGAGGAAATGCTGGGGGACCGGGGGTACACCGTTTTCGCCGGGCATTATCACAACCTGACACTGCACACGCGCAACGACCGTCGATATTTTGTACTGGGCGCGACCGGCGGTGGACTAACTCCCCGTGAAGTCAAAGAGTTTGGTGCATTTGACCATTACAGCATCGTGACCGTGGACGGTGACGATGTCACCGTGGCGATTGTTGAACCGGGCAGTATCCATCCGGCGGACATCTCAACCACCGCGTTCAAAGAGAAGTTTGGAGATCTGCTCACTGTTCAGCCGGACTTTGAGGTTGACCGAGCAAAACCGGTTGCCAGTGGAAAGCTTGAAATCGAGTTAAAAAACTCGTTTGAAAAACTGATAAAGGTTGAGATTACGTTTGACCCAAGCGATAACTGGCAGATAACTCCGAATCAGCTCACCTTTGAAGTGAAGCCGGGGCAGGAGACAGAGAGTGCAGTGACGTTTTTAGGCACATCTGATGCGCTGCTGCCTTTGCCGACGTACCACTATTCCATCCTGTATGGTGGGGAGCAGTTGTATAGCCGGAGCGAGAAGGTTAAGTTTGTCGATGAGGCAGATCTGCACGCGCTCAAAGACTGGCAGATTCTTGGTCCTTTTGACCTCGGTATGACGGAGCGACCGACCGATTCACAAACTGCGCCGCCGCAGTTTATCGCTGAACAGCTGCCGATGGAGAGTTCAGGTGATAAAACCTATTCGGGCAAAAATGGGCAAATCCACTGGCAGGAACACCGCGCTGATAGCGAAGTTATCAACTTAAACAAGGCGTTGGGGGATCCGGATTGGGCTTTCGCTTACGCGGTAACGCATATCAAGAGTCCTGACGACCGGACAGTTTTCGCTCAAATCCGATGGGGAAGTGAGTTGGGACGGCTCTCTGTTAACGGTGTCGAGATTCCAGAGGCATCGGTGCCGGAAGCGGATCTATTCTTCAGTTGGGCTTACGTTGAGCTGCCGTTGAAGACTGGCTGGAATACCGTGATGGTCAAATCCGCAGATTATACGGGCGGTTGGCACTATCGGATGTGGGTTGAAAACCAGATGGACGCGCTTACCTTTTCCCATCAGATGCCACACTAATGTGCCTGTTTCCGGATTTTATTATCAATAACGCAAGTTGCTAGTTGATAAACCAAGTAGGGGCGTCCCCTCCGAATTGCGACTCGCTTGACAACAGCTATCTAGCAACTTGGGTAAAAACAGGAAAAACAGGCTGCTCTGGGCTTTTCAGCGAAAAAGGTAACAAAGGTAACACGAAAAAGGGAAAAGTTACACAGGTTACGGAATACGGAATCCCGCTGAATCCCCGATAAATTGTCCGATAAATCGAGACCAGGGGGACAGGCGGTATTTCGATACGCTCAACCTGTAGGTCGAGTTTCCATACTCGACACTTATTAAAAACAACCAAACTTACGACACACTGTCGCCCCGCTGGGGCTTTGTAAGTTAGGCAAGTCCGAGAAGATCCCGTGACCGGGGATGCCCGGTATAAAGAGTTGACTTTTATCGCACTACACATAACTAACAACTTGGGTTATAAATAAGTTAAACAACGAGGATGTCAATTATGTCGAATTACCTAGAACCGACACATCATAAAGACTGGAAAAATAACAACTACCTAAAGATGTCGGGCTTCTTCTCAGATGAAGAGGTGACCGCACTGCAAGAATGGGTCAAGGACATTGAAAGTCGGCAACCGACCCATGACAAGTGGATGCACCATTTTGAAGCCACACCAGATGGGACTCGGCTTTCCCGCTCAGAAAATTTTGTGCCGTACCACGCGGGCATGGAAAAGCTGTTGACGGGCGGAAAGGTGTTGAAGGTTGTTTCAGAATTGATGGGCGAGCAGGCAGTCCTCTACAAAGAGAAGATCAATTACAAGTACCCCGGCGGTGGCGGTTACGCCCCACATCAGGACGCGCCTGCTTACGAGTTTGTTACATTCCATATTACCTGTTTAATCTCCGTTGATCCTGCGACACCGGAGAGTGGTTGTCTCTCTTTCTCGCCGGGGCAATACGAAAAAGGTTTTATCGCACTCGATGAGAAAGGGTGTATTGCTGAGGAGGTCGCTTCGGAGATGGAATGGGTTGAGGTGCCAACGGAGCCGGGGGACATCCTGCTGTTTGGGTCCTATATCCCACATAAAAGCGGCACAAACCGCTCCAATCAGCCGCGACGCATCATTTATGTGACCTACAACGCTCTCTCCGAAGGCGATTGGCGTGAGCAGTACTATGATGACAAGCGACAGACCTTTTCGGAATACACAAAAAGTAGTCCAACACAAGTCGGTCAAATCAGTAAAATTGGACATTTTCAGGGGAGGACGGTGCTGAACCATGAACAGTCGGATTGATCAAACGCTCGCAGAACAGATGACGGGTATGACGGCAGCGGGGAAGGTTGATACGCTCTTTGATTATATGGAGCGTAAGGGGCAATCGTTTTATGATGAATCGGTGACGCAACTGCAACACGCGTGTCAATGTGCGAATCAGGCACGGCTGCACGAAGGAAGTGGGACGCAGGTTGCGAGTGCCCTGCTGCATGATATCGGGCATTTCCTGTTGGACGAACACAATGCCGAGAGCGACTTTTTGGAGGAAGATCAGAATCATGAGGAGGTCGGGGCAAATTATCTGGAGCCGTTCTTCCCGGAGACAGTCACAACCCCGATTCGGTTGCATGTGCCAGCGAAACGGTATCTGTGCACCACTGACGCATCATACTACGATGCCTTATCTGAAGCATCGAAAAGAAGTTTTCAGGTTCAGGGCGGGCTGCTGTCCGACGATGAACGGGCAGCGTTTGAACGCATCCCACATTATCAAGACGCGCTCCAGCTACGGCGGTGGGATGACCTTGCCAAGGTGAGGGGCTTAGAGACACCGGCAATTGATATTTACCGAGAGATTGTGCAAGCGTGCCTGAAATAGTGCAGAAATTTCAACGGTGTTCATTATCTCCTTGACAAAATGAAGATCATCGTCTAAAATATATGCCCTGTCGGACCCGTAGTGTAGCCTGGTTTAACACATCTGCCTGTCACGCAGAAGATCGCGAGTTCAAATCTCGTCGGGTCCGCCAGCTATTTATCTATTTTATATTAATATGGGCGGGTAGCTCAGTTGGCTAGAGCGACGGCCTTACAAGCCGTAGGTCACAGGTTCAAGTCCTGTTCCGCCTATGCCGATTTATTCCCGATTCATCGGGATGAAACGTCGGCACCAGAACTAAAAATACCCCTTGTCGGACCCGTAGTGTAGCCTGGTTTAACACATCTGCCTGTCACGCAGAAGATCGCGAGTTCAAATCTCGTCGGGTCCGCCAGTTGTAAAAGCCACAGGTTGTTATCAATAGCCTGTGGCTTTTTCATATCTATAGATCGAAGGAGGACATTCTTGTGTTAGATCTCAAATTCATCCGTGACAACCCCGATGCGGTGCGAGCGATGCTAGCCGCCCGCCGGCTGACAGCACCGTTGGAGGAACTTATTGAAGCAGACCGCAAATGGCGTGAACTATTGGGGGAGGCAGAATCACTCAGAAGTCATCAGAACACCGTCTCAAAAGGAATTGCACAACTCAAGCGAGACAAGCAGGACGCCTCCGAGCAGATCGCTGAGATGCGGACGGTGTCTCAGAAAATTAAGACGTTGAACGAACAGTCACAGAGCTATAAAAGTGAAGCCGATAAGATTTTAAGGATCATTCCAAACATGCCGGATGCCAGCACACCGATCGGGAATAGTGAAGCGGATAACGTTGAGATTAGTCGCTGGGGAGAGATCCGAAACTTCGATTTTGAGCCGAAGCCGCATTGGGAACTTGCGGAGGCGTTGGACATCGTTGATTTTCAGCGGGGAGCGAAGGTCGCCGGCAGCAACTTTGTGTTATATAAAGGGTTAGGGGCGAAATTGGAGCGTGCGCTGATTAATTTCATGCTCGATCTGCATGTCTCCCAACACGGTTATACAGAGGTCTCCCCGCCTTTTGTCGCCAACCGTCCAACCATGACGGGCACCGGACAGTTGCCGAAATTTGAGTCGGATATGTATCGGTGCGATCGCGACGAGGAGAATGAGGAGATGGATCTCTTTCTCATCCCGACCGCAGAGGTGCCGGTCACCAATATTTTCGCCGATGAGATTTTGAACGGCGAGGATCTGCCGATCTACTATACGGCATACACACCCTGTTTCCGACGCGAGGCGGGTTCCTACGGTCGGGAGACGCGCGGGTTGCAACGGCTCCACCAGTTTGATAAGGTCGAAATGGTGAAATTCACCTTTCCAGAAACATCTTATGATGAACATGAATCGTTGCTGCGTAATGGCGAAGCGGTTTTGCAAGCCCTCGATCTGCCCTATCGTGTGATCACTCTTTGTACAGCGGACCTCGGATTTAATGCGTCAAAATGTTACGATATTGAATTATGGGCACCGGTTGACGAAAAGTTTAATTTGGAAATTTCTTCGTGCAGTAATTTTGAGGATTTTCAGGCGCGTCGGGCGAATATCCGTTTTCGTCGTGAGCCGGGTGCGAAACCTGAATTGGTGCATACCCTTAACGCCTCCGGGACCGCGCTGCCACGATTGGTTATTGCAATCCTTGAAACGTATCAGCAGGAGGATGGGAGTATTCGGATTCCAGAGGCTATCGTGCCTTATATGGGTGGGGTTGAGGTGATTGAATCGGCGTGATAGGTGTAAAATTTTGTTGCCTGTTTTTGAATGCTCAGGGGAATTGCATCTATATTGTCTGAATCACGGATTCAACGGATTGAGCGGAAAACACGGATAAAACCAAAAACATGTTGAAAAATATCCGCTAACAACCCTTATCGGGCATTTACTCGAAAAGGGAATAAGAAACCTTCAACTAAAATGAAAGGTGTATTTATATGATGACAGTTTCCGAAAGTGTTCAGACGACCCTGAAAGCATTTGAGACGTATGCTAGAGATAATCTGGATCTCCGTTACAATGCACCAACGGCACCCTGGACAAAGGGAATTATGATTCGGCTCCGTGATGTTGGGAAAAAGAACGGCTACTATGTTTGTGTGGAGAAAAAGTTCAAAGCTGATCGTGGGGAATGGTTATATGATATGACTTGGATAAAGTATTGTGGAACTCAACCCATAGATGTTGGGCTTGTGCTTGAACTTGAGTGGGAAGTCGGACGCGAGGACGCGGATAGGAAGTTCGATAAAATAGAATATGACTTTCAGAAGCTCTTGCTTGCAAGAGCGGATCTCCGCTGTATGATTTTCTGGTCTGCGACTCGACAAAGTGCACGAGAGAATATCAAGAGACTAATTGAACAAGTGCAGGGATTTGAGAAAAAAATGATAGGGGATAACTACGTCTTTTGTGTCTGGTTACAGGATGAAGCGTGTTTTAAGTTTTATCCTTATACCGTGTAGCGAAATTTCAAAAGATGGGGAATTGAAAAGGAAGGGATACTATGGAAGACTACCCTTACAAGAATAAACCTCTAACAGGGAAAGTTGTGGCTGAACTGATCTTAGAACTTTTTAATGGACAGACGGATGTTCCCCGTAGGGAGATCAGAGAAAAAGTAACAGAACTTCATATCAGTCGAGGCGGTTTGTCGAACACCTCCGACACAGCGAGACCTGATGCGGACGGTTTGGATCGTCTAAGAAACGAAGGTAAGGCAAAAAATCCGAAGAAGGGCTTTTGGAACATTAATCGCAACAGATTCAAAATGGCACGGCAAAATACGAAACTTGAATCTGAAGGAGCGGAGTTTCTTGTCCTCGGACAACTGTTGATTCAGGGGGTCAACACTTACAAGACTTACATGAATATGCCCGGCTACGACCTTGTTGCAACTCGGGCAGAGGACAATACCTCTGCCCGAATTCAAGTAAAAAGCCGATGGCAGACCGGGGCACGTGAATTCATCATTAGGAACTTCGACTGCGATTTTGTTGTGTTTGTCAGACTCAATCGGGGAAAGAAGGATGGGACCGGCGAGGTGCACCTCCCTGAGTATTTTGTCTTTCCCGTCGCGGTCATTAAAGATATTCCAACCGACAAACTCGGACAGCTTAGAATCAATAGGATAACTAATCTTGAGAACTATCGAGATCGGTGGGATTTAATCACGGACTTTCTTAGTACCTCCCACGCTATATTTCCGGGGCGGTAGATGCCTCGAGTAAATCCAAAGGAGGATTTAATATGAACGCACAAATAGTCAATGTAGAAGGTTTGTTCCAAGAGCAGATTTCCTACCGAATTCCTCAATTTCAGAGACCCTACGCATGGGGAGAAGAAATCCAATGGCAACCTCTCTGGGAGGATGTGCGCAGCGTTGCAGAGCGATTTCTTAAAAAAGAAAGGCGACCACACTTTATGGGAGCTATCGTTCTGCAGCTGCAAGAGAGCAATACAGGAGAGGTAGCAAAAAGACTAGTAATTGATGGACAGCAACGACTCACTACCCTGCAACTGCTCATTAAGGCAACAGAGCAAGTGTTTCAAAGCCAAGATGACACGATAAGAGCAACCCGATTATCAAAGCTAACGACTAATCTGGAAAGTCACTGGGGCGGAGATAACAGCAACGAGACCAAGATACGGCAGTCCAACTCTGACGACCGAGGAGCTTTCCGCGCAGCTATCACAAACCATCATAGTATTAATCGGTACGAGTCTTTGGCTATTAGTAAAGCTCACGAGTATTTTGAAATGGCTGTGAAAGATTGGATGAACAGAAAGCCGGAAGACAGAAAAGCTAGAGCAGATGCTTTGGAAGAAGCACTCACAAAGTATTTGCAGATAGCAGTAGTTGACTTGGATCAAGACGAAAAACCTCACCTCATATTCGCAACGTTGAATGCTCGCGCTGCTATACTTACACAATCTGACCTCATCAAGAACACGGTGATGTACGAAGCTGATGTCACAGACGATCCTGACAAGGCAAAAGAGCTTTGGGGGATGTTTGAGGATCGATGGTGGCGGGAAGAAGTAGACAAGAATCCCCACATTGAGAGATTCCTCTACTTTTGGATGATTATGCGAACTAAGAGAGCAGTTCGTGTAGATAGATTTGCACCGAGATTCCAAGCCTACGTAGAACGGAAAAATAGAGAGATCGGAAAATCGTCTATTTGGATTGTAGCGGAAGATATTAGACGTGCTGCGGGGATCTACAAAGATATAGAGGAGACCCGTATTCCCGAAATTAAGATCTCCTTGGAGCGGCTGAAAGTAATGAAACTGGGCGTGGTCACGCCTTTACTGCTCTGGTTGTACACATCTGAGGTGTCTCAAGAACAGCGTCGGAGGAGTGTCGAGGCGTTGGAAAGCTGTTTGGTGAGACAGATGCTCTGTGGTTACAATTCTAATAATCTGAACAACGTTGTCGTTGCCATCCTGAACTTCTTGGAAGATCCGAGTAAACTCGAATTACTCTTGAAATCTTATCCACATATCGAAATGACTAATCATGATTTTGCTGAGCCCAGCGACATCATCGTAATAAGTTTTTACCTATCCAAGCAATGGGCAAGCGACCAGGAGCTATACGATTGCCTTACCAGCCAGCCAATGCGAGGCGCAGTCCCTCGTAAAAAAATGGTGCTTGAAGCCGTTGAAAAGTATTTAAGGGGCGATAAAGCCGAGCCGCTTTTGGATACTGCTAAATTAACTGTCGAGCATGTTATGCCACAGAAGTGGCAGCAGAATTGGGCACTGCCCCTAGGTGCTTACTATTACCCATAAGTCTAGGGGTGGTTTTTTCATCAGTGTTAATGTTAATGGTTATGGTTGGTTCATGTGTTGTGTAACAGGGTAAATGCGTCAGAAATATCATTCAACCGCTGCCACCCTCGCCAGATGACAGTCACGCCCGGTACGCCGTCAGATTTTCGTGCTAAAAAGCCACCGAGTTTTGCAATCCAAACGGTGACTTGAGCGACGGTGGGTAATTTGTTTGGCAAAGCGGTTGTCTTATGAGTTATACAATAAAGTGCTTTCCATTCATCATCAGTCAACACAGAGGTGCATTCAGCGTCAGGCGCATGACGATTGTACATCGTCAACCAGTAAAGCCGCCATGCAATGACACTCATGAGGGCAATATATCGTAAGAGCCGGTCTTTGGTTTGCAATCGGCAGTGTTCGACTTTGACGCCGGATTTGAGCACCTTGAAATAGACTTCAATTTGCCACCTCAGACTGTACCATCGTATCCGTTGGCTGGCTTGGTCAAAATCATTGACGTTGACATTAGTAATTAACAGCCATTCCAGCGGGGGTGCCTTCACCGGTGGATTGACTTCCGTCACCCAGATGACACTCACGTCAACCGGGGGTAGGTCTTGTGGGGGTAATGCCGGGTGTCGATAAGGGGGAAGCAGTGTTGTTGTTGTAAAATGAATGCTGACCGTGGCTTGTCGGGCGGGTTGATTGCCCCGAGCGGGAATCTTGACGAGTTGTTCACCGGCAGCGGGTTGACTTTGAACTAAAGCCCGGAGTTGACCGGTTTCATCATCAACCTTTCGATTGTGAGCCGCTCGGATAACGAAAGGCGTGTCTTTGGCTTGGATAAAAAACTCATAAATATCGGCTTCACGGTCACAGATGGAAATCACCTCCACGCCATCTGGGGTGTGAACTTGGGTTTGATTTAACGCCTCAATCCATTTGTAACTCTCTTTTTCCGTCAGCGGCGTATTGGCTTTGCGACGGTTTCGCTTGGGAGCGTCCCGAACCCAAACGGCATCGGTCAGACACCCCAACGGCAGTCCCGATGCCGTTACCACTAAAGTGGTGTGTTTGACAAACCCATAGATGTGCTGAGATTTGGTGCCAATCGGTCCTAACCCTTCAGTCAATGGGTGATGCGTGTAATCGAGATAGGTGGTATCCTGTATCGCAAATACACGCTCGTGGTCACTCAACCGTTCAACTGTTCGTTGAAAGTGAGGGGATAGGATTTTCTCCGCTGTCACCTGCTCATTATCAAATAAACGATACGCCGCTTTGGTCGCTGACCAATCCTCACAAGCAGCATGAATAGCCGATTGCGGGGAGGTTGACAATGCCGAGGCGACAGTAATCAGCCGCTGAGTGAGACGTTTATCGCCTAAATCAAGCATCTCAAACTCCTGTTGACTCCAACAGGGAGTTAACTCACTATTTGCAGTAGGCATCAGGGACTCCTATTGAGTTGGGGGGAATCAGTATAGTCCTTTACCAATGCCATTAAATGTATCATATCGACTTTTGCCTATCAACCAAATACCAATACCCTTTTGGAAAGTTTACCATCTTCTACTTGTGGGTAATAGTAAGCCCTAGGTGGGGATGAGATCGACGCCAGTAATGAGAGAGACAGGGTTATCAAATTTATAGGGAATCTTACGCTAACCACTGCCAAATTGAACCCAAAACTCTCTAACAACTCATGGGACCAAAAACGCAAAACGTTGGACACCCATAGCAGTTTATTTCTTAATAAGCAATTGCTAAAGGATGCCCCCGATGTCTGGAATGAGAAAGCCATCGAAGGGCGTAGCAGTGACTTGGCAAAGATAATCATGAAGATATTTCCCTCTGCTGAAACGTTCTTGACCCCGTAGTGGAGTAAACTGTAGAGAATATCCGATAATCAATGTTACCAACATTTTGGAGTTATTCCTTCAGCACCTCCCCGAATCTACCAATTTGATCGCTCTTAGCCTTGCAATCAGTGTCCCGAACTGTTCCATCAACGGCTGTTGCGGAGTTGCGGGCACGGTTGAAAAATCAGTAGAACAGTTGTATTTTGCCTGACAGATAAATTGAAGAATTGATACCATAATCAAGCCCAACATACAGCCATGTTGTGGTGGCTGATTTGACTCCAATAAAAAATAACTCAGAACGAGTTTCAATTTTCAGTTTCAGAAAAGGCGGGGCAAGATTAGAACTAACGCTTTTTGTGGTTTTGGTCCTCGCCTATACGATCGTTGCAGGAGTTTGTCTAACACCTAAAGGACTCAACGCTTGGCCAGAGATATTAGCCAGTATAGTCGGGCATGTCTCAACCTTTATTCCCGTGGCAATTGTTTTAGTCCTAACTTGTGAAATCGTGGGGGTGTATATGTTATTACTTTGGGATCTCTACAGAGAAGAGAGGAATCGTCAAAGACAGGAAAGGGAGGCTGCGCTTCAACAAGCCAGAGTCAAGGCTGAAGAAGCCAGAAACAGAGCCGAAGAAGCCAACAGCAGAGCTGAAGAGGCTGAAAGAAGGATAAACTTGTGGGAGGCATGGAATGCTCGTCGAGTCGAGGCTGAGAGACAGAATGCTAAATTTGATGAGCCACCACCTTCCAGATCTGACAACTATGGTGAATTAGAGAAATAAGTGGACATTTACCAATAACTCCGACCCGCTCGAAGTTTCCGAAGTCCCCCTGACAAGGGGGATTTAGGGGGTTGGCTGTGCATTGAAAGTGTATCAGTAATTCTAAAATCTACTATAAATAATGAAAGGAGTTAAGTCATGCCTGTGTATAGTACTTTGACCCTCACAAAACGGTTGTATTTAGACTATTGGACAGCATTCGGAGAATACCTAGAACAGCGCAACGGTGTGATGAAGCCTAGAGCACCTCAACCGGACCAATGGATAGGTGCTTTTACATTTAAAAAAACAGGAGGCTGTGCACTTCATCCTAGACTAAAAAAAACGGACGGATGGATACGTGTTTCTGTCTATACGCCGGGTGAAAGAGGGGAGGCTTATTTTCACCTTTTAGAACAGGACAAGACAAAGATTGAAGCAGAAATCGGGAACAAATTGAAGTGGGAGAATAAGGAAGAAAATACAACGGACCGTTTCATATCACTTTATCTGTATGGTGTTGATCTCGAAAACCGCCAAGACTGGGACCGACAACACAAGTGGATCTGTAAACAACTTGAAACCTTTCACAGGGTCTTCTCGCCGCGGTTTCAAGTCCTCAATGCCAACGATTAGCGAAGTGCGTTAAAACCCTAAAACAGAAGGAGAACATAATGAATGACAAAGGCTATACCAACCCACAACTGCTGATTTCCGCTGAGGAGTTGATGAGTAGACTCGACGACGGTTCAATCTGCCTTGTGGATGTCCGACCAACCCATGAATATGTCGAGGGACATATCCCCGGTGCTATCCATCTCGATCTATTTGCAATCAGTCTCAGCGACACGAGCGAACAGGTGTTCGACGCGTTTATGTGGACGATTGCTTACCTCTTTAAGGACCGTGGGATTGACCCGACCAAGACAATCGTATGGTATGAAGGTGAATCCGGCGTTAAGGCAGCACGCGGATTCTGGTTCTGTGAGTATCTGGGGCATGAAGATGTTCGGGTGTTGGACGGTGGACTGAATGCTTGGTCTGCTGCTGGTGGGGAGGTGAGCACCGAAGCCGTAGTACCAGAGGAGGTGCCACAATTCTCGACCGACTCAAAAATAGATGCCCACATGGATGCGGAGACTATCCACGGGTTACTTGATGCCGGTGATTTTGCTGTCCTCGACACGCGCGCCGCTGCCGAACATTACGGAGATGTCGCCCGTTCTGCGCGGGGTGGTGCTATCCCCGGTTCCATCCACATCGAATGGATGAACAATCTGGACGAGAACGGGATGTTCAGACCTGCCGGAGAACTTCGCGAGCTCTATGAATCGGCAGGGATTACGCCGGAGAAGCGCGTCATGTCCTACTGACAGGGCGGATACCGCTCTTCCCACAGCTATTTGGCGTTGCGGCTTTTGGGCTATCAGCAAGTCAGCAACTACATCGGCTCGTGGAAAGAGTGGGGAGATCGGCTGGATCTGCCGATCGAAATACCAAGAGCGTAAAATAGACAAAAACCATCTCAACGCAAGGACGCTAGGACGCAGAGAAGAAATTATTAAAAGTCTTTCTTTGCGTCATTGCACCTTTGCGACATTGCGTTAAAATCTGATCTGCGTTCCCTACAAACGAACCTTCCTTACATCAACGCCTGATCAAGGTCTGCGATAATATCTTCCACTTCCTCCAACCCGACAGACATCCGGACCAAACCATCGGTGATTCCGGCACGCCGCCGCGCTTCCGGTGAAACATGTAGGTGCGTCGTCGAAGCGGGGTGACAGATCAGCGTCCGTACATCACCCAAGCTGACTGCAAGCGCGCAGAGTTCGACCCGATTCACCAGTTTCTCTCCCGCCGCTATACCATCTTTGAGTTCAAAAGAGATCATCCCACCGAAATCGCTCATCTGCTGTTTGGCGAGCGCGTGTTGTGGGTGGCTTGGCAGACCGGGGTAGTGCACCCTCTCAATTGCTGAATGACTTTCCAGAAATTCTGCGAGCCCACGTGCATTGGCACAGTGTCGCTCAAAGCGCAGGGGCAGGGTGGCGACCCCGTGCAGCGTCAACCAAGCGTTGAACGGACTGATGACGCCCCCGAAGTGTCGTAACGCCCCTTTCCTCGCCCGATCGATAAACGCCTTTGATCCAACGATCACGCCGGCGACCACCGTCCCATTCCCACTGAGATACTTGGTCATACTGTGGACGACGACATCAATACCGAGAGAGATTGGCTGCTGTCCGCACGGTGTGGCAAAGGTGTTATCGAAAACTGACGTAACCCCATGCGCTTTTGCAATCTCCGCACAGGCAGCGATGTCCACCAACTTTAGCGTTGGATTGACGGGACTTTCAAGATAGATAACTTTCGTATTCGGTTGAATCGCCCGCTCGACTGCACCGGCACTAGTTGCATCCACAAATGTGATCTCAACACCCATGCGCCGGAGATCCTCGTTCAAGATATTGTATGAGCCGGAGTAGAGAGAATCCATCGCCACGACGTGGTCTCCGTGAGCGAGTAGTGTCAACAGTGCTGTGCTCACGGCTGCCATGCCTGACGCTGTTGCGAGTGCCGCTTCACCGCCTTCCAGGGCGGCAATTTTGTTTTCGAGCACAGATTGTGTCGGATTTCCCCATCGTGTATAAACATAGCCCGAATCTTCGTCCGTGAATGCAGCGACGCACTCCTCCGCTGTCTCAAACTGAAAGGTGCTGTTCTGGTAGATGGGCGGGCTGAGGGGGCCTGTTTTGGGGAGGGATTCTTCGCCGGCGTGGATGGCTTTGGTTGACCAGCCGGTGGATTTGGATTTCGTTGTCATAATCATCAACTCGTTAATTGCTCTTAGGACTTGTGCACTCCAGATTGTAGTTGCCCGATTCATCGGGCGTATCGGGGCAGGGAGGTCTCTCCCACAAATATTATAAGAATCTAACGCAATGACACAAGGGTGCCAAGACGCAAGGATTTTCTTTTTTTACTTCGCGCCCTTGCGCCTTAGCGACTTTGCGTTGAATTTTCTTTGCATTATTTTTCCTTATCGGGTGTATCGGGGCAGGGATGCCCCTCCCACGATAGGACTTTGAACGCTCAACTGCGTAAGTCCTAACGCTTATAATTGGTCTAAAACTTGTTCTGTAATCTCTATGGTGTGTTCGATGTCCGCTTCCGTGTGGGCGAAGGAGATGCTTCCCTGTTTTGTGGGAAGCGGGAAATGAAAAACGCCCTTCTCAATTAAGAGGGTTCTGTACTTTTTGTCAAGGTCCATATCGTGGGACTGTGCAATTTGCAGCCAATTGGTGGGAACCTCCCCCATGAAATAGACAACAAAGGCGGATCCGTGTCGGGCAACTATAGCGGGGAAATCTTTCGTGGACAGCAGCTCCTTTAAGCCAGCCTCCATCATCTGACCGAGATGTTCTAGATGGCCATAAATCTCGCTTTCCTGCGCCTTCAATTTCTTCAAGGTTGCGATTGCCGCTGCTGTTGGGACGGGGTGCGCGCTATAGGTGCCCGCGATTAACACCTTCTTTTCTGGCTGTGGGTGATTGAAATACTCCATATACTCCCGCTTTCCCCCGACGACGCCGAGCGGATAGCCGTTGGCAACTGCCTTTCCGAATACCGACAGATCGGGCTGCACGCCACATATTGACTGATAACCGCCTAAGGCATGGCGGAATCCTGTTTTCACCTCGTCAAAAATTAGCAGAGAACCGTACTGATCGCACAGGCGGCGCAGCTCCTCTAAGTATCCGGGGTTGGGTTTGACCACACCGATATTTTGTAGAATCGGCTCAAGGATAATACACGCGATATTCTCGGTTTTTATCAGGTTTTCTACGGCATCCAAGTCGTTGAACTGTACCGCATGGACATGCTGAGAAGCGGACGCTGGCATACCGGCTGTGATTGGATAGAGCGGCAGCTCCTCGCCCGGCTGATAGCCCCCAATTCTTTCAAGGGGATCCATTAAATTGAATGCCACATCATTATGCCACCCGTTATAACCGCCCTGCATGATGATCACTTCGTCGCGTCCGGTTATTGCGCGAGCAACCCGCACGGCAAAAAAGGTCGCCTCTGACCCTGTATTGGTGATCTGTACTTGGTCTAGGGTAGGGATACATTCTACCAGCAGATTCGCTAGCTCCCCCTCCCACGGGGTTGTCCCCGCACCGATCAGGGATTTGCCCTCCTTTATGGCTTGGATCACCGCGCCATCGACATCGGGATCGCTGTGACCGAGTAGATAGGGCGAGAAGGCGGCGTGATAATCGATGTACTGCACCCCATCGCTGTCCCAGAGATAGGCACCCTCCGCTTTCACAAAAACGCGCATCGGATCGATTACCCGATTCAGTGAAACGACGCCACCGGGTATCACTTTTTTGTGCTGTTCCCAGACTGCTGCTACTGTGTCTTTCTGTGTCATCGTCTTTTCTTTCTTAGATATATTAAGGTATTCTGCACACATGTCGCCCCTCTGGGGCTTTGGGTATGTAGTAGATCGGCGTTGCTATACACATGTCGCCCCTCTGGGGCTATGGATCAGGCAAGTCGCTTTGGATCCCGATTTATCGGGGCTGCCCGACCTACGGGTATGGTGTTGGGTTTCACTTAATTTATCCTATAAAAGAGTGTTGTTGAAACACATAACTTCTATTATGTGTGATAGGGATTCGCTTTTACCGTTCAACCCAACCTACGCGTTGTCAAATGTCAACACGCCCTATTTTCTTTCATAGATTTTCGCTGGATCGATTACAGACTTCTCGTTATGCAGTTCTTCGGTCAGAGCACCGTCTCGGAGTTGTGTTACGCTGCCATCGGTTATAGCAAACAGGAGCGAATCTTTCCGGTACTCAGCGAGGCCGACCTCAAGCGCGTCCCGTGCCCGGAATCGCCGCGCCACGGCGTTGCCCACCACGCTGACCTGAGCGAGTTCGCGTCCTTCGAGTATGACTCCGAGTTTGTTGAAGTCATTACCCACAAACCCTGGTCTAGGACTGTAGGTGAGTGCGGGGAGTGGTCGTTTTCGCCCGTCCGGCTCTTGAACCCATGCGTCAACTTTTCGCCATTGCCGGTAACGCACCTGCACAAGCTGCTCAATAACGTGGAAGAAGGTACAGCGGAGATAGGGAACGCCTAGCATTAAGATATGTGCATCCAATTCGTAGAGTTGCCAGAAGGGACCGTCGGCTGCCCAAGCGGAAGCCCCATGGACAGCGGTGATCTCTTCTGCGTGGGGGCCCAAGGCAGCGACAGAATGCAGTAGATGGTGACTCCGTCGTGCGCCGGGGCGCGTCCGCGCCACCTCCGTGATGCGTCCCATCTCCGATGGATCCTGAATGGGGTCAAACACCGGATCGAGTTTCCCGCCGTGGGAGAAGGTGAAGGTCGGCACAACGAATGTACCCGTTGAACCGAGTACCTCTAAAAACGCGTCAACCACAGCGTCCGCGCCACCTTCGACGTAGCCGATACTACTCAACGAACTGTGCACAAAAACAATATGACCGGCCCCCAAGCCCAGCGTTTGTAGTGCTTCAGCGATCTGTTCCCGTTTCACTATCTATCCTAACGCTGCGTCTACCTTATTAATTGCCGCAGCCATCAATCGGGCGTGGTCTTCTTGCATGTTGACATTAAACCCAAACCGCAAGGCTCTTCCCAAAATTGAAAGGGTCTGTGGGCACATATCCCGTGAATACTCAACGTTCCCCTTGTAGGCTGGATCTTTCCACGGATAACCCGACGGGTGGTGGGAGTGCTTAAACAGGATTGAATCCCAGTAATAGTAGATGTGCCGATCTGGGAATCCCTCGTTGTACGCCGTGCCTGCGCCCAACCCTTCTGCCTTGAGTGCTTCAACATATTTCGGAGTGAGTTCCGGATCTTTGACAATGATTGCTGCGCTGATGCCGCATTCGCCATCAGGATCATCGACATGCTGTGGGATATATCCTTTCGGCTCATCCAACTCCGCGATGAAGGCCTTTTTCAGCCGACGGGTATGGCTCAGGATGTCCTCAAGTTTAGAAAGTTGTACCCGCGCAATTGACCCCATAATTTCGCTCGGACGATAGCCTTGCCGTGAAAACGGTGGATTTTGCCACTCCTTATCGCTCATCCACATCGGCATTGCAGCATCGCTGGCGAAGGCGGTGCGTTCATAGATGTCGTAGTCATCCGTGAATACCATGCCTCCCTCGCCGCAGCTAATCACCTTGAAGTAATTTAGGCTCCACGCCCCGGCTTGTCCCCACGTTCCAGTATACGCGCCTTTATACCGTCCACCGACACACTGACAGCAATCTTCGACCATCTTGAGGTCATGCCGCTTGGCAATCGCCATGAGGTCATCAAGGCGACACGGCACCCCTTGCATGTGGACGGGCAGGATTGCCTTTGTGTGCGGCGTAATCTTTCGCTCAACGTCGGCGGGATCCATGCCGAGTGATTCATCAATTTCGGCGATCACCGGGATAGCACCCACACCAACAACCGCCGCCGCTGTCGCAATAAAAGTATAACCCGGAATGATCACCTCGTCGCCGGGACCGACGCCAATCCCTGTTAGTGCACAGATTATCGCACTCGTACCAGAATTGACCATCAGCGCGTGATTCACGCCGAGCAGCGCCGCCGCTTCCTTTTCAAATGCAGCGACGTGAGAATCTTCAACAAACCGGAACAGTCTACCGCTCCGCAGCACTTCAGTGACTGCGTTAATCTCCCGGTCATCAATAGCACTTGGACCGTGCACACCGCTGGGAATCGGTTCCGCAATAACCGGGGTTCCACCATCAATAGCCAATCGATCCGCCATTTTTTTCCTCCCAAACCTTCGTTTTCTGATATGTGTTGTCCACCCTTATTGGGTTTGGGAAACTATATCACAGGGTATGATCTCTGTCAACGGTTGTTTTTCTGACCTCAACCGCCTCGCTGAAAGCGAACTTGACATTTTTTCTAGCATAGAATATCCTATAGCTATCTTATTTCTTGGAAAGTTGTGATTGGTACTATGCAAATTTCACAGGCTTCTATTGAACAGGCAATCAAGACTGTCGTTGCCGATGTGAGTCCACCCGTCATTGCGGCATACCTTTTCGGATCTCGCGCAACAGGGAAGGTTTGGGCAGAGAGCGATGTCGATGTGGCACTTCTATTTGGTAAGATGGATGCGTCGAATCAGCTAGAGATTACCGGGAGGTTATCGGAATACTTATGTCAAGCCTTGGGAGACGTTGAAGTTGATGTTGTAAATCTGGAGGGAGTGCCAACGCATTTTGCCTATGAAATTCTGCGCACGGGAAAACTTGCCTTTTGTGCCAATCCACACGAGCGCATTCAGTTTGAGATGGGCGTTTTTGAAAAACA
This sequence comes from Candidatus Poribacteria bacterium, assembly GCA_965205075.1. Classification (GTDB taxonomy): domain Bacteria; phylum Poribacteria; class WGA-4E; order WGA-4E; family PCPOR2b; genus PCPOR2b. The sequence goes on along the minus strand of OZ242036.1, from coordinate 5,542,608 downwards.
GATGGATGAAGAACCGTGGCTACAGATTGGTCGTCGTTACCTGATGAGGCGGGTAAAAACGAGACAGATGTTAAAGAGAGGGAAGGACATGATAGATCGGAGGCGCGTTGAGCATTTAGTGAATTATGTCCAAGAGATGCTGAATCGTTTACAGAGTCACCAGGGGAAGAGTTTCGAGGAATTCGCTGAGAATTTCCAAGCGGTGGATGCGTCATTATACGAGCTCCAAACAATGTTGGAGGCAATTAGCGACATTGCGATGCACGTTGTTACCGGCGCTAATCTAGGATCGCCTAATAGCCGTCCCGAAGCGATTGAAATGCTCGCCAAGAATGAGATCATACCACAGGACCTTGCGGAGAAAATTAGCCAAGCTGTCAGGCTGCGGAATATCATTGTCCATCATTACCCTAGAGTTAATCTGCGTACAGTTTACGATGTCATCCAAGACGGTCTCGGGGATATTGTCGATTTTTGTGCGGAGATTGTGAATTATCTTGATTCGCCGTATCCCGATTAATCGGGACGATGGGATCGGGATGCAAGTGGTTGCCCTTTTGGGCAGGTACAAGACCTGCCCCTACAAGGCGAAAAAATCTTCTAAAGATTTGGCAGCTTTGGAAGATAAGTGTCGATTTAGGAGGATTAATCTATGCCGAATCTGCGTTTTGCAGCACCCAAAGAAAAACGGGTGGCAGTAATTACTGGTGGGGCTCGAGGAATCGGTGGGGCATCCGCCCTTCGGATCGCGGAAGAGGGACGAGATATTGTTATCGCGGATATCCTCGAAGAGGAAGCCGCCGATTTAATCAAAGAGATTGAAGGGATCGGGCAGCGTGCACTATTTATAAAAACAGATGTGACTGATTTTGCTGCCGTTCGATCAATGGTCGATCAAACGGTCAAAACCTTCGGGCGTTTGGACATTCTTGTCTGCTGTGCTGGGATTTTGGGGTTAGAGGCACCGTTCCATGAACAATCGGTTGAGCAGTTCAATAAAGTTATGCGGATTAATATCTACGGCGTTTACCACGCCCATCAGGCAGCCATCCCTCACATGTTGGAGCGAAATTGGGGACGGTGTGTGACAATCTCCTCAGGAGCACGCCGCGGTGCGACGAACCAAGTGCCGTATGGTGTCTCTAAGGGAGCGGTCTTCTCGTTTATCGGTGCGCTTGGCAATGCGTATCCCAAACAGGGGGTGTTTGTGAATGGTGTGGAGCCGGGACGCGCCCTTACGGAGATGGTTGTTCCACGCTTTTCTGCTGAATTTCTCGCCAATCCGGGGACGCCGGTCGGGCGGTACTCAGACGCGGAGGAGTTGGCGGAAGTCATTGAGTTTCTCTGCTCGGAACGCAATACTTACACTACCGGTGCTGTCTGGAGTGTGAAGGGTGGAACAGGATAGTGATAGACTCGTAGGATCGGGAATCACTGACACAGGAGGAACAAGCGGCAATGCGTGATGAACTCACAAAAGGACAGATCGAATTCTATCAAACCAACGGCTTTCTGGTCATTGAGAATTTCCTTGATGCGGACGAGTTAGAGGAGTGGCGCCGATGTACCGAGGAATCCGTTGCAGAGCGTCTGGGTGGTGCTGTGGATTTCATGACAAATCAGATGGATCCAGACGCTTTCTACGCGAGGGTGTTTACACAGTGCCTGCGGCTTGCGGATACGCACGAAGGTATGAACAAACTGATCTGTGATCCGCGGATCGGGCGGATGGCTACAACATTGGCGGGCGTAGAGGGCATCCGAATCTGGCATGACCAAGCGTTGATCAAGCCACCTCATGGAAATCCTACCGCTTGGCACTTGGATGTACCCTATTGGTCGTTCAGCTCCCGCGATGCCCTGTCTCTGTGGATGGCACTAGACGACATAACGCTTGCCAACGGATGCCTCTGGTATCTGCCCGGCGTGCATCGGGTTGCACGGTTTGAGAACGTCGGGATTGGAGAGAATTTGGGTGGATTGTTCAAAGTATATCCCGAATGGCGAGAGATTGAGCCGCAGGCGTGCCCGTGCCCCGCTGGATCGATTGTTTGGCATAACGGTCTCACCGCTCATGCCGCGGGCCCAAACATGACGACTCGCCCACGCCGTGCGATGACGTGCGCCTTCATGCCTGACGGTTCGACGTTTAATGGTAAACAGAATGTCCTGCCGGAGGACTATTTCAATTCGTTGACGATTGGTGATTTACTGGACGACCCAAAGCAAAACGAACTGATCTGGCATAACTCATGGGCTGACCAGTGAAAGTCATTTGTTCATTAGTCTATTGGTTCATTAATAAACTAGTGAACTATGGTAGATTTTAGAATTAATTAGACACTCCAAACCGGTGCGATTCGGAAAACGAAACTACCGTTCTCCTGTTTAGTAGGTGCTGTTTCCAACTGCGCCTATGCGGTGCGGTTAAAAACCGCACCTACCGGGGAGCGAAAGGGTCCATTTATTTTTAGAATTCACCATAAATCGGTTTTTGTTGCACGATTTCTTAACATGAGCGTAAAACGTAGAGTGTAAGGCGAGCCACCTCGATTTATATTTGTACGATGCGGTTATGAAATCGATACCGTTGGCGGATTGATGAAATCGTGATATTTCTGTGCGACCTGACCCGCCGCCGCATCGCCGGTATGGATGAGCACGCGGAAACGGAAATTCATCTCCTCACCATTTTTCATCGTGTAGGAGCCATCTCTGCTGGGATCGCCTTCAAACGTGCCGGTCCCGAAAATGTTTGTCGTCATTAAGCCGTAGTTGCGGACATGCCAATATGTCGGATAGCGTGGGTTGGAAGTGTGATCAAATACGGCAATCCCAACGGGCGTTCCTTCGACGACTCCTGAGTAGTCGCACCACTGCGCGCGCTTGCCCCACGTTTCATCTTCGTTAATCCCACCGTAAGCGTTTTCAATCTTTCCACCATCGGATGCGTTCATCGACGGATTGACGCGAACTGATATAATCCCACCCTCTTTGGTATCACCGAAGTGGACATCTCCCGCAGATGCGATCAAGGTCAAATCCAGATCGATAATGGTTCCCGTCTCAGGGGTATTGTAGATGCGGAAGTGCTGGCGGTCTGACATCAACTCTTCGCCCGCCTTGTTCACCCAATCGTTCTCGGTATAGATTTTGCCAACCGTCGCTCCTCCACTTTTATCCGTGAAGGATTGATGCACGACTCTGCCAGAATTTTCGCCCTCTGCCCATACATCCACATCGTTGACCTCACCGTAGGCGACATATAGCGATCGGTGATGGACGTGGTCGCTGGATTCTTCACTGGTTTCGCCACGGGTTATCGGGTTCCCTCCGGGTCCTAGGACGGGGAAGAAGTAAGGGCGGAATCCATCTGTTCCGTAGCGGAAGGTTGTGAACGCCCTGCCGTCAATTGTCACATCAATAGCATTGTCGTGTTCACTGAGCGCAACACCGCCACCTCCAACCTCCCCTGATGAGAGGATATATGATCGTTCCTGATGGGCTTTAAGTCCATCCAGAATCCATGAGAGTGTCGCGGTTTCGCCGTCGCCGTTGAGGTCGGCGGGGATAACTGCGCCGCTCGCCTGATCCGTAAGGGTGACTGATCCACCTGCGAGCCCTTCGGCTTCACGATTATCCACCTCAACAATGACGGGGCAACCGTCCCGATTATGTTCACCTGCGTTGACTGTAACGGTAATACGATTTTTGTCTGCCATACATAACTCCTTAGAATTTGTGATTAATGCACCGCCTCATTATATCACTTTCTCCATCGTTAGGACAACCATCAAAGTAGGGAACGCAGATCTGCGTTCCCTACTTTTCCGCCCAACTGTCGGCGATTCGGGCTTCTGCAACGATTGGAACTTGTTTTAGGACCTCCCTGCCTGCTGTTTCCATGGTCTGTTGAAGCATCTGAGCGGCCTCAATGGCGTTGGCTTCAGGTACTTCAATGATAATTTCATCGTGGATCATGGCGATAATTTTCGCCTCGCTTCTCTTCAAAGCCGATGAGAGTTCTCCTAGCGCAATCTTCGCAATGTCAGCCGCTGTGCCTTGTACCTGTCTATTGATAAAGACCGTAAACGAAGGGGGTATATCCTTCCAGACAAACCGTCTCCCGCATAGTGTTCTTTGCTTATTGGTATATTTCAATTCCTGCTCGGATTTCCGATGCCAAGCGCGAATCCCCGAATATACCTCAAAGAAGCGATTTCTAAAAGTTTTTGCCTCAGCCAAAGTCATTTCTACGTCATAGCTATGCTTTGCAGAATACTTGAGTCCCCTCGGACCCATGCCGAAGATTAAGCCGAAATTAATCGCCTTTGCCGCTTGACGCTGGACTGTGGTCACCTCATCAAGTGATACACCTTGAACCAGTGAAGCCGTCAACCGGTGCAGATCTGCATCGTTCCGATAGGCTTCGGTCATCCGCTGATCTTCGCTGACTTCTGCAGCAATCCGCAATTCAATTTGCGAATAATCGGCGATTACTAGCTTATTGCCATCTTCAGCGACAAAACAAGCTCGCACACCGGCATCACGGGGCACCTGTTGGAAGTTTGGACTTGAGCAGGAAAATCGACCCGTCACAGCCCCGAGTTGCCAATAATTTGCATGGATTCTGCCTGTTTTGACGGAAGTTGCCCGTGGTAGCGGTTCAAAGAATACCGATACAAGCGTGGACAGTTTCTTGTACTCCAACAGCAATGGTATGCTGGGGTGGCGATTAATCAGCGGTATCAGCGCACGTCGGGCGGTGCTATTAACATCAACGCCAATTTGCGTTAGTGCTTTTTTCAGCTGATGTGGACTGACCAAATTAATTTCGCCGAGATAATCGTATAGTGCTGCTCGAAGTTCGGTCCTTCGGGCTTCGACGCGATGATAGTAGGCGTCCACTTTGGTGGAATGGAGTTTCATCCCTGTATATTCCATCTCTGCGGTTGCTCGAACACAATCAAATTCGATCTTAGCAACCCGGGTGAGATTCGCAGCCACCAATTCGGGTTTTAGGTGATTGTGCAGCCGTAATAGGACCAACGCATCACGGGCGGCATATAGCAGTTGGGAATCGGTGAGTTCACCGCTCCAATCGCTGGTTTGCTCTGCTTTCGATAGGTCTATGTCGAGATAGCGCTTGGCGATGTTGGCTAAACTGACGCGCCCGGAGGGGCTGATCAACCTCGCCGCCAGCATCGTATCGAAGATAGGGCCACCCACATCAACCCCTATCGCCCAGAGCATTTTGATGTCAAAGTTGGCATTGTGGAAAACCTTCACGGAATCGTTCATCAGTATCTGACGAAGTGGTTCTAGGTCCCACAAGTTATCAAAAGCGTCTAGATCAACCATGACTACTGGACGATTCTCAACCGCCAATTGGATCAGTCGGATTTTCGCTTGATGTGGATCGAGTCCCGCTTGTTTGAGCCAACCCGTTGCGGTCTTGAGTTTTGCTTTTGCGGCTTTCAGTTGATCTTTAATGTCATCGCGCACTGCACGTAGGGGTTGCTTTTCGGCGTTTGTTTTTGCGCGTTTAACGGCTTCCCTAATTCCTTCAAACTCAACAGTTAGCTGTCTGAAATGACTTTCAGCGTGTTTCACATCGGCTCGGACTTCAGCCGGCGGGTAAGTTTCCGTGTCGATCGCAATCACATCGGCTTCATTGAGCGACTGTGTGATAGACTCTAGGGCTTTTCGGTCGGTGACGATAGTATAGTCAATATCCTCACCTCGCAGCAGCAGGTCTGCACGCTCATAGGCACCGGCAAGCCAATGTTGTGTGGCTTTGAGAGCAACCTCAAAAGAGTGACCCCGCGCTAGAGCGGTATCTACGGCTTCAAGCCATCCATCAGAGCAGTCCGCTAGCATCTGTGTTAATTGGTCTCTAGCTTTATCGGAAAGGCTTTTCATCTCGAAACGTTACAGTGTTTTTGGCATTTTTTTTACTTAACTTATATATACTATACACAAGTTAAGTATAACATACACATATTTATATTTCAAGATGAAGTTTTCCAAGATGAAGCTATTTAATGTAAGCAATATTGAATAATAAACTTTCGATTCTCAGTAGGTGTCGAACCCGTAGGGGCGGGGAAACCCCGCCCGCCATCGATGTAAAATGTGCGTATTTAATATTGAAACTTGCTTAGGAAATGCAATCAGATAAATAACCAGATACTAGGCAAGGAAATGTGTTGCATATATTCAGAAAGACCAAGTTAGGGTCTATTCCTAAGATCGTTTCTAAACACTTTAAGAGAGACTTACATGAGAAAACTCAGCGCATACACCATCTATCTCATTCACAGCGGCGGATACTCGCTTTTCTCAGCGATGGCTTACACAATCATTGCTGTTTACTACGTTGAAGTGGTTGGTCTGAATCCGCTACAACTGGTGCTCATCGGTACGGCGTTGGAAGTTTCCGCATTTCTGCTTGAAATTCCCACAGGCGTGGTTGCCGATGTGTATAGCCGTCGACTGTCGATTATTATCGGGACAGCATTACTCGGTGTCAGTTGTGTGCTCTTGGGTTCAATTCCTTTTTTTCTAGCGATTCTACTATCGCATGTTATTGCCGGAGCAGGCTACACCTTTCTCAGCGGCGCAACGCAGGCGTGGATCGCTGATGAAACCAGCGAAACTTTGGCGTCCAAGGCTTATATGCGTGGTGCACAGGTAGGTCAGGTTTGCTCTCTGATTGGCATCGGTGTTAGTACGGGGCTAGCGCATCTTCAACTCAATCTTCCGACAATCGTGGGCGGTGGATTGTTCATCGGTTTGGCGATTTTTACCGCCTTCATAATGCCGGAAGTGGGGTTCCAGCCAAGACCTCAACCGGAACGCACTTCTTGGACAGCAATGGGGGACACCTTTCGCGAAGGGATACGGATCGTACGGGAGCGGTCGGTGTTAGTTGCCATCCTCAGCATCGGTATCTTCTTTGGGATGCACACCGAAGGATTCGATCGGCTCTGGGAAGCGCACCTACTAAAGAACTTTACCCTTCCTGAAATTGGAACGCTAGAACCCGTCATCTGGTTTGGCGTGATTAACGTCGGCTCAAATATTATCCAAATCGTCGGCACCGAAATTGCTCGACGGTGGCTTGATACCAGCAGCCAACTTGCCGTTCCACGCGCTTTATTTTTTATTAATGCGCTGCTGGTTGCAAGCCTTGTTGCTTTCGGCTTGGCTGGTAATTTTGCGCTTGTTATCGTCATTTACTGGTCCATTCGACTATTTCGTTCACTCGATCAAACCATTAGTACGATTTGGATTAATCAGCACGTTGATTCCAGAGTTCGTGCTACGATCTTTTCAATAATGGGTCAAGCGGATGCCTGCGGTCAGGCGGTGGGCGGTCCCATTTTCGGAGCGATTGGTCGTATCGTCTCTCTCCGGGCGGCTATGGTCGCCGCTGGAGCCCTTTTGTCCCCAGTATTACCAATTTTTATCCGAACGATACACAGACGCAAGTAAGTTGCTCCATTGCTCGGAATTTGCGATAGCACTTAGCCGTGGGTAGGCGGTTAGCAGGGTAAGCGCTTTGTCAAATTAACACGCAATTTCATGTAATGTTAACGGTACTTATCGGGCAACCCAACCGCCATCTACAGACATGGCGTGTCCGGTAACAAAAGAAGCTGCGTCCGACAACAGCCACATTACCGCTTGGGCAACATCTTCTGGATCGCCTATTCGTCCGATTGGATGCCTCCCAAGCATCCGTGCCTTGCTTTCAGGATCGTTCATCCCCCTCTCTATCATTGGCGTGTTAATGTGCCCCGGACAGACCGCATTAACTCGAATGCCTTCAGCGGCATATTCCATTGCAGAAGCCTTCGTCAATCCGACAACACCGTGTTTGCTCGCAACATATGACGGTGTTCCTCCGGCAGCGGCGAGACCGTATGCAGATGCCGTATTCACAATGGCACCGCTGGATTGTTTGAGCATCTGGGCGATTTCGTACTTCATGCACAGCCAGACCCCTGTGAGATTGACTTTGATGGTAAATTCCCAGTCCTCCTCTGTACAGTCTACCGTGCTGCCTCCTCTGCCGACGCCAGCGTTATTGAAGGCACAGTCCAAGCGCCCATAGGTTTCGATTGCCCTATTGACCATCGCTTCCACTGAATCAGCCCTTGACACATCTGCCTCCACAAAGATGCCTTCTCCCCCGGCATTCTGAATCAGGTGCACAGTTTGTCCACCGCCCGAAACATTGAGATCAGCGACGACAACCTTTGCCCCTTCGCTTGCTAACATCAGTGCAGTTGCCCGACCGATCCCGGAGCTTCCGCCTGTTACTAGAACAACTTTATCTTCTACCTGTCCTGCCATTTCAGTACCTCCCCGATTGATATGAAAGTCCTCTTAATTCGTCAATCGTACCATGTTTTTGGGAATTGATCAATCGCCTCTTCATGTTTTTGGATCTTGATTCATACGGCATTTTGCGCTATACTCAAGTATGAAAGAACATGAAAGGAGGTTACATCCATGGACATGGGATTACGTCAAAAGGTTGCCATCGTCTGTGCGGCGAGCAAGGGCTTAGGGAGAGCGAGTGCCATGGCGTTGGCTCGCGAAGGTGTGCACGTGGTTATCTGCGCACGCAACGAACAAGAACTCAATGAAGCAGCGGCAACAATACGCGCCGAAAGCGGTTCACGAGTATTGCCCGTCGTTTGCGATCTCACAAGAGAAGGAGATATTGAACGACTGGTAGAAAGAGGCGTGGACGAATTTGGGACCGTTGATATTCTCGTTACCAACGTTGGACACCCGCAGATGGGTGCCTTCTCAGATCTAAGGGATGTGGACTGGCAGGGTGGCTATGAAGGTGTTTTACTCCCGGTGATTCGGCTTTGCCGGTTGGTCATCCCTCATATGCAGCAGGTACATTGGGGACGTATCGTGCACATCACTAGTATTGCTGTCAGAGAACCTGGCACACCTTACCTCATCTCCAGCGTTTTTCGGGCAGGCGTGGCAGCGTTGAGCAAGTCGCTTGCCAACGAACTGGGCCATGCAGGAATTTTGGTCAATACCGTTTGTCCTGGACCGTTTCGGACACCGCTCGGTGAAGAGCTGATACAGCGAACAGCGGCAGCACAGAACAGAAACTATGCAGAGGTTGAGTCAGAGACAGCTCAAACCTCTGTTATCGGTCGGATGGGTGAGGCAGAAGATTTGGGGGCACTTGTCGCCTTTTTATGTAGCGAACAGGCTAGGCACATCACTGGACAGATTATGTCAGTGGATGGGGGAACGGCGCGTGGGTTACTTTGAGAGAGCAGTCAGTAGGAAACGCAGATCTGTGTTCCCTACTGTGCGTTCAACAATTGATTGAACAACGTTCGTGTGGTTTCCGTGCACCAATGGTAGTCCTTCAAAAATCGCTGTGTCCCGTCTTCGTAGCCGAGTCGTTTAGCGAGCTGCTCCAACTCAGAAGTTTTATCCGGTAAAGCGTCCAACGGTCGGTCATGAACGATTCGTAAGCTGTTTTCCACAGTTCTCAGAAATTCATACGCAAGGAGCAGTTGTTCCCGTTGATCTCGGTTCAAAGCCCCAACTTCATGCAGCCGGTGAATCGCCTCAACAGTGTTCTGCACCCGCACTTGTGGGTGTGTCGTACCGTGCGTTAACTGGAGCGTTTGAGCGACAAATTCGATATCGATGAGTCCCCCATATCCAGATTTCACATCGATTTGCTGTTTTCTTCTGCGTCTCCGGCGGCGTGCGGTAGCTGAGGTAAAGGTTGGGCGCGTCGTTTGCGCTTCTTTGCGCTGCCGATTGTGGACAATATGTGCGATTTGTTCAGCAGTCAGCGGTTGACCGTAGGCAAAAGCATGTGCTTGTTTAATAAACTCTTGACCTAATTCGATATCCCCAGCAATAGGGCGGGCACGGATCAGGGCCTGACGCTCCCACGTCTCTGCGTCTTTTTCGTAGTAACTTTGGTAGCCTTCCAAAGACAACGCAATCGATCCACCTGAGCCAAATGGGCGGAGTCGCAGGTCGATCTCATAGATTCCACCGCCTCCCGTATTCCCCTTCATCCGATTGACCAGCTCTAATCCAAGTTTACTAAAATAATCTGCATTAGGGGTGCCCTGCGTTGTTTCGCCTTCAGCGGAGTAGACAAGCATCAGATCGAGATCCGCGCTAAAATTGAGTTCTCGTCCACCGAATTTTCCCATGCCGATTACGGCAAATTGTGCTAAAGGCAGATCCACATCTGTCTTGTCATCGGTAGAAGCCGTTTGCCTCTGACCGTTACCTCTTTCCAGCGGCTTCCCATATTCGATTTGCAATTCTGCGTTGATATGGGAATACATTGCCTGCAAGGTGCCCTCCGCAAGATCGGAGAGTTCAGTCGTCGTAGCCCACAGGTTTGCTTGTCCCAGAATATTCCGCATACCGATTCGCAGGACTTCGCTGTTTTTATACCGCCTTAGTGCCTGAAATACCTGATCCGGTGTGCCATCTGCGATTTCCTGAAGTGCCTCCATACAGATTTCGGATGCTGTCTTGGGATGGTCCATCACCGCCGGGGCGGTCAACACATCAAAGGATTCTGGCTGCCCGGTGAGTAACTCAGCTAAGAAACGACTGGTTCCACATAGCTTGGTCAATAACTCAAGCGTGGAGGGTTGTTCGTTGAACATCGCGTAGTGCGAGCTACGCGCTCCTACCTTGCTTGCGAAGGTTTCGATGTAATGAAGTGCCGTGTCAGGGTCGGGGGATTCACTCAACAAACGCAGCAGTGTCGGTGCAAGATCGACAAACAATCGGCGGACATGCGGCGAAAATCGCACACCATCGGAACCTTCCGCCATTCGCTTCAATCGTTGATGGGCTCCTCGTGCATCAGCGAATCCAACGGGCTCCAGGAGGTCGCGCATCACCCTTGGCTCGGTAGCGATGAGCACAGCTTCTATATCTACTTCGCCATCTGGAACCGGCGGTGTTAAAACCTTGCCAAAAATCGATCGAACTGCATCTGTGTGTAACGTGTAGTCCATCTCAAACGCTTCTAAAGCAGAGCTAGCCTCGCTATCTTGATACCCAATCCGCTTAGCGAGTTTAATTAGTTCCGGTTCCTTTGAGGGAAGAGAATAGCGCTGCAAATCGGCTAGCATCTGGATACGATGCTCAACCGTCCGCAGGAAGCGGTAAGCATCGGTGAAGATATCACGATCCATCTGATCAAGCACCCCATGGCGGTACAGCAGATCGATAGTTTGCAGCGAGTTGTAATTCCGTAACGCCGGGGTAGGGCCCCCATGGATGAGTTGGAGGCATTGGATGGTAAACTCGATATCACGAATGCCGCCGATACCGAGTTTAACATGTGTCATCACGTCATCACCCTGCTCCCGGACTTGACTTTCAATCCGCGCTTTGGTCTGGCGAACATCCAGTTTTATCTCTGTAATGGAGGATTCATCAAGGTATCGACGATAGACAAAGGGCTGAATAGTCCGAATAAACTGTTCCCCTAATTTGAGGTCACCGGCAACGGAACGGGCTTTAATCAATGCCTGCCGTTCCCAAATCTCACCCCATCCCTCATAATAAGCTTCGTAGCTGTCAATGGAGCGGGCAATAACGCCCACCCGGCTCTCAGGTCGCAGCCGGACATCAACACGGAAAACATAGCCCGCCTTGGTGACTTGGCTCATCCCGTTGATGATAAATTCGCAGAGTTTGGCAAAATATTCCTGATTCTCAACGCCTTGATCGGTTATCCCATCGTGTGAGTAGACGAACATTACATCAATATCTGAGCTGAAGTTGAGCTCATATCCCCCAAACTTACCCATCGCTATCACAGTGAGTGTGCTCGGGACCTTTTCGCCACTGGGGAGTTCACCCCAAGGGACGCCCATTTTTGGGGTCAGCTCATCTGTACCGATTTCATAGCAGACTTGTAGTGCCGCCTCCGCGAGGTTTGTCAACTCCCGTGTTGTTGTTTCAAGATCGGCATCGCCGAGCAGATCGCGCAGCCCCAGTCGTAAACTCTCCTTCCGCTTATAGCCACGGATCGCGTTCAACTTCTGCTCTGCCAGATCAAACGGCTGCACTGCTTGGGATAGTTCGCCATACATCGTTTCGCGGTCTTTCGGATCGCTCATCATCCCAGCATCCATGAGTTCGTAAAAGTACTCAGGATTCCGCACCAGAATATCTGAGAAATAGATACTGGACCCAAAACAGGTTGACAATATTCTCAGAAGAAAAGGGGCATCATGCAGCAGTCGATAGAGCCAAAGTCGATCAAATGTTGCGTTGGCAAAACGCTCAAAATTGTTCAGTGCGGCATCCGGGTCCGGCGAATCCGCCGATGCGCTCAACAAATGGCTGACAATTTCGGCAAACGCTTCGCGATATGGGGGAACGTCTGCTAAGTTGTCGAGGCGGCGATTTACACCTTGAACATCCTGGAACCCATACGGTTCGAGGATTTGATTAACTGCTTCCCTCGAGAGGTCCTCCGAGGAAAGAATAAGATCTTTCGGAGTAAGATTTGAAGTCATATTGCTCCCTTCTACCTCAATAGGATCGGGATTCAAAGCAACTTGTCAAAAACTGAAACAGATTCTTCAATCAACACGTTATTATCGTATACACCATAGATGTTTGGTGATCGAGAATCGGGGATCAAGATCAAAATTACGAAAAAGGAGTGGCTCATGCTAAGAAATCGTGCAATAGAAACCGAGTTTTCGTAGGGGCGGGTTTCCCAACCCGTATTATGGGGGGAAACCCCGCCCCTACGGCTTCTCTTCGTGATTTGCACTTTCTTTTTCTATGAGCCAAAGGGGTGCACAATGGCAACGGTTGATACATTACTTAAATCAACAGAAACTCTGCAAATCATACCAATATCAAGCCCAAGCGATTCGGCACATCAGCCCCCGTTGGGAGATATCGAACTCGCCCATTTGCAGGCGTTGGTACGCGAAAAAGATGCGCGGATCGAAAAATTGATGGAGGAGAATCAGTACATCCACACTCAAATTGAACTGCTGGAGGAACGCATGGCATCGGAAATCAAGCGATCAGATGCCATGATTGATCAGATGCAAACCGCTTCCGAAGCATCGAGCAAACGCGCTCAGGCAATTATTATGCACTTGAGCCAGCAGGTTGAGCGGCAGGCGGAACAGATTGAGATTTTGCAGAAATCGCAGGGCTTTAGTGGCACAATTCGCCAAACCGTCAAGCAACTGAAATCAAGTATTCTGCGTAAATCTCTCCCCGCAGGATCGAAATATGGATATGAGGCTTAGTTCGTATATTTAACCGCGCGACAGACCGCTTCTGCCATGACCTCCGCTGCGATAACCCCAACGGTATTGACCGGTGTGTCGTGCGTTCCAATCGAAAGCGCAAAAATTGTATCGCCATCGGACATGGTATGCACCGGGCGAATCGTCCGCGCCAAGCCGTCGTGCGCTATCTGCGCGACTTTCGTAACTTCTATTGGGGAGAGGGCAGCGTTTGTCCCGACGACACCGATGGTTGTATTCGTATTAGTAGGTTGAAATGAATCTTTCTCTCCCTGTTCAGATAACTTCTCTACAATATCCACAAACTCCCCTGTCTCCGGGTGCTTTGCACCTGCCACAATTTTTCCCGTCGTTGGATCAAAAATGTTTCCGACCGCGTTGACAACGACAATTGCCCCGACGATCAGTCCTGATTTCAAGACGCGACATGCTGATCCGAGGCCGCCATTTGATGGTTGGAGTCCTGGTCCCTTCCCAACTGTTGCGCCTGTTCCAGCACCGACTTGTCCCATTTCAACTTGCGTACTGGCGGCGTTCACACAGGCGCGATAGCCCATCTCCCGATCTGGACGGACTTTTGAATCTCCGACCCCTAGATCGAAGATGACAGCACTTGGCACAATTGGCACACGCACTGGGCCCGCCGGGAATCCAACACCACGCTCCTCAAGAAACTGCATCACCCCACCCGCTGCGTCCAATCCAAACGCACTGCCGCCTGTAAGTAAAACTGCATGAACTTTCTCCACCAATCCCCCCGGCCGAATTGCATCGGTCTCCCTGGTGCCGGGGGCAGATCCTCGGACATCAACACCGCCGATGGCTCCGGACTCACAAAGAATCACCGTACAGCCTGTGCGTGCCTTTTCATCCGTCGCATTGCCAACTCTGATGCCATTGATAGCGGTGATTGTATCGTTTTTTAACGACGTACCCATTTTAATCGAATACTGTGTTGGATAGGGGCTAAATCAATTTGTGCAGCGCCTCAAAATAAGCACAGATGCCAGCTATTCCTCGATTCACATCTATACCCAACTCTTTTATCCGCTCGGAGCCTATTTCCGCGGGTTTCGGAAGTTTGGATTGAACAACTTCTGCTTTACTGTCGGTTATCTCGCGTACCAACTCCGCTAATTCTTGGTTATACACAAACATGTCGCACAAGTTGAAGATCCGACCAAATGCTGCGGGGTTGTTCACTGCCGCCGTCAGTGCCCTTGCAACATCACTGACAGCGACAACATCGCATCCAAATGTGCTTTCGTACTTTGTACCCCTTTGAACTGTCTCAAAGATGTCGCGCCAGACGGTTTTTTTCAGATTTGGATGAATCCCATAAATCCATGCACAACGGAAAGCGGTTGTGTTCACCCCGAACTGTGCACAGTACGTCCGACATGCCGATTCTAACACGGTGTTGTGCATGACATAGGTACTTTGAGGAGATACCAGCGGTGAATCCTCTGTAATCGGTGTTGGGCACACATCCGCTTGTGTATAAACATCAGAACGGAGGAGGTAGGTGCTTGTCGTGCAGATGAACTGACGGACACCGGCGAGACGAGAAAACTCAAGCAGTGTCAGTGATCCAAAAATATTGGAACGCAGGTATTCAAGCTGTTGACTTTCTGTCGTAGAATCATAGGCGGTGTGGAGGACGACATCTACGCCCTCAACAAACGCGGACAGTGTCTCCTCATCGGTCATTTCCCCCCTGCATATCTCGACCCCCAATTCCTCAAGCCACCCGGTATCTCTTGGCGGTCGCACAAGCGCGCGTATACGGTGTCTCGCCTCGACAAGCGACCGGACTGTATACGATCCGACAAACCCTGTAGCTCCTGTCAGCGCAACGTACATGCTAATATCCTCTCTTGCAAAGAAAGGTAATTGTCTCAACTGTTAATATGCGTCAAATGTATCATATTTGATGGGAAATGTCAATGATCCAATATAGAGAGCGTAGGGTCATTTAATTCTTCGGGCGGGCAGGATGCCCCCCCTACGGTGTGAGGGGTAATTTGCTGTCTACCCACCAAAATCGGTAAAAAAACGGAAAACTAAATAGCCCTGCTATCCCTGCGACTTACGATTGACAGCTTTTTGGCTAGGCTGTATAATATGTGCGTTTTACACAATTTTGCAACAATTCCAATCAACGAGGCGACCTATGCCAACTGAAATCAAACCCTTTGTCGAATCGAATGACGTGCTCGATCAACCCGATAGGCTACAGGATCGTGCGAAACGAGACGGGTATCTTTTCTTTCGGAATCTGATTGACCCTGACACAATTCTCGAACTCCGCCGAGATTTTCTCGAAATTTGTAATAAGCACGGCTGGATTAAAGAGGGAACGGATATAATGGATGGCATCCGAAATGGAGGTCCGTACCGAGAAGGACAGGACGAATATTGGCCCATCCTCGACGATTTTCAAAGTTTAGAATCTTTTCATGCCTTTGCCCACTATCCATCAATCCTCGACGTTTGCGACAAACTGTTTGGCGAGCCTACACTCCCTCATCCCCGAAATATCGGGCGAATTATGTTTCCCGAAAACATAAGGTATACGACGCCTGCCCATCAAGACTATATTCATATTCAAGGCACGGAGGAGACCTATACCGCTTGGATACCTTTGGGTGATTGTCCACAATATTTCGGTGGTTTGGTGGTGCTTTCA
Source organism: Candidatus Poribacteria bacterium (assembly GCA_965205075.1). Lineage (GTDB taxonomy): Bacteria > Poribacteria > WGA-4E > WGA-4E > PCPOR2b > PCPOR2b. The sequence goes on along the minus strand of OZ242036.1, from coordinate 5,526,600 downwards.
GGGTCCCATAAGTTTAGCGTTCTACCGACAAAACGAGCTGAAGGTGCAGGTGGTTTGGGCGTGGAAACCGATCATTTGGATCTTACATGGGTCTCGGCGGACTATCAAATTGGCGACTTTTTGCTCTTCCAAAGTCTCACCGTCCATAAGGCACTCCCAAATCAAACGACAGACCGCCTCCGTCTTTCTGTCGATTATCGCTATCAAGGTCAATCTCAATCGATTACGGAGGGTTCGCTCCTGCCGCACTTCAATCGTATGTCGTGGGAAGAGATCTATAAGGGTTGGAAATCAGAGAAATATCAGTACTACTGGAAAGATGTGGATCTGGAGTGTGTGCCTTTCACCAGAAAATATCACGCAGCCAAAGATTGATGCCCTTCTCACCCTAAAAAAATCATCAAGGAGAAACCGTGAAGATTACACAGATTGAGACCATCCGTGTCAAAGCCCAGCCGCACAACGTCTGGGTCCATGTTCACACCGACTCTGGTATCGTCGGTTTGGGGGAAACCTTCTATGCCCCATCGGTCGTTCAAGCAGCGATTCACGACTTTTTCGGACCGCTCCTCATTGGCCGTGATCCATTCGAGATTGAGCGTCACTGGGAGGCGATGTTCCGTCTATCTGACCATGCCGGCTACGGCGGCGCAGAGATGCGAGCAATTTCGGCACTCGACATTGCTCTCTGGGACATAAAGGGTCAAGCGGTTGGGTTGCCGGTCTACGAACTCCTCGGCGGCGCAGTTCGCAAACGCATCCGTGTCTACGCCACCTCAATGCCTTACGAAGGTGCAGGCGAGACAGCAAAACAGTTGCTTGACGAGGGCATTACCGCAATTAAGGGAGGGCCCACTATCCCGCTAGCAATTGCGAGTGATGGTCAGTTTCTTTCGCAAAAAGACCTCGACCGAGCACTCAAGCCGATCCGCGAGATTCGGGATACGGTTGGCTTGGAAATGCACATTGCCAATGACGGTCACGGCAAGTGGGCACTGCCTGTAGCGATTCGGATCGCACAGGCGATGGAACCGTATGACATGATGTGGCAGGAAGATCTGATGCCGCTGCTCAACCCAGAGGCACTCCTACGACTCCAAGAATCCACGAAAACGCCAGTCTGTATTTCCGAACGTCTCCTCAGCCGGTGGCAGCTTCGGTTGTTCATTGAGAACGGCTCCGCTCGCATCGTTATGCCGGATTTAATTTGGACCGGCGGTGTTTCGGAGACGCACAAGGTCGCCATCCTTGCCTCGGCGCATCAGGTGCCATTTGCGCCGCACGATGCCACGGGACCTGTGAACATCTTCGCCTGCTCCCACATCTGTATGAGTTCTGCAAACGCTATGATACAGGAGCATGTGCCCGCCTTCCACAAAGGTTGGTATAACGAGTTCGTTGACCCGAACCTCGACATCCGTGACGGCTTCCTCCACGCCCCACAACGACCGGGGATCGGTACACGGCTGAAGCCGGAAGTCCGAGACAGATCGGATGCCCTTGTGACCGTGAGCGATGAACCGGGTGAGAGTACCATCGATCATTGGGGACCAACGCCGGTACGTAGCGAGGAGACGGAGACTGAAGTTCAACGACTGCGGGAGGAACGTCTCCCATAGTCCACCTCCCTGGTGTATCAGGGTTAAGCAATTTATCACCTGTCACACAAAAGGAATCTAATTATGAGTATCAGAACGAATAAGTTGAAACAAAAATTAGCGGCCGGCGGATTGGTGTTAAGCGGCGGTGTGCGTCTTCCTGAACCGGGGCTTGTTGAAGTCATGGGATATGCCGGCGTTGATTATGTCCTGATTGACGCAGAGCACGGTTCTATGGGCTGGACAGAGATAGAGCGGATGGTTCTCGCTGCTTATGCTGCGGATACTACACCGATTGTTCGCGTCCACGAGAACGATGAAGCGAGGATTATGCGTGCGCTCGATCTGGGTGCAATGGGGGTGCTTGTCCCGCACATCCGTACCGCAGAAGAGGCGCAGCATGTGGTGGATGGGGCGTTCTACCCGCCGCAAGGCAAACGCGGTGTGGGTCCCAGTCGAGGTATCAAATTTGGGGCGATATCGTCGGCAGATTATTATGCCAATATCAACAGTGAGATTTCGGTGTCATTGATGATCGAAGATGCCGAAGCAATTGACAATATCGACGAAATTGTGGAGGTCGAAGGCATTGATGTTCTGAACGTAGGGACAAGCGACTTGGCGGCTTCGTTGGGTGTACCGGGTCAACCTCTGCACGAGAAAGTCGCCGAAGCCTCTGAGAAGGTGCTCGCCGCTGCAGCGCGAAAAGGTATCGCTGTCGGCTATCCGACCCGCGGCTTGGACGATGGGATCGAGGCGATAAAGCGTGGATTCCGTGTGCTGTCTTGTGGTAACGCAGCACCGCTGCTATTTGAAGCTGTCAGTCAAAAGTTAGAAACATTGCGAGGCGCGGAGTAGCTCGGCTAGAAAGGCGAAAAAAGTCATGGAATATGTGAACTTCGGAAACGCGGGCGTTCAAGTGAGTCGATTGGCACTCGGTTTAGGGTTTAGAGGACAGGCCGATGAAGTCGAGGCACAGCGGGTCATCGAACACACAATTGATCAGGGGATTAACCTGATTGACTGCGCCAACGTATACGGGACAATGGATGATCGCGCCAACATCGGTCGCTCAGAAGTTATTCTGGGGAAAGCGCTGAAGGGTAAACGTGATGATGTTGTGATTACCTCAAAAGTTGCTAGCCAAATAGGCGATGGACCGAATGACATAGGGTTATCTAGATACCACATCATGCGCGAAGTCGAAAAATCGCTGACCCGCTTAGACACAGACCATATTGATGTCTACCTCGTCCATATGTTCGATGAATCCACTCCCCTTGAGGAGACTATTCGTGCATTGGATGACCTCGTTCGTTCGGGTAAAGTACGTTACGTCGGCTGTTGTAATTATGCAGCATGGCAGGTTTGCAAGGGCTTGTGGGTTGCAGATCGGTACAATGCAACGCCGTATATGTGCGTCCAGAATCAATACAACCTGCTGACTCGGCACCTTGAGGGCGAAATGTTCGCGCTTGTGCGGGATCAAGGGTTGGGGGTCATGGTATACAGTCCGTTGGCGGTGGGGCTTTTAAGCGGTATCTATTCACCGGACCATCCGGCACCGGAAGGGACTCTCTGGGCAACCCGGCTGCGAGATCAATTTCCAGCAGCAGTGCAAGGGGCTGCGAGTCAGGTTATATCAACCGTGATTGAACTTGCGGGCGAATTGGGGATAACCCCTGCACAATTGGCACTTGCTTGGGTACTATCTCACCCAGAAATTACAGTCGCAATCACCGGCGGGGACACAATCGAGCACCTAAACGATAACATCGGTGCAGTCGGTTGGACACTCGACGATTCCGTGCGGGAGACACTGGACACTGTTTCAGAACCGTTCAGGTTCACGGCTGGGTAGGATTTTGGAAGTATTGAGCGTTAGCCAAATTTAACGCAAAGACGCAAAGACACAATGAAAAAACAGAAAACGGGAAGACGGGAAAACCGGAAAACGGGAAGGTGACTCGTCTCGTTTTCACGTTATCTCGCCTTGCGTCATAGCAACTTAGCGACATTGCGTTAGATTTTCTGTTTCATTTTCGCATAAACCCTTAATAGTGTGGTTGGAGATTATGGACTCAACGAAAGGTAAAATTGAACCTATCTGGACAACGATAGACGAAAAAACCACGTATCCCATCTATATTGGAACCAATATTATTGCCGAATTTGGGACTCTCTTTAAGGAACATCTGCCGCGTTGCTCCCAAGCGTTATTAGTAACCAATCAAACCATTGAAGAAGTTCATGCCGCTAAAATCTCCCAGATCTCTGAGAGCCTTGCAGATATAGGAGTAGATCTGATCGTCGAAGCGATCCCAGAAGGGGAAAGAACCAAATCCTATTGGGGCCTTGGAATGTTGTACGATTTCTTCGCGGAGCATCAGTTGGATAGGCAATCCGTGATTATTGCGATGGGTGGCGGCATCATCGGCGATTTGGCTGGATTTGCTGCGAGTACGTTTCTGCGCGGGCTCCCATTGGTCCATATACCTACCACGCTCATCGCTCAGGCAGACAGCAGCCTTGGAGGGAAGGTCGCCATTAATCTAGCTCGAGTTAAAAATATAGTCGGCGGGTTTTACCATCCAAAAATAATCTTCATTGATGCTAGCTTTCTGCAAACACTCAACGCGCGAGAGTTAAGAGCGGGTCTTGCCGAGGTGGTTAAGTACGCTGTAATTATGGACAGTGAGCTATTTAACTATATAGAGGCTAACGTTGAGAACATAATTGCGAAAGATCCTGATATTTTAGAAAAGATTGTCAGAAGGTGTTGTGAACACAAAATTGCAGTTGTGGAGGAAGATCCGGAGGAGAGAACAGATCGTCGGGCGATTCTAAATTATGGTCACACGATTGGACATGCCTTGGAATCACTTTATCACAGATATTTACATGGCGAAGCGGTTTCCGTGGGCATGGTTGCTGCCTCATATCTTGCAGTCAAAACGGAAATTCTCCCTCCTGCAGACGCTGAACGACAATTGCAGTTACTATCTAGAATTGGTTTGCCGACCGATGCGTTAGGTGTTTCGATAGATCCGCTGCTCCAACCAATGTTGCACGATAAAAAGCGGCGGGGTAACACTTTACGATTTGTGCTACCGACGAAAATCGGAGATATAACTATAAAGGACGTCCCAAAAAACGATCTCCCGGATTTACTTCAATACTTGGTAGAAAAGGGGGTCTTTAGTCCTTCAGAGGAAGCTCCTGCTACCGATGAGGGATAGTTTTTATATCCAGAACTTACGCCCTTCGATTGTAGTTGCCCGATGAATCGGGCGGTGGGAACGGTATCCAGCGGCGATGAATCGCCGAGCTACAGCGCTTTAACCGTTAAGCTGCATAAGTCCTAATTAGGAGAGAATCCCAAAAAATCGACATTTAACAATGGAGGAATCTAATGGGTGAAACAACACAAAATAGTTTCGATTTGTTACTCAAAGGTGGGCACGTTATCGACCCCAAAAATAACATCGATCAGGCGATGGATGTTGGAATTGCAGAGGGGAAGATCGCGCGTGTGGCGGAGAACATTCCGGAGGCAGAAGGAGAAAAGGTTGTCCATGTAGATGGGCTTTACGTCACGCCCGGCTTACTGGATATCCATGTCCACGCCTACGCCGGTACAGGTCAGCGAAATGCCTACTGTGGGGACAATTCCCTGTATCCCGATGGATACAATTTTCGCACAGGTGTGACTACGGTTCTCGATGTTGGGAGTTCAGGGTGGCGGAATTTCCCCGATTTCAAAGACCGCGTCATTGATCGGGCGAAGACCCGTGTTTTTGCACTGCTCAACATTGTGGGACACGGCATGGGAGGCGGTGCCATCGAGCAGAATATACCGGATATGGAGCCCGAAGCAACGGCGAAAGTAGCTGAACGCTATCCCGATATTGTTGTGGGATTTAAGACTGCGCACTACGGAGGTCCTGAGTGGCTTGGGGTTGACCGTGCTGTGGAGGCGGGGAAATTGGTGGGCTTGCCAGCCATGATTGATTTTGGCTCATTTCGCCCGGAACGTCCTTATTCAGAAATGATACTTGAGCATATACGCCCCGGCGACATTAGCACTCACATGTACCAAGCCGCGATACCGATGTTCGATGAGAAGGGAAAGTTGCAGCCTTATTTTGCTGAAGCGCGTGCCCGCGGCGTCAAGTTTGATGTGGGACACGGTGCTGGGAGTTTTGTGTGGAATCATGCAATACCTGCCATCGAGCAGGGGTGGATACCGGATTCGATCTCAACAGACCTGCACACCGGTAGTATGAACGCTGGGATGAAGGACATGGCAACAACGATGTCAAAGATTCTGAATATCGGCGTTTCTCTGTTTGATGTTATCAAGATGTCAACGATTACCCCGGCACAGATGATTAATCGACCGGAATACGGTCACTTGAGTGTTGGCGCGGTAGCGGATGTCGCTGTGCTCAAACTGAACGAGGGAAGATTCGGTTTTCTTGATGTCAGAAGGGCACTCTTTGTGGGAAATCAGAAGCTAGAGTGCGAGTTGACCTTGATTGATGGGCAGGTCGAGTGGGATTTGAATGGACGCGCTGGTGTGGATTGGCAGGAGTATTACGCAACGGCGTAAGCGTATCAAGCGATTTCTTCCAACAAGTCAACCATTACCGGTAGTAGTGGGGATTGCTAGACAAACAATTTTACCTAGCAATCCCTGAAGTAAACCTTACTTATGAATCTAACTGCCGGTGAAGGCACTTTTCCGCTCAATGATGTATTCTGTCAATGGACTGGGGTTCGCCTGAATCCGCACGTTGACTAACGCAGGTTTATCCGAGGCAAGAGCACGTTCTAGGGCCCCGCGCAGTTGATGTGGCTCTTCGACATATTCGCCGTGGGCACCGAGTGCTTCTGCCACCTTGTCGTAACGCGAGGGCAGCAGCTCGGTCGCTACACTTTTTCCGAAGAGTTGCACCTGTTGGTGATAGTCTATGCCCCAGACGCTATCGTTCCCAATTACGATGACTACGGGCAAGTTGTGCCGTACAGCGGTGTCCAATTCCATAGCACTGAACCCGAAGGCACCATCCCCGGTGAGTACCACCACTTTGGATTGAGGGAGTGCGGCTTGAGCACCCACGCCGTAGGATACGCCCCAGCCGATCATTCCAAGCGTGCTATTGGTGAACCAGCGTCTCGGACGGAGACTAGGATAGTAGGGGGTCCCGTAGAACGAGAAGTCGCTGCCCTCGAAGATTAAGCAGTCACTCTCGCCCAGAAGGGAGCGCAGATGCTTGTGGACGGACATCGCGTGTAACGGGGTGGATGGCGCTCCCCGACTGTCCAAATCTTGCTCTTGGGCATCGCGGGTGGACCTGAGTTCTTCAACGATCGGATTTTCGTTCCACCTATATCCCTCGGCTTCCTGCGCTAACTGCTTCACCACCGCACCAACATCCCCTAAAATACCAACCTCCACACCACGAGAAAGACCAATCTGGTCCGCTGATGGATCCACTTGGATGATGCACACATCGGCGGCGAGGGTCGGCGGTCCGCCAAAGGAGATGGTAAAGTCCAATTTCTTACCGAGCAACAGCACAACGTCTGCCTCGTCCAATCGGCGTGAGACAAGATTGACTCTCCCGTCCGCAAATCCGAAACAGTAGGGATGGCTATCGGGAACAAGTCCACGGGCTATCTCCTCGGTGAACAGCGGAAGCTGCGTTATCTCTAAGAACCGCTGCAAATCCTCCCGATTTACGGAGTCAGTTGCATTGCTCGCTAGCACCATAGGTCGCTGCGCGCTTTGGAGCAATTCTATCGCTTCTGTTACAAGGATCGGATCACCCATGACTTGACCGATGCGGCGATACACTTCGGGCGGGTCGAAATGTACGCGGCTCGTATCCACTTCAGCACTTTGGACATCTACGGGAATAGTCAAGTGGATGGGACCTCGTCTACCGGCTAAGGCGGTGCGGAAAGCGCGTGCGAAATACTCTGGAATCCGGTACGGGTCAGAGATGAACCATGATCCTTTCGTGATGGGTTTCGCCAGCCCAACCTGATCAATCTCTTGCTGTGCGATGCCCTGTCCCAGTTGGTGCTGTGCTGCGGAACCTGTGATGTTGATGACTGGCGATTCCATGTGATACGCCAACGCGAGTCCAGGGATAGCGTTCACATGCCCCGGCGAAGTAAACATTGATATTCCGGGGGAGCCGGTGATCCGCCCCCACGCATTTGCCATGTCCACCGCAGCCTGTTCGTGGCGGGTATCAATAAACTTGAACCCCTCCTCCGCCATAACGTCCATCAGATGTAGGGTGTGGTCCCCTGCTAGGGTAAAGATTTGGTCTATTCCTTCCGCCTGTAATGCTTGGACGATCAGGTGTGACCCCGTTGCCTTCATAAATTTCTCCTTGTGTAGGGAACGCAGATCTGCGTTCCCTACGAAGTACGTCAAAAGCCCTAGACCTCTACCCGCACCGATCGACCAGATTCGCCTGACTCAATGACGGCATTTAGGGTGGCTAGGACCGGCAGGTTATTGCGACCACTAGTCTCCGGCTCGGGTCCGCCGTTTACCCAGTCGGCAAATGTGGCAGCGACGTATTGATCAAGTTGACGTGAGCCGGTAATGTCCGGATCAATTTCTACCTCACTCAGTCTTTTCGCCCGGTCTGTCCCGATAAGCAAAGTTTCTGGACCACCAAAACCTTGTGGGCTGTGTAAAACAACCGCACCGTGCTCGCACTCGGCGCGGAATTCACTGGTGTTCACACGGGCATCAGAGGTAGATACGATCACGAAACGGGCACCATTATCAAAAGTAAGCTCGGCGGTGGCAGTGGATTCGCGATTCCAAGTCGTTTCCGGCGGTCGGTAAGAATGGCCGAACACCTCCACCACACGCCGGTTCACCATGGCAATCAGCGAATCAATTTCGTGGACGGTCATCTGCCAGAGTTGGGAGTGCTCGGAGTCGGGATACTCACTACCACGGGCTTTGTAGGAGAACATGTGTCCGGTCTGCGGCTCGCCATAAGCCTCCTCGGTCATCAAACGTCGCACTGTGCGTTGTCCGGGTAGGTATCGCCATTGCTGCGTGACAACGATTTTTAGCCCACGAGCCTCCGCCATCTCGGTGAGTCGTTTGGCGGGTGCGAGTTCCAGCGTGAATGGCTTCTCTACCATGACATGTTTGTCGGCTTCAATTGCAGCTTCCACCAGTTCATCGTGCGTGCGCGCCCAAGTAGCGATAACAACACCGTCACAATCCGACCCTTCCAACGCCTCCGGGTATGAAGTGTAGGCAAGATGGTCCGGTAATTCGAGATCGCTAATAGCAGCTTTGAGACGCGGTTCATCAATATCGACCAAGCCGACCAATTCAAATCTGTCGGGTCGCGCCAGAAAGCTGCGTGCGTGTGACTTGCCTCTGCCACTGCCCACGACAATCATGCGCAGCGGATTCCCTGTTTCGACACGGTTTTCCCCCACTTTGGTTACCTCCTATTTCGGACATCCCGCAGTTTATGTCTCAATTATTCCTCTGCCAGCACCTGGATACTAGCACATGGGAAGGCAGCCACCTTTGTGTTCTGAGGCAGCTTCTCCGCAAGCATATTGACAAGCCTATCCCACTCACGGAAGAGGATGTCGCCGGGATGATCCTTGTAAAACTCATCTGCCGGGAAGTTCTCCGACCAAACTAGCGCTTGGTTTGGAGATTCGATTTTCGGTGTGGGTAACGGCATCGGGGTTGTCCGCGCCCTGCGCCTAAGGTAACGTGGATAATCTAACAGATCATAGAGTCCATGATAGCAGAACCCATCACTTGCAGGATTAACGGCAATCGTGTAGACATCACCAAAATACCGTCGTGCCCAGAATGTTTTGGTGGTCTGAATTGCATCCGAGTCAATCGGATAGCAGTTTAGCACGATCACATCCGTTTCTTGGCGAACTGCCTCTGGAATCTGTGTCCCATAGGTCTCCAAGGCAAAACGTGCACCGGCTCGGTGCGCCTTCACTAAATCACCGATAAATAGACCGGCTATTTCACGTCTGCTATTGATGACGAGGTTTACAATGGCATCCACTCCAACGACTCTGGCAGCCGCTTCTGAAACATCTCGCGCATCGGTTTTGTCGTGCTCCCTCTCAACGGTTGCATGACCTCGTCCCGGATAGTAATTGTGGAAGTGGAACATCGTGGAAAAACCCGATACGCCGGGGACAACCAACTTTGCTCCTCCACCAAATCCGACTGCTTTGTGAGGGTAAATACCGCCCAAGCAAATTTTGAAATCAGCGTCTGCCACAACTGGGTTGATATAGATTGGCATCCCCTCATCTAGGTTCCCCAGTGCCCGGAGATTTCCGCTCATAAAGTCGTGGTTTGTTACTTCATAAGACGCCGCAATATCAGCCCCCACTTTCTTCACTATCTCCTCATCCGTGAGCGGACGATGTGACCCCGGACCAACAACGAAGCGAATTTCGTTTTTGGGGATGCCTGCTTGGTGCAGTTCACGGAGTAGGTAGGGAATAACCTCCGCCGCAGGCGTGGGCCGACTGAGATCATCAACGATGATAACGGCATCGCTTTTGCCACGCGCCATATCTTCAATACGTGGTGTACCGATGGGTTGACCGAATGCAGCTTCGATTGCTGCGTCCGATAATTTGGGCGCATCGTTAGGCGCAACCATTGTGACTTCCCAATTTTCGGGAAACGTCAATGTAATCTCCTCGTCGCCATACCAAGCGCGAGAGTACATCTTAGCGTAGTTTTTAGACATAACGGACCTCCACCTAATACGTGATACGTAATGCGTAAAAGAAACCACAAAGACACAGAGAAAGGCAATTTTTTAATTCCTCTGGGACTAGACGGTCGGTTTTTGATCCCTTACTCGTTATGTATGATTCGTGATTGCTGCTGTTGGTAGTGCAAGGCAGCACGGATAAAGTCACGAAACAGTGGATGCGGCTCAAGTGGCTTAGATTGAAATTCGGGATGGAATTGCGAACCGACCATCCACGGATGATCAACAACTTCAGTGATTTCAACCAGATTCTCGTCAGGCGATACCCCGCTAAAACACAATCCCTCGGATGCAAGGGCTTCCCGATACTCGTTGTTCAACTCATAGCGATGGCGGTGTCGTTCTAAGATGATTGGCTGCTGATACGCTTCATAGCTTTTTGTGTTTTCCCTGAGAACGCACGGATAGAGTCCAAGTCGCATTGTGCCACCGAGATCGGTCTGTTCTCGTTGATCTAGCATCAAATCAATGACTGGATGCGGTGTTTTCCCGTCAAACTCGGCACTGTTTGCGTTCTTCAGTTTTGCGACGTGCCGTGCAACGTCGATCACCATGCACTGCATTCCGAGACATAACCCAAAATATGGAATTTTCTGCTCCCGTGCATAGCGGGAGGCGACAATCATCCCTTCAATACCGCGGTAGCCAAAACCACCGGGAACGAGAATTCCGTCAACTCCCTCGAACTCCTCATCCAAGTTTTGGTCGTCACTTTCAATCCATTTGACATCCACGGCTGAATCGTTGGCAATCCCACCGTGCTTGAGTGCTTCCTTCACGCTGAGGTAGGTATCAGAACCTTGGACATATTTACCAACAATCGCTATCTGAGTCCGGTGTTTAGGGTGCTTCAGTTTATCAACCATCTTTGCCCACTCAACGCCGTTCGATTGACGTTCTTCTAACCCAAGTCGCTTTATCACCAAACGCCCCATGCCTTGACGCTCAAAGTTCAGCGGGATTTCATCAACCAGATCAGTGTCAAGTCCCTCAACGATGTATTCCTCCTGAAGTCCACAAAGGAGCGAGATCTTCTGCCGTATTCCCTCCTCCATCGGTTGACTTGTGCGGCAAATTAGGAGATCGGGTTGGATACCATACTCTTGTAGCGTACGGATGCTGTGTTGGGTCGGCTTACTTTTGCTTTCTCCATTGGGCAGGGTATAAATTAGCGAAACATGAATAAAGATCGTATTTTCGCGTCCGACCTCTACCGCCATCTGTCGGATCGCTTCGACAAACGGTGGCGTCTCAAAATCCCCAATGGTTCCGCCGATCTCCGTAATGACCACTTCCGCATCGCTATCGCGTCCGAGTTGATAGATGCGCTCCTTGATCTCATCGGTGATGTGCGGGATAAGTTGCACGGTTCCACCCAAATAATCCCCGCGTCGCTCTTTGGCAATGACCGCATTGTAGACTGAACCCGTTGTGAAGTTCGAGTATTGATTGAGGTCAATTCCCAAGAATCGCTCGTAATTGCCGAGATCGAGGTCGGTTTCCGCACCGTCCCGCGTCACGAATACCTCGCCGTGTTGGAATGGGTTCATCGTGCCAGCATCCGAGTTGAGATATGGGTCAATTTTGACCACCATAACCTTGAACCCACGATCGATGAGCAAGCGGCCGAGTGATGCTGTCGTTATTCCCTTTCCGATGCCAGAGATTACACCGCCAGTCACGAAAATGTACTTTGTCATCTCGATAGCAACTCCTTAGATCTGTTAAATATGCGAGCTATCCCTTGCGTATTGTGTAAAACACAAAGTGAGAAATCATACCAAATTTGATTCATACCGACAAAAACTTTATAATCCCTGCATCTGTTCATTGTCTCTAATATTTCCTTGTTCTTTCTTAACTCGCCAACCCACGGCGATCTGTTCAATCACACCCGATGTTTTCCATTCCTTGAATTGCTCTCGCATTTCTGCCCACCGTCCTCGGTCAAACAGGGCAATCCCATGGTTCAGGGATTCTAACAGGGTCAAATGAAAGTTCTTGAACATCAAATCGAGTTCGGATTGGCTATAGGCAAAAATATCGATTGGAGCAAAGGTAAGCAGTGAATAGTCGTAGAGCCGATCTATGAAACGTTTCCCATCATCAATGCACAGTCCAATTAGGACATCATAATCGCTACCGACTGACCAGTTGCCTTTCGCCATGGAGCCATACAGAACAATGGATTCAATCTCATCGCCCTTCTGCTTGAGGACTCGATCTACGAACTCCCATAATTTTTCAACATGTGGCCGGTTAGATAGTAGCTCCTGATGGGGTCGGTTGGACAATAGTTCTTGCAAAACGGATCACCTCTTCAGCATCTTGAACCGCTTGATTTGCATCCTGATCAAAGTATTGTTCAGCAGGAACACCGCTTGCGAAGGCATCTGGATAGCGGGTTGGGATATAAAAGCGATTTAGGCGGATACACGCATTAATGACGGCTTGATTTACTTGTCGATGTTGTTCAACTTCTTGAATAAGCGTGTTTAAGTTGCGACCTAGCGTATCACTTTGGAGATGGTTCAGAATTGCCTTAATCGACTTTTCGGCTGATTGCTGTGCGGTGAAGCAGCACCACGCAAAGTTGTTGGTGTTTAGAAGATCTGTTGCGGCCTTAAATTCAGCTTCGGACTGTTTGAGCCAGTCTATAGATCGCACCATCAGCTTGCCTCATGAACCACTCGTGAAACGTAATAGATGGGAACCTTCACGTTTCATTTTTGCGTGATTTCAAAATCTCAAGCACCCGCTCCAAATCGGCGGGCACATCAACCCCAATCAACAAATGTTCTGTTTCAACGACACGGATACGGATACCGTGTTCAAGGAAGCGCAACTGCTCAAGTCCTTCGGCACTCTCGTATGGCGTTCTTTCCCATTGGGTAAACTCAAGGAGTCGCTCTCGGCGATAAGCATACAGCCCCACATGCCGATAGTTTGGGTGATCTTGTAGCCAATGATTTGAGAGATTGCCGGGGATGGACGCTCTGGAAAAATATAACGCAAAACCTTGAAGGTCGGTCACAACTTTAACGACGTTGGGATCTCGATAATCCGCTTCATTTTCGACTCGCTGTTTCAATGTGCTGACTTCGACACTGGGGTCATCGAGAAACGGTTGAATCATCTGATCTATGACCACCGGCTCCAGTAAAGGTTCATCACCCTGAATATTCGCCACGACATCGCAATCCAAAGTCTCCGCAACAATCGCAACCCTTTCGGTGCCTGTAGGACAGTCCGGGGAGGTCATGACCACCTGTCCGCCGAAGCTGGCAACCACATCGTAGATCCGCTGGTCATCGGTTGCAACGATGACGGCATCTAGCGTTTTGGCACGTGCCGCTCGCTCGTAGACGTGCTGCACCATCGGTTTGCCAAGGATGTTTACCAACGCCTTGCCCTGAAACCGACTTGACGCATAGCGAGCGGGAATAACTCCAACGATTTTCACGGCTCTGAATTCTCCTTGGCGTTTACGTGACTCAGGGTCTACCGCTAAAGGCTCATTTCTAACCTGAATAAAACTTTATCACAGGTTGGCTATTTGTGCAACGAAAAACATCAGAAACTTCAAAGCAGAGAAATCTTTACCATAGGATGAGCAATATGCTATAATACAGCGATTCAACTATTAGTCCTGAATTCCCCGTAAGGAAGGTCAGCCATGGGCATACAGTTTTTCGTTGTTTTTGTACTCTCAATCGCTTTTTTATCAATGGGCGTCACAGGCTGGCAAGGCTTCGTTTCGGTTTCGTGGGGTCACGGGATGCCTAAATTAGATTTTACCGCGAACTATTTTGCTATTTTCCGATGTTTCGTTGGCTTCTTGTCATTTCTGATTAGCTTATATTTGATGGGGTTCTTTCTCTATCTCGAAGAGCGAGAAAGTGGTCGAATTATGAAAAACATCAAAAGCTACGTAAAACTCAGGGAATATCTTGAATTGAAAGGGCGTCCGAAAGAGTAAAGAGCGTTATGCCTAAAAATGATCTCCTCCTCCGCGCTGCAAGGCGCCTGCCCGTAGAACGGGTTCCAGTATGGCTGATGCGCCAAGCTGGTCGTTCAGATCCGGCGTATCGTGCACTCAGAAAAAAAATCGATCTCCCATTAGAGCGGTTATTTCGGACGATACCGTGCCCATTTAGCGATCAAGAGATCGAATGGGCGATTGAGATCTCTCTCTTACCCAAGCGTATCGGGGTTGATGCAATCATTGTATACAAAGACATTCTCACGCCACTTTGCCCGATGGGCGTACACTTCCAATTTGACCCCGGTCCCGTCTTAGACTCTCCTATTCGGACCCAAGCCCAGATCGAGGCGTTACGTCCCCTTGATGATCCCGCTTCACAGATGGTGTTTACCGGAAAGATTATCAGTGGACTGCGTGGGGCGTTAGAGGGAGAATTGCCGTTAATTGGTTTCGCAGGATCGCCGTTGACCCTCGCTTTTTTTATGATCGCAGGGACCAGTCCGATGGCTGTCGGTGGTGGGGTTTCAAACACTACACATCCTGTTTTCCAAATGATGGACGAAGAACCGCGTCTATTTCATGAATTGCTGCAACGTTTAACGCAGATGACGATTAACTATCTCAACTACCAAATCTCGGCAGGAGCGCAGGTTGTACAGCTGTTTGAATCTATCGCGGATCAGATCGACCGACCGAGATACGAAACCTTTGTCCAACCGTATCACAAACAGATCTTTGCGGCATTAGATCCGAGCACACCTTCCATCCTGTTTGCCAAAGAGTGTCCCTACCTCACGCTGATGTTGGAAAGTGGTGCTGACGTTTTGAGCGTTGGAAAGTGTGTCGATTTGTCGGTAGCTCAGAAAGAAGCGAAGGGCAAAGTTGCCTTTCAAGGAAATGTGGACAATAATATCCTGCGGGATGGAACATATGATGATATTACCGCTGCCGTCAACGATTGTTTACAAGCGGGCGGAAAGGTCGGACATATTCTTAACCTCAGTCACGGACTTCATCGGGATACGCCGTTTGAAAATGTGAAACACTTTGTGAAAGTCGCAAAAGAAGCACGAAATTAGGGAGTAAAATCCGTTGAAAAATGACACAAATCCTCAATGGGGTTCAGTGGGTGCATACGATAGCATCTTGCTTGTCGGGTTCGGAGGACCGACTCCCGGTTGCTGTCGGCAGTACGATCCATGTCCCGGGGAAGCGCACTGCTTCGTTGAAGGAATTGTCGGGAATGCGCCATCGAATGCTGCGCGTATAAAAGAGGTTGCGAGCCACTATGTCAAACTCGGCGGATTTTCACCCTTTAACGAACTGACGTTTAAACAGGCGGACGCGCTTGGGGACGCTCTTAGAAAACGAGATGTTGATTCGCCTATCTATGTGGGGATGCGTAATTGGACGCCGTACCTCCATGAAACGATAGCAAAAATGGTTGAAAAGGGACATCGCAACGTCCTTGCTATCATCATGTCTTCCTACCGGTCTAAAGCCAGTTGGGAGCGTTATCAGAATGATGTTATTGCTGCAGTCGAAACGGTAGGCACCCAAACGCTTAGTATTCGTTATTTAGATGACCTGTGGCATTTACACTCTGGTTTTATCAACGCCATCGCGGAGCGCATTCGTAGCGCATGTAACGGCATTTCTGAGTCACGTTTTGCTGAGGCTGCTCTGATTTTTACCGCTCACGCAATCCCCCAAGTTGCAGCGAAGACCTCCCCGTACCCCGAACAGTTTCGTCAGACCGCCTCGGCTGTGGCAGCGGTTCTTGGCACTGATTTTGATATTGCTTATCAGAGCGCGCCCGATAATCCAACCGTGCCGTGGACGAGTCCTGATATTAATGAACTGATCCGGGAGAAAAGGGAGGCGGGTGTTCAGGATGTCATCGTATCACCGATCGGCTTCCTCTGTGACCATGTCGAAGTGCTTTACGACCTCGATTTGGAAGCTAGAGAGACCGCCGAGGCGTGCGGTATGAACTTTATTCGTGCCGGCACTGTCGGCGAGCATCCCGAATTTATCAATATGTTGGCACACCTCGTGTGTGAAGAATTTCAAACGGCGAAATAAGCACCAAACTGATATGCGCCGCAGGCGAAAACAGAAAAGGAGGAGCAAGACATGCCATCGTTTACAGAAACCATCAAAGTCGATAACCAAGATATGGAACTTTACGTCTCTACCCCCGATGGTACGGGACCTTTTCCCGGTGTAGTAGTTGCCCAGCACGCCGGTGGCGTTGATACGTTTATCTGCACAATGACCGATAGACTGGCGGAAGCCGGCTACGTCGCCGCTGCCCCAGATCTGTATCACCGATTGGGACCCGACGACCCACGAGGTCCACGGGAACTCATAGACGCGGAGATGATCGCGGACGTTCAAGCCACCGTAGCGTTCTTACAGAACCATAGTGCTGTTAATAGCGAGGCACTAGGGATCACCGGCTTCTGCATGGGTGGTAGAGTGGCATACCTGATGGCGGCAGCTCTCCCGCAGTTCAAAGCTGCTGAGGCTTATTATGGCGGCAACACCATGGTGGCTTTGGGAGAAGGCGGAGCATCGCCGTTTGAGCGCACTAGCGAAATTAACTGTCCGCTGCTGTTCCATTTTGGTGAGGAGGATGCCAACCCATCTCCGGAAGATATGCAGACAATCGGCGTTGAATTAACACGCCATAACAAGGCGCATGAATTCTATACATACCCCAACGCCGGGCACGCCTTTATGGACTTCACAGGCGAGCGTCACCATGAAGCAGCAGCGACAGCTGCTTGGCCCCGGACGTTGGACTTTTTCGCGCGGCACCTCGGCAGCTAATATTCTCATTGTTCGGTAAATTTCTCAAAGGACAAGAGGAACATTGACATGGATTTTGTGAAACTCACGGCGGAACAACGTCAATTTTTTGATGAAAACGGCTATCTGGTCGTTCCGGATGTGCTGTCACCGGAGATGATTGACAAACTCACTCAGGTCAGTGACAGGTTAATTGAATCTTTTGATGCAGACGGGGCTTACGTTCAAAGGCGTCCCGGTATCGTCCAAGAACCAGATTTTCATCCCCTAGTGACCCAGTCACCGACGGTCCCCTTAGTCGCCCAACTGCTGTCTCCTAATATTCAGCTGCACACAACAGCGATTATCTATAAGTTTCCAGAACCAGCGGACGAAGAAACCGTTAACCAACGGGGTTGGCATCGGGATAGCGGTCTTGCCGAAGATCTGAAGCACAGAAACGTGCCACGCGTCAGCATTAAAGTCGGATACTGCTTGACCGATTTTAAGCAGCCGCGTTCCGGCTTTACGCTCTTTGCGCAGGAATCGCATCTGTTGGATACCCCGTTACCGATTCCAAAGGGAGAGGTTGACCCTGTGGGAACGGTCGAGCTCCGTCTCAATGCTGGAGATGCGTTCCTTTTTGAAAATCGTCTCTTCCATACTTCTGCCCCGAACCTGACCGATCGTGTTTCAAAGGTGATAATTTTTGGCTACGCTTATCGTTGGATGGGTGGGGCACACAGAGCGATGAGCCTTGTCCAGCCCGGTGAGACTGTCTTAGCACAGGTTGATGACGTTGCCAAACAGTTACTGGGAGGGACAAACGATGGTTTAATTGATTGGGCAAAACAGCATGATGTTTTCCCAGAACCCATCCCGTGGGTGATGGAGGTTTGACATCAAAGTACTAACAGTTAAGAGGTGAAGATATGTCCGCAAAACTGACCGATGCACATCTTGAAGAGTTAGAAGCGAAAGGCTACGTTATCGTTCCGGGCTTTTATACAGGTGAAAAGTTGCGCGAAATGCAAGCGGCACAACGGAAGTCGCTTCCTACATGGGCCGAGGTGAAAGATGATCCACCACAGGGTCGGGCAATTCTTACTGACTTTCCGCCGCCAGAGATAGCACTGCTGCGAGGCATTGTTGACCATCGGGCGTGGGGTTTTGCCCGAAAATGGCTCAAGACAGAACATATCCATTTTCGCGCCGGTTGCATGATCGCCCGCTATCCCGGTTTCAAAGGGGGTGGTGTGGGCAGCGACGCTGCCGGTTTACATATCGACAACGGAAATAACTCCTTGCTGCCGCCCTCCGATACACTGCCTGAGTTTGGTCAACTCGGCTTCTGGGTGCATCTCGAAGATGTTAATGAAGACCAAGCCCCACTGCGGCTACTTGCTAAGGAACATGGACGTGACACAACCAAGTATGAACCGTTAATCTGCAAGGGTGGAACGCTGTGTATGTTCACCAATTACACGTTGCACTCTGCAAGCGATTATCTCCGTGAGGACGGTCAACGCTTCACATGGGGATTTGGGATTGGCAGAGCTGATAATTATTGGGAAGGATTTAGACACTATACGGACAAGGGAAAGAATCCGGTGTTTAGTCAGTTCATCGGAACGTTGACAGCGAAAGAGCGTGAGGTTTTTCGCTTTCCACCGGCAGGGCATCCATACTACACCCCGCAAACCTTGGCGGCTTTGGAGGAGCAGTATCCCGGCTGGAATGCGAATGGTGAATATTAGCTCTCTTTCCACATGCTTGTTAACATCATCGGTCAAGACCCATATCGCTATCTTGGCAAAACGACCGACAATATCTTACACAAGGAGAACAGAATGAGTCAAACTGAAAGAATACCTGCCGACCAATATCGCACGGTGGTCACGCGACCCGATGACTTCGATGCGTTTTGGGACGGGCTACTGGCACAGTCGGCGGAGATTCCGCTTAACGCGACGGTGGAGTTGGTGCCGTTACACAGTACACCAGAGATTGAAGTTTATGATGTGCACTACGATAGTCTTGACGGTGTGCGTATCGCCGGCTGGTATGCCGTGCCGCGCGAAAAGTCAGGGAAACTGCCTGCCATCATACAGGTGCCGGGTTACCTTCAAGATCCCCCCATCCCGCGATCATGGGCAGAGGACGGTTACGCTGCGTTCTCCGTCGCTCCGCGTGGTAAGATCCGCAGTAACCAACAGTTTAACCCCGGTTACCCAGGCCTGTTGACGCATAACATAGTTGATCGAAACACCTATACCTATCGTGGCTTTTATATTGATGCGGCTCGGGTGATCGATTTCTTGCTTTCGCGCGATGAGGTTGATGGCGAGCGAATCGGTGTGAATGGCAGTAGTCAGGGCGGTGGATTAGCAATTTCCACAGCCGCGTTGCGTCCTGAAGTCCGTGCCGCAGCGGCTGGCTGCCCGTATCTTTGCGGGTATATGGATTCTATTGAGTTGACACGCACCTACCCATACCAAGAAATCAGTGACTATCTGCGGCTTTATCCTCAACGGAGAGAGGCGGTACGTGACACGCTAGCGTATTTCGACGGTATCAATTTCGGACCGCGGATCACCTGTCCCATTATGGTCTACATCGGTTTGCAGGACAACGTATGTCCGCCAGAAACAGGTTACGCAGCCTTTAACACTATCGCCTCCGAAGATAAGCAGATGTATCCGTATGACGGACATGGTCACGATGCCGGCAGCGTTCATCATGGACCAATCCTAAAGGATTTCTTCAAAAACCATCTGCAAAACTACTGATTTATCCCGCATTAGTCTCATCCCACAGGAGTTAATTATGTCTAATACGTCTCGACCCGAAGATTTTGATGCTTATTGGCAGCAGGTCTGCCATGAACTGGAAGCTACACCTATCGCCCCCGAAGAGGAACATCTGCCGATTCGATCTACAGCGTATTGCGAATGCTACACGGTTCGTTTCACCGGCATCGGTCCCTATCGATTGTTCGGCTATTTAAGCATTCCACATGGGGAGGGCCCGTTCCCGACCCTGCTGCTCGGTCCGGCGTATCGCAGCGTTGTAGATCCACTACCACAAGGGGACGCCAACGAAAAACGTGGGCGATTCCTCGTCTTTTCAACCGCTGGACGCGGACAGCGTAATGCTGACAAGCCATATGCAGGAGTATTCCCCGGTATGATGACCGAGGGAATTGACTCCCCTGAGACCTCTATCTTTCGTGGATTTGTTGCGGATTGGTTGCGTGCCGTCGATTATCTACTGACACGCCCTGAAGTGGATCGCTCCCGCCTCGCAGCGATTAAGCAGGAAGGTATGCCGTTATTGACGGCAGCGCTCCGACCCGAAGTGACCCATGTCGTCGCTTCGCCTGGGAGTTTTTACAACACCGGTGACCAAGTACCGGGTGAGGTTGAAGACTACCTCCGTTTATATCCAGAGAAGGAAGAGCAAGTCAAGCGGACACTCTCCTATTTTGATCCATTTTTCTTTGCGCCTAATGTGCGTGCACGGACATTGCTTTCGGGAAACCCTGAGGCTGTCGTGCCACTAGTAGAAGCGTTAGCCGGTGAAACTGATGTCCGGCAGAGTGAGCGTTCTTCGTATAAGGATGGGATGTTTCAGGAACGGTGGATTGCGGATCAATTCGGCTTTGAGGATGTCATCATTCCTGCACACTGGCAATAAGGTGGAGCGGACGACCCCAATAGCCGCCTGACGCTATCACAAAATCGATGAGGATCCCCACTATTTTGCGACGCACACCTCAAGTTAAAAAGCATGGGGGCGTTTCAACTCCCAATCCCGTAACCGTTCCAGAATCGAACCCAACAAAACCGAAGAAATATCTATGGTGGTGCAGCGTTCTTCACATCATTAACGACGGTTACATCTCCAGCCTATCCATCCTACTTCCGTTCATCGCAGTAGATCTAAATCTCACGTACTCCCAATCTGGTCTCTTAAAAACCGCGAGCCACGGGGCGATAAGTGCGACTCAGATCCCCGCCGGGATTCTCGCTGAACGGGTCGGAGATATTTTGATCCTAGGCATAGGCACGACGTGGTTTAGTCTGAGTTACATGGGGTTGATCCTGGCGTTCAGCTATCCTTTAGCGTTGATACTGATATTTTCGTCTGGGGTAGGCGGTGGGGTATATCATCCAGTGGGAACCGCCCTTGTTTCAAACGTTTATCCGGCTGAAAAGGCGGGACCGGCAATCAGCACGTTGAACTTCTTTGGCGATGTTGGAAAGGTGCTTTTTCCAGCGTTAGCGGGCATCTTGGTCATCAGGATTGGCTGGGGTGCAAGCTGCTCGGTGTTAGGAACGATTGGGCTTGCAGCCTCTGTTTTGTATATCTTCTTCTTTCGGTCAGACATCGGTGCAAAAAGGGAACGCCCTGCACCTAAGATGGAAGCACAGAAAGGTAGTCGAGCACAGTGGCTGACGTTTCAGGGTTGGGGCATAGCGCAGCCGACCCAGTTTACGATCTATTCTATCCTTGGGCTTTTAGACAACGGTATTCGGGCCGCTGTAACGACGTTTCTAGCATTTTTAATCAAAATCCGTGTTGAAGCGGGTGCCGTAGGTGGGTTGATGTCGTTGACGTTTTTCGGCGGTGCTTTGGGGAAACTGCTGTGCGGGATGCCGATTCAAAAATTGGGCATTCGAAAAATCATTCTGCTGACAGAATTGCTGATGATATTTGGCTGTTTTGCGCTGCCTTCAGTACCGTCGGGATGGATTCTTGTGCTGTTCCTGCCGCTGTTTGGGTTTATGTTAAATGGAACTTCCTCTGTAATCTATGTCGGAACTGCCCCAACGCTGAATGCAGAATTCCGTAGCCGAGGTTATGCGTTGCACTATACCCTAAGTTTTATCGCTTCTGCGACTGCGCCATATCTTGCGGGTTTTGTAGGCGATACTTATGATCTGAAAGCCATCTTTTATGCAAACGGTGCAGTGATGCTCTTTGCGCTGCCGTTAGTCATATTTTTGAAAGATGGAACACGCTCTGATGACACGCCTCGTTAACGGAACCGCAACGAGAATAGGTCCGCATCTTTCATTGCGAAGCGCAGACGAATCGGGGTTCCAGCCAGTTTACTGACATCGCAACCTCTCTCCCAACGAACGACCCGCTCCAATTCGTCGCCGATAATCTCTGGACATTCATCAAGGGTATAACCTTGAACAGGTGCCCCACTCACTTCCTGAATTTCGATGCGAAGACTTCCAGCTGCACTGGTGGAATAATTGATCTCTAATTCCTTCCCAGAAAACGTAAACGGCTTAGTTACCATTTCACCACCCGTGTAAGGCGCATTTACCGAAGCAAAACCGTCAATTCGGAGCGTCATGCGATCAAGGTGCGCCGTCCGCTGGTCATAATCTCTCTGAACATACAGGGACATCTCGGTCGGACCGGTCTGTACAACCCCAAGTGCAGGATAGTTTGTCCGTGATGTCCAGTTGTTGTAACCAATGCCCGGACGGACAAAACTCTCTTTGAACGTGAAATCGTAGCGCGTTGTGCCCGCCCGCGTGGTCAACAGAACACCATCCGAGATGTCTGCCCCACCGCCACTGACTGGATCTGGACAGACCTCGGCAGCCTGTGCTTCCGTCAACGCAGGTCTATTGAAGTGGATGCGACCGGGGAGTGAGATGTAGATGCGAGGGGCACGAAAGTAGGGGTGCGTTTGATTGGTGTATAAATGCTGCGAGGGGGTTGTGCTGCCGGTATCGCTGAAGGTCATTGGGGTCTGTTCTGTCCAGTTGATGAAATCTGTTGATGTTGCCCGTGCTGTTGACCGAATCCGAGCGTCGCTGACCATATGGCGGGCGTAGAGGACATAGCAGCCCTCAACCTCCGACCAGAACATCACGTTTTGAGAATCAAAGTTGTTTTCCAAAACCATCGGGACAATGGGCTCATCGCGCAACTTTGTCCAATGGATGCCGTCGGCGGATGTATAACCCACTAGACTGCTCGGTTGCTGCTGATCGCGCCCGTTCGCTTTATATCGCTCGGCTTCAGGGACACCCGGTCGCGTGTCAACAAACGCACAGAATTGACCGTTGTGTCGTAGGATCACATTGTTCTTTGTCGACCCGTTGAGCTCAACGATACCAAGTTCCGGTTTTGTCCAGTGGATACCATCTTCGCTTTCCGCATAACAGGTCGGGTGTGGCCTTTGTCCCATGAGGCTTCCCCGGTAGTACATACGATATATATCCCCATCTTTGAGAACCGTTGTATAAAAAGCCAGACGGTCCTCCCACGGTTGATCGTACCGGATAGCAACCCCCGCCGGTTGTGGGTTATGCAGCTTGAGGCTTGTCCCATCGAGCCTGTCAATGAGATAGCGGTCAATGAACAATTCACGCTGTGAACCGATGTTGCAGACTTCTGTGATTTGAGACATTGGATCTGGCTCCTTTCACCTCAATCGGGTGATCTTCATTAGACGGAGAAAGGTTACTACAACCTCCTTGAAAACACAAAGAAAAAATATTAGGAGAAAGATCTGTTTGACGCACAATCGAAGATCTGCTAAACTTTTCGCTATCGGATACTTCTCTGGAGATCTTCCCGCTCCTCGGAAATATCTGTTGGAATCCAGTGCGCTGAACCCCATCAACTAAAATAAGAGTTTCCCACACGAAAACATCGCAAGCTAAAACAGCCCTGACAAGATCGGCTCCGTTCTAAGGACTCCGTTTCGGAAGACTCCCGATTTGTTGGAAGATTCAAAGCAACGTTGAAACTACCAGCAATTTCAACGTTTTGGCAAACCTTCCAGTCCAATGCTATAGCAGCTGAAAACACCGCATTTCAACTTGAGGTAGCTCCGAGGATGCGTACCATTACAAAACTTGCTCCCATCTTTTATATCTGCCTGCTCTATACCGTTATTCATGCAGAGACGGGAAGCGCACGGCATTTGTCTCGATCTGTCGGAGTCAACTTTGCGGACTCTCAAAACGGAACTGTGAGCACTAATACTCCAAAAGTTGAAGATTCCCTATCACAGCATGGCGGCAACAAAATCGATGCGGCAAAAATAGTTACGCCAGTTGCCTCTGAGGGGGATTCCCCGCAGTATCGTTCAGCTTCTGAACAACAGGTTAGTTATGACGATGTTTATGGACTTGAACTGACATTGCCCTTCGCGGGGAGTGTGGAACTGAACGCGACAACGAAAGACGAAATCACCGTCAAACTTGAAAAACATGGGACAGGTGCCGATGAAGGAGTCGTCCAAACCTACCTCGACGCGGTGCAATTGGAAATTTCCACGAAGGACGATATTCTACTACTGACTCCACGCCTTCCAGACCCTTCCGATTCAGATGCCCAACTGACTCGTCTAGACTGCCTTATCGAAACACCCCCCGATTTAACCCTTAAAATCAAAACGGAATCAGGAGATATTCGCATACACGGCATCCGTGGCAACATGGCTTTGACAACGACCACCGGCAATGTCCATCTTGACAAAGCGATGGGAGCGTATCAGGTCAGCG
This sequence comes from Candidatus Poribacteria bacterium, assembly GCA_965205075.1. Taxonomy (GTDB): domain Bacteria; phylum Poribacteria; class WGA-4E; order WGA-4E; family PCPOR2b; genus PCPOR2b. The sequence goes on along the minus strand of OZ242036.1, from coordinate 5,501,864 downwards.
TTCAAGAAGGACGAATCTACGGGAAGATTCTGCTGACGGGTGACGCTAACACATTTGAGACACAATCTGGTTCGATAGATCTTGTGGTTTTGGATGAGATTGCAGCGAATATGATCCTCAAGACGGACGACGGGGCAATTTCGTTGCGCTTACCAGAAAGTTACCCGGCGGATCTTGAGATACAGATCGAGAAAGACGACCCACGCGCGATTACCATTGACTTGCCAGTGGAACTTGAGACCGCCTATGTGGGGGATATTGTCCAAGGCTGGATCAACGGTGGCGGCCCCCTGATTAAAATGAGCGCAAGCCAAGGAATCACCATTTTACCCGCTCAATCCGTTTCCACCGAATCCGAAACGGACGATAATGAGGTAGAAGCTGATGATCTCTACGCCGAAGACGATCTGCCACTACCACCAACGGTTAACGTCCCTCGTGCCTCCGTACAGCCGATAATTGACGGTAATTTATTCGAGAAAGTTTGGGCAAGGTCGGTACCGCTTTCGCCCTTTTCTATGGCAGATGCAGCGACACTGCCAAACGAACCGACACAGGCATTTCTGCTGTGGGATGAACAATATCTCTATATCGGTGCTAGAATATATGATTCGCAGATGACGGGGGTTCGGATTACACAAACCAATCCAGATTCATCCGTTTGGCTTGATGATACATTCGAGATTCTAGTAGATCCGAATCCGGCGACCCCGACCTATCATCATTTCGTTATTAACCCAATTGGTACGGTTTTTGACCAACACATTGAAGCGAATTACCCGCTGGATTCCGATTTTAAAGCCGCTTACAAAAGGATAGCAAAGCCTGATTGGGATTCTCGCGCTCAAGTTGAAACGCAGATTACTCCGACTTTTTGGAGTGTAGAAGTTGCACTCCCCCGTGATGCGCTTGAGCCATCTTCACTCAAAAACTGGCGGTTTAACCTACATCGCAAAATACAGGGAGATCCCACCGAACCCTCGTCGAAACCGACTGAGTACAGCTACTGGTCACCTACTTATGACGAACTTCAACCTTGGTGGCCCCATTGGTCAGATCGGATGGGAACCATACGTTTGGCAGAGACGGAAAATTCCGAGTCCGCCCAAGGCTTTGAATTCGTAGAACAGTTTTCGCTCGCGGGCATCGAGGTTGAAGGCAACAGCGACATCCCAACATCAGAAATCCTTGAGAAAATCCCGTTCCAGACGGGGGACATTATTTCCGTTGATGAATTCTCGTGGTTGAGCCGTGAATTTGAAGCACTCGATTGGTTTAGCGATGTGCGCATAGGGACGAGTCCCGATTCATCGAGATCCTCGTCTACGACAGGACAAACCATCGAAGAGGAGGTGGTCGAAGCAGGCGACGAGCCATCACCAGTCCCCATCTTTAAGGTAAATCTGCGTATTCATGTGACCGAAGTCCCGACGGGTGTTGTGGAACGCCTTAACATACACCGAAACAGATACTTTATATCTCCATTCCTGCGCGCAGCATTCGGGTTGAAGCAAGGGCGCACTTCAATCGAGGAACTGAACACCAAATGTGAACTGATTGAAAACCTTTATAGGCGTCACGGTTATGACCTTGTGCAAATCACCCACCAGTTTTCCGGTCCCGACTCGTCGGGATTCTCGGAACGGAATACGCATCTGTTGATTGACATCGACGAAGGGCATTTGGACGACATCCGTTTTTCCGGAAACCATCGAATTACGCGCACGGAGTTGACTGATGCTCTCGGTTTCAAGCAGGGCGACGCCTATAGCAAACAGATTGGCACAAAGCACCTCAATCAGATGCGCACAAAACTGAATAAAGATAGCCTCTACTTCAAGCGTATCAAAAACTGGGGAGTGAAACGGGAAGGGGACCGGAATGTGCTCGCCATTGAGGTTGAGGAGCGATCACGACTCAAGGTAAATTGGCTGCCAATCTTTGACTTTAACCGTGTACACGGCTTAATTTTGGGTGGTGGTGCGGGCATTTCCACCCGAGAGAGGGATGCACAAATCTATGGGCAGGTCAGCAACGGACTGTCAAGCAAAATTTGGAATTATCAAGTAGGAGCCGAAAAGACTTGGTTTGACCGCCACCCTCTGACTGTTGGTGGAAGCGTGTATCAGCAGACAGATGCCAATCGCTATGCTAGATGGTCCCAAGGTGGCGAATTCCTTGGTGCCTTCTTCCTTGGGTCCGTCTCCTTGGATTACTATCAGCGCAAGGGGTATCAGGCTCAAGTAAAGGGTGAGTTAACACGATCGATGAACATCACGCTGGAATTCACCGATGAAGATCACGAAATCTTATTTAAGTCAACCGACTGGAGTTTGTTGAATAACAACACCCCAAAGCGGGGTAACCGGCGAATTGACGAGGGACACTTGCGTAGCGTAACTGTGGGTTATAATCTTAATAGCTTGAAGGCTCCAGCGCATCAAATGCAGAATGATTACCGTACCAAACACGGTTGGCGGGGCAATTTTTCCGTCGAATATGCAGATGAAAGGCTTAACAGCGACTTCGATTTTAACCTCTATCGCTTTACGGTTGTTCGCTACAATCAACTGTTCAACAACCACCATCTGAACTTTCGTCTGATAGGCGGCTTCTCTGATGGACCACTTCCTAGACAACGTCTCCTCTACCTAGGCGGAATCAATGCCTTGCGCGGTTACGATTCCAAAGAGTTCGTCGGGGATAATATCCTCCTCCTCAACATGGAGTACCGGATTTATTTTGGGAAAATCAGATATCTGGATGACAGCGAAGGACCTCTCGGTGTAATAGCAGCTTTCTTGGATATAGGGGACGCTTGGTTCTACGATGAAGCCCCTAGGTTCGATCGTTTCAACACATCGGTTGGAGTTGGGTTGTCTCTCTTCCTCGGCGATCCAGCCCGTGTCCTTGGGTTTGAAGTTGCGCGTGCGTTGCGGAAGGAACGTAATTTTGTCCCCATCTTACTTCTGTCGCAACGATTTTGAAAACCATCGGTGTTGGGGCTAATCTTACTCTAGTAGGACTTACGCAGTTGAACGCTCAACGCCTCCGTTCTGAGAGTCATTGACTTGTAGTTCGGCGATTCATCGCCGCTGGCAGCTATTCCCAACGCCCGATAAATCGGGCAACTACAATCTGAAGTGCGTAACTCCTATCTAGGAGAAGTAACCCGTAGAACCCCAAACTACAGGCGCACGGTTCACGGTTTCGGGAGTTTCACCGCCTTAATGCGACTGTTGTAGTGGTCGCAAATCAACAGTATATCTTCCCCGTAGAAACAGAGTCCGTGTGGTTCGTTCAGGCTCGCTTTGGTGGCGGTGTCTCCATCCCCTGCGTCGCCCGGTGTATCGCTGCCGGCAACCGTTTGCAGCGTGCCATCGGCGGCGACCCGGCGCACCCGGTTGTTGCGCGAGTCAGAGAAGTACACACCGCCGTCCCCGGTGACCGCTAATCCCAACGGTTTGTGAAGCCGTGCCTCTAGGGCAGACGTGCCATCGGGGGAAAACCCTGTCTCACCACAACCCGCAACGGTTGTGATAGTCCCTTCTGCCTCCACCCGGCGCACGACGTGTTGGGTAAGGTCAGAGAAATAGAGATTGCCCTTTGCATCAAACCTAAGTGCCGATGGGCAACCGATTCGCGCCTCGGTTGCGGGACCTCCGTCTCCGGTGTAGCCTTGGATACCAGTCCCCGCCACTGTGCTGATACGACCGGTATCAGCATCGATCCTCCGAATCCGACCCGCAGCATCTCCCAGATAGAGATCTCCATCGGGTCCATGCGTAACCGACCAAACGACTGTCAATCCAGCCCCTGTAGCCGGTCCACCATCTCCCCGATCCGCGCTTTCGCCCGTTCCCGCTACGGTATGAATTATACCATTCTTATCCACCCGCCGTACCCGCCCATTCAGCGTATCGGCTATTACGACGCGACCGCTCCTGTCTACCGATACATCGTAGGGATTCAGGAAATATGCCTCGGTCGCAGGACCGTTGTCACCGCCATAGGCTCTGCCACCGCTACCGGCAACGGTTCGGATAATTCCGGTGGATGGATTAATTGCGCGTATCCGATCGCTCTGCATATCGGCAAAATAGATGTGTCCGTCCGATCCCACACAAATCCCTCTTGGACAGGAGAGGAATGCCTCGGCAGATGGACCACCATCACGGATGCTCTCGCCACCCAAGACGGTCGTTACGATGCCAGTTTGTGGGTCAATCCGGCGTAAGCGTCCCGAAGAGTCGCTGTAGAAAACAGCCCCATCGGGATCAGCCCAGATGCCGGATTCGATGGGATTGCATTTCGTTTCGGATCCGGGGGTGCCCTCCTCTCCCCAGCCGGGGATGCCTGTACCTGCGAGTGTCGTCGCAATACCGGTTTGGGCGTCCACCTTACGTACCCTGAAGCCACCCACCTCACCGACATACAGGTTATCGTGGCAATCAATGAAAATGGCGTCCGGCGTATGTGTGCTCGCTTCGACTGCGGGACCTCCATCGCCGTTGGACGCCGCTTGACCTGTGCCGAGAACGGTTGTGATTATTCCTGTCCGCATATTGATCTTGCGAATCCGGTTGTTGCCATTGTCGCAGACGTAGAGATCGCCCTCAGAGTCGAAGGCTAGATGTTCAGGAAACCCAAAGGCTGCCTTTGATGCAGGTCCGCCATCCCCATGAAACCCGGCGAGGGTGTAGTTGGCACCGCTGTAGGGTCGGCTCATCCCCTGCTCTAATGGGTAGTGACGGGTGTTCTGACCTGCAAAGGTTTGGATGATGCCGGTCTTTGCATCGACTCGCCGTACATTGCTATCCCATTTCCCGCACACGAAGATATTTCCTTCGGTATCGACCGCCACGCCGGTTGTGGTGTCGAATTCAGCCCCTAGCGCCGGACCGCCATCTCCGCCGCGTCCCATCACTCCCGCACCAACCGCGCGGGTAATGATACCGGTCCTATAATCGATACGACGGATCGTATTAGCACCTTCGTCGGGACCTCTCGCACCTAGTTCGGAAAAGAAAAGGTTGCCCTCTTTGTCGAGACAGAAGTCGTGGGGTGTGTAGACGCGGGCATCTATGGCGGGGCCTCCATCACCGGAAACTCCGGGCACACCGTCCCCGGCGAAGGTATGCAAGATACCATCTTGGTCAATGCGCCAGATGCGATGGGCTCGGATATCCGCTACGATTAGGTCGCCATCGGGTCGCCGCACCACACCCATGGGCCAGCCGACATCTGCGTCTTTAGCGGGTATGCCATCGCGGTAGCCGACCCCTGCAACAGTAACGATGGTATTAGGTTTCAGTTCCTCAAAAAGTTTGGGTTGATTCAATTCTGCCTCTTTTTTATTTGATAGGTTGTGGGTAAATGGGAACGGGCGAGGGAACCTCGCCCCTACGATTGACAAAGGCGCACATCTTAACCTCCGTAGGGGTTGGGTTTCCCAACCTGTCGGGTGCCGCGCTGTAATTTGCACAGCGACTACGATATACAAATATGCCTACTACTAGCAACTTGCGTTATATCACCTGTTCAAAAAGTAGAAGTGATTGGTGGGTCCGTGTCCTCCCCCGATATCAAGGGAATAGCGGATAGCGTTCGTGATATAGTCCTTCGCGGACTGAATGGCAGCGAAAAGGTCTTTTCCAAGTCCTAGGTGCGCGGCAATTGCTGCGGAGTAGGTACAACCCGTGCCATGTGTATTTTTCGTTTCAATCCGCTCCGCTTCAAAAAGGGTGAAATCCCCGTCAACGTATAGCACATCGGTTGATTTTTCCCCTGAAAGGTGCCCTCCTTTGACCAGCACACTCTGGCATCCATATCCTTGAATGACTTTCGCTGCCATCTTCGCATCATCAAGTGTCTGAATTTCGCATTCGGCGAGCAGTTCGGCTTCAGGAACATTGGGCATGATAACCGTTGCAAGCGGTAACAACTCCGTTTTCAGACACTCAATGGCATCGGGTTTAAGCAAGGGGTATTTACTTTTGGAAAGCGTCACGGGATCGATCACGATATTACTTGGCGAATATTGGCGTAGTTTCTCCGAAACAGTCCCCACGATTTCGACCGACGAGAGCATCCCTGTCTTGACTGCTGCGACATCGAAGTCGGAGAAGATCGCGTCGATCTGTGCATCAATGAGATCTGTTGGCAGGTCGAAGGCGCGGATTACTTCACGTGTATTCTGTGCCGTAACTGACGTGATGACGGACAGCCCGTAACCGCCATTGGCGTGGATGGATTTGAGGTCGGCTTGAATCCCTGCGCCGCCGCCTGAATCTGAACCAGCAACCGTCAAAATCTGTTTCATGTGGGACCCCCGTTGTTACTCTAATAGCCGTTGCAAATATAACTTTGCTTGCTGTGCACCGTTCTCCGGTGACATCACGCCGGACATCACCGCAACCCCATAGGCACCGGCATCACAGCATTCCGAAACCCGTTCAGGGGTTATTCCACCCAACGCAAAGACAGGTATGTTGACGCCTTCTGTGATGTTCCGCAGCCCCTCAACACCGACAGTAGGACCGTAATCCGGTTTACTGAGCGTCGGGTAGATCGGGCTATAGGTGATAAAATCCGCGCCTTCGGTTTCCCGCTGCTTCGCTTCAGTTAGCGTATGGACGGAGCTGCCGATGATGAAGCAGCCATTAGTCTGCTCTATTACTTTTTCTATGGACGCCGAATCTCCAGGTAGATGGAGGCCATCTGCGCCGACCTCCATAGCTATCTCAATGCGTGAGTTAATAAACAGTTGAGCAGAATAGGTGTGGCAGAGTTTGCAGAGGGATTCAGCTAATTTGATATACTCAGCATCGCTCAAGTCTTTTTCCCTGAGTTGGATGGCGGACACCCCTACATCTAAGAGGTTATGGATGGTATCGTGCAGCGTCCGTGGCGCACAGAGCCGCCGATCAGTGATAGCGTAGAGTTTGAAACGGAGTGGCTGGGTGGGTGGAGGATTTGTAGCTTCCACTTGTCGGCGGTGCAGTGTCTTTTTTCGCACTTTCGATCCCCTCTTCCAAGATTCAATCAGGATTTAAGGATTCACAGGATTAGGAGAAAGATCGTGTCTTTTTATTCCCCATGCTGCTGACTTTTCCTGAATCCAACAACATTGGGACATGCACTCACCCCGAAGGGTTTAATCTTTTTTCACAACGATCGCAGGCTCAACGGCTTGAAGCGTCACCTGAGTACCCACCTGAAGTGGACAGCAGTAGTCGGTCTGCACAACATAATTCCTTGTCCCAATCCTCACCCGATAGGTCAGATCATGCCCTTTAAAGTCACGCATGATAATTTCACCGACACCGTTATTTTGACCTTCCGCGTCCGACTGAGCCATGACTAGATGCTCTGGACGAATCGAGAGGAGCACCCTGCCATGTGCTGAAGGGGCGATTTGGAATCTGCCCAAGGGAGTCTCGGCACAGTTCCCTTTGGCTTCACCGTCAATTAGGTTGGTCATCCCTAGAAAATCTGCCACGAATGGTGTTTCCGGACGGTGGTACACCGCTTCAGGTATACCAATCTGTTCAATGTGTCCATCCTGCATGACCCCTAATCGGTCTGCGAAACAGAGAGCCTCCTCCTGATCGTGCGTCACGACCACCGCACTCATCCCTGCCTCCTTCAAGAGGTTTCGGATCTCCTCGCGTGTCGCATGTCGCATACCGGCATCAAGGTTAGAAAATGGCTCGTCCAGCAGGATGAGTTTGGGGCTTGGTGCAATTGAGCGAGCCAGTGCTACCCGCTGCTGCTGTCCACCAGAAAGTTCGTGCGGTTTTCGATCTTTGAAGGCGGTCATACTCACCATCTCCAGCACTGCCATGACACGCTCATCGCGTAATTTTGGGGGCAGCTTTTTAACCCCAAAGGCAACATTCTGTGACACATTGAGGTGGGGAAAGAGCGCGTACTCTTGGAAAACAATCCCAATGTCTCGCGCTTCGGGTGGCAGATGGACTTTAGATCCCGCAAAACATTGTCCCTCCACGCAAATCTCTCCGGCATCAGCACGCTCGAATCCGGCAATCAGACGTAGTGTGGTTGTCTTTCCGCAACCGCTCGGTCCCAAAAGAGCAAAGATTTCACCGGTGTATACCTCGAAAGAGAGGTTGTCAACTACTGGAGGCAAGTTATGAGCGAATCGCTTGGTAATGTTGCGGATATTAAGCAGAGGCTGCATGATGACTCCTTCAATACGGTGTTACACAAGAAAAACTCTCGTCCACTCAACGCAAGACGTACAACCCGATGTGTAATACGTGAAACGTAAAACGTGAATGACTCATTGGCGTTCTGAACTTATTTTCTATTATTCCGTTCATTCGCCAATTATGTTGGTGCTTCTGCATATTCATACGATGTTTTTGTGTCCTGCATTAACAACAAACCGACAAACAGTGCCGAGCATAACACAATTGCCAGTGCGTACCGTGCTCCTTCAGCGAACATCGCTTCCGTTGTGTAACTCCAGACGTTCACAGCTAAGGTCTCATATCCTGCGGGTGAAAGCAGGAAGGTCAATGGAAGTTCCTTCATCGCTGCGAGAAAAACGAAAGCGATACTGACAATGACCCCGCTGCGCAACAGTGGAAAGGTAGCTTTGAAAAACGCCTTGAGAGGGCGATAGCCGAGTGATCTGGCAACTTCCTCCAAACGGGGTGAGGCTTGATAGAGTGCGCTGCGGACAGGACCGATCGCCTCTGCGAGGAAATGCACGGTATAGGCGTAGATTAAGATCCAAAGCGTTTGATAAATCGCCGGTACACCCCGAAAAAAGAAGATGAGCGCCAATGCAAACGCTAACGGCGGTGTCGCATAACCGATATACGCGCCTCGCTCCAACGTGCGGCAGATCGAAGATGAATATCGCACACCCAAGTAGGCTAAGGGAACCGCGAAAGCAGCGGTGAGGAAAGCTGCGGGTGTTGATACCAGAAAAGAGCCAGAAAGGGCTCGAAAAAAATCCTGCATATGTGAGCTGTCAACGCCCTTGAGGGTCCAGAAGCCGATTGTCACAACAGGGGCAACCACGCTAGCGAGTGTCAAAACACCGATATACACGTAGGTGGGTATCCCCCAAACGCCCAGCGAGATTGGACTCGCTTGATGTGAAGTACCGCTGCCCGCGCGGTGAAACCGACTTCCACGTAACAACCGCCCCTCGAGATAGAGCAGGCTGCCGGTGAGCGCGAGAAGCATTAACGCAAGCCACGCAGCGTAGGTACGGTCAAAGGCGGCGGTATATTGCGTGTAGAGGGCATAACTAAAGGTTTCGTATCGCATCAGAGATACCACGCCAAAGTCCCCAAGCACGTGTAACCCAACGAGAAGTCCACTGGCATAGAGGGCTGGGCGAAGTTGTGGCAAGATTGCGCGAAAAAAGACCTCCTGCGACTTGCTGCCGAGGCTATAGGCGGATTCTTCGATCGCAGGGTCCAACCCCAATAACGCTGTCCGGAGGTTTAGAAAAAAATAAGGAAAAGTGTAAAAACTGAGGGCGATGAGGGCACCCCAATATCCCCGGAGATTTGGAAAACTCGGTCCGAACAGGATTGCAAAGGTTCCGTGGGGACCGCTCAAACCCAGTAAAGCATAAGCCATCACATAGCCGGGGATCGCCAGCGGCAATACGCCGAGTAACGTAAAAATCCGTTTGCCTTTGAGATCCGTTCGCGTCGTAACCCATGCGAGCGGCGCTGCCAGAAGTATACCGGTCCCGACAACCCCGATGACGAGGAGGATGGTATTGCCGAAAAGGTAAACGGTTCGGGTACGGAAGACAATTTGAATCAACTCTCCCGCTTCCGCCTCGAATGCTCGCACGAGAAGGTAAATCAATGGCAACACTATTCCAGTCCCGACGGCAACTCCGGGGACAAAGAAATACCATGGTGGAAAAGATCGCGTCTCAGAATGGATCACAAAATGTCTGCCTCACGCAGCAGTTTCAAGGTTCCTTCTAGGTCATCCAACTTTTCTAGGTTGATCTCTGGTGTTAACTTTAAGAGTTCATCCGGTGGCAGCAATTTTTCGCTAGGGATGCCCGCCTCCGTAACAGGATATTCAAAAACCTCACTGATAAAGTATTGCTGTACCTTTGGGGATAGTAGATATTCGAGGAAACTGCTGACCGCATCGGCGTGACCGCTACTTTTCAGAACACCGATTCCAGCGACGTTGACGAGATTGCCCGTATCACCGGACGCAAAGAAAGTTTGCTCAACAGGAAAGCCTGAGTCGCTTTTTTTGAAGCGCATCAAATAGTAGTGGTTGGGCAAACCGAGATCAATTTCCCCAGCAGCAAGCGCTCGAATAATCGGTGTGTTCTTTGGATAGGTTTTCGCACCGTTTGCCTTCATGCCGCGCAGCCATTCTTCTGCTTTTTCCTCTCCCTCAAGGACGCGCATGGCTGTTACAAAGGCTTGAAATGATGCGTTTTGTGGTGCCCAACCGACTCGCCCTTCCCATTTCGCATCGGTCAAATCGAAGATGCTGTTGGGTAACTCTTCCGCCTTGACACGCTCAGGCGCGTAAGCGAGGACACGTGCGCGACCACTTGTCGCAGTCCACGTTCCATCAGCGTTGCGAAATTTGTCGGGAACTTTCGAGGTGATAGATTCGGGTAATGTCTGAAACAACCCCTGTTTGCTGACAGCACCGAGTGCCCCTGCATCTTGCGCCCAGAAAAGATCGGCGGGGCTTTTTTCGGCCTCTTCCAACAAGGCGACCGCAAGTTGGGCGGTGTTGCCGTAACGCACCTTGACCGTGATGCCGGTCTCTTTCTCAAACTGCTTGATGATAGGGTGAACCAATCCCTTGCTGCGTCCAGAATAGACAACCAATTCTTTATGATCGGTTGCACCAACCGTTCCTATAGTCAGGAATAGACATAGAATTCCAACCAGATATCTTCGCATTGTAACCTCCGAGAATTGTACGATTGCTTATCTTATTGATATTGAGATTCAGTTTCAACAACACAATTATAATTATAACCTGTATTAATTCGTTTTGTCAAAGAATATCTGATTCGCAGCAGAAATTTTTTGCTAGGGTATTACTGTGACACACTTTGCGGCAGTAATTTTCCCAATTTATTCCTTATTCAACGATGCCTCCGTGAACACAAACGGGTCGCTATCCGCCATAGTGAAGAGTGGGATATTCGCCATCCGGGTTATTGTGGATGTAAGCGTACCAGCTGCCGCCATCCATGGCCGGGTCGCGTTGTGTGAGCCGTGCGATATAGGGGTCATAGTAGCGAGCGGCGAAGTAGTAGAACTGGACATTACGCCCATAGCGAACAAGCACGTTCTGATTGTCATCGGTTGAGACGATGTTACTGCCCAATGCGTTGGTATGCAGAAATCGCCTTCCGAGCTGCTGGAGTCGCAACAGTCTCAAGGACTTCTATGATTTGCCGATTGGTCTCTGGTGATTGAGATGAAAGCGTCTCCGCTAGCACAGTCATCGCGTCTGGCATTTCCACGAGGACAATCGCTGACCGTGTGCGAATACAGCCGTTTTCGTCGGTGAGGGCAGCAATCAAGTCATCGGTCGAGAATTGGCGCAACTGAGTGAGGGTTTCCATTGCTGCTTGACGGACATATCCATCATCACTACATAACAGTTCGATGACTATCGGCACCGCCGCGTCCACCGCCGGATCGTTCATCGACGCGATAGCAGAAACGGCGAGTCTCTGCAAATAAGCGTTGTCAGACCGAAGTACCTTCATTGTTTCTGATAGGTCTATCGAGGCTAAGGCAGATGCTACGCGGTCAGGAAACGTCAAATCGTAATGTATCGGTTCGGTATTTCTCGTGGTTTGTAACACCTTCACAAAAATTGGCGCAATCTGACCAACAAGCGTGGGACGCTCTCCCAATCTTGACAGTGCCCAAGTAGCTTCTGCCCGTGTATGACGATATGGCGATGCCAATGCTTCGGTCAAGATCGGAATGATCGGAATGGTCGCTTCATCGGGTTGGGAATCAATCTCCGCCAATGCAATTGCCGCATGATACCGTACGCCAGCATCTGCTGTGTTCAGAGCCTTGAGTAACGATGGCACCGCAGTAGACCCAATAGACGCAAGCCTCTCCGCCACCTCAACGTGAAAGTTGCTAAGGTAAGGGTTATCACCGGGGTGAGAGTTGGTAAAGTAGGTACCACCCAAATGCCCCGACACAAAGTTGGGCGTGTGGAGTGCTGAAATCAATTTCTCAGCAATTTCAGGTTGAACCGATGGAATCGCAATAGCAATCTGTCCTAATATGGCAGCTGCTTGGGGGCGGGCAACCCGATTTTCAACCGTATCTTCAGTTCCGGTTAACACCTGCGCTAGGGATTGTATAACCTGATTAAGGTGCTTCGACCGCTTCGCCATCCTCACGAGCGCATCGGCAGCCGTCCACCGGGTATTAGGATGTGGAGAAGCCAATGCTTCAATTAGGATTGGAATGGTCGCAGCAGTTTGGAAATCGCTTTCTACCAACGCAATTGCCGCATGATACCGCACGCCAGGATCCGTGGCGTTCAAAGCCTTGCGTAACGATGGCACCGCAGTAGACCCAATAGACGCAAGCCTCTCCGCCACCCGGACATGAAAGTTGCTGTTACGGCGAGACCTGTCGATAAAAAAGTTGGGAGCCTTTAGCACTTCGATCAGCTTCTCCGTAATTTTAAATTGAACCCCCGGAGTCGCGACGGCAATATCTCCTAATGCGCGAACAATAGCGGATCGGACAGACTGACTTTCATCATTCAAATCCATCAGCTTCTCGGTAATCTCAGGCTGAACCGCCGGAACCGCAACCGCAATATCTCCTAATGTGGAAACGGCAGCGGATCGGACATCTTCATTGGCATCGGTCAGTACATTAATCAATTGCGGCACAGCGGCTTTAGCCCGGCTCGGTATGACCCCTAATAGCTTAGACGCCATTTCGCGGATGCGCGCGTCTTCATCTTGGAGTGACTCTACGAGCAGCGGAACCGTGCCGGGAGGCGGTTCCAGAGTAGAATACGCCAGTCCCTCGACAATCTCCACGATAGCATACCGCGCAAGGAGAGCTTCATCTTCGTTGCTACCTTTCAATGAATCTAGCAATCCCCCCAAAGCCTTATCAAGCTCTATTAAACCAAAAACCGCATCTGTCATTTGCTCCCAACGGCGGACGTTATGTCTCCTGCCCTTAACTAATAACCTCGTAAGATTCGCCCACGCTAACACTATCCTGTCATCAGCCACATCCAGTTCTTCGATAGCCGCAATCGCTCCTTGACGCGCACCCTCATCACCAAGTCGGAGGATAAAGATATCCAGACTTTTGCCGGTGCCTTCAAAGCGGGGAACCGTGCCGGGAAGTGGTTCCACAGCCGAGTGCTTCAGTCTATCCGTAATATACTTGATAGCATACTGCGCAAGGATAGCTTCATCTCTGTTGCCACCCTCCAACGAATGTTGCAATTCCCCCAAAGCCTTATCAAGCTCTATTAAACCAAAAACCGCATCTGTTGTCTGCTCCCAACGGCGGATCTCATCAACTGAATCTAGTATCCCACCCCTACTTAATAACCTCGTAAGATTCGCCCACGCCAACACTATCTCGTCATCAGGCACATCCAGTTCTGCGATCGCCACAATCGCTCCTTGACGAACATGCACACGCTCAGAACCAAGTCGGAGGATAAAGATATCCAGAGTTTCGCCGGTGAGGTAAAAGCTACGTTCTAAACTCGCTTCAAGGGAACCCACCACCAAAAAGATGATAATACCCATCAAAAAGGACCAACGTCTACGGTTTTGCATTTCGACCCCCATTTATCTCGACCTTACGTTGTTGGTTGCTGCATCTCTAATCTTCTGCTTTGAACGTAAAACACCTCGTTGTGCTGCTAGCGTATCATTGGTGAGCAATAGACAACTCCGTGCGATAAGCGCTATATTCGTTTTGCCACAGTGCTTTCAGATCTTGTCGAATGTGCTTTGGTGCCTTGAGAACGTCGTCGGTTAAACCGAAGAAGCCCTCAGCAACTTGCTTCATGTTATTCAACGAATTCAAACAACGGTTCGCATGAAACAATGTCTAACTCTCCCCACTCTCCAATCAGGTGGTAGCTACCTTCAGAGAAGTAAAATTCGTCTATATTCCCATAGTCAGGTGGACCCTTCAGATTGGGCATAAGAATCATGCGTCTTTTAACCCAAGTGATACTTTTCGCATTTCGAAAGCAGATTCGCCCGTATCGATAGCAGTATTGCTCATCCGGCAGAGGGTCACTATACTCCGGATGATTTTCCGTGAGAACTGTCTCAACGCTTATTTCCACGGCATCAGGTTCAGTTTGAATATCAAGCACATAACTATCCTCTAGATAAACATGCTCAAGGCTAGGGAATTCGTAGTAGTATTTCATCTGTTCCATCCTCTTTATGTCTTTTTTAAATCAATTTATGGTGAATTAGAGAAATAAGCGGACATTTACCAATAATTCCAACTTAGTGAAGTTTCCAAAGTCCCCCTGATAAGGGGGATTTAGGGGGTTAGCTGTGCATTGGGAGTGTCGATGTAATTCTAAAATCTACCATAAATCCCACTGAATGGGCGTACGGCAGATTTTTTTGATAACCTGCGGCACATCTGCTAGTTGTAATTACCCCCAAAAATTAGACAGTAAAATAAGGTGTATTTTGGACTGGCAAATCGTTGATTATCTGTGCGACAATATGGGTCAGAAACGCCTAAACAAGAAAGGAGTTTTCACCCCATGCGCCGCAGAAAACGGTATGATAATCGCTTCAAAGCAGAAGTAGCGATTGAGGCGATAAAAAATCAACGAACTGTCGCTCAGATAGCGAGTGAATATGGTGTCCACCCCAATCAAGTGAGCCAGTGGAAAAAGCAGGTGCTTGACCAATTACCCGACCTGTTTACAAACGGCCGCTCAAAATCAACCACTGATAGCGACCAATTGGTTGATGAGTTGTATCGCCAAATCGGTCAGTTGAAGGTGGAGTTGGATTGGCTTCAAAAAAAAACGCAACTGCTCCGTTGACCAGAAACGACAACTCATTGAAAAAGGGTGCGATTCACCGTCGGTTGTCAGGCAATGCGAGCTACTGGGACTGTCAAGAGCCTCGTTCTATTATCAACCTGTGGGTGAATCGCCACAAAATCTACTCTATATGCGTCTGATAGATGAGCAGTACACAAAGACACCTTTTTATGGCGTGCCTCGATTGACGGTATGGCTTCGCTCTCAGGGATATGTTGTCAATCGAAAACGGGTGGCTCGGTTGATGACAAAGATGGGATTGGCTGCGATTTATCCTAAGCCAAAGTCCACAGGTATCAAAAAACCGTCCAAAACCTATCCCTATTTACTGAAGGGACTAAGTATCATTAGACCCAACCAGGTCTGGGCGACCGATATAACCTACATTCGCTTGAACAATGGGTTTGCTTATCTCGTCGCAGTTATGGATTGGTTCTCCCGCTATGTGTTGTCTTGGGAACTGTCAAACTCGCTTGATGTGTACTTTTGTTTATCCGCGCTTGATAAGGCACTTCGCCAATCAAGACCGGTGATATTCAACAACGACCAAGGCAGTCAATTTACTTCTGATGCCTTTACCAATCGACTCCAAGCGGCTAACGTTGCCATCAGCTGGGACAGCAGAGGTAGCTATTTGGATAACATCTTCATTGAGCGTTTATGGCGAAGTGTTAAGTATGAGGAGGTATATCTCAACGACTATGACTCACTGAACACTGCTTGGTGTCGGTTAAGAGACTATTTCAACTTTTACAATCAACAGCGGTTTCATCAAGCACTTAATTATCGAACGCCCCACGAGGTCTATTTCCAATAATTTCTGGCGTTTTACCCTGACACAGACTACCTGATTTGCCACCTTAAATATAGCACTTGGTTGTCTAAAGGATGGGGGTAAGCTCAAGTGGGGTGTGCTATAAACGCCGCGTCGGGACTCAATTATCCTAAGAGTCGATTCAAATATTTCTGACAGCACACTCAGTTTGGGCAGATCATCACTTGCCTTCTGGGTTGGCTCTATGCTGATACAGTTAGGTTTCAAAGTATGTTAATCTTGCGATATTTCCGCTACACATCGCACATTCTAAAATCTAACATTGACCAGCCGTACCATGTAATCCGTTTGGGGATGATGATAGAGGAGTCGTGAACTTTGTATACTCATCGTTGGCAGGTGGAGGGTGAACTTATCATTAGCCAATGAAATGCTAGGCGGTTTCTTCCGTTTTGACCGCTGATAGCCGATGGTGGCACCGATAGGAGTCAATGGCGACCATTTTAAGGTTGCCTTGAAAGAGCCACCTCCACTCCCATATAATTCCCCAATTGCATAAACTCCTACGGCGCAACCAAATATTCCGCCTATCACTGCGCCGTAGAATTTTGCGGGCGCGAAAGTCTTCCTATCTTCGAGGAATATAGAACTAACCGCACCACCTATACCCAGCCCCCAAAGGGCGCCTGTACCTAGTGCCAAAAGCCCACCGCCTACTTGACCAACCATGACGAACGGTCCATCCCGCTGACTCGAATGTGTTTCGACAAATCGCCCCTTTGACCGCTGATAACCGATGGTAGCACCGATAGGAGTCAATGGCGACCATTTTAAGGACTCCTTAAAAGAGCCACCTCCGCTACCGAAAGTTTCTCCAATCAGATGGACCGTGCCAGCACTACCCAACATTGCGCCCACCATTCCGCCGTACATGAACCCAGGGGAAGCAAAAAGATGAATCTCGGATAAATAAGTCTCACCGAATATCAAGCTTTCAAAATATAGTAGAGAAACTCCAGCAATCAAAAAACCTATACTCTGTCCGAACAGTCCACCACTTACTTGACCAATCATGACAAACGGTCCATCCCGTTGACTCGAATCTGTCTCGGCAAATAGCCCTGGATTGATAAAAAGCAAAAAGAAACAGATGAGTAGCAAAATCGCTAATTTTTGACGAAACATTAGTTTGACCTCCCATTCCCGCATCTTGCGACCCATCGCTTGCTGCGGATCAAAGTATTTGTAGGGGTTGGGAAACCCAACCCCTACGAAGAAGCATGCGTCTATCTATCCCTCTCGGTTATCTGGTTGCGATGAGATGTCAACAGAACCTCGCTATCAGAAAATATCATCAACTCACCGGTGAGATCCACAAACTTGAGCGGATTATTCCGCGCATAAGCGCACTAATTGATTCCATCGCCTACGAGGTCTCGTTGTGTGAAGCGTCCGATGTATGGGTCATAATATCACGCAGTAAAGTAGTACAGCCCAACTGAGGCATCCCACTCTTTGCCATTGCTTTTACCTTCTTCAACAAGGGCTACTCCGTAATAAATATGATTTGACCACAATTTTCTTCCAAAGTAAATCCGCCACCCGTCTCAACGTCAATCGTAATGATATAGACAGTTCCACCAACCAGCTCCTCCCCTGCTTGAGGAATCAAACGCGCAGTCTGCCCCTCCACTTTGGAAATCCAACCGAGAGGTGCCCCGCCAAGGGGTTTGATGCTGATCTGACCAATCACCGCATGGGTGAAGTCAATACGGATTCCGTCCCGATTCAGCGGTTCAACGGGCACCTTTTTTTGGCCATGAAAGACGGGAGAGCTGAGGATTTGTAATGGATCTCTCTGTATATTCACGTCGTCTGTCTGCGTGCGAATGCTTCTTTGATGGATGCCAACGGCGTCCTCATAATAAATGATTAAATTAAGGGGGTGGGGGTGGAGGACGCGCCATAGCCTCAGATAGCTCGCAGCCACCTGCAAATCCTCGCGAAGGACTTTCCACTGCTTGACAGGCGGCATGGATGCGGGGATGGCATCAATGATGGGACTCACCCCCCGACTTTCTGTCTCAAGGACTACACTGACCTTCAGGACAGGGGCCTCGAACCCCAATGCCAGATCTTGAAACAGGCTAAATCGGGAGAATCCGAGAAGCCGTGTCGGTTTGATTTCGTTGACAGGCATTTCGACGCTAGGCATCTCAACACCATCATCCCCCTGACAACCAATTAGCAGAAATAGACACCAACAGAGATTTACGAATCTCAATTTCAATTTCCTATAACGCATCGAATGCCTCCTTACTGTTTTATATTCCACCAAAGGCTTTAGGTGCTCCATGTAATGGCGAGGGGTATGCCACCTAGATTGACAAGGTTCGGATTATTCAAGCCAGACAGGGACACATCTAGCAGAATTGTTTTCGTGCTGCGGGTGTAAGTGCCACTACCACCGCCCAGATCGTCTGGATTATCTGTAAATTTGATGGTGACAAAATCTAGGATTCTCATCGCATTTGAGGATCTAAACGTGAAAATGGCAGCGTCTCGTATTATCTGGTACTCCGTTTCATTTGTCGATCTTTGTGCCAACCCCGTTGGATCAACAAACTTGAGCGGATTATTCGCTGTGTAAGCATACCAATTAAACCCATTGCCTGCGGGGTCTCGTTGTGTAAACCTTCCGATGTATGGATCATAGTATCGTGCAGCGTAGTAGTAGAGGTTACTATCTGCATTGAACTCCTTGCCCGTCTTGCGGGGGTTATCGCTGGTGCCTGTCTCATTTCGGATAGCACCCATCATACTCGTACCGGACCAACACATTCTAATTGTCATCGGTTAAGAGGATGTTACCCCCCCAAAGTGTTGACATGGGGTGGCGTGCCTACTATAAATAAAAAAGGCAAGCCGTGGACTCAATTTCTTTCGCCCGCTGCTTGCCCTACCTTCAAATATAAAAAAAATCTCACGCCTTTGTAGTGAATGTAATCGTGTAAGGTACCACAGCCTGACCGCTTCCATCTCGCGCCTCGACTATAATCGTATAAGCCCTTCTTCCATTAAGTAGTTTTTTGCCGGTTCCACGGTGTAGTCTGACCGACTCGCCTACCCCATCCTCACTCCATTCAACATTCCAACAGAGAGACTCCTCTTGCCCTTTAGGAAGGATTATAAGATATCCGGTGACTTTGGCACTGAAGCGTAGGGTGATGCCATATAAGTTTAATTTTTCTGCATCCACCCCCACCTCACCATCTTGCACTGTCCCACCAATAATCGTAGGCGGGTCGGGCTCTACAAAGAGGTGAGGTAACTCTGCACAGCCTAAATTCTCTTGATAGCTGCCGCTTTCGTCTGTATAGCTAATCATCAAACAGAATTGTTCCGACGGCCACTCTGTACTACGTGGAGGATAGAGTTGATCGAAATGGCTTAAATCTATGGTCCATAAGGCGGTCGGTATGGGATCATCGGGTTGGGCATCAACCCCATTGACTTCGACCTGTGCCACCGGCTTATCGAAAACGAGTTCCATTTCCGGCGCAAATCGCTCGATTTCGCTTACTGCGGGGGTAATCTTTATCAACCGTGCCCTTTCCGGTACCACGTCATTGTTGCTATTATCGTTATCGCAGCCAATCAAAAACAGGACACAACTTATTGTTACGCCTTGCAACAGAACATTGTTGAACAGCGTCTGAATGGTCATGTTCACACCTTTATGGCATCGGTGTAGGGATCCAGTGCTTGTATTTCAAATCGGACCTCTTCAAGGCGAACTATAAATACATCTACTATACGTCTACCTGCTCTAAATACACCTTCCCTGCTATCCAATACAACAACGTTAAACGGTGGATGGGTCAGATACCATTTGCCATCCCAATTCCCAAAACCAAAAAAATCCAAATCCTGCGGTTCAATACTTCCGCCAGTAATCAGGTCTGTGACCTCACTTCCGTCTTTGGGAACACAGCAAATTCGGTGGGTAGCTTCGGCGTAAGGCTCCCAGACTCGACTACTTGCCCCGTTACACTCCGCCCCTTCTCCATAGAACTCGAGAAAAGAGATGCCATCTAGACGGATAACGGCTTCAACGAGTATCTCCCAATTTGCTTGTAGCCAATCCAATCGAAAATGTTCACCCTCTGGAGTTAAGGGAAGCATACTTTCAACCGATTGCCAACTCGCCTCAAGAAACTGTTGAAATTTTCTGACAATTTCATCTACGTCCATCACAGTACTCCTCTACGGTTGATAAATAAAACACTCAACAAGATCTTCCGCGGTTGGGTGCCCCCGTATTGTCACGCAATATTCAACACCTCAGAATCACTTCCCTTTTTCGAGTTACCTCACCGGATTTGGGTAGTTTTGACCGAGTTGCGCTGCAGGTATCAATACATTGTCAAACGCTTGCCAAAGATCTTGATCCGTGCCAATCTGCGACACCGGACCTGAAATTATATCTGGAACGTCCACCCGATTCAGAGCATCAAGTAAGGCACCTCCACCGGTCCCGGTTGTTGGGAGATTCAAAACAACTGGGCTTGGGTCAATAGGTTGACTGATGCTCTATACCTATCACCCCGCTGGGACTTTATGGTTCCCGCAAATTGAAAATTCCTATTTATTGAGCCCCCCGCGTGCCATACATAACTAGCAACTTGCGTTATAAAAGCACTCAACGCCGCTAATCCGCATAGACCGATTCACGCAACCCTTTGATATAACCGATGGCAAACAACCGTCCAAGTGATGAATAGCCAGCGTGTTCGTTGCTATCGCCCTCCATTGTCGGCACATGGTCGGGGCGCAGCACGCCGTCGAATCCAATATCCCGATACGCCTCTAGACACGCCAACATATCGGTTTTGCCGTCGTCATGGAAGGTCTCCTCAAATCGCTCCGGCGTTCCTTTCACATCGCGCAAATGCACAAAGAAAATCTTGTCCTGCTCCCCGAAGTGGCGGATAACCGACGGCAGATCGTCTGTCATCAGCGTAAAGTTGCCCTGACAGAGCGTGATTCTGTTTACCGGACTTGGCACCAGATCGATCAGACGCTGATAGTTCTCCACGCTCCGCATGATCCGACCAATCCCCCGGATGGGAGAAAGCGGCGGGTCATCGGGATGCATCGCCAACTTGACGTTTGCCTCTTCAGCGACCGGCACGACGCGCTCAAGGAAGTATTTCAGGTTATCCCACAACTGTTCCTCAGTCACAACGCCGTATTCGGTGTTTGGGGTATCACGCATCTGTTCGTTGTCGTAGCCTGTAACGAGTGCGCCGCCGCGAGTAGGTATCTCCGTAGAGGTACGCATCCAGTTAAACACCGCCATCCACTCATAACACCAGACCGGAATCCCCAATCTTCCCATATTACGGAGGAGTTCGCAGGCTGTCTCAATTTCCTTGTCCCGTCCGGGCAATCCGAGTTTGGCGTTGTTCAACGGTGGACGGCTCTCAAGGACAGCGAGTTCAAAGCCCCTGTCCTCGTAAGCCTTTTTCACCCGCGAGAGTGAATTGTAACCCCAAGGTCGTTCCGCTAACGGCAGATCATCTGTGTCGTTTTGGGTGTCCATCGCGCCGACCGCATAATCGACGCCGCACTGCTTGACCATTCTCCACAGCGATGTGGGTTGTGGACCGAGCATTTCTGCAATCTGAATCATATACCTTTTCCTTTCTCAAATCAGTGGGAAGTCGGGATTCGGAGATCCCTCCTACAAGAGAATTAAATGCCCCTAGATGTCTGTGAACGGGGAACGCTCGAAACGACAGTCCGGCTCGACAACTCGTGGATCCTCCTGTTCTGTCAGAACACCCATGAGTTGATCGGAGAGTTGTTGTCGGACCTCTTTATATTGAATATCCTCCGCCACGTTATTCAGGTAGTGTGGATCTACCCGCAGGTCGTAGAGTTCTTCCGCAGGAAACTTCCCGAACCCTATCTCGAATAACTTTTGCACCTGTGTCTCTGCACGGTGGTGGATCATCCACGCCTTTGTTGGGCTGGCATCCATGTCCGGATAGACGAGTCTTGTGTCTTCGCACAAATCGTCGTAAGAGGGCGGTTCCGTGGTAGGATCGTCCAAACCTTTCGGATCACCCATGGGCCAACGGTCAGGAGTGAAGTTACGGATGTACAGGAAATCCTTTGTGCGGATGGCGCGTTGCGGGTAAGGGAGATTCCCGTCCCGTGCTGTACCAACGTGCCGTTCTCGACCGGTAACAACGAATGTCCGTTCTGGATCCACCTGCTCGTCTTGCGATGAGGTCAGCACATTCAATAGACTTCGGGCGGTCATGTCGCTGTGAGGTTCGAGTCCAGCAGCCTCCATGAAGGTCGGTGCCAGATCCATGAGGTTCACAAAGTCGTTTAACGTCCGACCTGCGGGGATATGTTTGGGCCAACGCGCCGCCAATGCTACCTCGCAGCCCAAGTTGTACAGATTGCACTTGCCGCGTGGGAAGCCCGGAATGCCGTGGTCGCCGCTCACGACAATTAGTGTATTATCCAACTCTCCCAATTCTTCTAGGCGTTCTAGAAGCCCCCCAAGCCCGGCATCTACAGCGAGACATTCACCCAAGTAGTCGCAGACATCCTCGCGTACATCGTGCACGTCCGGCAGAAAAGCGGGCAGCCGTCCCTTCAGGTCGTCCGGGTCTAATCCCCAGAGCGCCTTACCAGACCCTCGCTGCCACTTGCGATGGGTGTTTGTGGGGCCCCACCAGTAGCAGAACGGCGTATCCGGTGGACGTGCGTCCAAGAAGGCGTCGAAGTTTTGGCGAGATTCATCGTAAAGGATCTGTTTCGCTCCCTCGACGCCGTGTTCAGGAACATTTTCCGTAGCAACGAACGAAAATTCGCCGAACTTCGTTCCTGCCGGTGCGTAGCGTGTCCGATCTCCGCCGTAAGGTGCATCACGCGGCACCCCCGGTGACCACGCTTTGTAGGTATAACCGATATGGTAGCCTGCTTCCTCTATCAGCAAGGGGTATGAGGGAATGGACGGATCCCAGACTGCTCCTTGGAGGATTGCACCGCGTCCCGTCTGCCAGAAATAGCGACCCGTGAGTATAGAACTTCGGCATGGCGTACAGGAAGGCGCGGGCACAAAGGCGTTGGTGAATAGGGCACCTTCGCGTGCTATACGGTCAAAGTTTGGTGTATCCAGTAAGGCATTGGGCGTATTATCCCCTTCGATCTGTCGATACGCGCTAGCGTACCGTCCCCAGTCGTCGGCGAAAGCAAATAAGATATTTGGGCGTTTGTCGGACATTCGTAAGTCTCCTTCGTTTAGGCATTTGTCATAATAATAGGACTTAGGCACTTCAGTAAGGAACAACGATCGTTGTTACCTACGGACTTTTTGATGGTGCCTTTTATTGTAGTTGCCCGTTTCTGAATCCCGCCTGTCCCGATTTATCGGGGATCAAATCGGGGGCGGGATTTAGGGGGTTAGCTGTGCATTAGGAGTGTATAAGTAATTCTAAAATCTACCATAATTGGACACTCTGTACCGACGAGGTTAGCAAACCTCGCCTACCGGGGATGAGAAAATACGGGCTATCACCCCGGTAGGTGCGGTTTCTAACCGCACCGCATCGGCGCAGTTGGAAACAGCGCCTACCAAACATGGGGAGCGAAAGTGTCTATCCGTTTTTAGAATCCACTATAGTTCACATCCTCTCGATTTGCAACGCACCCTATAAGTGGTAGCTTGAGTTATCTTAGTCTAACAACACCAGTAAGTCAAGGCACAATTTCAGTAGGGGGTGGCAGAAGAACCGTCTCCAAAAAAGCAAAAAAATCGCTGACACTTTCGGTCGTTTGGGTACATAATATAACGAAGGGAGAGAACACATTGAAGCAAGATGACCTACAAATTGTTCACGCGATCCGAGGTGGGGATTCCACAGCCTTTACAGTGCTTGTTGAAAAATACAAAAAGGCAGTGTACAGCGTCATTTTGCCGAAAGTGCGGGACTTTCATCAAGCCCAAGATTTGACATCGGAGACGTTTGTCACAGCGTATCTGTCTATCGAATCCCTCGACGCACCGGAAAAAGTCGGGATGTGGCTGTGTGGGATCGCGCGAAACCTCGCTAATAAGTGGCTCTACCGGGAGAAGCGAGATGATTTGAGCCTTGAGGGGTTACTCGAAAACGCTTCGGAATCAGCGCACAAATCCCAACTCCTACAGGTCAGTGCAGCGGAAAAAACGCCTGACGAAACCGCCGAACACGCAGAGCTGCGTCAACTGCTGTGGCGTTGCCTCATTTCGTTACCTGACATCTCTTCTGAGGTCCTAATCCTATCCTACATCCGTGAAATGAAGTCCGCTGAGATTGCGAAGTTTCTGGGGATTTCACAAACAGCAGTTACCACGCGATTGTCAAACGCACGTAAACGATTGAAACAGGAGATGATTCGTATGGTTGAGAACACGATTGAGAACCAACCTCTGGCAGAAGACTTTACCGAACAGGTTATCACAGAGGCGATAAAACAGGGCGATCAGTATCTTGCCGAGGGCAATTGGAAAAGTGCCCGTGAACAGTTCCAACGTGCCGCAGACGTTCAAGCGGACTACGCACCCGCATATCGGGGACTCGGTATGATCGCACGGGAGATGATTGAGGAGCAACTTTCTCTCCCAGATGGAATGGTTGATATAACGTTGATTGAAGAAGCGTGTACCGAACTCGCCCGCGCCTATCGACTCGGCGCACGGGACCCCGATACGGTCCGGGCGCTAGCACATCTGTACCATCAGTTTCAACGGTGTGAGGAATATGTGGATCTGCTTTGGAACTTTGCCATGACGACGGACGACTTCGACGCTGGCTTTGACGCTGGGTGCAGGAGTATTGCCGAGATGCAGGAGCCGTGCGTCGCTGACCAAAAGCGAGCAGTAAGCGCCCACGAGACGTTATTGAAGCGGTTTGACGGTCAAATAACCCTGACCGACCAACTTGAGTCATATTTCCACGTCTTTGATGCGTACCGCAAGGTCGGACGCGCTGCCGATTGGTTAGAGCAGACCGAGCACCTAGTCGAGCAGATCGGTGATGAACTCACACTGATGCACCGCGCGCTCTACACGCGTGAACGGGGTAAAACGTTGCGCGAATGGGGATGCCTTCGAGAAGCGGCTGATACCTTTGAAACGTTCATTGATTGGCTCCAAAACACGGAGACAGTGGACCCAGAAAAGCAGGCGCTTCTCATTGGGGCACAGGGGGACTATCTCCATCTCGCACCGACCTATTATCAGCTTAGTGAACATCAAAAGGTGAAGGCGCTGCTTGCTGAAGCCGAAGCCAACCTTGAGGCTTATCTTGTTGAGTGGAATACCGTGATGGCGAGTATCCCCGATGAAAGTTCCGATATATCGGAATGCTCCCCGATTGCATCGGGACAGACGGAACGGCACGAAGCAACACGCGAACGATTGGAACGGATTTACCGAAGGGCGGGAGATTACCCTACGGGAGGCAGTGTGGCGGATATCCGTTACTGGCTTAACCGGAAGTATTTCATAGCGATCCACATCGCCACGACGTGCCTCGCTCTGGGCTGCGCAGAGGTGGGAGAGGGAGAAGCTGCTATCCGCCTATTGAAGCGGGCAGCGCAACATTGGGACCAACGCCGAAATTATATCGGGGAAAAGGTCAGGGTGTGGTCGTCCGAGGGAAAAATTATGGCATGGCTGGCGGCGATGACCCTAAAATTCCGCAATGACCGCGAAGCAAGTCTCGAATATCTCAGGCGCGCTCACGAAGATCGGCGACGGGCAGCGCGTGGTTCAATTAAGCGTTTCTTTGAGGAGGACGAAGCCTTCGAGTCTGTGCGGCATGACCCCGATTTTCTTGCGGTTGTGAATGCTCCGGTTGTTAGCCAGTAGCCTTCATTATTTGAATCACACAAGGGATTATTCAAACGCGACAGAGAAGAGGTCAGCGGAACGCAGTTTCAGGTGCAGGACAATCGGTTTGCCCTCCGGCGCATTGATGTCGGATTCGCCGTTCCACGTTACAACCTTGTCCGACCAATCTCCGGTGAGTGGGTCGCAGTCGGACACGGAACGTCCCGCCACCCCCTCGATTCCGACTCCAATATTACCTGCCATCGGCGCACGGAAGTTCAGTCGGACCTGCCGACCTGACGGGAGAATCGGTATAGTCCAAAATTCGCCTTCATTGTCGGTGGTCACCGCACAGAGCCGGTCTTTCTGCCAGCACGCCCATCCCATGCCCGCTGCGGCAAAAACCGGGGACCAACGTGGAAACTTGTGCGGGTAAATCGTGCCAGAGTAGGGAATGGCAATCTTGTCCGTCCCAAAGGGTTGTAGGTCTTTCCCTGTACCGATAAACTCACAATCCCATTCCCCTAACTCGCCGGGGGTCAGAATGGGATCGCCGGGAATCTGATTCCACGCGATACCGTCCTCACTCGAATAGAGCCGCACCTCACTGCGTTCGGTGTAGCGATGATAGAGCATTGGAATCATCAACTGATACTCTGGAAGTCCGGGATAGGGACTATAACCGTTGAGGTAGAAATCGTAGTCCGGTGGATCTTCGAGGCGGGGCCAAATAATAGGCACCACAGGTGTCCAGTGCATGAAGTCCTCGGCTTCTGCCCGTCCGATCCAGCGCCGTCCGTTGCGCATCATACGGGTATACATCACGTACCGTTCCAGCGTTTCGTTCCACAATACGGTGGTGTCGGTATCGCTTGGATGCAACATAAACAGTTTGGGTAACGCTGTCCAATTGATCCCATCGGGCGAAACGGCAGCAAACATTCCAAACCGTCGCTGCTCTGATATTCGGTCATCCCGATGGCGAGACTGACGGTTGAAATACTCGGTAAGCTGCGGCTGAAACATGCCCTTCTCAAATTGGGCGCAATAGATGAACTTATAACGCTGGGATTCGGAGGCGTGTGGATCGATGAAAAAGGTCATCCCGTCGAAGCCGCGCTGACCCGGCACATTGATTTCGCTGCGCGTCGGTTCGCTCCACTGATAGCCATCCCGCGATGTAATCCCGCAGATGGCGACAGAAGTGATTGTGTCGGTATGCGCCACCGATCCTGAACCCAACATTGAAACCCCATTGACTTCGATATACCACGTGCGGTACTGCTCCCCGTCGAAGATGACGCGCCCCCAGCCTCCGTAACTTTCCATTTTCCCCGCTTTGCGCGCCGGTTGTGCCTGTAATCGGATGCCACGTGGCACCAACCGAGGCTCCGCTCGCATGGGAACCTGTGGTTCGGGTGGTGTGCTGACTCGGTAATGATCCCCGTCCGCCGTCAACCAAGCAACCGCCCCACACTGGATATCCCGCCAATCCGTAAACAGAATTTTCTTTCTTGTCACCCTTGCCTCCTCTGTGGCAATGCAAACTATCACCTCTTGTGACGCGCAATGAATTGCGCTACTACAAACTCACGGGCACAACTCCTAAGATGGTTACATGGTTCATTAGAAAATGAAAAAAAAGCTAGTGAATCATGCGGTCACTCGAATCGGAGAACTCAGTCCCCAACCCAAGAACCGATGTGCTTCCGATTCAATCACCTCAATTCCTAGTCCCGGCGTTTTTGGGACTGGGATGTGGCTATCCACCTGATCAAAGATCGGATCGGTGAGGTTCTCTCGAATCGGATGGGGTGTCCTATCAAACTCCATAACGGATTGATTGATATATGGTTCAGGACAATCGGAAGGCGGATTTGACGGCAGACAGGCAACCACATGCAGTGTCCCCGATAGACTGATACCAGTTCCCCAAAAATGTGGATTGAAGTGGACGCCAAAGGCATTTGCCATGTGACCGAGCTTGAACATCTCTGACACCCCGCCGGCACCGACGATGTCCGGTTGAATAATATCGAACATGTGGCTGGCGAGACGTTCAGCAAATTCATACCGTGACTTTAGGCTCTCGCCACCGGCGATTGGCATTAACCCCAACTGTTGAACAAGTAGATTGCCCGCATCATTGTAAGATCCACACGGCTCTTCAAACCACGTCAGGTCTGCATCGGCAAGTTTTTGAGCCACCATGACAGCCGTTGTCGGACTGTAAGCTTCGTTTGCATCTACCATGAGATGTGTTTGCGGACCAAGTGCCTCACGAAGGTGATACACCCGCTCAATATCCTCATCAACTGGCTTGCCACCGATCTTCATTTTCATCCCGGTGAAACCTGCCTCAACATATCCTAGGGCTTCTTCGGTTAAGGCATCTGGAAAATCGTCCTCTGTGTAGTAGAGCCCGGTGGCGTATACGGGTATGCGATCGCGCACACTCCCGCCTAGCAACTCACACACCGGCAACCCGGCAGCTTTTCCGGCAATATCCCACAGTGCCATGTCAAACGCACTGATGGCGACCATCTGCGATCCCGCAAAGCCGTGCCCCTGATATCCAAGTGTATACAGCATCTGCCAAATCGCCTCTGTGCGTCGGGGGTCTTTGCCGATAAGCAGTGGAGCGAGAAACTCCATCGTCCGTGCATCGCCGCTTTCACCCCAGCCGTATGTTCCGTCGTCAGCAGTAATCTTCACCGCAGTTGTCATCCGTGTGTCTGTCCATCGCTGAGACCAGCCGAACGGTTTCGATAATTTTGCTTCAAGCGGATATATCTCGATCTGTTCTATTTTCATCAATTTTCCTTCCGTTGTGGAGAGATCTACTCCCTAAGAAAACGGGCAGAAATTACCTACCCTCGTCCGAGTCGTTGATCTTCTGCTGCCAACCACTCGGTATAGTCACGGGGCATCGGTTCAGGCGGTGCCAAACCCTGTTCACGCCGCCAGCGGAGCAGTGGATGCTCAAGGCATTTTTGGGGTAGGTCAACCCGTTTCCCATGCGCCGCTGACTCAAAAATCCCCATCATAATATCCACGATGTGATGCCCTTCTGCACCGCTGCACTCGTGGTCTCGGTCTTGGTCCAAAGCGGAAACATATTCTTCAACAAACCAGTAATCGTCCAGCTTTGCCGGGCTTGAGCGATCATAATGTTCT
Source organism: Candidatus Poribacteria bacterium (assembly GCA_965205075.1). GTDB lineage: Bacteria > Poribacteria > WGA-4E > WGA-4E > PCPOR2b > PCPOR2b. Next base: position 5,472,933 of record OZ242036.1, on the reverse strand, counting down.
GGATAGACTGGTTCTAACGACTCCCATTGGTCAGGTTTTCCCTCCGGAATATAGACAGGTTGCGACAGATGCCATGCGCCACCCTTGATGAGCAGACATGCCGAACCGAATAGTTTACCTTCAGTGCCGACGATTTCCATCACTGGATTCGTGCCACCCGGAAAACGGTGCTGCAGCAGATTTGCGGTGATACCATTGTCGAAGTGCAGCGTCGCGGTGATTGATTCTCCGGCAATCGTTCCCATACCGAGCGGGGACGGGACAACATCTTCGGGTGTGATGGGCTGACCGTCGGTCAACGCGACAGCGGAAACACTACGACAATGCCCCGCAAACTTTAGCATATTGTTCAGTTGATGTGTGCCGATGTTCATCAGCCCCAAACCGCCGTAGTAGGCTTTGCCACGGCTATTGATGTAACGGAGTTCGCCAATCGCCCCTTTCGTGAACGCCTTGTGCATCGCCCGCATCAGTGCACCAACGCGCCCCTGATGATGCACCGCCACGCGAACTCCCTTTTCCTTCGCCTTTGCCATCACCGCAGTGGTGCCTTCAAGGTCAACGCACATCGGCTTTTCAACTTCAATATGGACGCCGTGTTCCAACACCCGCATACAGAGTGGGTAATGGAACTCCGTCCCCGTCGGGATAGCCACAAGGTCGGGTTGGGTCTGGACAATCATCTCGTCCAAGTCAGTAAACCGGGCGGCTACACCCAACTCGTCGCCGAGGGTGTCCAGTCGTTCCTGAACCAGATCGCACAATGCGACGACTTCGGTGCGGGGGTGGGCATGATAGGCACGACTTGCGGCGGTGCCCCGTCCGCGACAGCCTAAAATTGCGACACGATAGGTTTCCATACGACCTCCTAAATCCAATCAGGGTTCCTAGGATTTTTCAGGATTCAAAAAACCAAGAATCTCTTATCCTATTCTTTTATCCTGTTAATCCTTTAGTCTGGTAAATCCTGATTTGCTTTCGGGCTTGACGTTGCTTGTAGGTAGTGATATATTAGACCACACGTTTTATTGTATAAAGTTTTGAACATTAATTCAACCGGATTATCATCCGATTTTCTGTGCACATCTAATTCCCTTTGCCACGTATAAGATTTCAACCCTCTAAAACGCAGCTTATTATCTTCGGCGTAATTGTCGTCCTCCTCCTCCTGATTGCGCTGATTTATCGTAGGACCTCTCTCTGGGAGCCGGATCAGCGTCTCCTCGCCCTCCTCCCCAATGCACCGATCTGCTATGTCAGTGTGAAAGATCTTGGGAGTTTCGTCGAGACCTTTCAACGGAGCAAATTGGGGACGCAAACGGCACAGATGCCTATCCTTGCAGAAATCCGAAGGGAACTCTGGTGGCGGCGGCTCATGTATCAGAAGCAGCTGTGGGAGTTGGAGATGGGAGGTACATTGGATCTCAAGCGGCTTCAAGGATATCTAGGTGAAGAAACAATTGTGGGGGTTTATAATCGAGGCGGTAAAATTTCATTTCTGCTCGTTAGTGCGCTCGGAGCGCAGCAGAAACTGGAAATTGCAACGCTCACTGCAACAGCTCCCGTCAATCCCAAATATAAGCGGCTGAAAGAGAATTATAGAAAACTGGACATCAATACTATCACAGGTTATCCGGAAGCCTTCAGTTATGCCTTTATTGGCAAGATCGGTCTGCTGTCAACAGATAAATCTTTGATTCAGGATACGATTGATATCTACGCAGAACAGAAGCAGGGCTTTACTGCCCTAGCGGCGACGGGGGACTATCTGGACAAACAGTATGATGCTGCCCGCAACACCATTTATGTCAATCCTGCTAAACTTACTGAAGTTGTTACGTTTGACCAACCCCTCAAATCATTATTACAGGGAATTGGGGTGTGGACGTTTAGCAATCGCTACGAGAATGGTGTTATCTACTCGCAACACCGAATGATTAGGAACACCAATTCGCAACCCCGACAACCCTCGCGACCGGCAGACGAAAAACTGTTTTCGATCCTTCCCGCAACGACCACTCTCCTGATTGCAAATAATGATGCGAACCTCACAGAGTTGTGGCAACAGGTGAAGACGAATTTGTCCTTAAAATATCAGCGAAATGGGATTGATCTATCGCGCTATCTTGAAGCTAAAACTGCGTTGGCACTGCTGTCTTCCCCGGCAGGTGCTCCCGCGTTGGTGCCTTCAATCCTTCTGATTTGCCCGATTCAGGACCGAGCGAACTTAGAAACAGCTTTAACAAAACTCAAACGGACTAAAATTTCCCTCAACGGTAAACCGCTCCGATTTCCATCTCCAATCAAGCACCAAGGGGTTGAGTTACAACCGATACAACTCCAACTTGGACTCATCTTCGCCCTAAAGGGAGGATATGCGCTCCTTGATAATTACTGGGTTATCGGCACAACGCTCAGTGGGGTGAAATCTACTATCAACGCCTCCACGGGGCAGGAGGTCGCACTTGCTGACACAAAAATATCTGACCATTTAAATCGCCCAAGCCACAGCTATATCCGAATTCAGCCAAGCCTTTTGATTCCGGAGCTGAAACGTCTGCTTCCAATTGCCGGTTTGTTGCTTTCACAGCAGATCGACACAAAACTGATTCAGCGCATAATGGCTAATATGTCCCCATTAGAAGGGCTCGGATTAATCACTGCAAGCATTAATTTCAACGATGATTCTGTTGATGCCGAAATTCAGATTATCTTAGAAGGAGAATAAAGGAACCGCTCAGGAGTTACTATGGAAAATCAGGAAATCAAAATTACACATATCGAAAGCGAACTCTACGAATGGGATAAACCGCCAATCTGGAATGGTCTGCATGTCTATGACAAAGGCCGACTTCATCTGGCGCGCGTGCGGGCAAGGAGTGGAAGAGAGGAGATTATTGGCTACGGCTTTAACGGAGGCACAGCAGCGACGCGACCGCTTCAGATATTTCCAATGTATGTTGACGAGTTCAGACCGCAGTTGATGGGGAGATCTCCCATAGATACCGCGTACGTGTCTCAATTGGCGGATAACATTAAGATATATGGTCCGGGTGGTTATCACACACAGGTACTCGCTGCAATCAACCAAGCGTGTTGGGACATCAAGGGGAAGGTTGAGGGAAAGTCAGTTCACCAGTTACTCAATGGTCAACAGCGTCGGATTCGCGCCTATATCGCCGGCGGATACTACGGTAGGGATAAAGGGCTTGATGAGTTGAGGGAAGAGATGGATCGCAATGTCAATGAGTTTTTTGCGACCGCAGTCAAGATGAAGATTGGGGATAGAAACGCGGGCTTCGACACTGACATCAAACGGATAGAGGCGGCGCGACAGCAGATTGGGCCGGATGTTACCTTAATGGTAGACGCTAATTGCGCGTTGACCGTAGAACGAGCGATGGCGTTTCTCCCTGTGCTGAAAGCGAACGATATTTTCTGGTTTGAAGAGCCAATTGCGAGCCACGACTATCGGGCCCATAAGGAATTGGCTGCAATCGCTAAAGATTACGATGTCCTGATCTCAACAGGTGAAAACGGCTACGGGGTTCAGCATTTTCAAACGCTAATAGATTATCAGGGAGCGGACGTTTTCAATATTGATGTCGCGATCCTCGCCGGCTACGAACCCGCTTTAGCAGTGGTGGAAGAATCCGCAGCCTATCAGAAGTTGATTGCACCCCATGGGGCGCAGGAACTGCAGGTGCATATTGCAGCGGCACGTCAAAACGGCTTGATGCTTGAGTATTATCCGCCCGCGGTGGATCCGTTAAGGGGTGAAATGTTTCTCCCGCAAATGTCATTGGAAAAAGATGGGTATGTGACGGTACCCGAGAGACCGGGCATCGGTTTTGAGCCAAACATGGCTCTCCTTGAGCCACATCGCGTCGGGTGAAGAACTGAAACATCCTCTAGCCCCAGAGGGGCGACATGTGCCGTTTGTCTGAGTCGCGGATTAAATGGCTGCCGCAGATTTTACGGATTGTTGGCTGAATCACATCAGCGCAACATTTGAGAGTATTGCGGGGCAGGATGCCCCGCCTACGAAGAGGATTCTTCTCCTGATGCACAAACTCAGTCCTATACAGATATCACACCTCTAGTGCTAAGCTTTTGTGGGACTACTTGACAAGAAAGGAGATTCAAATGAGTTTAACGGATAAACAAAAAGCAGATTATGAACGCGACGGATTTGTGATTTATGGACCGCTGTTGTCAGAGGAAACACTTCAAGTCTTGCGTGAGAGGATGGATGCCCTAGCAGATGGCTCACATCCCAACGCGGAAAAGGCGGGAGTACGGCTGGAAGCTGCCGCCCAGAGAGGTGAACTTGAGAATGTGTCTCGTCGTGACAAGGTCTGGCAACTTTTAGATCCGCATCGTTACGATGAAGTAGTTTTTGACCATGCCAGCAACCCGAAAATCCTAGACATCGTTGAGGAGCTGCTTGGTACGGAGGATATCAAACTATTCCACACCCAGACCTTGATGAAGCCTGCTTTCCACGGTTCGATTGTTTCTTGGCATCAGGATTCGGCTTACTGGACTTCCGTGGATCCGCCCACGCTTGTGAGCTGCTGGACAGCGTTGGACGATGTGACAGAAGAGAACGGTTGTCTGCGGTTACTCCCCGGCAGTTACAAGAAAGGGATTTGGCCCCACGAGCGACGGGATTTCCTACATGCCCAAGGCATAGACGAATCAACAGCGGTGCCGGTGGTGCTGAAGGCGGGTGGATGCAGCTTTCATCACAGTTTGACCGTTCACGGCAGTGGCGAAAATCGGACGCCGCATCGTCGTCGGGGGCTTGCAACTAGTTATATGCGGGCGGATTCCAAATGGGTTGGTGATCCAGATCAAAAGCGGGACTTTCCACTCTTGCGTGGTAGGGAGTATCCCGGATGTGTTTGACGGATTAAATGGTAAACCAAGCGGTGTAAATGTCAAAGCCAAGGCTTTCATATAGGTTTACCGCTGCGGTTCGATAAAACTGAGTGCCAATCTCCGTCACGGCGATACCCCGGTCATGTAGATAATTCAAAGAACTAACCATCAGTGCTCTACCGAGTCCGACCCCTCTGTGGTCTTCATGGACACCTGTCCAACCAATGACACCGGGGAACGTTCCGCCAATCTTTTTTCGATCATGCAGAACGATGCCCGCACAGATGCCAACCGGTTCTCCATCCTTTTCGGCAAAGAAGAATCCCTCCGGAGCAAAATCTAGTTTCTTGTTGACACCCGAGAAGGTTTGAGTCCAGAACTCCTCTGGTGTCGATGAACTGCCAAACACTACATTCTTGACATCCGCCCAAGTTTGCTCATCGCCCTCTCGAAATGTTCGCAGGTTATACCCCGCTTTGATCGGGGGCGGCTGCGGCGTATAGTTACGCATATCGATCCGTAGAATAAGGTGGTCATGTTCAACTTCGATCCTCTCTCGTTCAAAATGGCTCAACATCTGACGGTAAGGGGCATCCAGCCAGTTCGCCACACCAATCCGTTTCGCGCCCTTATCTTTGAGGTATTTGATGCACCCCTGCATCGGAGGAAGACTGTGGCATTCGCCCCGGAAGTTGTCGGGCACACCCACCCAACGGATTTCTCCCAACCCCTCCTCTACCATAGAACCGTATGCAAAACTGACCAACTTGCCATCCATAGAACCGAGCGCGAAGAGACCCGATTGTTCTAGCGCGTTCAAATCAGCCATCGTGAATGGTTGAAATCCGTGCACATTGTCATAAGCATTATTTATCAAGGATAGTGCTGCGCCTCGATTCTTCGTGTTTAGCGCGTCAACGATTAGGTGACTCATTCTGTATCTTATCCTTCCTGTGGTGGTGAGGGGATTGGCACACTGGTTCATCAATGAACTAACGCACTAATAAACTCTTGAACTCAATATCTTCACCAACTCGCACCAAAGGTTATAGCGATCCCCTATCTTCCGGCCTTCATACCCCCATTTCAATGACTATATTCCCCCATTCATCTTGCCGTGCGGTACAACGTGGTGGCACCAGAATCGTTGTGTCATACTCTTCGACGATGAACGGTCCGCTTTCAGACTCGCTTACTAACCCTTCACGAGATAACACCGGCACCTCAAGCCAACCTGTCTCCCTACCGAAGTAACAACGACGATTTGGTGGTAAGGTTTGAGAGCTTGAAGGCTGGAGAGATGAGGATTGGGATTTGGCTGTTGGGATCATGGCGGTCAAGCGTAGGTTCACAATCTCTATGGGGTCATCGGGGGCGCGATGTCCGTAGGTGCGTTCGTGGTCGGCGGCAAACCGCTCACCCAATGTGTGGAAAAACTGTGGATGCTCAATATCTGCGTCAATGATGGATAGTGTCAGTTCAGACGATTGTCCCGCATAGCGCAGGTCTACCGCACGCTGCATAACTATCTGTGCATCGTTTTCTCCCTCCGCCATCAATCCTTCCCGCGCGGAGATTTCCAATTGTCCCAATGTCTCCTTGAACTCATCTATGTCCAACTCAGTAAGTAAACGCTTGTAGGTTTGGACGAGATGATACGCGATGTCCGCATAGAGTAACCCGAACGCACTGAAGAGGCCAGGGGACGGGGGAATCAGGATCCGCTTCATACCGAGCGATTCCGCTAACTCTGTCGCGTGTAAGGGACCGTTGCCCCCAAAAGCACATAGCACAAACTCGCGTGGGTCGCGTCCGCGCTCTAACGACACCGCTCGTGCTGCCCGTGCCATGTTCGCCGCAGCGATACGATAGACTCCATGAGCGGCGTCGGGTGCGCTCAAATTGAGTGGCGCAGCAATTTTGTCGTGCAGGGTTTGATGGGCTTTCTCGGCGTTCAACGGCAGGGCACCGCCTGCAAGGTGCTCCGGATTAAGATAGCCGAGCACTACATTGGCGTCGGTGAGCGTCGGTTCTTCTCCACCCAACGCATAACAGGCAGGACCGGGTACTGCGCCTGCGCTTTGCGGACCGACCCGCAGTGCTCCGCCCGTGTCCAGATACACGATACTTCCACCACCCGCACCGACTTCAGCGATGTCAATGGCGGGCACACGTAACGGATAGCCTCCCCCTTTGCTCAAACGGGTGCCGACCGAGACTCCACCACCAACTTGGTATTCTGGTGAGTGCATGATCTGCCCATCTTCAATCAACGACGCCTTTGCCGTAGTGCCACCCATGTCGAGTGTCAAAACGTTGGTTAAACCGACACGTTCTGCAAGTGTGAGCGAGGCGATGACCCCCGCTGCCGGTCCCGACTCGATGATGTGAATAGGTATCTCTGCAGCGGATTCAGCGGACATAACCCCGCCATTGGATTGCATGACATAGAGCGGGAGCGCGTCATCTATGCGAGTTAGCTGTTGGTTCAATCGGTCGGATAGTGAGTACAGATAACGGCTGACGACGGGTTGTAGGTAAGCGTTGATAACAGTCGTACTGGTTCGTTCATACTCTTTGATTTCGGGCAGGACATCGCAAGACAGGGAGAGGGGTAAGTCTGGCGCCAACTCGTGGATGAGTTTGCCCAACTGCCGCTCGTGGCTGGGATTGATATAGGCGTTGATGAGGCAGACTGCAAGAGACTCAATGTTTTGTGCCAGCATCCATTGAATCACCTCCCGTGCCCCTTCAACATCCAACGGCTGCACGATCTCACCGTTTGCGCCGATGCGTTCCTCAACTTCGCGCCGTAAACGTCTTGTTGCTAACGGGATCGGTTTCTCCCACGTCAGGTCGTACAGGCGCGGGTAGCGTAGTCGTCCGATCTCAAGCACATCCCGGAAACCTTGCGTCGTGATAAGACCGGTCAAAGCGCCTTTACGTTCCAAAATCGTGTTGGTCGCCACCGTTGTGCCGTGTACTACTTCGGTGATTTGACGCGGCAGCAGCGGTGCCAAGCCGGCAACGATGCCTTCGGCGTAGTTGTCTGGCGTGGAGGGCACTTTTTGCGTTAACACCGTGCCATCATCCCCTATCAGAACAATGTCAGTGAAGGTGCCGCCGATGTCAATACCGAGGCGGTGTGTCTTTTGAGTTGAATTCATGTTACGGTTCCTTATATTTTGACCGGTTGTCCCTTCTGAAACGACTCTGGACTCATCTGCGTTGATATCCACATGGACACCAAACTAACAATCAATCAAACCGCTCAACGACTAAATCTCTCATCTAAGAGCGTCAAACGCTGGCTCAAGCGAGGCAAGCTAAACGGTGAAAAGGTAAACGGAAAATGGTACGTTCAAACTGATGCCACATTTGAACACTATCTAAACCCTAATGCCCAGATGGATACTCAGTTAGCTCTTGAGCAATTGCAGGATGAAACAAGACACTTGCGAGAGTTACTAGATAACCGCGACAATCAAATTGCATCTATGACTCAGCATATAGAACGTCTTTCCCAACTGCTAGCTGTCTCCCATAGGTCACTGCAACAGATTACGGATCAGCATCACCTCTTGATAGAAGATAACCGAAAGCCGTCTTTCTGGAAACGTCTGTTTGGCGGTTAATTATCACGCATTAGTCAGCGGAGTGCCACACTTGTCTGAATCTGGATTTTCAGGATTTTAGGATTCTCAGGATTTTTGTCCCCTAATGCTCGACGATCCATCTCTAAATCTTGGTCTGCTTTCTCAAACCAAGCCCGTTCAGACCGCACGTCGTTCATACAATACTTCCCCTTCTTTTAGCACCTTGTGGATAAGGGAATGCAGGTCATTGCGCTGCGCGGCAAGGACTTCCTGAGAACTGATAATGACATCAACGGGCAGGACAAAATGCTCGGCAATTGCCTGACGAATTGGATTGTCGCGTTGTGACTGCCCAGTGTCAGCAAGCACAACTAGTAGATCGACATCGCTGTGCTCCCGACCCTCTCCGCGAGCATGGCTGCCGAACAGGATGACCTGTTCTGGATTAAAGCGTTCAACAATTATGGTAGATTTTAGAATTACTTAGACACTTCCAATGTACGGCTAACCCCCTAAATCCCCCTTGTCAGGGGGACTTTGGAAACCGCTCGAAGGTCGGAGTTATGGGTAATGTTTGCTTATTTCTATAATTCACCATAGTTGTGCTATCGCTTGAATAGTGGTTCTGTCAATATGAGTTTCAATAGTATTCATGTTCTATATTGCGTTCCCCTAAATGGACACTCAAGTCAATTCTCGAATCTTCGTACGGAAATAGCAAAAGCTAGGCGATTTGTTGATGTCTACGTTCATGTGTGGGGTGATGCGTTCCGCCCATGCTGATTTTTCCCTGCCAACCGATCTCCACCCCTCCTTTTTCAGTCTGTTCGCGCCACCTCGGAATACTGCATCGGCAAGACGCTCCCATGTGCCGCAAATCGAGTCGTTTTCGTAACGGTTTAATACGTCATCTTTAGCGTTTAGATAAGCGTCCTTAATCGCAGGGATGTCGCCGAGTAGCCAAGCTTCGCCCTCTTCTATAGCGATGCAAAACCGTGTCTCCGGTTTGGGGTTACACGTATCTAGGACGGTAAAGAGTTCTTCACGGAATGCCTTTAGGCACTTGTCATCAAGGTCACAAACCAGAATCACTACCGCTGGATAATTGGCTGAGTAGTTGGCAAATGTGTTTCCATACCCTCTAAGTAGCCTAGGCAGTTGGTCGAGCAAAAGACGGTTTCTCGCATTGGTACTGCTTGTGAGGTTCCTAGGAATGCGACCAATTCCCTGATAAGCGCGAACCTTGAATGTATGTTTGTCTCCGATAATCTTTGGGATGAGAATGTCGAGCATCCGCTTGCCTGATTGGTCTTCAGCGAGTATTTCAAAGTGCATCCAATCACCTCGCGTCGAGATAATCGCTGTACCAGAGACTCCCTAACGGTAATCCCTCTGCAGCCATGTTATTTACGATGGGATCGTCACTAGCCCGACGGATGGCCGAAAAACCGTCCTCGCCCTTTTCAAGAATCCAGACCTCTTTCGGATCCAAAGAATCGACAAAGTATGGCTGGTGCGTCGTAATAAAAACCTGAGAGCCTCCTCTGCGTTGACCAGCATGTTCACGGAATTGGTTGGCGAGGGATTCTAAGAGCTTGTGATACAGGCCGTTTTCCGGTTCTTCGATACAGAGGAACGGGGGCGGGGTCGGGTCCTCCAGTAGCAAGAGGTAGGCGAATACTTTGAGCGTTCCATCGGACACCTGCTGGGCGTAAAAGGGATCCTCAAAGCCTTTGTCGTTAAACCTGAGTAGCAACCGTCCATCACTAGTTCTTTCCGTGTCGATTTGGTCAATCCCCGGAATTTTAGCGGCAATCTCTTTTAGAATCGTTTCAAATCGCTCTGGATATTCACGTTCCATAAATTGCACGACGTTACCGAGATTATCGCCATGGGTACTGAGATGTTGCTGGGGCCCCGCTAGCGGTAGACTGCGTGCAGCATAAGGGGTAAAGTAGCTGAGATACCATCCTTCAATAAACTGGCGAAAAGCAGAAATTCGCGGGTGTTGTTTCAAGGCACCGAGCGTGGCAATACCGAGCTTGCGTCGATCTTCCAACTCGATAATCTCGGTCTCGTCAGATTCCTCTGCTGTTATTAATTCTATGAGCTCAAAGAGATCGGGTAGTCTCGCCTCCTCGTCAATCTGGCGTCCTTCCTCTTCCCCTCGCCACGCCACACCTTTCCCATCATCAAGAAATAAAAAGGAGAACGGGCGACCGCATCTTTGGCCTTTTCGCCTTTGTCTGAGGCGTTCTCGCAGGACATAGGGTCGTCCAAACTGGTCTGCCTCAATGGCAATCTCGTATGTAATAGGTCGATCGTTCCTACGTTCCCTGTAGTATACCTCAAACTCAATCGGCCCTTTTTCCCCTTGCGTCTGTATCTTCTCAAAGCCACCGCGCCCTCGTGCGTCGCAGGCTTCTTCGACACCGGACTTGAGAGCATCAGCAAGGAATCCAAAGGCATCAAACAGCGCACTTTTCCCGACCCCATTTTTGCCGATAACCGCTGTCATAGGGGTGAGTGGCTGTTTCTGCTGCTGGTTCCATAGGCGACCCAGTTTCACATCTTTAAGAACTTTGAAGTTTCTTACTCTGAAGCCTTCTATTTTTGCCATCTTATAGTCCTCACTTCATATACGTGCTAAGTTTTAGTCTTAATGTTGTCTGCATTCTATGGCATATCCAGCCGTTGACTATTATAACGCAAGTTGCTAGTTGATAAAGCAAGCGTCGGAAACCCCCGTAATAGTCGGAAATTGGAATTCCCTCCTACACAACACATACGGTAAGAGCAATTTCCGAATAGCGACTCGACCTACGGGCTATCTAGCAACTTGCGTCATTATAACATGACGACACACAGAAATGCTGAATAAAAATAACCCTATCGGTAAGGACATTACGCATCATAAAATAACGGAATCAGTAGATAGGCGAGAAGATACCTGTCATCAATGGAACGACAGTTTTCTTTGATTGTGGGGTTCGGAGGGCTGACCGATGCAGCAGTTTGGAGGTTATACAGGTGGAGGGTGGAGAACTAAGGGCCCCAGAGTATCGGAGCCCTTAGCTTTCCCGTAAAGAAATGAAATGTAAAACGGATCTACTTCAGGATGACCATCTTCTGCAGGAAAGACTCACTGCCTGCCTGTAATTGGTAGAAATAGATACCAGTTGCAACCTGCTCGCCGAACTCGTTACGCCCATCCCAATACGTGGCACGACTCCGATCCGTGTAATACCCTGCTCGCTGATGTCCCAGATTCAATTGACGTACTAACCCACCGTTGATGTCGTAGATTGAGATCTGCATAACTGTCCATTTCATTCACAGCGTTGAAAATGCGTTTCCTTTTTGAGGAGGCTTTGGTTTCTTGGGAGCACTGTCTTGTAGATTTTCAAAGATTCCGGAGGATTCTTGGATTGTAATATGACAAGACTGCCGCAAAATGCACCCTTAATTTTCAACTTCAACCATGAAACTGACCCATATAATTTGGTCGGTATGTTTCGCTGTGCAGAAAATTTGATAAACACCGGCTTTATGAAACGTGGTAGTCAGGTTGACAGTGGGGCCGAATGGGGTGATGTTCGCGCCATGATGCATCTGTTGCGAATCGGTGGCATCATGAACGGTGTTATGTCCACCGTGAGACTCAATAGGCATAGGTTCACTAGCTGGTAGGATTCCATGTGTATGAACAATGCTGTCAAGTTGAGAATCCACAATAGCAAAGTGCATTGGTGCATCCAAAAACGAAACCAAATCTATTATCGGCTCTCCATGTCGCGAAAAATGATAGGTGATGTGAACTATTTCACCTGCCTTTATCCGTTCGGGTGCCTCCATTTTTACATGATAGGCGTTTCCATTTTCGGCATCAGCTATCCATATCGGTTTTGTGTATCGGTCATTGCCTTCGTCCGTATAGCTGTTGACAGTCTTTTCTCGGCGAAAATCACGAGGCTGTGCACCTATTTGCGGTTCACCTATGACATCCACATAGAGATGTCTCGCAAATGCGCCTTCCGGGGTCACGACATCCAATGCAATAATGTACCGGCCCGCCTCTGGAAAAGACCACTGTACCGTATAGATACCTCTTCGTTCCTCCATGACATTCCGGGAATCAAAATCTTCGGGGTGAATATGCCCAACGATCTGTAAATTTTCACTCACCAATAAAACGTGCAGAATCCGGGCGTGATGTACTAACAGGTCAGTGAACGGTTCACCGTTTGCATCGGTGAGGTGAAACTTAAGAACGGTAGACGTGCCGGCCTCAATCAATTGTGCTTCGGTGTTCATCGCCACGTTTAGATCCCGGGCTATAGCTGTATGAATCTGATGTTTGATTTCTTCACATCCAATTAATGACATCAAAAGGCAGCAGCCGATAGTTATTGCCAAAAGCGTGTAAAATCGTTTCATTGTTTGTTAGCTCCTTTTATCTATTACAGGAATATGCAGTAAATATGGTTGACACCATCAACCAAAAATGGATTCTTATCGTTACCTTAACAGCCTGAATTGTTTAAGGGAATGTGTTGGCATTCCGTTAGGGAATTCACTTCAGAAACAGATATGTTATTCTATGGTCTTGACGTATAAGTGATTCTTGTCAAAAACCCAGTGGTGGCTTGGGGTTTAGCGATCGTGCCTAAGACTTGCCGATTTAGCGTGTGATTTTTTATTAACAGCAACATTGAACCATTTGCTACTTGGATTGAAGGGCTGTAAAGCCCAAGTTATTAGGGGCACCTCCGACACCGGAGTCAATGTTTATCGGTGTTTGACAGACAATGGTATACTTATTATCATTCCCTTTCTCAAAAAATAATTAAAGTCAAAAAAAATTGACAACACCTGTATCTATTATGTAGAATAACATTTCAACAGAATTCAAGGAGCTTACGGAACTCAGAATGGAGGAAAGATCATGAATGCGTCAGTTTGGAATCAAGTCACTATCAGCGACGAAACAGAGGAATTGGTTAAAGCTAGCCTTGCACCGAGTACCGTTGAGACGTATCGGCTTGCAATGCAACAGTTAGAAAAATGGTTGGATGGACGTGTCCTGGACGATAATCTTTTGGCAACTTATATCACGGGATTGCATCAAGATGGAAAGTCGCCGGCGACAATCAGCAAAATTGTCGCTGCGGTCAAATGGACGACAAAAAATCAAGGTGGGGGAATCCTCTTTGAAATTACGGACAAGGCACTCGCTGGCATTCGGCGTAAGGGGAAGGGCAGAGGACGAGGACAGGTGGATGGCATAACATGGGAGGAGGTAGATCGAATCTGTGCGCTTGCCGAAGCGGAGGGAACTGTTGCTGGATTGAGGGATTCGGCGATGATTCGATTGATGAGTGATTGTCTGTTACGAATCAGTGAAGTGGTCGCAGCAGATGTGGAGGATGTCAATAGTGCATTGAGGATTCGTCAGTCAAAGACCAACCCGGGTACGGCGGGCATCCCCGATGTGACATTGTATATTGGTGAGCCCACGCAAGAGGCGATAAAGCGGTATTGTGAAGCGGCAAATATCACTAAAGGCCCACTCTTTCGGTGGGTTCGTTCGAGTGATAACATTGCCAGCGATAGGCTAACGATTGATGGCGTGAGAAAAATTATCAAACGCAGGGCACGCGAGGCGGGCATCGAAGGCAAAATCTCTGGACACTCGCTGCGTATCGGCTCTGCTATTTCGCTTGCCCAAGCGGGGGCGTCTGTTGTGAATATGCAGGTCGCGGGACGGTGGAAATCGCCTCAGATGCCGGCGCATTACGCGCGTGCAGAATTAATAGAGCAAGGCGCGATTGCGCGGTTCAAATATGGGAAGTGATAACCTCAAAGTTGCAATCACACAGGGTCCCGATATACTAACCTAAGTTGCAGCTATCTTAATGCTAGTTGCCACGAAGTAGTAGACATACTCTGTCCTAATGGATTGGGGGCGGATCAGGTTGAAAACTCTTGGAATGGAGTCAAAGAATCTCGGAACGAAGATTGGTTTAATTCATTAAATGTCAACAGAACCTAGCGACTTGGGCTATTATACTGCGCTGCAGCGGGGAAGTTGCCCTTCAGATACGCGAGAACCTCGTCGATAGGACACTCGCACTGCAAGTTGGCAAACGGAAATTCCCTCGTCTCCCGAAAGAGCACACCGTTCCGGGCGTGAAAATCTCCCTGTCGATCTGTAAATTGCCCCCAGTGCCCCATGGTGTAACGAACTTCAGGTCTCGGCTCCGCGCTCTGTTTCCAACGCTCTGGAAACAACTTCTGAAACGGCGGCACGGAATTGAGCCAACTCCCGCAGCGGACGAGTTCAACATCGGGACGCCGAACCTGAGAGTCTTGCAGCAGCCGGATCAAGGAGGCGGCAAACGGAACCCGCATATCACTCAAGGGCGATCGGGGTTGATAGACGTTCAGGATGTGGATGTTGAGTTGGTCATCTCCATAGTCATAACTCCAGCACTCGTAAGGTCGGGTCTCCGGCGGTGGCAGCGCACCCGGACGTTTCTTCAGATATGGGAACAACAGATTCAACCCCGCTGTCTCTAGCTGCTCGGTGGAGGGCGCGTCCATGTAACGGTCGAAAACTGTCCGCAGTTCCTTTAGAATCTCCGCCCACTCCGGGGCGGCCTCTCCGTTGGCTGGGTGATGTTTGCCATCGTAAAGCAAGGTGTTCCGGTAAATATTTACCCTGCCGTTCACTAACGCTTCAAAGTCGCTCTCCCCCTCGGAAAGACGTTTATGAACAAACCAGAGGCTGAGTTTGGTAATCTCTTTCACATAGTTGATGTGTATTGAATCACGTCCCAATGTGTGCTTTCCTCCTGCCGATAATCGTTCTATTCACCACACTCCGCGGACAGGTTACCCTTCTGTATCCCGCTGTGGAGCGCGTTTAATTGACCAGAGTGTCTTGAGAAGAATCTTGATATCTAAGCCAATTGACCAGTTCTCAATATAGTAAAGATCATAACGGATACGTTCCTCCAACGAAGTATTCCCCCGGAGTCCATTGACCTGCGCCCAGCCGGTGAGTCCACATTTGACACGGTGCCGATCCAAGTAATGTGGGATCGATTTGCTGAAGTCGTCAATCAATCCTGACATCTCCGGACGGGGACCCACGAGGCTCATATCTCCCTTGAGGACGTTGAAGAATTGGGGAAGTTCATCTAAACACCAACGCCTTAGAAACCTGCCGAGCCGTGTTTCCCGTGGGTCGTCTTTTGAAGCCCAGACATGCCCAACGCCTTCCTCAGCATCTTGCCGCATCGATCTGAATTTATAGATATAGAAAGGCTTACCATCTCGTCCCACCCGTTCCTGTCGAAAAATAACCTTCCCCGGCGACGTGACCTTCACAGCAATGGCGATGACGAGCATCAATGGACTGCAAAGAATCAGCGCGATGCTGCTCAACAGGATGTCTATTCCGCGTTTAATCATTCCGCGCCAGCCTTGGAGTGGCAGTTCCTTCAACCTGACCACTGGAATGCCATCAAAATCCGCTACCCGTGTGCGACCAATCATCACCTCATAGAGGTCCGGAAGCAGATGCATCCGCACAGGTAGCCCTTCGCACACATCTACAATCTGCAAAATCTCCGCGTGGGAAATCGCTGGTGAGGTGATGAAGAGTTCATCAATTCGATATTTTTGGACGAGGCTCCGAACCTCTGTGAATTCGCCAAGAGTGCGATAAGGGATCGGCTGTGAGGGAGGCAGTTCGCCGAGCAGGACACCGACAAATTGGTAGCCGCTGCCTGTTCTCTCTTGGAGTGTGTGAATCAGTTGTTGCGTCGTCCTATTAAAACCGACAACTGCGACACGACTAATGCCGACACCCAACTGCTGAATTGCCTCTTTGAAACGCTGGATTGCCAGTCGATTGAGAGATAGGAGAATGACACTCAGCACACATGATAAGATCATCACCCAGCGCGAATATTGGTGGTTGTGATAGATAAAGAAAATCGCGCTGAGTGTGGCGATTGACGCAATCACCCCCGCTTTTGAGATGGACGCTACTGTTTCGAGTGTGATCTGCCCCTCAATCCGGTAAAGCCCAACGCCTCGAAGCACAAGGATCCAGATGACCCCCATCAGCGGGATGAGCTGGAAATAGTAGTCGAGTGGCGGGGGTGCTCCCTTATGGATGGCGACCCCGTCTAGCCAGCCCGATTCAAATCGGAGCCAGTACGCGACGAAAACCGATGCGCTGATGAAACAAATATCAAGAAGAAGGGTGAAAACAGTAAGAAGTTGATCAAGAGTTTTGTTCGACATTGTTATATTCAATTCCAGTGCACCTGTTCGGATTGATGGAATTGTATCAAAAAAAGCTATACTTTATCAATACTAATTTGTATAGGAGGATTGTTCAGGAAGGGCTGAAACAGGTGACACTGGGTCTGACGGGTTACGAGACTCAACCTAATTTTAGCATTGCGGCTAGACCAGTGGGTATGCTATAATCGGATTCTCAGTCGTACTGATCGAATCGGGATTTGGCATTTTCCTACCCGAAGGTTTAGGCTGCGTATCCGAAGAAGGAAGCACCGTATGAGAAACTGCTTACAACCCCAATGGGATCAGAATTCAAAGGAATTTACAACCCCGATTGCATTGAGGTTCAAAACGATTTGTATTATTATCTTTTTGGCACTCCCGTCGTTGGTTTTTGCACGAGCCACGGTGTCCATTCAACCGTTAGAAACACAGACTCCGGCTGTCGGCAAGGAATTTTCCGTGGATGTGACCATCACCGATGGGGAAAATGTTGCGGCGTATCAAGTCACAGTGGAGTTCAATCCGAGAACACTTGCATTTGTGGGCACAAAGAACGCCGATTACTTGCCGGCGGACACCTTTGTGGTACCGCCGATTATTACCGATAATAACGTAACACTGGCGGCGGCCTCTCTGGCTAGTGCATCCAACGGAGACGGCACTCTTGCAACCATTACTTTTACTGTGGTTGATGTTAATCCTTCCACAATCAAATTTACAACGGTTCTTCTTTCGGATCCGGAGGCTAATCAGTTAGGCGTAATCACGACAAATGGCCAAGTAACCGGTGCGGAAGATTTGAATGAAACGCCCGTCGCCGTCATAGAAGCAGTCCCGTCGAAAGTTTTCACGGGTCAAACGGTTTCGTTAAGTGCCGCCGGTTCGCAAGATGATAGCGAAATCAGGACTTACGTCTGGCGTTTTGGCGATGGTTCTACCGCCCAGCGGAAAGAAGCGGTCACGCATGTTTATAAGCAACCCGGCAATTATACTGTTACGCTCACGGTTACCGACGATGGGGTTCCCCCGCTGACAGATCAAGCTATTTTAATAGTCACGGTTACCGACAAAAAATTGTCTGTCCATCAACAGGGGAAACAGATCACATCATGGGGACAGCTTAAAATCAAAAAATAAAGAACAAACAAGGAGGGGCTTAAAAGGAGATAGAAATATGAGATTGATTCAGTTTCAGTTGCCAGAAAAGGGCAGGCGAATTGGATGTATTGATGGTGAGGGTGTTGTTGACCTGACCAGCATCAATGTGGAATGGACGAGAATCTATAACCTCTTTCTTGAGGCTCGCAGAAGCGGAAAGACCATCGATGCATATCTTGCAGCAACTTCCACTGAAACCGCAGATCGGGTGCTGTACAATCAGCTTCTTACCGGACGACCGGGGGATGCGAGCGGTTGGATCTTGCCCCCACTTGACCATCCGGACCCAGCCCACTGCACAGTTTCGGGAACAGGGCTAACGCACCTCGGCAGCATGGAGGCGCGTGACCAGATGCACACAATCGCCGACACCGATGAGGGGACGAAAACAGATTCGGAGAAGATGTTTGAAATGGGATTAAGAGATGGCAAACCCGCACCCGGCGAGCGCGGGATTCAGCCTGAATGGTTCTACAAAGGGAACGGAACAGTTCTACGCGGACACAACGACTTTCTGGATATTCCCGACTTCTCAGAAGATGGCGGCGAGGAGCCGGAAATTGTCGGTTGTTACGTCATTGACGACGATGGGATTCCCTGTCGGATCGGTTTTACAATCGGCAATGAGTGGGCAGACCACCCGATGGAACGTGTGAATTATCTGTGGCTCGCGCTCTCGAAAATGCGCGTTTGCGCTGTCGGTCCTGAGCTAGTAACCGATGAGTCATTTACGGATGTTCGAGGCAGTTGCCGAATCGTGCGGGAATCGAAGGAGATCTATCATTCCGGTGATCTGCTCACAGGCGAAGCGAACATGAGCCATACCCTCGCCAATCTTGAGGACCATCACTTCAAATATCCCCACTTTCGGACCCCCGGCGATGTGCACCTGCACTACTTCGGGACGATGAAACTTTCTTTCCCAGATCGACCGACCTATCAGACAGGGGATGAGATCGAAATCCAATTTGATGGGATGGGGGCATCGCTCGTGAACTATGTCCGTCAGATTCCGGTCTCAAAAATACCGGTTGGAGTAGAGAAGGGATAGCGCGTCAATTCGTCGGCAAAGTAGTAGGCACGCTCCGCGTGCCGTAGCAAGGGTAGAGCAAGGATAAAAATCAATTCGTGGGACTATTTGATGCGCGCATTGACTCCGATGGAATTGAGCAACCAGCTATCGAGCGATGCGAAACCCAATCACAAATTCTGTGTACTCCTTGCTGAAGAAATCGTAACTTGTGCACGTGCTGTAATCGTGATTGTAGTACCACGCCCCACCCCTGACCACGCGAAAGTGTGGATTATCTTCGTCGTACCATGTATTCGTCCACTCCCACACGTTACCGAGCATATCGTAGCAACCGAAAGGGCTAACCCCGTCTGGGAACGCTCCCACAGGGGTTGTGCCGCCTGCACCAAGCTCTACGGTGTTGCAGCGCGGTTTGTCGATTTCATCTCCCCACGGAAATATACCTCCATGGTCGCCACGGACAGTCCGCTCCCATTCCTCAAAGGTAGGCAATCGGCGGCCTGTCCACGCTGCATACGCTTCCGCGTCATCACAACTCACCTCCACGACCGGGTGGTCGCCCTTCTTCTCTGGATATGCTCCGTCCTCCCAAGATTGTGGAGACCGATGCCCTGTTTCCTGAATGAATCGCTGATATTGTGCATTCGTTACCGGGTAGCGAGCTATCTGGAATCCTTCCACCCAGAGCGGGGTCAACTCCTCGCCAATCAGCACCTCCCCGGCGGGGATGTCAACCATGTTATCCAACACCTGAAAAGCGGCATCGCGGACATTTTGATCCGTGTGATTGAGGGCATGACCGAGCGGTGAAATGACCTCTCCGATCGGCGGCGTTGTGAGAGAGCGCATCTGCTCCCAACCCAGATTTGTCGATAACAGCAGCCGAGCAGCTTCCGTTAAGGATTCCTCAAAGTGCCATATCCAATACTCCTTGAGGAGTTGTCGTAACGCCTCCGGGTCATCGCTTTGCGCGAGCGCAATCCGTGCTTTTCGCCGATCCGTTCCGCTACCCTCACTCAGCGTCTCCAACTTTATAAATTCTGTCAATGTGCTTCCCACCTTCTTAGGACTCAGGTGCGTCTCACTCCAACGCCGATATATCCTCGACCAATTTCTTCAACCGTCCAAGAAACTGTGCGGCGATCACGCCATCAACAACCCGATGATCGCACGACAGCGTCAGTGCCACCCGCACCCCCGGCACTACCTGCCCATCTTTGACCACAGGCTTCTCCACGATTGCCCCAACCGCGAGAATCGCCGCTTCCGGTGCGTGGATAATGGCATGAAAGGTTTCGATGTCGTACATCCCCAAGTTCGTAATGCTGAACCCTGCGCCGGATGCATCGTCGGCTGAAAGTTTTCCCGATCGCGCCCCATCAACCAAAGAACGCACAGTTTCAGCGATCTCGGCGAGCGAACTTTGATCAGCATCGCGTATCACAGGGACAACCAGGCCGTCCTCCACTGCGGTGATCAGCCCGACGTTCACCGCGTGCGGGATGGCAAACGCGTCGCCCTCAACCTGTGCTCGCATTTGAGGATATTCACGGAGTGCTAGACCGGCTGCCTTGACGAAACAGTGGGTGATTGAGATCCCCTCTGGACGATCATTCAAAAGCGATGCCGCATCTGCCTCCAATGTCAGGTAGAAGTGCGGGGCATTCTGGAAACTCTCTTGTGTCATCCGAGCGATGGCACGACGCATCGAACTCATTGGCACCAATTCGGCATCTGCAGCCGCTCGACTAGCTTCGATTGTACGCTCTACATCTCCGGTTGTTATCGCACCGCCGGGACCGCTCCCCGACAGTTCTGCTAGGTCAATTCCATGCTCCGATGCAAGTTTGCGGGCGGCGGGGGATGCCCGTACCCGACCTGTTGTCGCGCGACGCGGACGTGCCGCCGGACTCGGAGCTGCGCTGGGCTGTGCTGCTTCGGGCATTGGCGGCGGAACGTCCTCAACTTCAGGAATAGGCTCACCGGCTTCGCCGATAAAGCCCATCGTCACACCCACGGGCCGTTTCTCCCCTTCGTGGATGAGTATCTTGCGTAGGAGTCCCGACGCGGGTGCGGTAATCTCAATGGTTGTTTTTTCGGTCTCGACCTCACAAAGGAGTTGACCCTCTTCAACGCGATCTCCTTCTGCTACATTCCACCCGATTACCGTCGATGCCTCGCTGCTGAAACCTGATTTAGGGAGAACAATCGGTGTCATACAGACATTACCTCCTGAATTGTCGCCACAACCCGCTCTTGAGAGGGGATGTAGGCGTTCTCCAACGTCGGACTAAACGGAACAGGTGTGTGCGGTGCGGTGATGCGCTTAATCGGTGCCTCAAGACTATAGAACGCCTCGTCTGCTGCTAACGCTGCGATGTCCGTGGCGAGGCTGCACCGCGGGGTGTCCTCATCGACAATGACGAGGCGACCCGTTTTCTCCACTGAATCCAGAATGGTTCCGCCATCCAACGGACTGAGTGTCCGCGGATCGATTACTTCAACACTGACCCCCTCGGCTTCAAGCGTTTCCGCTGCAGCTAGTGCTACGGTAACCATCTTCGCTATGGCGACGACAGTCACATCGCTGCCCTCGCGTCTAACTTCCGCCACCCCTAAGGGGACGGTGTACGGTTCTTCAGGCACATGTCCCTTCTCACCCAACAACGTCTTGTGTTCAAGGAAAAACACGGGATCGTCGTCCCGAATGGCGGCAATCATCAGTCCCTTTGCATCGTAGGGTGTGGTGGGGATTACCACCTTCAAGCCGGGGATATGGGTGAAGATAGAGTAGAGGCTCTGAGAGTGTTGCGCCGCCGCGTTCACGCCTGCCCCAATCAGCGCACGGACCACCATCGGGACCTTCGCCTTGCCGCCGAACATGTAGCGCAGTTTCGCTCCCTGATTGTAAATCTGATCCATCGGGATGCCAAAGAAGTCGATGAACATCAACGCAGCGATGGGTCGCAGCCCCGTTGCCGCCGCACCAACGGCTGCTCCGATGAAGCCTGCCTCGCTGATCGGCGTGTCGCGCACCCGATTGTGTCCAAACTTACCTACCAGTCCGCGGGTGATACCCATCGGTCCGCCCCAAGAATCTTCAGCACCCGGTTCGTCCGATCCAGCACCGCCAACGATATCCTCGCCCATGATAATGACCGAAGCATCGCGCTCCATCTCCTGATGGAGTGCCTCACGGATAGCCAACCCAAGGGTCATTGTACGTTCTTCGCCCATCATATCACCTCCTGATAATCAACGTAAACGTCTGTCGTCACTTCGCTCGCATTGGGGAAGGGACTGTTGGCAGCAAATTCGACCGCTGCCTCAATAGCGTCAGCGACCTGTGTATCAATTGCATCTAATTCAGCATCCTCCAACAACCCTTGTTCGGTAACACGGTTGCGGAATCGTTGGATAGCACAATGTTTGATTCGGTATTCCTCAATTTCCTCCCTCGACCGATACCCCTGCGTATCACCTTCGTAATGGCCATAAAAACGGTAAGTCTGACACTCCAACAGCGTGGGACCGTCCCCCGCCCGAGCCCTGTCAATCGCTGCGCCGGTTGTTTCATACACGTCGAAGAGATCCAAGCCATCGACAGTAACGCCGGGGATGCCGTAGGCTTGGGCACGTGCGGCAATATCACCGCCGGCAGAAGCGTACTTTACACTGGTCGATTGGGCGTAACGGTTGTTCTCCACAACAAATATGGCGGGGAGTTTCCAGATGGCTGCCAAGTTCAAGCCCTCGTGGAACGTGCCTTCGTTGGCACCGCCATCGCCGAAGAAACTGACAGCAACCGCTCCGCTGCCCTGTACCTGCGCTGTGAGTGCCGCCCCACAAGCCAGCGGAACACCGCCGCCGACAATACCGTTAGCACCGAGCATGCCCCGGTCTATATCAGCGATGTGCATGGAACCGCCTTTGCCTTTGCAGGCACCGGTGGTGCGTCCGTACAGTTCAGCCATCATCTCGTTGACACCAACACCCTTGGCGATACAATGACCGTGACCACGGTGGGTGCTAGTGATGTTATCCGCATCGGATAGGTGGGCGCAGACGCCGACCGCCACCGCTTCTTCTCCTGCATAAAGGTGAACGAAACCCGGAATCCGTCCGGCGGCGTATTCGTCATGTACGCGATCCTCGAACTTGCGGATGGTGACCATCCGCTCGTAGATTTCAAGTAGTTTGTTTCTTGGTATGTCCATGGAATTCTCCTTGATTTATGTTGTCAACCCATCGCTGAACCACCGGCGACGTTGATAGCGAGACCCGTGAGATAATCGGATTCGGACGAAGCGAGAAAAGCTGCCGTTTTTGCCACGTCTTCCCCTACGGCAACTCGCCCCAAGGGAACCCTCGCATCGCGTTGCCTCATCGCCTCATCGTGCCGCCCACTCGCCCGCCACTCTTCGCCGGATACATCATCTGATGACAGGGCAGCTGCTATGTAACTCCACCGCTCCGTATCAACAACACCGGGGCAGATCGCGTTCACGTTAATATGATGAGGTGCTAATTCCTGTGCCAAGGCTTGCGTGAAGCCGATTACTCCGAATTTGGAGGCGGCATAGGCTGCGAAACGCGCTGAGCCGGTTTTGCCCGATACGGAAGACATGGTGATAATCTTTCCACCACCGCCACGGCTTATCATGTGCCGAGCAACCGCTCTACAACAGAGAAAAGTCCCTTTGAGGTTGATTTTGTGCACGGTATCCCACGCCTCTTCCTCTAGTTCAACCACCGGCACACGGTCTGGACCAGGGCGTGAACCGGCATTGCACACGAAGATGTCGATATGCCCGAACTGCTCAACGCTTTCATTTACCAAGGCATCCACCTGATCGGCATCGGATACATCTGCTAAGATAGACACTGCCTGTCGCCCCAACGTCTCAATTTCACGGACGACGGAAGGGGCTCCCTCCCAATCGTTCGAGTCATAAGCATAAGGATTGTCGACAATGTCACTGACAATGACATCGGCACCCTCCTTGGCGAGGCGTGTCGCGATCGCACGACCAATGCCGTGTTCACCGCCCGCACCTGTCACTAGAGCAACTTTTCCGTTAAGATCGTACATATAATTTTCCCTAATTTGTGTTGTCAACCCATCGCTGAACCACCGGCGACGTTGATAGCGAGACCCGTGAGATAATCGGACTCGGACGAAGCGAGAAAAGCCGCCGTTTTTGCCACATCTTCGCCTACGGCAGCCCGCCCAAGGGGCACCTCTGAACCGCGTTGTTTCATCGCCGCAGCGTGTCGTCCACTCGTCCGCCACTCTTCGCCGGATATATCCTCCGACGATAGGGCAGCCGCTATATAACTCACCCGCTCGGTATCGACAAGGCCGGGACAGATAGCGTTCACATTAATACGGTGAGGCCCTAATTCTTGTGCCAAGGCTTGCGTGAAGCCGATCACCCCGAATTTGGAGGCGGCATACGCTGCGTGACGTACCGAACCCTGTTTACCCACTACAGAGGACATAGTAATGATTTTTCCTCCACCGCCGCGGTTTATCATGTGCCGAGCAACCGCTCTACAGCAAAGAAAGGTCCCTTTGAGGTTAATATTGTGCACGGTATCCCACGTCTCTTCCTCCAACTCAACCACCGGCACACGGTCTGGACCAGGACGGGCACCAGCATTGCTTACAAAGATGTCGATATGCCCGAACTGCTCAACGCTTTCATTCACCAAGGCATCCACCTGATCGGCGTCGGATACATCTGCCAAGATAGCTATTGCCTGTCGACCGAACCCTTCAATCTCACGGACAACGGAAGAGGTTCCCGCCCAATCGGTTGAGTCGTAGGCATAAGGATTATCGACAATGTCATTAACGATGACATCGGCACCCTCCTTGGCGAGGCGTGTCGCGATCGCGCGACCAATACCGTGTTCGCCGCCTGCCCCTGTCACTAGGGCAACCTTTCCGTTAAGATTGTACATAAACTCCTCCTGAAACGTCTGTCATACGGCCGGGTCAAATACGAGGAAGTCTTAATCAGCCCACCCTGCTGAAACTGCTCTTTTTCCTGATTGGTCAATAACGTACCTCCCTCTTTGAATTCTCGATTAACCGAGGGGCTCACTCTCCCTCTCGGCGGGGCCTCACTAGTGTGGTGCCATCCGCCTCAATCAGCGGTCGATGGTAGATGTACGGCGGCTCCAACACTGCTTGCTGGGCTTCTGTCAGTTCGGAGACCCACTCCGGCATATCTGCCTCGTAATAGCCACCGTGATAGTGGAGGTACTTGGGGGTATAACGGTAGAGGGCAGTGCGTCTCTCACCGCTCCCCTGCCACGGAAGGGTGCCGTGCGTGGTTGCCTCGTTGAAGATGACCAGATCGCCAACCGAAAGGGGGATGTGGTACACAATTTCCCGGTTGGCTTCCCACAACAGGATATCTTCGGGACAGCGGTAGTTCGCTTTGTGGCTGCCCGGTATGACGCACAGACCGCCATCGCCGGGATTCACATCCGTCATGTAAAACTGACAGTTGATTAGACCGCAGCGCATTCTGCCGTTTTGGTAGGCGTAGAAGCGAGATCCGTTGAAGGTGACGTTACCATCGCCGTGAAGTGCCAACCCTTCAGCACCGGCTGTGGAGGTCAGTATATCGGGCGAGTGGTCCAACTTCCAACCGCGTCCCAACAAGGTATTGAGATAAGGGATGAGTTTAGGGTGAGCTAGCAAATCGCGAAAGGGTTGACACCACGGGTGTTCCCAAGTTAGCATACCGCTGATATGACCTCGGAGGTGTGTGCCCTCCAACTCTGGACCGACTGCGCGACTGGTGTGTTCACCGTGTTTGTCTATGTTGGCATCAACAGCCTCGTTCAGACGTTTCACCTCGTCGGTCGAAAGCAAACCTCTGACGACAATAAAGCCCTGCAGGTCGAACAGATATTTCTCTCGCTCGCTCATTGTGGGAAACTGTTCCGCTTCGTACATCATCGTCACCTCCCGTTTGGTGTGTGGGTTTTAATGTCCCTGCTGCTATAGAGTGATTACTATAGCAGTGTTCATCAATCAGGTCAAGTGAAAACCGAGTATGACGAAGTTTTCTGTTGACGCTACAGGACAGTCGTGATATAAGAATAAAGGTGATAATTATCTCACAACTTAAAAGACCAATGGGCTATCCTACCCGCGACAGAACCAACCTAGTCAGGATTGCGCCGAAACGCAAGGAGGCTTTCTTATGAAACTTGGTTTCTTCACAATGCCACTGCATCCGCCGGGCGCGGATTTCACGAAGACCTTGGATCACGATATGGAGCAAGTGGTGACACTGGACAAGTTGGGCTACACGGAGGCGTGGATCGGTGAACACTACACTTTTGAATGGGAGAATATCCCATCCCCTGAGCTCTTCATCGCGAATGCGCTGGGGTTGACCAAAAACATCGTCTTCGGTACAGGCGTTACATGTATGCCCATCCACAACCCGGCTGCCGTTGCCCATCGCATCGCTCAACTCGACCATTTGGCGCACGGACGGTTCTATTGGGGCGTTGGTTCTAGTGCGATACCGGGCGACTGTGAGATGTTTGGATTTGCCGCCGATGGAGATCGACGAAAGGCAACACGAGAGGGTATCGAGGCGGTGCTTCAGATTTGGGAGGATCCCAAACCGGGGCTATATGAAACTGAGTACTGGCGTTATAAGATCCCTGAACCGGTAGACGACATCGGCTTAAAGGTTCATATCAAGCCGTATCAGAAGCCGCACCCACCCATCGCGATGGGCGGTGTCTCACCCAGATCGGACACGCTGGTGTTGGCAGGTGAACGGGGCTGGATTCCGATGAGCCTCAATCTGATACCTGTAGAGGTCATTCAGACACATTGGGAAGCGGTGGAAGAGGGGGCGCAGAAGACGGGGCTTACTCCGGATCGCTCAATGTGGCGTATCGCGCGGGAGATCTATATCGCGGACACAACCGAGCAGGCACGCAAGGAGGCGCTAGAGGGAGTCCTCGCACGCGACTTCAATGAGTACTGGTTCAAGCTCCTGCCCAAGGAACGATTCAAGAGAGATCCTAACATGCCCAACGATGAGGTAACAGTTGAGTGGCTGCTTGACAATCTCTGGATCGTCGGAAGTCCTGATGATGTTGCTGATCAACTGCGCCAACTGTACGAGGATGTAGGTGGCTTTGGCGTACTTCTGGCGATGGGACACGAGTGGGAGCCCAAGGAGAAGTGGCTGAATTCCATGACGATGCTTATTAATGAGGTGATGCCCAAACTGGCAGACCTAGCATAGACCACGATCGGGGCTTTCAGGAGGTAGGATATGCGTTTGAAGGATAAAGGCGCACTGGTTACAGGCGGCGGTTCCGGCATTGGGGGTGCGACAGCGGTGCTATTCGCTGCGCAGGGGGCAAAGGTGGTTGTCTCCGATTTGAACGAGGCTAACGCCCTTGAAACGGTTGCAGAGATAAAAGCCAACGGAGGTGATGCCACCCCTCTCACCGGAGACGTATCGAGGAACGCCGACGCCGAGGCAATGGTGAAGGGAACGGTGGAAACCTATGGCACATTGGATGTTGTGGTCAACTGCGCTGGGGTTATCGCCGGTAAAGCGCTCCCGGAAGGGGCATCTCCTGAAGAGGTGTGGGACCGTGTGATGGACGTGAACCTGAAGGGAACCTATTTGGTAACGTGGCATGCGGTGCGGACGATGGAAGGGTCGGGCGGTGGTTCGATAATCAACATCGCCTCCATCAATGGAATAGTGGGCTATCCGATTGGTCTCGGTGGTGGCTTCGACGCGTACGTTCCCTCAAAGGGAGGCGTGGTTCAGTTCACTAAAAATTTGGCGATTGACTACGGCAAGAAGAACATCCGCGTGAATTGCATCTGCCCCGGTCATATAGACACCAATCTGATCCGGGAGTTTCTCGACAACCCAGAACGGCGGGAGTGGCTGGAGCAGCGTTACCCGATGGGCAGGATTGGTCGTCCCGAAGAGATAGCCTACGCGGCACTTTTTCTGGCATCGGATGAATCCTCTTTTGTGACGGGGGCTCCGCTTATTGTTGATGGTGGGTATACAGCGCAGTAGATCGGACTTGTCAATCATAATCCATTCGATCAAGAACTTTCGTTAGTAGGGGCCCCCGAACTGAAGTCTGTTGCCTTCAGGGTCCGAAATATCGAAGCACGCTAATCCGTCCTCATTTTTTAATGGTCTCAATCGTAAACCCTTCGCCTTGAGGGCATCATGAACGGCTTTTACACTTTCGACGGGAAAGCCAATCTTTTGTCTTCCGCCGTTTGGCTTGCTCGCACTGTGCAGGCAGAGCTTACACTGCCCGGTGTTAAAGCGGAAGAAACGGTGCGCCGGAAACGGTTGTTCTTCGTCGGGCTGCAATCCGACAACGTCTCTATAGAATGCGGTAACACCTTTCATGTTTTTGACAAAGAGTATGATGTTTCCTATATCCATGAGATTGCTCCTAAATCATGTGACATGACGCTGGTTGGAGTGCAGGTGCACAATTGAAGTACGCGCCATGCTATACCCAATGACCCACTTCATCGAAATTAGAGTTTTCGGCTTACTTACAAAGTGGGTCAATACTAGCAAGACATATTTTAACATATCGGAATAATGTTTGTCACGTAAAAAAAACAAATTCGGGATTTACGCACTCCAGATTGTAGTTGCCCGATTTATCGGGCGTTGGTAACGGTGTCCAGTTGCCTTGAATCCCGCCTGTCCCGATTTAAAGGAGAAGGACGCTAACATGAAAGATCAGGTTGTTATTGTCACCGGCAGTGGTCAGGGCATCGGCGAAGCAACCGCCCTGCGTTTCTCAAGCGAAGGGGCATCTGTGGTTGTGGTGGACATCCAAGAAGCGAGCGGCAACGAGACGATCCAAGAGATTCAGCGTCAAGGTGGCAAAGCGTGTTTTATCAGGGCTGATGTGTCCAACCCCAGCGATGTGCGTCACATGGTGGAGCAAGCCGTGGCAGCGTTTGGAAAGATAGATGTTCTTGTCAATGTCGCCGGCGTTCAGGGCATGGTCGCCGATGTCGTTGAGTTGCCCGAAGATGAATGGTATCATGTTCTCAACGTAAATCTCACGAGCGTCTACCTCTGCACAAAGTATTGCATCCCCTATATGCTCGAACAGGGCAGCGGCTCCATCGTCAATATTGCGTCGATGCAGAGTTTTTTCAACATGCCCGGATCATCAGCGTATGCCGCTGCGAAGGGGGGCATCGTCTCATTAACGCGGAGCATGGCTCTGGACTTTGCTCCCCAAAACATCCGCATCAACGCTGTCGCACCCGGCTATATTGATACACCCTTACTTCGTGGATTTGCGGAGGCAACTGGCGATATGGAGGGTGCTATTCAGCAATGGTGCAATCGGATACCGATTCGACGGTTACAACAACCCGCGGAGGTTGCGGAAGTGATTTTTTTCCTTGCTAGTTCAAGAGCTTCAGCGGTGACCGGTGTTACCTATCCCGTTGATGGTGGCATCTTAACGGCTCAACCGTTTATGGGAGATTAGATCTCAATTATTGATAACCGATGTTCCCGGTATATCAGGCGTTTGAAAGAAAGACTCTAGACCAATAAGGAGAGACCAATGACCGCGCAACCTGATTATGACCTCGATTTGAAACTTGCTGAGTTGAAGATTAACGGATACGTTACCTTTGAAGACCTGATACCAGTAGAGACGATAGATCGGATACGCGAAGCGTTCCTGCCCCTTCTGGAAGAGGTGAAGGCGCACAGCCATACGCAAGGCGAGGATGTTAAGGTACGTGGGCACACCGACGATCGGCTTGTCGTGGAGGGCCGTCTACAGATTGTCAACCGCTACACAATGTATGTCCCGTGGGAACAACCGTTCGCCGACCCCCAGATCTTTGAGAACCCGGTGATGCTCGACTTTCTCGACCGGTATTGGGGCACCAGCGACTATCATATCACCTGCTACCATTCAAACAACCCGTACCCCGGCAGCGAGTATCAACGGTGGCATCGAGATGCGGGGATCTCCAAACTCGTTCCCCACGTTGGCTTAGAGGTTTGCCCCCATTTTGGCATCAAGTTTCCACTGGTGGATACCTACGAGGAAAATGGGAGCTTTGAAATCTTGCCCGCTACCCAATATCTTGCTGACCCGGAGTTAGAGAACTGTTACGACGAAGTGCTGACAAAAGGTGACTTCCCTACAGCGCGCCGTCTCAACCTGAAAAAGGGAACGCTATGGGTTCAGGATCCACGGACGCTTCACCGTGGCACCCCCAACCGTGCTGACCACCCCAGACCAGAGTTGGTGATCTGCTATTCTCTCCCTTGGTTTGCGATGCGTAACCCTATTGAGATGACCCAGACGGAATACGATAAACTCTCTGAACGGGGCAGGGAGATGCTTTCTCGGTGCGAGATAGTTGGATAGTGTTGTCAAGTCACGTGAGTTTCTGCAGCATCCCAATAATTTTCTAAGTCTAAGGAGGAAACAAAATGAGAGCTCTTAGTAATTTAACCCGATTAACCATGCTAATCGTCGGTCTCGTGCTGGTGGGCAGTTTGATGATGGTTGGCGTTTATGCACATGCAGACAGCCATGCAAACAGCGCGAAAGAGCAACTAGCGAACTCACCGAGGCACGGGGAGTGGGTGAAAATCACCACAGAGAGTGGACGTGAGGTCAGTGCCTTTATCGTTTTCCCGGAGATTAAGGAGAAGGCGACTTCGGTGATTGTCATCCATGAGATTTTTGGTCTAACGGATTGGATCAGACAGGTGGGTGATGAACTTGCGAAAGCGGGCTTTGTCGCAATCTGTCCCGATTTCCTTTCCGGGATGGGACCAAACGGAGGCGGCACCGATAGCTTCGGGGGTAATAATGTCCGACGAGCGATTCGGGATTTGGACCCAGATCAAATCACAACTGATCTCAAAGCGGTGACGAAATATGTCCGCGATCTACCTTCGACGACAGATACAGTCGCTGTGAGTGGATTTTGTTGGGGCGGTAGGCAAGCGTTCCGGTTTGCCACCAATGACAATTCACTGAAAGCGGCTTTTGTTTTCTATGGCAGCCCGCCGGATGCAGCGGCATTGGGAAAGATTACGTGCCCTGTCTACGGTTTTTACGGTGAGAGTGACAACCGAATCAACTCGACTATTGAATCAACAAAAACAACCGCAGCATCCGCCGGCATCACCTATGAGCCTGTGATTTATTCCAGTGTAGGTCACGGTTTCTTGAGGCGAGGCATGGCTGCGGAGGCGAGTGAAACGCAGAAGGCCGCAACCCATGAGGCTTGGGAACGATGGGTGAATTTACTGAATAAAGATTAAAGGATATAGACTTATGCATTTCAGCACAGTTGGTGCGGGGCAAGATGCCCCGCCTACAGTTTGCGTAGATTCTAGAATATAAACTTAACATAGGAGAGATTTTCAAATGAAAAGGACAATAACCACCACTATCTGTTTTTGTGTAGTTACGACTTTTTTGTGGGGGACAGATGCGCGTTCAGATTTAGAGAAGAATTGGCATCAGTGGCGAGGACCTGAGGCTTCCGGCGTTGCACTACATGGCGATCCACCCACCGAATGGAGCGAAAACAAAAACGTCCGATGGAAAATCGAGATTCCGGGTCAGGGACACGCCTCCCCAATCGTGTGGGGCGATACCGTTTTTGTGACAAGCGCTATTGAGACCAACAAACAGATAGAACTAGCGCCAATAGAGGAACCGCAACGGCGAAGAGGCCGTCGTGGAGGTCGCTCCAACGCGCCATCAACCGTCCACAAGTTTGTTATTTTCGCTATCAATCGTTCTGACGGAAGTATCCGCTGGCAGCAGACTGCTCGCGAAGAAGTGCCGCATGAGGGGACGCATCAGACCGGTAGCTGGGCGGCAAATTCCCCCGTCACGGATGGGGAGCACGTCTACGCTTACTTCGGCTCTCGCGGCCTCTACTGTTACGATATGCAGGGCAACCTCCAGTGGGAGAAAGATCTTGGAGATATGAGCACCAGACGCAGTTTCGGTGAAGGCAGCTCACCTGCACTCTATGGCGATGTTATCGTCATTAATTGGGATCATGAGGGAGATTCGTTTATTGTCGCATTGGATAAACGGACGGGTGAAGAACTCTGGAAAGTAGATCGAGATGAAAGCACGTCGTGGGCAACGCCAATCGTCGTTGAACATAATGGGACCCCTCAAGTCATTGTCAATGCAACCAACCGCACACGTAGCTATGATCTGGCGACAGGGAAAGTGCTTTGGGAATGTGGCGGCATGACAGCCAATACAATTCCATCGCCCGTGACAGCAAACGGTATTGTCTACGTTACCAGCGGCTTTCGCGGGAATGCGCTGCAAGCGATCCGTCTTGACGATGCGAAAGGAGATATCACCCGTGGAGAGGCGATCGTTTGGGAGTATGGTAGGGATACCCCCTATGTGCCCTCCCCGCTGCTCTATGGCGATACGCTCTACTTCCTGAAACATAACAGGGGGGTTCTCTCTGCTTTCAACGCCAATACAGGGGAGGCGTACTATGGACCAGAGCGTCTGGAAGGTATCTCGGATGTCTATGCATCGCCGGTGGGTGCTGGAGACCGTATCTACATCTCAGACAGAGACGGTGTAACGTTGGTAATCAGACACGGTTCCACGCTTGAAGTCCTCGCCGAAAATATCCTTGATGACGGTTTCAATGCCTCACCTGCGATCGTAGGCAAGGAGATATTCCTGCGTGGAAATAAATCTCTCTATTGTATCGCGTCAGATTAACTTAGGGGGTGGTGACATAGATGAGTAAGATTGTGGAGCGAATTGAACGTGAAGCGGGCGTGCCGGGCCTCGTATCGATTCTTGCCGAGCGCCTTGAGCCAACGGACAGGCAGTCCCTCCTTCTTGAGGTCTATCGCCGAAGTAGCAATCGACGGCGACCATCTGCCGTGCTGTCGGATTACGAGACTAACCGCTTCGTTCGGCCTTCAGTGCTATCTCCAATGCGCCTACACGAATGGGAGCAAGTTGCCTTTTCGGTACTGCCCCCTGAGTTCAAGGCCATTGAATTATCACCGGTCTGTCCGCTTGGCACGAATTCTGTGGTAGCCTCGGTTGACCAGAACTGGGCAGTTTCCACCGCTCGTAACACCGAGGTAGTCTCGGATTCGACAAACGTGCTCGCACTC
Source organism: Candidatus Poribacteria bacterium (assembly GCA_965205075.1). Classification (GTDB taxonomy): domain Bacteria; phylum Poribacteria; class WGA-4E; order WGA-4E; family PCPOR2b; genus PCPOR2b. Next base: position 5,439,724 of record OZ242036.1, on the reverse strand, counting down.
GAATGCGCGCTCCGACGCCGACAGTTGCTGCGTGCCAACCCGAGGTCCACAGATTCAGTTCATCTTGCAGCTAGTCACCGGCTCCTCCGGGCACAGCAATATGAAGCCCCTAATCTAGCCTCTCACTTCAGCGTATTCGCTTTGTGTAGTGCCGGACGAGATCGAGGAAACCTAGAGTTTGAGTTAGCTGCACTGGGACTTCACCTTCGCTTCTGTTTACGGTCGTTACGAACCTTTCTTTGTACAAGTATTCCACTACGCCTTTCCTTAACAGATCTCAGTTCAAAGGCCCGTCGATCGGTCCTCGATACCCAACTCCTTTCACCGATTCGAGCGGAGTTTAAAGGCGTAGATTGTGTTTTTGACAGCGATCGAACCAGCGGCCGGGACTACTACCGTGACTTGTGCTTTCACATTTACGCCACTACCCCCTCCGGACAGCAACTCCAACTCGTTGATGGAGGCTCAGTAAACTGGACGCAACAACTTCTTTCAAACGCCAAAGAACGTCTCGTAATTAGCGGAATCGGAAGCGAGAGACTGTGCACTCAGTTTGGGAGCAGTACCGAGTAAATCGCGCTTTGCAGGAGTCATCTATGAGTTCCGCCAAAGAATATGAGGAGTATAAGTTCCTCGCAGATCTTTACGACTATGTCGTACCTTACCGCAATCGACCAGACGTGGCTTTCTTCGTGGAAGCCGCCAAAGAGTCGAGAGGGCCGGTGTTGGAGGTAGGTTGCGGAACAGGTCGTGTCTTGATCCCTACAGCACGGGCAGGAATTGAAATAGTTGGCCTCGACTTATCGACACACATGTTGAATGTGTGTCGGAATTGCCTGATCAAAGAACCAAAAGATGTTCAATCCAAAATTCAACTGGTAAAGGCAGACATGCGCCATTTTTCGCTGGGACAATCCTTTGCGTTAACAACAATGCCTTTTCGACCATTTCAACATTTGACAACGGTTGATGATCAGCTATCATGCCTACAGTGCATTCACCGTCACTTGGCGAAACGGGGTCGATTGATTCTGGATATCTTCAACCCTTCTCTCGAATCGTTGACTAGGGAAAATGTTGGTCAGGAATGGGGTGACGAACCCGAATTTATGACTCCTGACGGCCGACGGGTTGTCCGTCGCCACAAGATTGTATCCCGAGATCGCTTCAATCAAATTGAATATATTGAAATGATCTATTATGTTACCCATCCCGACGGTCAGCAAGAGAGGCTTGTCCATTCATTTCCGATGCGATACCTCTTCAGATTTGAGGCAGAGCATCTGCTGACGCGATGTGGGTTTGAGATTGAGCAAGTATATGCAGACTTTGATAAGGTTCCATATGGGTCAAAGTATCCGGGGGAGTTGATATTCGTGGCGAAGAAGATAGACATCTAGTAACAAGAACTAGGTGATTCTTGCCTACTTACCCCGACAATTTACCAGCGAGCAGCCACCTAAAGGAGGTAACCATCAGTTAGTACCACTTGTGGTTAGAAACACGACTATCTCAGTCACATCTGGAACTCCAAATGGTATAAGCTCAGGAGAATTTAATAAAAATGTTTGATGATTATCGTCCCAATCGATTTGGGCCAGGGCGATCCGTTGTTATGTGCAAACACGGCGCAGTCGCCACAAGTCAACCTCTCGCTGTGCAAGTAGTACAACTCTTGTAGTTGCGCTATCTGCGTGATGGCGGAAATCCTATTGCCTCGATGAAAAGGGGACTGAAAGCTCGTAACCTTTGGCGTGATGAGCGGACAGATGTAGTATGCAAACTCGTCAATTTTAATATGGACCTGCAATCCGCTCTCAATGCCTCCGCTTCGACGATGGTCAGAATCTCATTGCCCCGATGAAAAGGGGACGGATGGGTATCCAAGCCGGATTGGCGCGAAAGGGACATCAGTTGCTACCGCCGTACACCTTCTTCGGCGGCGGACAAGCGATCTTTATTCATCCGGAGTACAATACACTGATCGCGGGCTCTGAACCACGCCGTGATGGCTGTGCTGTCGGATACTAGGTATCAAGCAGCAGCATGAATATTCGCCCGCGTTCCCTCGACATCGAAACAAGCGTATTGATTATCCCGCATGATCCGTGTTGCGATCTGCATCGCCTGCGCTTCGGTCATGTAACCGTCCGCTATCTCTCCTTCAAGGGCACGGCGGATCTCGTTACGCGCTTGTATCGCATACGCCATCGCGCTTGTGGGCCAATGGGTGTCTCCGCCAAACGCAAACAGCTTGTTTGATGGGACAGCGTGTAGGAACCGCCGCAAAAAGTCGCGGGAGCTGTATGGATCGATGCTCCATGCCCAACAGAGATCCACCCAGATGTTGCGATAGTGCTTTGCGAGTGCGACTAGCTCGTCAGTGTAGGGATAGGAGATGTGCATCAGGACAAACTTAGCGTCGAGGTAACGCGCAAAGAGATCACACATGTTTCCAGCGGGAATGCGACTTATGGGCATCCGATCGTTTCCTGCATAGTAGCCGGTGTGAATCTTGAACGGCAGGTTGTGTTCGATTGACTGCTCCACCCCTCGCGCCCAACACCAATCTCCCAGACAGAGCCGCGTTTCGACGCTGATTTCCTCCGCAGGTTGAGTTAGCACTTGACAGAGCGCAGCGGACGCTTCAACATCGTTTCGCTCAATCCAGTTGAGAGTGCGACTGTAGGCGTGTTGTGCCTTGACCGCAATGGCGGTGGGAGCGTGTTGTGCAAAGATTGCCTCTATCGCCTGTCTCAGCGTTCTGAGATCTACCACCTCTACCCCTGTTTCGGCGTGGATCTGCTCCAGTTCGATCTCTCCATTGCAGAAGCTACGCCACGATAGATCATAGAGGAAAAAGTCGAGTCCAGAACTATCCGGGGCACACAGCCATATCTTATCATCCGTCTGCGTGTGGTCGAGGTTAGCGACATCGTGCAACAACCGGAAACGTTCACCAGGGCGCCTCAGCATCTTGATTTTCTCTTGCGCCGATGCTATATTTGCTCCGGTGAGTTCGTCAATCCCGTAAGCGTGTTCAGCGATGAGGCGTACCGCTTCGCCATATCCCGTGAACTGTGTTGCCTCCCACGCCTCTCGGATACCCTCAAAGCGTCCAGCGATATCTGGATCTGAACCATCCATCAGGCGTTTCATCCCATCGGGTGATGCGCCTGCCGTGTTGAGGTCCGCAGGAACGTAGTTTCCAAACAGGTCTTGTAAGATGTCTGGACCGTCGTCCAGCCACACATGTTCTCGATCCAAATGTTCATGTGTATCAACTAAAGGTGTACTCTGAATATGATGTGCCAAATCGGTTGACATATTTTTCCTCCTTGTATAGTCTACGCCACAATATGTTATACTGTTTTTGATTTTATTAGAAATATAAACGACAAAAATCCTTCGGAGGCGCACATGCGCTCGTGTGCTATTTTTGATCTGGATGGGACAATTATCGACAACTCTTCTGAGCGGGAATTCCTCAAATACCTGCTTGAAGGGGGTGAGCTGCCATTGTGTAACCTCTCCCAATGGCTCATTGATTTTATACGGTTTCGAGATCTCCGTCAAGCCAAAGCGAACAAGGTGTACCTGAAAGGCTTAGACTATCAACATATCCATAGCTTAGCACAGACCTGCTTTACGGAGCGTTTGGTAGACCGAATCTCGCCTAAAGTTTTTGACCTCATCGAATCTCACCGCGCCGAAGGGAGAACAGTTGTCATTTTATCCGGATCCCTAGAACTTCTGGTACAGTGTTTCCATGACCACCTGAATGCGGATCTCATGATTGGATACAGCTTAGAGGTGGTTGACGAAGAGATCACAGGGCACGGCGTGGGCATAAATCCTTATGGAGAGAATAAAGCCAAGTTGGTTCAGGGACTTGCCGAGGCACACAATTTTGACCTGAGCGAATCTTACGCTTACGGAAACCACCATTCGGACGCATACAAACTCAAGCAGGTCGGACACCCGGTCGTCGTCAATCCTGACAGAAAACTACGGGAAATCGCTATCGCCAACAATTGGCAGATTGAACAGTTTCACACAGATTAACCCAACCCGTAGGTCGAGTTTCCATACTCGACACATTAGTGGAAACTACGAGAAATCTGAACTTGACAGCCAGTCCGTAGGTCGAGTTTCCATGCTCGACACATTAGTAAAAACTACGAGAAATCTGAACTTGACAGCAGCCCGTAGGTCGAGTTTCCATACTCGACACATAGCATTCGTCTAGATCAAAAAACTGAACACGCTATAACGACCAACAGATAGATCTTTAACGACGACCAGCTTGCGTTAGATTAAGTGACTCCTTCGGTCAATAGCAGACATGGACTTCCACCCCCCACACCGTCACCCCACCAGCGACGACTAAGACACCGACGTGATTCCTACCCTGCATGAGCAGATCGGGGCTGATTTCCTGACGCAGGGCGTAGGCTTGCTCTTGTTGCGAAGTGTCCCCCGTATTGTCGGGCGGGAGCCAAGGGTCGGTCGGCTCAAGTTCCGACAACGATTGCTTGTTGAGCGTAACTTCTATTTGGCTTGTTTCGGTGAGCTCACTGTAAGTGAGGGACAACCATATCGTCCGAGGGTGAGGGGTTGCAGTGAAATCTTCTTCTATGAGAATGGGGACCTCCACCTGCTCTCCACACGCTAGGGTTTGTGGGAGCGTTGCGTGCAGCCAGTTATGTGGCAGCATCGGTTTCTCTCCCAAGAGGCGGTCAGCGACGTAGAGCTTATCCTTGCCCCGCATCGCTTCAGGTGCATCCATCTCTCGAAGTAGCTGTATCTGAGGGGCGAATTGTGAGTTTTTGTCGGGACGGTGCACGTAGGAGTGGGCGTTCCAGTTGAAGGTGTAAATGCCGTCGGCACCCTGACCCCAGTAGTTGGACGCCAAAGCACGGAGCATCGGTTCGGAATCTTCAAAGCCAAAGATGATGTTGTACCCACTGGGCCAACCGTACACGCACGGATACACCAATATGCCCGTACCATCGGTCAGATTCTTAAACGCCTCCACGTCACAGTCTATGTTGCCACTACCGAGGATGAGACTGTCCACCAATCTGTCTTCAACCCAAGTCGGCACATCGAATCCGTCCAATCGACACGCCTCCAGCGTGGGGTTCACACGCACCGCTAATGGAATAGATCTACCCCTCTCTTCGCCCCGCTGATTCAGATGCTCCCGCACCTGACTGAGAAACTGTGTGAGTAGATGGGCGTTTTTGGGGGCTTCGCTCGGAATGAAATAAGGAGGGCTGCGGAGGAAATCGATCTCTAATCCATCAAAATCGTACTTTCGGAAAATTTCCTCAATGACGGCGAACTTCAGATCGCGCACTTCGGGCACTGCAAAATTGAGATTGCGGTGGACAGACGGATGTACCTCCGGATGCCCTGATCCGATTGCCCATTCCGGATGCTCCACTTTGAAGGTCGGGCGCAGCCGTTCATGACCAAAGGAATCATGGCAGTCATTGAGACGGAGGGAGTAGAAAATGTCTGCACCCTGCTTCTTTGCTGCTGGCACAACAATTTTCGGCGGGTCGTCCCCCTCTTCAATGAGACGGAGCAGCGACGGATCTATCTCGCCGATACGCTCCCCGGTCAACTCCAACACATCGCTGTCGTAGTTGGCGGTGTTACCGCCAGCCCCGTCGTGCCAGAAGAGACAGTCGATGTGGCTGTCCTCAAGGAAACCGACGATGCCCTTGAGGTAGTCATTGACATCCGTTGCAGTAGGCAGCACGCCGCTTGAGTCCATCTGATAGATAAGACGATAGGTTTTCATATCTTGTATTATAGGTCAATTCCTGAAAAATTGACAGAAAATTGTCGGGATATGAATTTCGACTTACCGGTTCTGTTGACTGCTGACCACCAGCGATGAGAATCAGTTTGGAGAGGCCATCTCAATAAGTGGTACGGCGAGATAGTCGAGGCTGGGACGCCCTGCGATATGTATGAGCGTCTTAGGAGAAACGAAGGTGTGAAGCCTGATTTGTATACCGCGGCCTGCGGTAGAAATGATGACTTTCATCAAGATTCCTTCCTCCGGTGATCTGACTGCCTTTGGATTCAAAGCGGAACCCCAACCGCGAGAGTCCCAAGTCAGAAAGGGCGGTTGTTACAGTTTCCTGTTTCTCTCTGGGAACATAAAACATAAAATAGCCACCACCCCCTGCTCCCAGAATCTTGCCGCCTAACGCACCCGCAGCGATAGCACGTTCATAGATCCTATCCAGCACCGGGTTTGAAATGCTATCACAGAGGGAACGCTTCATCTCCCAAGCGCGATGTAACAGATGTCCAACCTCATCGAGGCAACTCGTGTGGTTGCCGTTTACGAGAACATCATAAAACACGGGTACGAGTTCCCTCATTTGCAGAAGCGTTTCGGAACTCGCAGAACGTTTCTGTTCGTGCAGGATAGTCTCGGCGCGTCGTTGAATCCCGGTGTAGAATAGGGTGAAATTCTCTTCCAAATGCGCTACCGTTTCGGGAGTTATTGGGATGTCTTGTGCATTGACACTCTCATCCTTGTTGAATTGAATCCGTCTCAACCCACCGTAGGCGGCTATATACTGATCCTGCTTCCCGATAGGCTGGTTCAAGCGTTCTATCTCAATCTCACACGCTTGATGCGCGAGGATCTCCACCGGCATTTCGATCCCTTGATAAGCGTAGAAGGCGTTGAGCAGTCCGACGGTTAATGCACTTGACGATCCCAACCCACAGCCACGGGAGGGAATATCAGAGGTAACTGTGATGGATATCCCACCGGTCACACCTGTTTTTCGCACTGCCTCTCGAATCAGAGGGTGTTGAATATGATCCGGATCCGAAACTGTTTCATGGTGGTCTGGGGTATTGATAGCAATCTGAGAACTCTGTTCTCTTGTTATATGGACAGAGATATATTTATCAATAGCAGTGCTGATGACCTCACCCCCATGTTTTCGATAAAAGTTGGAGATGTCGGTTCCGCCCCCAACAAAGCTGATTCGTATTGGTGTACGTGAAATAATCATGAGTTCCTCCCATATTAATTTTGGAAAGACTGAGATGACTTGCCAGTGGGAAAACTGGCTAGGAGCTAACAATCGTTAGCCCCTACTTTATTAAATTTATAGTAACACCCACGAACAACAGCTCGGTGTGAATTTTGATAAGGACAGTAGATGTTAGAGCAACGTAAGACAGTGTGGATGCGTAAGGTTCTTAGCTCGCGTCCAATCCAATGATACACCGTCCAGTCTGTTCCCCGTTCCGCATCTTTTCTACCACTGTATTGATGTCGTCGAGTGAGGCGGAATCGGTTATCAATTTTTTGAGTTTGAGTTTTCCGGCGTTTGCCAGTTTGATGTAGCGCGGGATTTGGTCGTGAGGACGACTTTCGGTAATTACCTGAAACCCCATCACGGTTCGCCCGAAGTGCAATGGCTCCGGATTCAATGATACATTGTAGCCCGCTTTCGGACCGGAAATCAGCATCGTTACGCCATCCGTGCGGGTGAGTTGATATGCCATCTCCAGCATTTCAACATGCCCCGTACTGTCGATGACAACATCGGCTAAGGTGTCCCCTACGATGTGAGGAATTTCACGGCTTAGGTCGCATTCCTTGGCATTAACGCAGTGGGTGGCACCGAGTTGGCGAGCGAGGTTCAGTTTCTCATCGGACAGATCGACTGCAACAATGGGTTGGGCAGAAACCAGCACGGCACCCTGAATCAGATTCAGCCCAACTCCCCCGGCACCGAGGATTACCACCGAATTCCCAGGCTCAATGCCGGCTTTGCTAATAGCACCGAGTCCGGTGAGCGTCGCACATCCGAATAGCGGTGCGAGTCTCATGTCGAAATCTGCGGGGATGGGGGTCAACCGATTCTCCGAGACAACCGCGTATTGGTTAAAGGTGGTCACCCAGCCAGCGTTAAGGGATTTCCCCTGCCACCCATAGTTAGGTGTTTCCGATTCAATCCCCTCTCCGATCCCGCAATGCAACACCACACAATCATCTTCCGCCACCGTTCTCACACCGGGACCTACCACTTCAACCGTTCCTGAGCCTTCGTGTCCGAGCAGGTGTGGCAAGTACGGGTCTTTCCCTCGTTTCCCATCGATCATAGCAACCTGTGAACCACAGACACTAGTGTAGTGGACTTTGACAAGGACTTGGCCCGGTAAGAGATCTCTCGGCAGTTGAACCGAGTCTATGACTAATGGCTCTCCTTGTGCCGCGAGAATTGCAGCTTTCATCTCCATATCGTTAAACCTCCTGATCTCTTTCTATTGACGAATTGGGCCATTTCCTTTGAATGTGCCAGATTACTGTATTGTCTGTGCAGGGGGAGTCGATTTTTTAACTCCTCTCTCCCTATATCTACTGTAGTTTGGACAATTTGTGTTGCATTGCAAGTAGCATTGTCAAGCGTTCTTCGATTTTTCTGCGTGTTTTGCCAAGGACCTAACTTCCAGAAAAACGACACACCAGCACGTAGGTTGGGTTGAACGCACCCAACACATACGTTCCAACAAGCTAAAAGGTGGGTGACCCCGCGAAAACTCATTGTTCGGTAAGCGTGAGTGAAACCCAACTTCAGAGGTATCTGACCGTGCCGCCTATTGGGCCAGTTGTGGGTGTTGGGTTTCTCTTGTTTTTTCTGCGACGACTGTATCTCCGAAAGGGTAGGTCTGTTTATGTTGATACCGTTTGGCTGTGGGTTTCCGTTCAACCCAACCTACGGAAAATTGTCTAAACTTTAGTATATCTATTGTAGCGTTGATATTCATCTTAATCCTATCCTCCTGACACTTTGACTTTGAATCGCCAATTTATAGGGTTGCGGTTTCACAATCTCACGAATTTGCGAACAATCAAGCGTATTGCCCTTTTGCGGTTGGTGGGTGTAATACCACCAAAATCGAACATAAAGTAGCATCCAAAAAATACGGAAAATCCGAAAAGGGTTTCGGTACTTTGTTTCGCCATGAATTCGAGGGTGGTGAGTGACTACTATTTCTCCAACTTTGTAACCCTGCAAATAGAGCATGGAAGTGAGGCAACCGTGCATCTTTGACCGTAACGGTAACAATGATTTGACCGCCGCTGATCGAAATATCTTGAGTGAGCAACTCGTGTCATGGACAGGGTCCCCCAAGATAAGATAGCGGGTGAGGTTGAACGCTCTCGAAACGAATTGTTTGGTTGCAGCGTCTTGGCGGTGTTTGCGCCAGCCACAGATAGCATCATATTTTCCCTCGATTGCTTCGAGTAGTTTAGGAATATCTTGAGGATCGTTCTGTAAGTCACCGTCCATACTGATGATATAATCGCCTGTAGCATAGGAGAAGCCGGCAGAAAAAGCGGGGGTCTGACCGAAGTTTTTTTTCAATCGGATGATCGTTAGGTTGCAAATCTTTGTCTGAACACGTCGTAGGATTTTGTATGTATCGTCAACGCTTCCATCATCAACAAAGATGATTTCGTAATCGTACGTTTGGGGTTCAAGCACCGTATAAAGTCCTTTGGCAAGTGGCATGATGTTGTCCTGTTCGTTATAGACAGTTATCACAACCGAAATCTTTTGCTTGTATTTCGCTGAAGTGGGCTTGAAACTGATAGCCGTCAATAGCTTTCTCCTTATCAAGTGACTGGCAATGCCTCTAATGCTTAGGAGACGGGCACCCGTTTCTGAGTCTGGTTACAAACGGACATCAAACGCACACTGACTCGGGGTGTCAATAGGACAAAACCCAATAATCCCAACAGAGCGGTCATAAGCACCTGACAACAATGTATGAACAGTCCAACTGAAAGTGCACCCCCTACCTCCATATCGGTAAGCATGACCAAACTAGCCGCCCAACTCCCCTCTATGACCCCAAAGCCGCTCAATGAAAACGGAAACCATGCCGCAATCATAACGACTGAAATAACAACTAGCAACACACTTAATCTTTGATTGACATTTAGCGTTGATAAAAGCAGCAGATGGCAACTCACGTTAATCCCATAAGTGCAGAGGGAAAAGGTGAGGGCTTTCAACAACAGCCGCAGGCAGCGAAACCGGTCAAGTTGAAGCGAGACTACTCTTAATTTATGACCGACAGAGTCCAGTAAAGCGGTGTGGCGCCAAGGATATATTCGGATGATGCAGGTCCAGATTTGTTCTATACCTTTGGGAAGCACAGCAAAAAGAACGCGATTTACAATAATCAAGCCCCCTACGAGGGCTAAAATGGTCAACACATAACCTGTAGATTCGTGTCCCATCCCCAATAGGCCAAAGGTTCCACCCAAGACAACAAATTGCAGGTCAAATAAACGTGCCTCAAACAGACTGCGGATTCCCTCGCTTATGGGGATTTTCAAGTGTCGGCGCAGCAGCGCAATATAGGAAAACTCACCAACCATCAATGGAAGTGTGCGCACAAAAAAGTTGTGGCACAAGGTAATTGGGAACAGAACTGCCAATGGCAGCTCCTCCCGGTCCAAGAGCATACGGAAACGCAAAGCGCGGCAGATATTTAATAGGAAGAATAAAGCAAATAGTCCAAAGAAAAACCAAAACGGAACGTTTTTGGCAAGGCGGAGAAAATGGGGGTAGTCAATCTGTCGCACCAGATAGATGACCAAGATGATAGAAACCCCTAGCCCCAACAATGGAGATACGAGATGATTTAACCGATGTTTTTGAAAGAATGATTGAAACCGCATTGTGTGCATAGTCCCCAATATCGTAACTGTTCCGAATCGTTGTTAATCAACAATCATTTTGTAGATTCATGTTTAATCAATACCGCATTGAGATCTTGGGTTCCTGAACCTATGCAATTCCCAGCTTCCCCATCTTGAATCGGAGAGTAGAATAGGGCATACCGAGTTTTTTTGCGGTCTGACGGCGATTCCATCGGTTTTCTTCAAGTACCTGCAAGATCCACTCGGACTCGTTCTTGCCCGCTAATTGGTTGGATTGTGATAGCAGCTTTGCCGATACACCTTTTTGAATGTTAATATGTTCCGCTCCAATCAGCGAAACCTCCGGCGGACAAAGAGTAGCAGAGCACTCAATGATGTTCCGCAACTCACGTACATTCCCAGGGTATTGATAATTCAGAAGGGACGATTTCGCCCCCTCTGAAAAGCCTTCAAAGATACGCCCACTTCTGGCGGTGTACGCTTCTAGGAAATGGTCAGCCAACGGTAGAATATCTTCGGCACGTTCCCGAAGCGGTTGCAAGTGAATAGAAAAAACGTTGAGGCGATAGTATAGATCGTCGCGGAACTGTCCAGATTCGACAATGTGTGCGGGATCTTTGTTGACCGCACTAATAACACGTTCTTGGACGGAGATCTCCTGAGTACCACCAATACGTATCAGTGTTCGGGTATCGAGAATCCGTAGTAGCTTCGCTTGTGTATGGAGTGGAAGGTCAGCAATTTCATCCAGAAAAAGCGTCCCACTGTTTGCCATCTCAAAGTAGCCGGGTCTGTCCCTCGTAGCATCAGTGAACGCTCCTTTGACGTGGCCAAAGAGTTCACTTTCGACCAGTGATTCTGGCAACGCTGAACAGTTGACAGCAATAAATGGACACTTTTTCAAAGAGGCTTGACGATGAATTTCCCGTGCCACTACCTCTTTTCCTGTGCCAGTTTCACCCGTGAGGAGAATCGTATCAACATTTGCTTCAACCGCTTGCCGGATGCGTTTTCGTACCTGTTGTGTAGCTGAACTATTTCCAACAAAGCATTGATTTGTTAAGCGACTTCCATGTAATTTACCCAATTGTCTCTCTTTTTTATTTCCCCCATTGACATTGGGAAACTGAATTGATTGGGGTAGGACACTCCCCGCGTCCAGCCGGAAAGCTTCAATTACCTTCCTCACGGTATCGTTTCCAGAAATGAGCACAACCGGCGTTTCTTGCCGGTTATGCTGAACTTTTGCTAGGCATTCAATGTCGTTGATGCCGGGCATACAGAGATCAACGAGAGCCAAGTCATAATGCTGCGCGTTAATCTTCTTTAAGGCAGTATGCCCATCACGAACAACTTCAACTTGATGCCCTAAATCGCACAAATGGTCTTTCAAGGTTGCACAGATGATTCTTTCATCGCCAGTCAACAAAATGTGCAATGAATTTTCCATCTTTATTCCCTCCTTTTTATGTCCGGCACTTCATCACTACGCTTATCTTTGAAAAGTTATAGTGAATCATGAAAATAAATAGACACTTTCGCTCCCCGTGTTTGGTAGGCGTTGTTTCAAACTGCGCCGTCCAGTCTCCCGTTTGGTAGGCGCTGTTTCCAACTGCGCCGATGCGGTTAGAAACCGAACCTACCGGGGTCATAGCCCGGATTTTCCCATCCCCGGTAGGCGAGGGTTCCTAACCTCGCCGGTACAGAGTGTCCAATTAATTCTAAACTTTACTATAATTGGAGGTTTTCAAATGAAATTATCCCAGTTTACCGTTGCCCTTAACGATTACCCGGAAATAGACCATCATCTGTTGTACCACACGCTATCTCGCGCCCTCATTGAAGTTGACAAGGCAGGATGGGATATGTTACAAAATCTATCGACAGATGCCCCCACCGATGCAGGGGCTTTGACTTTTCTCAAGAAACTTCAGACACAAGGGTTTATCGTTGCAGAATCGATTAACGAGGGGGAACGTTATCTCGGATACCTGAATCAGAGCACCTCTCAGCCGGGGGGTGAGTTGAGCGTGACTTTGCTGACGAACCTTCAGCGCTGTCCGCTCGCTTGCAGTTATTGCTATCAGAAAGGGACACATACCGGGGAACGTTTGGCGGGCGATCTGTCCGAAGAGTGCCTCGAATTTATCAAAAGACATTGCTTAAAGCTGGGTGTCGAGCGGTTATTTATCAGCTACTACGGGAGTGAGCCACTTTCCAACATAAAGGCAATCGTTTCAACTGCGACCGAGCTTCAGGGGTTTTGCCGGAAACAGGGCATCCACTTCCGTTTCGGGATGGTGACAAATGGGGTGCTCTTGACACGGAAGGTTGTCGAAAAACTGCTTCCACTCGGATTCGTTCAAGCACAGATTACTATCGACGGGAACCAAGAGACGCACGACGCTTCGCGTCCGTTTCAAAGTGGAAAAGGCACCTATTCCACGATTATGAGAAATCTTTCTCAATACGCGGGCCTCATCCATACCACCGTCCTCTGTGTCCTCGATGAATCTCGTATCGATGCGGCGTACGAGTTGATTGATACTTTAGTTCTGGAAGGCTACCCTCAAAGGCAGGTCCGGATAACGTTTTCACCGGTTATGCCAACATACGACAATGAAACTGTTGAGGCGGCACAGCTGTCTCTCAATGAGGCGCAAATGATGACGGCAGAGAAAAAAATGGCAGTTGAAATTGCGAAGCTCTCGATTTACGCAGCAAAGAAGGGATTGCACGATGATCTCCGCCCGAAACACACATGGTGCGCCATGCAGCGCCACGATGGACGGAATATCACCTTGGATCCCTCTGGAAAGATTTATACCTGTCCGACGTTCATCGGCCGGGACAAAAAATATGAGGCAGGGCATATCTCCGGGGAGGTTGGTGGGATTGATCTGGTTCTCAAGGAGCAGTACGTCCGTTCAGAGCAGTGTCTCTCTTGCCAGTATCTCCCCATCTGCGCCGATTGTCGCGCCGATGCCCTCTATCAGACGGGAGAGATTACCGAAGCAAACTCAAAGGAAGAGGTCTACGATAGTATTGTGCCTCTGTTGATTAAGGCGCACTATCAATCCTCTAAGACTAATGCAAGCTAGGGTTGACATTTAACGAATGGAACGGAGCTATCCAGTCCCTACGAAATATATGCGCTTGCACGTCCCGCTTCGTAGTGAACAACGATCGTTGTTCACTACCAACCTTGTCTTTTTTATAAGTATATCGTCCTGCGGGCTATAGTCACTTTAGATCCTGATTTGTCGGGGATGCTCGACCTACAGAGAGAGAATATTGTTGGGTTTCACGGTTCCCCGTTCAACCCAACCTACGTGCTGCCAGATGTCAATAGAACCTAGCAACTCAGTCCTTCGAGAAGTTTCCAAAGTCCCCCTGACAAGGGGGATTTAGGGGGTTGGCTGTGCATTGGAAGTGTCTAAGTAATTGAGGGGTGTGCATGATGATTGTCTGAATCTGGATTCTCAGGATTAAAGGATTTACAGGATAATGATTGGCTCATTGATTCACTCGTTGATTCGTGCATGGGTCCAATTGTAGCAGACCCGCTCCGGTGGGAGGTCATTCGCCTAGCGGTTACGGCATATTGCTTTGAATCCCGCTTCTATCGGGGCGGCGTATGCCTACTACTTTAACCAACTTCCTAAAACAATCTATCAAATCCATTGATCGAAGCATCCCCCCGAAGCGACACACCTGTCGGCCCGCTGGGGCTTTAAGCGGAGGCTTGCGTTGACATAAGCGAATTGTCTATGCACACCCCTCAAGTAATTCTAAAATCTACCATAACACGAAAGGGCCGCGTAACTTATACAAATGTCCAAAGTCGATACCCTCCTCAAACTGATTGCCTACCAGAAGCAACACCCTCAAGCCAGCGATGAAGAGATTGCCCGAGGGATTGGAATGTCACCCCGACATGTCAGACGGTGCAAAAAAGAGGTGAACCTTCTCGAACACGAGTTGGCTAAACCAACCCTACAACCGGGGCAGATCCAATTTATATTGTCAATACTGAATCAGCGTGAACCAGATCAGAAAGAGATTGCCCAACAGCTTCAAGAACAGATGGGGGTTTCCTACACCGGAAGCCTTCGCGCCACGCGCCCCAATGAGAAGGCACCCGTTAGCTGGCTCGAGATCGGGGAGTTGATTCCACCCGAAATGGGTTCTTTAGACCGCCTGGACCCGGTACTACGTTTCTGGATGCAACACCTATGCTATGACCCCCTCTTGATCTACCGCCAAAACGGTGAAATCGAAGGACGCCTCGCAACCGGTTGTGAGGCGGTGAAAGGAAATTCCCAGTGGCAGCTGACGTTGAGAGAGGACCTTAGTTGGAGCGATGGAAAGCCGATTACACACGAAGAGGTTATTACAGCCTTTTCCGAGAGCCGCATCGCACCGATTATCGCAGAGATTAAATCGGAGAGCAAAACTCAACTTCGGGTTCAATTTTCTCAAGAAGAGCCGCTCTTTCCATTCTATTTACGCGGTATCTGCCCACGCCCTTCTCACTCATCCCAATCTTACCGCGTGACCTCCGGCCCCTATCGTGTGAAACATTTCCGTCCGGAGGCCATGATTTTTCGCTTCGAGCCAAATCCAGATTACCATCACGGAGGAAACCCTTGTATCGACTGGTTGACCCTAAGGCGCTTCGCACTGCCCGCCAATGCGGTTAAGGCAGTCGAGAATGGTGTACTGGATCTGCTTTTTGTCCCTTTTTATGCGCTGCAGTCCCTCTACCAATTCCCAACGACGGTGCCTTGTCAACAGTGGCCCTTTTTTGAGGATAACTACTACGCCCTATTTCTCAATCGACATCACGGTCCCCTATCGGACGAAGGGAACTGTAGATTGCTTAAAGGTGCCATTGATTATCAGGCAATCAACCTCTACCTGCGCATGGGCCAGGTTGCTGAGGAAGAACATCTCCCATCGCTTCCTGACTCCCCCCTTGACATTCGGATTGCTTGCTCGGGCGGCATCTTTCGCTATTTGGCTTATCTGATCGGAAAGTCAGCGGGTTCTTCGGTGATTAATCCTATCTCTGTTAAAGGGGAGATGCGAGAAGAGGCGGATGCCTTTTTAACTCAAATCCTTTTTGGGTTTGAGTACAGCAATCTGTCGCGACTCTTCCATTCCCATGGCGAACATAACTTTTTCGGCTATTCCAATCCCCAAGTTGATGAGATGCTCTCTCAGCTCAACAGAATGGCGAATCCGATGGCAAGAAGTAGGACTGGGCGGCAGGTACTGTCCCTCCTACAGGAAGATTTTGCGGTAATTCTGTTGGCACCCTGCTTCCAATATACACTCTCGCCGTTAGAAATCCAGTTCGACGATAACCTCACCGATATGATCGATCTGATCCAAAATATGAGCCAACTCACCGTGGAACGTCGCCGGTCCGGTTAGTAATAGTTGCTAGGTTCTGTTGACATTTCATCGTAACCAGATAATCGTAGCAACAAAACTCAGAAATCCCATATACCGAACCGCTAATTTATCAAAACGCGCGGAAATACGTCGATACTGCTTGATTTTGTTGATGAAACATTCCACTATATGTCTCTGCTGGTACAGATCCACATCATAATCACGTGAATCACGGCGGTTGGCACGTGGCGGTATCACCGGCACCGCGCCGGTGTCGGTTATCGATTCAATGAACGCCATCGAGTCATATGATGTGTCGGCTATCACATACTCACTGCTGTAACCGTCAATCAATGCTTCAGCACAAGTAATGTCGTGCCGTTGACCGGCTGTCAACATAAAACGTAATGGGTGACCTAAGCTATCAACAGCGATGTGAATCTTGGTTGAAAAGCCACCCCGGCTGCGTCCGAGTGCTTGTGAGACTTGACCGCCACTTGTTTTCAAAGCACCCGCAGCACAAGGGTGCGCCCGAATGATAGTGGTGTCAATGATGAGCCACTCCATATCGGGGTCTTGGGCAAAGTGTTGGTGCAACCGTTGAAAGATACCTTTATCGCACCATCTTGCGAATCGTTTATAGACGCTGTTCCAATTGCCATACTGTTTGGGTAACAGTCGCCATTGACTGCCACTACGGGTTATCCAAAGCACCGCATCGATAAAGCGTTTTAAGTGAGTTGGGTCTCCGGTGTAGATGTCGGGACAGGTGTTAAGGAATGCTACTATTTTTGACCATTGTGTATCGGATAAGGTAAGTGTGGACATACCCTTATTATACACAAATGTCAACACGCCCTAGCAACATTTACTAATAATCGGGTTAATCACTTCAATGACTTTTTTAACATTTGCCGTTGAAAGCCTGACGCTGACTGACTTTAGAGCATCAGCGTTTTCTTTGGCATGGTAATTGCTTCTACTTACGATTGTCCCGAATCGGAAGATTCGGAAGAGTTCTATATTTAATAGCAGAAGTGGATTACTTGCTTCTGCAAATCCGAAAGGAGTTACCCACAATGTTACGGAAAGCATTAACCCTCGGAATGGTGTTCATTTTAGCGTTAAGCCTATTGGCGGTGTCAATGGTTACATGTTTTACCTATGACGCAGAGGCACACGACCTGTTTTGGTGCGTGAACCACGATACCGGCTGCGAAAAGTCTTCCACAGTAGATCTAGCCCACCCTTGGTGTTGCGACCCTATGGGGCATCACCATACTGGAGAATAGGCTTCAGTGGTGAAATCAGTCATCTTCGTTATGCTAAAAGTCTCGTCATAGGCTTTTAGCATAACGACTTACTTACTTCGCTGGTCATTTGGTTCTGGGCGAAGTATGCCGGACTATTTACAAATGACCTTAAATGACCACTCCTTCCCGTGAGGCAGTGATTGCGTTGCCCCCCACTACTCCGAAGGAAGAATAGGATGAACAAAAGACTAACGAAAAATAGCCCTCAAACGATTGGTGGCGTTCGCACGCCAATAGCCTTTCGGGAAATGTTTACCAATTACAGATATGAAGAAGGCAGGGAACGGATATTGGCGAAACAGGGACAGTAGATCCTTGAACGAGAAAAACAACCCAATCTAGCCTCTGCCGTTGCACAATCCTCCTTCCAATGAAACCATTCTCCCAGAAAACTTCGTCACTCTTTTTTAGTGTGTGTTTGTTTGTGGTTGCAAGTGCGTCTCGGTTGTTCTCTTTGGGTGTGCACTGGACCTCTGATGAACGTGGGTGGCTGGACCATAGTACAGTGTTTATGGCCGCAGTCGAGATGGGTGCCTTTTCAGAAACCCTCGTCACCTTCCATCCCGGTGTCGTAACTACATGGCTTGCTGCTCTCCGCACCTTTTTTACCGAACCACATATAAGTGTTCAAGGCTTAGCGTTAGCCCGGTGGTTCATCGGCATCGCCCTGTTAATCGGGATTGGTGTCGCAGCCGTGCTGCTGTATCGGTTGTTTGGGCGTTGGGTTGCGGTCATCGGCGCGGCGTTTCTATCCTTCTCTCCACTCTTTTTAGCCCAATCCCGTCGCGTCCACACCGATGCGTTGGCTGCGACTTTTGTCCTGTTAACAGTCCTGTCCCTCCTGCTCTATTGTGGGGCACCCCGAAAACGCCGTTACCTTGTCGGTTCCGGAATTGCTTACGGTCTAGCCTGTCTTGCCAAAAGCAACTCCCTTATTCTTCTCTTGTGGGTGCCTATCTGCTTCGCACTGTCTCGGAATCAAGAGGAGACGTGGCGGCAGTTCTTTATCCGGGGGCTTGGAGCGGGCCTCTGTTTCCTGAGTTGTACGTTACTCACCGTTTTCGCGCTGTGGCCCCTCTTTTGGAACCCCACCTTTTTGATATTTGGGGTGTGTCTATTAGGCGTCATACTGTTTGCGTGCCGGGAGTTACAGAAAGGAGCACATGGACGACTCTGGCTATATTTGGCATCGGTTGGGGTGGTAGGTGTGGCATCCGGCTACATGGTCCGAACCGTATGGAGGGTGTTCGATGGCGTTGCGTGGGCGATTACCACGCCGCATAACGTCGAACACTTCTTCCTCGGACAGGTGTTATATGACCCCGGCTGGCTCTTCTACCCGTTGGTGCTCTGTATAAATACTGCGCCGTTAACGCTTCCCCTAGTATTCTCCGGGTGTCTCTTTCTGTGGAGGAAACGCTATCAAGAAGGGTATGCGCGACAGTTTCGGATAGCACTCGCGTTGGTGGCGGTTGTCCTACTGTTCACCCTCTGTCTCTCACTGACGAGCAAAAAGTTTAGTCGGTATCTGCTACCCGCTTTCCCAATCATAGAGATACTTGCTGCTATCGGCTTTTTTGAGTTTCTTAAATGGGGTTACTCCTATATCGACTCCCGCTTTGGGACTGAAACAAACTCCCAAAAACTCACCTTTTCTATCGTGACTATCCTCTGTCTTTTTCTAATCCAAATCGTGCCCGTCCTACGGCTTCACCCGTACTACGGCACCTATTACAGCCTCTGCTTCAAAGTCACTGATATCAGAAAAATTATCACAGTCCCCGCAGGCGCGGGGTATGATCTCGCGGCAAAATACCTAAATGGAAAACCAGATGCACAAGCGCTACGGGTTCAAACCTTTCCGCAAAGTGCCCAATTCTTTTTTCCCTACTTTGTCGGACAGTTCCTCTTGTCCAACGCAGATGAAGCAGTCGTCCCAGATTATGAGGTGGTCCATCTCCGCGAATCCCAAGCGGGATGGGTCCCGCAAACAGGAACGCTCAACGGCGAGCTAGAACACGTGATAACCCTCAACGGCATTGACTATGTCTGGATCTATAAGATACCACAATAGGCTGAATGGAGAGTTAAAATAGCCTAAGTTGCTATTCGTTGAAAATCCATCGGTTGGCGGTTATGGTTGATTTGTTCAGTCTTTCGCTCCAGAGGAGCGATATGTCTATAGAAGGATGCCACTAAAATTTACGCGCTCCAGAGGAGCGCAATGTGTAGGGTTTATCAATCGAATTAACTAATGAGCCAACATAGCCCTAGCGGGGCAATATATGCCATTTGTCTGAATCGCAGATGAAATGGATAGCGCAGATTGCACGGATTATTGCCCCGATAAAATCGATATTCAAAGCAAACTGCCTCACAGCGGCGCAGCATTTCGTTGCCATACACATGTCGCCCCTCTGGGGCTTGGAAGGAGGGCCTTATCGCCCGGCTATAAACATGTCGCCCCTCTGGGGCTAAATGCACCCAACCCCCTATCACGTCTCAATACATCGAGGATCCTCGTGCCGTTCCGCCTGTCCCGACCTATCGGGGAGCATTCCAATAAAATCGGAACTTGTGGGATTTGACGTTCCGTGTTCTATCCTGAAAATCCTTTAATCCTCTAAATCCTGATTCAGTGATCCGTAGGTTGGGTTGAACGATTCAAAGCCAATTACTATCAATAACGATAGTATTCTTTCAACAGCATCATCTTATAGATAGATACAGAAACCCAACATCCAAGCCACACTGCTTATCAAGAGTTGGGTTTCACTATATTTGTAAGATGTCGAGCCAAACAGCGTTCTGCAATCGAAGTGGAGTTACTCGGTATGTTTTATCAGTTCAACCCAACCTACATGCCGTTGAATGTCAACAGAACTGACATTGCGCTCCTCTGGAGCGCGAGGCTTGGCTGCATCGGTGTTCTATAGACATTGCGCTCCTCTGGAGCGAAAAACTGAACCAATCAATGGATTTTCAAATAAAATATCTACACTCATGTTAAGATTTAGTGCAAAGAAACCGAGTTTTCAAGAAAAAACTCGGTTTCTATTCGTGCTTTGCACTTTCTTTTGACATGAACCAATATCTCAAAACCCACAATGAATTTGATTAAACTCCTATCTACCGATTTTTTCACCGGTCAAATCTTGTTCTCAGGAAAGGGGTTGCTCGATATCCTGTGGTTTCTCATCCGCAACCCCCAAAAAAAGTCTCTCAGGCTCGCTGCGCTCATCCTACAGCTGATCCCCAGATATACAAAGGTATCGGTGAAGCGACTGATAAATCTCCATCGCTTGACACAGAAGGTAAACAAGCTGAGATTACCCGGGGATATAGTCGAGTGCGGGGTGTGGAATGGCGGATCTGCCGCCATTATGGGGGTCGCGGACCGAGACGATGAAACCTCCGGCAAAGTCAGGAAGCTATGGCTTTTTGATTCGTTTCGTGGGCTGCCACCGCCAGGCAACAAAGACGGAAAACAGGCAAGGGAGACCTATTTCCAAGGGTGGTGTCACGGTGAGACGGAGAAGGTTAAGCGAATTTTCCAACGATTTCAGCTCTCATTACAGCATGTCAATATTATCGCCGGGTGGTTTGACGAAACATTGCAGACAGCAGATCTCCAAACCATCGCTATTTTGCATATTGACGCCGATTGGTATGCGTCGGTCAAGATAGTTCTAGAGACCTTATACGATAAGGTGGTTGAAGGCGGGTTTGTTGTTTTGGATGATTATTGGAGATGGCCCGGATGCCGGGAGGCGGTAACAGATTATCTCAAAGAACATCAGATTCAAGGGGTCGTATTGAAAAAAGCGGATCTACATGGCGTTTATTTTCAAAAACCGCTCCAATGCGGAGGAAAAACAGCCGATTGACCACAAGGGTACAAGTTTTTCAAATACAGTCCTAACATAGCAGTTATCGGTCGACCTGTTTGAGCCAACCCCATATCGTGAGTGTCTTACCTGCCGGAGCAACTGAAAGAACAGGGTTAGACCATGCGGGAACAGTATCATCGTCGGGATGATTGGTGAGATTTCGTAGATTACCCCCATCGGCATCAATCACGTAGATGTCCCGATTCAAATCCCTGGTCCTATTCGACACGAAGGCAATGCTTTTACCATCGGGTGACCATGAAGGGTGGAAGTCACTATCGGGATGATTGGTGAGGTTTCGCTGATTACCACCATCGGCGTCCATCACATAGATATCCCTGCTCTTTGCCCTAACGGAATCAAAGGCAATGTGCTCACCGTCAGGTGACCATGAGGGATTTTGATCATGATTGGCTTTATTGGTGAGGTTTTGCTTATTGCCACCATCGGCATCCATTACTAAGATCTCCATGTTCCCATTCCTAAAGGAATTAAAGGCAATCCGTTGACCGTCGGGCGACCATGAGGGATTCGATTCATCAAGAAAAGGGTCGTTAGAGATATTTCGCTGATTACCCCCATCAGCGTCCATCACGTAGATTTGCCAGACGCCACCCGCAACGTTCCAATGCCCACTAGAAGTGAAGGCAATTCGTTTGCCATCAGGTGACCATGATGGTTCCCACTCAGAAAAGTCACCGTTAGTGAGTTTTTGCCGATTCTCCCCATCGGCGTCCATCACATAGATTTGCCTGTTCTCATTCCTAGCGCCCTCCCCAGCCCTAGTGGTAACAAAGGCAATCCGTTGACCGTCGGGCGACCATGAGGGATCCAATTCACCCAAGGGATTGTTGGTAAGTCTTTGCTGATTACCCCCATCAGCGTCCATCACATAGATTTCAAAGTTCCAATCCCTATCTGACACAAAGGCAATCCGTGCCTGTGCGTCAGTGCATACCATCAACAGCGTCAGACTCAAAACTATAACACTACCTAAAATGAAATGTGCGAGATTGTTCCTTCGGTGCATCTGCTATGCCTCCTCTGTTTTCAAATCAGTTTTCTTTGGGGTGGATAGAAATCAACTGATGTTGGAAGCCCCTTTACAATTAAAGGGTCAACTCGGTTTACTATCACATGAAGTCTTCCGCCCTTTCCTTGGTGTTTATGACACACCCTTATACACGCTCAGATCTCAGTAAACACCGTTCTCTCAATAATGGCAATTATCGGTTGACCTGTTTGAGCCAACCCCACATTGTAAATTTTTTGCTCGCAGGAGAAACCGAAAAAGGTGAGTTCAACCATGCAGGGCTAGCGTCACTATGCCGATTCTTGGTGAGGTTTAGAGGATTGCCCCCATCGGCGTCCATCACGTAGATTTCAGCGTTCCCATCCCTACGGGAATAGAAGGCAATGCGCTTGCCATCGGGTGACCATGAGGGCCACTCGTCATGAACGCGATTCTTGGTGAGGTTTAGAGGATTGCCCCCATCAGCGTCCATCACGTAGATTTCAAAGTTTTCAAAGTCCCCCTTCCTATCAGACGCGAAGGCAATTTGTTTACCGTCCGGGGCCCATGAGGGGCCCGAGTCATTCTTGCGATTATTGGTGAGTCTTTGCTGATTGCTCCCATCAGCGTCCATCACGTAGATTTCAGAAGTGATCCCACCTCCGTTTTCAAAGTGCCCAGGCCTATGGCCACTGAAGACAATGCGTTTACTGTCCGGGGACCATGAGGGATCCTGGTCTTCATTGGGATTGTTAGTGAGGTTTAGAGGATTGCCCCCATCGGCATCCATCACGTAGATTTCAAAGTTCCCATCCCGTTCGGTCGTAAAGGCAATCCGTTTACCGTCTGGGGACCATGAGGGCATCCAATCTCCATCGGGATGATTGGTAAGGTTTCGTGGATTACCACCATCGGCGTCCATCACATAGATTTCAGAAGTGATCCGACCGTGTATAGGGTGAACGTGCCCATCCCTATGAGACACGAAGGCAATCCGTTTACCGTCTGGGGACCATGAGGGCATCCAGTCTCCATCGGGATGATTGGTAAGGTTTCGTGGATTACCACCATCGGCGTCCATCACATAGATTTCAGCGTTCCCATCCCTCTGAGACACGAAGGTAATCTGTGCCTGTGCGTCAACGACTACCATCAGCAGCGTTAGCCCCAACCCGACAACGCTAGCTAAAATCAAATGGGCAAGATTGTATCTCCGTTGCATTTGTCTTTCCTCCTCTGTTTTCAAATCGGTTAATTATTTTTTGGAGTGGATAGAGGTCAGATTGTGTTGACAACCCCTTTACAATTAGATCCCGATTCCGTTGTCCCGTTTCGGGACTTACAGAATCGTGAATTCCTCCGATTTATGCCAACAAGGTCGCGCATCTCGCGATTCCATTGAGGATCCTTCCACTTCGCCGGGACTCGATTTCATCGGGATCGGAGTCCTCGGAACGGGAACGGCTTGGTCATGTCTCGATTAGATCAGCACAAACCGAGTCGGAAGGGGCAACTCGGACTATTATCGCATGAAGTCTTTGCCCCTTCCTCCCTGTTTATGAACCAGTTCTGTACGCTTCCACGTCTCAGCAAACACCGTTTGCTCAATAATGGCAGTTATCGGTCACCCTGTTTGAGTCACCCCCATATCGTGAGTGTCTTACCTGTCCGAGAGGTTCCGTGAAGCTGCAAAAGCAGGGTCAAACCATGCAGGCCTAAAGTCATTCTGGCGATTCTTGGTGAGGTTTCGCAAATTCCCCCCATCAACATCCATTACGTAGATTTCAAAGTTCCCACTTTTATCAGACGCGAAGGCAATCCGTTCACCGTCAGGAGACCATGCAGGACCAGTGTTAGCATGGCGATTATTGGTGAATCTACGTTGATTCTGTCCATCAGCATCCATCACGTAGATTTCAGAAGTGGGTCTATCGTCTATAACGTGCTCATCCCTACCAGATACGAAGGCAATCCGTTCACCGTCAGGAGACCATGAGGGCTGCCAGTCAAGCAGAGGATTATTGGTGAGTCTTTGTTGATTCCCCCCATCGGCGTCCATCACGTAGACTTCAAAGTTAAAGTTCCCCTCCGCCCTAGAAGTAAAAGCAAGGCGTTCGCCGTCCGGTGACCAAGAGGGAAGCCAAGTATGGCGATTATTGGTGAGTCTTTGTTGATTCCCCCCATCGGCATCCATCACGTAGATTTCATCCATAGGGATTTCATCGTTCCCATCCCTATCAGACACGAAGGCAATCCGTTCACCGTCAGGAGCCCATGAAGACGAAGAGTCTTCATGGGGATTGTGAGAAAGGTTTTGAGGATTCCCCCCATCGGCGTCCATCACATAGATTTCAAAGTTTCCATCTCGTTCGGTCGTAAAGGCAATCCGTTTGCCGTCAGGAGACCATGAGGGTGAAGAGTCATAATGGTGGTTATTGGTAAGTCTTTGCTGATTCCCCCCATCGGCGTCCATCACGTAGATTTCAGCGTTCCCATCTCTCTCAGACATGAAGGCAATCCGTATCTGTGCATCAACGTCTATCGTCAGCAGCATTAGCCCCAACCCGACAACGCTAGCTAAAATCAAATGGGCGAAATTGTATTTCCAGTTCATTTGCTATTCCTCCTCTATTTTCAAATTGGTTAATTATTTTTTAGAGTGGATAGAGGTCAGCCTGTGTTGGCAACCCCTTTACAATTATTAAAGTAAGGGGGGTGTATAAGTATCTCTTATTTAGGAGTTGGGCACTTCAACTTGTAGTAGCCTAATTCATCGGGCGTTATAAGTCGTGTTGTGCGGTGGTAAATTACCCAGCTACCCTCCTGAATCACTAACATATTCCACTGAGAAACATTATACACACCCCTCGATTATAAAGTATATCAACCAATAATCTCAAAATGTTAGCCAACTTTAAGGGGTCTGGACGTAATACGTCCAGACCCCCTAAAAGCGACTGGGATTTTTATTTATTGGCTGGTATTTTATATTTGCAACGGGGCAGATAAATCCGTGAACCGTAAAATTTGTTCATGCCTGTCCCAAACTGTTCATGCCTGTCCCAAACTTAGAAGATTCAGAAGAGTCCTATCTCTAGCAGCAGAAGCCGATTGCTTGCTTCTGCAAATCTAAAAGGAGTAAACCATAATGTTACGAAAAACATTGACCTTCGGAATGGTTTTCATTTTTGCACTAAGCCTGTTGTTTGTCTCAATGATTACATGTTTTACCTACGAAGCAGAAGCACACCCGCTGTGGTCGTGCGAGAACAACAACGGTGACATAGTAATTGTCTGGGAACCTATAGACGGCTGGGATTGCACACCCTTCGCCCATGACCATGGTGGAGGATAGACTGCAATGGTAAAATCGGTCATCTTCGTTATGCTAAAAGTCTCATCATAGGCTTTTAGCATAACAACCTACTTGCTTCGCTGGCTGTTTGGTCCTAAGCGGAGTATACGCCAACCTATTTACAGATGACCCTAGATGAGCATTCCTCTGAGTTGTTTAAAAATCGGTTTCTTACCCTTTGGGGTTGATATAAAATAACGCGATTCTCAACATTCATAGAAGAATGAATTACATAGGAGGACAATCATG
Organism: Candidatus Poribacteria bacterium; assembly: GCA_965205075.1. GTDB lineage: Bacteria > Poribacteria > WGA-4E > WGA-4E > PCPOR2b > PCPOR2b. The sequence goes on along the minus strand of OZ242036.1, from coordinate 5,413,779 downwards.
TCAAAACATGTGGCAACCTGTATTCTTGTTGTAACTTTTTTTACTGCGGTGATTACACCGGTCTTTGGGCATCAGCAATGGATATTGCCCAACTTTTTCTACACAAACGAGAAATCCGCTTGGTTGGGTATAGAGCACACATCGGGCGACAAACGGTTTGTCTCTGGATATGGGTCAGGAACCCTTTTATCGATCATCCATCCGCAAGGCTGGCGTATGGGACGACCATCATCTATTTTTATTGGTCAGACGAGGACTGTCGGGGAGATAAAGCTGCGAGAGCCGGGCACCTATCGAATCGAAACAGATCGTCCAGCCCAATATGTGGCGGAGATTGAGGTAGACGGCAAGAAGAGGTGGGTTAGCAAATCGAAAGACCAGTTACCCGGCAAAAAGATTCTCCAGTCCTCACATCGATGGTCTCAGACCACTACTTTCGTAACGGTGAAGGAATACACGCAAGGTGTTCTGGAAGCTACCGGTGCATTTTTGGAATTCGTGCCGGTAACACATCCAAACCAGATTTTTGTGGGAAAGCCATCTGTAGTTCGCGTTCTGTCAAGAGGTCAACTGGTTCCAGAACAAAAGGTCCACGTTTATTCGGAGATAGACAGCGGACATGACGCAACGCTGGTAGCAGTTACCAATGCCGACGGTGAATGTGAATTAACCTTTCCGTCTCCCGGTATGTATCTACTAACCGCCAACCTCCGTCAGGATGCCAAAGACGCTTCCCGTGCCAATATTGATGTATTTAATGTATCAATGCTGGTAGAAGTTAGGAAGAAAAAGTAACAGTATTGATATATCTTCTGTCGGTCTAGTAAGTTGGCAACTCGCTATTTTGGATTTTTGAATTTCGTTGCTGTGGTTATTTTGGTTACGATTAAATATCGACAAAACCTAGCATACACAACCCCGATGCTATGATTGTGAAATTGCTTGACTTTGAAATCCGATTCCATTACAATCAGCAAAATTTTATTTGTTCGTAACTCCTCTGCTCCCCTGACAAGGGGAGTTGACGTATAACCACTTCAAAAGGAGCAGCTTATGACCACGCCATCTTTCACCCGATCTACCCCACAAGACCTTGTCCGTGTTGGTGTGATAGCCGGTCCCGGCGGGCATATGCACGGTATATGGGGCAATACGATGAACCCACCCGCGGGTCAGATCCGCACGACAGGTATGGTGCTGACACACGCTTGGACCATTAGGCCTGATATGGCGGAGCGATTGAATTCACTGTTTCAAGGCGTTGAAATTGTTCAACATCCCGCTGATATGATCGGCAAGGTTGATGGCGTGTACATTGACGATGTCACGGCGATTTCGTTATATCCGCTGTTCGCAAAGCCTTTCCTGGAGGCAGGTGTCCCGACATTTGTCAATCGCCCGTTTGCTACCTCCCTAGCGAAGGGACAGGCGATGGTGGATCTGTCGGCAAAACACGGCACCCCACTCTTGACCGCATCAACGTGGGAATATACCGAGAGCGTAGGCGATCTTCGAGCCAAAGCCGCTGACATGAACGACATCAAGGGCTATGTCGCACACAATTCGATGAGTGATTACTATTCGCATGGGCTGCACGGCGTATGGTACATCCACGCCGTATTGCGGGACGAGATTAAGAAAGGTCGGGGAAGGATGACGGGAGCGGCGTATCACACCCCGAATTGGCGAAAGCCTAACGGTCTTGTAGTGTATGAGCACGATCATCCGACGCATCCGTACTATGGCTCATTGCAACTGGTGAGTGGAGCGGATGCACAGGGGTATATGCGTATTTTTGGCGATCATCAGGGCGATGCCGAAGGCAAGATACCGGGGCGTCCGGGCTATTTCCGCTACAACACATGGAATGCCTTGCAGCTGGTTATCCAAGAGATGTTTGAAACAGGCGAATCGCCAGAGACAGGTGACGACTTAATGGAAAAGTTGACGATGTTTCTCCTACCGTTCTACTCGATTCTGGAACGCGGCGGAAACTTTGTGCGTCGTGAGGAGTTGGGCGATTGGGAGGTTCCGAATCCATCGCCGGTATTGATGGAAGATGGAGAACCAACGGATAGTGCATTCCAACAACCGTACACCGAAGCGGAGTTAGATGCCGTTGAGCGCATATTGTCGTGATATAGGAGGATAAACCATGAGAGTCGGTATACACGCAGGTTCTAGCAGTGCGGACGAAATTGCGGCGAGTTGTCGTGAGGCAGGCGTGAATGAGATTTTTCTCGGCACGGGTGCGGTTCCGGGCGTCTCAGATCGAGGGTATATGTCGTCGGACGACTTCAAGCCGTTCAGGGATATGCTTCAGGAGCGCGGGGTTCAGGTATCCGGGATGATTGCACCGCCGCCTTCCAAAGAGGCGGTGCTCGGAGAAAATGAGTCAGAATTGGATGCCCTTTGCCAAACGCTGCGAGGGATCGGGGAATCCGGTGTTGGTGTTGTGCTTTTCTATCCGCTGGATCGGCTCATCTATTTTGATGAATATCACCCCGGCAGACCGCTGATGGTAATGCCGGGCGAGGACGGGTGGGACAGGGTTATTCAGTTCTTCAGGCGGGTGGTGAGTGTAGCGGACGAGGTGAATCTGAGGTTGGCAAATCATCTATGGGCGGTCGATGTGCTGCATGAGGTTTGGGAGACGGTGCCAAGTCCCAATAACGGCGTGACCTACTGCCAAGGGATGTCCCTCTTTGGCGAAGACCCGCATTCACCCGTTGAAACATGGGGTATGGACCGGATCTTCTTCTCTCATGCCCGTAACCAAGTTAGCCACAGTCAGGTCATGAGGGATCATGACGAGGTGCCGCTAGATAGCGGTGATGTCGACATCCCCCGGTGTGTGCGAGCGTTAATGAAGGCGGACTATGATGGGCTAATCATTCCCGAACACCTCGGGCCCCAAAGCATACCCGATGCCGTCACCTATCTGAAAGGGTTGATTGGCAGCTAAATCCGGATCACAGAGTTCACTAGTTCATTCGTTTATTAATGAACTAGTGAACCAATGAACCAACTTAGCGGGACCAGACCGACTGATAGAGTCCCTCTGTCCCTTCTTCTGCTGGATAAGCAATCGCGGCAGATGGGTATACCGCCACCTTGGGTTTCTGGTCTCGGTATATCTGCTTCAACATATCCAAGATTTCATCCCACGAATCCATTAATTTGGCTCTGGGTTGGGCTTCCAAGACTTCCATCGGACCCACAGCGTCAGAGAAGAGGATATAATCCCAGTCCTCAGATCTGACCAACGGCTTCCGTTCCTCGCGCTCCTCGTTCTCCGCCTCACGGCGAAGTCTCGACCCAATGATGCCCGCTCGGTGATAACATACGCCTTCATCTCCGGAGGAAACTAAGATACGTGTGGCTTCCGGCGATGCATGCCGCATGGGCCACCCACCGATTTGTCCATAACTGAGGTCATGATCACGGGGATAGCCGGTGGTGACTACGATGTCGGCGTCCTTCATCGGTGTGATTGCATAAGCGACCCTAGAGGTCTCAACAGCAGCGCGATGGGCGTCAACCAAGTCCCCGACGAAAAGGGCGGTAATTTCCCGTCTGTCGTTGAGAGTGGTTATTACCGTTGTATTCACACCTAACATTCGGGCGGCTTCCTCGGAGTTAAGCCGGAATTCATTCTCGACGTTCCCCGCATTTCCGCCGCTTTCCATCGTTCCGTGTGCAGTACTGATAGTTTTATGGTTCGACACGCCGGGGATGACAATCTTCCCACCCCCGCTAAAGGCTGCGGTGCCGTGGGGCCAAGCGCCCCCGACGCCAATCTTTACATCACAGTCTACAACCCACTGGTTGCAGTGGAGCGGGACCCCACGCGAGGTCTCACCTATGTAGATGTAGGCGTCGTCCAACTCGTTCTGCTTGACACGAAAACGGCGCACCGTGTCCTCACCCAGTTTCTTCACTAAGTCCGCATGCTTCATGCTTCTGTGACACCCAAAGCCCATGAAAAAAATGATGTTTTCTTCGGAGATACCGCCCTCCTGAAGCTCCTCCAAGATAAAGGGAATCACTTCTGAGGAGGGGGTTGGACGGGTTAAATCATCGCAGATGATGACAGCACTGTTTTGACCCCGTGCTATCTCCGCAATGCGTGGCGACCCAATCGGCTCATGGAACGCCTGCCGCAGCTGGTCTTGGGTCAGCACCGGATGCTTTTCATACGCAATGACGTTGATATCCCAATCGTCGGGAAACGTCAAATCGACTTCTCTATCGCCATACCAAGCACCCGTTAAAACTTGAACAGATTGCATATTTGTCTCCTTCTATTTACCGCGTATTGCTAACCTTAATCCCGTGGATAAGCGATTGCTGACGAACGATATATCGCTACCTTCGGCTTCTGGTCACGATATTTCTGCTTCAGAAAGTCGAGGATTTCATCCCACGATTCCATCAATTTGGCTTTGGGGTGGGTCTCCAATACCTCCATCGGACCCACGGCGTCAGAGAAGAGGATATAATCCCAATCCTCCGATCTAACGAGCGGTTTCCGCTCTTCGCGTTCACGATTCTCTTCCTCGCGAAGTTGTCTTCCCCGGAGGAATCCTGCTCGATGATAGCCAACTCCTTCGGTGCCGGTGTTAATCAAAATACGCGTTGCCTCCGGTTGAGAATGTCTCATGGGCCAACCGCCCTGACCGCCGTACGGAAGATCGTGGTCACGCGGATAGCCGGTGGTAATCACAATATCGGCGTCGGGCATTACTTGAACAGCATAGGCATCTCTGGCAACCTTAACGGCAGTGCGGTGTGCTTCGACCAAATCGCCGACAAAAAGCCCAGTAATCTCGCGTTTATAGTCCAAGAGGGTCAGCACCGTCGTATCCAATCCCGCCATCCGGGCGGCTTCTTCGGAATTAAGGCGAAATTCATTCTCGACATTTCCAGCCCTGCCTCCGCCCTTCAACGTGCCGTGTGCGGTACTGATAGTTTTATAGCTTGCTATACCGGGGATAGCAAGTTTGCCGCCGCCGCTGAAGCCTGCGGTGCCGTGTGGCCACGTTCCACCAATTCCAATCTTGAGTTCGCAGTCCATCACCCACTGGTTGATATGCAGGGGAACTCCCCGCGATGTGTCCCCCAGATAGACGAATGGGTCGTCTAACTCATTCTGCTTGACGCGGATCCGATTTACCGTGTCCGCACCGAGTTTCTTTGTGATGTCATCGTGCCGCATCTGTCTGTGGCAGCCATGCCCTATGAAAATTAAGATATCCTCCTCGGCAATGCCGCCTTCTTGTAGCTCATCTAAGATGAAGGGCATGACCTCTGAGGTCGGAGTGGGCCGCGTGAGATCGTCGGCGATGAGGACGGCACTTTTCTTTCCTAGTGCGAGTTCTGCGATTCTCGGTGACCCAATCGGTTGATGGAACGCCTGCCGCAGCTGATCTTGGGTCAGCACTGGACGTTCTTCAAAAGCGATAAGGTTGAGGTCCCAGCCATCAGGAAACGTCAAGTCGATCTCTCGGTCGCCATACCAAGCGGCTGTCAAAACCTGAACTGATTGCATTATCAATCTCCCTTACGGAATTGGTAAATTTACAAATGAGGCAATCGTGAGAATTGCCCTGTCGTTAAGACGTTAAGTCGAAAAGATGGTATTAAACATAATTCGGAAATTCTTCGCCACAGATCAACGGATAATCGGGTTTAGGCGCGTCCCCCAGATATTTCGTCTTTGAACACATATAGTGCGTAGCGTATCCCCGGCGCTGCTTCGATGATCGATTGGCATGGCTGCTGTGCAGAAGCAGACTGTGGTGGAAGCTACAATCTCCCGACTGCAATTCGACGGGAGTTTCATTTTCCCACTCGCCTTCAAGCGCGCTGTTCTCGATTTCCTGTTCCCGTTCCCTGCTGATTAGTCCCCACTTGTGGCTGCCCGGAATCACCCATAAACATCCGTTTTCAATCGTCGCATCGTCCATCGCTGCCCAACAACTCACGAGGTTGTATGGGATGAGGTGTTTCCACGAATTTGAGTCTTGGTGATATTCCTTGCGCGAACCGTGCTTCGGCGGCTTCATGAACAACTGATCGCCGTATAGCTTGATATCGGGACCGAGCAGATCAACGATGACCTCCACAATTTTCGGATTGGCAGCGTGTGCACGCATCACTTCATCATGAGGCACAAGGTTCCACAACTTACGCACGGATTCCATCTTTGAGTCCGCCTGAATCTCACCCCTTTTAACAGCGGGTTCGACCTGAATCCACTCTTCTGGCACATGCGGCGCTTTACCAGAGGCAATGAGATCCGCTCGTTTTTTGAGGGCTTCCATTTCTTCTTGGGAGAGGAGGTTCCGGACGACAAGGTAGCCGTTTTCCCAAAAACGCTGCTTCTGTTCATCTGTCAACGCCATATTAATCTACTCCTTTTTCCAAGTAGGCGTAAAAATCGTCGGATCGGCAGTGCTGAAAAGTGAGAAAAACGCCCGAATCTTTCTCTAGTCCTGATTTCTATAGTGGATCTTAGAATTATGAGACACTCCAAACCGGGAGGGTAGGAAAACGAAACTACCGTTCTACCATTTGGTAGGCACTGTTTCTAACTGCGCCTATGCGGTGCGGTTGCAAACCGCACCTACCGGGGGGCGAAAGTGTCTATTTATATTTGGAATCCACCATAATTAGGCAGTATTTCGGGTAAATATCCCAAATCAAACATTTGTTAATATTCATTATAGTACAATAGCGGAAATTCAGTCAAGCCTTTACTTCATTGGGTAGCCTTCCATACTCAGGGAGCAGGGTTGAGCGTCAATGTGTGGGTAGTTGGACCGGGCAGGAAAGGCAGAGGCTCCCCTTTCAACCAATAGCTGAACTGGTCTTTGTAGTTTTCTGATAAAGGATGCCCCGATTGACCGGAAGGTATGTGTAGAATCCCATCTGCCTCGCGCCCCGGGGAGATGACCATGCGCTCAGATGCACTCGTAGCGCGAACGCAATGGTAGCCTCCCGGAAGGGGCTTCTGCGGCATGTTCAATATCTTGCCCAATATCGGAAGAAACCCGAGCGGATGTGAGATTTCCGTTTTATGAATAGTACCCCACGTCAACTGATTTAACGATTTAAGCTCATGTTCCTCAAGCAGCTGTTCGATGGATTTTTTCAATTTCGAGAGGATGAACTGCTCCCAGTCTGGGTAATTCGTTGGGTCTGGCAGGGTTGCTGGGATTCTCTCTTTTAGCAGGATACGGAGAGGGGTTTCCATATTCCTCCAACTGTATGAGAACCTTCTATCAGCTTCGTAACAGAAAACTAAAAACGGTTCAAATACGTCCTCAGCCAAGATTTCACAGAACCGAACCAAAAGCCCGAAAGCAACGCTGTCCATCTCCACTTTACCATCCCAAGCTGCTATTTGTCTCCACGCCTCTAACAAAAGGGGCTCATTTGCAATGGTTTCCTCCGTCAAAACGGACAGTGCCAACTGCTGGTAAAATTCATAGAAGTGGTTCGTCGTATCCAACTGAAGTTGGAGCATATCCCCTTCCGTAACCTGATCCATTTCCCGTAACCGCTTGTTGATGCGATAAGCCCGATGGCTGTTAGCAAAGTTGTAGCCGACGACGTAGGGATAGTTTTTACCAAGCGTCCGATTATTCGCAGTCGCTATAAACCCCTCCGGCGGCGAAATCACACGCGGCAACTCAGACGGCGGAATATAACCTTCCCAACCGATGTCGCCGTCCGCCCATGACTTGGTGGAAGATCCATCAAATCCCTTTCGGATAGGAATTTTTCCACAATATGTCCAAGCAATTTGTCCGGCGTCATCAGCCATTGTCACATTCAGTAGTGGGCCACCAAAACGATTCATGATATCTAGCGCATCGTCGAGCGTCGTCGCCTGATCTATATCAAGTAGTTCCATGCCAACCGCTTCGGGTTGTAGTGCTGTCCAATGGATGGCGACCGGCTGACCCATCAATGGGTTTGGACTGACAGGGCCCCATATTGTGAGCTTGACGGGTTGGACAATATGTTCTCCCCCTCTGATTTCTATCCGCTCGTTGACGACCTTAAATCGTCTCCAGCCATTTGGTGTCTTGTATTCATCTGGATTTTCGGGGTTAATTTCCAACTGAACTAAATCAAGGAAATCCCCAGCGATATAGGTGAACCCCCAAGCCACATGACCGTTAGATCCGACAACGATAGCGGGAGCACCCGGCAGGATAATACCTGAAATCTCAACGTCTCCGTAGCGGAGAGATACCCGATACCACGTATTCGGTATAGACAGACGGAGGTGCATATCGTTCGCCACAATCGCCCGACCATCCGCTGTCTTCGATTGATCCACCGCCCAACCGTTCGATCCTGCAACGCGGGACGTTGTGCGAACTAGGCGTTCTCCGGTCTGTTTTGGCACATGACGAATTGAGGCAAGCGCCTCGACAGGGATGGGCTGGATGGGTCGGTGAGCGTCAGGTCCGCCTAAGAGAACCTCGGTATAGATATCCGTGTCAGGGGTCAGGAAAGCGACAACCTCCGGTGGAAGCGACCTTTCCATGATAGTCATCATCCTTTCGTCGTCTTCCCTGAAGGACAGTACCTGAAAAATATTCATGACGACGAGGATGCTGTCTTCCGCTGTCCAAGGTTCCGGTCGATAGCCCAAGAGCAGAAATTCAAAAGGGGCGGTGTCCATTTGACGGATAAAGGCGTTCACCCCATCGGCGTGGGCAACGAGGACTTCCCGCTGTTCATCGGAAAGATTGGCAACGATCGCCTGGGTCACACGACTGAACCCGATAACTCTTTGTCGTTTATCAGTTTCTATCGCAATTTTGCCAACAATTTCGGAGAGCCGTCCGGAGGCACGACGCCGCAGTAGATCCATTTGGAAAAGCCGATCTTGGGCGGTCACGTATCCCAACGCTAGTGCAGCATCCCTTCGCGTCGATGCAGTAATTGTTGGAATCCCGAAGCGATCTGTAGTCACCGTGACCGGCAGGTCTAGTTCTTTAATTTGCAGTTCACCATCGCGGATCGGCAGAGATGCCCGCAGTTTGATAATGCCGAAAATCCCTGCAGCTACTAATATTAACAAAAGGATTAATAGCAGGTAGAGGGTGGCTTTTAGAATTCGTTTTCTCTTACGCGCCATCATGATAGTCTCTCTACACCATTAGACACCGCAGCCCCTATAATCGGTTAATTTTTCATCTAGATTCCCAACCGCAATGCAACTGCAGCAAGTAGAACAAGCAGGGAAAACACACCGATAAGACTCGACACCACCGCCATCTGACCGCGCATCTTGTCGATATGTTCAGGCAGTTCCTCGGTCCCCGGCTCCAGTTCTTCAACAGCGTGCGCTAATCGCGGTGCCATGATAAAACCGTGAATTCCGGTCAGGATAATCAAGATGAGGACAAGGAGGAGTTTGATACCGAGCATCCGCATGAAGGGACCAATCAAATCTGGACTCGCTAACACCCCAGCGGTAAAGATGTTAACTAGACCGGAGAAGATGAGCACCACCACACACGCCCACCCAATCGGTTCAAAACGCCTGCCAATCTGGGTCATGATTTTGATTCGTTCGACAGGGGGCATCGAGCGTTTGAAGTAAGGCACAATCACCATTGTTATCATAAAATTACCACCGACCCAAATCGCAGCAGCAGTAACGTGTAACCATAAAACTAGTGCACCAAGTATTTCCATGAAATCTCCTTTTTATTAAAACTGTATCGTTCCTAAATCTTTTCGATTGCATCCGCAGTTAGCCATCCTGAATTGTCATCAGGCAGATAGATTTTCACCCAATCGTTACGTCCCTCCTGAAGTTGAACTTTGGTGCCCTCATGTAGCGGGAGGGCAATCGTTTCGGATCCCAAATCAGGTTCGCTCCGCACCATAACCTCGTTTGCAACGACGATGGCATACGGCAGGTTAATCTCTCGAATTTTCAAGCCCAAAACTAATAAAGAGAACAGCCATGTGATACCCCCAACTAGCAGAACGTAACGCAACGCTCTTTGAAAACGGCGGTTCTGAGTGAATTGAATCGCAATGAGGCAAATGGCTGCAATCCAATACGGAATGAGTCCAATCCAAACAATCTCATTTGGGTGTAGCGCACCGTATAAGAGCGAAAAACCGGAAGGTGGCTTCACGAGGTCAAAGGAATCCACGTTCCGTGCTTTGGCGACTTTGAGGTTGAAATTGGTGTCTTTATCCCTTGGCATCAATCGCTTCGCACGTTCATAGTTCAGGATGGCTTTTCCCCTATTTCCAAGACGAAAGTAGGCATTACCGAGATTATAAAAAACGGCACCATTTTGGATCGAACTTGCAATCTGCTCGTACTTTTCAGCTGCTTGCTGATGCTGCCCTCCCTGATATAAAGCATCGGCACTCCGATAACTCGCCTCCAAGGTCGATTGAGATTGAGAACAGACGTGCTTCCAGCCAGAAGAGAGACAGAGAAAGCAGATAAAAAACGTCAAACGTGAAACAATTTTTTTCTTATCTTCAATCCTTCTATTCTTCCAATTTTCCATTCTTCTGATCTCCTCACTTCATTATACACAATACCTATTGCATCTTCAACTGCCGTTCTTTCTCTATCTCGTTAATTGATGCGCTAGCACGATTAAGCGCATTTTCCATATCTGGTGGATTTGCAGCAACCGGGGCGAACCGCACATAGTCACACTGCGTCAGCGTATCAACAATTTCTGCTATCGCAGATTCAGGAAACCCCGCCTCCTCACATCGTTGACGCACCAGTTCAGGATTGAGTCCGCCGTGTGAAATATCGAAGATATCCCCAATGTACTGATATAACCCAGTAGCGATTGTGCCATAGAACGCGGTCGGTTCAGCCGTGGTGCGCCCCTTAGCGTCCTCAATGATTTGCAGGGCGTTCTTAGCGGCATATTGCTCTCGAAGTTGTTTGGGATCGCGCTTGGTTTGTCGCTGGCGATAGAACCATACAAACAGAACAACGGCAATGGGTAAGGTCTGAACAACCCAAAATGATATACGTTTATAGGGCTGAAGGTGCTGATTCGATAATTTGAGCGAATCCGGCTTGATATATCGGATGTCCTGCTTGAGGAGGTGTATGTCAGATTGTGTCGTGTGAGAAAGTGTTGTTACAACTGCTTCATTCGGGTTAGGAAGGACATTAATAGTGATGGGCACAGTACGTGCGACTTGGTAGCTCTCCGTTTGTGGATCGAAATACGGGTAGTCAATCGCAGGAATTGTCCAATCGCCCTCCTTTGATGGAATAGTAACATATTCATACGTCCGACTTCCCCGAACTTTTGAATCTACTACCCCAATGGCATCTGTAATCTGAGGGTCATATATCGCCATATTTGGGAGCGTTGGAACGGTTGGGGCGGGCACCGTCTTAATATTTCCCGTCCCAGAAACCTGCACACGCAAGGTGAATCCATCTCCCGCTTCAATTGTCTGTCGGTCGGTTTGTGCATGGATCTGATATTGACCAACGGTGCCGACAAAGTTTGTCGGTTTGCCCTCTTGGGGAAGCGGACGGACAGCCACTTCGACCGGATTTGTGATAAGCACGTTGGACGATTGGGGGCGACCCCGTCCCGTAGAGAGCGGGAGTGATAGCTTCGCGGATTCAATTATGACCTTCCCAGCAGTAATTGGAAACAACCCAACCTGAATTTCCTCAATCCAGTAGAGAGTTCCATTAATCACTTGCCGCTGAGCCCGTTTCCTTTCTAGCTCTGTTGTCCAAAACTGCCTCAAGGACGGTGGTGTGTACTTGGGACTATTGAAGCTTGGGATGCGGGCAGTATAGAGATACCGAAAGGTGTATATGATCTGCTCATTCACATAAGGGCGTAGATTATCGACGGAGGCTTCAACTTTATGCGTGCTGCTCGAAAATGCGTCCGTGAATGTATCCTGCGCTGATTTGCTTTGGGGAGATTTTGTAGATTTCGGTAACACCTTGATGGAGATTGGATGCGGTGTGTAGGTTTTGTTGCCGTGGGAGATCTGAATTTGGGATACCGTAAATTGTCCTACCTTCTTAGGTCGCAACACGTAAGTCCAAGTTACCGATACAGAGATCTGATTACTGGTGAGATTATATTGGCTGGATGAACCGCCGTAAGAAACATTGAACTCCGGCAATGCCTGTAACTTTGGGGGTGCAATATTCCCCAGTTGCTGATCCGCAGAAATCGTTACACGCAAAGTCGCTGTTTCGTTCAGGCTAATAATTTTTGGGGTGACATCCGCCGATACAGTGATGTCTTGGCTGTGAGCAGCGTTGCCGAAGAAAGCGGAAACCAAAAGTCCAAAAAGCGCGAAACGTAAGGAGTGAAACGTAAAGCGTAAAACGCGAAGCATGAATGAGCGCCTGAATCTCCAATCTGGTGCCGTCCTTGTCCCCATGTTCTGCTTTACCTCCTACCAATCCTTTTCAGATCGCTGGCGTCTTGAGAATCGCTTTTGTAATATTTTCTTCTGAATTTCTTTTTCACTGTTTTTGACAGCCTCTAACAGTCGAATGGCATCTTCCTCGGACATTTCGACCGGCTGCTGTGTTGACCTTTGTTCTGGTTGCGGAGGCGATTCCTCGGACGCGGCTTCCTGTTCAGAAGATCCCTGATTCTGTTGCGCCTGCTCTGATTCTGACGGATCCTCCTGATCTTGCTGATCCGGTTCCTGTTCGTCCCTATCCCCTTGTTCTTGGTTCTGCTGTTGCGGATCTTGTTTTTGCCGGTCTTTGTCTTCATCCCCGGACTCTGATCGATCCTGCTGTGATTTCTGTTCTAGCCTCTCAAGTGCGAGTTCTAGGTTATGTTTCGTATCCAAATCCGCTGGATTCAGGCGTAACGCACTTTTGTAGGATCGGATCGCTCCCTCTATGTCATTGAGTTGGGCCTGAGCATTCCCCAAATTGTAGTATCCCTGCGCCCGATAGATTGGATCTGATGCGTCAAGTGACTGCCTGAATTCATCGGAGGCTTTCTCAAACTGCTCTTTTTGGTATAGGGCGGTGCCCAGATTGTAACGGGAAATAGCATCTTCCGGTCGATCTTCTGCTGCCGATTGATATGCCTCAAGGGCGGCGTCATACGCCTCAGCTTTATAGTGTGTATTTCCACGCTTAATCGCCTGAGACCAACCCCCTATCCAGCCAATCAGAAAAAGAGGCAAAACAAGGAGTATGTAGTGCACAGGATGAATGGTGGATTGAGATGATTTTACACGCATTTTTTTTCTCCGCAACTATATTGCTTACTATATGAGATTTAGCAGACCAATGAACTAGCGATCCCATAATGAATCCCTTATGCATCACGCATTACGTTTTACGTTCCGCATTCAGCCGGACAACCAAACAATAGATGGTAATTTGCCTCAAATTAGAGAGAATGTCACAGACTGTCTATCGTGTAGGCATCCAGCAATTTTTCGTCAATCTCCACACCAAATCCGGGGCTGTCATTCAGCGTAAAGAAGCCATCGCGGGGCGTAGGACGCAAGCAGCGGTAGAGCTCATTCTCTGTGGCCCTGCGTGAGGGACCAAAAGTCTCCGCCCGGCACGGCATCGGTAGACAGGCAATCAGGTGTAACCCCCAAGGGGTTCCTCCCTGATGAGGCCAAGTCGGAACGTCCTGCGCCGCTGCCTCGTTGGCAATCTTGAGACATTCGCCAAAACCACCCGCCCAACTGATATCGGGTTGAATCATGTGAGCAGCTTTCCAGCGCAGCAGCTCACGAAATCCGTATCGGGTGAACTCGTGTTCGCCGGACACTATCCAAGTGGAGTCGATCTCTCGAACCAATCGCGCCATACCCGCATAATCGTCCAAGGCGATGGCTTCCTCAATCCACTTGAGATTGACATCGGCGGCAGCCTCAGCAAAACGAAGTGTATAATCCACGTCCCACCGCAGATAGATATCCGCCATCAGTTCAATACCGGGTCCAATCGCCTGACGCGCCTCGCGGATGATTTCAAGGTTCTTTGCAAAACCCTCCTCTCCCTCCGCAAGTCCATTTCGGAGCCCCGGCTTGCAAGCGGTAAACCCCTGTGCCACGTAATAGTCGACATCCACGCCGGTGGCATACGCTGGTATCTCAAGTTGTGGCTTATCCGTGATTAAGCTATAGACCGGCGCGTCTAGAATCTTGCCGCAGAGATCCCACAGGGCGAGTTCAATACCACTGAGCGCATAAATGACAACCCCCCGTCGTCCGTAAATCGATGTGATGTGATAGAGGTTGTCCCAGATCTCCTCCACATCAAGCGGATCGCGCTCTAGTGTAAAATACTGAATATGACGGTCAATGATGAGTGCTCCGGCAAGTCCACCACCGCCGAGTCCATAGCCCTTCAACCCCTTGTCGGTCGTAATTTCCACCATCAGCGCCCCCGCTTGCGTGGCAAAGGGTCCACGCCAATCAACATGGACATTTTTTGGCTCAGGTGGCATCTGAACCTGCCTATCCGCCTGCGAATACGCCATTGATGACATCGCGCCAGGGTTCAGGTTAATGTGCCAAGTCCGAATCCCTACAATTTTGTGACGGGTTTTCGCTCGATCCTTCCATTCTGCCGCACGCGCCTGCGCTTCAGTAGCGTAGTCCGGCGGTTCGACTGCAATGTTTGTTTCATTCCCAGTATCAACAGAAGATTGCTGTTCGTTAGACATAATTGTTACTCCCTATTTATTAATACACACTGAACCATCACCAAATTCAAATTTTTCGACGAACTTTGAAACACTCTTCTCAAAACGATTCCCGCACGGCGCGTTGTCGAAAGAAATGGATTAACGGTTCAACATAAGACTGCTCCGTCCGAATCTCGATGTTGTCGATTTTGTTCGATTGGAAGAACTTTCGACGTGCTTCAACGACACCAAGATTGAGTTGGCGATACATTTCTCGTGCCTTGGGGTCCCGCGTGTCTAAGATAATCACCTCACCAGTTTCTGCATCCTCAAGCTCAATCAACCCCACATTCGGCAACGTTTCTTCCCGCATATCTTGGAGCGTAATCGCGATGAGGTCATGCCGTTTGCCCGTCACTTGCAACCGCTTTTCGTAACCTTGGTCTCTGAAATCAGAAATCAGGAATACAACACTCTTTCGCCGGATGACACGGTCAACGTACTCCAATGCAGCACTGATATTCGTGCCCCGTTGCTGTGGCGCAAAGTATAGGATTTCGCGGACGACGCGCAGAACGTGCTTTAGTCCCTTACGCGGTGGAACAAATAATTCCACATCGTCCGTGAAGCAGATCAGCCCGACCTTATCGCTGTTTTTGATAGCAGAAAAAGCGAGCAGCGCGGAGATCTCCGCCGCAATCTCTGCCTTTGTCTGCTGATATGTCCCAAAGTCCGCAGAGCCACTGGTATCGACGAGCAACATCATCACTAACTCGCGTTCCTCGACATATTTTTTGATGTACGGCTGCCCCATCCGGGCGGTCACGTTCCAGTCGATTGTGCGAATCTCGTCGCCGGGCTGATATTCACGCACCTCCTCAAACTCCATACCCTGTCCCTTGAATACGCTTTCATACTCCCCCGCGAAGATGTTGTTGACGAGTCGGTTGGTGGAAATTTCGATTCGGCGAATCTTTTTTAGAATTTCTTTCGTGTTCATTAGGAACTTCCCATGCTCCATGCGTTATGCTACCGTTCATTTTATCAAGATGGTGCTATAGAATCAAACGAAAAAGTGAACCAAAAAGTGTTGAATTTTTGTCTCTTTATTGATATTCTTATTGTCAAAAGCACTTTGCAACGGTGTGAAACTTTGGGGGGATCTGGGTTTACCCAACGAACTCCGCATATGAGTTTTAAGAAAATAATCGGGTAATTCTATATTTTCCCCTAGACCCGGTAGGTGCGGTTTCCAACCGCACCGGACATCACTTGAAGATTACCCAATTAATAAATTAATCTTCATTAGCGGAGGCTAATTGAAAGGAGCGGGACATGGACAAAGAATGGCTAAAATACTGTGCTACTGATGAGCAACTTCAAACGTTTAACGATGAGGGCTACCTAATCGTTGAAGATGCCCTATCGCCAGAGATGGTTGACAAAATGACCATTGCTATTGATCGAATCGATGCGGAAGAACGAAAGAGGCAGGGACTCGGACCACATGACCTGATGAAAAAGTTCCGCACTATCGCCGCAGATGATCTGTTTCTCGAATTGCTTGACAACCCGAAGGTATTTCCGTTGTTGTGGGATATCCTCGGCTGGAACATCCAACTCTACATCTCTCACCTAATCGTTTATCCACCGGAAGGACCCGATGTACCGCGAACCCGAAAAGGAGCGGGATGGCATCAGGATGGAGGCAGACCTGTGCAGGAGATGGAGCGTCCGCATCCGCGACTCTCTCTCAAGGTAAGCTATTGGTTCAGTGACGTGAGGGGACCGGATCGGGGCGCGATGCGAATCGTCCCCGGCAGCCACAAACTCGACGAACGCCCACCCCAAAGCGATCCGGAGGGCGATCTGGATGACGCAATCGAGTTGCAGATTGAACCGGGGACAGCGGTGCTGTTTGACCGCCGGCTATGGCACTCTCGCGGTTGGAATTTCTCGGACGTAACGCGGAAAGTGTTATTCATCGGCTACAGCTATCGCTGGCTGCGCGGGCTTGACTACAATGTGATGTCCCCTGAACTCCTCGCTAAATGCGATCCGATTCGTCGGCAGCTGCTTGGAGACGGGGTAGATATCAAGGGCTGGTGGCAGCCAACGGACGAAGATGTCCCGTTGAAACAGTGGCTAATGACGCATCGTGGAGAAGAATACGTGCGTTAGGAGCGGTAGACCAAAGATTCAAAAAGGGGAAGCAGATATTTCGCTTCTCCTTTTTTATTGGCAGCCCTCTGATGATGTGCTATCCTATTCAACTGAGAAACGTGTGCGGCATTCGGACAGGAATCTGCTACCGCAGCGGGTATAATTGTCAAATAAAACTTAAAATAACGCAAGTTGCTAGTTGAATATCCATGGAATTTCCGTTAGAGTATTTGTTAGGCAAAACAAAACTCTTAACACAGGAGAATTCCATGGACTTGACCATCGTAGCATTTTATACACTTTGTGACGATCACTTAATTCAACACGGATACCAAGATGACCCCCGAACCCAAATGTCTGCCGCTGAAGTGATGACCACCGCCTTAGTCGCAGCAGAACTGTTCGGTGGTAATCAACAGCGGGCACGCAGGCTACTCAAAGAACAGGGATATATTCCCAATATGCTCAGTAAGGCACGATTCAACCGAAGACTCCACCAAATTGCACCGATGTTTCAAAGCCTTTTTGAATCACTTGCCACCGACTGTAAAGCACAAAACCCCAACCAACTGTATGCCATTGACTCCTATCCCGTCCCGGCGTGTGACGTGATTCGTATCTCTGGTGCCAAACGTTATCAAGGTGAAGTGTGGCGAGGGGTGATAGCCAGTAAACGCAGATACTTCTATGGACTGAAGTTGCATCTGATGGTGACCGAGGCTGGCATACCGGTTGAGTTTTTCTTAACACCGGGGAGTTTTAGTGATGTGATGGGGTTGCGGTATTATCCGTTTGACCTGCCTCAAGGCGCGACGGTTTATGCGGATAAAGCCTACTGTAATTATGCAATTGAGGACGCTTTATCCGAAGCGGGCATCATGCTCAAACCGTTGCGCAAAAAGAACAGTAAGCGTCAATATGAACCATGGGAGGTTTACCTACACCACCATTATCGCAAGCGAGTGGAGGTGACAAACAGTTTAATTACCCAACGGCTACCCCGCTCTATTCATGCGGTCACTGCCGCTGGGTTTGAGATGAAAGTCGTTTTGTTTCTCATCGCTACTATGATTACACTCATCGTTACATAAACACTAGCAACTTGCGTTAAAATAATAAAAATTTGAGGCATATCAATGAAACTGGTTACTTTTGAACTCACAACACAACTCGGAAAACAGCAGCGACTCGGAGCGATGATTGACGGCGAGCAAATCGTCGATCTCAATTCTGCCTATGCACTTCATCTTTCAGAGACACAGGGGCAATCCGCTGCCTATCAGAGTGCGGATGCCATCCTACCATCGGACATAATCCAATACTTTGAACGGGGAGCAAGATCGAGAAAGGCGGCGCAGGCGAGCCTTGAACACCTTGATGGCGCCAATTCTACCGGCATCCGAGGCGAACAGATTGTTTACTCGGCAGATCAGGTGAATTTGCTTGCACCATTCCCGCGTCCTGCTAGCCTGCGGGATTTCGGCGTGTTTAAGACGCATATGGACGCCGCCGCACTGATCACCGGCAAGGAAATCTCCCCCGAATGGTTTAAGCTGCCGAACTACTATCGTGGCAGCACGAGCCCCGCTTCCATCGCTGGACATGAGGCACCGGTGACGTGGCCCAACTATACCGACAAACTTGACTTTGAGTTGGAATGGGGCGTTTATATCGGTAAGGAAGGGAAGAACATCTCGGTTGAAGACGCACCAAACTATATCGGCGGCTACACAATCTATAACGACATCAGCGCACGCGACATCCAATTTCGCCACATGACATTGGCACTTGGTCCCGCCAAAGGGAAGGATTTCGACAACAGCAATATTATGGGACCCTGCCTCGCAACGCCTGACGAAATCGACGATCCGTATAACTTACGGATGATTGCACGGGTCAACGACGAAGTTTGGGCGGATGGAAACACGTCGGATATGTACTACACTTTCGCGGAGATGATCTCCTTTGTGTCGCAGTCCGAAACCCTTTGTGTGGGGGATTTTCTTGGATCTGGCACAGTTGGTAAAGGCTGCGGTTGGGAGTTAGATCGCTGGATTCAGCCCGGCGATGTTATTGAGCTAGAGGTTGAAGGGATTGGGTTGCTCCGTAATCAGATTGAGGAGAAATCGGAGAATCCAGCGGCGTGGCAGGAGAAGCAGTAAGGAGAACAACATACCATGAGACTCGAAGGTAAAGTTGCAATCATCACCGGTGCTGCCTCTGGAATCGGACAGGCAACAGCACTCCTATTTGCCAAGGAAGGCGCGACGGTTGTCGTAGCGGATCTGGACGAAGCCGGAGGAAACGAAGTGGTTGACCAGATTAATACTGACAGCGGTAGGGCAATATTCGTTCGCACTGATGTAACAGAGGCAGCAGACGTACAGACGATGGTGGAATCAACGATTGACGCTTACGGCAAGTTGGATGTATTGTTCAACAACGCTGGCATTGCGATGCGTCTACCCGTTGTGGAGCTGCCGGAGGAAGACTGGGACCGCTGCGTTGACATCAACCTGAAAGGGGTTTTTCTCGGTTCAAAGTACGCCATTCCCGAAATGATCAAGAACGGCGGCGGCTCGATTATCAATATGGCATCGATCTACGGTCTCGTCGGTGCACAGACCCGCGCAGCTTACGTCGCCACCAAAGGTGGGGTCGCCAATCTGACGCGTGGTATGGCACTTGACTATGCCACCGACAACGTCCGTGTCAACTGCCTCTGTCCCGGTTTCACCGAAACCCCGCTCCTAGCAGGTGTCCTGAAAACCAAGGCGGAATATCAGGCACTCGCCGAGCAACACCCGATGAAACGTCTTGCCACACCACAGGAGATCGCCTACGGTGCGCTGTTCCTAGCGTCGGATGAATCTGTTTTTGTGACGGGAATCGCATTACCGATTGACGGTGGATTTACAGCGGGTTAGGGTCTGGGCTCCGAGCCTGACTCGCCAACGGAGACGGAAAAAATGACCATGCAGGTCCATCCTAACTATGCACGGCTTGTTGACTTGGCGCGTGAGAGCCACGAAAAAGGGCGCACACCAGCCGAAATTACATCCGAAGATGTTGCGCTAGCACGGTTGTACAGCTACGCATTCCGCGGTCATACAATTGGTGCCTTTCACGCCACACGGTTGGCGATCGATGAAATTGAGATGTGTGACCCACTCACGGAGGCACATCGCAAACGGGCGGTAGAGCTCTTAATAGACCTAGCGAATCAAACGATGGATGCCGTGGAACCCGATTTTCGTGCCCTGATCTCCACGTTCTACCGCTACGCCACCAACATCCCAAGGGTCATTGACTCATTGACCGAAGGAGTTGAGACGTGCAGACTGGACTCAATGCGGAAGATTCGAGATCGGTTCACTGAACTGATGGAAGAGATTGCTAACGGCAACGGCATCCATACGACGCTGGATACACATGCCCCAGAACAAGCCAGTTTCATCGTGCCAAATCTCGGTATCACGATCGTGCCGCTCGTTTATGGGGATTATCATTCGTGGAATCTGGCATACCTCAACGGACCCCGGTCAGATGTGCCATTTCATCTCCATCAAGACGGTGTTGAGATTCATCTAGGCTATGGACCGCTGCACGGCAATACGGTTCTCGGTGAATTCTATGCGGAAGTGGATGAAGGCTATGCAATGCCCATCCCCCCAAAAGTGCGACACGGGTATGTCAACGATAGCACGATGCAGCATCATGTTCCATTCATCTTCGGATCATTAACACGCGGTGGGTGGGGTGTATTTCTGGATGTGGAGGCACAGCCGATTGACCTAGATAAACTTGAAAAGGCACCCGTCTACAGCCGTCAAATGAACCAGACGATTTATCTCGAACGCGAAATCAAGAAAGCTGCGGGGAGGTTTTCCCCTGTGCGTTACCCAATCATCCCGGCTTCAGCCACTGACGGAGATGGGATTGGTGGGCTGGAGTTGTCCGTGGCGCGTGTCAATGGGTATGGGTTGAACCTGCGGACCGACCGCTTCTGTATTGTCTCTGTTGTCCGCGGGCAGGGCATTGTGCAGATGGCTGGTGTCAAGAAGAAGGTGGGACCCCACGAACATTTCTGTGTGCCGGCGGGTATCCCAGCATTCCTACAACAAGAAGGGAATGAACCGATGGTGACGCTAGATGCGGTGATTAAGGAAGCGCGAAGCCCAATATCCAACCCAAGATGGCGACGAAACCGTTCTTGAATACCTCGTACACCCTATCACAGCCCTCCTTCAAGGCTTCTCCATCGTGAAGCAGAAGTCACTTCTCAGAAAATAGGATAGCAGCTTATTGCCTAACAGGACTCTCCCCGGCGAGCGCAGTGTATTAAAAGAGGTCCATCTGATTCTTGGATTAATGAATCCGACCTGCTCTAACAGATCCACCCAAACTTCCGGTGCCTGATGTTTATGCCATTCTATCGTGGGAGCAAAAGGATTTCTAATTCTGAGTAAGGCGAAGAAATTATGCCTTGAGCAGTCACAAACGATTAACTTTGCCCCGCCACTTGCGAGTGAGCTGAGTTTTGAACACATATTCAGATAAATCGTCCTAGACGCTTCATCATTGAGCAGGTTGATGCAGGCGGTTTCATCTAAGTGGTTTATCGAGTTATGAAGCAAGATAATATCGAATCGCTTTCCCCCAAGCTCAAAGGCTTGAAATGTAACGGGCTCAAACCACACCTGATCGTATCCGAGCATCTCACCTAACTTCCTAAACTTTGCCCCCAACCCGGAACGACTCCCCTCCGTTTCCGGCTCGAGACACACAACCTCCTTAGCACCCATACAAGCCGAATAGAAACTGTGCAAGCCGCTCCCACCACCAATATCGAGCACTCGTCTGTTTTCAAGAACGACATCCTTGAACAAAGTCTTCAAGTGGAATTGAAGATTTCCTCTATTTGGATATAACCCTTCTTCGATGACAGCGGAGAGGTAATCTTCAAGGTTTGACTTAGTTGACATCTCAACTCTTACTCATCTCCAGCTATTGGTGCTGATGGCGGATCCGCCGTATCCAGGAAATCCTCCAACTCAATTCCAAGCGCATCGGCAATCCGGTTGATCGAATTGAAGAATCCGACAATCTCAACGACATCGAAGATTGTTTCGTCATCCAAGCCGTGCGATCTGAGTAGATCTAGGTCTGACGGTTGAACCGTATACGCGGCAAGGGTGACCTTCTCTGCAAATTCTAGAATCGCTCTCGTAGTTGCGTCCAAATCCGCAGATCGGAAATCCGTTTTGATCTGACGAACCAGTTGATCTTGATCGACCTGTTCCCGCAGGTCTTCACCGTGTGCTTGGACTCAGTATCGGCAGCCATTAATTCGCGAAACCACTGTCGCTATCATCTCCCGTTGCGCCCGACTCAATTTGGAAGGACCGAACATGGCGATTTCATACTGGTTGATGAATACTTTGAGGCTTTCCGGCTTGATACTGAACAGCTTGACGATGTTGTAAACTCGCCCGGCGCGCTCAATTCCTGCCTCATACTCTTCCTTGACGATACCTGTCGCCTCTGATTCGGGAACGGTTCGGATCCATGCCATTTTCTGTTACCTTGAGGTTGAAGTTGACATCTAAAAAGTTATAGTGCTATAATGGCACACCTTCGGATACCTAATTAAGGCAAAACCGGAGAGTACACCGGGTCATTTAGTCCCTATGGAACATGAAACGTTGGAATCAATCTTCCGGTTGCGGCTTTCAAACAAAATGGTTGGCTCATATAAAAAGAACGTGCAAGTCCCGATTCATCGAGGATTCCGCCACGCGGAACACGGAGAGAAACCGAGTTTTTTCGGAAAAACTCGGTTTCTGTTGCACCATTTCTTAACATGAGCCAATGGTTAAAAAGCCGAAAACTATGGTGAATTAGGGAAATCAGTAGACATCTAACTCCGACCTTTGCGAGGTTTCCAAAGTCCCCCTGATAAGGGGGATTTAGGGGGTTGGCTTGCATTGGGTGTGTCTAAGTAATTCTAAAATTTACCATAAATAGCCCTAGGAGGACACCCCTCTCATGCGAACACCGGAACTCATTGAACCCGATATAGTCACCATTCCCGAAGGAGATTTCCTTATGGGAAGCGACAACGGTGCGGCGAACGAACGACCTATTCACCGTGTATGGGTGGACGCTTTCGGCATCGCCCGATACCCTGTGACCAATCGGGAGTATAAGTCCTTTATGGAGATGACAGACCATCCACCGCCGCGGTTTTGGGGCGAATCCAAGTTCCAGCACCCAAACCAACCTATCGTAGGTCCCAGTTGGTATGATGCCGCTACCTATTGCGAATGGCTAAAGGATCTGATTGGCAAACCCTATCGTCTCCCCACAGAAGCGGAGCGTGAGAAAGCAGCGCGAGGTGGATTGGAAGGCAGGGATTATCCGTGGGGCGATGAGCTGCACGAGGACCATGCGGGCGGGCGGAATGCCCCGCATTTCCCGATTGGGACTGACGGTCCTAACGGTTATGGGCTTTACAATATGTCAGAAGGTGTTCACGAATGGTGTGCCGATAATTATGACCCCTCCTATTACGAAATATCGCCGGCTCGCAATCCGACCGGTCCAAGACACAGCAATCGCCGTGTGGCACGCGGTGGTTCATGGCGGCATAGCGTCCGCTTTGCTCGCTGTGCAGCACGGAGCAGTCTCAGTCCGGAGAAGCAGTTCAGTGACTTCGGATTCCGATGTGCTATGACGCTTGATTGAAGGCAAATGAAAGGTGCTTCATAATTATTGCCCCGATAAGATTGGAGATACTCAGGTTGAGCGTAGCGAAATCCCCGATGAATCGGGATAAACGGGATTCAAGGCAACCTACTACAAACCTAATCGGGGCTAGGAAGCCCCTCCCACCCTGGTCTTGATTTATCGGACAGTAGGAGGGAATCCTTCCCTAGTCTCTTCGTTCCGAGAGCAGGCGGAACGAACTCCCCGATACTCCTTCACCTCCTACTTGAGAATCAACAGCCGGCGCGTGGCGGAATAGTCACCCGCGGATAGGTGATAGAAATAGACACCACTTGACACCGGTTCACCTGATGCATTTCTGCCATCGAAGTAGACTGCCTTGGACCGACTCTCATAGACCCCAGTGACCTGATGCCCCACATCAAGGGAACGGACAACCTGACCCTTTGAGTCATAGATGGTCAACTTAACATCTGCATCTTCTGCCAGCCGATATGGTATCCACGTCTCAGGATTGAACGGATTGGGATAGTTGGCTAACAGTTCCGTCTCTTTAGGCATCTCTTGGACAACCAATGCTGGCAACTGTATCCAGCCCCGTAAGACATCTTCGGCAGTGAGGGTATACCGCACCGACTTGACAGAAATGGACGGGTCAGGTGATTGTGCGGATATGAGCAGGATATTGCCCGGTTGT
Source organism: Candidatus Poribacteria bacterium (assembly GCA_965205075.1). Lineage (GTDB taxonomy): Bacteria > Poribacteria > WGA-4E > WGA-4E > PCPOR2b > PCPOR2b. Next base: position 5,389,515 of record OZ242036.1, on the reverse strand, counting down.
CCCGGCTCGACTTCCAGTTGATAGCCCTGCCCATCCGTATCTATAGTCATAGCGGCTTGGTCGTTTGAAAGGTTCTTTACCGTTATGCGAAAGCCCGCTCCGTTCACTTTGGACGGTTGATCCACTATCGTCCCACTCAATGCTAACATGGGACGTGCTATAGAAGGCGCAGCACTCGTTCCCTCAAATGTAACATCAACACCTCTGCTCTTTAGAGCGGGAATATGGGTGTTAATCGAATCAGCATCTAAGGGGTTTTCCCACACGAGCAGCCGATCTCCGCGCCCCAATCCTGTATTGGCAACTAAAGGTGATATATCCGTGATCCTGTTATCGGCAAGCCACAAATCCTCTATCTTTGTGAACTTTGCGATGACCGATATATCCGTGATGCTGTTGTCGTGAAGAGACAACTCCGTCAGGTTCGTTAATCCAGCCAGCGGTGAGATGTCTGAAATCGTGTTCTCGCCCAAATCGAGTCGCCTCAACCTTGTTAATTTGGAGACCGGTGAAATATCGGTCAAACTTCTGTTGTCGTCAAACGTTGTCTTGGAACGGCTGCTGCGGTGAAGCGACAACAATTCTAGGTTCGTTAATCCAGCGACAGGTGATATATCTATAATCCCGTTTCTGGAAAGCTGCAGTAGTGTCAGGTTCGTTAATCCAGCTAGGGAAGATATATCCTCAATGTAATTCTCGTCACTAAACAGCCATGTCAGGTTGGTTAATTTAGACAGCGCTGATATATCTCTGATGCGGTTTCCCCCAATATACAACTTTGTCAGGTTCGTTAATCCAGCCAGCGGTGATATATCGCTGATGCGATTACTCCCAATATTCAGAACTGTCAGGTTAGCTAATACAGCCAAGGGAGATACATTCTCGATGCGGTTTCCCAAAATACTCAACTCTTTCAGTTTCGTTAATTTAGCTAGCGGCGATATATCGCTGATGGTGGAACGGTTCTCGTAACTATGAATCCTCAGCCACGTCAACTTAGTTAATTTAGCCAGTGGTGATAGATCCGTGATGTTCCGATGCACAAGTCGCAGCTCTGTCAGGTTGGTTAATTTGGCTAGTGGTGATATATCCGTGATGCGGTCTACCATGATAAACAGCTCTGTCAGCTGAGTTAATTTAGCCAGTGGTGATAGATCAATGATGCCGTCTATCACCGTAAAATCCAACATTTTCAGTTTCGTTAATGCACCGATCGGCGATATATCAATGGTGCCGGTTGTTTCAATACTCAGGCGTGTTAAATTGATTGCATATTCAAGTCCGGTTAAATCGCTAACCTGCCGTGAGGAGAAGTGATTCGCTGGGTAGAAGTTAGTCAACGTCTCCATCTCAGCTTGGGTGATTGGATCACCCGCAGCTTTAGACAGAGCCGTCTCGAAGCTAGCGCGGAGTTGAGCGTCGGGGATATTTACCACATTGCTAGCCGGATCCGGGGGATCCCACTGCACTGTAACCCCATATTGCTCAAGGACACCAACATAGTTGGTGATAGCGTCGGAATCTAATGGATTTCCACGAAGATCTACCGTGTCAGTTTGTCCTAATCCGCCACGCTCCGCATTATCGACGAGGGCGATAATATTCGTGATTTTATTCTGCCTAAGATTTAGAACCTGAAGGTTTGTTAATCCCCTCAACGGTGATATATCCGTAATGCGATTATCCCTAAGATTCAGTTGTTGAAGGTTCGTCAACCCCTCCAGTGGCGATATATCCTTGATGCGATTTTGATAAAACCCCAACTCTGTCAGATGCGTTAATCCTGCCAGCGGCGATATATCCTTGATGCGGTTTCTGGCAAGTTTCAGCACTTGCAGGTTGATGGCATATTCAAGTCCAGTTAAATCACTAATCTTCTTGTTAGGCGCGTTAAGACGGGTCAACTTTGCCATCTTCGCTTCGGTGATGTTAGCACCTTTTTTTCCCAGAGCCTTCTTAACCGCAGCATGGAGATTCGGGTCGGGGATATTTACTGTTGCTGCCGTTGACACCGACGGAATTGAAAGACAAATCAACAGAAATAGAGTGAAACTAAAAAAACGTTTTTTCATGAAATAATCTCCTTAGAACCTGTTTTAAAAAGAAAAAATCTACTCAAGAGTTAATGTTTACGTTCAATCATTGGAGTAGTCAATACACCTCTAATGAAAGGCATAAACATGACTCAGACAAAATGCTCTAGTAACTTGAGTTATTTTACTTTTTTTAATTAAGGATATACTTCATAAGCCCAAGGAGATTAAGAAAAAAACGACAAAGCTGTCCTTGCCAAAACAAGTGTCTATATGGAAATCACAGCAACTATTAGATACAATTTGGTGGTGCTCATGTCAAAAAATTGTGTAACAGAAAACGGCTCCCCTCCCTCCACGGGCGAGGGGAGGAAATCTCGTTATCCCCTCCGTTCCGTGAGTCCGAGACCTGCTTGCGGGTGCTTGCATCCCGATTTATCGGGATTTAGAGCAACCTACTACGAACCTAAGAATTTACTGTAGTTGCCCGTTTCTTAATCCCAATTTATCGGGGATTCATCGGGCATAGGGGGTTGGCTTTGAACTTTCAACTGCGTAAGCCCTATTTTTTTTATTAAATGTGCAATTTACTGTTGACATCCTTAATTAACGAAAGTAAGAAATTTCCGCAATTAACCCATCATCAAACATGGAGAAACCTGATGGCTGAAATGATGACAACAGATTTAATCCGAGCAAGCATGTCCACAAGCACATTGAAAGCGTACCACCATGCTATTGAGAAGTTTGAAGTGTGGCGGGGTGAGCGTGCGATAGACGATGCGGTGTTAGCTGAATATATTACCCATCTACATGCACAGGGAAAATCGCCTACAACGATTTCGCAGGTTGTCGCTGCTGTTAAGTGGCACACAAAGCACCACGGAGGTCAAACAACCGGGGTGATGACCGAGCAAACCTTGGCGGGGATTCGGCGTGAAGGGAAAGGACGCGGCCGTGGGCAGGTAGATGGTCTCAACTGGCAAGACGTGGAACGGATTTGTGATTGCGCTGAATCGACACAGACGCTATCCGGTTTGAGAGACTCGGCTATGATTCGTCTCATGAGCGATTGCCTTCTGCGGGTTGGGGAGGTAGTTGCCGTAAACATCGGCGATTTTAAAAAGGGTGTCTTGATGCTCCAACAGTCTAAAACCGATCCGGAAGGTGTAGGAGAGACGCTGTATGTAGGCAAACCAACGCTTCAGGCGATAGAGCAATACCGTAAGCAGGCAGGCATTGAACGCGGCGCACTGTTTCGTCGGGTGCGCTTTCATCGGTACATTGGGAAGGGGAGATTGTCTGTCGTCGGTGCAAGGCTGGCAATAAAGACAAGGGCAGAAGCCGCCGGAGTAGAAGGCTTTATCTCTGGACACTCGTTGCGTATTGGTTCTGCGATATCCCTTGCCCAGGCAGGGGCATCTGTTGTGGAAATGCAGGTTGCGGGGCGATGGAAGTCCCCTCAGATGCCAGCGCACTACGCTCGCGCAGAATTAGCAGAGCAAGGCGCGATTGCACGGTTCAAATACGGGAGATGAAACTTTCGGTATTGGAATCACACTTTGTTGTGATATACTATTAGGAATAGAGCGATGCGGTAGCAACTTGTGTTTAATACCTAAGCCATAACGTATCACACTTCATGCCATGAAATCTCCACTGATTTGCATCGTTGGTCCTACCGCTGTCGGTAAAACCGAAATAGCGATTCAACTCGCGCAGCACCTTGACGCCGAAATTGTGTCACTCGATTCACGGCAGATTTATCGGGAGATGGACATCGGCACGGCAAAGCCAACGCCAGATCAACGGGGTGCGGTGCCTCACCACCTCATTGATTGTGTAGACGTGGATCAACCCTTTTCCGTCGCAGAATATCAACGGTTGGCGGATACTGCGATTGAAGAAATTCGTGGACGTAAGAAACGGGCGATGGCTGTCGGTGGGGCAGGACTGTATTTTCGTGGTCTCATTGATGGGCTTTTCGACGGTCCCGGTGCGGATGCAGAGATTCGAGCGAAACTCCAACGGGAAGCGGAGGAACAAGGCAACGTCGTCCTGCATGAACGGCTGCGCAGATGCGATCCAGAGACCGCAGACCGGGTGCACCCAAATAACCGAGTCAAAGTCATTCGTGCTTTAGAGGTTTACAAACTGACAGGGAAACCAATTTCTGCCCTGCAGCAGCAGTGGAAGATGAATGAACCGCGTTACCCATTCCGGGCATTCGGGCTTAACCTGCCGCGTGAGATGCTTTATCGGCGAATTGAAGATCGCGTGGATCAGATGGTAGAGGCAGGCTTAATTGAGGAGGTCAGAGGGCTATTAGATCAAGGTTACCCACGCAACTGCATCGCCATGCAGAGCTTCGGATACAAGGAACTCATTGAGTATCTTGATGGAAAACGCACCCTTGATGAAGCAATTGCACTCTTAAAACAGAACACCCGCCGATTCGCCAAACGGCAGTTGACATGGTTTGGCAACGATCCACGAATTGAATGGCTAGACATCTCCCAGTTTTCACCCATAGATGGTATTGTGGATAACCTTCTGGCAAAGAACCCCGTCTAATGGATTTAGACTTATGCGCTTCGGTTTGTAGTAGCGCAATTCATTGCACTACTACAAACCTAGGAACTTACTGTAGTTGACCGATTCATCGGGCGTTGGGACGGTGTCCAGCGGCGATAAATCGCCGAACTACAAAGCGTTGAACGTTCAATCGTGTAACTCCTATAAATGCCAGAGACACGAGATCTGTATAAGGCGTGCACAGCACGAAAAAATGGAGTTCTATCATGGCTGAAGAAGTGGTGGTAATAGAGAAAATCATAGCAAAAGAACCGCTTACAAAGGAAATGATTGATGCAGGTGCCAATGTCTTGCGTCATCTCAATAAAGCGAATTTTGATGTTCAGGCGGCTTTGTGGATCTACCGGTTGGAATCAAATTCTTGGCGTCTTGTTTTTGCCCTGCCCGAAGTAGAAAAAGAGGGCCCGCTGAAAAGTTATACGAAAATACGGCGTATCCTCTCCCAAATTCCAGACAACCAGCCCCGTCTGACTCTATCCGACATCAAGGTATCCGAAACCAATCATGGCTTGATTACTGCATTGCGAAAGAGAAATAGTCTTGCAAACAAGGAGTTTCCGCAACATGTTTATCATGTTGGAGGAAACGACCACCACGTTGATGAAGGATATATCTATCAACTGTCTTAGCAACAGCAAATAAAAAATGGAACCGGAGGTAAACAATGGCAGCAAGGGAAGGTTACACAGAGCTACAAGCAAGAGTCTCAGCAGCCCGCCGTGTCTGGAAACGGACACTATTTTGGACCGGCTGTGCAATTGCCCTCATTGGATTGATTGCGATTCTCGCCGGTGCGGCGATTGTAGATTTGCTGATGCCGTTACCAAGCAGCATTCGTCTTGTGCTGCTCATCGGTATCATTGGGGTTGTAGGCTATCTGCTCTATAAATACCTTATTCAACCGCTTCGGGTGAAACTGACGCCGCACGATGTTGCACTCAATGTCGAGCGACAGCACCAAGATCTTGAAGACCGTCTCGTCAGTGCCCTCCAATTCGGCGAAGAGGAAACCGAAGATCCGATTGAATCTCATCTGTTGCAGCGGCTGGTTACAGATGCTGTGGAACGAACTGAGGGAATTGATTTCAAAGCCACGATCGATAAAAGCAAAAAACGCAAGCACATTGGTATTGCGGTTGCCGCGCTCGCCGTGTGCACGCTCATAGCCTTAATTTTTCCCACCGAACTTAACACCTCTCTGAATCGCCTATTGAGCCCTTGGGAAAAGACCGAGCCGGTGTTCACGACAAAACTGACCGTCGAACCGGGGAACGCACGCATTTTGCGGGGTCGAAGCCTTGCGATCAATCTCGAAGTCACAGGCAAAGCTGCCGATAAAGCACGGCTTGTTTATACAAAGGGCGATCTAGCCGCTGACGCGGAGCTGCAGCGTCAAGAAATTGATATGGTGCAAATCGAAGGTAAAAAGCGTAAGTTTGGCTACGAAATCTTCAACATCAATGAAAACATGGGATACTATGTGACAGCAAACGGAACAGAATCGGAGCGTTACACCGTTGAAGTGTTTGATATGCCCAAACTCACCGCCATTGAGATTGCCTACACCTATCCCGAATACACAAAATTGAAACCGATTATACAGCAGGGAGACGGGAATATCCGCGCCGTCGCCGGGTCTCAAGCAGAGGTGCGTATGACGACAAACAAAGCCATCGAGTCGGCAACGCTCACAGTGGACGCGGGTGATCCAACCCCCATGATTATCTTCGATGGCCGCACGCTCACTACGACCCTTGATGTGCTGAACGACGGAAAGTATACCGTTAAACTGCTCTGCGTCGATGGCTTCAATAATCAAGCCCCGATCGAATACACCATTACAGCAATTCCCGATGAACCGCCTGAAATTGTTATCAAGGAACCGGGCAGGGATATTAAAGCCACAAAGTTAGAAGAGGTCAAAGTCCTCGCGGAGGCAACAGATGACTACGGCGTTGAGAATATGACGCTGATGTACAGCATCGGATCCGGTGAAGCGCGAGAATTGCCGATAGAATCTGTTGAGGCTAAAGCGGAAAAAATCGTCTCCAATGCTTACGTCTTCTATCTCGAAGAGCTCGATGTGGAGCCGGGCGAACTTATCTCCTATTACGCACAAGCCACCGACAACAATACGCGGACAGGTCCGGGGACAAGCACCTCTGAACTCTATTTCATTGAGGTGCGTCCGTTCAATGAGCGGTATATGCAGATGGATGCAGAAGGGCAGCAAGCTCAACAAGAAGGACAACCGTTCCCAAATCTAATCGCAGATCAACGGACAATTATCAAGAAAACATGGAAACATATCCACTCGCGTCCGTCAGCCATGACGGAGGACTATCAATCGGCTGTCAAACAGATAGGGGTAGAGCAAGACCAACTCAAAGACAAAACGCAGCGGGTCACCGATGAATTGAGCATGTCGATGCGCGACGCAAATGTAGATCCCGAAATGCTGATGAATCTAGAGGGAGCGGTCGGCAAGATGGGTGAAGCGAGTGATGAACTCTTTGCCATAAAACCGAAAGCGGCACTTCCACATGAACAGGACGCCCTCGAACTCCTCACCAAAGCTATGATGGAGCTAGACAAGGTCTTGACGCAGATGCGATCGGCCGGCAGCCAAGCAGCCGCTGATAACATAGAGATGGATATGGAGGATCTCCAAGACACCATTGAGCAGGATCAGATCGAGCTGGATGAGCAGATGCGCGAACAGACGCAAGAGCTCTTGGATCAAGCTAGAGATATGCTCTCCCAACAGGAACAACTCACGCAACAAAACCAGCAACTCGCACGGGAGGGGCAACCTTCGCAGCGAGAGATGCAGCAAAATAGCCGACAAGAGGGGCAGTTGGCAGGACAAGCCCAACAGATGGCGGAGCAAGCTCAACAGATGGGGCAGTCGGTCGGGCAAGGTACAGGAAACAATACAGGACAGCGCATGGTTCAAGCCGGTGACGCGTTGCAGCAGGCATCTGAGAATATGCAGGCAGCCTCAGAGAACATGGGGGCTGGACAGCTGCAGATGGGGGCTGCGAAGGGACAAAAAGCCGAGGAAAACCTACAGCATGCGATTGAGGAACTTGAGAAGGTCGCCGCACAGTATACCGATCAAGCCCTTGAGGATGTGACCGAAGCACTCGACCAACTCACCGCTAAACAATCGGAGATACGAGAGCAAACAGAAACGCTTGAAGAAGAAACTCGACAGGATGGCATCCGCGTTGAAGATGCGCGGAATGCCTCTGAGTTGGCAAATCAACAACGAACCCTGCGCAGGGACCTTGACCAACTGCAGCGCAATCTCTCGAATCTGCGGGAGGCACTTAACGAGAACGAACCCCAAGCGGCACGAAATGTTGCGGACGCAAACCGTCGCATCATCGAGGAGCAAGCGTCTGAAAATATGGAGGACGCGCAACGGGCATTGCAGTGGCGGAACTTCCAATCTTCAGAGCGGGAGCAACGGGAGGTACTCGACACTCTCCTAGAGGCACGAGATGACCTACAGAGTGCGAGGGCAAATCTAGCGGAGACGGAGGAGGAGCGGCTCGACGCAGCATTAGATCAGATCGAAAGTTGGGAAGCTCAGATGCAGGACATCCAGCGTGAACTTGAGGCGATGGACAATCAGGAAACGCCGCTAACACCTGAACAGGAGGCGCGGCAGCAGCAGTTGTCCGAACAACAGGCACAGATACAGCAGCGCGCTCAAGAAGCAATGGAAGCCCAGCAACCAGGAGACGCTCAGGGGGAGGAACGGGCACAGGTGGGAGGACCGGAGTCGGACCGCGAACTCAGAGAACTCTGGCTTGACGCAATCCGCGCTATGGACAATCGTCCCGGAACCCGGAGGGCACCGTTTCCCGTCTACGATTTCTCTCTGCGTGAACTCAGGAAACTTGAACGAGCAATTGAGGAACGCCTCACCACAATTCAGGAAAAGAAACGGCTCGCACAGGTGCTTAAAGAAGATGTACCACCTGAGTACCGGAGATTAGTAGATCAATACTATGAGTCTCTAGCAAAGTGAAGCCTAATGCGTAAATCCAAAAGTCCAAACGAACTGATTTGTGGAGGTAATAATATGGCACTTCTGATTGAATCCGAACCAACCCCATTGGAGGTAGACGCTAACGATGTTGTTTACGTCGGTGGGACCCGTATAACGCTCGATACAATTGTCGCTGCGTTCAGTCAAGGTGCAACGGCTGAGGAAATTACGCACAGTATCCCTCTCTCCATCTAGCCGATGTGTATACCGTGATTGCATACTACCTGCGACGACGGGAGGCGGTCGAATCTTATTTGCAACACCGGCAAAAGGCTGCGGACAACATACGCAAGCAGAATGAATCTCGATTTGACCCGAACGGTGTGCGTGACCGTCTTTTAACTCGACGTACTAAGCGGGAGACTGATGTTGCGGCTAGCTGCTGATGAAAATTTCAATAACAAGATCGACCAAATTCTATGAACAATTTATAACACGAAAGGATTCATGTGCATGGAAAACACCGAAACCGTTAGCCTCACTCCCGCACAACGGCTGCATTTTGATATCTACGGTTTTGTCCTGTTAGAGAACGTCTTGACCCCCGATGAAGTCGTTCGCATGAAGGACGCGCTCCATCGGATGAAAGCCGATCCGGATCTTGAGTCCAAGCGGGTTTATACCCACAGCCGTGGTGAACACCATATACTGCTGGGCAATCTGGTGGAGTATGATACCGCGCTGTTGGAATATGCCGCCCATCCCAAACTGGTGCCGCTCGTCGAGGAGGTGGTCGGTGGCAAGGTCCGCCTTGAGGAGACCGAGGCGATCATCAATCGCAGAGATCCGGAAGCAAATATTGAGGAACTCCACAAACGACGCTATAATCCCACCGGATTCCATCGTGGGACACAGCACGGCTGGGGAACCTACATCGAACAGAGCAAATTCCACTGTATCTTCGTCAAGACGTTGACCTACCTCACCGATGTGGGACCCGATGATGGCGGCACCTGCTTCATCCCCGGCAGCCACCGGCTCACTTGGGACAGGGAAGAGATGATCGAAGCCGCCCTCTCCGACGATAAGCTGATCTATCAGGTAGAGGCAACCGCCGGCTCGACCCTGCTCTTTCCAGAATCCCTCATCCACAGCACGACCGCCATCCGCAGCGACAAGGAGCGCACAATCCTAGTCGCTGGGTATACTCCACCGATGGTGCGCGAGTGGCCCGGTAACGAGATTAGCCCTAAGTTCGTCGAAACCCTGCCCGAAGATATTAAGCCGCTTATTTCCGGAAGCGATAGCTGGCGTTGGGAAAGACGGTATTAATCACGGATGAATAGTCTGAATCAGGATTTTCAGGATTAACAGGATTAACAGGATTAAAAGAAAAGGTTCATGTAAAAAGAAAGTGCAGAGCACGAAGAGAAACCGAGTTTTTTCTTCAAAACTCGGTTTCTGTTGCACGATTTCGTAACATGAGCGAACGAAAAACCTTTGCGTCATTGCGTTAAAATTAGAATTTATGCAGATAGGAGTTGGGTTTCACTCAATTACTGGAATTTGAACGAATATGGCTTTGGCAATCCAAATGGGAATGTTTGAAATTTTTAATTGTTTCCATTCAACCCAACCTACGTGCTTCCGGTTTTTACGCATTACGCGTCACGTTTCATCTGATTTGAAGTGGCAAAGAGAGGATAAAAATAAATGCCAAACGTTAAAATGTATACAACCAGTTTTTGCCCATACTGTTCCAAGGCGAAAGGTATCCTTGACAGGATGGGAATCGAATTTGAAGAAATCAACATCAAAGGGGATCCCTCGATGCGCGATGAAATCGAGAAGCTAACAGGTCGCCGCGATGTACCGCAAGTCTTTATAGATGATCAACATATCGGCGACGACGATGATTTAGCAGAACTCGCAGCATCGGGAAAATTGAATGAAATTTTTAATATAGAAGGAGAAACAGATGGCAGAGATAAGAAACGGAAACGATGGTTTGGAAGAGCGTAACATCATCATTATCGGTGGCGGCACGGCGGGTTTCGCCGCGGGGGTCTACACCTCGCGGGCAATGCTGGAGCCGCTACTCATCACCGGAGACGCACTTGGTGGACAACTTTCACTGACACTCGACCTTGAGAACTATCCGGGCTTCTTCGGGACCGAAGCCGCAGAATTTATCACAGGGATGCAGAAACAAGCCGAGCGTTTTGGGACCGAGGTAAAGTTTGACATGGTAACAGAGGTGGATTTCAATCGCCACCCGTTCTACCTGAAGACCTATGACCAAGAATACCTCGCCAAATCGGTTATCATCTGCACCGGCGCCTCGCCACGGACACTCGACATCCCCGGCGAGGAAGGGTACGGCGGACGTGGCGTCTCCTACTGCGCCACCTGTGACGGATTCTTTTTCCAGAACCAACGCCTCATCGTCGTCGGTGGCGGCGACGCCGCCCTTGAGGAGGGGATATTCCTGACAAAGTATGCGTCCGAGGTCTATATCGTCCACCGCCGAGACCAACTCCGCGCCAGCCAAATTATGCAGGAACGCGCCTTCAAGAACGACAAGATCAAGTTCATCTGGGATACAGTTGTCGAAGAGATCCAAGGAGACGACGAAAAGGTTACCGGTGCGCTGCTCAGAAACGTGAAGACCGACGAAAAGCAGGTATTCCCGATTGATGGCGTATTTATCTTCATTGGACACATCCCGAACACCGAGTTATTCAAGGGCGTGATCAACATGGATGATCAGGACTACATCGTTGTGGACAAGCTCCAGCGCACCAATATCGACGGCGTTTTTGCAGCGGGCGACGTACACGACCACGTCTTCCGTCAAGCGATAACGGCGGCGGGTGCCGGTGCCGCCGCAGCTATCTCCGCCGAAAAGTTCATCGCTGAATTAGAAAACCGCGCCTATCCGGGACAGTAAGCAGATTCTGTTGGCATTTTGTAGGTTGGGTTGAACGACAATCCTAAAACATACTAGGTAACTCCACTTGGGTTATAGGGCTCTATGCAGCTTGAAATCTCATAAACAGAGTGAAACCCAACTCTTGGCACACGGATTGGGCGTTGGGTTTCACTCCATCTATCAATAAAACGGTGTTATCGAAAGATCGAACCTCTATTGTCTTTGATAGAGATCCGTTTTGAACCGTTCAACCCAACCTACATCCTTTCGCTCCAGAGGAGCGAGATGTCTATAGAATATTGATACGTCCAATCCTCGCACTCCAGTTTTGAATCCCGATTTATCGGGGAGGAGCGCAATGTAAAGGTTCATCAATTCAATCAACCAGTGAACTCATGAACCAACAAAAAGCCCCAGCAGGGCGACACTGAATCAGGATGCTCAGGATAGAAAGCGGAAGGCATTTAGCCCCAGCGGGGCGACATGTGTATAGCAGCACCAAATCCCTACACAGCCAAGCCCCAGAGGGGCGACATGTGATACGGCAAGGAGGAGGCTATGGAGATAAAGAAAACATTGTTACGGTTGGGACAGGCTTTGTGCACTCCTTTCATCGTGTTTTTGATTCTCCTACTCTGCGGAATACCCGCTGCAAATGCACAAACGCCCCAGCAAATCGCTAAAAAAGCGTTAGCTGCAACGGTGCTCTTGGTCATGGAAGATGAGAAAGGCAAGCCACTCGGATTGGGGAGTGGATTCTTCGTAGATACCAACCAGATTGCAACTAACTTCCACGTGATTGACGGAGCAGCACAAGGCACAGCCAAGCGCGTGGGGCAGGAAACGGAATATACCATTGAAGGCATCACCGTAACCGATGATAACCATGATTTGGCAATTTTGCACGTGTTAGGGCTAAATGTCCAACCACTTCCCCTCAGCGACAGCGATACAGTTGAAATCGGCGATGCGGTTTATGTCGCGGGCAATCCGAAAGGATTCTTTGAGGGTACGTTCTCGGATGGCATTATCAGTGCAGTTCGAGGGAATTCTACTAACAAACGACTCCAGATGACTGCCCCGGTTTCTTCGGGGAGCAGCGGGGGTCCCGTTCTCAATAGTAGCGGTGAGGTGATAGGTGTTTCATTCGCGACCTTTCGCGATGGTCAGAATCTCAATTTTGCCATCCCTTCAAATTATCTCAATGGACTTATTACTTGCGCTCAAGGAATTGCAAAGTTCAATCAAGGTCAACACGCCGCCGCTATGGTAGACTTTGATGCAGCAATCCGTTTCAATTCTGATTATCCGGAGGCCTATATGTGGCGTGGCATCGCGAAGAGTGAGCTAGGCCAACGCACCGACGCTATAGTAGACTTTGACACTGTTATTCAACTCAGGATTCGGAGACGACTTCAAAATCAGAAAACTATGAGGGTAAACTTAGGACAACATGCTGCCGCTATGGCAGACTTAGACGCCGCCATCCGACTCAATTCCGATAATGCTAGTATCTACGTGTGGCGTGGCATCGCGAGGAGTGAGTTAGAACAACATATCGCTGCCATTACAGACTTAGACACCGCTATCCGTCTCAAACCTGATTTTGCTTTTGCCTACAACTATCGAGGCAATGCGAAGTATAATTTGGGGCAATATGATGCCGCCATTGCTGACTATGACAAGGCTATCCAACTTAATCCTGATTACGCCCTTGCTTACAACAATCGAGGTAATACAAAGTATGATTTGGGGCAACATGATACCGCTATAGCAGATTTTGACACAGCCATCCGACTCAATCCCAATGATGCTTTTGTCTACTACACTCGAGGCTGGGCGAAGCACGAGTTAAGGCAATATGCCGCCGCCATTGCTGACTACAATACAGCCATCCATCTCAACCCTGATGCTGCCGATGTTTACTACAACCGAGGCAACGCGAAGCACAAGCTAGGGCAACATGATACCGCTATAGCAGATTTTGACACAGCCATCCGACTCAATCCCAATGATGCTTTTGCTTACAATAATCGAGGCAGCGCGAAGTATGATCTGGGGCAATACGTTGCCGCTATAGCAGATTTTGACACAGCCATCCGACTCAATCCCGATTTTGCCTATGTATACAAAAATCGAGGCTTGGCAAAAGTAGATTTAGGACAACACTTTGCTGCCATTGTCGACTGTGACATGGCTATTCGGCTCAGCCCCAATTTAGCTAGTGCCTACACTACTCGGGGCTTAGCAAAGTACAGGCTACGGCAATATGCTGCTGCCATAGTAGACTTTGACACCGCTATACGCCTCAACCACGATGATGGTTGGGCCTACTACAACCGGGGTTTGGCCAGGTATTATCTGGGGCGCACTTGGGCGGCAACGAGGGATTTTCAAACAGCATTGGCACTCGCGGAACAAGCAGGTGACATGCTTCTCAAAACCAAAATTGAGTCGGCGATTCGAGACTTACGGTGAAATATCGCACACAATCTGAGACAGTAGAGGAAAATTATGAACAGTCAGGCCCCAAACGAACCCCAAACCGATCTAAACAGAATTTTGGAAATAATCAGCAAGATAGGAAAAAAATCTGAGAATGGTGACTATATTTATCGCGGCGAACCTGAATGCTATCCAAAAGTCTCATCAACTCTCTACCGCGAACTTAAGAAGAGTAAGATAGAGGATCCCGAGAGAATAGTAGAACAGGTTCAAGAAGCGGAACTGGTGGAGGCTAAAAATTATATCCATGAAGCCGACCAATTTGAACTTTTAACCCAACTCCAACACTTTGGCGGTAAAACTAACCTGATAGACTTTACCACCGACTACTATATAGCCCTTTTCTTTGTCTGTAACGGCTACCCCGACGAAAATGGCAGGATTATTCTGCAAGACAAAAACGGGGCGATTAAAAACTGGATTAAAGAACCTCGAAAGTCAGGTACAGGAAGTCGCCCTGATGTTCAGAAGAGCATATTCATTAGACCTCCTGAAGGCTTTATTGAACCACGCGAGGAGGATATAGTCGAGATTCCGAAAGACCTCAAACGCCCCTTGCTGAAGTACCTCGAAAAAGAATTTGGCATCTTTACCGAAAAGATCTATCACGATATTCATGGTTTTATTAGAAGCCAGGACCTACGCTGGAATGCCAATATGGAATATAATTTAGGTGTTACTTTTCAAAATAGAAGGGAGGAAGCAGACAACCCTCAAGAAAGAACCCAATATAATCAAAAGGCAATTGAGCACTTAACCCAGGCGATACGACTCAATCCCGATTATACCGAGTCCTATAAGAATCGTGGGGTGGCTTACCACATCAAAGGTGACTATAACCGCGCCATTGAAGATTATAGTACAATGATAAAACAGAACCCCAATGATGCCGAAGTCTATAACAATCGTGGTAATACTTATGGCAACAAAGGCGATTATACCTCCGCCATTGAAGACTATACCCAAGCGATTCAACTGAACCCACGACTCGTCGAAGCCTATAACAATCGTGGGATAGCTTATGTCCAAAAGGACACGATTGAGCCCGCTATTAAGGACTTTGATAAAGCTATAGAACTGAGACCCGGTTATGTCAATGCGTACTATAATCGCGGAGTGGTTTATGGTAGCCAAGACGATAATGAACGTGCTATCTCTGACTATACCCAAGCCATACAACTGAAAAACGATTATGCCGAAGCCTATTGCAGTCGTGGAAATGCTTACGCCAAAAAAGACATGATTGACTGTGCAATCGACGATTTTACTAAAGCCATACAACTGAAAAACGATTATGCAATAGCTTATTGTGGTCGTGGGATAGTTTACGGTAGCCAAGGCAATGATACTTGTGCCATTCAAGACTATAACAAAGCGATAGAACTGAACCCTGATTATGTAATAGCCTATAACAGTCGGGGTTTGGCGAAACATAGGTTAGGTTGCACGGAAGAGGCGAATCGAGATTTCCAAACAGCATTGAAACTCGTGGAAATGGCAGGCGATGAGTATCTCAAAAACCTCATCGAGTCGGCGATTCAAGAACTTGACTCGCAGCGCACTAATACGGTATAAAAGTGTTTGCACCGTGAGCTATCACGGATTCAAAAATCCGCGCTATCCGTGTCCTCCACCTAATCCATGATTCAGAATAGGGAAACAAGAAATGCTAACAATTATTGACAGCGGCATCATTTCCCATCGGAGCGAACGCGGAGCCTATATGCCCGTAATCACCCCCCTCACAGACGGCAGCTTCATCGCCTGCCAGCACGTCGGGGAAGGGCTAGGCACACCGGACAATCACATCGAGATCCTTCGTTCAACAGATGGGGGCGCAACATGGATCAACGAAGGGAGTATCCACCCCGGAGGGCAACCCACGGACGGATGGTCTTACCGGGGCCCAAAAATTAGCGAGGTCCCCGACGGTCGCTTGGTGATGAACGCAACCCGCTTCGAGACCGAAGGCGACACGCTATTTGACACGGAATCGGAAGCCCTGCAGCGTCCGGAGATACTGCTATTCTGGTCAGCGGATCAGGGCAAAACGTGGTCAGCGCCGCAGGTCGTACCGGTAGACCTGCCGCCCGAAAAGTACACATGGAATGGAGCGGGACCTCTCCTACAACTCGCACCGGATCGGTGGATGTATCCCCTCGAAACGTGGAAGCCGGAGGGCTATGAAGGTCCTCCCGATCAGAAAGCAGCGGCGGTATTCTCCGCGGATCAGGGACAGACGTGGGGCGAGTTCACCGTCGTCGCAGATGACCACACAGGCGCGTTGCTCTGGTGGGATCAGATGTGCTCCCTTTTGCCAGATGGACGTATCTATACCCTGATCTGGACGCACCAATACGGGACCTCCGAGGATCTGACGAACCACTGGGTAATCTCCGAAGACGGTGGACGTACATGGTCCGAACCCCGACCGACAAATCTACGCGGTCAGGTCTGCACACCCATCCCGTTGCCCGATGGTCGCGTGGCGGCAATTTACAACTTCCGACACGAACCCCAAGGCATCCACGTGGCACTGACCGAAGACCTTGAGCATTTCGACGTGGAGAACGAGGTTGTGATTTTTGACGCAGGAAAAGAGGCAACCCTCGGCGAACCTGAGCACGAGAACTTCCTCGCTGAACACATGCAAATCGCTTTCGGCAAGCCCGGTGGGACAACCCTACCGGACGGGGATGCGATGACCTATTTCTGGTGCACTGTGGCGGGAATCACCCACACGCGCTGGGTGAAATTGTGAGTGGACAACTAAGGGCGTGCTGGCATTTTGATGTTACTAATCCGGCAAACTATGTAGCGCAAACTGTATGAGGTTTCAAAAAATAATTCGGTAATTCTATATTTCCCCAGGGCCGGTAGGTGCGGTTTCCAACCGCACCGCATCGGCGCAGTTGGAAACAGCGCCTACCATACACGAGGAGCGAAAGCGTCTATTTATTTTTAGGATTCACTATAAATAATGCAGCAATCGAAAGGAGTTCAGATGGATTGGCAAAAGAATTCAGGACAACTCAAGGCTGATTTTGACCGAGATGGATTTGTGGTCATTCCCGGCTTCTACACCTCGCAAGAGACAGCGGCATTAAATGCTCACATAGACCGGTTTATCTCGGAGACGTTGCCGGGATTGCCATCGGATGCAGCCTTTTACGAAGTCAAGGGACAAACTGAAAGCATTATGCGGTTACAGGGCATGGCATCTCACGACGATCATTTTAAGGCACTCACCGAAAGTGATCGGTTTGCTAAACTGGCAGAATTGCTGCTAGACGATGGCGTTATAAGTAAAAATATGGAATGGTTCACAAAACCCGCCGGCAGCGATGCAGAGACACCGCCCCACCAAGACGGGTTCTATTTCATGCTCGAACCGAACGAGGCGCTGACGTTGTGGCTGGCACTGGATACAATAAATGACGAGAACGGCTGCATCCACTATACACGCGGTTCTCACCGCCGGGGTATGAGACCCCACGGACAGACAGCGGTGTTTGGGTTCTCCCTAGGGGTCACGGACTACGGCGAAGCGGATTACGAAGCGGAGGCAGCTATCCATGCCGCACCGGGCGATATGATCGTGCATCACTGCATGACGATTCATCGCGCAGGTTCTAATGCCACCGCGAATCCACGCCGGGCATTGGGGCTAGTCTATTACGCCCAACGTGCCAAGGCGGATGCAGAACGTCAGGAAGCGTACAAAAAAGAATTAATGGAACGGTGGAAAAAAGAGGGGAAAATCTAACCGAAATCCTTTAATCATCGACAGGAGTTAGCAATGCTGACCGATGCACAACTTTACCATTTCGCTGTTCACGGCTGGGTGCTTCAAGAGAACGTCTTCAACTCTGAAGAAATAGACACCTTCAAGCGCGGACTGGATCACCTCTATGAACGCAAAGTCTCGACCATGAAGGACACCGAGGACATCAAGAACATCAACAACATGGTGAACTACGACCCAATCTATCGGGATTGGATCATGTCACCGAAGATCCTACCCGTTTTGAAGCAGCTCTTGGGAACGCCGCCACGTTTTGAGTGCTGCCACGCGATGATAAAATCCCCGCACCCCGACCGAACGACCCGGCGCGATGAACTTCGAGATCCCGAAAAGATGGGGTGGCATCGCGGCATTCGACCGAAATATGGGATTGTGCCGGCGAACAACCACCCCTACATCAACACAACATTTCTCAACAACGCCACCTATCTAACAGACGTTGATCCCGAACATGGCGGCACAATGATCCTAGACGGCTCACACCGAATCGAGGCGCAGGATTGGAAAGAAATTTTCGATCCCGCAATGGTGGTGCAGGTTAAAGCAAAGGCAGGATCAGTGATGCACTTCACAGAGGCGTTGGTCCATACCGGCGTCCCAATCCTCTCCGAGCGAACCCGTTATACGATGTTCTACGGCTTCACCCCACCGTGGATGCAGTGTTGGCCCGGCTGCAGCCCGACGCAGGAAGTGATTGACGCCAGCGAAGGGGAACTCAAGGAAATCCTTGGGGGACGCACCGGATATATGGGACAGTACGGACCTGAGTGATTATGGTGAATTCTACAATTATAGTAGATCTTAGAATTAATGAGACACTCCAAACCGAACCGCATTGCCCCCAGGCCCGGTAGGTGCGGTTTATAACCGCACCGCATCGGCGCAATTGGAAACTTATCGAAGGTCGGAGCTGTTGGCAAATATCCACTTATTTCTATAATTCACTATAAAACCCCGCAAACCCAAGATCTGGGAGGACTATCTGTTGCGAGAAGGAGGGGATATTCGATGCTATCCAATTTGGAGGTTGGACAATTTTGGACATTCGGGTTCACCGTCTTGAGAGATTGCCTGAGCTAAAAAGAGGTAGACCGTCTACAGGAGGCACATTGTCGTGTCATTGCAGACGCGCCGGTCTACAATTATTTCGCTGAGAACGGTACACGGATGCTGAGTCCTTTTGTCCAAGCGGACGACGCTTTCGCAGATTTAATCGAGCAGCCCGGCGTGATGGAAGCAATGCGCGATATCTGGGGGACGGAGTGTCTCTATATCGCCGGCAGCGATATGTGGGCAAACCGAGACCATACCCCTTGGCACACCGACGGTCAGCCGGGACGACAGAACGTCACGCTCAAGACCGCCATATATCTTGATGAGCAGTCCAAGGATTTCGGATCGTTGAACCTAATTCCCGGCAGCCACCATCCCGAATACTCTGCGGCACTCTTCCGATCCTGTGGCTATTGGGATAGGGGGAGACCCCGCCTACGCCTCGATCCCCATGCCATTCCGGGAGTAGTCTCCGTCCAGACCTGTCCCGGAGACGTTGTGTTGTGGGACAATCGTCTGTGGCACTCCGCTTTCAAACGTAAAGACGGGCAGCCCCGGCGAACGATGTTCATCGGCTATATGCCGGATCCCCAAGATGACCTGCTCGCGATCAAAGACCTTCGGACCACGGTTGAAACCCAAATAACTGAGGGGCAACCATTCGTCTATAGCAAAGAGATGATGGAAAAGGGGTGTCCTAGGCGTGAGAAGATGGCAGCACGGCTAGAGGAATTGGGCGTGGAAAGGGTGAGGGAACCATAATCCTCAGAACAAAACTCCCCTAAAGAAGGAAAGACGATGACGAACAGATCTCAACCGCTGCGTATCGGCGTGGTTGGCTGCGGTGGCTTTGGACGCAACGCTTATATAGACAATGTCGTCGAAAACCGTGACGCGAGTTTGGTCGCACTCTGCGACATCGATTTGGTACAGGCGGAAACGGCAGCACGTGAAGTCTTTGATGAGCGAGGCAGAGAGCTGCGTCCTACGCTTTACACAGATTATCAAGCCATGATCGACCGAGAATCCCTCGACGTGGTCATGGTCGGAACAATGGCAGATGTCCGTCCGCGTGTGGCTATCTATGCGCTGAATGCCGGCGCGCATGTCCTCGCCGCCAAGCCGATGGCACCCTCCTTAGCAGAGGCGGAAGAGATGCTCCAGAGGGCAAAGGAAGCGGACAGGATTCTGATGGTCGGCTATAACTTCCGATTCCGCGATGATGCACAGATTGTGCACCGCTTTATCCGCGATGGCGGCATCGGAACACCCCGCTTCGCCCGTGCTTGGTCGTTTGCTGCTAGCGTACCGATCCGCGGACCACACTACAAAGCGAGATCGGGTGGAGGTTCACTCGCCAGAACGGGGATTCACCCAACAGATCTGGCAATCTGGTTCCTCGGCAACCCACCCCTCATCTCCGTACACGGACGGGCACTCTCACGTTTTGCGGACCTTCCCACGCTGCCCTCTGAATTGGAGCCCTTCCGAGACGAATACGACGACCCAGATCTGGTCAGCGGCTATGTCCACTTCGCCGATGGGGTCACGCTGTCCGTCGAGAGTATGTGGATGGCACCGTCACAGGTCGCCGATCACGGCGTTGAAGTATGGGGGACGCAAGGTTACGCTTCGGTGACGCCGTTACGATTGCTGACATGGCAGGATGGCGATTACGCCGATGTGACCGAGCAGGTTGCTCCGGGTGTTGCTGCTTCCTTCCACGACCATTCAAGCAACCGGCTACGCCGAGAGGTCTTCCACTTCATCGACTGCGCCCTTGGCAGAGCGACGCCGCTTGTAACACCGGAAGAGATGTGGACAGATCAGGCAATTGTCGATGGAATTTACGCCAGCGCGAAAACCTAGAGAAACGCCTTTTCCCTTGCTTCCGCCGAAACATCCCACGCCCGGTCATATTCATAGTCGTCCCGACGTGCCAACAATGCTCGCAAATCGTGCCGCAATTCTTCTACCGTGGGTCTTCCAACAAACCACCAACCGTTATAAATCTTGTAGATCTCGCGATCACTGTCAAGGACGAAAGTATAGGGGATGGGGATCGGCGAATGGGCGGGGTCCGTATTGTCCACGATGTCTAATTCATTGATCAATGCCCGGTCGAGATCAATCAGGAAGGGCCACGTCGCACCGATCCGTTCACGAAGTGCCCTCGTTGTTTCCTGATCATCGACAGAGACGGCGATTAGCTTGCAGTAGTTGACCTCCAATTCGGGCTGTAAGTCCTTTGCATAATTCTCCAACTGGAGAACATCCTTCGGTCAATACGCCCCGCGCCAAAAGACCAAGACCGTGGGCCAACCACGCATCAAATCTTCCAGCGTCCTGATTATGCCATCTTGGTCGGGACGCTCAAAGTTTGGGAATTTGTTACCCGATATCATCAAATCTTCACGAATCTTCATCCTAACCTCCTATCTGACGAAAGCACATGTGTAGGATTTATCCGTTCAATCAACCAATGACTTCTTACGCATTACGCACCACGTTTCACGAGACTTGTACCTCTTCCCAACGCTCCGTTTCCCATGAACGTTCAATCGCACCCAACACCTTAGCCACAGCCAACGCTTCACGAAAAGTAGGCTCACCTTGGCGCCCATCTCGAATTGACTTCAAGAATTGATAGGATTCGATCATTTTCAAATCTTCGTAGCCTAAACCGACACCGGGACCGGGGTTGAAATGTGCATGAAACGGGTGTTCGGGACCACTCACAATACGGGTGTAACCGTTAGGCGCACTATCGTTGTCGGAAAGGAACAGATGGATTTCATTCATGCGCTCAAAGTCCCAGCTTAATGCCCCACGTGTGCCGTGCACCTCAAACGCCATCTGACACTCAGGACCATTTATGACACGGCACCCTTCCAGTGTGCCGTGCACCCCATTAGAAAATTGCACCAGTGCACCGACATAATCTTCGTTGGTAACTTCGCCCGTCGGACCATCTGTGCGGACAGAAAAATGTGTGCCTTCGCCGGGCGTAGCAAGTGGACGTTCTGGGAAGAACGTCTCGCGGTTGCCCACCAAACGTTTGATTGGACCGGCTATCATCTGTGCCATATCAACGACATGCGACATCAGATCACCCAAAGTTCCCAATCCCGCCACCTCGCGTTGGAAACGCCACGACAACACAGCGTGTGGATTGCTAGCATAACCCGCAAAGAAACGTCCGCGATAGTGTGTGAGCCTGCCGAGACGCTCCTCCTCAATCAGTTGTCGGGCGTACTGAACAAGCGGCGTCCATCGGTAATTATAGCCCACACAGGTCAAAACGCCAGCCCGTCGAGCGACATTTTCGATCGCGGCAGTTTCCTGTGGATTCCGACCGACAGGCTTCTCGCAGAAGATATGCTTCCCCGCCTCGGCAGCCGCGCTTGCAATTTCGAGGTGCATACTGTTTGGCGCGGTGATGTTGACGAGTTCCACCTCCGGATCCGCAATAACCTGTCTCCAATCCGTGGCGTATCGTTCAAAGCCCAAAAATGTCTGTGCCTCACGGGCACGGGCTTCCACCTCATCAGCGCAGATAACTAGCCGCGGCTGAATATCACAGTCCTGAAAGCGGGTCGGAATCTGTCGGTAGGAGCGACTGTGCACTGTTCCCATCCACCCCATACCGATGACACCGATGCCTATCGTTTGCGTCATAACCGACCTCAGAGTTTAGGGACTTCCGTTAAGTGCGTTCCAGCGCGATTTTGCATATTGTCTTCTCTGCGTCATCGCCGTACCAGAGATGGGTGCCATCCCACGTCAAGCCGTGCGGTTCACCAGGGCATTCAAAGGAATCGAGAACCTCCCCGGAAGTCGGGTCAATTTGGGAGATTACATGCGTGTCGGTGTCTGCACTCCATAGCGTCGTTCCATCCCAAGCAATCCCGTGCGGTCGTGTGCCGGGCGAGGGAAATTCTGCCAATATTTCCCCAGTTTCCGGAGAGACCTTATAGTGCCGATCTGACTGCACATCTGCGCTCCACAGCGACTCTCCATCCCAAGCGAGCCCATGCGGACTCGGTCCCGGCGGTGGAAATGAGGTGACAACTTTCAAATCCGACACGGTTAATTTGTACAGGATTTTTTCCCCAATGTCAGAATACCAGAAATGGCTTCCATCACATTCTAGTCCGCTGGAACCCGATGTAGGTGGATTTACGGTAAGGATAACCTCACCGGTCTGCGGATTAATTTTGTGTAACGTCCCACCACCCTCGACGCTCCAGATGGCATCATCTTGCCAAGCAAGCCCGTTGGTGCCTGGTCCCGGACAATTAAAACTGGTTGCGATTGATGCTTTTAACATTGTCAATCTCCTTCCTATGGTTGGGGACAAAATTTTATCTTCAACCCCGATTTATAGTGAATTATAAAGATAAATAGACACTTTCGCTCCTCATGTTTGGTAGGCACTGTTTCTCCCGACAGGTCGGGACGCGCCTATACGGTGCGGTTAGAAACCGCACCTACCGGGTCATAGACCAGATTTTTTCAGCTCCCGTTAGTCGAGGTTTGCTCACCTCGCCGATTTGCAGTGTCTCATTAATTCTAAAATCTACCATAGTTGTCAATTACGGTCGTACCACCGATCCATCCGCCTTCCGATCTTCAGCGGCATAATTGGGCACCTTCGCTCGGTCGGCGTCCAGAATTTGTGCCGCCTTCGCCTCGTCAATGTCAATTCCCAGTCCCGGCTGATCATTCGCGTAGAGGTATCCGCCCTCAAGGATTGCGTGACCGGGGAAGATATCAAGTTCCTCTTGACCGAAGTGGTTCTCTTCCTGAATACCGAAACTCCAACTTGCCAGATCCAAGTGCATCGCCGCCGCTTGGTTAACGGGATCATTATCTCCCCCTTCCTGCCATGCGGTATTGACCCCGAACCATTCACAAAGGGTGGCAATCTTCCGGCACGGGGTGATGCCGCCGCCCTTCGATACCCGGACTCGGACGAAGTCGATCAATCGCTCGGTGATGAGGGGCATCCACTCGTGAGGATTGATAAACAGCTCGCCCATCGCCTGTGGAGTGGTGCATTGCTGCCGAATCAGACGGAACCAGTCGATCTGCTCAGGCGAGAGGACATCCTCAAGGAAAAAGAGACGGTAAGGCTCTAGGAGTTTCGACAACGTTACCGCACACTGCGGGCGGAGGTGCTCATGGACATCGTGCGTGAGCTTCGGTCCGAATCCCAACTTCGATCGCAGATATTCAAACATCTTCGGGATGCTCTCAATGTATGCCTCATCATCAAAAGCAGGCGCATTGGACCAAGGGTTCTTCGGCTGACCTGCCTTATTGGCGTCAATGAAACCGCCACCGCCGTACCCGCCAAGTTGACATCGAATAACCGAATACCCCTCTTCCATGTAGCGACGGATGTCGTCCTCAAGCTCGACGAAATCACCGCCGCCAGCGTGGGCATAGCACGGCACGGCAGAGCGACAGGGACCACCGAGAAGTTGATAAACTGGCATCCCAGCCTCTTTCCCCTTAATGTCCCAAAGTGCCATGTCAATACCGCCCAATGCAGTGTTTGAAATTGCCCCATTCCGCCAGTAGCCACTAGTAAGGGTAGACTGCCAGATGTCTTCAATATGCCCAACCTCCCGACCAATTAGGCGCGGGGCGATGTACTCCTCCACTGCCGTGACGACGGTTTGTGGGTGATAGTGGTCGCTGGCAGAACCGATGCCGTAGAGCCCCGGCTGATCAGTGATGATTTTCACAATTACCCAAGTCCCATTTACCCGTGTACGAATACATCTAATCTCTTTGATTTTTGCCATAGAAAGTTACCCTTTTTGGTCGTATCCATCGTCTTTTTTTAAAGATAGATTATGATACCTTACAACTACATGCTGTCTACCGACATACAAAACTAAAAATTCAACCGTTACAATTTTCTCTAACATACCCCACTTGGAGTCCATTGTCAACAAGAAATTGCCCTTATGCTTACAAAACCGTCCCGCATTTTTTTCTTGATTATTTTCTTAGAATCGCCTATCATTTCCTTGTTTTCACCCCTGTTTTCACGAGGGTAAGTTCGGACAGACCTGAAGATCCAACAATCAAAAGTGAAAGGAGACACAAAACATGGTCTTGACTTTTTTGGATAAACATCGAGACATCGGTTTATTAATCCTTCGGATCGGATTTGGGTGTCTGTTCCTCTTTCATGGGCTTCCGAAATTGTTCGGCGGTCCTGAGAAATGGGAAAGGCTCGGTGGAGCGATGGCAACTCTTGGCATTACGTTCCTACCGGCGTTTTGGGGATTCATGGCTGCAATTTCGGAGGCTTTGGGGGGCATCTGTCTCATCCTCGGTTTATTTATGAGACCCGCCTGTATCCTTTTGACAATAACGATGTTAGTCGCTGCTGTAAGTCATCTGGGTCGTGGGGAAGGTTTGGGTGGGGCTGCACATGCGCTCAAAGCCGCCATCGTTTTTCTGAGCTTGATTCTGATTGGCCCCGGTAAGTACAGCCTCGATGAAAAACTGAGTTCTGATAGCAGCGATAACGCATAATACTGTTTGATACACAGGGAAAATTAGATGGCAGAGAGAGATTACTATGAAGTCCTTGGGGTAAATCGGAACGCCTCTCCAGAGGAGATTAAGCGTGCTTACCGCAAGGTCGCGCTGAAGTATCATCCCGACAAGAATCCGGGAGATAAGACAGCGGAAGAGAAATTCAAAGAAGCCTCAAATGCTTACGACGTGCTATCAGATCCAGAGAAGCGGAAGATCTACGACATACGTGGACACGCGGGTGTCCATAACGCTGGATTTCAAGGGTACACGAACTTTGAGGACATTTTCACCAATTTTGGAGATATCTTTGGGCGTGAGGTCTTTGGGAATTTCGGCGACGTCTTCGGAGATGTATTCAGTAGGGAAAACCCCACCGGTTTCGGTCGACAACGCCGCGGTAATCTACGAACAAAATTGACAATCCCGTTTGAGGAGTCGATACTGGGTGCGGAAAAGCGGATTCAGGTGAACGACCGAACCCTTACTATTAAGATTCCCGCGGGGATAAAAGATGGTCAATCATTGCGCCTTACCGGTCAAGGAGACCTGACTGCGAGTGGACAGCGTGGCTCACTGATTGTGAAAATCGCCGTTCAACCGCACCCGAATTTTAAGCGAGAGAACCTAGATCTCGTGACCCAAGTTACGGTGCCTTTCACACGTGCAGCCTTGGGCGGTAAAGTGCGCGTACCAACCCTGAAGGGAGATATTGATCTGAAGATTCCTGCGGGGACGCAGCCGGATCAACAGTTGAGAGTCCGCGGGGCTGGTGTTGTCGATTCGTCGAAGCGCAAAGGCGATCTACGCGTCCAGATCAAAATCGAAATCCCACGTTCATTGACAAGAAAACAGAAGGAATTACTAAAAGAATTAGAGAAAACTCTATAACTCACTAAATGGTGAGTGGCAGGGCGGTGGAACGTCTGTCTGTGCCACTCACCTATTACACATTACGACAAATAGGCGGTTAAATGAACCCAGAGAAAACCTTAGTCTTAATTAAACCAGATGGCGTTCAACGTGGACTCATCGGCGAAATCATCGCCCGCTTTGAGCGCAAGGGGCTTAAACTCGTAGGACTTAAATTACTCCAACTCCCAAAAGATCGAGCGGATCAACTCTACGCGCCACATCAGGGAAAGTTTTTTTACGACTATCTCATCCAATTTATGACTTCGACGCCGATCGTAGCAATCGCCCTTGAGGGACGGGATGCTATCGAACTCGTGCGTCTCGTAAACGGGGCAACAAAGCCCAACGAATCCCAACCCGGCAGTATTCGTGGCGATTTCTCGATCGACATCACTCACAATGTTGTCCACGCTTCAGATTCCCCTGAAAACGCGGAGCGTGAATTAAACATTCTATTTGATCCAAGCGAACTTGTTGACTATCCACGAATTGATGACGCGATTCTTTATAGCCCGGCGGACCTGTAGTTCACTGTACAGCAAATTGCGTCAAATGTAACGAAGCAGCATCGCAGAGGGAAAATCGTGGCTCAAAACAACGACCTACTTTTTAGTACCGACGATTGGGTTGAAATTTATCGCACGACAGACGAGTGGGAATCAAACCTAATTCAGACAATGCTCGGTAATAAACAGATTCGTTGCCGCCCTGAGTACATACGAAACGCTGATAGGCAACGTCAGATTATCCTTTCCGTCCACCCCGATGATCGAGTCGATGCTTTAGAAATTGTTACCCAAACCGGTCTAGCAATAACGAACGAGGAGTATGAAAATCAGTATACGGATGGTGAAAGTGACCCCAATCTGGAACGCGATGCAAGTACCTCGGAAAGCGATCCTCCACAACCAACGGCGACAGCAGGAACGGCAACCATAATTGCGGAGCGCGAAGGGATCGGCAAAATCGCCCATCACGTCGGACAGGGATATGAACTGCAAGTTGGACCAACACCCTATTATATGGTCGAAGAGGACCGATGGGAAGAGTTTACCGATTTTAGTGCCCAACGCCAAGAGTTCTCAATTCTTATAAGGCACGAGTATCCGAACCTGTCCCAATGGCTTAGACGAGAGAAGCGATTCGCAGAATTTACGCATTTAGTCGAAGCCACCTATCGTGATGTGCCGCCAGCCCGCTCGGAAAACCAACAACAAACCGAAGCTGCGTCTGACAATGCTGGCGTATCGGAAGTTCAAATCAACCGCCTTGCCAAGTTCGGTCTGTGGGTATCGTTGGTTGCCCTTCTAGGTGTGATTGTCCAACTACCGTGGTATGCCAGTCTGATTCTCGCTTTGCTTGCTGCCGTCACCGGCTGCATCGCAAAATATCAGATCGATCGCAGCGATGGAGCACTCAAAGGAAATTTAATCGCTTTTCTAGCAATTATTATCGCTTGCATTGTGATTGTCATCGCTTGGAGCCAACGCCAACCGAGCCTACCAGAATCATCGGATTTGCAATCCGCCTTCCTTCCCCATCAAGCAGACACCCGTTACAAGACACAACTGGGGGTCAAGATATGGCTGCTTGTATCATAGTCTTTGTTAAAAACCCTGTTCCCGGTCAAGTTAAAACCCGCCTCATACCTTATCTTTCACCAGAGCAGGCTGCGTCACTGTATCAAACGTTCCTCATCGATTGGTGCAATGCCCTTTCCACAATCTCTACAGCTCACCGTGTCATTGCCTATACACCGCCCGAAGGCTTAGACGCTTTGCAAACCCTAATCGGTGAAGATCCGGTTTATATCCCTCAAGTGGGCGCATCGCTTGGGCAACGCTTAATTGCCGCTGCACGTTGGGCGTGCGATCAGGAATATACAAAATTTCTATTCGTGGGATCGGATAGCCCAACCCTACCAACTCAATATGTCGAACGTGCGCTCGATCTACTAGAATCGCGCGATATCGTCATCGGTCCCAGCGTGGACGGTGGCTACTACCTGATCGGCTTTTCAAAGCATGGGGCATCGCTATCGGTTCCCACCATCTTTGAGGGAATCGTATGGAGCACCGAGGTCGTCTTCCGCCAAACCCTTGAGAAAATTCAGGAGATTAACGCGCAATTGGGCTTGCTACCGCCATGGTACGATGTGGATACTCCCGCAGGATTGCAGCTATTACGGGATCACTTGTTTAGGTTGAATCTTGCGGGGGAAAGCAACCCCGCACCTCAAACATATAGTAAACTGAGAGAATGGTTCTGAGTCACTATACCAACGAAATTTTATACTTAGGATTTACGCATTTCAGCAGGGAACAACGATCGTTGTTCCCTACGCACCTATTACCCGTCGTAACGCGCAATGAATTGCGCGACTACGAACTCAGGAGCGTAACTCCTAAGCTAAGATGAAGACTGCTTTGCTAGTAACTTTATGCCTTAGTTATCGTTCTACATACTACAATTAGCATTTTGGTAGGGCAGATTACCGGGATTAGAATTGGTCGCTTATGTGGACGTAATTTATGCCAAACGTATCTTGCCTCGTAAGGTTTATTGCACCATTTTTCGGCTTGACGAAGGTTGAGAGATCGGGTATTATTTTATCCTGCTTTCAATAGATTATGTAAAAAATAGAGGATTTTTTTATGGGACTCAAAGAACAGTTAAATGAAGATATGAAGCAGGCGATGCGGGCAAAAGACAAAAATCGTTTGTCTGCGATTCGCATGGTGCGCGGTGCCGTCCGGGATAAGGAAATCAATAGTAAGGTTGAGTTGGATGATGACGGTGTTTTAGAGGTAATCGCCAGCCAGATTAAGAAGCGGAAGGACGCGCTCGAACAGCTGCGCCAATCCAATCGCGATGACCTCGTTGATGCCGAAATAGAACAGATTGATATATTGCAAAAATTTCTCCCTGCTCAACTTTCGGAAGAAGAAATCGAAGCCGCTGTCACAGGTGCGATTGAGGAGCTAGGGGCGACGTCAACGCGAGATATGGGCAAAGTCATGGGTCAACTCGTTCCACAGTTGAGAGGCAAAGCAGACAATTCGGTTATCAGCCAAATTGTCAGGCAAAAACTGGGGTAGCACAATGAACGATCAAACCACTATCCTCGTTGTTGATCCCGACCAACGACAGCGCGAAACGATTTGTCTCACACTTGAGCGCGAAAGGTTGCATGTGCTCGCGACTCGTACGATGTATGAGGCGTTAGATCGCATTGAACGCTTGGATATTGATGTCCTGATCGCTCCACTCATAGGGGAGCGCGTTGACGGACTCAAACTCCTTGAAGCCGCCTACGATCGGAATCCCGACGTCGGCGTGATCTTTGCCACAGCACCAAACGTCCTGGAAACCGATGTTGGTATCAAAGCGACGATCCACATGGGAGCAAGCTATTTTCTCCCTAAACCCCTCAACCCAGCCCAACTGATAGCCCTCCTCCACAAGATATTTGAGAATCAGCGGCTCACCGTAGAAAATCGGCAACTACAATCCCAGATTGATGAGCGGGTTGGCCTCATCCAATTAACAGGGCATTCACCGAGAATCCAAGAGATTCGAGATCTCATTGCACAAGTTGCCCCGACAAAAGCAACCGTCATGATCCGTGGAGAACGCGGCACCGGAAAAGAACTAGTCGCCCGTGCTATGCACCATCGGAGTTTAAGGCGGGGTCCCCTCGTTATATTCAACTGTGCAGCCCTGAACGAAGGTCTCGCGGAATCCGAACTTTTTGGACATGAACGAGGCGCGTTTACAGGCGCGTATCAGACGCGGAAAGGACGATTTGAAGCGGCACATGGGGGAACATTATTTCTTGATGAAGTAGGGCAATTAAGTTTGGCAAACCAAGCAAGGCTCTTACGGGTGCTCGCCGAGAAGGAGTTTGAGCGCGTCGGTGGAAATGAATCGATACCGGTGGATGTTCGCGTCATCTGTGCAACGAACCGCAATCTTGAGAAGGCAGTGGAGCAGGAAAAGTTTCTACCCGATCTCTATGATCGTTTGAACGTAATCCGAATCTCCCTACCACCCCTCCGTGAGCGAAGTGAAGATATTCCACTCCTAGTCAAAGCCTTCACAGAGGAATTTTGCCGGGAAAACCGGATGATGACCAAGCGTATGACCTCCCGCGCAATGCGAGTGCTGATGCAATATGACTGGCAGGGAAATGTGCGAGAGTTGAGAAACTGTATCGAGGGTATGGTTATTATGTCAAACCGACCCGATCTCGACATTGATGATATTCCGGAACACATTCTCAAATCTGCCGGAGTCAGTTCCCCCGTTATCCTCTCCGCTCCCACCGTTATAGATACTAGCGCGGCAGCGTTACCTTCATCGGGATTGCAGGTCGAAGTGGGGATGTCAATGGCAGAAATTGAGAGGGAAGTTATTCAATCGACACTCCAATATGCTGGCAATAATAGAGCAAAGGCCGCAAAAATCTTAGGAGTTTCAAAACGAACAATTTTTAGAAAAATCAAGGAACATAATTTGTGCGACGAATAGTTAATACAACCTCTCTTTCAATTTGTGTCCAATTTGCTCTGGGCACTGCCCACCTCTTTGCAGCGAGTGACGATTTCAATAGCAATAGTGGAAATCCGGGCATCTTTGGCGCGATTCTTGGCGTTGTGGTCCCGACACTGATCGTTATTGCCATCGGAGGCTGTATCTATGTCTGGTTGCGCCGGAACAAATCCTCATTAACTAGCTTATTCCCACGGCGAAAGACACCTAAAAATTGGGATATATCGCCACTAACATATACGACCTCTGCGCCATCTCCGATGTCTCCTCGCAACACCGTTCATCCTGACGATCTTGATCCACTGACAGAACCGGATAGGCAGTTAGAACGCGATGAGTATACCCTTGAGTCTATTGCACTTGTAGACCTAGAGGGGACGCTATCCTTGCGCGAATCAAACCGTATCCAAGAATACTACGAAGCAATTGCAATAATTATTAAGCAGTATGTGGGAGAAAAATATCAAATCAAGAACCTAGATGCTACCACAGGACAGATCCTATCTGCACTCCCCAACGGCTTGACCGACAGCGTTACAGATCACGTCGGCGAGATTCTCCTATCATGCGACATGGTTCACTTCTCTAGACATCGCCCCTCCCGCTCAGAACTGGACCGCATCTATCAGACAGCGCGGGAGTTTCTTGAAAGTCAAATTATTGTGCCCCCCGTTGAAACGGATGAATTTGACGCGGAGGAAGAAGCGGAAGAAGATAGTGAAATCTATAAACATTATAGGAGACGGCTTCAAGACTGAATCTCGGCGTTCGTCCGAATCGAGGAGCAAGGATGAGAGAATCTGATCTGACGGCGTTGAACGAGAAGATTCAGGAGGCGAGCGCCTTCGTTGAAGAGATCTTTGAAGAGATTCGGAAGGTTATCATTGGACAGAAGTATATGATTGAGCGGATGATTATCGGATTGCTCTGCAACGGTCATATCCTGTTAGAGGGGGTTCCCGGCCTCGCCAAGACAACCGCTGTCCAAGCACTTGCTAACACGATTGCCGTCTCTTTCAAACGCCTTCAATTTACCCCTGACCTTCTGCCCGCCGATCTAATCGGCACCCAAATTTATAATCAACGTTCGGGCGATTTTTATGTTAAAAAGGGTCCCATTTTCGCGAACCTTGTTCTCGCCGACGAGATTAACCGTGCACCCGCCAAAGTTCAAAGCGCACTCCTCGAAGCGATGCAAGAACGTCAGGTCACAATCGGTGATGAAACCTACCCCCTCGACCCAC
Source organism: Candidatus Poribacteria bacterium (assembly GCA_965205075.1). Classification (GTDB taxonomy): domain Bacteria; phylum Poribacteria; class WGA-4E; order WGA-4E; family PCPOR2b; genus PCPOR2b. The sequence goes on along the minus strand of OZ242036.1, from coordinate 5,357,324 downwards.
CATTCCTCGTCCTAGCAACCCAGAACCCAATCGAGCAAGAGGGAACGTATCCCCTACCAGAAGCGCAGGTAGACCGGTTCATGCTCAAATTGCAGGTGACCTATCCCTCGCGGACGGAAGAGCTTTCCATCCTACGGCACATCACACGCGAAGAACCTCAACCGATTCAACAGGTCATATCTCCCCAAGAAATTATCCAACTCCGTACAACAGTCCGTGAAATCTACATGGACGAGAAGATCGAAAACTATATTGTCGATCTCGTCTGCGCCACGCGTGAGCCAGCGAAGTACCAATTGGATCAACTGACAGACCTCATCGAATACGGCGCATCGCCACGGGCGACGATCTTCCTCGCAACGGCTGCCAAAGCCCACGCCTTCCTCCGTCATCGCGGGTATGTAACGCCAGAAGATGTCTATGCAATAGGGCTGGATGTCCTCAGACATCGCGTTATCGTCAGCTACGAAGCGGAGGCGGAAGAGATTTCCTCCGAACAGATTATCAAACAGGTTTTTGAAGGGGTCGAAGTGCCTTAGCGGGAATCTGTATGATTTTACCCGTTTTCAGTTCCCTTGCGTAAGTTCCAATTCAGAGAAAATTTTCCCCAAAAATAGAGGTACTCCCATGAAAAAGGACATGTTGACAACCATTTTTTTATGTACTTTGGTACTATTGCTAGGCACCCCTTCTGCCGTGCTAGTTTTGGATTTTGAAAATCCAGAACAGTTAAATCAATTGGAAGTCCTACGCGAAACCGATGATCGCTGGAAATCTAGGAATAATGTCGATGATCCGTTCCAATTAGAGATTGTAGATGGTGCGCTTCGATTCACATCAGGTGGAATGTGGAACCTTATTGCGATAAAAGATCTCCAATTTATCCATGGAACGATATACTATAAAATGAAATGGCTAGAAGGGGGATGGTGTCAGATTGGGGCGTTTTATCGGCTACAGGAGACACCGCATCTTCCACATTATCAAGTTACCCTATCCGCTGAACTTCAACCAGACAGGAAACCTGAAGGGCTGAAGTGGCTGGATTGTGAAGTAGTTATGTGGAATGGTCTGTCTAGTAGACAAAGTACCACGAAGCCGATACAGGGATGGGACAGGGAACCCGTGAACCAGTGGTTCGAGGTTAAAATCGAGGTCAAAAGCGGTGAACATATTGTATTTGCGGGACCCGAAGACAAAATAGAAAAAGTTGTCGAGATGAAGGTAGCAACACAAGGCAAAGGAAGGGTTGGTTTGTTGACCTACAGCCCAACACGCGAGGTTGTGCTGATTGATGATTTTGAAATAATACCGTCGGCGTTTGCTGTAACGACGCACAAGACTTTGGCAAGTACTTGGGGACGGATAAAAGCATCTCAATAGCTAGGACGTTGACATTTGGGTGTCGAGATATGAATCTCGACCTACGGGCTATCTGCTTCATCACCAATGCGGGGCAAGATGCCCCGCCTACGATAGGCGTGGAGTCTGAACATGCCTATTGACGCCCGATGAATCGGGCAACTACAATCTGAAGTGCTTAACTCCTACCAAGATGCAAACAAAAACTCAATTCCGGTTCTCCTCATCCAAAAGTTCCTCCAACTCCTCTAGGAAATCCACCGCATCGTCCTCATCTTCGTAGCTGTCTTGTTCCCCATCTAGCCCCTCTTCCACCGATTCGAGATCTGACCGAAACTCAATCAGATTACTCAAATAACGTTCACGGGTGACGTTTTCCGCATCGCCATAGTTCTCACGCAAACACTCACCACAGAATTTTCCGATCTGTTGAATTCCCAGATTGACCTGATCCAATGCACCTGGACGGTCGTCCTCTATTAGACGCAGTTCAGCATTCGCCATGCTGTTCATCATTAACATATAGCCTTTATATTGGTAGCTTTCCCATGCAACCTCAGAAGGGGCATATTTCTTTGCCATATTCGTAGTGGCGAGGTTCGTGTCGGTGTCTCGCTTGACATCCGCCCACCGCTTAATCCCCGCGAACAGCAGATACCGGGTATACCTATCGTACGATTCCCGGAATAAGACACGCCAATCCTCCGGCGTTAAACCAAACCCCTCATCGCTACCATGCTGCTGTTTATAATCCTCAAGTTGTTCGCAGAAGTACTCATAATAGGATTCTCGCCCATGAGGTCTTTTGCCATCGGGACGCCCAGACGTATAGATACGCGAAATTGTGAACGCATTCGATTGTACAACAACAACCTCTTTGCCTTCTGCCAACTTTAAGACCTTTATCGGGTGAGCAACATCAAACGATAAACTATCCAAAATCTCATCAAGTGCACGCACCAGACGCGTATTTCTTTCAACCTGATTTCTTGCCATTTTTATCTCCTTCCTATCAATATTCGCTCATGTTAAGATTTACTAAAGTTTGTACAATTTGCTTTGGGTTCAAGCAGCCTTATCAAGGGTTTGTTGAATATCGTGCGAGTATGTATCATTGTGTTTTGTCTGCGAAAATAACCGCCTCTCAATGAAGGCAGACAGATACTGTACCATCAACCCGCGTGTCAATTTAGCGGGTCGATACCAATCAATGCCTAATTCTTGACACACTTGTTCAACGCGTATCGAACTGCCGATAGCAGAGGCAGTGTTGAATACCAATTGTGTTAGACAACTTGCGACGAAACTGAGTTGGACGAAACGATTGATGCTTTTTTTGGATTTGACCCGATAGGTATCAAATCCGAAGTGTTGCTTGGTGTCCCGAAAGGCAGTCTCAATCAACCACCTTTGCCGGTAATATCGAACTATCTGACATACGTCAAGTGTCAAGTCGGTGGTGTAGACACAGAAGTATTGAAACGGCTTTGCTTTTTTGGGACGTTTTCGGGTCACCACCAAGCGAACCGGGTTCGGACACATTTTCGTCCGCACTACCACAGATGCCACTGAATAGCTTTTGTTGTCAATATCAATAGTAGCATACCGGAGATACCCAAGATGTAGGCGTTTGCCATATTTGTTGGGTCGTCCCCGTTTGGGTCGCTTACACGCCACAGGTAAACGATAGAAAACAGCATTGGACTTAGCGCGACATAGGATATGATGTCCCGCTTTTAGCACACATTGAAACACTTTCCGTCGATTGAACCCACGGTCAAAGATAATCAGTCCACGCGGGATTTGACAGCACATCCACTTCAGCACCGAATCGCTGTTATCCTGACGGGACTTAGGACACATCAACTTCACCCAAACGGGAAACAGAATTGTCTCTGTGGCTGTGGTGCAAAGCAACCCCAACGCCCCAAACTGATGACCAAAGTGAAACTTCGATTGATTGGTATTACGCTTTCGGTAGCGATGATTTCTGAAAAAGTGGAGTCCGAATTGCTTTCGTCCGGTCTTTACCGCTCGGGTCTCGTCGTAAACGTAGACCCAGCTATCAAACTGTTGTTGTAGAAACTGAATCAGATGTTGAGCGACTGCATCGGCGTCCCATTTACCACGAGACAGAAACTTGACTAGCGAACCGTAACCCGTTTTGGGGCGAACCGCTTGATAGATACCGGTCACCGTTGCCCGGTGGCGATGAGTCATCAGACCGACTATGAAGGTGCAAAATAGGGCGAAGTTTTGACGGTTGAATAACGGACGAAACTCGGTTAAAATATGGGTGAGGCAGAATATGAGGCTCATAATTGCTCCTTTCAAAATTGTGATGGATTTCTGAAAGGATAACCTCTTTTCTGCCTCTTTTCACATTAAAATTGTACAAACTTTAGTAAGATTTAGTGCAAAGAAACCGAGTTTTTTCTTCAAAACTCGGTTTCTATTCGTGCTTTGCACTTTCTTTTGACATGAACCTCAATATTATGTAGTATGTCATGTTATATTGCTAGATTCAAAAACGTACTGTAAAATTACAATGGGCACTCAATATTGCACGGTAAGCCAATTTGGGTAACTTTCGACCAATGCACGATGTATCTTCTGAGTTCCTCACGTTTCACGTTTTACGTTTCAATAATAATCCTGTAATGGAGTCACAGTAATCTCGCCACGACGGAGCGCCTCAATACCATTGATCGCCGCTGACGCGCCGGCGATCGTAGAAAATAGGGTAATCCCGTAATCAATTGCCATCTGCCGAATCAATTCCTCGTTCGGGCGATGTGCATACCCGGTAGGTGTGTTGATAATGAGATCAACAGCGTTGTTTTTAACATAATCGTGGATGGTCGGGCGCCCTTTGCCGATACTATGAACCAACGTCACCTCCATACCGTTACGACGAAGCACCTTCGCTGTGCCGTGCGTGGCAATCAGTTGAAATCCCAGATCAACTAGCTTTTTCGCAATGAAGATAATCGCACGCTTATCTTTATTTTTCACGCTGATGAACGCATGACCGCCGAGAGGTAACCCATAGCCGACCGCCTGTTGTGCTTTAGCAAAAGCGATGCTCAGATCCGCATCAATCCCCATCACCTCGCCTGTCGATTTCATCTCAGGACCGAGTTGAGAATTTGCCCCCGGAAAGCGGTTGAATGGAAACACGGGTGCCTTTACTGAAAAATAATCCGGCTCAATCTCACTCGTAAATCCAAGCTCCTCAAGCGTCTTTCCTGTCATGATGCGAGCGGCAAGTTTTGCTAACGGCACTCCAATGGTCTTGCTCACAAACGGCACAGTTCGCGACGCCCGCGGGTTGACCTCTAACACATAAATCTCATCGTTTTTAATCGCATACTGGATGTTCATCAACCCACGCACATTGAGTGCCTTTGCAAGCGCGTCAGTATACTCCTTGAGCGCATCGATCTGCTCCTCAACCAAGGTGTAAGGCGGCAACACACAGTCGCTGTCTCCAGAGTGGATCCCTGCTTCTTCGATATGTTCCATGATGCCGCCAACGACGGTGCGGTTCCCGTCGGAGATCGCATCAACATCAACCTCGATCGCATCCTCCAAATACTTGTCGATTAGCACAGGATGTTCGGGTGAGGCTGCGACCGCCGTATCCATATAGGCTTCCAACGCATCTTGATCGTAGACAATCTGCATCGCCCGTCCCCCTAAAACATACGAAGGACGCACCATCACCGGATATCCCAGTGCCGCGGCGATTGGTGTGGCTTCTTTCACTGAAGTTGCCGTACCATTTGGGGGCTGCATCAAGCCAAGTCCATCAAGCAACTCCGTGAACTGCTTCCGATCTTCAGATCGCGCAATGTCCTCCGGGCTTGTCCCGATAATCGGAACCCCCGCCTTCTGAAGTCCAAGTGCAAGATTCAACGGCGTTTGTCCGCCAAGCTGCACGATAACCCCGTCCGGCTTTTCCCGATCAACGATGTTCAACACATTTTCATGTGTGAGCGGTTCAAAGTAGAGCCGATCCGAGGTGTCGTAATCCGTGCTCACGGTTTCGGGATTGCTGTTGACCATAATGGTCTCATAGTTATCCTCTTTAAGCGCGAGCGCCGCGTGAACACAACAGTAATCGAACTCAATCCCTTGACCAATCCGATTCGGACCACTGCCCAGAATCAAAATCTTTTTCTTCTGACTGGGTCTGACCTCATCCTCCATGCCGTAGGTAGAATAGTAGTAAGGCGTCTCCGCTTCAAACTCGGCAGCACAGGTATCCACAGTCTTAAACGTAGCTTCGATCCCGTGTTCCTTCCGTAGCGTCCGGATACTTGCTTCAGAGGCGTTCCAAAGTTCCCCTATCTGACGATCCGAGAAGCCGTACTGCTTTGCTTTGCGAAGCAGGAAAACAGACGAATCAGGCAGCTGAGAAGTATCCAGCGTATCCAGTTTGCTCTCGCTTCCGACTTTCCGAATATCCTCTTCAAAATCGACAATCTCCTTTATATTATACAGGAAAAATGGATCGATGTGTGTATATCCGTGAATCTGATCGATACTCATTCCACTTTGGAAAGCCTGCTTTATATACAGGATACGCTCCATATTGGGGATGGTCAACTTCTGTGGCAGTTCCGAAACTGGCAATTTCTCGATGGGTTGGCTGTCGAGTCCCGCCCAACCGTTCTCTAACGATCGCAGCCCTTTCTGCAAGGATTCTTTGAACGTCCGTCCGATTGCCATCGCTTCACCCACCGACTTCATCATCGTCGTCAATGTCTCATCGGTGCCAGCGAATTTCTCAAACGCCCAACGCGGAATCTTTGTCACAACGTAATCAATGGTCGGCTCAAACGATGCAGGGGTTTTGCGCGTAATATCGTTGGGTAGCTCGTCGAGGGTGTATCCGACAGCCAACTTCGCTGCGATCTTCGCTATCGGAAACCCAGTCGCCTTCGACGCGAGCGCAGAACTCCGAGAGACCCGCGGGTTCATCTCAATCACAACCTGTTTTCCCGTATCTGGATCGACCGCAAACTGGATATTTGAGCCACCGGTGTCCACTCCAATTTCACGAATAATTTTAATCGCTGCATCCCGCATCAGTTGATACTCTTTGTCCGTCAAGGTCTGGGCGGGTGCAACCGTAATGCTATCGCCGGTGTGAACTCCCATCGCATCAAAATTCTCAATAGAACAGATAATCACGACGTTGTCCGTCCCATCCCGCATGACCTCAAGTTCAAACTCCTTCCAACCGATTACCGACTCTTCGATTAACACCTCGCTGACCGGACTCAACCCCAATCCGTACTCGACCATATCCCGAAATTCTTCGATATTGTAAGCAATACCACCGCCTGTACCGCCGAGCGTAAAAGCAGGTCGAATAATCGCTGGGTAACCAATCTCCTCAACGACGGTAATCGCCTCGTCATACGTATGAGCTATGCCACTTTTTGGCACCGCCAAGCCGATGTGCTGCATTGCCCTTTTGAATAGATCACGATCCTCCGCTTTCTGGATCGCGGGCAATTTCGCACCGATCAACTCAACATTGTACTTATCCAACGCACCCGATTCAGCAAGTTCAACAGAGACATTTAAGCCTGTCTGTCCACCCAAAGTTGGAAGTAAGGCTTGGGGACGTTCTTTAGCAATAATTCGTTCGGCGATATCCGCGCCAATCGGTTCAACATAGGTTCGGTCTGCAAGCTCCGTGTCCGTCATAATCGTTGCCGGATTGCTGTTGACAAGGACAACCTCATACCCCTCTTCCTTCAAGGATTTACACGCCTGAGTGCCCGAATAGTCAAACTCGCAGGCTTGACCGATAATAATCGGGCCGGAGCCGATAATTAGGATCTTTTTGATGTCAGTTCGCTTTGGCATAGTAAATAACCTTATCGTATTGTTATCGGGACAAAATTTAACGCGAAGACGCACGGATTTTTTTTGCTTTTCCCTTTACCTCATTGCGGCATTGCGTTGTTTTCTTTCTCACGTTTCACGTTTCACGCATCACGTCCTACGCATCATATCTATAAACCTCTTAAAAAGATAACTTGCGTCATGGGGACCGGGAGACGCCTCCGGATGGTACTGCACAGAGAAGATCGGATATTCACTGTGTTCCATCCCTTCAAGGGTTTGATCGTTCAGATTAATATGCGTCACCTTTACATTGTTTGGCAGTGAGTCAATGTCCACACAGAAACCGTGATTTTGTGAAGTAATTTCCACCTGATCTGTATCAAATCGTTTTACTGGTTGATTTGCACCGCGATGTCCGAATTTGAGTTTGAAACTCTTTCCGCCGAATGCAAGTCCCAACAATTGATGCCCCAAACAGATACCAAAGGTCGGCTTCGTTCCAATCAATTGTTGAATCGTCTTGATACCGTATTCAATCGGCTCCGGATCGCCGGGACCGTTGGATAAGAAGATACCATCTGGATCTGCGTCGAGAATCTCTTCTGCGGAAGTGTGTGCCGGAACGACTTGCACCTGACAACCGTGTTGAGTAAGTTGGCGTAAGATATTATATTTGACCCCGAAGTCCACCGCAATGACGCGGAATTGGGGGGTTGACGGTGCCTCAATCTCCGTTGTGTCAAAGTCAATTGTGAGTTGGGAATTTTTATCATTGGCAGTAGAAGTCAAATCAGGAAAGGTGCTTGATTCGGGATCGTGCGTCTCCCATAAGTACGGATTGGGACATGTCACGTACTGAACCATATCCATCCCGACGAGTCCGTGCCACGCCTGTGCTTTGGCAACCAAACTTTGAGGATTAAGGTCTTCCGTCGAGAGTACACCATTCATGACACCATGCACTCGGAGCCGTTTGGTCAATGCGCGTGTATCGATACCGTGGATGCCGATAATGCCATTCTCTTCGAGGTAGCTACCGAGGTTGGATTGTGAACGCCAATTGCTTTCGTATGCGCTATATTCACGCACAACAAATCCTTCGGCTTGCGGTCGAATTGATTCGACATCAATTTCGTTGCAGCCGTAGTTGCCGATCAACGGGTAGGTCATCGTGACGATCTGCCCCTTGTAGGATGGATCGGTCAGGATCTCTTGGTAGCCGGTCATGCTGGTGTTAAAAACCACCTCACCGGAAGTTTCTCCGGTCGCGCCGAAATGTTCGCCTTCAAAAATCGTTCCATCTGCTAATGCGAGAATTGCTTTCATTGATTAACCTCTATTTCAATCTGCTGGCTTTGAGGAGCTGCCCGCTCTGCCCTGCGGAATGTGACATCAATAGGCGTCTGCGGATATTCGATACCGCCTCCCACGAGTAGTTCATCAATCGTCCGAATCTGAATCTTTGGGTATGTTGTGTGAGTAACGTGAAGCCATTGAAAACGCCCCGCCATCGCCGCCTCCCTAACCATCGGTCGGGTCGGCGGGTTCAGCGTGATAAAGACACCGATCACAGCGTCTTGGGTTTCGACAACCGATTTCAGTTCCCGTATATCCTTAACAGAAACCTTCCCACTTTTGACCTGAACGACAATCTTCCGGGTCAGCGTCTTTTTCGGCTTGTCTGGGTCAACATCCTCATAATAGATCAGCCCATCCACACCCTCGTCTGCCCCCTTCTTTTTGCCCTGATACGGTCTCGCCCGAATCAGACTTAACGCCCACCACTGGAATTGATACCGATCTTGAACCGCTAAAGCCCTCGCACTCTCCGCATCTTTCGGCTCACCGATGATTTCGTATTTCACGTCGTCGCCAAAGGTGTCAGCGAGACGGTATTTCAATAAGGTAATGGCAAGATGTGTGATGTCAACCCCAATCCATCGGCGATTAAGCCGTTGCGCAACAGCAACAGCCGTCCCGCATCCACAGAAAGCGTCCAATACAACATCACCTTCATTGCTACTGGCTTGAATAATCCGCTCAAGCAATGCTTCCGGTTTTTGAGTCGGATAACCGAGTCGTTCCTTACTAGTATTGCCAATGCGCGGAATGTCAGCCCAAATGTTCTGTGCTGGTGCTCCCCTTGCCTCATCTAGGTAAACTTTTAGTCCATCTTTACGAGGGCAACCATCCTGCCGTAGTAGTATATATTCTTTCGCATATAAACGTTCTAATTCTTCCATTGAAAAACGCCATTGTCGATTACTCCCCGGATGTGTTCCTCGCCATTCTACCGTTCGAGTTGGAGAGTAATGCGGAGCAGTTAAATTTTCAGCACGATAGCGACCCCGTTCATCTTCATATTTATATCGTGAAAGCTGTTCTGGTGAATAATCACTATAGATTACATTGAAGGTCTTAGTTTTCGACTTAGAGTAAAATAAAATACGGTCCCCGACCCTACCAAATCGTTTAGGATCATTGTGAGAACTTGTTCGCTTCCAAACAATTTCATTCTGAAAATTCTCAACACCAAAAATCTGATCCAAAATAATCTTCAGATAATGCGATGCTGTCGGATCACAATGAAGATAAAAACTCCCTGTAGGTTTCAGGACGCGGTGAAGTTCCACCAATCGCAACGCCATCATCACGAGGTACGCCATCAAGTTCGTTTCCGTGAGGAATCCACGAAAACTCTTGATTGTCTCTACCAGAAGGTGTGGCGCAGTTGTGACCAACTCATGATATGCCTGCTCGGTAGTTTCACCCCAATGCCATGTATCCTCAAAGGCTTGGATCTGCGCTTGCGACGATGAGCCATCCGCCTCGCTGAAAATCACATTGTACGCTTGGTTCGAGTTGAACGGCGGATCGATGTAAATGAGATCGACACTTTCGTCGGGGATGTGATTTCGCAAAATATCTAAGTTGTCACCATAGTAGAGTTGATTAGTATTCATCAATTACCTCTGTATCTGTTCAATTCGGAAATTCTTGTATCCGCCGGGCGTAAAGCCCACCAAAATATTGTCTTGCTTTTTCGTACTCGTCTTCGGGGATGGAATTATATTCACATGCATCTTCTAGCGCCAGTGCAACTCTATCGAATATTGCACTAGTCACAATTGAGGATTTCCAAAATCCGTAGCCAAAGACGGAGAACTCAAACCCCCGATCTTCGATCTCTAAGAATAACTTGTATTTGGTTAGCCTCTCAGTTTTCTCTATAAAACTTGATATGTCACCTCCATACTGGAAGAAAAAGACAAGCCAGCACCCTGTAACCCCACTTTTGAAGGCAAAGATTCTTTCTTGATTTCCTGACAACATTCTAACGATAGCATCCCGGATTTTATTCGACCACTCTGCTCGTTCTCTTCTGGTCGTGGAGGCAAGTTCCCAAGCATGAAGATTAGATGATTGGCTACAGTAATCAATAATCTTATCAATCACGAATGACTGATCATTTTCAGCATTGCGAGCGAGAATCTGGTCCCTCATACGACTTGCGTAAATCAAGTGGTAATCTAATGCCTCTTGTGGTCTCCATTTATCAAGAGGAAATTTATTGTCGTGAATTTTGTAGAAGGCAATAAGATTCCTTTCCAACCGACTATTGAGGTTCAGGAAGTGATGGCAATACGGCAAGTATATCTGCTTTAAGAATTCAAATCTATCGCGCAGATAGAAGGCCATATCCGGGATAGTATCAACTTCTTCCAACAAATCGAGTAGGTCCTGTTGGGTCATTATTGCAGCAGGGAAAGGCAATGAAAGCAGTTTCAGCACAGTTTTATAGTGTAGGTTTTTGATGTCGTCGTCGCAATCAACGATTATAATTCCTGAGAAGCGGAAGATATCAATATACTGATTTTCAAAGGGTACTTTCTTATTCTGCTCGTTAACCAACTCAATATCAATATCAGGATTTTTGAAAGCATGGAAATCTTTGGTAAGCTGATCACGCTTTGTACCTATTCGTTTAACAAACTGTTTCGTGCTTGAGCCACAGGTAGATTCTCTTTTAATCAATTCAAAAACGATTACTTCCTGGCGCGCCCAAATAACTACATCACCCGCTTCAATTTCGGTTGGATCCCTATACCGTGGGCTGTGGAAAACGAATCCACGTAAGAATTTTTTGCTGCACAGATCGGCCAGAAGCCGCTCTGCTCGAATCCCTACTGACATATTTCACCTCTCAATCTTATACATTATACAGGCTATGGGAGGGGGATCCACCCCCGATAATCGGGACCCCGTGACGAAATTTTCAGGAGTTGGGCAATTTCTTCAAGGATTAGAACTGCTTCCATCGTTATACTCGCTCGACTTCCTCCCTCAGAATCGAGTACAACTTCATATCGCGAAACTGCCCTCTAACGTAGACATACTTTCGCAAGACACCCTCAAGGGTCATGCCAACCTTCTCCATCACGCGAGCGGAGGCACGGTTCTCAACCATGCAGGTCCCCTCAATCCGATTGAGCCGCCAACGTTCAAAACCGAATTGGATGATCGCCTGAGCGGTCTCAGTCGCATAACCCTTCCCCCAATACTTCCGACCAATATTGAAGGCGATTTCTGCCCTTTTGTGTTCAAAGTTCACGTTGTGCAAGAAGCAGTTGCCGATGACCTTGCTGTTTTCGGTCAGGACAACCCCCCAACAAGCGAAATCATCGGCTGTTACCCATGCAATAAAGTCTCTGCTATCTTCTATCGACTGGTGTGCCCGCCAGAAAAGGTACGTTGTCACCTGTGGATCTGAAATCCACTCAAATATATCTTCGGCATCTCCCATCTCTAACGGTCTTAAAAGTAACCTTTCCGTCTCTATCGCAGGCAAATCGCTGAAGCGTTCATCCTGAGCCATATCTTATCCCACTATATCTCAAGTCCCAGCGGAGCGAGGTGTATAAACGGTTTCTTCTTACGCATTAAGCATTACTTTTCATTCGCCCTAAGGCACGACAACTGGCAACTTGGGTTATTACGCATCACGTTTTCACGAATCACGCTTCAAGTAACAACACCGTCCCGGATAGTCATCACGGACCACCCTTTCAATTCCCAACCGTCAAAGGGTGTATTGCGGCTCTTGGAGGGGGACTGTGTTACATCTACCGTCGCAACCTTCTCCGGATCTATCAACGTCACGTCAGCGGCTGCACCGATGGAGAGCGTCCCGCGATCAATCTGCAGAATCTTCGCCGGAACGCAGGTCATTTTCGCTATCGCCTCCGATAACGTGAGATGTCCAGTGTGGATAAGCCGGTCAAACACAAGCGGTACGCAGGTCTCTGATCCGATGATACCCGGCGGAGCTTCGAGCATACCCTGCGCCTTTTCAAACGGGGCATGGGGGGCGTGATCCGTGGCAATCGCATCGAGCGTGCCATCCTTGATCCCTGCGATGACAGCATGGACATCATCCTGTGTGCGTAAGGGTGGGTGCATCTTGGCATCCGTACCATGTTCCTCCACCGCTGCGTCGGTGAGTGTAAAGTGATGCGGCATCGCTTCAGCCGTCACATTGACCCCTCTGCGTTTACCCCAACGGACAAGGTCAACGGATCCCGCCGTGCTGACATGGAGGACATGGAGGTGCCCGCCGGTCAGTTCAGCAAGCATGATGTCACGGGCAACGATAATATCCTCCGCTGCGTTGGGGCTTCCGATTAGGCTCATCCGACGCGATGTTTCGCCGAGATTCATGACCGCCCCCACGTCGAGATTATGCTCTTGGCAGTGAACCATAACCGGGAAGTTGTGTTTCGCACTCAACGCCAACACATCGCGCATCAACCCAGCGTCCATGACCGTTTTGCCATCGTCCGACAACCCAACCGCACCGGCTTTCAGCAGCGCTGGCACATCCGTCAATACTTCGCCATCCAGATTTTTCGTGATGCTGCCGATTGGGAACACATTTGTCGCACCATCTTTTCGTGCTTGTGCCCGTATCAGTTCGATAACGTCGGGCGAATCCGCCACCGGATCGGTATTCGCCATACATGCAACAGAAGTAAATCCACCAACCGCCGCTGCACGAGTGCCTGATGCAATCGTCTCCTTATGCTCAAAGCCGGGTTCCCGAAGATGAACGTGCATATCAACCAAGCCCGGCGTGACGATTAGCCCCGTTGCGTCAATAGTTTGAGAAGCCTCAGTTTCAATATGGTCGGCGATTCGATCGATTTTTCCATCACGAATCAGGAGATCTCCAGTGGTGTCAATCTCGTTGGCGGGGTCAATAATGCGACCATTGCGGATGAGTATCCGACTCATGAATCGTCCTCCTCGTAGATCACCGCCCGATCGACCCCATCCTCCTCGACCAACTGCACACGAACAATCTCCTTACGTGAAGTTGGAATATTCTTACCGATGTAGTCCGCCGCAATCGGGAGTTCACGATGCCCCCGGTCAATGAGAACCGCTAACTGAATTGCTGCGGGTCGTCCAAAATCCATGACTGCGTCCATGGCAGCGCGGACGGTGCGTCCGGTGTAAAGCACCTCATCAACCAAGATGACACGTTTCCCTGTGGGATCGAACGGGATTTCTGTGAGATTCACTTTAATCGTTTCATCATACAGATTCACGTCATCCCGATAGAGCCGCACATCAACGACACCGACCGGAACTTCTATCCCTTCGGTTCGCTCCAGATTGTCGGCGATTCGACGCGCCAAGTGATCCCCTCGACTTTTAACACCAATGACCGCCAGATCTGCAATTTCTTGGTGACTCCGCTCCAAAATTTCATGTGATATTCGGACCACCGCCCGCCGAATATCCTCCGCCGTCATCACTTGTGTTTTTTCACGCATTTGCATAATCTTCCCTCACACCAATACGCCTCAAGTTAAATCTTCCCGCCGCTGATACAAGAGGTCAATAATTTCCTGTATCAGAGGAGAATGGTCAAAACTCCGAAAATTCCAAGGATTTTCCCAAAATTTGTCTAACGATCGATAGCCAATCTTTTCGTATTCCAAAACCTGAATCATCAACTCAAGTTTATCAGCAGCTCGCACCAACTTTCCCTCAATAGATGTACCTTCCTCAAACTCCTCCCAAAGTTGCATATATTTTTTTTGGAGCGAACCAAAGTGTTCAAACATTGATTCAACAGCAGCCTGTTCCCCTGTTTTTTTGACCTCTTCGGGGATATATTCAAGTGCTGGAAATGGCAGATCCCCAATCCGTGCTTCAGCGACCTCGTGCAATAACGCGAGACGCATCACCTTTTCCACGTTCAGCGGAACCTCCTGCTCCGTCAACACATCTGCCAGAATCATCGACAAAAGCGAAACCCGATAACAGTGATCCGCGATACTCTCAGCATCTTTGATACCGCGAAAACGCCAACCGGTGCGCGGCAGATTTTTGAGAACACCAATCTCCTCAATAAAGTCTAATATAGCTTGTGCATTCATCAGCAACTATAGTAAAGTTTAGAATTAATTGGACACTCTGTACCGGGGATGGGAAAATACGGGTTATCACCCCGGTAGGTGCGGTTTCTAACCGCACCGCATCGGCGCAGTTGGAAACAGCGCCTACCAAACATGGGGAGCGAAAGTGTCTACCTGATTTTTAGAATCCACTATAAATCCGGGCATAAAAAAAGCCTCCCCTACACGAAGAGGGAGGCACTTAACGATCTAATAGTTTTTGAGATATGGGGATAGCCGTAAATCATGTTGATGCCCTTTCCTAACCTCACGGGATCAGATTAAAAGGGAAAATTTTCATGCACGCCGATGCCGTTAAACTTATTTGACGTACTCCCAAACCTAAAGGATTGGGATTCTTACCCGCTCTGATAGCCGGGTTCACAGGTAAGGAATCTCACCTTACCGGGGGGACGCCATGGGCCCCAACTACAGGGCGAAAGTGGGATATACCCACAAACGCCCTGATACTTTTACCCCTTTCAGCGATTTTCACAGGCTAACGCCTCGGACGGCGTAGCCGGTGAAAATCGGGGGAATGGCAACTTTTATCGCCGGGGCGACAACAATCCTAAAGTTGTGTCGATCCTCCCGATCGCTATGTTTTCTCTGGAGTTGCCATATTCACCAATTTTTTACTGCTACCACAGCAGTGGGATAGAACCCCAACGTGCGTTGGGGGTGGTATTCCATCTCGAATTGGCACGAGTATTATACCATATTCAACTTACAATTTCAATCAAAATACTGCTAAAGCAGTCTGTATCCCAAATCTAAAGAATTGGGATTTAGACCTAAAGGTGTTTTCGTTGAGTGTAGCACAATTAATCTATCTTTGCAAGGGAAATGTTGAGTGGTTACTTCTCTCATTGACATAGCACGAAAATTCTGCTAAACTTAACTCATAAATAAAATTGTTAATCAGCCAGAAAGTATCAGTCCGAATTCAGATCAACGGGAGAACATTTATGTCTATTGATACACCAACCCTCTTAGACGCTTTAGATTCTGTGACAGCCATTCCAATCATCCCCTTCAAAGATGACGAAATTGATTATGTGGGGCACGGAAAAAATATCAACTACCTGATGCAGAACAACTATCTTGAAGGAGATCGGAAGCGCGTAATCGCAATCGCTGGAACGAGCCTCATCCATCATGTCAGCTTGGAGGACCAAACACGTATAATGGAGGCCACGGGCCAGGAGATGGCAGGTGATGGGGTTCTGATGTCAGGTATTGTGCCGAACCCAATCGGAGACGCAGGGAAACTCATCGAAGCACAGTCCAATTTGCAGCGTCCACCCGATGTATATCTAATAATGCCTCTAACAGGCATATCAAATCCCGAAGGCATATATGAACAGTACATGAAGTTTGGCGAAAAGTATGGCGAATCCTGCGGGGCGCGATTCCTCTACTACTTCCGCCAGAAAAAAGAACTTGATGCAATGATCCGTCTAGTCAAAGACTCGCCGCACTTTATCGGTGTCAAAATTGGGACAGGTGTAGAAGATGTAGAGTCAATCATTGATGGTGTAGGGGATAGCGGACTTGTGGTCTGGGGCATCGGCGATCGATGCACACGCCCGGCGGAACTCGGTACGAAAGGGCATACGTCCGGAATCGCTGTCCTATGCGCACGCGCCTCCGACGAAATCAACAACGCCCAACGTCGCGGTGATTACGAAACTTCCCGCCAAATTGAAGCGGACGTCTTTGGCCTTGAAGATATTCGTTTCATGAATGAGCGCCTTTATAACTATTCCGCCGTGATAGAAGCGATGAACCTCAGCGGTTTTAGTGATATTGTCGGTGGCACCGGTGGCCCCTTTAACCCGCGCGTTCCATCAGAAATTTCAGCACAGGTACAGGAAGCGATTCAACCGCTTAAGAAGTACCATTGATACTACAGGTCATCAAGGAGAAAGACACCATGAAGGGACGATTTGAAGGTATTCTGACACCGACGATAACGCCTTTGGACGAAAAAGAACGGATTGATGAATTAGGGTTTGTGAAACACCTCAACCGTCTGATCGATAACGGCGTGCACGGTATCTACCTGCTCGGCACTTCAGGCGAGTTCACAACGTTGACAAATACCGAACGTCAACGTGCGATCGAAATCGCTGCCAACACGGTCGGTGGGCGCGTCCCGATTATCTGCGGTGTGATGGATTCAAGCACCCAGCGGGTCGTCCAAAATATTGAAATCGCACAAGAATTTAAAATTGATGCCGTTGCGGCGACCCCACCCTACTACTATCCATCAATCAGCAACGCTGACATCGTCGATTTCTACAAGAACATCGCCCAAAGCACGGATCTGCCCGTGGTTATCTACAATATTCCGGTGATGGTGAAGACCGCAATCCCACCGGAAGTTGTCCGCGATTTAGCGGAGGAGGTGGAAAACATCGTCGGAATTAAGGATAGCTCAGGGGATTGGACGAACTTCCTCAAAATGCTTGCTTACCTCGAAGACGATGAGGATTTCTCGATTATGCTCGGCTCTTATACATTAGCGGGTGGGGCAATTTTGTTCGGGGCAGCAGGAGCCGTTATTTCAATCTCCAACGTTGATCCGAAAACCTCTGTTCAATTGTATGATGCCGCGAAGGCACGACAGATTGATGAAGTCCATCGCCTGCAGAAACAGATCCTTGCACTCAGCAAACTCTACGGCTACGGTGCAGCAATCAGTTGTCTAAAAGCCTGTATGGAACTGCTAGGTGTCTGCAGCCACTATACCACCAGTCCCCTCCTACCGGTGGACGATGCAGCAAGAGGCGAACTACGGGATCTACTGACTGAACACGGTCTAATTTGAGTTGAAAAATAGAGAAAATCCCTCAATGATCGAAATCCAACCCATCCAGCAACCAATCAACACCACGGTCACAGTGCCCGGTTCAAAAAGCTACACGAATCGAGCATTGCTTGTTGCTGCACTTGCTGAAGGACGTTCTCTACTGACAGGTGCGCTTTTCAGCGATGACACCCACTATATGTGTGAGGCGCTGTGCAAACTCGGCGTTGAGATTGAAGCAGATGAGGAAGACTGTAGGTTTGAAGTAGCTGGAAACGGCGGAAAAATTCCCGTTGATCACGCTGACCTCTACATCGGCAATGCGGGCACGGCAGCACGCTCGCTCGTCAGCTACCTCGCGCTCGGCAACGGCGAATTTATCATTGACGGCGACGCGCCAATGCGTCGGAGTCGCCCGATTTCGGATCTGCTTGACGCGCTCAAGCAGCTCGACGTTGATGTCCGTTCAAAATTCAACAACGACTTTCTGCCGTTAATTGTTCGTGCAAACGGCCTCAAGGGTGGGAAAACCCGTCTTGATGCCAGCAAGAGCAGTCAGTTCTTAACTTCGCTGATGCTTGTCGCCCCCTATGCGGAAAAAGGGATAGCGATTGAAGTCGTCGGGGAGATGAAGACACCCTACATCGATATCACCACCTCAGTGATGAAAGGGTTCGGCGTGGACGTGGCTCACGATAACTACAAATCCTTTCATATTCAAGGCGGACAGCGTTACCAGCCCCGCGAATACGCCATTGAGCCAGATGCTTCCAACGCCTCCTATTTCTTCGCTGCCGCTGCGATCACCGGTGGTCGCGTCCGAGTGACCCCCCTTAGCATGGACTCTGCACAAGGCGATGTCCAGTTCGTCAATGTCCTAGAAAAGATGGGCTGCCAAGTGAAACGCTGCGGTGATGATATCGAAGTCATCGGACCAGATCAGCTCAAAGGAATTGATCTAGATATGAAAGCAATCTCTGACACATCGTTGACCCTCGCCGCGATTGCCCCCTTTGCGGAGAGCCCGGTGACGATTCGGAACATCGAACATACGCGCCATCAAGAAACAGATCGCATCCACGCCATGGTCACAGAACTCCGAAAACTTGGTGTCTCGGTTGTTGAGCGTCAAGATGGTGTTGAGATTTCACCGTCAAAGATTACGCCTGCGGAGATCGACACATATAAAGACCACCGGGTCGCTATGAGCTTTTCGTTGATCGGCTTGAAAGCACCGGGGATTCGGATTAAAGATCCGGCGTGCGTAAACAAAACCTTCCCGACCTTTTTCAACGTTTTGGAGACATTGCACAGTGAAACGTGAAAAAAGAGTTTCTCTGCGTTTTACATTTCATCAATTCCGTTGGAGGCACACAATGTCACGTACTTTAATGTTCTGTATCACGACTATTTTTACATTTATGACTGTCAGCGCAATAAGCGCGGAGGAGAAACAGATGGAAACATTCAAAGATCTAAAAGTTGGCATGGCAGCACCAGATTTCACACTTAATGACGGAGATGGAGCCGCCCATAGCCTACGCGATTATCTGGGGGAAAAGAATGTCGTCTTAGCATTTTATCCCAAAGACTTCACCGGCGGCTGAACGACAGAACTCCGCTCGCTCCGGGATGAGTTGAGCCAAATTCAGGGGACAGATACGGTCCTTCTGGGGGTTAGTGTCGATGATGAAGCCTCTCATAAGAAATTTCAAGAAGAAGAAAAGTTTGGGTTTCCTCTACTTGCCGATACGGAATTTGAGGTCAGCAACGTTTATAGCGGCATCATGGAAAGGTTTCAGGCTTCTAACCGATCAACCTTCATTATTGACAAAGCGGGATATATTCGCGCAATAGACCGAAACGTAAACACGCAAACGCACGGCGAGGATCTCGTTAAGCTAATCAATGAAAGCATTCCGGGACCAATTCAGGTCGGGCAGCCTGCCCCAGATTTGATTGCTTCCGATCAGGATGGCAACACCTATCAACTCAGCAGCTTTGAGGGGAAGAAGAACGTTGTGTTAGCGTTTTATCCCAAAGATTTCACAGGCGGCTGAACGGCAGAAGTCTGCTCGCTCCGGGATGAGTCGAGTACATTTGCCGAACATGATACGCAAGTCTTTGCAATTAGCGTACAAGATGCAGCATCTCATAAGAAGTTCGCTGAGGAGAACAGCCTTAACTTTCCATTGCTTGTGGACACAGGACGCCACATCAGTTTGCTCTTTGGTGCGACGGATAAACCAGACGGTTTGAGTAGTCGCATAACGGTTGTCATTGACAAAGATGGAAAAATTATCAAACTCGATAAACAGGTCAACGCGAGGACACACGGCAAAGACCTAGCCGATTTCTTTCAGGCGATGTAATACGCGCGAAAGATAGCAATCCTAAAGCCGAATTGCGAATCTAATTAACGTTGATATAGCTTTCCATACCGGGCAAAGAATTGCTTTACAATTGGTTACAATATGTGTATACTAATACCCTTGCGGGGTGGGGGAAATCCGTGAGAAATATTGTCTTGGTGGGTTTCATGGGAACAGGCAAGACCTCAGTGGGGAAAAGGCTCGCCGAGCGTCTAAGGATGCCGATGATCGATACAGACGATATAATCGCAGAAGACAGCGGAATGGACATCCCCGACATCTTTGCTCGGTATGGTGAAGCACACTTTAGGGATTTAGAGAGCGCAGCTGTTTGCAAGGCAGCAAATTTAGAGAATTATGTTATCTCAACAGGTGGTGGGGTTGTCCTTCGAGAATCAAATTTGGATATGCTCAAGCGCAACGGCGTTGTCTTCTGTTTGACAGCGACAACAGAGGAGATTTGGCGGCGCGTTGGACGCGGAACACACCGTCCGTTGCTGCAAGCCCCCAACCCATTGGACAAGATTGAGCAAATGCTTATAGAACGCCGCCCCTTCTACGCTCGCGCCGATCACCAGATCCCAACCACAGGGTTATCGATTAAAGCGGTCACAGATAAAATTGTAGAGATATTTCAGCAGAACCTCCATTCGAGGTGAGCGGTTGTAAAGAAGAATTAATGATATGAACATCTTACTGATCCACGGACCCAACCTCCAACTCTTAGGAAGACGACAACCCGAAATTTACGGCAGTCAGACGCTGGAGGACATCAATTTACACCTAATCGAAATCGCTGCGGGACGGAGTGTTAATCTCAAGGTTTTTCAGGCAAATTCCGAAGGCGAAATTGTCTCCTTCATTGGGAACAATTTCGATTGGGCGGATGGCGTTATCATCAATCCTGCGGCTTACACGCATACGAGTGTCGCAATCCGGGATGCCCTATCCGCCGTTAATGTCCCTGTTGTTGAGATTCACCTCTCCAACGTGCACGCCCGCGAGTCTTTTCGCCAGCATTCTTACATTTCTCCTATCGCCATCGGTGTGATTTGTGGATTTGGAGCGCATGGCTACGATTTGGCGTTGGACGCGATGATTCAGATCTTGCAACGTTCAGATTGATGGGGTAAAGGAAAATCAAATCAGAGAAATTTTTGGGACTCATTTTTTGAAAAGCATAAAAGGAGAATTTTATGGCAGCACTCAATGACTTACGAAACGGTTTAGTTATCCGACTCGATAACATAATGTATACTATCACCGACTGTCAACACGTGAAGCCCGGCAAAGGGGGCGCGTTTGCTCGGACTAAACTCAAGCGGGTCACCGACGGAGCAGTTATCGATCGGACGTTCCGTTCAAAAGACACAATCGAAACCGTTCGCCTTGAAGAACGTGATATGCAATATATGTATAGTGATGGAATGCTGTTATACTTCATGGACAACGAAAGCTTTGAGCAACATCAACTACCGGAAAACCTCCTGAACGATGGATTGAAGTTTCTCAAGGAAGGAGAAACAATCCGGGTCAAAGTTGACCAAGATATCCCAGTGACAATCGAATTACCAACATTTGTGGAACTTAAAATTGTTGACACAGACCCCGGCCTGCGTGGCGATACTGCCAGTGGCGGGTCAAAGCCAGCAACGCTGGAAACAGGTGGGGTAGTCCAAGTGCCCCTATTTGTTGAAAATGGTACAACAATCAAGGTTGATACCCGCACAGGAACCTATGTAGAGAGGGTCTAATCGATGCCGAGAGAAAAATCGCCATCCGCTACAGAACTCCTGCAACAAGTCTGCGACATTATGGAAGAGCGAGATTTGACAGAGGTGCTTCTGCGTGAGGATGGTATAACTTTGAAGGTCCGGCGAGGCAGTGAACCTGTACCTGTCGCGTTTTCGCAGCCAAGCGACATGGTGCCCTTACCAAGCGCAGAACAAGTCGAATCTCCTGCAACGCAACTGGCGCCAGAAGTAGGAGAACTCGTACGATCACCAATGGTGGGACTGTTTTATGCGTCACAATCGCCGGAGGCTGCGGCTTATGTGGAAGTTGGAAGCGTTGTATCTGAAGACGATACTTTGTGCTTAATTGAAGCAATGAAAATTTTCAACGAAGTCAAACCGGATTTCCCCTGCGAGATTCTTGAAATTCTCGTTGAAGATACAACGACTGTTGAGTTTGATCAGCCCCTGTTTCGTGTGAAGCGAATATAAAGGCGATTAAAAACAAATTTTTTGTTCTTATTAAGAACAGTTTTGTGCACTTTTATCTCGGTCATCCACCGGGATAGGAAGACTATGGTGAATTAGATAAATAAGTAGACATTTACCAATAATTCCAACCTTCGCCAAGTTTCCAAAAGTCCCCCTGACAAGGGGGATTTAGGGGGTTGACTGTGCATTGGAAGTGTATAAGTAATTCTAAAATCTACCATAAATACAGGACAACAATTGTTGTCACCTAAAATAATCGGAGACGCAGGAAGTATGAGAAATGAACTTAAACGTCAAAGCTATGTGATTACTGATGGTCCAGATCGAGCCGCAGCACGCGCCATGTTGATGTTCGGCGACGATGGACTGAAACCTGAAGATCTGGATAAACCAATTGTGGGAGTCGCCAATACATGGATCGAGATTGGTCCCTGCAACTACCATCTCCGCCGCCTTGCTGCAAAAGTGAAGGAAGGCATCCGAGCAGCAGGTGGTACGCCTCTCGAATTTAATACAGTCAGCATTTCAGATGGAATTAGCATGGGCACCGAGGGAATGAAAGCATCGCTCATCAGCCGAGAGGTGATCGCAGATTCCATTGAACTCGTTTGTCGTGGTAATATGTTCGATGCGGTTGTCACGCTTTGCGGATGCGACAAAACTGTGCCCGGTACAGTGATGGCACTCGCCCGTTTAGATATACCCTCTCTGACGCTTTACGGCGGATCAATTATGCCCGGTCGTTTTCAGGACGAAGACGTGACAATCATGGAGGTTTTCGAGGCAGTGGGGGTGCACGCTGCAGGCAAAATCACCATTGAAGAACTTGATGACCTCATTAGCAAAGGCTGTCCCGGTCCGGGAGCTTGTGGTGGGCAATACACCGCCAACACAATGGCAACCGCCGTCGAGATTCTTGGGATGGCGCCAATGGGCAGTGGCAGCGTCCCAGCAGTGGAGAAAAATAAGGATGATGTCGCATTTGAAGCAGGTCAGTTGGTTATGGAGATGCTAGCCGCCGATCGACGCCCCAGCCAAATCATCACCCAACGTTCACTCGAAAATGCAATATCCTCGGTGGCGACAACCGCCGGTTCAACGAATGGCATCCTTCATCTGCTCGCAATTGCACACGAAGCCAACATTCCCCTGACGATCGACGACTTTGAAGAGATTCGATCAAAGACCCCAATCTATGTAAACCTCAGACCCGGCGGGCGTTTTGTCGCCGCAGATCTGCATGAGGCAGGCGGCATTCAACTTGTTGCCAAACGTCTCATGGAAGCCGGACGCCTCCATCCCGACGAACTCACTGTAACGGGACAGACCATTGGCGAAGCAGCTGCCAACGCTGTCGAAACAGAGGGGCAGGAAGTTGTTCTCCCCGTGTCCAAACCAATTAAACCAACCGGTGGGTTTGCAATACTCAAAGGCAACCTCGCCCCCGATGGCTGTGTCATTAAGTTAGCCGGTCATGATAGAACCGTCCATAGAGGTCCGGCGCGTGTCTTTGAACGTGAGGAAGACACCTTTGCAGCGATTAAAGACGGAACTATCCAGCCGGGTGATGTGGTCGTTATCCGCTACGAAGGTCCTGCCGGGGGTCCGGGTATGCGAGAAATGCTCGGTGTTACCGCCGCAATCGTTGGGGCTGGATTGGGTGAAGATGTTGCTCTCATCACAGATGGCAGATTCTCTGGCGCCACGCACGGCTTTATGATCTGTCACATTGCGCCGGAAGCGGCACACGGTGGACCAATTGCGATACTACGTGACGGTGATACTGTCGTGATTGACGCCGAAAAACTCCGAATCGACGTTGAACTTCCGGACGATGAGATTCAAGCACGACTCGACGAATGGAGGCCGCCAGCACCGCGCTACACCCGCGGTGTAATGGCGAAATATGCACGCCTCGTGTCTTCAGCGTCCGAAGGAGCTGTCACTGGATGAGGTAAACAGATGCTGTGTGATATTTGCGGTAGGGAGGGAGACGGATCCGCAGAATTACAGAAACTTACGGCACAGATTGAAAATATCCCTATGGTGAGTTGTCCTCATTGTGGAGAAAGCTACTTTACAGCGGATACACTCCATCAAATTGAGCACATTAAGCTCCACCACAAGAGTTTTGCTGTTGAACGTCCGGTGCCTGTAGCCAAGTTTGCATAGAGAATTTCCCCACACAAAGATATGCAAGATAAAATTGTTGGTCGAAATTCAGTACTGGAACTCCTACGCCGGGGCAACCGTGAAATTGAGCGGATTTTGATCGCACAAGGAAATAATCACCCGCGCCTCCGGCAAATCCGTGCTATCGCTGAGAAAAACGGCATCCGCTGCGATTTCACACCGCGTCGGGAATTAGATCCGATGGAAACCGAGGTCCCACATCAAGGGGTTATCGCCCTCGTCAGCCCTGCCAGTTATATCGACCTTTCAAGTCTCATCGCAGACACACAAGGCTCGAACCATCCACCTTTATTTATTATGCTCGACCAAGTCCAGGATCCCCGGAATCTCGGTGCAATTATTCGCACGGCAGATGCCGTCAATGCTGACGGACTAATTCTTCCGAAGGATAGAGCCGCCGGCATTACAACCGCTGCACACAAAGCCTCGGCGGGCAGCTCTGAATATGTGCCAATTGCTCAAGTGACGAACCTTGCCCGAACTATTGAAACTCTCAAGAAGGCTGGTATCTGGGTGATTGGTGCGGATCAGACAGCACCCACGTCTTACACGCAAGCAGATTTGACACCGCCGACCTGTCTTGTCCTCGGTAATGAGTCAGAGGGACTCCGTCGCCTTGTTAAGGAGAAATGCGACGTACTGATCCACCTCCCCATGTTCGGGCACGTCCCATCGCTCAACGTTTCGGTCGCTGCGGGCATTTTGCTGTACGAGGTCATCCGTCAAAGAGAGAATACTGATTCAGTATCAGAGCGTGTGAAAACGGGTTAAGTTTTCATCAGACTTACCACACACTCTCATAGGACACCAATCACTATGCAGATCAACGACTCAATTACCATCGAACAACTTGAATCGAAATTTGCACATCTGTTTGAACTTTCGGGAAAGAAGATTCTGGCAATCGAAGACACATGGCTTCCCGAAAAAGGAACGCCGGTGTTCACCGTTGCTGGTCAGTATACCACGCGAGGGTGGACAGAGTGGACGCAGGGATTCCAATTCGGTTCTGCACTATTGCAATTTGATGCCACGGATGACGAGCAGTTCCTCGAAATCGGGCGGAAGAATACAGTCGAAAAGATGGCTCCTCATCTGACGCATATCGGCGTCCACGACCACGGATTCAACAACGTCTCGACCTATGGCAATTTACGGCGCATGATCCTTGAAGGACGTCTCTCACACAACGATTGGGAACTCCACTTCTACGAACTTGCGCTGAAAGTGTCGGCAGCGGTGCAGGCGAGTCGCTGGTCAAAGATAAAGGATGGGAAAGGCTACATCCCTTCTTTCAATGGTCCCCATTCACTCTTTGCGGATACCATCCGCTCGTTGCGAGTGTTGGCGTTAGGGCATAGTTTAGGGCATGTGCTAATGGGCGAGAACGACCAACCCATCGCTCTACTAGAACGGCTATTGCATCACTCCGAGACAACCGCAGCTTACAATGTATACTACGGAGAAGGACGCGATGCGTTTGACATCCGTGGGCGCGTCGCACACGAATCGATCTTTAACATGAACGATGGTAATTACCGCTGTTCGAGTAGCCAACAAGGATACTCGCCGTTTACAACATGGACGCGAGGACTCGCGTGGATTATCACCGGCTATGCCGAGCAGCTTGAGTTTTTTGAGACACTAGCGGACGATGACCTCACCCCTTATGGTGGGAAGACGGCGGCAACCGCCCATATACTGAAAGCCGCCAGAGCAGCCTCCGATTTCTATATTGAGAACACAGCCTCAGACGGCATCCCGTATTGGGACACCGGGGCACCGGGATTAGCTCAACTTGGATCCTATCTCGAACAACCCGCAGATCCGTTCAACGATGTCGAACCTGTCGATAGCTCCGCAGCCGCCATCACCGCGCAGGGGTTGATCCGATTGGGGAATTATCTCAAAAAACAGGGGGAACAAGCGGCGGGAGAACGCTACTATCAGGCGGGATTAACAGTCGCTGACACGCTTTTTGCCGAACCGTATCTTTCGGAATCTGACGAGCATCAGGGCTTAATCCTGCATTCAATCTATCATCGTCCAAACGGTTGGGACTATATCCCCGAAGGTAGAGCTATCCCCTGTGGCGAATCGTCGATGTGGGGCGACTATCACGCCAGAGAACTTGGACTACTCTTGTTACGGGAATTGAAAAATCAACCGTATCTGACTTTTTGGGGAAACTAGATTTTCATACCGCTTGGGATCAGCAGATGTAAACCGAAGACTTTCGTAGGGTTCAACGATCGTTGAACCCCGCAAGAATAACAATTTCTACGAGATCTTGATCTTGCGTCAGAACAAATATCACAAAAGAATAGGGGAATCTATCAATGCAATTAACAGACAAACAGGTACAGCAGTTTCATGAAGAGGGATACTTGATTTTTGAAAATCTAATCCACGGTGAGAAACTCAAAGCCTATCAGGATCTGTTTGATGATCTAGTTGAGCGCAGCCTTGCCCTTCCAGTTGATGGCCCACACTGGACCTTTGAATTCGGCGAAGACCACAAGCCGATTCCGGGATTTTTACACAAAATTCAGGGTGTATGCGTCGTTGAGCCGAAGGTACTGGATCTCGCCCAAGAGACGGAAATCCTTGACCGGGTTCAAACACTCGTCGGTCCCAACATCGATGTATTCGGCACCAAGTTCTTTCCCAAGCTGCCAAATGGCGGCACCTCGGTAGACTGGCATCAGGACAACTTCTACTTCGGCACGAACACAAACCGAATTGTCAGTTGTGGCATTTACCTTCAAGACGCAGACCGTGATAACGGTTGTTTGAGAATTGTTCCAAAAAGTCACCTGTCCCAAGCGATTGTAGAACATCATCGAAGGCCGGGAGCGCATGGAAGTTGGACAGAGGTAGATGAATCGAAAGCCCTTGATGTGGAGGTGCCCGGTGGTACGGTGGTCTTTTTCTCATCGAACCTTCTCCACGGCACCTACGAGAATCGCAGTAGCCGCCCCCGCTACAGCACCGCTTGGCACTATATCCCTGCGGATTTGCCCCTAGAGCGGTTCCCACGCGGCGGCTACGAAGATCGGCATATTGTTCGCGAAAATTAACATAGCAAAAGGGGACAATATGCTCAGTCACTCTGAAATAGAATCATTCCTTCAAGAAGGTTACGTTATCCGCAGAGGCGTACTGTCCCAAACGGATATCGAAACATATCGTGCCGCTGTAGATTCTATCCTACACAAATGCCGCGTCGAAAAGGTGCATGAATACCTGCGCTACGTTGATGGCGAACAAGATGACATCTGGGGCGTAAACCACATCTTCCATCCGAGTATCAGAGAAGATACCCTCGTCGAATCGCTTGGGCATCCCCAGATCTTGGATGTCATTGAAAGCCTGATCGGGACACAGTTGCGCTATCATCTGTGCACACTGTTGGTCAGTTCAGAACGCAAGCCGTATCACATTAACTGGCATCGGGATTCCGTAAGAGATGGCGAAGTACCACTGGAACGACTGATAGCAAAACTCAGGAACGGTGTCCAACTGAACGGTGCATTGTACGACGATGATACCCTGTTCATCGTCCCCGGCAGCCACCGACGGGAAATCACTGACACCGAACGACATATCCTACAGAATTCCCCTAAAGCCGACATGCCCAACCAGATGGCTGTCCAACTAAAGGCAGGCGATATCGTTTTCTATAACTCCAGCCTCCTCCACAAAGGGTATAACCGATCGGGAGCGATTCGCCAAACACTACATTACGCCCTTGTGGTTGCCCCGCCCGAAGGAGAACCGCCAAACCCGGACAGCCCTATGAGTCAGGAGTGGCTGAACGATTCGGCGTTCCTTGGAAGCCTCAACCCACGCATCAAACCGCTTTTCGATAACTGGCTAAAATACGGATAAGTAGGAAAGAGTTTGAGGTTACCCTCGAAATTCCAAGAAAAAGGACACATCATGTTATATCTGGATTCCTTTGAAAACACCAAAGATGATAGAACAGAGAGAAAATTCGCAATCTGTGCAATCTGTCCATCTATGCCGAATATCATGGAATTAGTACCCTCCAAAGAGCTGCTCGCACAGTGGCAATCGCAGGAAATTAGTTGGGAAGAATTTCGCGAACAATTCTTTGAGGAAATGAGAGCGGAATATGGCACCGGCGAAGAGAGCCGCCTCAGAGGATTAACGGAATATAGCTTGGAAAATGATGTAACTCTCTATTCACCGGAACCGAACGGTGAGCATACCTATCGCGCTATTTTGGAGGAGATTATTAACATCATCTGGAAAGAAGAAGAACGGACAGACCGTGTAATCAATCTTGCACGAAAACCAGTTGAGGCATTACAAACAGAGGCTGATCAGGGACAGATGGAAACAATTCCACAAGAAGACGAGCAAAAATCAGAACTTCAGGAAGATTTTGCCCGCTTTATTAGTGAAATGTCAAAAACAAATGAAAATATTGAATCACTGCAGGGGATGATTACGACTAAAGATGAACAAATTCAATTACTTCAAGCCGAAAACCGCGAAAAAGATAGAAAGAATGATGAGTTGGAAAGGAAGATCGATCGACTTGAAGGGAAAATCTCGAATCAACAAGGCAAAATTCAATCACTCGACGACGTAATCGGTGAACGAGATAGGTTAAATAGGAAAAATCGTGAACTTGAAAAGCAAGTCAATAAACACGAGACAACCATTGATGACCTTCGTCAAACTTTGTCAAAACAACAGAGTAAAATTCAATCGCTCAAAGATGCAATCGGTAAAAGAGATAGAGATAGTAAGGAGTTGGAAACACAAGTTGCCCAACTGCAAGAAATCAAGACTCACCCAGAAATCAGAAACATCGCTATAAAAGCTACAGGGAACGATCCAGTGTTTGAAGAACACTTTAGAACTCTTGATATTGATAAAAACCTCCCTGTTGAGTTACGCAGATGGCTTGAAGAACTTTTGATATCAGTTGTAGATCCCCTTGGAAACATGGGATTTGAAAACTTGGACCTGAACCAAGCTATTAACCAATATAGCGACTTTGATAGAGCGGATAATTTACTCGCTCATGTCATAAGAACACAAGGCAACCTAAGCGTTCATAGCAGTATCGATGAAAGGACGGAAATGGGACGGGCACTTTGCTGCTTCTTCGCAGCAGCTTTGTTATCTCCAAAACTACCAGAACTAGAATAGGCCGCCTTTCGATAACTGGCTAAAATACGGATAACAGAGGAGGGATTTATGGCAACACATAATTTTGAACCAACTATTTACCACGTCGCAATTGGGGCACACGAACCGGTGCTCCACATCGACAGCGGCGATACCGTTGTCACAACAACCGTTGACGCCGGTGGTGTTGATGCCGCCGGAGAGGCAGTTACTGAAGGGGGAAATCCGCAGACGGGACCTTTTTATATTAACAGCGCGGAGCCGGGGGATACACTTGCCGTTCATTTTGATCGCCTGGTCCCCAATCGCAATATGGGACGAACCTCGACGGTAATTGCCCCACATGTCCTAGACGCACAGTATGTAGCGTCCGACCTGCCGGAGAACGGTAGAGGAGACTGGGAAATCGATCTGGACAAGTGGACAGCGACCCTCGTCTCACCGGAAACGAGCCTCGGTAGACTCACGTTGCCGCTGGAGCCGATGGCGGGATGTTTTGGGGTTGCCCCGCCGCGTAAACAGGCAATCTCCACAGCGACCTCCTCAACGCACGGCGGAAATATGGACTACCGCGGTTTTTGCGAAGGCGTTACCGTTTATCTTCCTGTTTTTGTGGATGGCGCGCTGTTTCACATCGGGGATGGACACGCGGTACAAGGTGACGGTGAGATTGTTGGAACCGGGATTGAGATCTCGTTTGACGTGCAGTTTACGGTCAATGTAATTAAAGGCAAAGAGATCGGTTGGCCCCGTGCGGAAAACGATGACTATATCCTAACGGCTGGAAATGCGCGCCCCTTGGATCAGTGTGTGCAGCACGCAACGACAGAAATGGTCCGTTGGCTTAACGAACTCGGCTTGGAGGGAAACGCACCCCACATCCTGCTCGGTCAGTGCGTGGAGTACGATATGGGCAATGTGTATGATCCAGCGTATACGATGGTCTGCAAGGTAAAAAAGAGCATCTTGCGGGATATTGGTCTAACCCTGAACCCACTGATCTGAAAATAGAAGCGGTGACACGGAGTTACAATTTTTTTCACGACACAGGAACACCCAGTTGCCGACAGATTCGCCTTGCTGTGTAATTAGGAATTTCTCTATGACGCGGCACCGAGGTACGACGATTCGTAGTCGGGTTTTCCCAAATCGAATGGTCGCCACCTTCACGCACAAACTGGCAGCCATGCCGACGTAGGTGGTTGAGCAGATCTCTTCGTTTCATGGAACAGCATCCTGCGGAACCAAGGTCACACGAGATGTAGATTGAAGCAGGAGGTAAATTGGTTCCTCTAAATCCGCCTCCGGATCTGTACAGATCGGATCAGGTTGCGGAAGCGGTTCACCATGTAATAAGTTCGTCTCTGCCATATCAACCAAGGCACTTGCTAGCAGTCGTCGCGCTTCTTCTATATCTTTACCGCAGGTAATGACACCCGGAAAATCAAGCACTTCCGCATGAACACCTTCATCTAGTAACTTGTACATCGCTTTGTAAGTCAACATAATTTATCTCTACTCATTAAACGGGATTGTTGAATATTAGTCGAATCTAGAATAGCGTCAACTTCGGCGAATCAGGGGCTTCTGACAGTTTATGCTTCGCCTCGGCAATATCATCAATTAGAGCTTGTCGGGCGCGTGTATACGCTTCACCTTCTTGCCTTAATACGAATGCCGGGTTATAGGTCGCCAAGACGAATGGCGCATAAAGCGTATCTGTGAACCATTGACCCCGCTCCTCAGTCATGCGAAAGCCTTTGTGGATGAGGGTATTGGAGGCGGGACTTCCCATACACACGATAACCGAGGGACTAATCAGTGTGAGTTCTCCGTCGAGCCACTTTGAGCACGCCTTAATCTCCCCGGCTTTCGGCGGACGGTTTTTTGTCGCGCCTCCCCGTCGGACAGCGGCACGACATCTGAGGACATTCGTTATCCAGATTTCATCACGGTCTAAGTCGTTCGCATGAAGCACCTCGTCGAGCAGAACCCCCGACGGACCCGAAAATGGGATTAGCGTGTGTTCATCCGTTGCCGATGGACCTTCAGCGACAATAACAAGTTTGGAGGTAGGATCGCCGTTACCAAAAACAACGTTCAACCGGGTTTCCGCCAATCCGCAATCGGTGCAGACGACCGCTTGTGCTTTCAAGGCTTCCATTTTTTCCAAAACTTCGGTCATTTCCAGCCCTCCTCAAATTAGGTGTAGGACGAATGATAACACAGGGGATTATAAGTTGTCAATCTCCATACCCGAACGCGATTGTGCAAGGAAATTGCTAGTCTGGCTGCATCCTCAAGCCACCGATCCGGCGAAACTTCCTATTGACAAAAAGACACTAGGCGTGTATCCTATAAAAGACGTTACAATTGTTTAAGGAGAGAACTGTGGAGACATGGGATACAAAACCGAGCTTTGTTCGGTCAGACCTTCCATTGATTGACTGTGACATTCATAATCGCGTACCATCGCTAGGAACCCTTTACCCATACCTACCGGACTTTTGGGTTGAGTACTGTAGCACCTCCGGATTCGGGGGACCTGAAATGGGCGATTACCCAGGGGGTGCCCCGACATCAGCACTCCCAGATACGAAACCTGAAGACGGGCCACCGGGGTCAGACTTAGAGTTGCTGCGGGAACAAACGCTCGATTTCTGGGAAGCGGATTACGGCATCTTGAACTGTGCGTATTGGGTGCAAACCGTCCATAATGAATATTTGGCAGCGGCACTCGCCACCGCGACCAACAACTGGCAGGTCGAACATTGGCTTGACCCAGAGCCGCGCTTGCGTGCTTCACTGGTTGTTTCGAGCCAGAATCCACTAACAGCAGCGCAAGAAATTGAACGCATGGGTGACCACCCCGGATTTGTGCAGGTACTGTTGCCGGTGCGCTCACTGATGCCTTATGGCAAACGACACTATGACCCGATTTTCGAGGCTGCTGTCCGCCATAACCTCGTCGTTGGTATCCATTACGGTGGGGCAGCGGGCATTCCTCCAAGTCCGAGCGGTTGGTTTTCGACCTATTTGGAGGAATACGCCGGCGCGGGACAGATCTTCCAAGCCCAAGTCATCAGCTTGGTTACGGAAGGTACATTCGATCGGTTTCCAGATTTGCGAGTCGCCTTAATCGAAGGCGGCTTTACGTGGCTCGCATCGGTCATGTGGCGGATTGATAAGGAGTGGAGAGGTTTGCGCCACATTACGCCGTGGATTAGACGGCTACCGTCGGACTATATGCGCGAACATCTCCGTTTTACACTTCAGCCAATGGACGCACCGCCGGATCCCACGCAGTTCCTGCGGATGATTGGCCAACTAGATTCGGACGATATGTTGATGTTTTCAACCGACTACCCGCATTGGCAATTCGATTCGCCGGAGGAAGCTTTGCCGATGGGATTACCGGAATCGTTGATGAAGAAGATTCTGGCGGAAAATGCACGAGAGTTTTATCAACTGTGAAATGTATCGGGATTGCCCTGTAAATCCCGTTCCAATCCATTTGGGATAAGCGCATCTAAACCTGTTTAGCTAGCGAACCCCCAACTTAATCCAGAAAATCCAGAAAATTACGTTCAATAAGGAGGAAACACAGATGAAGAACACGCGGGAAAAAGTACCCGTCATTGACACCGATATTCACAACAACCTCCCATCGCCGGAATCGCTGCATCCATACCTTTCTGAACGCTGGCGCAAACATCAGGCGATGATAGGTGGGCGCGGACACGCCGGATCCAACTATCCACGGGGGATGCCCCATGCGGCTCGGTACGATGCTTGGCCCTCATCCGGGCTTGCACCGGGTGCAGATCTTGCTTTTATGCAGGAACAGTTACTTGACGCTTGGGACTTTGAATACGGAATTCTAAATCCACTCATGGGCGGCAGCGGACTCAATTTGGAGTACGTGGCGGCAATCGCACGGGCGATCAATGATTGGCAGGTCGAAGAGTGGACAACACCCGAACCGCGCCTCAAAGCATCAATTGTCGTTCCTTATGAAGACGGGGAATTGGCAGCGGAGGAGATCCATCGGCGCGGTGAAGATCCGAACTTTGTGCAGGTACTGTTGATTGCACGCACGGACGAACCTTTGGGACGGCGGAAGTATTGGAAACTGTATGAAGCCGCAACGCAATATGATCTGCCAATCGGCATCCACTTCGGTGGTGTCGGTGCCGGTCCAATTACCGGCGCGGGTGCACCCTCCTACTACATCGAGGACCACGGCGGTATGCCACAGGCGTTTCAGACACAGGTGATCAGTCTTGTTTGTGAAGGTGTCTTTGAACGCTTCCCGACACTCAAGTTTGTCTTAATCGAAGGCGGCTTCGCTTGGTTCCCACCGTTGATGTGGCGGCTCGATCAGAATTGGAAGAAACTGAAAGAGGAAGTTCCCGATCTGAAAAAGTTGCCGTCAGAGTATATGAAGGAACACTTCTGGCTCAGTTCACAACCGGTGGAAGAACCGCCCAAGCGGGAGTATTTCGATCTGTTGCTTGAGCAGCTCAACGCGCGAGAGAGACTGATGTTTGCGACCGATTATCCGCATTGGGACTTCGATGCGCCTGACCGTGCCTTCCCGACGAGTCTTGCGCCGGACGTAAGGCGGCGGATTATGGCGGATAACGCACGCGAGCTGTATAAATTGTAGAAGGCTGCAAATCAGCAAATTGTTCAGGGGTTCGGTTCATGGGAGTTTCATGATATCTGAACCCCTGATCTTTATACGACATCTCATACAATACAATAGAATCCTATGGCAAAACATGTAGTTGCGACCGTAGACGAAATTCCGCCGGGTGAACGCAAAATCGTCGAACTTGAAGGACGATCACTCGGCGTTTTTAATATTGATGGCGAGTTTTATGCTGTGCGGAACATCTGCCCCCATCAGGGTGCTCCCCTATGCGAGGGGCGTCTGACGGGTCTTCTCCAGTCCGATGTGCCCGGTGAATACAGATACACCCGCAAAGGCGAAATCTTGCGCTGTGTCTGGCACGGTTGGGAGTTCGATATCAAAACGGGGCAGTCGTGGTGGAATCCGGCACAAAAGCGTGTTAGAAAGTACCCGGTAGAGGTAGAGGACGGGGCAACGGTGGCATCAGGGCTGCAAAAGGGACCGTACACCGCCGAGACCTATTCCGTATCCGTCGATCAGCAGTATGTGGTCATTGACATGCCTGAATAGAAAGAGTGAATCCAGATATTCGCATTGTAAAATATCGCCGGTTCCCCGAAGCAGATTTGTTACACACCCTCTAGAAAGAGAAAGCGCACTATGGCTATTTTTCGATTGAACGTAGAAGACAACAATCTGCACAATGCCGAACTCATCATCGCAAAAAAAACTGACATCGAATTTGAAGACCATCTGGAAAGTTGGCTTGAAAATAGTCCATGGGCACTTGTCGAAGGAGAACCTATTCTCTGGATTGGTAGACAAACAAGTGTCAACGTCGAAGAAAGTACCATCTTTTCTGACCTACTCGGTATTGATTCTGAGGGAAATCTTGTCATCGTCGAACTGAAAAGGGGCAAGGCTCCAAGGGACGTTGTCGCGCAACTGCTCGAATACGCGGAATGGGCAGAAAAACTTTCAGATGAGCAGATTCATGAAATAGCAGAAACTTACTTCCAGAGTGCGAAAAAAGAGACGACGCTTCAAGAAGTTTTCAGTGAAGTGTTTGAAAACGAAATGCCAGCCCTGAATCGGAGGCTACGTTTATTTATTGTAGCAGAAGAGATACCAGTCTCGGTATCGCGCGTCTGCAGATTCCTTCGCACCTCACACGGCATGGACATCGACTGTCTAGCTGTTTCGACATTTCAAACGGAATCGGGGGAAGTGCTTGTCAATACGGAAGCAAAAGTTGGAGATGAAGACATCGACGCGCCCAAAGCCGCGAAACAGAATGCATCGTCGATCGCGCGCTGGTCAGGTGACCAGCCGGTCAGGGAGGTAGTGTTGGACGCAGTCCAAGAACTAACGGGCGGAAATACAAATGTTGAATTTTCACCCAAAGAAGTCTCCACACTCATCTTGAAGAAGTACCCCAACTTCAAGGTAGGTACAGTGCACGGTCAGCTTACCGCGGGCTGTCCCAATCATCCGTCATATGATAGACACTCTGGCAATCATAAATATTATTGGCGGATCAGACCTAAAACTTATCGTCTATATGACTCTGAAGCTGTTTCAACGTTCCAAACGGAATCGGATGAAGTACTTGTCAATACAGAAGCAAAGGTTGGAGAAGAAGATGCCGTTGCCCCCAAAGTGGCAAGGCAGGCTACTTTGCAGACTCCGCGTTGGTCAGGTGACAAACTGGTAAGGGAGGTGGTGTTGGAAACAGTACAGGAATTAACAGGAGGAGATATAAACGTTGAATTTTCACCCAAAGAAGTCTCCACGCTCATCCCACGGAAGTATCCCGACTTCAAGTTAAGTAATGTGGACCCTGAGCTTACTGCGGGATGCCCCAATCACCCGTCGTATCACCATCATTCAGGCAACCATAAATTCTATTGGCGAGTAAGACCTGGAATTTATCGTCTATATGACTCCAAAAGAGACAAGGTCGAAGAGTAAGAAGATGAAGCTGCATTTTGGAACAACCTCGACACCGCAAATTTCATGGAAGACGATGGGGAGTAGTTTCGCTTTGCACTACATAAGAGAGCAATTCGCGTTGCAATTCTCCCTGAAATAGCAGAAGACCCCATGCAGGGCACTCAACCACAAGAGGCATTAATGAAGGGCAAACAATGTTACAAACCATTGAAGCTACAATTGATGAACAGGGCAACGTGCAATTACTAGAGCCAATCCAGTTGTCAAAACCACGCCGAGCATTTGTGACAATTCTCACCGAAGAGCGAGATTTACCTGAAACTGCATTGCTAAGTGAAGCTGCACTTGCTGACGACTGGAATCGTTCTGAGGAAGACGCCGCATGGTCACACCTACAACAGGGGCAGTCGTCTTAATACCTTTTCCATTTTCTGACTTGTCACAAGCAAAACTGAGACCTGCAGTCGTTCTGGCGGATGTAGGTCGAGGGGATTGGATCCTCTGTCAGGTTACAAGCAATCCGTATGGAGACAACCGAGCAATCATGCTGACCGATGCGAGCTTTGCTACAGGTTCGTTGCGGGTAACAAGTTACGCACGTCCGGGAAAACTATTCACTGCCAATTGTAATCTCATGGTGACACAAGTCGGCATCTTAAACACAGGTGCGTTCAAGCCGATTGTTGAAGCGATTATCAACATACTCCGTGCAGATCTGACTCCGTAGGCGCATACCCACTTTGATTCACCTAGCCCACTGCTTCAGTTGACAGCGAGAACTTTGGAGGAATTGTGATGGAATGGCTTGCGGTTGTTATGCTTATAGTGTTTATCCTCGGTATGTGTATAGTAGCACGAGATGCCATAAAAAATGCCAACAAACGGTAACTATTAACCGCCGTGTCCGTTGTCGGCAGATTTGGGAGCAGATGTTTTTTTTTTTCGCCCCTAAACAGCAAGAGGTTAAAAGAAATATGAAAGCCAACTGGCGAGATTATATCGTGAGCACACCTGATATATTACGGGGTAAGCCGCGTATTAAGGGTACAAGAATTCCAGTAAGTCTTATCCTTGGGTATCTGGCAGCAGATCAGACCGCGGACCAGATTATCACTGAGTTTCCAGATCTACAGAAAGCCCAAATTCTCGCATGTCTCGATTACGCACGGGAGTTAGCAGAAGTTGAGGCGGCAGCTTAATGGGATGCTGAAACATCATCTCTCAACCCATCCTGATATGACCTATTATGTAGGGAAACTTCTGTTGGTTGAAGTACACCGGATAAGGATTCGTACGTAGCAACCATTCTGACTCAGATTGAATCCGCCGTTGCGATTGACGATGATAACAAAGAAACAACAAGGAAACCACAAATGTCAAAACTAAATATCGCACTAATCGGCGCAGGCAGACGCGGTGGGGGTGCACACCTTCCGGTGATTGCCAAATTGAAAGATGTCTACAATCTCGTCGCAATCTGTGACATAGATCAAGCGATCGCTCAACAGGCTGCCGAGCAGTATGGTGCGAATCCCTACACCAACGTCCGAGATCTGGTGGCACATGAAAAGTTAGATGTCGTGGACATCACTGTGCCCGGAGTCGCTCACCACGCCATTGCCTGTTTTATGGCAGATGCCGGCGTGAACATCATTGTCGAGACGCCAATCGCCGTGACATTACCGACAACGGATCTCATGATAGCAGCAGCGAAGAGAAACAACGTCAAATTGGAAGTGGCAGAAAACTACTACCGTGCGCCGCGTGAACGTTTTCTATCCGCTGTGATTGATGCAGGCGTGATAGGTGAGGTGGGACGAATCTACCGCATCTTCTACGAAGGTGGCTATCATGGTATGAGTATGCTTCGGCTGCGTGCGAACGGGGAACCGAAGTCGATCCTCGGCATCACCCAATCCACGCCGGTCATTCCAATCATCGATCGCATGAAACGTCACCACACGAGCGATAACTGGACCTTCGGCTTCCTAGAGTTTGACAACAATGCAACCGCTCTGATGGTCTATTCTAACGTCATTCATGCCCGTTCACTGGGGCGTGGCCAAGGCGGTATTTCGCAGATTGACGGCAGCAAGGGAACGATCGTCGGCGAAGAGATCCACGTTGTACCCTCCGAAGATTTGGAAAGCGGCGCGAAAAGCATCGGTTATCAACCGAAGCGCACAACGATTGACGTGAATGGGACTGAGGTGATTGAAAAGATCGAACTGGAACTTCCAGACCAACTGATCACATGGGAAAACCCACTAAGGCACTATCCACTCACCGAAGGACAGATCCCTGTCGCCGACGAACTGTTAAGCCTTGCGAATGCGGTGCTTCACGACACCGAACCGAAATACGGCGCACAGCTTGGACGGCAAGATCAGGAGATGAACATCGCCATGAGCGAATCCGCCAAACAGAGTCGAACCACCTTGACCTTCCCGTTGACTGATCTCACCGAAACCGAGCGCGACATACACAACAGTTATGAAGGACAGCACGGTCATCCGATTGATGATGTCGAAGCTGGGATTGATGTATTCTTCCCGCGTCAATGATACTCTGCCGATACTAAAGAACTGAAACGCTCCTCATCCCACTCAGCACCCCACCCCGGCGCATCTGGCGGAGACAGGTGCCCATCCAATACCAACGGCGCATTCAGCATTCCCCACTCCTGCCCCTGCTGGCGGTTGCCATCGGCAGCAGCGGAAAAGGATTCGTAGAAATCCGTGTTATCAATACAGCATCCCAAGTGTGCATGGAGGAGTCCAAACAACCCACCCTGACCGTTGAGTTCTACATTCGTCCCATACAGTTCGGCGAAGTGAGCCAACTTCAGCACCTGAGTTGTACCGTGCCGGGCATTGACGCGGAGCCGATCTGTTGCCCCATGGATGAGCCACTGTGAGGACAGTCCAATGTCGTGCATCAGCATCTCCGTCGCCATCACCGGAATCGTGAGTTCGCGGCATAGTTCTTGGTAGAGATTCATCTTCTGTTCGTGGAACGGCTCCTCCAACCAGACAAAGTCCAACTCTTCCATGACATGCCCGACCTCAATTGCCTCGCGCAAAGTATAAGAACAGACCGGATCGTGGAGCAGCACATAATCAGTTCCGACAGCCTCCCGCACCTCACGTAAAATTGGGATATCCGCTCTGCCACCTTTGTAGGAATGGAATTTGTAGGCGTTAATCCCTATCTTCCGTCCTGCCTCAATGGCTTGCAGATAGTCCCCCACCGTGCCATCTCCACCCGTCAGATAGACAGGGAATCGCTCACGCACTCGACCCACCAAGGCGTAGACAGGAAGTCCTGCGGCTTTGCCAGCAATATCCCACAGGCAGTTGTCAAAGTCACCAAACCAACCGGGAGGCTGGTAAACCCAGCGCGTTCCCTTGTGCAGCATCTGGTATAGTTTTTCCCGATCTAGTGGGTTTTCCCCTAGGACCTGCGCCCGCAAAATCGCTGCTTGTGCGGGGGCCATCGTGGTGGTACACCTGCCCGCGATGCCGGCATCGGTTTCCACTTGAATAAAGGTCTGTTGTGCCGGCTGATCGCTCGGTAGCCCTTTGTGAGTGTACTGAATGCGGCGCAAATTGGGAACTTGCACCAACTTATGTCCACTGCCCTTGCGGTCCGGATGCTCAAGGATGTAGAGTTTTACAGCTGTGATTTTCATAGCGTTTCTCCGTCAAATCATCATCTCCTGAATGTCTCAATACAAGAAAACAATACAGAACAAAGTAAGGCGTCCGGATAGTGTAGCCGATTGATCAATTTGGATCAACTTCAAAAAACCGACCTTTGAACTCAAATAGATATATTTTTCCACTTGACGTGCTCACCAATTTCTGCGAAGATAGAATGACATTCAAAATCTTTGTTAATCAAATATAACAAGACTTGCCTGAAAGAATTAGAGATCTGACCATTTGGGGTTAAATCCCATCTATCTTGTCATCACCATTTAGAAGGAGTAGTTATGAAAACTGAATTTCACGGTATATTTCCTGCGATTATTACGCCGATGACACCTGAAGGAAAGTTAAACGAAGTGGCTTTTCGCAAAGTCATCGAATTTAACATCCAAGCGGGTGTCCACGGCTTCTGGGTAGCCGGAGGTACTGGAGAAAGCGTTCTGCTGGAAGATGAAGAGAACAATCGGATCGCGGAGGTTATTTCAGACCAATCCAATGGCAGAATAAAGAACATCATGCACGTCGGTGCGCCGACAACCGCACGAGCTGCCAAGATGGCGGAACACGCCGCCAAGGCTGGTGTTGAGGCAATCTGTTGTGTGCCACCCTTCTTCTATGGGCGCGACGACGCGGAGATTGTTGAGCATTATCGCATTGTGGCAGCTGCCGCTGACCTACCTCTGTTTGTCTACAATTTACCCGGTGCCACCGGTGTTGAAATTACCCCTGCCTTGATGCGAAAAATTCAGGACGGGGCGCCGCAGTTGGCTGGACTAAAACATTCTGCGGTAACATTCGGTAATGTCCGCGCTTTCGCCAAGATGGGCCTCTTCTGTCTAATCGGAAACAGCCGATTAATGCTGCCTGCCCTGACAATCGGTGCCACAGGCTGCGTAGATGGTCCACCAAACATGGCTCCCGAACTTTGGGTGGAGATTTGGAACGCCTACCAAGCTGGAGATTTGGATCGAGCGGAAGCTGCTCAAGACAGGGCTTGTGATGCGGCAGACAGAGTCATGGCGTGTGGTGGTGGGTTTCATGCTCTCCTCAAGGCAACCCTCAGTGAACGGCTTGGGATCGATTGTGGTCAACCCAGACCTCCCGGATCCCCCTTGACCGTCGAACAACAGACAGCATTGAGAAAATGCGTTGCTGAACTTGGGTTGACTAGCGTCCCTGTTTCGTAATGAGACTTGTCCCTGTGTACGGAATAGTAGGACCCGTGGCTAACTGGTTCTTTTTTCTGTGATAGAGGAAAAAAATCCTCAATAGTATCAAGGACCGGTTGCCGCGGATGAAGCATTGAGATTTGGTATCACCGCTCTATCTTCCTCATTAAGACCTATTTAACAGGAGAGAAGTAATGAAGGTCAATCCACAACAATTGCGAGACGACGGTTATATCATCCTGCGGGAGGTTATCCCTCCAGAACAACTGGACGATGTACGCGCCAGTTTTGAAGTGCTTGTTGAACGCCAAAAGGAGATATGGGCACAGGAAGGCAACCGAAGTGTGTGGGAAACCGGTGCACAACCGCGGCTGGGACATTTCGAGAACCTCATTGACGAAGCTACTGCTAACACCGTTGAGACATGGATGCACGAAAACACTTTGGGCGTGGGTAGTCAATTGTTGAGCGTCCCCGAACAAACGGGAATTGCCGGGATGATGTTGATGTGCAGCCCACAACGCGATCACGGTCCAGCTCACTGGCACCGCGATGTTCATCCCATCGACATGGCACCTATGGCGAGTCTGCAATCGGACTTTTTGGAGAACGGACCCAAATACGTCCAATGGAACATTCCGCTCTACGACGATGATGTGCTTTGGGTAGTCCCTGGCAGCCACCGTCGTCTAAACACCGAAGAGGAAAATCGTCAACTGCTCGAAAACCCCCGCGTTCCCTTGCCGGGGGGCATCCCCGTCGAACTGAAAGGCGGCGATGGTGTTGTGTACTCCAACTACATCCTGCATTGGGGCAGCAATTACAGCACCAAGTTGCGCCGAACAATCCACGGAGGGCACACGATTTTCCCGTATTATCCGGACTTAAACTTCACGCAGTTTCTCTCCCCGGAGGCACGTCAAACCTTCGAGAATTGGACGCAGGCAAGCAACCGGATGCAGGATCTCACGGAAGCAGCTTTACGAGCGATTCTGAAAAAGGATGCCGAAGCATACTGTGAAGCAGTCGAAAAACTCCAGCCCGGTGCGGGTGAGAAAGGCAAAATGGTGCTAGCGATATATCTCTCCAAGGCAGCATATCATCTTTGCATCTTGAAAAGCAGCGACTTTGACGAGCTGCCGCCGGAGGTTCGTAGACGTGCTTCCAGTCCACACTCGATAAGCATCAACTGGGGTCCCCAATTCGCCGATCGTTTTTCAAAGGAGGAAGCAGATCTCCTCTGGGGACGGTTCGAGGTGCTCGATGCCAAGTTCCAAACGGAGGAAGATCTTTTCGTGCCCGGTTTCCAGTCCGGTCCGATGCGGTACTTTTTTGAAGAAGAGCCGAGCAATTTTGAGGTCGAAGATTTCATCGCTAGCTGGTAATTATAGTGAATTCTAAAAATAAATAGACACTTTTGCTCCCCATATTTGGTAGGCGCTGTTTCCAACTGCGCCGATACGGTGCGGTGAGAAACCTCCCCGGTACAGAGTGTCCAATTAATTCTAAACTTTACTATAATCACGCAGAATCGCCCTATATTTTACGGAAACAGGACCCGTCCCCCGCTAGCGATGACGGTCGCACCGGTCATATAGCTGGATTCTTCGCTGAGCAGGAACGCGATGACGTTTGCCATCTCTTCGGGCGTGCCCAGGCGTTGCAACGGCGTGGTTGAGCGCAGCTGTTCAAGCATTTCCGGCGAGATCTCATAGATCATATCCGTATTAATAGCACCGGGGGCAAGTGAGTTAATCCGAATGTTATGCGGTGCTAACGGGTCGCAGGCAGACTTTGTGAAGGAAATTACGCCCGCCTTTGCCGTTGCATAGGCGAACTGACTAGGGCGTGGTGCCAACGCCGCGATTGATGAGACATTGACAATTCGTCCAAACTTTTGCTCCATCATCCCGCCCTTGACCGCCCAGATGACGTTGAAGTGCCCCGTGAGATTAATCGCAATAATCCGATCCCAGTGTTCTGGTGTAAGTTGATCGAAATCCATATTGCCAACATCGCCGGCGTTATTCACTAGTAGCTCGATGGAACCGAGTGCTTCTGTAGCCTGCACTACCATTTCGTTGACCCCGGTACGGTCTGCAATGTCAGCTTGAAGAGCAACTGCCCGTCGTCCAAGCGCACGAATTTCCTCGCAAACCGCTTCTGCCGGTTTCGCCGATCTCACATAATGCACCCCGACATCGGCGCCCTCGCCGGCTAGCTTTATCGCTGTTGCCCTGCCGATGCCACGACTAGCACCCGTTACCAGCGCAACTCTTCCCTCAAATCTCATACGGCAAACTCCTTCCGTCAAATGTAAAAACGATAGTTATCCAATACCTTCAATCGCAGCCTTGACCCATTGAAGATTACGTTTGGGCATAATCCCGTAGTTGTAGAAAGATACAGCACGGACGCCGAGCCTTGCTACCGCTTTGACATTCGCGGCGAGCGTCTCAGCGGTTGGGCTTGCTGGCGGATAAGCACAAACGCCAACCCAGACCCGATCCACCTTCCCATTCATCAGTACCGCAGCGTCTCTTACAGACGCTTCAACGGATTCTTGCGACGGTGTGTAGCATAGAATCTCAAACCAATCTGCAATATCCCGGACCCCTTCTGTGTTGAGCCCCGAATATCTCCTGTCTCCCATTGCCATTGATGAAATTGAGGCTTGGGAAACGGATTTAATGTCTGCAATGAGCGAACTGACTACGGATTCGCGCATTTCGAGATACGCATGTGTTTCAGGGACTTTATCACAAAATTCGTCAAACCCAATCTGGATCGGCTTTCCGGACTCAAAACTGGCTGCTAATTCTGATCTCACACCGTTTGCAAGGGCGGTAACATCAATTCCCTCTGCATCTCCACGCTTTCGGCAACTTTCGCAGAAGCATATTCCAAGCAGGAGACGGTCCGTTTCTCCTAGCGGGATGCCAATCTTTTCATGTCCGTGGTAGTGACGCCCTCCTTGATAATCGCACGATTCTAACTCGACCGTTGCAAAATTGTAGTTCGTCGTCAAGTCCGTCACAACTGCTCGCATATACTCGCGTACATCCTCATTTGCAGGACAGAGCGCGTGCCAGCATGGGTTACCAAATACATCGCGCTGCGCCACCTCCGGCTGATTTCGCCCAATCGTTGAGTTATGGAGGCACACCGTCCACGATGAGAGTTTCATGCCGTGCCGCTCACACCCATCGGAGATATCCCGCAGTGGATTCGTATCCGTCGCAATCGGTGACACAGGCGGCTCAATTCGGGTGTTCCTATACAGCGATTGATCCGGCTGAAAATAGATCGCTGCCTGCGAGCTATAAAAGTTGTTCTCCAGACGATGAACGCGCAAGTGATCAACGCTATGATAACATGTCGCAACACTGAGTGTGTTCAAGCCGATCTCGTTCTTGAGGGTTGGAATTATCGAATCAACATCCTCATCTACTATATCCCAAACGTATGCCCAGAGACTCAAAATGTCCATATTCATTTTGTCCATTAATCCTCCATAAAAGCATCGTGCTTATTGTAGTGGAAACATTTCCAACTGCCCTGTCGCGGTCGGCACAAAGACCACACACGGTATAAGCATCTCCTGTATGGAAATTCCACCGTGCACATAACGTTTTGCAGGAAGAACCTGCGTACGCCCCGTCGCAAACCCATAATACGATGCCTCCCTGACAGGTTGCAAACCGATTTGGTCCGCACCGAAAAAGACAAATTGCTCTAAATCCGCAGGCGTGGGAGGGGTTGATAAACCA
The DNA here is from genome assembly GCA_965205075.1 of Candidatus Poribacteria bacterium. GTDB lineage: Bacteria > Poribacteria > WGA-4E > WGA-4E > PCPOR2b > PCPOR2b. The sequence continues at coordinate 5,312,628 of OZ242036.1, read as the reverse complement.
ATGTAGCGTTGATGGTGGATCACACCGGAGGACATTTGAGGAGCATCCTCCGAAAAGTCCTGAGAGTCTGTAGACTCAATGAAACCGCGATCGGAAGTCAGAAAGATGAGAGAGTCACTCGGAATCCGCTCAAGATACGGCTGGACCACGCGCTCAAAGTTGGCCCTAATCTCCTCATAAACCGTAGATAGGTTTTGTGTCGTCTGCTGAAGCTTCTGATCAATGAACGTAAAATTGAAAACCTTAACAGGAACATCCTCCGCCTCAATGAGGGCAAGCATCTCCGCCTGATTGTTTCCGTCGTCACTTATCCATCGGACGCCATGGATTCCACGGTTCTGAAAAGCAGGTATCAGCGCAGCCTCCCAATTGTTGTCCGCATCCCCGTTCGGAAATTCGCCTGTAAAAATAACGTATTTATTATACACCGTCGTCGAAGGTAGAATCGAAACCAACGGAAAAATACCGTCGAGAGCAACCCGCCCTTGAAACGCACTCAGCACCTTCGGTTTGATTGCCTCCCAAGTATCCCACCGCAGCCCATCAAACATGAAGATGTAAGCCGATTGTGCCTTTTCTTGAATGTATTGCTGATAGCGGGGGAAAAAAAGCAGATCCAAGAAATCGACTGTCAGTAGTAGCTTATCTCTATTTGAGGCTATCCATGCAGGAAAAGAGGTCGCAATCCGCTGGGCAAATTCTATGTTATATTCATCTACCAATCCCTTGACGCGTCCTAAGACCTCACCAATCACAGGGGTGGGCAAAAAATCACATTGGAAGTTAAGCTGATCTAATTCAGCCGCCATCAACTCTAGCTTTGAGAGGTCTGCCTGATATCCCCAGTCCGTTACATCCTCGATTTTATCGGGATTCAAAATCACCTGATTTTGTACCTGACTCCGATCCTCTTCAGCCAACCAACGCTTGCGTTCTGCCCCTGCAATTAACTGATTCAACGCAACCAGATCGGTAAACGCCCGGAACACCTCTTTGATCCGTAGGTAGTTTACGGTATTCGCCTGAAACAGATGTCGTCGCTGAATGTTTTCAATAATTTTGTGAATCTCAACCGTATCCAACGATTCAGGAAAATGACAGAGCTGCGCCGCAATCAAACGCAAGGCTTCACGCATCGGAACACAAAAGAGGATCTCTTTTTTTACATATTCTATCGTCTTGCTCAGATTAGAAGCATCAAGCCCCACCCACCGCTGGAAAAGTTCTAGCCGCTGCTGATCTTGGGTCAGCCAGATTTCTGTCCGCCGAATCTGGTCCATGACCCGTTCCGGATCGCTCCGGATGAGTTGAGGGCAAGCTCTCCATATCCCCTCCGGTGGGGTATTGCCATATTTTTTCCAAATCGTATCCCCGAAGAGTTCTGGAAGGAAGAGATCGTAATCCTCATTATGCTGTGCCAATGAGTACGAAGTCCAGAGAAAGTGAACAAAATCCGTATCACCGTCCAACTTGTCCATGAGCGGGAGTGCCGCCCGAACCTTGAGATTTAACGACTGAAACAATCGAGGATATTTCTCGCCCCACACAATTATATCTGCATCTCTTTCCATTCGTTGCCATATCTCTATTGCCTCCCGCACCGATAGGTTGCCTCGCAAATCGCTATCCAGTTGCACCGAAAGCAGGAGATTCGTCGCTTCAGCAGGCGTCATAGACCGGGGATAGTTTAGGCGGTATGCCTGAAGCCGTTCAAAAAGCGTCCAGAAATCCTCGCCACACAATTGGTTGACTGCGTGGGTCCAACTATATTCCGGTTGGGCAAATTCTAGAACTGATTGCGGTGTCATCTCAACAGATTGACTCCGCACAATGTAGTCAAGAATTTGGAGATTAACCTCATCCGATTGGCGAGAAACGATACATGCAGCAAATTCATCGGGATTATCTTTGTAACGCTCCAAACTTTGCCGTATCCGTAGATCACCCTCGAAAAAGATGACCTCGTATTCGCGGCCAAAGAGTTTCAGCGCGTGAAGACTTGGGAAGACTCGCGACGTATCATGGATAAACAGCCAGCGGTCCGGAGTTGGGACTGAACCCCTCAAATAGTTTTCAATCCAAGAACTATCAATCCAATCTTCTGATCTATTGGTGGACATGATTTCGATACGCCTCGGCGGGAGTTGTGAGAGCCAAAATACACTTCGCATATTTTACTTGGTTGTAGCAGGGCTGTCAAGATGATTCAAAAGGAAGAGTAGGAAGTCGGGATTCAAAGATCTCTCCTACAGGAAAACCAAATGTCTCTAAAAAGAAGAGCGAGTTTAATCGAATCTGATAGAGACAACAAAAATAGGACTTGACCTTGTACGTTCTTTGTAGTAGAATGCTAATAATACGGATCTGAGATAGGAGCACCGATTCGACTAACAGGCGATGAGGTCCGCACTTCGTTGATTCGTGGGGTGTTAGAATTGTAAAGGCATTTACAAATCAAACCATTTACAATCGAAAGGAAGAACGATGGCGCCAGAACAACAAGGAAGAAGAGATCTGGTCGAATATCCGCTAGAAGATAATGTCCGATTGGAAGTCTACTGGCGGGATGACCGCGCCGGGTATGGACCCGCAGCATCTGTCTTCGCCTATGACCAAGAAATCTTGCGGCTTGACTGCTTTGGCGAGGCAAAAAAACAGGGCGGAACGGGACACTGCCACATCAACCTGAAACAGAACAGGGCACGGCAGTGGATGTATCCGGCCGGACCTGTCAGTGCTCATATTGAGCAAGCGATGCACGATCTCAAGCACAACCTCGGTTTCTGTTTTGCGACAAACACCGATGAACGAATCCAGCAGACAACAGTCGATCCCGAAACACTGGAACAGGTCGCCGAGCAGGCTGAAGCGAAGATGGTTGCATTTATGCAGCAGCTTGATCTCGATTAAACCACAAAATCTACTATAGAAGGGACTGCCACCTTTGCGTGCGGTCCCTTCTTACTATACTCAGTTGCTATAGCTAGCCTGTAGGTCGAGTTTCCATACTCGACAGCTATGCTAATTTGGATAACAACTTCGCATTCGCTTCCCTCCATCAGAATGAGAGATTCTCATTCAAAAACAGTGTCACCTCAACTTTTGTGGCTCCCCTCCTTGAAACAATTTCAAACCCTCGGATAGATCGATGAATTTCATTTATAACGCTCCTCCGATTGCGCTGCAACGGCTACTCATTCCCCTGTTTTGCATCACCATGTTCTGTTCCCCTCACCTTTGGGCAGCCCCATACTGCCGGGATAGTGGCTTAGTGGACATACCGACGGGAAAGGTTATTGAACACGGGATATTTAACCTTGGAACCTATTTTGGCTTCCGCAACGCCGGCGAATTGCCACGCGATGAAGCTGCAATCCAACTCGATTTTGGGCTTTTCGATCGTATCGAAATCGGTTTGACAAGCGTTCGACATAATCAACAGAGTTTTTTATTGGGCAATCTTAAAGTGCTGCTACTCCGCGAGGCGGGGATTGTCCCCAATGTCGCAGTCGGACTGGAAAATATCGACGACAACATTGAGAGTGGACTGAACGATATTGAACGTTACGAACGCAAATCGGCGTTTCTTGCGGTCAGTAAGCAGTTCTCCCTACCGAGTATCCATCATATCACGGGACATGTCGGCATCGGGAATCGCCGTTTTGTCGAAGATATAGGCATGAGCAAGGTACTGAATGGTGTGTTCTTCGGCATCAGTAAAGATTTCCACCCCGCGTTTGCAAGGGGCAGTCTGACTTTCAGTGCTGAGGTTGATGGCAGGGGTGTTAATACAGGACTTCGCCATACCGCAGATAGCGGCTTGCAGGTCTATGTCGCTGCAGAGGCGTTGAACGCACCCACGATTGACGGCAAGGAAATCCGGTATTTGGCTGGCGTTTCTTGGACAAACCGCGGATTGATAAAACAGGTTGAGGAAGCGAAACGCTTGGCAAAACAAGCAGGGCGGCTTGCCAGTCGAGCGAAGAAAACTACTAAAGAAAATAACAAATAACACCAGTGAGCATCGAAAGGAAAAGTGAATTATGCTGACAAATTATATCCAAGCAGCTATGCGTAAAGCACACTATGAAATATTACCCGATGGGGAAGGCTATTTTGGCAGTATTCCCGATCTTCAGGGAGTTTGGGCGAATGCAGATACGCTGGAGGTTTGCAGAGAGGAATTGCGAGAAGTCGTAGAAGAATGGGTTTTAATCGGGTTGAAAATGGGACACCCCATTCCACAGATTGATGGTGCTGAAAGGTTATCATGTACCGAAGAGATCAGATGGCGCGAATCCTCGAAGTCGCGTCCCTAATCCACAAGGAGCCGCGTCGGTGGACACGCCCCCGATTGGCAGAACACTTTGAGGTCGATAAAGCAACCATCCAGCGCGATATTGCTCTGTTGCGTGATATGGGAATCGAGATTGTTCCACGCGGAAAACAGGGATATGAAATGGTCTCGGACTTTTTCCTCCCTGTCCTCAACCTTGACTTTGAGGAGGCACTTGCGCTCGTTACAGCAGCCCGTTTTCACCAGGCAGCGGAAGGGGAGCAGGCGGTAGAAGTTCTCAATCGTGCTATCCATAAGATTACCTCCAACTTACCAGAGCGGACAAATGAAATCTTGGGCAAGATTGCTCCGCAGATTGAAGTGCCCCACCAACAGGTCAGCCAAATTGATGAAGCGCAACCGCATAAAGAGCAGCTATACAACGCGATTCGGGAACGGCGCAAAGTCAACATACGATACAATTCTTTCAGCAGTGGGAAACGGGAGCAGCATCGACTTGCACCGTATGCCGTTCTGTTCCGCAAACACGCGTGGTATGTAATTGGGCATACCGACAAATCGGATCAGATTTTAACCTTCCGGATCAACCGTATCCACTCGCTTTTTATTAGTTCCCTCCCCTACACGATCCCCGAAGATTTCTCCGTACAGAAACACATGGAGAAAAGTTGGGATTTCAGGCTCGGTCCAGAAACACACATCGTCATTGAGTTCGCACCACGCATCGCGCCTCTCATCCGAGAGGTACAGTGGCATTCAACGCAGCAGATACACGACAACGCTGATGGAGGCCTTCGCTTTGAAGCGACTGTCGCGGGTTGGTTGGAGGTTGGCTGGTGGGTGTTGGGGTGGGGCGAGGAGGCAGAGGTGATCGAACCGAAAGAGTTGCGGGAATGGGTCGCAGAGACAGCGGAGAAGATGGTCAGGGTATATCGAAAGAGTTAAGGTTGGAAGGAGAAAAGAAGGGAGGAAGATTGGAAGATTGGAAAAGGACAGATATGGAGATTTGTTCCTACGGGGTAATATTCATTTTATTTCCAATGCACCTGAAAAAGGGGGTGCGGATAGGATGGTAGCGGTGGTGAATTTTATGGAGAGGTGTTTGGAAATTTCATGCTTTTCCGAGGGGCGGAGGAAAATAGTGGTGACACAAAAAAGGAAGGACTCACTTGGGGGCGTACGGGGGTTCTGCTATTGACTACAGGGACGGTTTGTGTTATTATGAGGATAACTACTATCCAAGGCGATAAAAACGTGACAACTTATCGCAAGTTGTACAACGTCACGCGCGCCATCGGCACTAAAAACCTAGAAGTGAAGATGTTTGGCACAGCAAACGCATAAGAGCGCGCTGCGAGGCGTATCCCTTGCGGTGGGTTGCCGCAACGGAAGGAGGTGAAACAGATGGGTGAATGGTCGCCAAGTCATATCCTTATCGCGATTTTTGTTGTTGTGGGATTCATTGGTCAAGTAGCGGTGTATTTCTACAGAACGGCACAAAACGATAAGAAAATCGACAAACTTGGTGAGATGTTCTTTCATGCGTTAGAACGCCTTGAGGAACGGATGGATAAGCGGTTCGTTGAAGTCAATCAGCAAATTGTAGGGTTGCGGAGTGATATGAATCAGGGCTTTTCTGATGTCCGATTGGAGATGAATCAACGGCTATCTGATATGAACGCTGAAATCAGCCAACTCAACCAGAATCATATTGATCACTTGAATCGTCACCATGACTGACATTTCGCTTTCCGGACACCTATAAGAATCTCGATTACGAGATTGAAACATAGTTGGGTTTATACGCCCGGTTTTTACCATAAAAGAATCTCAAGATTGAGATAGTTTATTAACCCTACTATAACTTTTCTATTGACAACGCCAATGCCACAATGTATACTATAAAAAGTCAGCCAAATGGCTGTTTTTTTTAGCATACCTAATCTATATTGTTATAGTGGGGTTTATAACAAAAAGGAGGTGTTTGAATTGAGTCCCAATCAAGAAATCACGACTTATTTAAAGAAATTTGAGCTAGAACAATCCCACATTGAAAACCGACGTTATGAAATTCGCCGTGAGATAGATGAGCTAGAACATGAAGACGCCAATCTTGTCGATCGCTTCAATAAGTTGGAGTCAATTACTGACGAGTGCCAATGTGCCTTGGTAGGCGAACCCATTTTAATCTGGGTTGAACTTCAGCGGTTTGGATTTTAGGATTGTGAAAAATATGTTTGGAACAATCTAGTTTTTTCGGTGTAACTAGGAATGGAACGAGCGATTGTATTCTTAAACAAGCGAATTCAAAAAAAAGCAGGGCCTACATCCACCGCCAAGGATGGGTTCGGTCCTGCACAAGGTTATTGTAACATTCAACTCAAGACAGGTCAAATCTTTCCAAAAAATTTTAACAAAAATGAGATCAGGCGCAGGTTTGTGCGACTGGTCATGTGCTATCATACCGTCAATTAGCATAACATCCCAACAACTCAAGGAGAATTTTGAATAGTTATGAAGACACAACAAAGAGAAAAGATTTTAGCTGCTCACTTTGCAGCGACAAACCAAGATCAGCCAACAAGGGATTTTGAAGCATTTGTACACTGGATGCAGCAGGGGGACAAGTCTGAATATCTCAAACAGTGGTGGGATGAAATGGATGCCTTGCGCGTACTACGTCGTGTAAACCATCTAATTCAATATTCTCACGAACAAATCGATCGTGAAATTTTGGAGTTGCCGAAGATTGAAAATCAGACAGTCACTTTCAAAACACAATCCATTGGCAAGATCTACAACTATCAGCGGATTGTCCTTCCACAGGAGATGCAAATCAAAATCGCTTACGATAGTTTGATTGAACGATTTTTGCAATTTCTACAACAGGAAAAGTACGTGATTCGCCTTTTTGAAAACGCATTCACAATCTCACTATTTGTCCCATATCTCGATTTTCAACTTGAGAAAGAGTGGGAAAGATTTATTCAACAGTCCGCGTATTCGGAAAAGGAATTGTACAAGTCCTTTACTTTACTTGTGAACAGTCTAAAATTGACAGATCGCGGTTTTGGATATGTCCGTTTTCCACCAGCGACGAAAATGATGGCACATTGGCTCGCTGCGTTTTACATCGCAACCCTCCGTGAACGGATTTTGCGAAATGCTGATAATTACAGAAACGCAAACACAGCATTAAGTAAAGCACAGGAGAATGTCAAAAGATACCAAGATCAATTGAAACCAGATAATTTGACAGAGAGAAGGCGGGCAAACATTGAGTCAAAACTATGCAATGAAAGAGAAAACCTAAATGAAGCAAAGCAAGCTCTCAAATCTGCCTTGAGGGTAAATCAAGCTGAGTTTAATAAGATCTTATCAGGGTTACGAGACCAAACTAACACAGTCAACTTTGATCATGCTGAAAAGCTTTCACGTCAGTTCAACCGAACAGGATCAATGCAATTTTCTTATGGTACGGTCAAACTCAAGTCGCAAGGCGGGAAAAGTAGTATCGAAGACACAATTATTGAAATTCTGAATGAGCCGATTGCATTGCCCAGCTGTCCATTTGTACCGCTTGATACAATGCCAGAAATTATTGTACGCAATGCAGGTGATAACGCCAAAAACCTTTGCTACAGTTGCGGTAGAACTCTTCCGGCAAAAGAACGTCATCAACAAGCCAATCGCTTCGTTCTTGGCGACCCATCCCAACGACTACAATCAGGAGGAAGTCAAGCACAACCAAATGTTTGTGGAGAATGCCTGACGGTTGCTTTTGCTTGTCCAGTCAAACTCACAAGCGGTGCGATTGTTGTGCAGCTTGCACCACGCGACGAGATCGATCAACCATTTTCTATTGAAAATCAACTGCGCATGCTAACACTTGGTGAGTTGAATCTAGTGGCAGGACGATACCTTTTGATTAACTGTCGGGAGTTTGCGGGTAGTGGAAACAGTCGTATATTGGTCTCAGAAAAGATTGGACAGGTACAGTATACGCTTTGGCGGGTTGCTTGCACATTGCCTGCCGAAGCCTTGGGAACGATGAAGTTCACACTTTTCACCGGTGGAGCTGAAATTCCGCTCAAAACCCGGCACCTTGTATGGCTAAGTTTGCTAAACAAGATTTTTTCACCGGACTTGATTGTTGAGCAGCGAGATAATATTCCGCTTGGCCAAGCAATCCGACTGATTGAGAAAGATGAGGTGATTGCTGCAATCTATAAAATGGTAACGGTTGACCCTGACAAGAGAGAAGCCAATCAACTTTGGGCGACTTCGTACCGCGAAAAACGAGTCCTCGAAGAGCTCCGCGAGAAACACTGTATTTTACTTGAACAACTATCTGAGAAAGGAGAAAAACCGAAAATGAATCAAGCACGACTTTTCCGGCATGTCGCCGGATTAACCGGATTAACGTATGCCTACTGTGATTATGTTCGGAGTGAAGTAAATAAAGATGAAAAACTCAACACCGAACGTGAAGTAAGCAAACTTATCGAGCAAGTAACAAATCCGAATTTCTTCAACTACGCAGCTTCTGAGCCCCTGACAGGCACTCGGGCGACGATGTTCCGAAACGACGATAACTACTTCTGCTACGATCAAGCGAAGTGTTTATTGACAAAAGAACTCAATTTGGATCTTTCAAGCCGTGTTGAAAGCATCAGTGAACGAGGACAGCTACAGCTATCGATCTACTTTGATGATATTTTGAACGCTTACACAACGTTGTTCGAGAATTATTATAAAAGTGCTAATGAACAACGTAAACTGTGCTATCAACTGAAATTGAGTTTGTATGCTAAATTTGCAAGCCTGTTTCAAAGAACATAGAAAGGAGAACAATCAAAATGGCAATTACAGTCAAAACTGGACTTGAATCTCAATCAAACCGGCCTCGTTTCCATTTCGATATCTACGCCTTTTTGGAAGGTGGACAGGAACTTTATTTTGGACACGAAACGCAGGTTAATGTCAATATTGTCGAGAAGGTCGCAATTCAAACGCCCGAAGGTGAAGATCTCGAAAAATGTTACCTTTCACCGACGAAACGACGTGGTGTTGAACGGCGAGTGTTAATCTGGGCACCAAAAGAAAACGGGTTTCTCGGCGATAGTCTTAACTGTGGGGTCCCTCACACTTGTAGTCAGCCGGAATGCCCAATTTGTTGTGTTTTTGGTGGATTAATCACTAGCAGAATTGAAATTGAAGGTGAGAGTAACCCTCGAGAGGCCACAACAATGATCGGGCGTCTGACGCATGGAGGCGGTGTGGCAATCCAAAGGCTGGACCCGGAGGAGAAGCAACGGGCGATGCATCCATCAATGCTTCGCCAACAAGGTGATGAAACGCCGATGCCTTTCAAGCGTGAATATAACGAGCCCGGGTTGCTTTATCCTGTCTACAATCATTGCTTGAGTATGACCGAGGGTGAGTTTGCTTCTGTGGCTTATGCGTTTCTCGGTGCACTCGCCCGATTGGGCGCAGGCAACCCAAAAGGTGTCAAGATATTTGAAGATAAACTGGCATCAGATACACCTGAACCGTGGATTGTCGTAGACAGATACCGCGTACCGCTTGGCAAACGTCCGGTGGTTTCGCCTTCAATCACGACTGTAAATAAAGCACAAACACAGTTCAAAAATGCTGTATTTTCAATCGGTGGACAAAAACAGCAGCCTGCCAGTGAATTGACGCGTGGCAGTTTCCATAGGTATGTTGGTGATGCGGCAATCGTTAAACTCACCGAATATCTAGAGCAATTTGACTCGGAGGTGCTCAATGTGGATGATCAACCTGACAATTAAACCGACATCAGGGTTGACATTTCGACGACTACCATCTTCAATCTTGCACATAAGCACCTATCCATTTCTACCGCCGACAACGATGTCCGGCTTCTTGCGCCGTTTGAAATTATTAGAAACCGGGCATCTCCCCGAAACCGATGTCAAGAACCCTGATTATTACGCTTTGCCGCCGCAGCTCTGTCCGCTTGGTGCATATCCGCGGAATGGACAGTTCGCAGTGCACATCACAAAGCGACAAGGTATCAGGGCTTTTACTCACAATGCTTTTTCACGTCTCATGCGCCATAGTAATTCCAAAGAGGTGTACCAACTCCATACGTGGGAGTATCTGATTGCTGAAGAACTAGTCGGCTATGTAGTTTCGGAAGATCCAGAACTGCTTAATGAGTTGCGAAGTGTTGACAATTTTGGTTGCAAGATCGGCAAAGAAGGTTACGCGTTTGTCCAGTCAATGAGCGAACCTATTGAACTCAATTTGGAGCGAGTTTGTAGAAAACCATCAACGCTTTTACCGGGTCAATCATTAGTTGGTGTACCGTGTGAAGCCTTTCCGCTCTACAAGTACAAATGGCAAAAAGGTGCGTCCGAAAACACCGCCTTGGATGTGTTGGAACCGAGCCAGATTAGTGGATTTGTACCATTTATTGCTGGGCAAACCGATGGTAAAATTGAACTAGATTACTATACAGATGGCGAAAATCATCTGCCGAAATCCTTTGTTGACGAGTTAATGGGAGGAGTAGAAAATGGCTGGAAAGAATGAAGCAGTTGATATCGGTCGTGTTTTCTTTGAGCCGATGGTCGGTCCTAATCTAAAGCGTGTCACTGTTCTGAAACTGGAAAGCCACGTTGGAAATGTTGTCCAGTTGGTTCGGCGGTTTGACCCTAAGCACTTCAAAGTTGATTGCAGCAAAACCCGTGACTGGTTGATACGTGCCGCCCAAAGGCACGACAACGCAAAACCCATTACATTTCGCGTCCTTTATCGTGATACCAAACAAGGTAGGGAAAAATGTCTCGCTTACTCGTTTGCTGGTCACCGTTTTAGAGTTTTTGATGACAATCGCTATGTCGAATTGCTCATTCGACTTCATCACGAGTTTTCGGTAGAAGGTATTGCGAAAGCAGTGGCGGAGTTAAAAACACAACATAATGGGAAGTACGCCAAATTTGCTGATAATTTTCCGATTGATCTGTACACATTGGAAATGTGTGACCAAATCGAAGCAGAGGTTGAAACGTACGCGTTCACAGGAGATCCACAACCGCGGGTGTTTATGGACTTCCATTCCCGAAGAGTTAATGATATGCAAATTGAGGTTGCTCCTTACCCATTTGGTGAATCGCCAATTACCTTGCCCATGAAATACTACAAATGGGAGATTGAACCACCGGAACGTGAAAGGATCGCCGCAGATCTTGCTACTGCCTATCAACAACCTAGACTGGAAAACATGCTCGTAAATGCTGCCAAATATACTAGATGCCAACATAAGGAGATTGTCTTATGTCAAGTGCCTTAGATGAATACCAAAAAATTACTTCATTCGCTCCGAATCCGATGCAGGAAGAACTCTTTCATCTTATCTCACCATCAAAAGCAAATCCTGCACTTTTGCTCAAATCCCCCACAGGGAGTGGGAAAACAGAAGCGGTCCTGGTTCCAAGCCTCACCACAAAACGCCGTCTATTTCTTATTTTTCCTTCTCGTAGTCTTGTCGAAGATCAGATTGGGCGATGCGAGAGATATCTTTGTAAGATGTCAAAGGTACTATCGAAACCGTATTCACTTGTAATTGACACAGGCGGACAGTCGTCCCGGATAGTTTTTGACAATGGTGAGCGAAAACCGGACGGTAGGCGGCATCTTTATGATGGAAATGTGATCATCACCACGTTCGATAAATTCCTCTACCGATTCTTCGGATTTGGTGAACCGAATAAATCTTATATCTTCCCATTTCGTATCCACCACAGCCACACCAGAAACCTGTTCTGCTTCGACGAATCGCATTCGTATGACAAGGTCGCATTCACCAACTTTGTAAGGCTAATTAAGTCTTTATACAAGGCAAACCTCGATCTGGTCGTCATGACTGCAACAATGCCAGAGGCATATCAAAAAGAGTTGAACTTTCTAGATAACATTGATTACACGAGGGAAGAAAAACTGAAAAACTTGAACGAATCACTAAAGTATTCATCACCTTCAAAGCAGATTGAATCTATTCGCACAGAGGCTAAAGATGTACGTGACGAAATCTGTGCTTATGTATCGAGTAGATGTGAGCTAAATAAAAGAATCATCGTCACTGTCGAAACGGTTGCAGATGTTGTTCCTCTCTATCAATTCATGAAAGAACGAAAAGTAGGTGAAAATGTGTTTCTTTATCACGGTAGGCTTAGTGATGCTCAACGTCAGAAGGTCTATCAAAAGTTAAAGCAAATTGAAGAAGAGGACGGGAGTTATATGTTGTTTACAACAAGCGCAATTGAGGTCGGATGCGATCTCAACGCACACCTGCTAGTCACGGAATTGTGTAATCCGGATCAACTCATCCAAAGAGCAGGGCGATGTAACCGCAAAGGACAAATGAAGGATGCGAAAATTGTTGTTGTCGGACAAAAAATTCGCCATTTTCTTCGCATGATCTCCGAAGAGACCGAAGTTCGCTACCTTGAAATTTTACAAGCGCAAAGCGGCGGAACTTTCAAAACGAACGCATTTCTTGAATTGATTCAACCACAACCTCATCACGATTATCGTTCAGAAATGCTTTTTGATATGCTTTATGAATATGTCTACGAAGGCCGTCTGGAAAATAAACCCCTGCATGATCGAGGCTTAGTCATCACTCGTAGCTTTGAACCGTCAATCACGCTAACAACAAAAGTGCCAGAATCAGAATCTCCAGAATGTCGCCCAGAAAACGCCGTAAGTGTACCGATCCGTCAATGTATGGCCTTCAGTCGTGACGACAAGGATTTTGTACCCAATCTTGTCGTTTACCAACGATATTTTGACGATTATCATGAAGAGTTCAGGTTTAGGCACCTTGAACGCGGGGGTTGCGTATATTTTAAAGACCTCTTTATTGAAGTCTCTGAAGATCTATTTTCAGAGGATTGTGGCTATGTCGATCTCCCCAAAGTGTTTGAGCGCAGAAATCTGAGTGGCTACCAACAGCGGTTTGTCTACCCCACAGAAGATAGAGAGATTTGGTTACACTATTTGAGAGATCTGGAAGAAGATGAGGTACAAGTAGAGGAGAGCACCTCGGCGGGAAACTCACCAAAATCAGAAATGGAGAATGAATCTCCATCCTCCAGCGGAAAAGACGAACAATTAAGTTTATTTTAATCCCAACCAATTTGTTAGCATAAAACAGGAGACCTCCCCATGCCCATCAGCACCGTCATCCACCTCATCCCCCCCGAAGACGTCACCCTACGTCCAACAATGGGGCATCATGCCCACGCCGCGTTCCTGTCCCTGTTGCAAACGAGCAACCCAGAAAAAGCGGCGGAGATTCACGCGACATCAAGGCAGAAACCGTTCACTGTTTCGCCGTTGATCGGTAACGGCGAGCGGCGCGGGAATTTCCTACGAATCCGCGCTGGAACGGAATGCTGGCTCCGGTTCACATTCCTCGACGATGCCCTTTTCGTCCACTTCGGCAGCGCGTTCTTGACACAGGACTTCCCGTCCATCCGTCTCGGAGAGGCGACCTTTCAACTGAGCCGCTTGGTTTCATCTGGGACTGAAACGAAAGATTGGAGTGGTGCGAAGATCTACGAGGACCTGATTGAATCTGCGGGGACAGACACGCGGTTACAGGTACGATTCCATTCACCGACCGCCTTTCGGGAACTGTCACCACGCGGACAAAAAACGCGGAATCAACCGCATATCGACTTGGTGCGTTGCTATCAGAGTTGGGTCAACAAATGGAACGCGTTCGCACCGATGCAAATTGATAAGCAGCCCTTGCTCGATTTCGTTGCAAACCACGCCGGGCTGACCGCAGTAGAGAGCAAGAGCCGGATGCTCGATTTCGGCAAGCATAAAGCGATCGGCTTTGTCGGGAGTTGTGCGTACCAATTTTTTCTGGAGCGTCAATCGGATGGTAAGGGGAACACTGAGATGTTACGCTTGGCGAATCTGCTTGCTGATTTTGCTTTCTATTGCGGTACCGGCTATAAGACGACGATGGGGATGGGACAGACGAGGAGGAAATAGGAAGGGGGGAAGAGGGGAGGAAGATTGGAAGAGGGGAGGCTGGAAGAATGGAAGGAGGGAAGGAAGATTTATCTTATAGAATTGTTAATTTGGGGTGCTTATTTATACCACCGAAATGATTGAGGTTCTAAAGGGGAGGAGACAGGTATGGACAAGCGATTGGAACGTCGAAAAAATGTGAATCGTGGCTATCGCAAGTTGAGAACTTGGCAAATGGCAATAGAACTGTACGCTTTTATGTATGAAAAAGTCACAGAGATTCCAGATCGACCATACCGTTTGATTGCACAGATTTTGGACGCCACATCGTCGGTTTCAGCTAATATCGCTGAAGGATACTGTAGACGTTCTCTGAAGGAGTATCTCAACTTTCTCAATATTGCCTTGGCCTCCGCTGGAGAGGTCTACTCCCGGTGTTACGCATGCTATCGGGCGGGGCAGTTTTCTGCAACGACGTTTGATGCAATTGATGAGAAGCATTATGCAATGGAAAACGCATTGCTCCGGCAAATTGAATCACTCCAAGCAAAACAGCAGCAGGGGGAATGGGACGATAACCTTTTTCTGCGTGAAGATGAAGTTACCTACCTTCTAAATCAAATTGACTAAACACGGGAGGAAAGAAGGAAGAGGGGAAGGTTGGAAGAAGGGAGAAAGAAGGAAGACGGGAAGGGAGAAAGAGGAGCAGATGAAGACGGGAAGGTTAGGAGTTGCCCTTTCATCCTTCCAATCTTCCACCTTCCATTGGTATCTTCCATTCTTCCTTCCCCAACCTTGATTGAAAGAGGAGTATTAAACTATGTCCGAAACCTACATACCACTTTCGCAGATCAATACCTATGTTTTTTGTCCACGCCGATTTTACTACGAATCTGTTGAGGGACATCAGGTGATTAACGAGCATGTCGAGGAGGGGAAGATAAAACACGCCCGCGTTGATACGGAGATGAAGGATCGCAACGAGCGTGGGGTGAAGGTATCTCGTCGGCAATATCTCGCCTCTGACACATTGGGTGTCTCCGGTTACCTCGACCTGATTGAAGAGAAGGCTGGTGTGCCGTGTCCGGTTGAGTACAAGAAAGCCGGCACCGGCAACTGGCTCAACGATCAGGTTCAACTCTGCCTACAAGGGATGCTGATCGAAGAGAACACAGGCACTGCGGTTCCTCACGGCTATATCTATTACATCGGCTCCAAACGTCGCCGCAAGGTAGTCTTTGACGCCGAGTTGCGGCAGACCAGTCGCGACTTTGTTTCTGACGCCGAATCGCTGTTGCAGACCAGAAAGATTCCCGAACCTGTCCACGACAATCGGTGCAATGGGTGTAGCGTCCGGGGTATCTGCCTGCCGGACGAAGTCGCCTACCTCAACGAACTGGACGACCGTCCCAAACGGATTAAGCCCACCCTCGGCATTGACAACGTGCTGTATGTTGATGAACAAGGTTGTATACTCAAAAAGACTGGGGAACGCCTGCTGGTAGTGAAAGAGGGGGAAACCATCCGTGATATTCCGCTCATTCATCTGGGACAAGTTGTGCTTTGCGGAAACATTAGCGTGACGACTCCAGTGATGCAGACCTTACTCAACGAAGGAATACCGGTTGTTTACCTGTCCGCATACGGACGCTATCAGGGGGTGCTGATGCCGCAAATCTCGCGAAACTCACTCCTGCGCGTCGCGCAACATCGGGTGGCAGACGATCCAGAAAAGTGCCTCGCGCTTGCGAAGGCGTTCGTACATGGCAAAATCAGTAACATGCGGCTGATGCTTCAGCGGCGGAAATGGCGGAGCAAAACTGAAACGGAGACTGAAGAAACCACTATCGAATCTAGTATTGAGGGGATGCGGAAAATGCGAGGACGCCTCCCTAAAGCCGAAAATCTCTCCGAATTGCTTGGATTTGAGGGAAACGCATCGGCAGACTATTTTCGATCTTTCTCATCAATGCTGAATGCGGAGATGGGATTTAGTTTTGAACATCGCACGCGGCGTCCTCCCAAAGATCCAACCAATGCCCTGCTCAGTTTTGCCTACTCCCTGCTGACCGCAGATGTTATTTCAGCGATCCAGATTGTTGGGCTTGACCCCTACGTTGGCTTCTTTCACCAACAGACCTATGGGCGTCCCTGTCTTGCGTTAGATCTGATGGAAGAATTTCGCCCGGTTATCGCCGATTCGGTTGTGGTAACGCTCATCAACAATCGGCAAATCACGCCCAACGACTTCACTCAATCCCACGGCGGTTGGTTCCTCAAAGATCCCGCTCGTAAAAAGTTTTACGCCGCCTATGAGAAGCGCAAAAATGAGACGATTACGCACCCCGTTTTCAAATACAAGATCAGCTTTCGCCGCACACTTGAGTTACAGGTACGATTACTTGCCAAGTGTCTAATGGGAGAGATTGACACCTATACGCCGTTGACAGTTCGCTAGAGTGCAGAGGGGGAGAAAGGAAGATGGGAAGAATGGAAGGATGGAAGAAGGAGGAAGGAGGGAAGGTTGGAAGGGAGGCAGAGATCAAGGCTGCGTATGAGCGGAATGCAGAGGATGGAAGAAGGAGGAAGGAGGGAAGGTTGGAAGGGAGAGGGAGGATGGAAGATAGGAAGAGGAGGTCTGTAATTTATGTTTTACGCAGTTGCCTATGATATTACCAATGACCGGCGGCGAAATGCGGTTGCTAAAATTTTGTTGGATTTTGGCACACGTATCCAATATAGTCTATTTGAGTGCAACACGGATCGACGCGCCTACCTACGCTTGCAGTATCGGCTTATGGAAGCCATCAACCTACAGGAGGATTCGGTGACCTTTTATCACCTATGCCGGTCTTGTGAGAAAGGAGTTGAACGGATTGGTGTCGAAAAAGAGGTTGACAAGCAATCGTACATTGTGTGACAATCGGATATATAATCACAAAGTTGTAACCTGTGAGGTGTGGGGCTAACAGAAACCTGCTACCCTGACAGTAACCTCGCAGAGTCAGTCATAGTCAGGGATTGACAATGGACAGGTTCAGAAAGATATGGAAAATAGAATGTCAACGCAACAACAAAAAGGGACCTGACAGAAGTAGGGAGGCTGAACCCTTACCAGCACGGATCTGAAACGGTAGGCACGATCAATAACAAGATTCTCAATTATGAGATTGAAACATTTTAGAAGCGACATTGGGGGGACAAAAGCCTCCCACGATCAATAACAAGATTCTCAATTATGAGATTGAAACATTCGGGTGAACTCATCGGTCGTAATTCCAAGCCATCGATCAATAACAAGATTCTCAATTATGAGATTGAAACACGACTGCACGAGTGGGAAGCAATGAGATTGAGTTTGCGATCAATAACAAGATTCTCAATTATGAGATTGAAACAGGATAACGATGGATGAAGGCGTCCGTGATTGGATCAACGATCAATAACAAGATTCTCAATTATGAGATTGAAACAATGTCAGAGTTATCCGTCAAGCTTAGAGAAACAGATCGATCAATAACAAGATTCTCAATTATGAGATTGAAACTCGAATTGTGCCAACGCGGGCATCGCCGCGATCATGACGATCAATAACAAGATTCTCAATTATGAGATTGAAACACGGATAATCAGTCCTATCAGTTCAGAATTCTTTAACGCGATCAATAACAAGATTCTCAATTATGAGATTGAAACCTGTCAGCATCTGCGGTCTGTTGTCGCATCTGGGCGTCGATCAATAACAAGATTCTCAATTATGAGATTGAAACTGGAGAGCAACCCAAGTCCAAGTCAGCGCAACAGTTGATCGATCAATAACAAGATTCTCAATTATGAGATTGAAACTACCATACGAAAGGGTGTTCCCAACAATGACAGAAGCGATCAATAACAAGATTCTCAATTATGAGATTGAAACTTTATATTCTTGCCAGTAATGATAAATCGCTTGCCACCGATCAATAACAAGATTCTCAATTATGAGATTGAAACTTTATATTCTTGCCAGTAATGATAAATCGCTTGCCACCGATCAATAACAAGATTCTCAATTATGAGATTGAAACGGTCCAAATGTACGAACGGACCTGAAACCCAAATCGCGGCGATCAATAACAAGATTCTCAATTATGAGATTGAAACGGGTCAGGGCTGGACACGCGATCCCCAAGCAGCTGCGCGATCAATAACAAGATTCTCAATTATGAGATTGAAACTTCTCCGCGCTGGTGGGGCATTCGGGTGCTGGTCTCGATCAATAACAAGATTCTCAATTATGAGATTGAAACCATAAAAAAAGGGCAAGCACAAGGCTTGCCCCTACAGTTTGACCATGATAAGACTCTTAAGTTTGACATGGAAACAACTTTGTTATTTTCGTGTGTAAAATGTTACCTTTTTCGGTGTTCTGATCTACTTTCGTTTTTCGTCCTATGTAACAAGTCGCATAAATCCCTACCAACGTGGTATTCCGCCGAGGAGAAGCTGCTGCTCCGGTGTACCATTTTCAATCAGCTTTGTGACACGGGGACCATCGAATGGCTCGCGGGATTTCATCCACGAATTCTGGTAGCACATCAGGCACACCCGTCGCCGCTGATCAGAGTTGTTGGCAACACCACGATGATAAATCCAACCGTCAAACATGACCGCCTGACCCGGTGTGGCGAGGACAAATTTTTCGTCGGGGAAATGCGGATGCCCTTCAGGTGGCCGGAAAGGAACCCGTTGGCTGCCGGGAACAATTGCAATAGGTCCATTCTCCACCGTCAATTCGTCAAGAAAATAGCCGCAGTTAATCTGACCGGGGATACTGCCATAAGGTGTGTTTTCCGGTGCCATGGGCCAAGGTCCATCACGGTGCCAGTTCTGATCTGGCTCACCCGGCTGCGTGACGCGAGCGGTCGCACTATGGAGTTGAACACAATTGCCGAGGATGGCTTTCATGCGTGTGAGCACCGGCGGATTATCCAAGAGAAATGTAAAGCGGTCATCCTCTTCCAACAGTTGGTGGGTAAACTGCTCACCCTTCCTGTCAAAGGTTTCATCCAATGCCTCGCGTAGGGATTTCACCTGCGCTTGGGTGATGGCATCCTCTATAACGAGATAACCCCACTTCAGAAAAAAAGCAACCTCTTGTGCTAATTCAGGACTGAGTTCAGGATTCAATTGCTGTGGGATAATTGAACGATCTACCATAGTTTACCTTCCTTCGAGCGATGGGATATTTCAATCGGCAGCCATTTCGACGGATTGCTCGACATCTGACAATATTCCCCGAACCGTTCCTAACATCATCTCCACATTCTCCGCCATATATCGCGCCAGGAGTTGATTGGCAGTGTTTTCGCATCCCCGCTCAATGAGGAATTTACCCTCTTTGGCAATTTCATAAGCGGTCGTCAGAAGTTGGGTTTGAAGCTTTTTCCATTTTGCCTGAACCGTTGGAATTAGTTCCGGTTCCTCCAAACGCAGTTTGAGACTCAGTTGGCGAAAGAGCCACCACGGACTATCATTCGAAGGGGTATCATCACCGATTGCTAAGACCTGCGGCAGTTCCCCTTCAATAAACATCGGCAGAAAAACAGATAAACAGGGTGAATAGAAGCTACACCAATAGACAGGTAGCCGTGAACCATCATCGCAGAGGTGCGCGACCAGACTCGCAGCGGTGTTGCCTCCTTCTCCCTTATCATCGTGATGAATACAGATGGAGGTCCCGCTCGAAATTTCTGTTTGAAACGGTTCATCGGGCTTGCTCCCATCGGAGTGGTCACTCAACAACGCCATCATAGTTTGTACCTCAACATTCCCGGTGTATTTACCAAGTACCGTACAGGAACGTCCGCGACGCATGGCACCACTTCCGACCGAACGATCTGCCTCACGGCTGTAGGCTTCCGAAAAATTAAACCGCGCCGAAGTATCTGTCCACCAACCTTGTGCAATTGCTTCGTCCGCACCGTTGGGAGATAGGCGATCCCAGTCCTCCTCAAGGGAATAGACATTGCTGATTCCTACCGCTCCCTGAACCTGCTTAACCGCCCACTCGTGACCCGCAGTCTGGAGGATATACGCTTCTTTCGGATCGGCGATGATGTAACCGTTGTCGTAGGTGCGAACCCCTTGATCGTTGCTGAATTTCCCCTGCCCATATTCCGTAATCAACTCCGTCATGACGGTAACTGCTTCGACGGCGGTTTCCGCGCGTTCCAAACCAAGCCGTATCAACTCCATGCCAATCAACTTCGGAGAATCAAACTCATATTTGGAGGCTAATCCCTCGTTGCCAATCACGACCTGATGTTCGTTAAACCCATGTTCGTATCCCCAACACCAATACGGGCGCGAACCGACATGACGATAGGTCGTAGTCACCCCGGGAAGCTCCACAAATTGGCATTTTGTGCTCGTACCAGCGGGATGGGTTTCCCTGGCACGTTGGACAAGTGGTTGACACTCAGTCGCCGGACGGTCACTATTTTTGGCAAAAATTGTTTGATTCTCTTTAGTTGCCCCCGATAGGGCAACCATCGTGTCACAACTTTTAGGCATTACAGCCCCCTTTCACGTTGCTTACGTTAGTAGTAGAAAGTATATGTAGGTCGGTTAATCATAATACTTAGGATATTCCAGAAACTTCCAATCACAAAATCGCCCAGCACCAATCCCAAGAAAAACGGGACAGCTTTCCGATAAAGGCGGATGCCCCCATATTTCAGCACCGTCCATTTGGCAATAGCGGCGACGACAAACGCCGCCCAAAAGGTGTACATGTGGAAGGAAACGCCGTAACCCAAGGGGTGGATGGGCCACCAGAAAAGATGGCCACGTACCACCGCCAGCAAGATAGTAAACAGAAACCCGATGGTTATAGCAATGATGTGTGCGGTGTCTGCATCTCGCGGTGCCGTGAGCCAACCGTGTAGAAAGCGATACGAGCGTCCCCCAAAACTGTTGATCTGCCCGCCCACCTTGCCGGTATCCACGCCGAGATCGAAAAAGACGTTTACCAACATCAGAATACACAGCGGCATCGCAATAATGATAAGCGTCAGCATCAGACGGGACAACCCTTTGACATCAAGGTTTCCCCGCTCCGCAAGTTTGAACGCCTCAAGCTGATGGGGCATTGGGTGGCTGCGATTGTCTCGATTGAACCAGAAAAATAGGGAAAACCAAGTGAGATTTTGCCCGCCAATCCTTCGTGTGCCAAATAGACTGACTAGGCTATGGTGAGGTCCAATGAAGGTTGTATTATGGATGGAAAGACCAATTTGTGCACGGATGCGCGTAACGGCAATGGCGATAGTCAGAAAATGTGCCACAAAAAACAGGACAGCAATCCAGAGTGCCATTCCGCCCCGCATCGCAAACCAGATGAGAAACACTCCACCCAATAACAGACCTAAAAACGCTGTCCTATATCGCATCGGTTCGTTCTCGTCTTCACGGGGCCTCCGTCCAACAGCCTGCAGAAACGCTCGCCATATCTGCCGTCGCGTCCCCCACAGCACAATCACCGAAACTCCTATATATGCCCCAATGTTCTGCTCATAAGGGAAAGGAAAGCCGGGCAGACTGTCTAGTCCAGATATAATTCCAATAAAGGCTTGCATCTTGTATAAGAAGAAAAAGAGGATACATGACATGAGCAGGTCAAGTGGCATCAGAAAACTTAGTCCAACCGCAAATGGATAGACCAGAATCGCACTTCCCCCCGTCAAAAAGGCGGTCCACGGTTTTTCTGTGAAAAACATATTCAGTGAGAAATGCTTCACCGGAATTTCAGGGAGAAGCGGGAAAAAGAGGTGGAGCCCATTGAGGATACTAATAAATGCTGCAATCGAAAATCCCCACCACATTGGGCCACTGCGGAAGAAGTTCCGACTGTTGTAAGAGATCTGGTAAGGTAATTCGACAATCGGGTAGACGAGCCGTTCCTGCTCTGCCCACTGCTTACGGATGATTGTATTGATACACTGCATCACGAAAAGTAAGGCAAAGCTGAAGGCGCACCACCAGAGGGTGGGCTCGATCCAGCGGCGAAGATAGTGCCACTGCAGAAAATCTGAGTCCCCGCGATAAAACGCGATTAGAATGTCCGGATCGTTAATGGTCAACCACTCCGGTAGATATTTCCAGAACAGGTCACGCCACTCATTCTCCGGCGTGGCGAAATAGAAGGCATGGACGATGATCGATACCAGCGGCAGGAACATGTCGTACGACATGAACAAGAGCGTCATCGACATCAGGACGTAGAGGGAGATCAATTCTCCGCCCGTAAAGGCGTATTTGGCGGCGAACCTTTTGAGGGGAGCATTGATTATAACTAAAATTAGGACGGTAAAAACAACGCTGTAAAAGGGAGCCATCAGCGTCGGGAAGGTGTATCGCAGTGCTTCACACTCGATGTGCCAAACATAGATGAACGGCAGGAAAAGCAGCGAAAGTACTACTGTTCGCCAAGTAATTTTCTCGGCTGGTTGTTTGGAAGGCAAATCGGGCGTCGTCATAAAAGTTTTATCGAATGGAATTGCGCTGCTTTCTGGGGTGGTAATCAAAGTTGCATCATTAGAAAAATAAGTATACCTGATTTATAGTCTATTGACAACTTAAAAACCGACTTTCCTAGGGATAATAAATTATCCAATATCAGTCAGTAAAATCCGCATAAATAAATGGGTAATGTCCAAGCGCAAACCTTTTTGCTGGACACGCTCCAACCCCTGTGGTAAACTAATTTAGGTTGCTATCAGACATTGTTTCCACACGGAAGTGATTGATCCGATGAACATGCTCCCATTCACCATCAAAACAACAGATCAGGCGACGATGCATCTCTGTCGCATTACATCACCGGAGCAGCATGAGGAACTCGATGTTGAGGTTGGGTTTCTGCTCCGTTCATGGGAAATTCATCGCCTGCACGCGCTCAGAGATAGCACACGCCGTAACCTCACGAAGCAAATTCTCAATGAAGTCCCCAATGATGCCTACAAGATGTTTATAAGGTTTTTGAGAGGTGCCGCTGAACCCGAAGTTTTTTTGCCAACAGTCCGCCTAAACCGCTATCTGCACCGTCAATATTGTCTCCTTCTATCTTCCAGACGGGCACGCGAACTGTTTGAGGTTTATAATAGGGGCAGTCGATACAGCCGCCGTCTTATCAATTTTAGCGGATATGATCTCATTGTGGGTGCAGGGACTCAACTACTCGACACAGAGGCTTACCTAATCGCGCCAAACAAGTATACAATCTTTCTTCGTCAGGTCAATGCAGCCAACGAAATCAACGTCTATCATAGCGATTTTATTGATCTCGCTGGCAGTACGCCTCCGCCGTTAGCCCTCCGCCCTCAAGAGGTCATTGATACCGTCCAGAATAACGTTGGCGCAGAGACCGAAGGCAAAGCCCCTCAGCAGCTAAGCGATCAGGAAGAATCAGCCACCACGATAATAGAATGCCCAGAATGTAGTGGGGAGGTTCAGCGAATTGGTGGGGAGAGCTATTTTTGCCTTGAGTGCAACTGGGACAATTTGCCGGCACTGAGGTGAGAACCTACGGTTCAGATTAATTCCGCACTCAGCGGAATCCAGAATTCGGCGGATTAGGCTTAGGGCGCTGCCAACTCCGATTCGCAACGCGGATTTGGATGCGCTTGTTGTTCCAAGCGCCACCACGCAGCACACGCGCACCACCCGTTTCAACGCCAGTCGGATTGCGTATCGGGCTAACTGCGTAATAATCGGGTTCGTACCAATCGTGGCACCATTCCCACACGCTGCCTGCACAATCGTATAAGCCAAATTCATTCGGTGGAAAACTCCCTACCGGCAGCGGTACGCTGTGCTTTTGACCAAAGTCGGCGCGATCTTTCGGAGATTCATCGCCCCAAGGATATTCCTTTTGGACGAGACCACCTCTTGCCGCTTTCTCCCATTCCGCTTCTGTAGGCAATCGCTTACCAGCCCACTTGCAGTAGGCAACGGCATCAAACCAAGTGACATCAACAACAAGTTGTCGGGGTTTCTTGAATTTCCGGTCATTCCAATGGGGCGGAGGCGGGTGGTGGGTTGCTTTCATAAACCTCGCATACTGCTCATTTGTTACTATATACAGATCTATCTCATAGGCATCGAGGAAGACTCTGTGCACCGGCTGTTCATCCTTTTCTCCGCTCTCGCTTCCCATTAAAAACTCACCGGCGGGGATGAGTGCCATTCCTAATTCCAAAGGGGTAATCTGTGGTGCTGGTTCGACATTTATCGGGACAGTCCGCGAACGTGGTGATCCCGTTGGATTATCCGCACAGCCGCACACCTGCCACGAAATGCAGGCAAGATAGAAAATTAGCCATACCTGATGATTAGAACGCATCAGTTCTGCCTCCTCACCTTGAAAGTTAGGTCTGCTGCTGGTATAGAAGTCTCAACGCTTCCGTTCAACTGTTAAATCCAATAGCGCTCAAGATCAAATAATTTCGACCGAGTATAGGGGCCCTAATTATACTTTTGATTTGCTTAATCGCCAACATGCTGCTATACTTCTGTTTAGTAAATTCCGTCAAATTAATAAGAAAGGATAAATCTCCCATGACTTTAGCAGAAGTATTCAATTTATGTCAAGATATAGAACTAAGACATGCAAAACTATACGCAACGCTGTCACTTCTGCTGGGGAATGTTGATGAGCGGGTCGCTCGGTTTTGGGAGCAGATGAGCACAGAGGAATGGCAACACTATATCCTTGTCGATTTTGGAAGGTCACTGTGCGCCCGAAGTTTTGGATTGGACACACCAGCCACAGAGATGCCGCCTGTATCTATCCAGCAGATCACGCAAGCACTAGACAAATATGAGGGACAAGTTGTTTCAGAACAGGTTACGCTCCAAGAGGGATTTGAGATTGCCATCGAGATAGAAGGGAGCGAAGCGGACACGGTCTATATGTATCTCCTTTCAATTATCAGAAAGGCAATTTATCAGAGCAAAGAGACCTATTTACTGGACCGGATTTCCCAAATCGAGAAGGACATGCATACACATATTGATCATCTGATTGATGCAACAAAGCGGTTTGCCAAGGATCCGGAACTCGTCCGAAGAGCGTATAGTTTGAAGGAACACCATTCCCACTAACGGAGGAACCATTAACTCTCAACGATGCAGTGGAAACAGTAAACTCGGTGTAATTTAGCGTATCATTTCACCCAAAACTTTGAATCACAAATATTTTTAGAGAAGGACATACAAATGACATACTACGTTTATATTCCGATTGCAGGCGAGAACAAAATTTCGACCTTCATCCTGAATCCAGATACAGGGCAGCTCACGTTTCAGCGTGATGTAGCGGTCGGCGGTGCCCCCGGCCCACTAGCGGTTGATCCCGAGAGTAAATTTCTTTACGCAGGACTCCGCTCCATACAGGAGGTCGCAAGTTTCAGCATCGATCCGAGCACAGGCGATTTGTCGCCCATCGGATCAGTATCGCTTGAGTCAGATCCCTGCTACATCTCCACAGATGGAAAAGGCAATTTTTTGCTCTCCGCCTATTACGGTGCCGGAGTAATATCGGTGCATCCCATCGGCGAAGATGGGGTTGTGAGTGGTCCCGCCATCGAATGGCGCGAGACGGCGAACAAAGCGCATTGTGTCATGACCGATGCGTCCAATAAGTTCGCCTTTCTCCCTCACGTCGGTGAATCCAACGCAATTTTTCAATTCCAATTTGATGAAAACACCGGCGCGCTGACCCCCAATGCCTCCGTCCCTGTGCTTGCCGCTGGGGAAGGGGAAGGACCCCGTCACTACGTCTTTCATCCAAATATAGATGTGCTCTATACCTCAAACGAGCAGGGATGCAGCATAACCGCCTACAATTTTGACTCTTCAGCAGGCACCCTGTCCGCTTTTCAGACGGTTTCGACGCTACCAGACGATTTTGATGAGGAAAACTCCTGTGCACAGATCCATATCACGCCGAATGGGAAGTTTGTGTACGTTTCAAACCGGGGGCATGATAGTATTGCCGGATTCGCAACCGATGATGTGACAGGTGCACTCACCGCGATCGGACAGCAGCCAACGGAGCCAACGCCGAGAGCGTTCAACGTTGATCTGACGGGGAACTTCCTGTTTGCCGGCGGTCAGGGGTCGGGGAGACTCGCCACGTACCGAATTGACCCACAGAGCGGTGAACTCCAGCATTTGGAAACGTACACGGTTGGGGACAACCCGATGTGGGTGCTTTTTGTGCAGTTATGAGGAGGACAACAAGGGGTTGGGATTCTCGTTCGTCAGTTCTATGCAGGATTCTCCTCATTTGTTTGTATCGGATCCTGGCTTTCAGGGCGATCAAACAAATCAGCAACCTGAGCGATTTTCTCAGGGTTTCCAAGTAGATAAACTTCGTCATCGAACTCAATCCGTAGTTCACCGTGTGGATTAGTTAAAACCTGTTCGTTCCGTCGGATTGCCAAGACCGTCACCTCATATGTCCCTCGTAAAGCGATTTCTGCCAGCGATTTTCCAACAAAGGGTGATTTCTGATCGACCAATAGGACCGAAATCTCAAGGTCAGGAAAATGCACCTTCAGATCGGATACAGACGGCGCGTCCTTGGACAAAGTACGGAACATCTTATAACCGTCGGCGCGCACCTCCGCGATGAACTGTTCAATCTGATCGTGAGGGATGAGGTATTCCATCAAGACTCGCGTAAAAATTTCGACGGATGTCTCGAACTCCTCCGGAATCACTTCATTTGCCCCGACATGATACAGCGGCTCCACTTCAGCAAGATGGCGCGTTCTGGCGATAATGTGCGCCGTTGGATTCAAGGCATGGGCGGCTGCCACAATTCGACGCGAGGCAGCGTCGTCAGAAATCACTACCACAATAACTCGCGCCGCTTTGATGTTCGCATGGTGAAGCACGGCATCGTGAATAGCATCGCCGTAGAAAATCGGCTCACCATTTGCTCGTTCTGTTCGGACGGTTTCAGGATTCATTTCAACGATGACATACGGGATGTCTGCCGTTCGTGCCGCTTTTGCGACATTGCGGCCGTTGATTCCGAAGCCAATAATGATAACATGGTTTGTCTGCTCGGTATCTTGCGTTGAAGCGATAGGCTTCAATCCTGACACGAATCGTCTTGGCAGCGGCAATCGTAATAGCCCATTAGCGGCATGAGGTGCTGCCGAGATGATAAACGGCGTTGCTGCCATCGTTACAATCGAAACAGCGAAAAATAGTTTGTAATTTGTGTCGCTGAGTAAGCCGTGCTCGACACCTGCTTTCGCCAGAATAAATGCAAATTCTCCCACCTGACTAAGTGTGAGTCCCGCCAGAATCGCCGTGCGTAGTGGGTATCCGAGCATTGAGGTTACTCCACCTGCAATGATGCTCTTTGCAACGAGAACACCGATTGTCAGTCCCGCAATCAACAATGGCTTTTGAAATAGCACGTGAAAGTCGAGTAGCATACCAACGGACACAAAGAAGAAACTGGTGAACACATCCCGAAACGGTGAGATGTGACCGAGTGCATCGTGGCTCGACTCCGATTCGGAGACGATTAGCCCTGCGAGGAAGGCACCAAGTGCCAAAGATACGCCGAAACGCGACGTCAACCAGACGACAGCGAGGCAGATGGCGAGAACGCTCAGCAGGAAAACCTCTCGACTGCGGGTTTGAAGTACTTGTGATAGAATCAGCGGCACAATATATTTTGTACCAATAAATACTACGGCAATCATTATCGCGGCTTTTGCCAACAATAAAATGAGGGCATTGCTCATGTCACCCGCGTGTCCAGCAAGGATTGGTGTGATCAGCATCATCGGCACAATGGCGATATCTTGAAAAATCAGGATTGCCAATGCTGTGCCTCCATGTGGCGTTCGTGTTTCATCGCGCTCTTGTAGCAATTTCATCACAATCGCCGTACTGCTGACAGCGGCGAGACAACCGATAAAAAGCGATTCGTTGGTCGCCTGACCAAAGTGCCGCGCCAATGCAAACGCCGCTAGAAGTGTCAATCCGACTTGTAACGACCCACCCATCAACACCGATTGCTTAATCCGAAGTAGATTCTTTAGTGAAAACTCGATGCCGATGGCAAATAGCAGCAAGATGACGCCAATTTCCGCTAGAATTTCGACTTCACGGTCTACCTGAATCAGGCCCAATCCGTGAGGGCCCGCAATCAGTCCCGTCAAGAGAAAGCCAACAACCGAAGGCACACTTAATCTATGACAGATCAGTAAAACGCCAATCGATAAGCCGAATATGATACAGATGTCATAAAGCAAAGGAATTTCCATAACTCATTCCAAGTTGTGATGTGTCGTGAGTATTAAATATCCATCGATTTCATTTCGTCGAGGTCATTGGTTTTCACCGCTTGATCAGCCCTCTTGAGTCACACAAGTACCTATGCTTGAGCACCAAGAGGATTTAATGCTAATCTGACGGGGAACTTCCTGTTTGCCGGCGGTCAGGGGTCGGGGAGACTTGCTACCTACCGGATTGATCCGCAGAGCGGTGAACTCCAGCCTTTGGAAATGTACACGGTTGGGAATAACCTGATGTGGATGCTTTTTGTGCAGCGATCTAGCTAGCAGTTGATTAACCAATGGTGCTAGTTTGCAGCTGTTGATAACGTGAAACGTGATGCGTGGAACGTAAAAATCATTGGTTCAGCGGTTCATTTAGCCCCAGAAGGGCGACATGTGTATCCGAAGGGCGGAAAAAATGAATTAGCCAACCGACTAATGAACCAATGAACTCTTGAACAATGTAAAAAAACTGGCTCATGTGAAAAGAAAGCGCAAAATGTGCAGCGAAAATTCGGTTGCTGTTGCACGCTTTCTTAACATGCGCCAAAAAAACTTTCTCACTAAACTAGCACCAAAGGTTATCAGGCGGCGGTCAGTTCATCCGCGATGTCCTCCGCAGGGTAGCTGAGTGCCTCTCCAAGGGTTGGGTGCGGATACGGGATATTCAGGACATCGAAAACCGTGTCATTGTGGTAGAGGTGTGGCAGCCCAATCTGCATAATATCGGTCGCATGAGGTCCGAGAATATGTAGACCAACGATGCGCCCTGAAGGTCGTTCGGCAATCATTTTTACAAAGCCTTCTATCTCACCGATTGCCACAGCTTTGCCGATATCCTCCATCGGCGTTTTTACGGTTATCACGTCCAACCCCTGCGCCTTTGCCTCTGCTTCGGTGAGGCCCACCGTGCCGATCTCTGGATGAGAGAAAATGATGTTGGAGACCAAGTCGTAGTTCATTTTAGTCTCTCGTTTTCCCGCCGCATGTAAGCCGGCAACCTTTCCTTCCATCGTAGCAGCGTAAACTAATCCCGCTTTGCCGGTGACATCCCCAACCGCATAGATGTGTGGAACATTGGTCTGCATATAGTCATTGACCTGAATCTCACCCTTTTCACCGAGAAGCAAGCCAGTTTTTTTTAGCCCTAAACCGTCTATTGCGGGACGGCGACCCGTATTTACCATAATTTCTTCCGCACTTACGACCTTCTCCTCACCGTCCTGCGCGAAGTGTACCTCCTTACCTTTATCCGTGCGCGTAAATGATTTCAGTTGGGTTTCGGTCAGGATATTCATCCCATCTCGCCGAAGCAGGTCCTGTAATTCAAAGCCGATATCCGGGTCAAGGCGTCTTAGAACCCGCGGGCTGCGGACTAACATAGTCACCTCAACCCCCACCATGTGGAAAAGGTATCCTAACTCCAGAGCGATATAGCCGCTGCCGATGACAATCAAAGAACTCGGGAGTTGTTCCAGATAGAGTGCCTCATCACTGGTGATATACCCTGTCTCCTTTAACCCATGCAGGGGAGGAACATCTACCACAGATCCGGTGGCTATAACGATTTTTTCTCCAGTGTAGCGGTTATCTCCAACCTGAATGGTATTCGGATCAGTGAAACTCGCGCTACCTTCTACGATATCGACCGATGCGTTGAGGACTGCTTCTCTACGTGCAGCAAAAAAATCATCCTCTACTAGGGTTCGGACACGTTTCTGAACGGTTGACCAATTGACCTGTAGATCGCTGGCTGTGATACCGAACTCGGGACTCTCTTCAAAGATACGCTTCACACTCGCGGAGGCGAGCAAAGTTTTAGATGGCATACAGCCCTCGTTCGTGCACAAGCTGTACCCAACGCGACGTTTTTCTACCAAGAGGATCCTTTTGAATCCTTCGGCTTTGGCGGCCATCGCCGCTGAAAATCCACCGCTGCCGCTGCCAATACAAATGAGTTCGTAATGATTTTTATCGGTATCGCTCATATTAATATTCTCTCCTAGAGTTCTGGTCTATCCCATTTACACAAAAAAAAGACCCCGATCTTCGACCGAGGTCTGGGAATCTACTCACTATCTTCCGATTCATTGATTCGCCGGTAGAGGGTTGAGGATCTCCCTCTTGGAACATTGCCGGAAGGAACCTCCAGTACTTCATACACGGCGGGCTCTTCTTCTCCAAAATCAATCGATAATATATCACCAACAGACAGTTCTTTGCCAGCCTTTGCTGAGTGCCCATTGACCTGCACCCGTCCACGGCTACAAATTGAGTTGGCAACAGTGCGCCGCTTAATGAGGCGGCTCACCTGTAGGAATTTGTCGAGGCGCATCGGGTGTCCCCAGAGGTAAATCTATCACTTCGGCTATATCATCACCCTCTTGAGTGACATCATCAGACGAATCGGATTTCTTTAGAGCGAGGGATAACACTTCGCTCATATCAGAGACTTTGTGAAAATGCAAAGCGTCTCGAATCTCTTCAGGAATATCGGGAATATCCTTATCGTTCTCTTCCGGGATAATAACGTTCTTGATGCTATTGCGGTGCGCTGCGAGCACCTTCTCTTTCAATCCACCGATGGGAAGAACATGCCCACGCAAGGTGATCTCACCGGTCATCGCCATATCCTTACGGACCCGTTGCCCCGTCATTGCAGAAACCATCGCAGTAGCAAGCGTAATGCCCGCCGAAGGTCCCTCAACAGGAATCGCACCTTCAGGCACATGGATGTGAATATCGCGCTTATCAAACTCAAAATTGGACGGCACTTCTAGAACTTCCGCTTGAGAGCGGATATAACCGAGTGCTATCTGAACGGATTCACGCATAATTTCCTGAAGTCTGCCTGTCATGTTTAGCTTGCCATCCCCAACCATTGTGGCAACCTCAATTGGAACAACATCTCCACCAGCCTGCGAAACGACCAAACCCGTTGCAACACCGATCTCATCCTGTTTCTCCGCTTTTCCCTGTGCAAATTTCGGAGGACCAAGATATTCCGTCAAATCCTCGACACCCACATCAATCTTGACATTCTTCTCACCGCTTTTTACAACCTCTTTAGCGACCTTGCGGCAGATACTTGTAATTTCACGCTCTAGGTTTCGGACACCCGCTTCTCGCGTATACCTGTGAATAATGTCAAAGATTGTATCGTCCGAGAATTTGAGGTTCTCCTCCTTGAGTCCGTGGGCTTCGATCTGCTTGGGAATCAAGAATAGGTTGGCAATTTTATGTTTTTCATATTCCGTGTAGCCGGGGAGTTCGATAATCTCCATTCGGTCTTCCAACGCAGGCGGGATCGGTTCCCGTGTATTTGCGGTGGTTATAAACATAATCTCCGAAAGATCGAACGCTACATCCAAGTAGTGGTCACGAAATGTCCCATTTTGTTCCGGATCAAGCACTTCAAGCAGTGCCGACGCCGGATCCCCCCGGAAGTCCATGCTCATCTTGTCAATCTCGTCTAGGAGGAAAAGTGGGTTTCTCGATTTTGCATCCCGAAGCCCTTGAATAATTCGCCCCGGCAAAGATCCGATGTAGGTCCGGCGATGCCCCCGTATTTCGGCTTCGTCCCGAACACCGCCCAAAGACATGCGGACGAAGTTTCGCCCGGTCGCTCTGGCAATTGACTGGCCCAATGAGGTCTTTCCGACTCCCGGAGGGCCGACAAAACAGAGAATAGGCCCCTTGAGTTTCTTGACCAATTGAAGCACAGCCAGATATTCAAGGATTCGTTCTTTCGGTTTTTCGAGACCATAGTGGTCATCCTCTAGTATTTTCTCCGCACCCTCTAGGTCAATTTCGCTTTCCGTCTGCTTGTCCCAAGGCAAAGCGATAAGCCAGTCGATATAGGTGCGGATGACACCTGATTCTGCGGACATCGGCGGCATCTGCTGTAATCGGTCAAGCTCTTTCAAAGCCTTTTCCTGCGCTTCCTCGGTCATACCTGCTTCTTCAATCTGCTCCCGCAGCTCATCAAGGTCCCCCTGTTCATCCCCTCGACCAAGTTCCTTCTGGATGGCTTTCATCTTTTCCTGAAGGTAGAACTCCCGATGCGTCCGCTCAACGGACTTACGCACCTGTGTATTGATTTTATCGTCCAATTTAAAAAGCTCCAGATCTTCCTGAAGCAGTTCGACAACAATCTGAAGTCGCTTAATCGGGTTAATCTCGTCCAATACTCCTTGCAGTCGATCCGCTTCCATACTGGTGAAACTGGCAATTGAATCTGCAAGATGACCCGGTTCATCCTCTTTTTGGACAACCATCATAGCTTCTTCAGGCGTTTGGCGATTTCCTTTGATATACTCCTCAAAGGCCTCAATCGCTGTTTCCATCAATGATTTTGCTTGGTTTGATTGTCCCAATTCCTCGTGAACAATTTTTACCTCTGCTTGCAGAAAATCATCCGTTTCAAAGCAGCGTAGCACGATTGCGCGGCTATAGCCTTCAATCGCGATCCGAATGCTCCCATCGCGTGGATCATAAGAATCTGCAATGCTTGTGGCTGTACCCACACGATAAAAACCATCGGGGCCCGGGTTTTCCTCGTCTTTGTCTTTTTGATTGAGCAACAGCACATCCTGATTTGCCTGCACGGCGTATTTTGTCGCCCGAACTCCCATCTTGCGAATGACATTTAAAGGGGTACTTATACGGGGAAAGAAAACTTTTCCGGGGGTAGGAATAACGGGAAGTATAACAACTTCATCAGCCTGATTGTCTTGTTCATCAGCCTGACGGTCTTTGGTCGAATCTTGGCTCATAATGGAACTCCTTAAACGTAGAACGTAATTCGCCCATTTATTATTTGCTAGGCAGTTAAAGCTTCTTGTTCGTCCTCATAAACTAGTACAGGCGGTTTATTTTCTAAAATAGCCTCCGCTGTGATAACACATTCTTTGACCAGTTTAGGAGAGGATGGTATTTCATACATGATATCTAGCATCAGGTTTTCCAAGATTGCCCTTAGCCCTCTTGCGCCGGTTTCACGCCTTATGGCTTCTTGGGCAATAGCTCTGATTGCATCTTCCGCAACATGCAGAGACACCTTATCATAATGAAGCAGTTGGGTGTACTGTTTTATAAGAGCATTTTGCGGCTCAGTCAAAATCTGCGTTAAAGCCGATTCATCAAGGTCATGCAGTACCGCAGCGACAGGCAGGCGCCCGACGAATTCCGGAATGAAACCATACTGAATTAAATCCTTCGGAGCAACCTGTGAGAGGATTTCGTGGATCTTTCTTTCGCTCTTCGCTTGAACCGCGGATCCGAACCCTAACCCTTGGTGTCCCGTACGCTGTTCGATAATTTTATCAAGCCCCACAAACGTCCCGCCGCATATAAACAATACCTTTGAAGTATCCACCTCAATCAATTCTTGATGCGGGTGCTTTCGACCTCCCTGCGGGGGAACATTCGCTGTTTTGCCTTCCAAGATTTTCAACAAAGCTTGCTGAACACCTTCTCCTGAAACATCTCTCGTAATTGAGGGATTTTCGGATTTACGGCTAATCTTGTCGATCTCGTCAATATAAATAATTCCTTGCTCTGCCCGCGTGATATCTCCGTCCGCAGCTTGTACTAACTTTAAGATAATATTTTCAACATCTTCACCGACATATCCGGCTTCTGTCAGTGTCGTTGCATCGGTGATAGCAAAAGGTACATTTAAAACCCGTGCTAAGGTTTGTGCCAGAAGGGTTTTGCCTGTCCCTGTGGGACCAATCAACAGGATATTACTTTTTTCTAACTCAACATCTGAATCTGTATGAAACTGTAGTTTTTTATAGTGATTGTATACAGCAACAGAAAGAATTTTCTTTGCGTCATCCTGACCAATTACATATTTATCAAGCTGTGCCTTAATTTCAGAGGGATGCGGGAGAGATAAAGAATCTGAAATTTCAGTGTATTCTTCCTCCTCTTCTATCCCATACAGATCGGCTAAGATGTCGTTGCATAGTTCAACACACTCATCACAAACGTAAACACCAGATCCAATAGGGCTTGCAATGAGTTTGCGCACTTCCTCTTGGCTCTTATCGCAAAAGGAACACCGCTGGGCATCAATAATGTCCTGCATAAAAATCTCCAAACTTGTTCAATAACGACTACAATATCACTTTATGCATGTGTGAATCACTTGATGTCAATACACATTAGGCGTCACGCTCAACCTCTTCGGCAGACCGGCGGGAAGCAACTGAATCAATAATACCGTATTCGAGAGCCTCTTGGGCTGTCATATAAAAATCGCGGTCCGCATCCGCCTCAATTTTATCCGGCGATTGTCCTGTATGCTCTGCTAAGATGGTGTATAGCCTGTCGCGCTCTCGTAGAATCTCCTTCGCATGGATATCAATATCGGATGCCTGACCACTAATACCGCTGGTAAGGGGTTGATGAATGAGAGTCTTGGAGTGTGGCAACGCATACCGCTTTCCACTTGTGCCACCGGCAAGCAAGACCGCGCCCATGCTGTAGGCTCGCCCGACGCACCACGTTTGTACATCAGGTCTGATATACTGCATTGTGTCATAGATTGCTAACCCAGCCTCTATCCCGCCACCCGGCGTGTTTACGTAAACCACGATATCCGCATCAGGATTATCGCTCTCTAAGAAGAGCATCTGAGCCGTGACGCTGTTCGCGACATTATCATCAATTATCGAACCAACAATTATGATTCGATCTCTCAGTAGTCGCGAATAAATATCGTAAGAGCGTTCGCCGCGACTTGTTTGTTCCACAACAATCGGAACAAGATTCATTCTAAAAATTCTCCTCAAACCCCGATGGGCTGCCTTCTTGTTATCAAATAATCAGAGACTGTTTGGCAGAAGCGCGCTGAATCAGAAGACGGTAAACCTTATCATTCCGCAGCGTGTCTCGAAACTCCTCCAAACGATTGCTCTCCCTCAGCAAACTCGCATATTTTTGAGGGTCTCGATTTTGCTGTTCGGCGATGCGCCGAATCTCTAGATCCAACTCATCGTCCGTGACTCTAATATTTTCGCGTTCGGCAATGACATCAAACATCCACGCCTGCTTCGTTTGCTTGATTGCATCTTCACGCAATTCCGTCGGCAACTTTTCCATATCTATTCCTGCTTGCTCTGGAGTTTGTCCTTCACCCCTTAATCGTTGGAGAATATTTTGAACCGTTTGCTGCACATGCTGATCAACAATAGATTCAGGAATATCAATCGCCGTTTTTTCGATTAGCTGTTGAAGGATGTCCTCGCGTTGACGATGATTGTGGATTGCCTTCTGCTCCTCAACAAGATTATTCCAAATTGCCCCTCTCAATTGTTCGTAGTTTTCGTATTCCAGATCCTTCGCGAATTCATCATCAAGGGACCGCAGCTGTTTCTCTGTGATTGCTCGGAGCATTACGTTAAACACGGCATGTTTGCCGGCAAGCTCAGGATTCTCATGATCAGCATCAAAGTCCATTTCAACCTGCCGGGTCTCATCTACACGCATGCCAATGACCTCAGACTCAACCGTCGGTAGCAGCATTCCCTTGCCAATATCGATATCGGCATCCTGTCTGCTCCCATCGGTAATTGGCGCGCCATCAACAAGACACTCCCAGTCAATCCGCACGGAGTCGCTTTCCTCGACAGGGCGGTCCACTTCAAGCGGGATGTAGGTCGCAAACTGTTCCTGTAATCGCTGAATATACTCATCCACTTCCTCACGAGGAACATTGGGCGGCGATTTATCAATGGTTAAATCTTCATACTCTGGGAGGACAAAATCAGGCTTGACATCAAGCGTTGCTTCAAAAGCAAGTGGCTGACCATCCTTAAGTTCCATCTGGTACATGGGCGGTGAGAGCTCAAGGTTGCCAAGGGGAATCAGCCGTTCGGAAATCAAAGCCTGTTCATAGGCAGGTGGGACGAGATTTTGGATGGCTTCGGCTTTGAGGTGCTCTGCAAATCGTGATTTAAGAATACTGAGGGGAACTTTTCCTTTGCGAAAGCCGGGAACTGACACCTTGGTTCGCAAAGCCTGACAATTGCGCTCAAGCTCTTGGCTCACTTCTTCAGCGGAAATTTCGATGCTTAAACGTACCTGACTGTCTCCCAGCTTTTCAACTTCAACCTTCAAGTAAACCTCCAGATTATATCAAAAAAGGCGTTTGGTGGGCGAGGAGGGATTTGAACCCTCACGGGGGAAAACCCCACTAGATCCTAAATCTAGCTTGTCTACCGGTTCCAACACCCGCCCACATCAAAATGGTGCGCCGTGAAGGAATCGAACCTTCAACCGCCTGATTAAGAGTCAGATGCTCTGCCTGGTTGAGCTAACGGCGCAGAAGAAAAGCGCGCCCGGAGGGACTCGAACCCCCAACTTATAGATCCGAAGTCTATTGCTCTATCCAATTGAACTACGGACGCATAGTATTAACTTCATATCGGAGCGCGATAATCGGGCGACAATCGCCCATATCCGAAAAACGACTACACCTTTGTATTAAATCGGGGCGAGAGGATTCGAACCTCCGACCTTCTGCTCCCAAAGCAGACGCGCTAACCGGGCTGCGCTACGCCCCGAAAAGAGGGTGGATGATGGGATTTGAACCCACGACCACTTGATCCACAGTCAAGCGCTCTACCGACTGAGCTACATCCACCATAAAAGGGTTGGCACGCCCGGCAGGATTCGAACCTGCGACCACCTGATTAGAAGTCAGGTGCTCTATCCAACTGAGCTACGGGCGCATACAAAAGGCGAAAAAATAAGGTGGAAAAGGATTTACCTCCCCACCCTTCCGGATATTTTTGATCGGAATACATTAACCGGGCCATGCTACGCCCGTCTTTTTTCGGACTTACTGCAAAAAGGTTTGGAAAATATACCACATTTTATAGGTAGTTGCAAGTCAAAATTCAGATTGATAGAGCGGGAAAATCTATTATTGTAGTAACCCTCAGATTACCCTAGTATGGCAGAAAGCGTGATAGGACAAGCGAAATTCCTTATGCCCAAGACATTTGTCTGGCAGTTTGAGCAACGGTCTGGTAAAATAGTACGCCGTTGCAACGACCAATGACAATCTCAGTCATCCCTGATCCGTTTATAGGTGGAAAGCCAATGCCCCTTTTAGACGCCAAGTTTCTCAAACAGATTACTCGCCTCCAAATTCGTTCCGAGGTTGTATTGCGGGGCAAGTTCAAAGGCGAACGACGCAGCCTCAATCGGGGAGCGAGTGTTGAATTTGCAGATTATCGCACCTACGAACTTGGTGATGATTTGCGCCACATCGACTGGAATGTCTATGCCCGATTGGATCGGCTCTTTCTCAAATTGTTCAACGCAGAAGAAGATCTCCCAGTCTTCATCCTGATTGATAACAGCATCTCAATGGATTTCGGACAGCCCACGAAACTGGAATGTGCCAAACGGATTGCTGCGGCACTAGGTTATATCGGTTTAATCAGTTTTGATCGCGTCTCTGTCTATACGTTCTCAGATCAACTGACCCCTATAGTACCCTCCATGTACGGAAAAGCGCAATTTCCAAAACTATCACAAGCCATTGAGGGAATCGCCGGGAGTGGAGAAACACATCTGACTACGTGCATGCAACGTTTTCTTACCGAAATAAAGGGACCCGGCGTTGGAATTATCATCTCCGATTTTTGGGATATGGACGGTTATGAGACCGCCATTAAGGGACTCCTATCGCGAAGTTTCGACTTAACGCTCATTCATCTTCTCAGTGATGAAGAGATACATCCACGACTTTCGGGTGAGTTGCAGTTGGCAGATGCAGAGACGGGACAGGCAAAAGAAATTACCGTCAATGAGGGGGCACTTGTGAGTTACACGGAGCGATTGAACGCTTTTTGTGAGAACCTGAAACGCTATTGCCTGAATCGCGGTGTGACTTATATTCGTATGAATCAGCAAACGCCCATCGAACAGTTCATCTTGAAAGATCTGCGACGGAGCGGTTTTATCCATTAAGGGAAGGGAGGAAAACTCATGGCACAACCTATCGTAGCAATCGTTGGAAGACCCAACGTAGGGAAATCGTCCCTTTTCAATCTAATTGCGAAAGAGCGGATCGCTGTCGTCCACGATCAGCCGGGTGTAACGCGGGACCGGATTTACGCCGATGTCGAGTGGGCTGATGGTCACTTTACCGTTGTAGATACCGGCGGTTTAGATCTCGATCCGGAGGATCCCCTCATCGACAGCGTACAGTGGCAGGTCGAAGTGGCTTTGGAGGAAGCGACGGTTATCCTGTTTGTCGTTGACGCACAAACGGGAATTATGCCGCAAGATTTGCTAATCGCGGACATGCTAAGAAAAACGGATAAAGAGATTTTTGTCGTCGTCAATAAAGCGGATAACGCTCGGTTAGAAACCGAGGGGACGGAGTTTTACCAACTCGCGCTCGGCGAACCCTTTTTCACGTCGTGTGCACAGAACATGGGGATTAATATTCTGCTTGACGAAGTTGTGTTCGCCATGCCGGAAGCAGAGACTGAGAGTCCCGATGACGTTACCGAACCGATTAAAATTGCCATCGTTGGTCGTCCGAATGCAGGGAAATCGTCCCTCATCAACGCAATTCTCGGCGAGGATCGGATGATTGTCGATGATCGCCCCGGCACGACGCGCGATGCGGTAAATATCAGTTTTACCCATGACGCTGTACCGTTTGAGTTAATTGACACCGCAGGGATGCGCAGAAAATCTGCCATCAATACCCAGCTTGAACAATCGACCGTCCAACACGCCATCCGTAGCATTCGCAAAAGCGATATTTCATGGCTCGTCGTTGATGCCACCCGCGAAATCGCGCATCAAGACAAAACCATCGGCAGTTATATCGCTAGACAGGGCAAACCGTGCATCTTAGCGGTCAATAAATGGGACCTAATTGCGAAAGATAACTCCACCTTTAATCAGTTCGTCAAGTCAATTCGCCGTCAGATGCCACAGCTATTCTATGTCCCGATGCTATTTGTGTCGGCGCTTACGGACCTGCGTGTGATGAAGCTGCTCGACCTCACACTCACCATCCATCGTGAGTATTCAACGAGTGTCCCCACGCACGAATTAAACAACCTGCTCTCATACCTCAAAAATGCCCACCAGCCTCCGCGCTCTGGAAATGTGCGTCCTTCTCTGAAATATATGACACAGATTAAAACTCAACCGCCGACCTTTCTGCTTTTTGCTCGCCATGCAGATAAAATCCAACCCCATTACGAAGCCTATCTGATGAACGGTATCCGTGAAGCATTCGGATTCAGCGGGACGCCACTACGAATTTACTATCGGTCTGCAGACGCGAAATCAGAGCTAAATTCCCGCGACAAACAGAAAGAACGAGTAGGAAAATCTGTCACTACGAGAAAACGTAGGGCGTAAAACAGGAGGACAGTATGTCATCAGAGCAAGATTTGGGATTTTTTGCAACAGACGTTTCACTGGAGGGCAAAAGCGCAATCGTCACCGGTTCGAGTCGAGGCATCGGCAGGGCGATTGCTATTGAACTCGCACGGCAGGGGACGGATGTCCTTGTTAATTACAACAACAATCGTGAAGCGGCGGAGGAAGTTAAGGACGAGATCGAAAGGCTTGGTCGAAAAGCGGTTATCGTGCAAGCCGATGTCAGTGACCTTGCGCAGCATCAGAAATTGCTTGATACAGCGGTGGACGCCTTTGGCAGGGTCGATATTCTAGTCAACAATGCAGGCATTACGCGAATCGCCGACATCCTCGAAGAATCCGAAGAAGATTTCGATATCCTCATTAAAACCAACCTCAAAGCACCACACTTTTTGACGCAGCGGGTTGCAAACTACATGATCGCTGAAGGGATCCGCGGTTGCATCGTTTATACCCTATCCATTTCAGATTCGCTTGCGTCTGACAATCGCGCTGCCTACTGTATTTCCAAAGCGGGTTTGGAGATGGATATGAAGGTCTACGCGGGACGATTGGCAGAGGAGGGGATCAAAGTCAACGGCATCGAGGCGGGTGTTATTGACACAGATCTGTCGCGGATTCGTATCCCAGACTACGAGGAGGCATCGAAAAAGGGATATGTCTTTATGGTTAGACCGGGCAAGCCGGAAGACATCGCCTATGCCGCCATCGCTGCGATGAAGATATACGACACAGGACGATTAATCCCAGCGGCGGGAGGCACCATGACCCACCTGTTGAATTTGCGGATGATGACCGAGTTGGATAACAATCGATCGCAAGGATAACGTAACTTTTTGACAAAAATGTGGTGTTTTTTGCCCGCAACATCACGGATTCACATAGGTATCATTCAGATACCGAGCGATGATTTTGATATCTTCCTCTTCGAGGAAAAGCCCATTATCAATCATGCGAGCGATAAGCTCCGTGGTCTCCTCTTCCGATGTCGGCGGCACATTATCAACGTCTGAAAGATCATGGCAAAGGGAGCAGGTAATTTCAAATAGTTCCCTCGCGGCTTCCGGGTCATAGGTATCTTCAGCTGGCGTTTCATCGATCTCCTCAACCTCATCTGGATTCACAATTACTTCGTCCGGATTTACAATCACCTCATCCGCCACTTCATCCGGATTGGTCAAAACAGCTAAAGCGTTTTGCGCTTGGCTGACCTGCATTCGCTGCTTCCGCTGCTCTTTCGCTGACACTTGTAGTTCGGGCGTGATAGCGATGAGATATGCGGACACCGTCCACTGATCTTCTAGGGTAATCGGTTCCCCTATCATCGGCTTGATCGCCATCCGATCCACCGTCCGCACCCAATCCGGTGGGGTGCGTGGACGCGCTAAGATAGTTCGCAAATCGTGGCACTGAACACATTTTTTCAACAGAACGTCCTGCCCCTCGCGCAATTTCCGCCTTGTAGCCAGCTTATCAAGTGGCGCATCAGGCGGCAAGCCCGCCATTTGCAGTCGCGTATGCGTCCGCTCAATGCTGGCATCGCTAAAGACGTTGCTGCTGACCTGCCGGACACTTTCCCGCAATGTGAAGGGGACGGATAGACCAATCAGCAGATAGGTGCATATCAAGAGCCCCGTCCCGATATAAGGCATCGCCTCCTCAAAGTGTCGGAAGAAGCGGAGAATCGAAATTTTGACCAGAAGTAAAACGCCGATTGTGATTCCGAGCATCAGGTGGGCAACGGTACGCGGCGGGAGTTCAACCTGATAATTCCACAAGCGGGGCACCATGTGCCACATCATGAAGATGTACAAGATCAGATACGCATAGCCGATAGCGCGATGGATAAACATCAGCGATTTCGGTGCCGCACTGGTGCGGGTTTCATGATCGAAGGGATACCCCCACAGCTTATACATCAAAAATACGGAAGCATTCCCCAGACCGAGAAAAACAAGCCCAAGTATCGTACTGGTTGCAGTTGACATCCTATCCCCCTATAGATCAAACCTCATTGCGTCAAAACCAGAAATGCGACATCAGAATCAGCTGATCTGTCCCCTCAAGCTGCCGGTCAGTGCTCGTTGTGTCGCGGTCATCGTTCGCGATATTGAGCCAATAGAATAGCTCAAGGGAACCGTTTTCCATAAAGATATATTGTGCAGCAAGTGTCACACGCTGGCTCCCATCCCCTTTGACCGCGCGATCTGGGTCAAACAGTCCGTAACGACCAGAGAGCATTAGATCCGGCATCACGCGATATTTCGCACCCACATAGTACCCCTTGGAAGTGATGTCATCATCGCTGAAACCGATACTCTCATCGTCGCCGTAACTGCCTCCGAAATTGAATTCGCCTTCGAGAGTGAGATCCTTGTAGACAGCAGTCAAAAACGCCCCAGCCATCATTTCACGATCTAGATCCCTATCTCTATCAAGGAGAAAAGAGATACCTCCCCGGACGGGTCCAAGTGTACTGCCAGCAGTTGCAGCCACCCCTTTATGTTGGTTGCTATCTGCGGCCTGCCCAGCACTCCGATTTCCGTTGACCACAGCGGCATTGTAGAACAGCTTGCCGTATGTACCACCGACCTCGACACCGACATCCCGTTTATGTGATCCGAGGTTATACCCTTGACGAACCAAGATATTGTGATCTCTCTGTTTAAGACCAAAGGGAAGGCGGAATTGTCCCACCTTGACGTAGAGGTGTTTGGGAATAGCATCAACCGTCGCAAACATGTTAAGGGTCGCACCCATATTGTTGGATAGGGTCAACCTGAGTTTGTCCGAGGCTTGCGCGTTAACAGTCAATTCGCCCTGCATCAGCAGGAAACTATCGACGGATGAGTGGCAGGAGGTACACGTGGCTCTTGCGCGTCCTTCAAGATCGACATGGGCTGTTTTGATATAAGCGGTACGAATGTTGACTGCTGTTGTGAGCCTTTGGCGGACCTCCTCCGCTTCCTCCATAATCGCTTCCGGATCGAAATCTTCAGGAAATTCAAAGTAGTTATCTTCATAAACCTGTCCAATTGCGTTGCGCGGTCCCCCGCCCGCCGGATCGAGGTGGCAGAAGATACACTCTTTGTCTTCCATCGCCGCAAACTCCGGGCGCGCTGTGCTATCAGAAACGAGGGACACAGTCAATAATGCGCTAAGTAAAAAGACCAAAAATCCAAACAGGAACCTGTCGATCAATTGAGAACCTCCTTATACGTAAAACGTAATAAAGCCAGGACTTATGCACTTCAGTAGGGAACAACGATCGTTGTTCCCTACTGGCTCATTGACGGAGCCTCTACTGTAGTTGCCCGATTTATCGGGCGTCGGAAGTTATTTCTCCGGCGATGAATCGCCAAACTACAAAACTCCGAGTGTTCAAATGCGTAAAGGGTAATAA
Organism: Candidatus Poribacteria bacterium; assembly: GCA_965205075.1. Taxonomy (GTDB): domain Bacteria; phylum Poribacteria; class WGA-4E; order WGA-4E; family PCPOR2b; genus PCPOR2b. Next base: position 5,269,115 of record OZ242036.1, on the reverse strand, counting down.
AGCATAAAAAATAGAGATACTAATCTGTCTATCGCTCACTCTTCGAGTGTGACAAACACAAAGTCTGTAGCAGCAGCTCCTGAATGACAGCCAACACAGATCCCTCCTTCAAACGCCAAGCGGAACTCTGCATCTGGAGCACCTCGCAGAAACTCCTCAAATCTCCAATCCCCGGCGTCGGGATCCCTTCCTGCCTCCTTCCACATCACTGCGACCAACCCAATAAAGTCTTTACCCGGACGAGTTGCTTCCTTCACCACAATCGTGCCATCCGGATAAGGAAACTGCTGCTGACCATTTGGAGCAATCTTCTCACGCGTTTGATTGACATAGACATTTTTGGTTCCATTATGTGGATCGCCGCCCGGTGCGGGAGGAATGGGTTGAGCGTTCAACTTCAGCCAACCCTCATATCCTGCTATGTCATCAGGCAGCCCCGGAAGGGCAGCCGGTGGCTTCGGCTCCGGTTGCGGCCTTTGTTCAACTTGTGGTGGTTCCGGTTGGGGTTGCGGCTGTTGTTCTACCGGTTGTGGTTCAGGGAGCTGCGGCATCTGTTCACCGGGTGACGGTTGTTGCAGAACGGGCGGCTCAGGCGTCACCAATTCCCCTTCATCCGTGCAAGAGACGAAAATTACACAGGCAATCATAACAAGGTTCAAAATCAAGGGGGATAGATATTTCGGGATCATCTTCTTCTCCATTATTTGATTAAGTCAATAGGTTCGCACCATGCAGGGTAACATCAGAGCCCTACTGGCTCAAAAACAATCTCGTTACCAACCTGAATCTGCACAGGGGCTAAATATGCACCCATTGCGTCCGTATCAACGTGCACGCCTAGCCCAGGTTTACCCGTCAACGCCACCTTTCCATCGGATCCAACCTCCAATCGCTCAACCGTCAGGCGTTGAGAAAGCTCAGAACCTTCAGCCGGATACTCCAACAGATCGAATGATTCACTCGTTACAAACACATGCAACGACGCAGCAAGACTTAAATGGCTCTTGAAGGTGTGATTCACATACTGAATCCTATGTTGTTCGGCAAGTTGGCGCACACGGAAAGCGGCTGTGATGCCACCGATACGCCCGACATCGATCTGCACAAACTGAATCCCGCCATGTAGGATAAGATCCTCCGCCATACGATACGTTCCAGAGCCTTCACCCGCAGCGATTGGCACCGGCGGATTTCGTTTTGATAACTCCATGTATGCTTCGATCGCGTCGGGAGCGAGCGGCTCTTCCAACCATCTAGGCGAAAACTGCGCGAACCGTTTCGCACGGGCGTAAGCCGTTTCATAGTCGTCGCCCCAGACGACACCGGCATCGATCATGATCTGGGCATCGTCACCCATCCCCTCGCGTGCTGCACGAACCAGGGCGACATCGTTCTCTTCCCCAAATTTCCCCATCGGTCCCCACCCGAACTTTGCAGCACGATACCCCTGCTTACGCAACTGTGTTGCGACCTGATGGGTTTCTTCGGGGGTGTCGCCAAAAAGGACGGAGGCATACGGTAGCTTGGAATGACTTTGGCTCTGCGGCTCAAGCAGGCGATAGATCGGTTCATCTAGCTTCTGCCCGACGATGTCCCATAACGCGATGTCCGCACCGCTATAGGCGTGGTGGATCTGCTGAATGTCAAGCCCATTACGCAACGCCTTTTGATGGAGCCGGACCACGTCGTTGGGACTATCCAGCGTCTCTCCAATCAAAGACTCAAGGATATTGATGATGTTCCCATGTGACATGGGGCAACAGTATGCGGCTAGCGACACAAGCGGCGATGCGTCGCATTCGCCCCACCCGGTTATCCCCTCGTCCGTCTGGATACGCACAGCAAGTGTGTCCTGTGTACCGTCCGCTGCGTCGGTAATCTGCGGCATTTTGAGGTAAAAGGGATCGACAGCGATAATTTTCATAAATCAGATCCTTTGCCCATCACCTGAGATTCGCACATAATACATGAGCGACAAGTCAAAGTCAAGGGATTTCTATCGCTACTAGCAGTCCTGCAGTTTGGACAATTTGTGTTGCTATCCCTGTAGGTCGAGTTTCCATACTCGACAACTATCAGCGCGTAGGTTGGGTTAAACACCCCCACCCCATACGCTCCAACAAGCTAAAAACTGGGCACCCCCACGGCAACTGATTGTTCCGTAATCGTGAGCGAAACCCAGCTTCAGAGGGATCTGCCCATGTCGCCGATTGGGACAGGTGTGGGTGTTGGGTTTCTCTTGTTTTTTCTGCGACGACCGTATCTCCAAAAGGGTCGGTCTGTTTATGTGAATACCGTTTGGCTGTGGGGTTCCGTTCAACCCAACCTACGGAAAATTGTCTAAACTTTAGTAAAAATAAGTAGACATTAAAAGGAGATAGCTTTGTGTACCACGATCTGTTAGATTGTGATCCAAAACCTCAAACTAACAGTTGACACCACTTATGGCAAATTGCCCTTTACACAGGAGGCGGATTGCACGGATTCAGAACGCGCAACGAATCGCGCTACTACTGCGGGGAAACAGATGTCCCGTCCCGCTTGTCCCGATGTATCGGGGATTCATCAGGAGTCCATCCTTCCGTCTATCCACCAAAATCGGTCAAAAAACGGAAAACTAAATGTTCCCGAATTGACAGCATAATTCGTTTTGATTTTCTTACCCAGATATGATAACATAATCCGATGGTTACAATCTCATCTGGGATATGTGCATCGACTCTCTTCACCCGATGCACATAATCCGCAATTTCATATTCAGAAACGTCATCAGTTTCTGAGAAAACGCAAAATCTGAAAGGGGATGATAGTGAGGATACACCTATGAAAGAATCTTGGTTCCCTTTCATTTATCGCAAGGCTAAATTTACCAGAGGAAAGGGAATATTCAATTGAAATCTGTTTCAAAAGTATGTCATCAATTAGTTGCGTTACTGTTAATTGCTACCTTATCAACCGTATCGGCATGGGGTGCCGATTTCACGTTCACCGCAATTCCGGATCAGGATACGACTCGACTGCAAGAGCGTTTCGGCAAGATAGCCGACTACCTTTCGGAGGAATTGGGTATCACGGTGAAGTACATACCAGTGAAGTCCTATAGCGCATCGGTTCAGGCGTTCAAGAACAACGAAGTTCAGTTGGCTTGGTTTGGTGGATTGTCAGGCGTCCAAGCCCGTATGGCAGTTCCGAATTCAGTCGCTATCGCGCAAGGCGTAGAAGATCCCGACTTCATCAGCTATTTCATCGCCAATACCAGTACGGGACTATCGTTCTCCGAAAAATTCCCCACAGCCATCGCTGACAAGACTTTCACCTTCGGTTCTAAGGGCTCCACATCAGGACGCCTCATGCCCGAACATTTCATCCGAGGTGCATTTGAGGGGAAGGCACCCCGTGAAGTTTTCAAGCGCGTCGGTTTCAGCGGCGACCACTCCAAAACCCTCGCGCTGGTTCAAGCCGGCAGCTATGAGGTCGGAGCGATGAATTTCAAGGTTTGGCTCAAGGAGGTCGAGGCTGGCAAGGTGGACCCAACAAAGGTGCAAGTCATCTGGCGCACCCCCGGCTACCCAGACTACAACTGGACAATCCGCGGCAGTGTGGACGAAACTTATGGCGAAGGGTTCATCAAGAAAGTTCAGGGTGCCCTTCTCGGCATCACGGACCCAGCGATACTTAACGCTTTTCCGAGGGCGAAGTTCATCCCCGCCGATAACTCTATGTACCAACCGATCCTTGATACGGCTATTGAGGTTGGGATTATAAGAAATTGATGACTTTTCAAGTGTAAGCTAGGGGAGTCTCTTATCAGCAACCCAAACCTATCTACTAAAGTTTGTCGAGTAATTCATAGAAGGGGCACGAGCCCCTTCTTTACTCTGACGCGAATACAATCACTGTGCAGATTTGAAAATTTAGATAATTAGGAAACGTCTGAAAAGAGCCAATTTATATGAACGAATTTCTAGAGCTACTACTCCCATCGTGGGGACAGGCTACCGAGGACCAGATTTTGCTTATTTTTGTTAGCATTATTGGATTGGTCTTCCTTCTATCGGTATTTTATTTTGGTTGGAAAACTATTCGCCGACAACGCTTGATTAAGCGTTTAGCAGAGGAAGTAAATAAATACAATGAATCTGATAACAGACCTGCTCAACCGTCAATTAAACAGCAATTAAAAGAAAAGTTCGATTATAAGGGTGAACTTACTGAAGCATGGCGGGAGTTTGAGGATTCACTCATCACACAAAGTTACAATGAAAATCAGATCGTTTATAAAACGGATGAGGCATCGCTTTTCTTCAGCGAAGAACGTCTGTTGGATCAACATTTGAACCTCCGATTTTGGAATAGCGTACCTGCCCTATTGGTCGGATTGGGAATTCTCGGTACTTTTGTCGGTTTGGTCTGGGGGTTGATACCTTTTTCCAATGTTGACTTCGCGAATACAGATCAGATTCGGGAGGCGATTAAAGAACTCCTATCAGGGGTATCAACTGCGTTTGTGACCTCCGTTTGGGGAATGCTGGCTTCGATCTTATTCAACGGGTTGGAGAAGTGGGGTATTGGTAGAGTGAGTCGGGCGATTGCGGTCCTGCAACGCTCCCTTGATCAGGTATTTACGCTGACAAGGGCAGAGGAGATTGCCATGCGTCAACAAGACGAACTCGAACAACAGACAGCAGCACTTAAATCAGTTTCGACGGATTTCGCAGATGCGGTTAAAAGTGCGATGGAGCCGGGCAGAGAAGAGATTATTCAGGAACTTCGAGGATTCCCCTTAATCCTCAGTAATGCACTAAAAACGGAGTTAGTACCACAACTTGATAATTTGAATGCTGCTGTTACGGAGTCCCGGAATCAAGGCACATTGGAAAGACGAAAGATTATCGAGAAACTTCAAGAACTCCCCACAGACTTCATCAATGCGATGAAACCAAGCCTTGATAGATTGAACGAAGTTGTCGAAGCATTGCGCGAGCAAAAAACAGAGTTAGTACCACGACTTGATAATTTGAATGCTGCTGTTACGGAGTCCCGGCAACAGGGCACACTGGAAAGACAAGAAATTATTCAGGAACTCCAAAGACTTCCCACAACTTTTATCAATGCGATGAAACCAAGCCTTGATAAATTGAACGAAGCTGTCGAAGAATTGCGTGAGCAAAAAGAGGAATCTTCCGCAGATGCTATCGAACAACTCATAAAGCAATTTCAGGATTCTCTCTCCACGTCAACAGTAACCCAAATGGAAGAACTTGCAAGAACGGTTGGCAATGCGAGTCAAAGTCTGATGAACTTACCCGGTCAGATGGAACAGATGATAGCGGGTGTGCGGGAGCAGATTGATCAGACCCGCCAATTGTTGAAACAGACGTCTGAATCGCAGACAGAACGCTTGGAAAGCATGATAGATGAAATACTCAACGCATTTCAAAGTACTATTAAGACACAGCAGGATGGTTTATCTGACACGACTAATCAGGTGAATCAGGAAATGAAAGAAATTGCTGCTGGCATACAAGATCTGTTAAAACTGGCAGCAAACCGGGCAGATGAGCAATTGAAGCAAAGAATAGCGGATATGGAGGTAGTTTCTAATAAAAGCATTCAGACACTTCAAACGGCGATTGACAAATTAGAAAAGTCAATTACTTCTACTGTTTCACAGACCACCACAGAATCTGAGGCAATGACAAATCGGATGCATGAACTAGTTGATCAATATGCTACCCGACTTGATAGTATTTTTAAAAATGGCGAGCAGAGTGTCGGTATACTTTTACAGCAGCAGGGTAAGCAGACCAAGGCGATTAATGCACAACTTAAGAACTGGCAGGATACGCTCACAGAGGGACAAGAAATGTTGGAACGGATGGATACAAGCGTAACAAGTGTTCGTCAATTAATCGAGACAACCGAAAGACTATCAGGACAGTTGATGGGGGGAGCTACGCAAATTGAGAGCGCAGGACAATCCTTGACACGGGCCAGTGAAGCGTTTAACCGAGAAAACGAAAAATATCTCACGACAAACCGTGAAACGATAGCACAAATTCAAAAGGTACTTGGGCAGTCACAACAGCTTCTCAACGACTCTGTGCAACGCTTCCAAACGATTGACAATGGGTTGCAGGGCATCTTTGCGGAAATTGAGAGGGGCTTGAATGAGTACGCCGAAACTACCCGCGACTCTATCAACACATATCTTAGCGACTTTTCCAGTCAGTTGATACTGGCAGCAGCAGCACTTGCGGGCAGCGTTGAAGCTCTCAATGAAAATGTTGAAACTTTGAACGATATGATCGAAAGACTACCACGTCGGTAAGGTAGTAGCTAATGCGAAGAACGTCTCCCAAATCTAAAACACTCACAGATGAAAACCCATTCAGTCTTTCGTTGGGAGACTTGATGGCAGGGCTGCTACTGATCTTTGTGCTTTTGCTCTCGTTCCTCATGCTGAACTTGACGGAAAAAGAGGAGAGTCTGATAGAGAAAGAGAAGCGTCTACTGGAGATTGTTGAAACTTACATGAAGCTACGGGAAGATTTATATCTTGATCTCAAAAAGGAGTTTGAAAAAGACCTTGGGAAATGGAAGGCGGTCCTGGATAGAGAAAAGATTTCTGTTCGTTTCAGAGAGCCTAAAGTGCTGTTTACACAAGGGAAAGCAGAAGTTCAATCTGCCTTCAAAGAAATTCTGGATGACTTTTTTCCTCGCTACCTTCAAATCTTAAAACGTCCTAAATATATCAATGATATCGCCGAAATCCGGATTGAAGGACACACCTCAAGTGAATGGTCCGAGGCAGTCAATAGAGAGGAATCTTATATCCTTAACATGGAATTGTCACAGGACAGAACAAGAAGTGTTCTTGAATATGTGCTTCAGATACACGCAATCAGCGAAAATAGAAATTGGCTAAAGCAGTACTTGACTGCCAATGGCTTATCTTCAAGCAAATTAATCTCTCGCCGGGATGGCACAGAAGATAAGGTTGAATCAAGAAGAGTAGAGTTTAGAGTGCGGACAAACGCAGAAAAGCAGCTTGACAAATTATTGGAGGGAAACCGTGAATTCCGCTAGAGAACTGCTTCAATTCGATTTTAATGCGAACGCATTCGCCCGCCGTGCACCGCAGCCAATTACAATTAACCAACAAATGCGTAACACTCTGGAGAACGTTATGCAAAGGCACGGTGACACGGAGCACGAGCCTCCCAATAGAGAAGGTCTTCGTCAAATTTATCATCTTTTTATTAATGCTCATCGGACCGGGAGACTTCGCTCGGAATTTGACTCACTCAGACGAACCCGACAACTTGCATGGGCGTTGACCTATTCCGAAGATGAATTGCTTCGCATTGTAGATGTACCGCAGCTTAGCGACGCACTTATGCTCATTGAGGACCGCTTTCGTATTAGCACACTGCTCGGTGTTTTCGATGCCCTGTTGCAAGCGTGGGATACCCTAAATGCAGAGAGGCTACGCGTGTTTGTCAGAAGACATCTTATTAATTATGAGGGGCGTCGAACATTTGTTCAGAAACTGAAAGCAAATATGAGGTGGTATTGCGAGGAGAATAGTACGGCCCAGCTTGCGATGACGCTACTGAGTTCACAAGAAAAACTGTCGGAGGTCTGGACATATCTTGAATTACCTGACCATACCCACAGCTATCCTTATTTTGGTGCTGTTGCGGAGGCGTATATTGCACTTCACCGCAGCGTCAATCGGGAAACCCTTGAAGATATCATTGAATTTGTTGAGCAACACAATAACGACAAAACGTCTCGTTCTGTTTTATCAAAACTCATTGAACAACTTGGGTATGAAGCAGCTGAACACTTGCGGCAACCCCTTCAATCCTACGTTCTGCGAGAATGGGGTGACCCACGAATCACTGGTGGGGCTGCGCGCTGGCGCGGTGTCTCCGATGAAGCGAAGCAAATCTTTACGAGATGGATTACTAGGGAAGATCTCCGCTTCTTCTTTGATGTCGTCGCCAGAGCCTGCAATGATCAGAAATTTGCCTATCGACAGGCCTTCTGGCTAGCCTATCTCGAACACATCTCATTCTGTCGTCCAGTGTTACGCAGAAATGCTAGAGACCTTTTTAGAAACGATCCGCAAATCCTTGAATATTATAGAGAACGTCGGCCTGCCACATTGACGGGAGGTGACAGCAACCTTCACGCTTTCATCATTCAGATGGGTAATTATACGTTTGTTGAATTTAGCACGGCAGGAGCTTGTTATGTTTATGATGACATCAACCGTCCCTTTTCCTTGGGCGATTCAAAGTATTCAGTGTTTGAGTTACGCTGGAGGGGCCGTGAAATACATTGGCAGCCTCACCCTAGTTCAGAAAGATATTTATGGCAAAGAAATTTTGCTTCGTGGTTAAGAGGTAACCTAGGGATTGAGCCACTGCGAAGTTATCGATTAGTAAGGTAGTTATGATGTTGAATCTATTTCGAAGTAGTCAACCTGAACTGTCACAATTCAACTGGCAGGAGACACCGACGGGCATTCAGTTTACCGCTCCGTCGGACCATCTATCTCTGCTCGAATACGCAGCGAATCTGTCAACCGATGATCATCAGGCACAGGCACAATGGCTGTTGCTCAAGGAATTGCTTGATAACGGTCAAGCAGAACTGTCAGACGTGGGAATTCACCTTCCATCTGATGAGGTATGCCATCTCGATTCCATTGAACAGGAGCTGCTCGGTTTGCCAGAGCCGTATCCGTTCGATCTTGAGATTCGCTCGTTTGGCACACTCAATGAGCCAGAGTTTCGGTACAATTATCAGTTTCTGAAACCAGATCGAAAGCCGCTACATCCAGAACGGATCGGTTGTATATTACGCCTGACGGAGGCGTGGATGTACCTCCTCACACACGAACAGTTCGTCCTTCTGGAGGAGTTGGATGCCTTCAATAGACGAGAGGCTAGAGACAAAAATTATCAATCTAACCTGCTTGAATTTGCAAACATTAAAGGGCTTGCGAACCAAACAGGTGTTGAATTGGAACGTTACCTAAATCAAGAGGAGGTCGTTGCACCCCAAACCGTTCGTTTACGCTTGCGTGAGTCGGGAGATACCGTTGAAATAATTCCTGATGTAGTTGGGGTTGACAGCGAAAAATTTGAAGCGGTTTTTGACAAATTTCTGAATCCTGAAACCACATACAATCTGCCTCAACCTGATGGCGGTCGAACCCGGGTTCTTTTCCAAGAGGAACAGCGAAAAGCTTTGCAGGCTGTTAAGCACTATCGTCAGGTGTCCCGCGAACAACTTGCAGAGATTGCAAAAGAACCACAGGCATATTTCGACCCCGACGTTGTTGAACTGGATCCGACGGATGAAACTCCCTCTTTCAGCGAGCGCGTCCGTGAAATCGGCATTTATCAACCGAGGGTTTATCCATTCGTTTCACCATACAAAAGTCAGTGGCTCCCCGGTATCTCGGTTGATGATGGGGCAGAGAAACAAACGAAAATTCAGATTAAAACCAAAGCAGAACTTGAGAAACTTCGGCAAGGAATTAATGAGGCAAAGGGGGCAAGTCAAACCCATCTGACATGGGAAGGGAAACAACTTCCCGTTTCCGAGGTTGAGCGGTATCTTCCCTTTATCGAAAAGCAGCTCAAACATCGGAAGAAGCCATTACCCACACCAGAGTCGGAAACTGTTGTTTTAATTATTGAGGAGAACATAGACGATTCTGATTACATCGAAGAATCAGATTCTCCGGTCGAAGAACCGTTCCGGCATCTACTTGAATCCCCGCCAAATCTCAAATCAGAATTTGAACTCCTACCGCATCAAGAGGAAGGGCTTGCATGGGCACAACAACTTTGGGAGAAAAAGTATCCCGGCGGGTTACTCGCCGATGATATGGGCCTCGGTAAAACATTACAAGTGCTCTGTTTTCTGGAATGGCATCATGCGAAATCTCGTTTGCAAGAATCACAACGCAAACCGTATCTAATTGTCGCACCGATCGCGCTTTTGGAAAATTGGGCAGCGGAATACCCGAAGTTTTTTGACAACGGTGCGCTAAATTTCGTCACACTGTACGGAAAGGATTTACAAACCTTCAAGTGTGAACAAGACGACGCATCTGCGACCCATGTCCTAGAAATTGAAGGTGCAGAACGCCCCCAACAATTACAGAGACGACGCGGTAGGCTTGATGTCAAACGCCTCCAAAATGCCAATTTGGTACTAACAACCTATGAAACTGTCCGCGACTTCCAACTGGATTTAGGATTGGTTCCGTGGGCAGCCGTTGTCATTGACGAAGCACAACGGATCAAGACGCCGGGAACGCTCGTCACAAACGCCTTGAAAGCACTCAAAACCGATTTTCGTCTCGCACTGACGGGCACACCCGTCGAAAACTCATTGATGGATTTGTGGTGTATCACCGATTTCGTTGCACCGGGCTATCTTGACAGCGCGAAACATTTTAACCGTGAATTTTGCCTCCCCCTTGAGAAACCTGAAACTGACATTCGCGATCTTGGCGAGCAAGTTCGGAAACGCATCGGCATTCATCTTAAGAGACGGCTAAAATCCGATATTCTCAATAATCTCCCTGAAAAGCATATCCATGTAGAAAAATGTCAAGAAATGATGCCATCCGAACAAGTGATACGTTATCAGGCTGCGATTCAGTCGTCGCAAGAGCCCGAATTAACAGAACCGCAATCGCGCAACCAAATTTTGCAAACTCTCCATCAGTTACGCGACATCTCCGACCATCCACTGTTAGCCGATTCCCAATGGGAACAAGTTCCTATTCCCATGTTAATCGAGCAATCGGCAAAACTTATAGTAACGGTAAAGCTTCTTGAAAAGATCGCTCGTGTGGACGAAAAGGTGATTCTGTTTGCGGAACGCCGAAAGACCCAACACCTGTTAGCCCATATCATTCGAGAACAGTTCGGCTTGGAGAACGTTTCTATTGTCAATGGCGATACCCCAGGGAGCACACAAAGGGAAAACTCAATGAAGATGAGCCGTCAACAAGCGGTTGACCGTTTCCAAGCCACTTCGGGTTTCAATGCCATCGTCATGTCCCCACTCGCCGCTGGTGTCGGTCTCAATATCACCGAAGCGAACCATGTCATTCACTATAGCCGTTGGTGGAATCCCGCTAAAGAAGATCAGGCAAGTGACCGAGTCTACCGCATCGGGCAAACGCGCCCCGTACATATCTACCTACCAATGGCAACCCATTCTGAGTTTCAGACATTTGATGTCATTTTGCACGAACTTCTAGAGCGGAAACGTCAGCTTTCACAAGGAACCCTGTTCCCAACAGAAAGATCCGAAGTGACACCTCTAGAGATTCTGAATAGCTTGCAACCAACCCAAATTGAAAAGGACAGTAGTCCACCGCTGACGATAGAAAATGTTGACGGACTGGAGCCCAGATCATTTGAGATCTTTGTTGCCGCTCTTTTTGAAAAACAGGGCTATCGTGTTGGCTTAACACCCTATTCAGGCGACAAAGGCGCGGATGTTATCGCCTATCCACGTCAAGGAGAAACCGATGGTCTTGTGATACAAGTCAAACAGCGTAAAGAGGCTGGGAAACCGGGAAGTGAGGCGGTAGACGAAATCGTTGCAGCAAAGCCGTTTTATGAAGAAAGATACAATACAACCTTTCAACCGATGGTCATTACAAATCGAGAGTTTACTAAAGAAGCGCGTCGACTCAGTCGTACAAATCAAGTGCAAATGCACGCACGCAAGTGGTTGATGCAAAGTTTGAAAAAACACCCTGTAATGTGGAAGGACCTCATCGAGTGTCGGTTTCAGATCGGTTAAGATAGAGGACTCATATTGAACCGAAGAGAATTCCACAATGAAAAAAGAACAGATTGTTTCACACAACCCAAGAGGCTTGGCTGATAGCTAATGGCTGGAGCAGGTCCCTAGCATTATGTGTAAGGAGAAGACATGTCCATTCAACAATATTCAGTAAACCAATATTCTATTGAGATGCTGCTAAACCGGATTAAGTTTGACGAAATCGCTATTCCCGATATCCAGCGTCCTTTTGTCTGGAACGCAGCTAAGGTGCGCGACTTCATTGATTCGCTCTATGCCGGCTACCCCGTGGGCTATCTCATTACGTGGCGAAACCCGGACGTTCGTCTGCGGGACGGCACCCAGTCCGCCGGCAAGCTCATCCTAATTGACGGACAGCAGCGTGTGAAAGCACTTCTGGCGGCCTTGCTAGGGGAACAGGTAATCAATAAAGACTACAAGCAAACGCGAATCTCAATTGCTTTTCATCCCGGTGAACAACGTTTTGAAGTGGCAAACCCTGTCATCCGTAGGAACCAAGGATGGATTTCTGATATTGCCACTGTCTTCGCTCCTGATGCGAGAATGCGCCAATTGGTAGACGAATATTGCGAGGCAAACCCAGACGTGGACCAATACCAAATTGATGAACACATGGAGCGTCTTCGGGGCATTCGCAATAACTCTCTTGGTCTTATAGAGTTGAACGCCAATCTGGACGTGGAGACCGTAGCTGAAATTTTCGTACGCATTAATTCTCAAGGTGTCCCGCTGAATGCGGCGGACTTTGCTATGTCCAAAATGGCTGCTAACGAAACGTATGACGGACATCAACTCCGCAAGTGCATCGATTACTTTTGCCATTTAGTTGTTAAACCGGAAGCATACGGCGAGTTAGTCAACGACGATGATTTCGGCAATACGGACTACTTCCGCGCCATGGAGTGGCTGAAGCATGATAAGGAAGACCTATACGACCCATCCTACACTGACATGCTTCGAGTAGCTTTTACGTCCGAGTTTAAGCGTGGACGCTTAGAAGACTTAGTCGCTTTGCTTTCAGGCCGTAACTTTGAAACTCGGACTTTTGAAGAAGTTACTGCCGAGGAGTCATTTCGTAAACTCAAAGATGCGATTCTGCGCTACATGAATGAAACTAACTTCAAACGTTTTATTATGATATTGCGTTCGGCGGGATTTGTAGATAAATCAATGATTAGATCGCAAAACACCCTCAATTTCGCTTACATCCTTTATTTGACTTTGCGTGCTCAGGGAACAAATGCTGCGGAGATTGAAACTTTGGTACGGCGATGGTTTGTGATGTCAATCTTGACGGGTAGGTATACCGGCTCACCTGAAACCGCTTTTGGTGTCGATATGCGAGATATTGATGAACAAGGAGCATCTCAATATCTCAACACGATCGAGCAGGCTCAACTTTCGGAGGCCTTCTGGAGCGTAGGGCTTCCACAGCAGATGGATACATCAGTAGCCAGTAGTCCCTATTTCAATGTGTTTCTGGCAAGCCAAGTTAAGGCAAACGATAAAGGGTTTCTCTCGCGAGATCTTTCGGTGCGTGACCTTCTTGAAGGACAGCGTGATATTCACCACGTCTTCCCACGCAAGTATTTGCAGGATCTCAATTTCCCACGAAGTCGCTACAATCAGATTGCCAACTATGTTGTAATGCAAAGAGAAATCAATATTGCTATAAGTAACCAGGCACCGGCAAAGTACTTTTCAGAATTAGCAGAGCAGTGTAGAAATGGAATAACCCACTACGGAGGAATAACCGATTTTGCCCAATTGCAAGAAAATCTTGCTACTCACTGTCTTCCTCAAGGTATGGAAACAGCAACCGCCGAAACTTACGATGTGTTCTTGCAAGAGCGTAGAAAACTTATAGCTGCCAAGATACGAGATTACTACAGAGCACTGTAGTAAAAACTACACAATAACTCCCTAAATCTGAGAAAAAAAGAACAGATCGTTTCCCGCAGCCCAAAGGTGATGAATAGTGCCTTAGTTTTTACTGGCACCCGTGTTCCGGTTGAGAGTTTGATTCAGCATCTAACAGCAGGGGACTCGCTTAACAAGTTCCTTGATGACTTTCCAACTGTATCCCGTGAGCAAGCGGTCCCGTATCTGAGGATGACGCTGGAGGTCGCTGATGCGCGTGCTGCTTGATGAGAATTTGCCCCACGAAATTATAATGACATTTCCGCTATACACATTGCGCTCCGCCCCGATACATTGGGATTCAAAATTGGAGCGGGGGTAAGGGATTGGACGCATCGGTATTCTATAGACATATCGCCCCTCTGGGGCTAAATACACCTATGCACTGCATCACGTTTCAGATTCTGTTTTCTATCCTGTAAATCCTTTAATCCTGAAAATCTTGATTCAGACAATAAAGGTGCACTTCCAAATAAACAGATACAATTCCCCTATTACGTCTGTCGCGGGTCTTGCGATAATCTGGTACTTATGCTAACATTTCAAGGAAGTGAGGATTCACTCAACCACCAAGGAGCAAAGATGAAAAACATTAGCATCTTGAGAAAATACCCCTTCTGGCTGTTAGGGCTACTTCTACTCTGTAGCTGCGACTTAGTTCAGGAGCTCATCCCTTCCGAACCACCAAGCAGTGCAAAAGATCCTGCACCAATCCGTGTAACCATGATATATCCCGACGATTGCATCGGAGATTCAGGGTACTGTGATACGCTTCATTTTGGAGTCAAACGTGCTGAGGCGGAACTGGGGATTCACCTCAACGAGATCATTGGAAAGGAAAGCGATCCCGTATTAACAGAAATGCTGTTCAGACAAGCCTCTCAAAATTCCGACCTGATTATAACCGCAGGTGTCCAAATGGGAGAACCGCTGTCGCGCGTAGCCCCTGAGTTCCCCGATGTCAAATTTGCAATTGTTGATGTTGCCCTTGACACTCCCAATGTCGCGAGCCTCAACTATAAGGCAAACGAAGGCTCATTTCTGGTCGGGGCGATTGCCGGGCTAAAATCGGAGAGCGGTCAGATTGGCTATATCGGCGGGGTGGACGTGCCCTTATTACGAGAATTTGAAGCCGGCTACGTCGCTGGGGTTCACGCTGTCAATCCCGATGCGGTTGTCTCCATAGAACATATCAGCTTGGATACAAGCGGTTTCAACCAACCGGACAAGGCAAAAGAGATAGCGTTATCCCAATATGAGAGCGGCGTTGATGTTATTTACGCCGCTGCGGGTGGTTCCGGTCTAGGAGTGCTCGAAGCCGCTCAAGAGCAGGGGAAATATGTCATTTGGGTTGACTCCAACGGCAATCACCTCGCACCGGGGACGGTCCTGACAAGCATGGTCAAACAGATTGAGAGCTCCGTCTACGGAGTCATCACCGAAACTATTGACGGCACCTTTATGGGAGGCATCCGATACCAAGGACTCGCAGATGGCGGCGTCGATTACGCGCTTGATGAACATAACCGATCTGAACTTTCGGATGAAATTATAGCAACCGTTGAATCACTGAAGGCAAAAATTATCTCTGGCGAAATTGTTGTTCCAAATGAGGTCTCGCTTCCGCGCTAACATTACATTTATCTATAATCATACGCAAGTTGCTAGTGATGGACCGTGCGATAAAATTGATCCCTATGCTCGTAGGTCGGGCATCTTGCCCGACCCGCAAAGCCCCAGCGGGGCGACATGTGTCTCAGTCGAGTATGGAAACTCGACCTACGGGTTATCTAGCAACTTAGATAGAATCATACAAAAAACAGAGGGCGGAAGCCCTCGCACTTAAAAAGGATTAATTCTTCTACTTTCATTTTTAATTTATAAAATATGAAGTCATCTCCCAGCACCGAACTGTTTAACCTAGCTGCAGAAAGTGTAGCCTACGAAAACACCGTTGTTTTAAAAAATATTACCCTACAAATTGACAGAGGCGAAAAGGTCGCATTGGTCGGTCCGAGTGGCGCAGGCAAAACAACCTTGCTGCGTAGACTTTACAATAGTGTTGCAGATCAGTCCGCATACGTGGATCAACACTATGCCCTCGTCCCGCAGCTCTCTGCTTTCCACAATATCTATACCGGACGGCTCGATCAATACTCTACATTCCACAATCTTCTGAACCTGATCAAGCCACAGAAGAAGGTGTTAGGGGAAATTACTCCCATTCTGTACGCACTGGGAATGGAGGAGAAAGTCTTTGAGAAGGTTGGGGCGATGTCCGGCGGACAGCAGCAGCGGGTCGCTGTTGCGCGTGCGATTTATCGCGGAGAGGATATCTTGTTGGCGGACGAACCGATATCCTCAGTGGATCCCCTTCAAGCGGACACGGTGATGGAAATCATTATTCAGAACACCGAAACCGTTGTGTTATCACTACACGCGGTGGAATTTGCCCTAAAGTTTGCACAGCGGATAATTGGACTGAGCGATGGGGAGATTCAATTCGATTTGCCAACCGGAAAAGTGACGCAAACGATGCTTACGGAACTGTATCGGAACGGGAAACCCCTTTAATGCAGAACCTTTCAAGGGGTGTACTATCACCATGTTAAAAGCCAGTCTGTTCTTCGTTGCGATTGCCCTGATAGCCCTCCTGTTGGCGGACCTTGAAATCTCCACGTTACACCCTTGGACAGAACTGAGCCGAATGGCTTGGGGCGCGGTCACCCCGGATGTTTCCTCCCTCTGGAATTTGAAACTTGCGCTGCTCAACACAGTGGTCTTCGCCTTCTGTGGAATTTTTCTTGCAGTCGTTCTTGGCATCGGACTGGCTTTTGTCTTCCGTTTTACCCCTGTTAGGTTGTTCTGCGCTTTTGTCCGCGCCATCCATGAGATTTTCTGGGCGTTCATCTTCCTTCCCATTGTTGGACTCAACCCAACCTGCGGTGTACTCGCCATCGCAATTCCCTATGCTGGTATCTTTGCGAAGGTGTACGCAGAGATTATCCAAGAATCGGATCGGCGTCCACTGGAAGGCGTTCCCAGAGCATCTGGAGGTTTGAGCCGCTTTGTCTACGGCATCCTTCCCGTCATCTATGCCGATACCAAACACTACACCGGCTACCGTTTCGAGTGCGCCCTGCGTTCTAGTGCCATTCTCGGATTCATCGGACTGCCGACGCTCGGATTCCACCTTGAGACCGCGTTTCGCGAAGGTATATACTCGGAGGCTTGGGCGCTGCTCTATGCGTTCTATATCTTAATCGCCTCGCTCAGGTACTGGCTCAAGCCACGCCTTGTTCCACTTTACATTGTGGCATCGTTTGTGTTGCTGTCAAGGACAATCACAGTGTCATGGGACAACATCGTTCGCTTTTTCACCTACGATCTCCTCCCTTGGCCCATGCGTCGGGAGGGTGTCCTCGACGGCACACACGAGATCTCATTTGCGTGGGAGCCGATTGTGAGTTGGGTAAACGAGATTTTTGTCCAAGAGGCGTGGGAAGGGATATGGAACACAGTGGTGTTGACGCAGGTTGTATTGGTAGGGACGGGCATATTTGCGCTGCTCAGTTTTCCCTTCGCCTGCCGGCACTTCGCAGGAAAGATTAGCAGTCGAATTTCACACTATGGACTGATTGTTATCCGTACCACGCCGGAGTACATCCTCGCGTATATCCTTGTACAACTCTGGGGTCCCTCAATGCTACCGGCGGTCTGGGCGATTCTCCTGCATAACGGAGCGATTCTTGGCTTCCTGTGCAGCAACAATGCCGACTTGGTGCAACTGCGGATAGATGCTCCCGGGAGACGGATAGATCGGTATCTATTTGAAATTTTGCCGCGCGTATACGGACAGTTTCTCGCGTTCCTGTTTTACCGCTGGGAGGTGATGATGCGAGAGTCGGCAATCCTCGGCATCCTCGGTATCTACACGCTGGGGTTCTACATCGACAGCGCAATTTCCGATGATCAGATCGATAAGGCAATTTTGTTGATTCTCATCACAGTTCTACTCAATATGGGCATCGATTCCGTCTCACAGTTTGTACGGCGTCGCCTCAAGATCTCTACGAAGTTAGTGACATCTGTGTGACAAGATAGTGTTCGTTTACAACTGTTGATAACGTGAAACGTGATGCGTGAAACGTAATTAATTTATTTCAGAAAACCGAGCCACTCACAACGACATGAAAGGAGAACCGATGGACAATCAAAAAAACCTCCTCAACGACGAAGAGATGCGCCGCTTCATCACTGATGGCTATATCAAGATACAAACCGATTTCCCCACCAATTTCCACCAAACAATTTTCCAACAGGTCGAAGATATGTTCGAGAATCAGGGAAATCTGGGGAACAATCTGTTGCCCCTTATCCCTGAGATTCAGCAGGTTTTTTCACACCCGGCGGTTCACGGTGCTTTGACCAGTGCGCTTGGCGAGAATTATGTCATGCACTCGCATCGCTATTGTCACCTCAATCAGCCGGGGAGTGCCGGACAAAGCTTTCATAAAGACTCTTACGAAGGGGACGAGCAGATACGTCGTCACCGGTGTCGCTGGATGATGGGGTTTTACTATCCCCAAGATACCACCGAAGATATGGGACCGACAGCGGTGCTCCCCGCAACGCAATACTATGAAACGCACGAAAGCGCGCACGCTCAACCGGAATTGGCTCTCTGCGGGGAGGCTGGCACGGTGACGCTGGTGCACTATGATCTCTGGCACCGGGCAATGCCGAATCAGAGCGATAAGAAGCGTCACATGCTAAAGTTCCTCTTCACCCGACTGGACGAGCCGAAAGCGCCTTCATGGAACAGCGGGGACTCGACGTGGCAGCCGCCCAACGGTGGGGCATCTTTGGAGGGGCCTGAGGTTATGTGGCGCAGCCTCTGGAATTGGTTTTATGGGAAACAGAACGGTGTAACGGGAGATACGGCGTTGACTGAAAAGGATCTCCCCACCTTGATTGCGGCTCTGGGCGATAAAGATGAGGTTGTTCGTCTCAATGCAGCGTATGAACTGGGGACAATCGGCGCGCCGGCAGTGCCGGCATTGATTGAAATATGGCGGGAGGCATCGGAGGATGCAGGTGATTCAGGATTAGAGAATGAGAGTTCCCAACACGCGACCTTTGCACTGAGTGGGATCGGAGGGTGGTCGTCTCCACGATTATCATGGATGCTAACTCACGCGACCTATGCGTTGAGCGCAATAGGGGGACCAGCAGTGCCTGCATTGGTAGAGGCATTAGGTTCTGACAATGAGTCAATTCGTGCCAGCGCAGCTTATGCCCTCGGTGATATCGGGAGTGCTGCCCAAGATGCAGTCCCTTCGCTCACCAAGGCATTGCGGGATGAATCAACGTGGGTGCGTCGTCATGCGACGGAAGCGTTGGGGCTTATCGGTCAACCCGTTCAGAACACAGTTCCTGCACTGATTGACCTGCTGTATGACGAACATTATTGGATTCGTGATAATGCAGCGCGGGCGTTAGCTCGGCTCGGTCCCGCTGCTGAAGCTGCGATACCCGCACTGATGGATACGCTGAACGATGAGAATCGGTATGTGCGCTTCCATGCGACGTTTGCGTTGAAACAGATTGGCACACCTGAAGCGACAAACCTTTTGTTTGATCACCTCTTGACCTCTCGGTGGTGTCCGCTGACAACATCACACAGCGCATTTTAGCCCTATCCGTCCAACACGCTCACCATGACAAACCGCCCGTACCCTGACCCATTCTGGACATTTGAACATACTGCATGGGAGAGGAGCGCGAGGGCGTATCACAATTTTTGGACACGTCTCACCAGTCAAACCATTGAACCACTCTTATCCGCTGTCCAGAACGGCGATGCAATGCGATTGCTTGATGTCGCAACCGGTGCGGGCAACGTCGCGCAGGCGGGTGTCAGAAAAGGGATGCGGGTTGTCGGGATCGATTTCTCAACGGCGATGCTCACCCAAGCGCGGAAACAGTATCCAGAGGTTGACTTCTGTGAAAGCGATGCAGCGGCGTTGTCCTTTGCTGATAACAGCTTTGATGCAGTTGCCATTAATTTCGGGGTATTACACTTCGGCAACCCGGAGCAAGCGTTGAAAGAAGCGTATCGCGTCCTCCGCCCCGGTGGGCGGATCGGCTTCACCGTCTGGGCGACTCCCGAAGCCGCTATCGGATTTCAGATAATGCTTCAGGCGATCGAAACCCACGGCGACCTCAGCGTTCCACTGCCTGAAGGTCCGCCATTCTTCCGGTTCAGCGATCCCGCCGAAAGCGAACGAACCCTACGGATAATCGGCTTTACCAATCCCGTGATCACAGAGGTTCCGCAGATATGGTGGCTGTCTTCGCCCGATGACCTCTTTGTCGCATTCTACGAGGGGACAGCGCGCACCGGTGGACTGCTCCGCGCCCAATCTAGGGTGGCATTGAACAGAATTCGTGCAGCCGTTATCAAGGCAGCCGCCGCTTATGAAAAGGACGGAGGCGTGGAGATCCCGATGCCCGCAATTCTCGTATCAGCGCAAAAACCGTGATATTGTGTGTCTCAATCGAACATCAGGACGCTACGCGCCACCTCTCCTCTCCCCAACGCCTCAAACGCCTCGTTGACTCCCTCCAGCGGATAGGTTCGCGTCACCAACTCATCCAAATTTAGTTTCCCCGCCTTGTAGAGACGAATTAAGCGCGAAAAGTCCACATGGGGACGTGCGGAGCCGTAATAGGAACCGATAACCGTTTTCTCGTGCATCAACATCCGAGCGTCCAACGCCACAGGCGTGCCTTCGGGGGCATGACCGACGAACACGGTGATGCCGCGTCTGCGGGTGCATTGGATAGCTTGGAGGAACGGCTCACCTGTGATCCCGATCGCTTCAAACGCATAGTGGACACCGGGACCGCCGCTGAGTTCCTGAATGCGAGCGACGGCGTCCTCCTGAGAGGCGTTGACCGTGTGGGTTGCACCAAAGCGCTTTGCCATCTCCAGCTTGTTGTCTCGGACATCCACCGCAATAATCGGTTCGGCACCTGCTATCGCTGCGCCCTGAATACAGTTGAGACCCACGCCGCCACAACCGAAGACCGCTACCGAACTCCCTTGCTGCACTTGAGCGGTATTGATCGCTGCACCTACTCCTGTCATGACACCACAGCCAATCAGTGCCGCCTGCGCGAAGGGCATATCCTTATCTATGGGAACAACCGCATCTTGAGGTACTAGCGCATGTGTGCCAAAGGTCCCCAAACCCGCCATCTTTTCCATCGTTCTCTGTTCACCGGGGAATAGGGGAAGCGTGGAAGTATCAGGCGGGAGTTCGCACAGGGTGGGAAATCCTTTCTGACACATCTCGCAATAGCCACAACTCCGCTTCCACGATAGGATAACATGATCGCCCTCACGAAGCCCAGTGACTTGATTTCCCACCTCCTCGACAACACCCGCCCCTTCATGACCTAGGATAGTCGGTATCGGGATGTGGGGCCAATCGCCCTTGACGACATGCCAATCAGAATGGCAGACACCGCTGGCGACAATTCGCACTCGCACCTGATTGGGTCCTGTATCCGGCAGATCAAATTCCTCAATTTTCAGTGGTGTATTGATTTCATATAACACAGCAGCTTTCATGAGATTTACCCTCCCTAAGAGAGCTGGATTGCCTAGGACTTATGCGTATCAACGTTTAACCACATCCCAGAAGCCACGTCTAAGATTACGCTTGAGACTATCCCTGTCCTGAAGTGGACCCAAGGTCCGTTCAGTGCTTCTTAGAAGTTCAGTATCAATATCTGACGGGATATGTCCCGTTTCCTGGGTTTGCAATTCGTTAATTTGTTCAGGAGTTGCATCTTCAAGCCATCTATTAGCGAATTCTTGTCCAATTTCTCTAGCCCTGTTCATTTCCTCGTTAGTGTCTGTCCGGGGTTCCGCTTTAGATTCCGAGAAGCAAGGTTTCAAAATTTCTTGTTCAATTATGATGCGCTCGTCTGCTTCTTGGATTAAAAAATCTGATTGATTAGAACTGCGCCTTGACGGAACTCCCAGGAGGGTGATCCTAACCCCCATATCCTGTGCAGCGATGACGCCTTCTCTTAAGTCTTCATCGCCTGAAAGTAGATAGCCTGTCACAATAGCGTGCTCTCGTGCTAAAGTCATAAGGTCTCGGTAGATTAGGGCATCAACTCCCTTTTGGTTGCCTCCTATTATTCGCCCAAGTCGAACTTTCACATTTGGCAACCTAGCGATATGCTTGTGCTCAAAAGTGGGGAAGCCATCAGGTGCAGCATCATACCAATATATTCTCAAGAGGGGTAATCCACAATCTTCACCAGCCAGCTTTTCAAGTATAGGTAACAACTCTTCGTAGTTGCAGGAGGGACGGCTTTTTTTTCCTGTGCGATTTAATGTATCGAAAAGGAGATCTCCAGCCTCGGCCAGTAGATAGCCGGCATCAATGAATATTGCACAACGCTCCATCAATACACCCCCATAAAAAAAGGGGAGGAAGAAATATATTCTTCATCCCCTTGTGTACGTGAATCCTTGAACCCCGTAAGGGGCCATGTACAGTTGAACCCCGTAAGGGGCCACAAAAATACCACTCCTAAATCTCAAACGAACCAAATAATGAGGTAGTATACCTCCCCTTGTTCTAAGTGTCAAGTTAAAAATAGTCTAACTTGCAGATGCCCAGGCACCCCTCTTTTTTCGTTGCGGAATTGCCCGAATTTTGCTATGATACCGAACAGTACAAAAGTTCAACCTTGCGACAGTATAAAGTCTCCACAAGGTTCGCCCCATACCCTTTGAATCCTTCCATAAAGGAGGGGACTCACTTGAATCAAACACCGATTCAAAATGGAACGCCTTTCAACGAGGAACGAACCCATGAAATCATCCGTGAGTTTAAGCGGGATGGGTTTGTGTTGATTCCGGACGTACTCGAAAAAGATGAAACGAAAGCGCTTCGCGATAAAACTGACGAACTTTTCGATGACTCCAAAACAGTTGAGAACGGTTATCTGCGCGAAAACCATTTCATCGTCTGGCAGCCCAATGAATTGGATCGGATCTTCTGTGATCTGCTGGTGCGCGAGCCAATTTTCAGTCTGATGGAAGCGATTTTTGGGAAAGGTTTCCAGCACTGCGGCAACCAAGTGTTGCGTAACGATCGCACCCAAGCGATCGACCACTGGCATGTGGATGATTCTCTATTCTACCCGCTGCCTGATGACGTTCCGCGTCATGACCCACGCATCGACATGCCGATCATGTGGTTAACGGTACAGATTGCGCTGACCGATATCGACTCGATTGAATGTGGTCCCTCACAATACGTTCCCGGCAGCCACTATTCTGGCAGAAATCCACCAAAAACAGATACGCCGACATTTGAAGGGCGGGGTCCCGTTTCGGTGCTCTGTAAAGCAGGCGATATCTACTTGCACAATCCCCAATGTTGGCATCGCGGGACACCCAACCGGTCAGGGCGTTATCGTTATCTACTCCAGCAGCAGTACGGTCCCGCATGGGCATTTCTGCGTTATAACGCCTATATCCAGCACAGAATACCTGAACATCTCTTTGAGGATGCAGATCGACGTCTGCTTGAATTGCACGATGATCTACACTCCCGTTCGGAAGCGCGATATACAGGAACCGTGCGTAAATAAACGCTTCAGTTTGCAGTCGCCCCAATCTTGGGTAAATCTAGAGGAAAGGTAGGAGGACAACCCCTTGAATCAAACACCAATCAACAAAGGAAAACCTTTCAACGAAGAACGAAACGCTGAAATCATCCGTGATTTCAGGCAGAACGGATTTACGTTGATTCCAGGGGTACTTGAACCCCACGAGGTAAAGGCACTACGTGAGAAGACGGATGTACTCTTTGTCGATCCGGAGGTCATAAACGGGCGCTACGTTCAGAGGAACTTTATCCTTAGACACACCAACGAACTGAATCGAATCTTCTGCGACCTGCTGATACGCGAACCGATTTACAGCCTGATGGAAGCAATTTTTGGCAAGGGTTTCCAGCAGTGCGGCATGAACGTCATACGGACCGATGACACCAATGCGATAGAGCAATGGCACGTAGATGATGCGCTATTCTTCCCGCTGCCCGACGACGTTCCCCGCCACGATCCGCGCATAGATCTACCGGTGCAGTGGCTCACTGTGCAGGTGCCGCTGACGGACATCCCCTCAATCGAACACGGTCCGACACAATACGTTCCCGTCAGCCACTATTCGGGTAGACACCCGCCGAAAACAGAGACACCCACATTTGAAGGGCAGGGACCCGTTTCGATACTGTGCAAGGCAGGTGACATCTATCTGCACGACCCACAATGTTGGCACCGTGGGACTCCCAACAGGTCGGGTCAAGTTCGCTATCTGCTCCAGCAGCAATACGCTAGGCGTTGGCCCTTTCCGCGTTATAATGCCTATGTCAACTACAAGATGCCGGAACATATCATCGAAGGTGCGAGTGACCGTCTGCTTCAGGTGCTCGGCGACTACCGATTTCACCCCGAAGAACGCTACCAGTAAAATGAACACTTTTGTCCCTCGGTTTCGATCCCAATTTATCGGGGCCGGTAGGTGCGGTTTCCTAACCGCACCGGTTTGGAGTGTCTCATTAATTCTAAGATCTACTATAGATTTGAAATTTGAAAGGAGATCGACATGCAAAAAGCCTCTACCACGTCCCCACGGAGCCGATTTGAACAGGTTGAAACGCCGCCACTGAATACTGACAAACCGAGCGAAGATCAACTCGCCCAATGGGAAGCACAGTTGATTGACATCGGATATATCATTATCCCCGACGCTTTACCATCGGCAGCGGTTGAGCATTTCCGTCAACGGATCGCAGGATTTGAACCGTCTGTCGGCTATGGATCAAACTCGCTGGTGCGTCTGTTTGAGAAGGGGATGGATTTTGTCGATCTGCTGCTGAATGAACCGATCTACACCCTGATGGAACGCATCTTTGGCGAACGGATGCACATCATTGGGTTACAGGGACATCGGATGTTTACAGGGAATGAGGTATCGCGATTCCACTCTGACGAAATTTACCTGCAGCGCCCAGAAAATGTCAGTGACGATGTAGAATATCCTCCCATCATCAATACAATCAATTGCCACTATTACGTTGTGGATGTCCCGATGGAATTAGGTCCCACAGAGGTAGTTCCCGCTAGCCACCGTGCCTGTCGGCAGCCGACGCCGGACGACGGCGATCCACCGCATTGGCGGGGTAACGGACCTGTATCCCTCACCTGTAGCGCGGGGGATTGCATCTTGTATAGCAACCAGATGTGGCATCGCGGCGCACCGAATCGGACGGATCGTACCCGGCTGTCGGTCGTTCCAAGTTACGCCCGTCGGTTTGTCGCACAACGATTCTGGCCCTTCCTCAACTACAGCCTGTCCCGCGATATTCTTGATCAATGCAATCCTCGCCAGCGAGAACTACTCGGCGAACACCCGCGTGGGGCTTATGGATAAAGGAGTGAACACATAGTGACCAACGAAATCGAAAAGACCGAACAACTTATCCAAGGTGCACAGGAACTGAGAGAAAAGTTTCAGAAAGACCCTCATCGACCGGCATACCATTTCACCCCGCCATGGGCTTGGATGAATGACATCAATGGCCCCCTCTTCTGGAACGGTAGATACCACATTTTCTACCAGCACAATCCCGACGGTGCCTATTGGAAATGGATTCAGTGGGGACACGCATCGAGTCCAGATCTTGTGCATTGGACGCACCATCCGATCGCATTGACGCCGACGTTGGGCGGTCCTGATCGGGACGGTTGCTTCAGCGGCGGTGCGGTGATTAACGATGGCGTGCCCACGCTGATATATCACGGTGTCCCCGAAGGAACATGTATCGCCACCAGCGAAGATCCAGATTTAATCCAATGGACCAAGCACCCTGCAAATCCCGTTATACCGGTCCCACAACCGGACGATCCAGACTACGGAAAATACCGCGTCTATGATCCGTGTGCCTGGAAGCACGGCGACTTTTGGTACGCGTTATGCGGCAGTCGCGACCCAGCGGGAGGCGATACCGCCTATCTGTTCAAGTCCCCCGATATGGTTTACTGGGAATATTTACATCCATTCTACAAATCAAATCGTCGCTGGACCGAAGCAGATGAGGATTGTGCTGTCCCGAACTTCTTCCCGATAGGGGATAAACACATGTTGCTGTTTTGCAGCCATCTGCAGGGAACCCAATACTATATCGGACGATATGAGGACGACCTGCTTTATCCGGAACAATACGCTCGCATGAGTTGGGCTGGCGGGCACCTCGGAGGCGGAATCACTGTACTAGACGGGAATGGGCGTCGTATCTTCTTTGACTGGATCCGCGAGGCGAGAACACAAGAAGCCGAGCGTGCCTCCGGTTGGTCCGGTGTGATGACCGTGCCACGGATCCTGTCGTTAGCCGAAGATAACAGTTTGGTGATTGAACCCGCCCCTGAACTAAAGGTGCTGCGGCAGAACCACCGTCGTCGCGAGAGCATTCATCTGAGCACCGATTCGGAACTGGAACTTGACGATGTCCGAGGGGATTGTCTAGAACTTGCCGTAGAAGTCGAGGCGGTAGAGGGCACTGAGTTTGGCGTGAAGGTTCGCTGTTCGCCGGACGGGGAAGAACAGACCGCCATTGTGTGCAATCCGAGCGTAAAAACATTGAGCGTAGATATTGGCAAGTCCAGTCTTGACACGAGCATTAGATATATCTATTACCGCAACGAAAGTGCAACGAAGCGGGTGCCTGAAGGTAAGCGAGTGGTGGCAGCCCAAGAAGCGCCGTTTGAACTGCTCTCCGGAGAGTCGCTCAAGTTGCGTATATTTATAGATCGTTCAGTCTTAGAAGTTTTCGCCAATGGACGTCAGTG
Source organism: Candidatus Poribacteria bacterium (assembly GCA_965205075.1). Lineage (GTDB taxonomy): Bacteria > Poribacteria > WGA-4E > WGA-4E > PCPOR2b > PCPOR2b. The sequence continues at coordinate 5,242,376 of OZ242036.1, read as the reverse complement.
TGTGACACAGCGGATCTACCCGACCCGTGGTGATAGTCTCGGTGTAACGCTATTCAGTCGTGGTGGAAGTGTAGATGTGAAGTCCGTTGATGCTTGGGATATGGCACAAGCAAACGAATAGATTAACAATCAAACCTCTACAAGGTGTTGTAGGGAACGCAGATCTGCGTTCCCTACGAAAGGATCGAAATATGGAAAAACGAACGCTTGGGCGCACAGGGATCGAGGTCAGCGTACTAGGGTTGGGAGGGTTATATGTTTCCAAAGCAGGTGACCTTGGACGTGATGAGGGATGCCGTGCTGCCCGTCGTGCGCTTGAACTTGGCGTAAACTATGTGGATACAGCACCCAGCTACCGTGATAGCGAAGAGGTTTTGGGCATCGCGCTGGAAGGTGCAGCGCAGCCATACTTTCTTGCCACGAAAATCGGTGGTCGTCCGCAACCATTTAACCCGCAAGATAAGGATCTCTTGCGGCAGTCGGTCGATGAAAGCCTTCGGTTGCTCAAACGGGATTATATCGATGTCCTGTTGGTGCATGAGCCTGACCGTCCCGGTCAGTACGATTGGTGGTCAGATTACGACAATTTCCACGGACCCGTCTGTGATCTATTGGAAGAACTGAAAGCGGAGAAAATCATTAACTTTACCGGACTTGGCGGCACCACCGCTTATCAACTTCCGCCTATTATGGCAACAGGCAGCTACGACATCGTTTTGACAGCGTTTAACTACAGTCTACTGTGGCGAGAAGCGGCCATCGCTATCTTCCCTGAAGCCAAACGACAGGATATGGGGATCGTTGTCGGTTCACCGCTTCAGCAGGGCGCCCTATCACGGCGTTACCCCGAAATAGAAACGGGGGCAAGGTGGTTGAGCCCGCCCCGTCAGAAACAGTATCAGCGACTTTACGGGTTTCTGGATGAAATTGAGATGTCGCTGCCGGAGGCTGCACTCCGCATGATGGTAGCAACCCCTGAAATCTCCACAGTCTTGATGGGTGCGCGGTCGGTGGAGGAGGTTGAACAGAATGTGCGGTCGGTGGAGGCGGGACCGCTGCCGTCGGATATCCTTGCCGAACTTCAAGATATTGCGGACATGGTGCCATTCAGGCCCAATGAAGAACCCTTTGGTCTACCGTTTGGACGACCATACAAGGGACCGGGTCCTGGTAGTAGATAGAACCGAGAGGGAGGAAGTCGATGAAAGTGACCGATGTCAAAGTGCACCTTGTGCGATCGAACCGCAATACCGTAATCCCTTCACCGTGGATCTTTGTGCAGGTATTCACCGATGAGGGTATAGTAGGGGTAGGAGACGCAACAAATTGGCCCGGTGGAACGATCATAAAGCAGTCAATCGAGGAGTTGAGCCGATTCGTTATCGGAGAGAATCCGTTTAACATCGAATACATCTATCATCAGTTGTATGAAGCCTTACAACAGATTGGACAAACAGGGGCGGTGATTGCTGCAATCAGCGGCATTGAGATTGCGCTATGGGACATTGTGGGGCAGGCAGTGGGCCAGCCGATATATAACCTACTGGGCGGATCCTGTCGGGATAGGGTGCGCTTTTACAGCCACGCGGGTGAGCAGGAGGAATGCGCTCGCTTGGCAGAGAAAGGGTGCACCGCTATCAAGGCGTACTTTCCCGGCGGCACACCCCGACCGGGGGAACGGATCAACATCCCGTGCTCCATCACCCTGAACGAGGAACGGATCGCGCTAGCACACATGCAACGGTGTCGGAAGGCTGTGGGAGATGAGGTGGACATTGCCACGGACGTAGGTGCCCGATATACCACGAGCGCAGCGATTCGATTGGGAAACAGGTTGGAGGAAATCGGACTGTTATTCTACGAGGAGCCGGTGGGACCAGAAAATATCGATGCGCTTGCGAAGGTCACTGCAGCGATCAACACACCTACCTGCGTTGGAGAGCGGCGTTACACACGCTTTGGCTTCCGCGACCTAATCGCCGCGCAGGCGGTGGATATGATTATGCCCGATGTGGTCCGCGCGGGAGGCATCGCAGAGACAAAGAAGATTGCTGCTATGGCAGAGAGTTACTACATGCAGGTTTCGCCGCACAATCCCAACAGTGCCATTTCGACGCTCGCCAGCGTCCATCTAATGGCAAATATCCCCAATGCACTTGTCTTGGAGTATGTCGATGATGAACAGGATGCAGCGTGGCGTAACGATCTGTTGACGGATCCACCAGAGGTGGAAAATGGCTATCTCCGTCTCCCAACGAAACCGGGACTGGGATCACAACTTGTGATGAAGGAAGTAGAAAAACACCGGTTCGAGGGGTAGTTGAATGGGTTCATTAATTCATTGATTCACTGGGGTAATTGTAGTAGGTACGCTCTGCCCCGATAGATTGGAACTAAGAACGGATTTGTGAGGTAAAATATAAGATGGAACGAGTAGAATCCTCGCCTGATGACTACATTGCAAGCCAACCGTCAGATATCCGGGCGGTTTTAGAGGAACACCACACGCTGATCCGGGCAGCGTTACCAGATCGGGATTGCTGTATGTGGGAAGGCGTTTTTGGGGTGGCAGCGAGCAGCGGATTATCGGCTACGGCAATTACTCCTACACGCGCACTGATAAGACAGAAGTCGAATGGTTCGTCATTGGGTTGACCCGGCAGAAGAATTACTTCAGCGTGTATGTCAATGCGGTCGAAGATAGACAATATTTGGCTGAGCTCTACGGTCCCCGACTCGGCAAAGTTAAGACTGGAAAGAGTAGTATTAGCTTTCGTAACCGGGCGGAGGTTGATCTGGATGTGTTACGCGAGATGGTCGAACACGCGGGAAAAGTGGTAACAACCAACACATAAGCCAAAAAAATGCCAGACCGTGAGGGAAGCGGTCTGGCAATATCGACGTTCAGGAAGAAAACGCCGGTTGTCGTCTATTTCAAAGATATTGAGAGCAAGACGAAGAAAACGTGAGCAATCCAATAATTGCTCACTAACAGGTTAAAGTATACCCTATTGAGTAACGAAAGTCAAGCGTTTTGTAACAAATGTTAAGCAAAATATAGGCTGATGAAGATTTCCACCTCTATGCGCCATCCGTAATCCGCTCAGTGATAGCACCACTCTCCTTATCTCTGATAATCTGCTTTAGGCGACCATCGGGCATTCGCTCTTCCTTAACCAGTGTATATCCCTCGTCAACTTCAACCGCCGAGACACCGATCCTCTCGACCTCAGTCGCTCCACGCCAATCCTCCAATTCGACTGGCTCCCACTGCTTCGATTTTGCTGACCGGTAACACGCATCAATGATGGCATTGACGACATACCCATCGTAAAAGGTTTCCATCGGCTCCGTGTCGTTATCTAAAGCGTTGAGTATTTCAACGAACATATCACGATATCCGAGCTCCCCGACCTCATCACCAACAGGAAAAAGCCAGCCTGTATCGGTTTCGGCTTTTTCAGCGACGTAGCCGCCCTGTCCGCCCGATGTAAACATCTCCATACCCGTTCTCAGCCAGTGGTTGAGCCAGATAGTACCTTCTGTACCTGAGACTTCATCGCGTATATCCATGCCGCCACGAAACGCCCATCCCACCTCAAACTGCCCCATTGCCCCGTTTTCAAATTTGATCAGGGCAATCCCGTGGTCTTCCGCTTCAACAGGGTGAACGAGGGTATCCGCCCAACACATGACTTCAAGAGGTTTAATATCTTTGCCGATAAAGTTACGAATAATTTCGATACAGTGACAACCCATGTCAACGATGGCACCGCCGCCTGCCTGCTCAATGTCCCAGAACCAGTCGCTGTGAGGTCCTGGGTGGGTTTCACGAGAGCGAACCCATAATACCTGACCAATCGCGCCGTTTTTGACAGATTCAATTGATTTGAGCGTCTTCGGTGGGTAGACCAGATCTTCAAGATAGCCGTGAAAGACGCCTGCCTTTTCAACTGTATCGAGCATCCTTTTGGCTTCAGCTGCGTTGCGCCCCAACGGTTTGGTACATAGGATGGCTTTGCCCGCTTCGGCAGCCATTGCGACTACTTCCTCGTGTAGGTCATTGGGAAGACCGATGACCACCACATCGGTTTCCGGGTCGTTAATCGCTTCAGTGAGGTCAGTCGTTGCTTTAGGGATGTCCCATTCAGCTGCAAAATCTTTCGCCCGCTCCTCGGTGCGTGAGTATACCACATGAACGCGGTCCCGGCTCCGCTGTCCGTGGAGCGTCATTGTATAGAACATACCAATGAGTCCCGTTCCTAACATTGTAATCCTATGTGTTTTGTCCATCGCTTTCCTCTTTTCTGTGCGCTAGTTTTCCAGTGAGATTTTGTCGTATAGGTTTGAGGTTCCAGCAAAACCTGTTGGGGACATCTTATCAGATTTTTCGTGTCGGGTCAATTCCAAAAGAGTGAAACGTGATAGGCAGGCTTCGCTACGCTTCACTCGTGACTCTTGAACGATGTGGAAATGATAGCCTTACCAACTCACATCAAAGCTCACTAATGAATCGTGGAATTCTTGATAAAAGTCAGGCGGTATGTTAGACTAAATCAAAGGTGCGATTTACAAACGGGTTGACTGTAAAACACACGCTGTTTTGCACGATTTGTAGGGTATGTAAGCTAACAATGAAAAGACAAAATATTGCAACAGGAACAAAATGGGAGTCGATTGTAGGCTACTCACGGGCTGTCAGGATAGGACAATACATCCACGTTTCGGGAACGACAGCGACAGATAAAAATGGCGAAATCGTCGGTGTGGGGGATGCTTATAAACAGACGGTGCAGACCATAAGTAACATGGAAACTGCCCTCAAATCTGCGGGTGCTAGTCTGAAAGATGTCGTCCGCACACGCATCTATGTGACGGACATCAACGATTGGAAGAAGGTTGGGAGAGCACACGGTGAGTTCTTTGGAGAAATTCGTCCCGCTACCAGTTTGGTCGAAGTCAGCCGCTTGGTTGAACCGGAGATGTTGGTCGAAATTGAAGTGGACGCAATTGTAGTAGAATAGATATCAAAAGAATCACGAGGGAGGGCTAGTCATGTGTAACCACTTATGCAACCTGACACCTCACGTTTCACGTTTCACACTTCACGTTCTACTATTGGTCGGTGCAATCGGACACCTTCGAGGGTTCGCATCGTCGGAGATGGCACTTATCCCCGCCGGCTCCTTTCAGATGGGGAGCGATAAAGGTAGACCTAATGAAACACCTGTCTATCAAGTCTCGTTGGAAGCATTCTATATCAACAAATACGAAACAACCAACGCCGACTATCGAGCATTTGTTTTAGCAAATCGTCAATGGCAAAAGTCCGCAGTCAATGTGCGGGACTATCTCAGGCATTGGATCGGAAACGACTTTCCCGTTGGTATGGATCGGTATCCCGTGACGTATGTCACCCATGAAGCAGCGCAAGCGTATTGCGAATGGCGTGGGAAACGCTTGCCGACGGAAGCGGAATGGGAGAAGGCATCGCAAGGCGGGCAGAGGGAGCAGCTCTATCCGTGGGGAAATCAGGTTAACCCAAACGCAGCAAACTACGATTCGAGGGATATACGCAGCGGTGGGTTGAAAAACATGCAGCGATACCTGAAATCGGTTGACCACTTTCCACCGAATGGCTACACCCTCTACAATATGGGCGGCAATGTAGCAGAATGGTGCACAGATAGATACCTGCCGCATTATCGCAGAGATGATGTGAACCAAAACACACCTCCTATAAAGGGCCCCTTTGTTGTTAGAGGTGGAAGTTGGTTTGATTCGATATTTGATCTGCGTTGCGCTGCACGCGCTTACGCTCTATCCGGTGCATACTATCACATCGGCTTTCGATGTGCCAAATCCAAGAATTGACGGGAATCGCTGTTGCCCCCTGATCACGGCATACGGAGTATGCCTACTACTATCTCTTTTCGTTTGCGCTCAACCGCCCTATGTGCTAAAATGCGCAAAATATCAATTTATGGTCTCATAACCCGTACTTAAAACTGTCGAGAGGAGTATTAGTCAATGGAATATAGTATTCTAGGCAATTCTGGCGTCGAAGTTTCACGACTTTGTCTTGGCGCAATGATGTTTGGCAGCCCAACGGATGAGAGTGATTCAATTAAGATTATCGAACGCGCAATAGATGCCGGAATCAATTTTATCGATACGGCGAATGTCTACAACGCAGGCGAATCGGAACGAATTGTCGGCAAAGCGGTCCAAACTTGTCGTGATGATGTGCTTATCGCAACAAAGGTGAGTGGAGCGATGGGGGAAGGACTTAATCGGTCCGGTACGAGTCGTCACCACATCATGATGGCGGTAGAAGATAGCCTCAGACGGCTTGATACAGACTACATCGATCTGTACTACCTTCATCGTTGGAACGCGCTGACACCGATTGAGGAATCGCTTCGCGCGTTGGATGATTGTGTCAGGCAGGGCAAAGTTCGTTATATCGGTTGCTCCAACTTCGATGCGTGGCGACTCTGCGAAGCGTGGTGGAAGAGTGATCGCATGAATTTAGAAAAATTTATCTGTCTGCAACCGCTCTACAACATCGTCAATCGGGATGTTGAAGTTGAATTGCTGCCGTTTTGTAAAACCTATAACGTGGGTGTCGTGTCGTATAGTCCGCTAGCGCGTGGTGTGCTAACGGGCAAATATCTTCCCGGACAACCGCCTCCTCCCGGCTCACGGGCGGCACGTCAAGATCGTCGGATTCTACAAACCGAACTGCGCGAAGAAAGCTACGAGGTTGCGCAAAAGCTCCAACCGTTAGCAGCAGTACACGATAAAACGCTGGCACAATTTGCCTTGGCTTGGACCCTTGCAAATCCAACCATTACTTCCGTTATCATTGGTCCTAAAAGTTTAGAGCAACTCGAAGACAATCTTGGCGGTCTCGACTGCGACATCAGCCCGGAGGACGAAGCGGCGGTGGATCAACTCGTACCACCCGGCGAGCATACTGGGAAAGGCTATAACGATCCCATGTACCCTGTCTTGGGACGCTCAAACCAGTAGCGAGCCCGAAAATCGTTAGCTGATTGGCTCATTAATGAACTAATGAGCTCTTGAACCAATGAACCAAGGAGGATAGTCTAAAAGGCGTGTCCGATTGCGTAGGTGAAAACCGGTATGAGCGATGGCTTCTCCGGTCCATCCAACGGGTACGCCAAATCCGCACGATAGACTCGAGATCCGCTCAGTTTGGGTAGCCCCAACCGCAACCCAAATCCGACACTCCGCCTTGGGATTCCTATATCGGAGGTATCCCCCGTCCAGATATAACCGACATCAGCAAAGATTGCGGATCCAATCACAACCAACGAGTGTTCCCAGAAAATCGTTCGACTTTCGAGGTTGAGGCGGATCCTTTTGGTGCCGCTGAATTGGCGGGGGTCATATCCACGCAGCCCACTGTTCCCACCGAGAAGTACCTGCTGTTGACCCTCAAGCCCGAATTGCATCTCCGCAGAAATCCGTGCGGCAAGGGTTTGACGCAGAAAGAGATTCTTGCGTACTGCTTTGATGCTCGCCTGAAACACCGAATCCTCTTCTTCATGTGCAACAAAACGGGTTGTAACCCCGGCGCGACCATTTACGAAAAGTAGATCTTGATATGCTTGGGAGGCGTTGAGAAGCAAACTCACCCTTGTTTCTCTGCGATCTGCGCCGTAAAACGGGTGAGCGCGACCAATTGACACGCCGTACCCATATCCGACACCGATATCTTCGACACGACCCATCTTATTGAGAAAGCGTGTACGGATAAAGTTGACCTTTCTGTGACCGAGCGAAACCCCAATCAACCTTGTGTTTCTGTCCTGAAAGTTAACCGTGGAAGAGGGCGATCTCTCAATTTCATTGAAATAAGTACGCTCAGAAACCGTCCAGAGTGCAATCTGCGTCTGTCTCCGACGGTTACCGAAGGAGCGGATGATCTGCCCGGACTCCGATTGCCTGCTTTGCGTGAAGACAGCGGTTTTCACACCTTGCTCATACCAACGGGCTTCATCTGCAGATTCAGCGGCTGTAAATTCTGCGCTCCAACGGGTCTGGAGCGAGTACAGCGGTCGTTTTAGACTCGCCTCCCATGAGATGCCTTCCCGCTTCTGAGTATACACGCCATCGAATTCCCAATGTGAATCAAACAGACGAAATACCTTATAGAGACCACTGATAAGGTGGCGTGGATCTTCTCCTTCTTCACGGATCTGTTGGTAACGGAGGCGGGCGCTGTCGCCAGAGCCAAGCACATTTGAATCGGACAGTGCAACTAAAAAACCGGTTCTATCTTTACTAAAGGCGGGGACATCTAAGGCAGGAAAAAAAGTCCATAGATCTGTAACTTCGACATCTATCAAAATAAGATTAGTTTCCGGGTCGCGTGTTGCTATAATCTCGGCACTGCCCAAATACGGCTTTCGGCGTAGAATGCGTTCACTTTCCAGTTCATCGTCCTGTATGTAGACCTCGCCGACTTCAAAAAGCAGCTCCTGCCTGATCACATAACTTTTGGTGCGCTCATTTCCTTTCACCGTAATCTTTCCAATTATCCCTTCATCAATGTAGATTCTGAGATAAACGCCATCAGAAAATGTTAGGAGTACAAGCTGCTCCGTATCAACTCGAGCGAATTGAAATCCGTGCATTTGGTAGAAACTAGCAATCCATTCAAAGTCTTGGCGAAGCAGGTCAGGATCGTAATCATCGCCAACCTGTGACTGCATCAAGCTGAGAATTTTCTCGCTAGAGAACGCTTCATTTCCTGTGACAATAATATTGCGGATTGGAGCCGCATCGGCAGGTAATGTTTGGGGAAGGAGAATTAAAATGATAAGGGCAAGGGGGCAAAGACATTTCATTGGCAAATTGAGAGATATTATTCATGTCTGACTTGGCACAGAATCATCAGCAATTGCACTCTCTCGATTGGATAGAATCCCTTCAACCAACATTAAGATGAGGGCAATAAGCAACAACTCACTCCAGATTTCCACTCCAACCCGGTAGGTGTTGAGCGTCTGTTTTAAAGCCTCTGATTCTGAAATAAGCTCCGTCTGCGCCCCAATTCGCTCCGCAGCTTCCTGAATGGGGATGGGTTGTAGTTCCGATTCCGTTGCATCAACATTCACAGCGAAAAAATCTTGCAGGAGTGTGTCTCTACCCTGTCCCTCAACTTGATAGATACCGGGGGCATCTGTCCCACTAAACGTGAGCGAACCGTCCTCGGTAAGTGAAAGCGTCCCTGATGGATGGGTTGTATCTCCCAAGCGCGTTATCTGTGTAGTTGTTGCTCCACTCCAGCGGTAGTTTGCTGTGTAAGGCTCACCAACAATTAGGTTTCTTCGATGCACAGATTGAGCCGCCTTTGTATACAGTACAGCCTGCTGCAACAAAGGGAGAAAGTTCTGATTGACCAACAAACTCGATGCATCCAACTGAGCGGCAGACACATTAAAAAGCAGTGCTATCCCTCGGTCAATGGGACGTTCAATAAGAAACGGTGTGCCATCGCTCAATTGCGCAACAATCCTTGCATCTTCAGCAGGCTTCAACTCCAAGCCACGATAAAATTGTGGGGCGTATTGTCCTGCAAAGTCTTCCCCTTTAAAGACCTCAAAAATCGGGGAATCTGCCTTGTAATCTGACAAGGTTACTGGCGGCTGCCACGTTATGGGTTGCCCTATATCTGCAGGCAACCAATCGGCAAAGGCATTATAACTAGCAGTATTAACGCTGTCTCCCACAAAGTAGATGACACTTTTGCCTGCCCGCATGAACGCTTGCAATTGTTGCTGAACGCGGGCTGAGAGTGCCGGTACATCTGCTATAATTAGAATGTCATACTCTGTTAACGTTAGGTCCTCTAATGCCTCTAAGGAAGCGGTCGCAGGTAAAAAAGAAGATCCCACGTTTGGTTGTTCCTGAACTGCTGGATTTAATGCGAGCGTCAAATACGTCGTTTGAACACCGACGCAAAGCACACGAATTTGACCATAAGCATCAAGGACGAAGTAACGACGATTATCAATGGGCAGCCGATCCGTGGTCAACTCCAGATATCCGGTGTGCGTACCGGGCGATTCAAATTGGTGTGTAAAAGTCAATGTCACCGATTCACCCGCTCCTGCTTGAGGACTGATGGATCGTCGTTTCTGCTCGTCGATAAACAGCGTCAGTGTCGTGTCAGCCATCGGTGCATCGGAATGAACCTCTATTGCCACCCCCAATTCAATGGGCAATCCCAAACCAATTAGTTGGTTAGAGGCTTGAACTTCTTCAATGCTTATATTATCGGTAACTTCATCATCAAGAGGAAGTAGAAAAATTCTTGCTCCAGATCGGTTGGGCACACGATTCCAACCCGCCCAGCCGTTACTATTAAAATCGGAGATTAGGTAAATCTCCTTGTTCGGATCGCTGGACGCTTCAAGGATGTCGTGCGTCATTTCGAGGCTCGGTGGGACCAGCGTTGCCCGGTAAGAAATCTGGGAACGACGAATCGCCTCCCTCACCTGATCGAGGTCTTTCGTCAATTTGGGAAAGAGTGGATCAGGGATATCAGACATTAAAATCACAGAGGCACTGTCGCCGCGTTGAAGGGATTGAGCAATCTCAAGCGCCATCCCCTTTGCGACTTCAAACCTTCCTCCTTGAATCCCCTGATATCCCATACTGTAAGAATTGTCCAGAATGATAACAACGCTAGTTTTTGTTCTACCGCCGGCGAAGGCGAATCGGTTTTTAAGCAGGGGACGTGCAAGTGCGAGTGCAATTAGTATGATGATTAGCACTCGCAAAAGCAGTATTAGCAGATGCTTAAGTTGAATGCGTCGAACATTTTGCCGATAAGCGGCTAAGAGAAACATCAGGCTGCTAAAATCCACCGTTTTCGCTTGATGACGCCTCCAAAGGTGGATGATTAGCGGCACAGCAGCCGCAAGTATGCCTAACAGGAAAATCGGATTAAGAAATCCCAATAGTTTTCACGCCTTATTTTGTTGGTGCATTGGTTCATTGGTTATTATGGTGGATTTTAGAATTACTTATACACTTCCGATGCAGAATCAACCCCCTAAATCCCCCTTATCAGGGGGACTTCATGAGGCTTGGCTAAGGGGAGCTACTGGTAAACGTCTACATATTTATATTGTTCACCATAATTGAACTAATGAACTCTTGAACTGATGAACCAAGAGGTGACATTGATTAATCACCAACTAGCACCAAAGATTAATACCCCTTCCGCTTATCTATGACGCTTAGTAGGGGTTTATCCGCCATAAGCCTTTCGAGGTTGTCACAGAACAATCCAATCGTTCGGTCAAGCCGAATCGGTGAACCGCCTGCCGCATGAGGCGTAATGATAACTCTAGGCATATCCCAAAGTGGGCTATCCTGTGGTAAAGGTTCCTCCGGCGTTACATCAAGCCCCGCTCCGCCTATCCGTCCCTCGTTCAAGGCACGGAGGAGGCTTGGCCCATCAACGATCTTGCCGCGTGTTACGTTAATGAGCAGCGCGTGCGGTTTCATCCGCTGAAATGCTGCATCATTAAACATCCCGTGTGTTTCCTGCGTCAAAGGGGCGCAGATTGACACAACGTCTGATTCCTCAAGGAGGTCATAGAACCGGTCCATTTTCCAAACTTCATGAACAAACGGCGGTGGATCCACATCTTCCGGGTCAACCGCGATCACGCGCATATCAAAGCCTTGTGCACGTTTGGCAACATCAATCCCTGTGCCACCGAGTCCAACGATGCCAAGTGTACGTCCTTCAAGTTCCCACGTCTCTCCACGAATGGACATCCGGTTTTCCCAAGTCCGTTCGCGAACAGCACGGCCAATCCCTCTGAGTATACCGAGGATTAATGCCCACGTCTGATCTGCGAGATGGGGACCGACAAATCCTTTCGCGCTTGTCAGGATAACATCGCTTTCAACAAACTCAGGGAAAAGCACACCGTCAACGCCTGCGCCGAGTGTTTGTACCCATTTGAGTTGTCGAGCGTTTTCAAAGAGGGCGCGGCTAACTCCACCGAGAATCACGTCGGTGTCTACGATCTCTTTGAGCTGTGCCTCATTGTCTTGGGGTTGGACAATCTGAATATCGTCGGAAACCAGTTGAATACGTTGCAGGTGTTCCGGCTCAACTTCCGTATTAATCATGACTTTCATCTGCTAATCTCCTCTTGGTTTTGGAATCGTCATCACAGATTTCAGACGGTTTCCAACCTAAAATTTCACATTTCTAATTTTGAAAGGAGCAACAATCGTGGAGTATTCACGCTTAAATCTGTTAGTAACTGCAATTAGTTGTTTAGCTGTTTTAGCATTACCCATCTTCGTCGCAGGATGTGGCGATAGCGGTGATGATGATGACGATAGCATGAGTGGCGATGTCGTCACACCCGATCTAGAGCCTGTCTCGGACCCGCCACCACAACTCGAACAACAGCCGCAACCGGAGCCACCACCGCAACAACAACCGGAGCAACAGCCGGAACAACAACCACAACCACCGCCTCAACAACAACCACAACCAGAACCGCCACCTCTACCGGAGCCGCCTCCCGGCGTTTCGTTCCAAAAAGAGATTTTACCCATCCTTCAAGCGAGTTGTGCTTTTCAAGGATGCCATGCTGCCAACCCACCGAAAGGACTCAATTTGGAGACATACGCAGGCTTTGAGAAAGGTAGCAATGGTGGTCCCGTATTTAACCCCGGAGATAGCAACGGAAGTGTGGTCATCCAACGAATCGACGGTGGTGGTATGCCACCGGGTGCCCCGTTGCCTGAAGCCCAAATTCAACTCTTCAAAGATTGGATCGATGAGGGCGCGGAAAATAACTAATAGGCCTCAACACGCATCCGCTCTAGGTCGGGAGAGCAATCTCTCGACCTCTTTATCGTAGCCGATTTTCCACTCGAAGTCAATGAGATAAATCATATTTATCCCCTTGCTTCAAGCTTCCTCACCAACGTCTCCCCAATCGTCGCAGGGCTTTCAGCGACAGCGATGCCAGCTGCTTCTAGTGCTTCAATCTTCTCTGCCGCCGTGCCGTGTCCACCGGAGATAATCGCTCCAGCATGTCCCATTCGCTTGCCCGGCGGTGCTGTCTGTCCAGCGATAAAGCTGACGACCGGTTTGGTCATGTTTTCCGTCACAAATTGAGCCGCTGTCTCCTCCGCTGTTCCACCAATTTCGCCGATCATGAGCACCGCCTCTGTATCTGCATCCGCTTCAAACAACGCTAACACATCGACAAAATTCGTACCGATGACCGGATCACCGCCGATGCCAACACAGGTGGATTGCCCCATCCCTAGTTTGGTCACCTGATCTACCGCTTCATAGGTCAATGTCCCGCTGCGGGAAACAATGCCGATTTTGCCGGGGCGATGAATGTAGCCGGGCATAATCCCAATTTTGCACTCGCCGGGCGTGATGACACCGGGGCAATTTGGACCAATTAACCGTGTTGACTTGTCCTCCAAATACCTTTTGGCTTTTACCATGTCAAGGGCAGGGATGCCTTCCGTAATACAGATAATCAACCCGATGCCCGCATCGGCGGCTTCCATAATCGAATCTGCGGCGTTAAACCTCGCTGGCACAAAGATGACAGACACCTCCGCCCCTGTCTCTATAACCGCTTCGGAAACGGTATCGTAAACGGGGATGCCATCAACATCTGAGCCACCCCTGCCGGGGGTAACGCCTGCAACAATTTTTGTGCCGTACTCCACGCACTGCTGTGTATGGAATCGTCCCGATCGACCAGTGATCCCTTGGACGACCACTTTTGTATTTTTATTAACAAGAATGCTCATTTTGATTCCTTCTAAAATAGTGTAAGCTGCTTTTCCGTTTCAGTCTGTTTTTTGGGTAGGGAAATTTGTCCCGCTGCCGCTCGATGTGCGTATCTCGTAGTTTCAGGTAGTCTGTACTGCTGACAACAGGCGAGTGTTAACCGAATCGCTGAATCTAGAGAAATCCGATGCCCGACCGAAATATAAACAACACTGACATTAGACCGGGTACGGACCGCCGCACCGATAATTTCGCTCTTGTCGTATAAATATTCAATTGAGCCTGCTTCATCTTTGGGATCTTTGTGTCTGCCCCACAGACGCGACTTCGCGCACCCCACCGTCGGCTTGTCCAAAATTAACCCCAGATGTGACGCTATTCCAAACCGCCTTGGGTGGGCGATCCCTTGTCCATCAGCGATAATGAGATCCGGTTCGGTATTAAGTTGAGTAAAGGCTTTGAGAAGGGGAGGTGTTTCGCGGAAAGATAATAGACCGGGTATATAAGGAAAGGAGACAGGACTTTCAACGAGGACGCCATCAATCAGCTGCAGCTCTGGAAAACTCAATACAACAACCGACGCACGGGCGATGTCTTGCTTAAACCCAAGATCGACTCCGGCGACTGTTTTGATGTCACCAAATCGGTCTTGGGCTATCACCTGATTACGCAGTTCGTTTTGAATCTGACGTGCTTCAGCGGGAGTCATATCCCACGGATGGAGCTGCTGATAATTCATGGATGAACCCCCGGGTTATGGATAGCTTTTTCCCGTACACATCGCTGAGATTGAGGTAACCTTGGGAAGGTTTGAAACCATCAATTCAAAGTTGACAGAGGCGTAAGGACAAATAGCAGAACTGCGTTATATGCTACCCATTAGGGGGGTCAGGTGTCAAGTTTTTTCTCCATGTTTTGGTCTAACATGCGATGCTTAGAGATTAACTGAATACCGGCAAAAACAGTCGAAAGCAGCAGATATCCGCCTGCGATTCCTATGAAGGAGCACGCGATTCCTAAGATGATTCCAATACTATTAAGCATTATCTATTCTCCAATATCGAATTCAGATTTTGATTTTTAATTCGCTATCTGGGTATAAAACATTACGAAAAAATTCAATTTGGGTTTCGGCCTTAATCGGCAATCGTTGCGCATATGCCGATTTTACCATTGCGAGGCATGGAGGATTCTGCTATGATGTATCTATCTATACAGTAAAACCGGCAGAAAAGGATTTTTATGAGCCAGAAACCTAACATCATCTTCATCATGCCCGATCAACTGCGCGCTGATTTCCTTAGTTGCTACGGTGCTGATTTTATTGATACTCCTCACATCGATGCACTAGGGACACAAGGGGTTCGTTACACCCGTGCTTATTCGGAGCACCCGGTATGCGTCCCAGCACGCGTCGCGCTTATGACCGGCATGAACGGTCTCAAGACCGGTGTTCTTGACAACGGTCAGTTCCTACGTCCGGATTACCGCGCCTGTGGATTGGCGACGTGGCCCGAACTACTTAACGTGCACGATTACTACACCATCGCTGTCGGCAAGATGCACTTTTATCCTTGGGAGAAGCGTCTGGGTTTCCAACGCAGAATTATTGCTGAAGACAAACTTTGGGGCTATATTCAGGACGACTACGACCACCTTCTCAAAGCGCACGGTTATACCAAAACCTCCTTCTACGACGAGCCTGACTATCACAAGAACTTTGGTGCCCTGATTAGCCCCATCCCTTGGGAATATTCGGTTGACCACTTCGTTGGGGTTGAGGCGGCACAATGGATTGAGGCGTATAACGGCGACCAGCCTTTCGCCATGATGGTCGGCTTCCCGGGGCCGCATAACCCGTACGACCCCGCGACGGAATACGCAACCTTTCGACCTGAAGATATGCCCGAACCGCTCTCCGCTGTCCCGGAAGACACGGCATTGATGCGACCAAAGCAACCCTCCCGCTCGGAATCCTCTCAGAAATCGTGGTACGCTATTCAGAACGAAGACAGCCCAACGTATGAGCATTACATGCTACAACGTGCCTACTATGCCGGATTGGTTAAACAGATCGACCACGAAGTTGGCTGCATTGTCGATGCGTTGAACCAAAAAGGTCTCCGAGATAACACCGTGATTATCTTCGCCTCCGATCACGGAGATTACTTAGGGGACCACGGACTCAGCGGTAAAGCCTCCTATTACGAAGCTGCCTGTCATGTGCCGATGTTGGTGAGCCATCCGGAGTTCCAAGAACCGCGCATCTGCCAAGACCTTGTCACGCTTACCGACGTCACCGCAACCATACTGAGTATAGCTGGATGCAAGATCCCTGCCTACATGGATGCCGCCCCGCTGCCGGGACTAGGAGTTGCAAATGAAGCCAATAGAGACGCTATTATGGGACTGTTGCATAACGGTTGGATGTGGTTCGATGGTACATGGAAACTGTGTAAATATGCTCAAGGGGTGCACCTGTTTAACCTCACTGACGATCCGCATGAGCAGCATAATTGGGCACATGACCCCCAAGCCGCCGAAGTATTTCACCGCATGGATGCCGAACTGACAACAGAAATAATGCGCCTGACAACTGAGGCATTCTTCCCACAACGCGCCTATACCTATAGCTACTCTAGCAGCTCAGACTTTGGCCGCGTCGGCTGGGAGCGGACTTACCCTATGCCTTGGGATCAGATCTATCCTGAATCAGAAGGATGATCCTTGGTTGAGGAAACACGAGAGGAAAGCACACGTGCCCAGTACAATCGGCATTGATACCGGTGGCACTTTTACAGACCTAGTCGCAATTTCAGCAGATGGTGCTGTGCGAGTTGCCAAACACCCTTCCACGCCGGAAGCACCGATGCGTGCATTCTTGGGAGTGTTGGAAAAATCGGAAATACCGTTTGAAGCAATCGAACGCATCGTGCACGGCACAACGGTTGCCACCAACGCTATTCTCCAGCGGACCGGAGCAAATGTCGTATTTATCACCACGGCTGGATTCGAGGATGTCCCGTTCATTCAACGCATCAATCGAAAAAAGGAATATGATCTACATTGGCTCAAGCCGGAGCCGCTGGTGAAGCGACGGAACTGCCTCGGCGTGAAGGAACGGATAAACGCCCAAGGAGAGGTTGTCCTACCCCTGACCGCTGATACGCTTGCCGCGCTAAAGACCGGTATTGAGGCGCGGCTGCAAAATCAAGCGGTTGAAGCGATTGCCCTCTGTCTACTCTTTTCGTATATCAACCCCGCCCACGAAGTCGAGGTAGGCAGATTTCTTGAGGAAGCATTTCCGCACATCCCCATCTCCTTATCGCATCAGGTAGCCCCAATCTGGCGGGAGTATGAACGGTCTAGCACCCTCTTGGCTGACGCTTTTGTCAAGCCACTGATTCAAAGTTACTGCCACAACATTGGAACCGCCTTGGAAACCAATGGCGTCAAAGGTCCCTGTTCGTTTCTCAAATCCGATGGTGGGACCACACTTCTCACCAATGCGCCTGAACGTCCTGTCGATATCTTACTATCAGGCTTGGCTGGTGGCATCGTTGGAGGGAAATACTTCGCAGAAACAGCAGGATTCCAAAACGCAATCACCCTCGATATGGGTGGCACTAGCTGCGATGTCGGCCTAGTGCTTGATGGGGAGCAGCAGTTTACCACAGCCTTTGAGATTGAGTGGGGACTTCCCGTCGCAATTCCTATCATTGAAGTCCGCACGTTAGGAGCGGGAGGAGGCTCCATCGCTTGGATTGATAAAGGGGGTATGCTGAACGTTGGACCTGAGAGTGCTGGGGCGGTGCCGGGGCCCGCTTGCTACGGGACAGGTGGGACGCAAGCCACAGTGACAGACGCAAACTTGGTGCTGGGGCGTCTCAACCCTAGTTTCTTCCTCGGCGGAGAGTTACCACTCTACCCTGCACTGGCTAAAGAGGCAATTGAAAAACTAGCGAATCGTATAGGTGCCTCCGAACAGGAGGCAGCCACAGCTATCGTCGAAATTGCCGACGAAAATATGACTAACGCCATCCGCTTACTGACCATCGAACGGGGGATTGATCCCCGCGACTTCGCACTCGTAGCTTTTGGCGGTGCAGGTCCGCTCCACGCAGTCGCAATCGCCAAAAAATTGGGTATCCAAACTGTTGTCGTACCGCCCCATCCGGGGCTATGCTCTGCTTTTGGTGCTGCCATTTCCGAACTGCGCGTCGAAAAGGTTCATACCTTTGCTGCACGAGATCCAGAAGTCACCGACGGCGACATCCAAGCGCGATTTGCCCCTATGCGACAGGAAGCGAGAGAAGAACTTGAGCGGGAGGGTGTGCGAGGGGAGCCGCGGGAGACGTTGTTCATCAGTATGCGGTATTACCAGCAGAACTACGAGCAGGATATCGAGTATCGTTCAGAGGACGGTTTACGAGGGGCGATCGGTCGTTTCCACGAACGGCATCATCAATTTTACGGGTATCACTTCGAGGATGAGACAATCGAATTGGTACACCTGAAGGTCTCCATTTCTGAGGCCGCACAGCATCCGAAGATTAACTTGGCAGCAATCTCCGAAGATCGCCAGCCTAATGTCTCGCGTCTTGTTCATGAATCCGCAACCCACGCCGTGCAGATGCCCGTCTATCGGCGGGAGGGACTACCGGTAGGTTCGCAGCTCTCGGGCCCTGCGATTATTGAAGAGATTGATTCGACAACATTTATCCCGTCGGGCACGGAACTGCACCTTGATGAAAACCACAATCTTATCCTCACCCTGATTCAAGATAGCTAATTGAGGGTGGTTCATAAATAGGTTTTGATGAGATAGACATTGCGCTCCTCTGGAGCGCGAGGCGTGGCTGCATCGGTGTGCTATAGACATTGCGCTCCTCTGGAGCGAATCCATACCTATTTTGACAGGGGCCTGTATTCCGCCCCAGCGGGGCGGTATGTCTATAGAAGGCGATAGGGGCAATCCTTGCACTCCAGCGGAGTGCTATGTCCATAGAATCTATATTTATGCACACCCCTCAGCTAATTGGCAAGGGACTTGATTCAATAAAAAAACCGGCAAGATTTCTGCCGGTGTTTTTTTATCATAGATTTTGTGACAAGCCAAAGGTAAGCGATGAGCATTATTAAACGCATAGAACACCTGTTGACGGATCAATGGGTCAAAGCGTCTAAATGGATAGTGACCGCGGTGGATTGTCCTGTATCCTCCAAATGGACCTGATGTAGATACACCCGCGTGATAAAATACCACGCATTGGGCGAGTAGTAATGTTTTATCTGATCCTTTGGAGAATACCCCAGCCGCAGGAACGCGTCTACCGGATCGACATATTCGCTGAAAGACACCCGTATCCGATGCACCCGTTCCTCGTATTCAGGATCGAAGGTCAGATCGACCGTCGGCTTCCGTTCCCACTGATCCACTTGACCGTTGTCTATCTGATACCTCCTCGTGTTAAGTTTGCCGATGATGTCTTGGACATCAGTTTGTCCTTCTTCCCACCGCTGCTCATGTCTTAACTGGCACGGCACCATCTCATGCAATAGGCTCTCAGCAGTGGCGGGTTCTGCACCGGCGAGTTTCTGCACATCAATGACATACAGCGGCGCAGCTGCACTACAACCGAACATAAAGAAACAGATAAGCCCTATTCCAAAGATAGCCATCGTTATTGTGAATGCCATGCGAAGCAACATATTTACACCCCCTTGCCTCAGCATCGTGAAATTGTCCATGATGCCCCTTACCTGGGCGGTGTCAGCACAGGAGTGAACGATTGGGTCGATGGGTCAATCCAAGTAACGGGTGTGATCCTTTGTCTGACTCTGCCCTCAGCGAAAGCGCACATCAGTTCCATTGCCTGACGCCTTTGTGTTTCCGTCTTACAGGTGATTTGATTGATGGAGTTGCCTCTTGATAGCAGCATCATCGTATCGCCAGATTCTGCGACATCGTATCCGTGCCAATATCTGACCAACACTCTCACGCCCGCTTTAGGTATGCCGTTAGTCGTTTTCATCGTGCTTCCTCCTCAACTGTTAGAAGATTCATAATAAAATCTTCCTGTTAAGGTGTTTGCCACTTGACGTTAGCTGGCTTGTCATAGATGATTAGGCTACTGCCTATCTCATCGGCGTATAATGTGCCAAACCCTTCTTTTCCCGCTTTATCATATACAACGACGCGATTGACAGTCTCACGAGCGTGTAAACCAATCGCTGTATCCCCCGCCTTACCAGAGAGGACTATCTCATTCCCCCTTGTCTCATCGAAGCCAAGCCCAATCGCTGCCTCGCCTGCCCTATCAAAGACGACGATGCCGGTGCCTGTCTCACCGGTGTGTAAGCCAATCGCCCTTTTGCCCGTCTTATCGTAGACTAGGATGTGATTCCGATTCTTACCAGCGGTTAGGTGTATCGCCTTATTGCCATTATCGTCAACGACGCGGATCCCTTTACACACAATATATTCGCCGCGTCTCTGTGCGTTCAACGATGGGGAAAGAGCTGACACTGCCATCCCCACCAAGATCATCGCCGCGCCCAACACCATGTAGCCTAACTTCTGCTTGTCGTTCATCATGAGTCCTCGCTTTCTTCGGTTTGGCTTAATCTGATTGCTCTAACGCCTTCGCTCTGATACGCCCCCACGTCTGTAGGAGCGTCTCTCGTTTGAGCGAGACCGACAGCCAGAGACAAACCACGAGCATATAGATACGCATCGCCACACCTACTCAGGTGTCCAACTGACCCACCCTAGGAACTGAGCTTGCGTACCATCGAGATTGTACTCGTAATACTCCTTAAAGTTCCCGTAAAAGAGCGTGTTGCCATCATGACTGAAAGTCGCTGTCCAGCCCTTTCCAATTTTGTTTGCTGAATCGGATTGAAGGTTGACAATCCAGATCTCGTGTTCTATCTCCTGTCCGACCCGAACTTCGTAGAGCAAGTGTGTCCCCGTGGGCGACAGTTGAAACCGCGAAATGGCGCGTTTTTTTACAATCTGAGTCCATTGATAGACATATCGCTGCTTACCGATGTCACTCCGCCAGATCCCTTGGTCATCCAAGAGATAAAGGCTCTTGGAGTCCGGCGACCACTGCATCTGTGTCTCTTTTTGGATTTTTGGCACGGGCTGTGTCAAAAAGGTGGGGATTTCTTTCGGTCTTTGAACCGGTGCCCAGTCGATTTGGTCCTGCTCTTTCTTGGAGAAAAGATACCCCCCAGGTGGATTGAGTGCCATTGCGATCCATTGCCCGTTTATCGCGCCGACGAGTAGTTGCTTGAAGGACTTCTTGGTCGGGCGATTTGGGTCCGCATCATAGATCGGTTTGTCAATATCAACATCTGGTTCGCTATAGTAACGGATGTACTCTAAATCGGTGGACAACTGGATCGCCTTTATCACAGATCCTGTGGAAGAATACTCAATACCGACAACCTCACCGCTGTCAGGATAATAAAAATAGATGCCATACCAGCTGTGAATATCGAGAGCCAAATAAGCAATCACCTTTCCATCCGGGGAGACGATAACATCACGGATCCGGGGGGTGAGGCTAAAAGCAGTCAAAACATAGCTAGGTGGTGGGTTAGCGGTCCAGAGTGTCAGTGAGTATTCGCTCTGCGTCTGCGAGTAATCATTCTTATCGGGGTGGTATCTTCGCTCACTGATTGAGACAACATGTTTACCATCGGGCGAAGGGAGCGGGTGATGGGTGAGTCCCGTCCATTCTGCGCTGTGGGCAACGTTGGACAGTATAACAATTGCTATAAGTATCAACCGATGCGCTTTCATGGTGAACCCCCTTCTCTGCGTAGGATCTCGCCCCTCCTGTGAGTGACGCCGGAGCCTTGCGGAATGATCTCATGACACAGGCGCAATATTGGTTATCGAATCACTATGACTAGGTTGTTCCAAACAGGTAGGCTTTACTCAACTTAGCAAGCGCGGTTCGGGACAGTTGACTGATTCGCCCTTCACTGAGACCGAGCCGTTTGGCTATCTCAACAGCTTTGAGTCCCTGATAAAACTTCATATCCACGACCGTCCACTCCTTCTGAGATAAACATGGCAGCAGCTGGGGCAGCGCTTTTTTGAAGTTTTCGACATCAACCTCCCATACCACGGCATCTTCGACGCTCTCGTGCAGCAGTGCCTCAGCAACAAGCCCATCGAGCAATCGGTTGACCTTCTGTTGATGCGTCCCTTTATCTCCCTCAAGATCTCCTTCAAGAGCAGAATACGGGACAGCTTTTAGGGCTTTATCGCGCTCATTCCAGAGTTTAGCACACACACGGGCACGCATAAACGTACCTAAACTTGCGCCGCTATCATGGTTTTCATCATATTTTGGTGAGTTTTCAAGAATGGTCAGATAGGCGAGTTGATGCAGATCCGCTTTGTTCGGTTTAAGTCGGTCACAGCCACAAGTTACGCATTCGACGCATCGGACCACCGACTCTGCCGCGCTCAGGGGTTGGTTGGGTTTGATGTGGAAGGAACAATTTTTAGAGTAATGGGGACCGCGTTGAGGTGTCATGACTATTCCTCCGTCCTGCGGGTTTGATAACAGCCCGCCTGTTTTGCGCGATTTACCTAGCAAATGAACCGCGCATTGTGAGGAAGGTGAACCTATAAACGTTTGCGGTATGCCTCCAAAAATGCAAGTCACTATTTATTATATCGGTTTCAAACGAAAATCTTTAGCTTTTTTTTCAAAAAAAGATTTGCTTCACCCCTTTCTTCCTATTGCAAGAGAGTTGGACGCTGCTCATCTACCGAAAAATATCTGTATTTTCACCTATTTTCCGCAGAGAAAATTTCAATCCGCCATCAGATTTCTGATGACATAATCCAGAATCCCGCCGTGTTGGTAGTACTCCACCTCAATGGGCGCATCAATCCGGATGAGCAGTTCCGTTGACCGCGTCGTCTCCGATTCGTCAACCCATTCCATGGTGGCAGTTTGACCCGGTTGCAGATTGTCCGCAAAGCCGGTGATACTGATGACCTCACTCCCCGTCAAGCCCAGCGACGCTGCACTCTCCCCTTCCTTGAATTGCAAAGGCAAAATGCCCATACCGATCAGGTTGCTGCGGTGGATGCGTTCGTAACTTTCGGATACAACGGCTTTGACCCCCAATAGCTTGGGTCCCTTTGCCGCCCAATCTCTCGAACTACCAGAGCCGTATTCCTTGCCGGTGAAAACGATGAGTGGTGTGTTTTGCTGAAGGTACTGTTGACCCGCCTCATACATCGTTGTCTGCTCCCCGGAAGGATATGTGACGGTATATCCACCTTCGACATCGGGTAGCATTGCGTTCTTGATCCGGTTGTTAGCAAACGTTCCGCGACTCATTATCCGGTCATTACCCCGCCTTGCACCGTAGGTATTGAAGTCCCTTCTCTCAACGCCGTGTTCAATCAGATACTTTCCAGCCGGGCTGTCCGCACCAATCGCGCCCGCGGGGGAAATGTGATCTGTCGTGACAGAATCTCCCAGAATAGCGAGAACCCTTGCATCTTGAATATCCGTAATTGAATCAGGCTCTAACTTGAACTCTTCAAAGAACGGTGGCTTCTGGATATAAGTGCTCTCCTCGCTCCAGCGATACAGTTCACCTGTGGGGATATCTAACTCATCCCATTCTGGCGCTTGGTTGGCGATTTCGGCATAAAGGCGTTTGAACGTGCTAGCGTCCAGCGATTGGGCGATCAGATCAGCGATTTCCCCCCGTGTGGGCCACACATCTCTTAAATAGACGGGTTCATTAGCGTCGTTATGACCTAACGGTTCGCTCGTTAGGTCGATATCAATCCGTCCAGCAAGCGCGTAGGCAACAACAAGGGGTGGGGACATCAAGAAACTGGCTTTGACATCGCGGTGCACACGCGCCTCGAAATTTCGGTTGCCGCTTAGTACGCTGACGGCGACAAGATTTCCCGTCTCAATCGCACTTTGGATATCTTCATCTAAGGGACCACTATTCCCGATGCACGTCGTGCAGCCGTATCCGACGACGTTAAAGCCTAGCTTTTCCAGATAGGGCAGCAGTCCTGTCCCTTGCAGGTACTCTGTGACAACGCGGGATCCGGGGGCTAAACTGGTCTTGACGGAATCGGGTACGCGGATGCCGCCTTCGACCGCTTTCTTGGCAACCAGACCAGCGGCAATCATCACCGACGGATTGCTGGTGTTGGTACAGCTGGTGATGGCGGCGATTGCGACATCACCGTGTGTAATACTCCCCGCGGCTTCTGCCTGCTGACGATGCTCCTCAATTTCCGTCTGAGAAAGTCCGTATCCGCCCTCCGCAAGGGGTGTCATCAACAGGTGTGGGAACGTCTCCTTGACCTTTGAAAGTTCAATCCGATCTTGTGGTCGCTTCGGACCCGCAATGCTCGGTTCAATGGCATCAAGGTCAATTATCAACACCTCAGAATACTCCACCTCACCCGCTTTTGGGATGCCGTACATATTCTGGTTCTTCAGGTACGTCGTAACCAACTCCAGATCTGCTTCATCGCGACCCGTTGCCCGAAGATAGTTCACCGATTCTTCGTCTGAAGGGAAGAAACCGACCGTCGCACCGTATTCGGGACACATGTTGGAAATAGTCGCCCGATCTGGTGTTGAAAGTGCTTCGACCCCTTCGCCAAAGAACTCCACGAATTTACCAACGACGTTTGTTTCCCGCAATCGCTGCACAACTGTTAGAACGAGATCTGTTGCCGTCACGCCCTCTTTGAGCGTCCCTTTCATGTGAACCCCCAACACCTCTGGCGTCAGAATGTAAACCGGTTGACCGAGCATGGCGGCTTCCGCTTCGATACCCCCAACACCCCAGCCGACAATTCCGAGACCGTTGATCATGGTGGTATGGGAATCGGTACCGACCAATGTGTCAGGATAAGCGATTGTTTCGCCGTTAACGACATCGGGAACAACCAATTTGGCGAGATATTCCAGATTCACCTGATGGACAATACCGATGGAGGGCGGAATCACCCTAAACTTATCAAAAGCCTGCTGCCCCCACTTCAGGAACTCGTATCGCTCCTTATTCCGTTCAAATTCCCTTTGGGTGTTAATTTGGAGCGCATTCGCCGTTCCATAGGCGTCCACCTGAACGGAGTGATCGATGACCAGATCTACAGGGACAAGCGGCTCAATAATCTGTGGATCGCCGCCGAGTTCCTCCACCGCCGAACGCATCACCGCTAAATCGACAAGGAGGGGAACACCCGTGAAATCTTGGGCAAGCACACGGGCAGGCTTAAACGGGATTTCAACGGATTTAGGCTGTTTCGGATCCCAGTTTGCCAAGTCCACGATGTCCTGCTCGGTGATCTGTTGATTGTCATAGTTTCTCAGTAGCGATTCCAACAGAATGCGTATACTGACAGGTAAGTTAGAAACTTTTCCGATACCTTGTGCTTCTAAAGCAGGAAGTGAGTAGTAATGGACGCGCTGTCCATCGGATTCAAGAGTTTGCAGTGTGTTAAAGAGATTGTGCATCGGTGCGTGAAACGTAAAGCGTAAAACGTAAAAAAGAAGTTCTTAATTACGCATTACGCATTACGCTTTATTCTTCCTTTCTCATCGACTCCTCACCCGAACCTGATCGACCTGTTCTTCGGGGAGGTACTTCTTCAAAGCGGCGTGTATCTCCACGTCGTGGAGCCTTTTTGGTGTGATCAGGACACATGCCTTTCCAGATCCGCCGGTTGCCCACTCTTTTTCAAACTCTGGATAACTAAGCAGGCGCGCCCCCCTAGCCCCCGCTCCTTTTCTCCGTACGCCGAGCGGGTTCCCGATCTGAATCTTCTGGTCGGCATCATCATATTTCATAACCGCCAGTAGGTGTCCCTTAGCAGTGCGTTTTGATAAGATAACAGGCGTCCAACCAGTAGCCACAAACGCTTTCAATACCTCCAAATTACAGTTGGACACAACGCTGAGGTTTTGAACTTTCCCTCTGGTCGTCGCATAGAGATCTTCAAGTCGTCTAATATCATGATCCATTCTGAAGAATGTCGTCAGGATCGGTTTCTTAGTAACATCAATCGCAGCAGAAGCAGGTAGTGCTCCTGTCGCCGCGGCGGTTCGAGTTTTCGCCGGTGCCGAAGTTGGGGCAGGTTGTGAACGGTTTGCACTTGGAATCGGCGGCAGCTTTCCGGTTTGAGGCGGTGGTCCGCAACTCACTAAGAGTATGGACAAAGCAAAGATAGCCGCGGCGTGGTAAAAACGAGTGTGCATGGTTTTCTCCTTGATACCCTTGCGGGTTGGAATCTGATTCAGTTCAAACACATGACCTTTTCACACGATAGTTTAGGTTACGTTGATATTTCAACGGTATTAAATAAAATCCGATGACAATCGTTGCCAAACGAAATTCACTTGGCACATCAACCACACGCAATTTCGATACCAAAGCTATCCTGAACTGTGCGAAGTGTATTGTGCAAAGACCGAGTTTTTTGGAAAACCCTTTCTCAATCTAACTTTGCATCTGTTTTCGATATAAACTGTAATTTCAAAGAGAATGTCATGCTTACAACGCGACTGTCGAAACTGTGCCACACCGTCGTCGCAAAAATGCTACACCGTTACTCGGCAGGGTGTTGACAGGCTATTAACCCATAATTCCAGAGCAAGTACAAAACCTAATGCTTTAATCATGGGAGTCCGCCACACGCGCTATGCCGCATACATGAATCGGCTTACGACCTTTCGGACGATAAATTTTCCCAAAGGGATACGCAACAAGCTCAATCGTGATTGGCTTAACCGGTCTGCCCATATCGAAATCGGCGAACCAGCGAACAATTTCAGGCATCGCTTGGTAATCGTCGTTCCCGATTCGGATCACATCTGTGACGCTGATTCCATAAGCGAATTCTTGATTCAACCCTACAGCGATTGCGCAGTTGGAAGCGTTCCTCCGTACACCTTTGTTAATGTCCTGCTGCGTGATTTGTATTTTCATGCTCATGGTGGAAATTCCTTGCGGATTGTGTCGAAGTTGAACGGCTTTCTCCCTACCTGAGTCCAAAATCGCAATCGGGAGTGTCGGGATTTGGAGATCCCTCCTACATTTTTTTAGTGTAGCACAGAGGAGGAACCCTGTCAAGGGAAGAAAGCCCATTCCGATTTCCCACAATACAACGAAATTAATATTGATCTTCCTCACTATTTCTGCTACACTTTCAAGCTAGCAGTTGGCTTTATTATCGGAAAGAAAGTGGATATATGGAATCAAATACAACCAAAAAACTCAACGAAAATGAAATGGTCACGCTTGCCCGGCAGTGTTTATCCGAACTTGGCATCCCAGAAGCATCAATTTATCCTCACAAGAGAATTGTACGGATACAGGTAGCAGAAACTGATTTCGATCGAGCCATTCAGATGCGTGAAACAATCGTGGAACGGATGAAAAGCATCGGCTACCGATTTGTCGCCCTAGATTTCGACGAAAAAGCGGATTAGAATCTCTAAACTGGGGTAGCCTGTTCGACGACGGATAAAGGACATAATATCGGCGAGACTTGATAAATACTCTGACAAAGATTTCATACCTACGATAAAGGAAAAAAGCATGAGCAATACTCAATCAGATTCAAATTTGTTTCAATCGCTCAAATGGCGTTGTATTGGTCCACCACGGGGTGGGCGCGTTGTCGCTGTGGCGGGACACCCGACAGAACAAGCGGTATTCTACTTTGGTGCGTGTGCCGGCGGTGTCTGGAAAACCGACGATGCCGGAACGTATTGGGAAAACGTTTCAGACGGATTTTTCAATAGTGCTGCTGTAGGAGCTATAGCAGTGGCAGATGCCGATCCAAACGTTATCTATGCCGGCACAGGCGAAACGACTATCCGCCTCGATGTCTCATACGGTGATGGGGTGTACAAATCCACCGATGGCGGTAAAACTTGGGAAAATGTTGGCTTGAACGAAACCCGTCATATCGGCAAAATTCGCATTCATCCGCAGAACCCAGATTTGGTCTATGTGGCAGCTCTCGGCCATGCCTTCGGACCAAACGAAGAACGTGGTGTCTTTCGTTCTAAAGATGGTGGGGCAACTTGGGAAAATATCCTATTTCGCAGCGAAAAAGCGGGGGCGGTTGATCTGACAATGGATCCGAATAATCCCCGTATTCTCTATGCGACGATATGGGAGACCTACCGCAACTTTTGGGAGTTGTCGAGTGGTGGACCTGACAGCAGCCTTTACAAATCAACCGACGGCGGTGATACTTGGGAGGAGATCACGAATAAACCCGGCCTTCCCAAGGGGCTCATCGGTAAAATTGGCGTTGCCGCCTCCCCTGCCCAATCTGATCGGGTCTGGGCAATCGTCGAAGCAGAAAAGGGTGGATTGCACCGTTCAGACGATGGCGGTGAAACGTGGGAACTGCTGACAGCTAATCGCGACCTGTGGCATCGTCCTTTTTACTACTGCCACGTCTTCGCCGATCCGCAAGATTCCGACACTGTGTATATCTTGAACCTCAAGATGTGGAAGTCAACCGATGGAGGCCACACCTTCACGGAAATTACCACGCCGCACGGAGACAACCACGACCTGTGGATCGATCCAAACAACCCTCAGCGTATGATTGAAGGCAACGATGGCGGTGCATGTGTTTCATTCAATGGAGGCGATAGCTGGACAACCATCTACAACCAGCTCACCTCGCAGTTCTATCGCATCGACACCGACAACCGATTCCCCTACCGCGTCTACGCCACACAACAGGATAACTCCAGTATCTGTGCCCCAAGCGCGAGCGAATATGGTGGTATCCACTGGGTTGATTGCTATCCAGTGGGCACCGGTGAGAGCGGTGACATTGTGGTTCACCCCGACAATCCCGATATCGCTTATATCGGTGCGATTGGGAGCTCGCCGGGGGGCAGTGGAGTCCTTCAGCGTTACGACCATCACACCCGTCAGATTCGGTTGGTTAATGTTTGGCCCGAGGAGTATATTGGCTTGGGACCGAAAGATCTCAAGTATCGCTTCTCATGGACGTTCCCCATTGCGTTCTCACCTCACGATCCGAATGTCCTCTATACAGCGGGCAATATAATCTTCCGCTCGACGGACGAAGGCAGTAGCTGGGAGCCGATTAGCCCTGATTTGACCCGTAACGATGTAACCAAACTTGGACCATCGGGCGGTCCTATCACAAAAGATGCCAGCGGTGCGGAACACTACGCAACGGTGTACGCCTTTGTTGAATCGTCACACGAGCCCGGTGTCTTCTGGGCTGGCAGCGATGATGGTTTGATCCACATCTCTAGAAATGAAGGACAAAACTGGGAAAATATCACCCCACCTGATCTGCTTGAATGGTCGTTGATCAGCAATATCGAAGCCTCTCCACACGACCCGGCGACAGCGTATGTAGCCGTCACCCGATACAAACTGGATGACTATCAACCCTATCTGTATAAGACGGACGATTATGGAAAGACGTGGCGTACAATCAATGGGAGTTTCCCCGACGGTGAGATTACCCGCGTGATTCGAGAAGATCCGGTGCGGTCGGGCCTCCTCTATGTCGGTACGGAAACCGGAATCTATGTCTCGTTGAACGATGGAGAGAATTGGCACCGATTGCAGAACAATCTCCCGGTTGTCCCAGTTTACGACCTAAAAATTAAGGACGGAGATCTGGTCGCAGGCACTCACGGCAGATCTTTCTGGATTTTGGACGATGTGACACCGCTACGCCAAATGACCGAAAAAGCATCACAGGCATCTCCTAATCTATTTACGCCTCGATCCACCTATCGCCGTTGGCTACAATGGGGTGCGGGCATGTTCCGCAGCGAGACAGGGAAGAATTACCTGATGGGATTGGGGGCCGCCGCAACCTTCTACTTGGAGCAATCACCTGAAGGGGAACGCACCCGCAGATTCCTCGATGCCGGGGAAGGACCACCGCAGGGTGTGATAGTCTACTACCTCTTGGAAGATACACCCGCCGATCCTATTGAACTCACGTTCCAAGACGCTGACGGATCAGTAATCAAAACATTCACCACTAAACCTGAAGACATCGATGATGCTGAAGATGATGAAGCCGACTCGGACGACAAGGAAGATCGCTACATCCCAGCGGAACCGGGACTGAACCGCTTTGTGTGGGATATGTGCTATCCAGATTCGGAAGCGGTGACAGAACCGCCAAGTGGCAAGCAGGAGATGTCACCGGATAAGCCGAAGAATGGACCTCTCGCCTCGCCGGGAACGTATCAGGCACAACTCAAGGTTGGCGAACAGACACACACGCAGACCTTCGAGATCTGCAAAGATCCACGGGTAACCGCTAGCCAAGCGGACTTCGACGCCCAGTTTGAGCTATGGAGCCAGATCCGTGATAAACTGTCAGAGACACATGAAGCGATCAATCGCCTTCGTCGAATACAACGACAGACGAATGAGTGGAAGAAACGCGCAGGTGGAGGAGAGGATACCAATACCGAGGCAATCTGCGAAGCTGCTGAAGCCTTAGAAGAGAAACTGAAAGCCATCGAAGGGGAGTTGATACAGACCGGAGCGGATACCATCGGTGATCGACTTCGCCTGCCAACAATGTTAATTGGTAAACTCGCTGGGTTGATTAGCGTTGTGTCGGTTGCTGACTTCGCTCCGCCGAAACAGGCTTATGAACTCTTTGAAGAGCTGTCAACCCAGATTGATGTCCAACTAGATCAACTCAGGTCGGTGATTGAGGAAGATGTTGCTGCTTTTAACAACCTCATTAGCGAAGCCAATGTGCCGGCGGTTACGACGTAAGAAATGGTCGGTAGGATAGTATAGTATCCGTATTATAAGGAATGGTAAATGTCTGTTATTCAACCAACTCATCCGGGTGAAATCCTAAGAGAAGAATTTCTAAAACCGATGGGCATTACCTCCTACCGGTTAGCAAAGGATATTGGTGTGCCGGTGAATCGGATCACAGCAATTATCAAAGAGCAGCGGCGTATATCGGCAGAGACAGCATTACTTCTTTCTCGTTACCTTGGGGTTTCTGATTCTTTGTGGTCCAATTTGCAAGTGCATTATAACCTTGAATGTGCAAAGGATGCTCTAGAGGAAAAACTTAAAACTATCCCGACCTGTCAGCACCTGCCTCCTGTTTCTCGTCTGACTGATTAAATTGCACAAATTAAATTGCACAAAATTTTTATCGCTGCTGATGCGCCAGTTTAACTTTCACATTCCTATCTTAGATGCGGCAATGAAGCGTCCACTCAATTTCATCAGTATCACGGGTGCTGATTTCATCGTTCGCTCTGCCTATCAGATGGGAAAGACGCCGCTCCTGCCGATTTTCGCAATGACGCTGGGGGCGACCGATGCGTTTCTTGGGTTTATCGTCTCTGTTTCTACCCTGACCGGCATGGTTCTCAAGCCACCGATTGGGATGCTTTCTGACCGTTGGGGACGACGTTGGTGGCTGATCGCCGGAACCGTTTTTTTCGCCGGTATGCCTTTTCTGTATCGCTTCGTCCATACCCCAGCAGAACTGTTTGGCATACGCATCGTCCACGGTTTAGCCACAGCCATTTATGGTCCTGTGACCCTCGCGTTCGTGGCAGAAGGCGCAAAAGACCAATTGGCGGAGAAGTTAGGTTGGTTCGGCATGGCTCGCAGCGCCGGCTATATTGTCGGACCGGCGGTTGCCGGTTGGCTACTGGCAACAGGAGTGAGTCCTGTCAATGTTTTTACTATCATTGGACTGTTTAGTTGCCTCGCTTTTGTCCCGATTCTATTACTTTCAGAACCTGCGCCGCGCGTCAAAGCTATCCGCCTCCCAATTGGTCAACAGATTGTCCATGCCCTAAAGTCCGGCACACACACACCATCTGTCTGGCTATCGGGCGGTCTAGAAGCAACTGTGTTTATTGCGCTCTACGCCGTCAAAGCATTTCTGCCTATCTATGCCCTTTCTACGGGGATCAGTGTTGCCTTGGTAGGGGCTTTCTTCTCAGTGCAGGAGGGGGTGCACATGGTGTTAAAGCCCGTTGGAGGCAGGATTGGTGATTGCTTAGGATATTTTAGGGCGATATGCCTCGGTATGGCTCTCATGGGAATCGCGCTTCCCCTGATTACATTGGCACATGGTATTTTGGGTTTGATGGCGTTGGCGGTGTTGATTGGTGCTGCACAAGCCTTTGTATTTCCATCCACGGTGGCACTCGTATCTATCCAAATTAGTGCACTACACATCGGCGCGGGGATGGGCCTGATTGGTACACTCAAAAACGTTGGCAAGGTTGTAGGTCCTATCTTGGGGGGATTCTTGATTCACTGGCTCGATTTTCCACCGATGTTTTGGTCAATGGGACTACTGTTACTCCTCGGCGCAGGCGTAGTCGGGTGCTGGGGACAACGCCGGCAAATACAGATACAGTGATGGCTTGTTCGTCGCATATTTGACTAACATATCAGACACCTATGACATTCCTACCCGCTTTGATACAATGGATTCACGTCGGATCGGTTGTGCTGCTGATTGGCGGTTTTTTCTTCCTCCGCGTCATTTTGCTACCTGCTGTCAAAACACTTCCCGAAAACCAGCGATCCAAACTCCTAGAAGCGGCATTTCGCCGATTCAGGATTGTTATCTGGAGTGCATTGCTGACAATTCTGTTTTCAGGCGTTTACAATTTTATCGCCTTCCTGAGGTCAACGGGTTCCCTGTCCCAAGATGCCCCCAAAGAACCTGTTGAAAATCTGTCCATATATATCATTGTATTGGGGGTTAAGCTCTTTATCGTCTTTGTCATATTTACCTTCGGTGTGTTGCTGACGTTCCCTTACCCCGTTTTCGCACCGATTCAGAAACGTCCCGCGCCGTGGCTGAACTTGACGCTTATTTTGGGATTAATTGTAATTTTCCTATCAGCACTCTTACGGCGTTTATGATCCATCCCTGTAAGTCTCCATGCTTCAGTAAACGCTGTTTTCTCAATAATAGCAGTTATTGATCAACTTGTTTGAGCTATCCCCACACTGTGAGTTTTTTACCCGCGGGAGCAATCGAAAAAGCAGGACCAAACCACGCAGGTTCAACATCACTATGCTGATTTCTGGTGAGTCTTTGTTGATTCTGTCCATCAGCATCTATTACGTAGATTTCCCAGTTCCTATCCCTACTAGACGAGAAAGCTATGCGTTCGCCATCGGGTGACCATGAGGGTGACCAGCCAGCCTCGCGATTTTTGATGAGTCTTTGTTGATTACCCCCATCGGCGTCCATCACGTAGATTCCCCAGCCGCCACCCCTATCAGACGTAAAGGCAATCTGTTCACCATCGGGTGACCATGAGGGTGACCAGTCCAAACCGGGATTATGAGTGAGTCTTTGTTCGTTCTGTCCATCAGCGTCCATCACGTAGATTTCTAAGTCCCCATCGTCTCCAGCCCTATCAGACGAGAAGGCTATGCGTTCACCATCGGGTGACCATGAGGGATCTCTGTCAAAAAAGAGATTGTTAGTGAGTCTTTGCGGCTTCTTCCCATCGGTGTCCATCACGTAAATTTCAAAGTTCCCATCCCTATCAGACGCGAAGGCAATCTGTGCCTGTGCGTCAACGCATACCATCAGCAGCGTCAAACTTAAAGCTATAACGCTAGTCAAAATGAAATATGCGAGATTATATCTCTGTTGCATCTGCTATTCCCCCTCTGTTTTCAAACCCGCATCTCAGCAAACGCTGTTTCCTCAATAATGGTAGTTATTGGGCGAATTGTTTGAGCCACCCCCATATCGTGAACTGCTTACCGGTGGGAGCAACTGCAAAAGTAGGGGCAAACCATGCAGGATCCATGTCTCTATGGGGATTATTGGTGAGGTTTCGCTGACGCTTCCCATCGGCACGCATTACATAAATGTCCCAACTCCCAGCCCTATCAGACATAAAGACAATGTGTTCACCGTCAGGTGACCATGAGGGATAGTTGTCAACATGGGGATTATTGGTGAGGTTTCGCTGATTACCTCCATTGGCGTCCATCACGTAGATTTCCTCGTTCTCATCCCTCAGAGACATAAAGGCAATATGTTCACCATCGGGAGACCATGAAGGGTACATGTCCTCATTGGGATGTTCAGTGAGTCTTCGCTGTTCCTTCGCCTCGATACCCATCTCACCATCAACGTTCATCACATAAATGTCCAAGTTCCAAACCCTACGGGATGTAAAGGCAATGTGCTTGCCATCAGGTGACCATGAGGGAAAGGAGTCATCATGGTTATTTCTGGTGAGTTGTCGCTGATTCTTCCCGTCGGTACGCATCACATAGATCTCCCAGTCTCCATCTCGCCTAGCGTTAAAGGCAATGTGTTCACCGTCAGGTGACCATGAGGGATCCGTGTCAACATGGGGATTATTGGTGAGGTTTCGCTGATTACCTCCATTGGCGTCCATCACGTAGATTTCTATGTCCCCATCTCGTTCGGAAGAAAAGGCAATGTGCTTGCCGTCCGGAGACCATGAGGGTGAAGAATCATGAGAAAAGGGAGTGATAGTGAGGTTTCGCTGATTCCGTCCATTAGCATTCATCACGTAGATTTCCGAGTTCCCGTCTCGGTTAGACGAGAAAGCAATCTGTTCTTGTGCATTAACGACTGCCACCAGCAGCGTCAACACCAAGACTACTACGCTAGTTAAAATGAAATATGCGAGATTATATCTCTGTCGCATTTGCTATTCCTCCGCTGTTCACAAATCGGTCTCTTGT
This sequence comes from Candidatus Poribacteria bacterium, assembly GCA_965205075.1. GTDB lineage: Bacteria > Poribacteria > WGA-4E > WGA-4E > PCPOR2b > PCPOR2b. Next base: position 5,207,752 of record OZ242036.1, on the reverse strand, counting down.
CCTTTGGGGTTGATGGAGATCCTCTTGTGTATGAAACCTCTTATCCGTGGAGACACCTACTTGAGAATTACCAGCCGCCGCACTTCAGTATAATCCCCCGCTTGGATTTGATAGAAATAGACCCCACTCGCGACCAATTCCCCACTATCGTTGCGACCATTCCAATATACCGCTCTCTTTCGATCTGTGTAATATCCCGCCGACTGATACCCCAAATCTAACTGACGCACCAACACCCCTTTTGTATCATAAATCGTGAGTGTGATATCCACGCTGTGGGCAAGTTGATACGGTATCCATGTCTCTGGATTGAATGGATTTGGGTAGTTGGGCAACAATACTGTCTCTTTTGGGGTCAACGCCGTGAGGAGTTGTTCAAGCACGGTAACCCCACGCTGATAAGCAGGCTCTGTCAGTCCCCTCTGTTGTGCTCGGGCAAGCCACTGATGTATATCTGCTGTGGTTAGTATCCCCAATGCTTGGTGATGTACAGCAGGCGCAGCCACCTCCGCACTGAACACGCCGGCAACCCTGACGAGATCTAGAATATCGACTATCCCATCTCCGTTGACATCGGTATCATGCTGTCCCACCTGCCCGAAGCTTGATCCAACAATTGCCAAATCGAAAATGTCGACTGCGCCATCGTGGTTAACATCTCCGAACAGGGGTGGTTGTGTTGTGGGGGTGAGTTCCCATAGCAGCACTGTTTCGCTCTGACCCCAACTTGCGAGCGTCTCCCCATCGAGACTGAATGATACCCCACCTCCCATATCCGTAAATATCCGTTTGTGCGTACCCGTGATAGCATCCCATAGACGGATGGTGCCGTCTGAACTGCTACTCGCCAGTGTTTGACCATCGGGACTAAACGATACAGTCAAGACAGTATCCGTATGTTCTGTGAGTGTCGCCTTGTGAGCGCCGGTAATAGCGTCCCATAGGCGGATGGTTGTATCTTTACTCCCACTCGCGAGCGTTTTTCCATCAGGACTGAACAATACACTACTGATATAAGCCGTGTGCCCGGTGAGTGTCTGTTTGTGTTTGCCGGTGATAGGATCCCATAGACGGACGGTCTCGTCCAGACTGCCACTCGCAAGAGTGGATCCATCGGAGCTGAACGATACACTCGTGACCCTATCCGTATGCCTAGTGAGCGGCGTATCTCCTTCGAGGGTTCTTTTGTATTCGCCCGTAGCAGTATCCCATAGGCGGATAACGTTCCAACCCGCGCTTGCAAGTGTCTGACCGTCAGGACTGAAAGATATGCTAAGAACAGAATAGACTGGCATTATTGTGAGTGTGTTCTTGTGTTGCCCCGTGACAGCATTCCATAGGCGGATGGTGCCATCGTGACTTCCGCTTGCAAGCGTTCCTCCATCAGGACTAAACAATACACTTCTGACACCCTCTGCATGTCCAGTGAGTATCTGCGTAAGTTTGCCGGTGCCTGTATCCCACAACCGTACCATGCCATCCCAACTTCCAGTTGCTAGCGTCCCCCTGTCAGGACTAAACGATACACTACTGATACTATGTGTATATCCAATAAGTGTCTGTCTGTGCGTTCCCGTAACGGCATCCCACAGGCGAATCTCGCCCCAACTACTACTCGCGAATGTCCTCCCATCCGGACTGAATGATACGCTCCTGACCCAATCCGTATGCTCGGTAAGTGTCTGCTTGTGCACACCTGTGCCAGCGTCCCACAGGCGGATGGTATCATCTTCACTCCCACTTGCAAGCGTCTCTCCATCAGGACTGAACGATACCCTGAAAACATAATCCGTATGCCCGGTGAGTGTGTGTTTGTGTGCACCTGTGGCGACATCCCACAGGCGGACGGTCTCATCCCAACTCCCGCTTGCGAGTGTCCCCCCATCAGGACTGAACGATACGCTCTCGATCCTATCCGTATGTCCCGTGAGCGTATCCCGGTGATCGCCTGTGACGACATCCCATAGACGGATGGTTTCGTCTATGCTTCCACTCGCAAGGGTCCCCCCATCAGGACTGAACGATACACTCATGATAGCCTCCGTATGCCCGGTAAGCGTCTGTTTGTGCGCGCCTGTGACGGCGTCCCACAGGCGGATAGTATCATCTCCACTCCCACTTGCAAGCGTCTCCCCATCCGGACTGAACGATACGCTAATAACGATACCTGTATGCTCTGTAAGTGTGTGTTTGTGTGCACCCGTGACAGCGTCCCACAGGCGGATGGTTTCGTCCAAACTTCCACTCGCGAGTGTCTTCCCATCAGGACTGAACGATATACTAACGACCAAGTCCGAATGCCCGGTGAGTAACGCCAGTTCGCTATAGGTCCGTGCGTCATAGAGCCAAACACCGATGGAACTGGCAACTGCGAGACGAGTGCCGTCCGGTGAATACTGAACGTCTGCTGCCATGCCTTTACCAATACGCACCTTGGCACCTTCGGGTAAACCCCATCGTGTGTAATCTTGGGCGAATGCGTTTTGCAAAAATAGAGTTAAAAGAATCAGTAATGCTAGGGTTATTTTCATGATGGGTTTTCCTTTTGCGGTGAGAAGTTTTGAGGCGATGGAGTAGGTTCGTTGATGCCTCTTTCGGCCTTTGGGAATCTCCGATTAGAAGGAAATTTATGTCGTGACCAACAATTTGATCCAAGATTCGACGACCAAAACTCAAAAACGCTATTCCATTCAATGTTTAATCCTGTTCATCAAGCGATGTTATAAATCGCAAATTATCTGCTCGCCCGATGAAATCCCAACCGCTTCCACGAAGGAGGACTCGCGTTATTACTTTTAGCTCCAAGTCCGGATCGTACCGGTGCAGTGCAACACCAAACCAATCGTCACGGACGTTTTCTTCGTTACCACATAAAGGAATAATTTCTTTGAGATTGGGCGAAGTGTAAGTGAACCACTCGTTGTGGTGAATCTTTGTGGAGGTGGTGTATCTGTCCTGTCCTTTATGGTAAAAACCGTGAATCCATCGATGTGGCTCACCTTTTTGGTCTAGGAAACCGAGTTCGATGCAGACAGGATTCTCCCCACCACCCGACCAGCCACTCCCTTCGAGCGAGTGCTCGATACTTTTGACATCAAGTTGTAGGTAAAGTGCCTCATACTCGGACAGATCGATATAGACATCCTGATGTACTCCAATATGCGAACCGTCTGCCCCACCGCCAGTTCTTTTGAATTCAACGACGTGTGAACGCTTATCCTCATCGTAGATTACTTCGCAGGTCCGCTGGCTGTTCATTTTATCAACCGCTAACCATTTGGTCCAACCTGTTAGATTGCTTTCAAAATCGCTATTGGCAGGAAAAGTTTCAACGGTATTTTTAGGAAGCCTGATCTCTGTCCCTGTTTTATCAAATTTCCAAGGGAAGCGTCTTACCTCCAACATTTTGACTTCCTCCTCAGAAAATTTTCCACTTTCGATTAGCGCGGAGATTCTATCAATGAGCGTCAAATCAACCCCGTCAATCTGAGCGTACTTTTCGGCACGGATCTGCTCGCTTTGAGCTATCCACCTCGGATACTTCATCTTGTCTCGATCTCGATACGCAACAGAAAATTTATAGACACCTAGATTGTCTATGGAGAGTTCATAGTTTCCTTCAGCATCTGTCTGTATATTTTCGACCCTCCCCCCGATTCGATTACTATTAGGACTGACTTGATGGAGCGAAAACTCAAGATTGGTATCAGGAAGCGGTTTACCATCGGGAGACAGAATATGCCCTCGAATGCGAATCTCCGGCACACTTTCAGCAAGCGGGAGGGAAATCGTGCGGAGCGGCATAATTTGTGCCATGCTCAAGAGCGGTGCCAGCAGAAGTGCAAGCCCGCCTATAAGTATGCCGATCCTTCGCCTTAGATAAAGGTTCAGGGGAAAACTGTCATCGAGGATGGTTCTCACACGATTTTTTAGTTGTGAACGTTGGTGTCCAAGTGCCAACGCTAGCTTTGTGCGATGAACACATTGGTCCAGCATATCCACCAAACATTGTGCATAATCCGCCCGTTTGCCTGTCGCTTGGATAACCCAACCGTCACAGATCTGTTCTCGAACGTCTGCTAGACGCTTGCACACAAGATAAAACAGCGGATGGAAAAAGAAGGGGATACCGATGGCATGAACCAGTAAGTTAACCAACCAATCCTTTCGTTGGAGGTGTGCCAGTTCATGAAGAAGAATGAATTCTAGACGATCATTCGTAACATTTTCGTGAAGCAGAATACAGGGGTGCCGCCACCCAAACGAGATTGGGGTGCCTATCTCTTCCGAGACTAGCAAGTTAACCGTGCGTTTTACGGCAAACTGATCACAAAGGTTTTTAAGCAGTTGTTGCTGTTGCATACTGGCAGGACGTGCCAACCGATGGAGTTGTCTGAGTCGCCATGCGCTGTGGCAAAGTCGAAGGATAGACCAAGCAATACCGATTATCCAAGCGAGGACCAGGATGTGTTGCCAAGTTATACGTGAGGATTTCGTTTGAGGTCTTGACAAAGGATTTGTGACTTGCGGCGAAAGTTGGTTACCGGTTACTACTTGTCCGCTGACTAACGATTGATGGTTGGAGGTATCCGTTGGTTGTAATTGGGGTGCACTCACGACCTGAATGATTTGCGTCCGATGAAACGAGATCCCGGGCAGGAGAGCGTTCAAACCCAGTAATATAGGGAGCATCACCAATGCCATCAACCAAAGGGCGTAGCAGATCGCATGAGCACGTCGAAGCCGGTATACAAGCAGCCAAACAATTCCTACTATCAATCCCCACTGCCACGAGGTGTTCAATAGAAAGATTAGCTTACCCATCTCCGCTCTCCTCTCGATAGGTGACAATTGATTCACGTAGGCGTTCCAGCTCTTCCGGCGATATTTCTCGGGTCTCCAGAAGTGTGTTGACGAGTCGTTCCACTGAACCATCAAAAAGACGCTCAAGGAGATCGCCAAGCATCGACTTTGAAACTTCGTTTTCTTGAATCAGTGAGCGATAGACGTACGTACGCCCGTCTACATCGTGGGTCAGAAACCCTTTCCTCTCAAGGTGGCTTAGAGTCGTTGCCACGCTAGTATAAGCCAGTGGTTGCTTGAGGGTATCGCGCACGTCGTTGACGGTCGCTTTACCGAGTTGCCAGACAACTTTCATCACCTCAAGTTCTAAACGGTGCAGTTTTTGTGATTGCATTTCAACCTCTCCGATATACTAAAGCTTTAATACTAATATATTAGTATTATAAATATAGCAGATGATAGGTGTCAAGAAAAAATAAATATCACGATTGCCTTTCAAGCAGAGATGTGCTATAGTCATTGCATCTATCTGGATAATATGAGGTGTTTATGGCTAATCAAGGTGCTTCTACACAACGTCCCAACCTGCTATATATCCATTCCGATCAGCACAACCCCGCTGTGACCGGCTGTTACGGCGATCCATTGGTGCAGACACCGCATCTGGATGCGCTGGCAGCGCGGGGTATCGTATTTGATAATGTCTACTGTCCCTCTCCGATCTGTGTCCCCTCGCGGATGTCGATGTTGAACGGACGTTACCCCTACGAAAACGAGGTTTGGACGAACAGCCACATCCTTGATTCTGGAAGCCCGACCTTTGCACACGCGATGGGGACGGTTGGCTATCGCCCGGTCCTGATTGGGCGGATGCATTCGCTAGGACCTGATCAGCTGCACGGTTACGCCGAGCGATTGGTCGGAGACCACGGCTCCAATTATCTCGGTGGGAAGGGCGTCGATCACGGGACGCTTACGGGCACGGCGGGTCCCGCGCGTGTTAGCCTCGAAAAGTCGGGCTCCGGTCAAAGCGCGTATCAGGTTCACGATGAAGATGTGACCGTTGCGACAGTGGATTATTTGAACCGTCTCGGTGTCCGAAAGCGGGCGGGTGTGTTAGACGAACCGTTCAGTATCTCTGTTGGATTCATGCTGCCGCATCAACCTTTCGTGGCGCGGCGGGAGGATTATGACCTCTACGATGGGGGGATGACGATGCCGAAACACCCTGAACCGTTCTCCGATGAACTGCACCCCTATTTTCGATGGTGGAGAGAGCAGTGCGGCATCGTTGAGGTTTCTGATGCAGAAATCCTCAGAGCACGGATAGCATATTGGGCATTGGTCACGCGGATGGACCTGATGATCGGCGAAATCTTGACAGCACTCCAAGAAAACGACTTAGCAAAGAACACAGTTATCCTCTATATGTCCGACCACGGCGAGCAGGTGGGCGAGCACGGACTGTGGTGGAAGCAGACCTTCTATGAGGATTCGGTGAGGGTCCCTACAATCCTTTCGTGGCCCAGTGTGCTGCCCGAAGGCGTAAGATGCGATCGGGTAGTTAGCTCCTTAGATCTGAACGCGACGATGATAGATGCACTCGACGCACCTGCCCTCCCAAATTCTCGTGGCAGAAGCGTCCTCCCACTTTTGCGAGAAGAAAGAGCGGAATGGGAGGATATTGCCTTCTCCGAGTATTGCACTGACGAGGGCTGCTATCACCGGATGATCCGAAGCGGCGATTGGAAACTGAACTACTACCACGGACAGCCACCACAACTATTCAACCTAAAGGAAGATCCGGCGGAACTGCATGACCGGGCGGATGATACAACATGTTCGGAGGTTCTGGAGACATTGACACAACAGGTTCTGGACGGCTGGGATCCGGAAGCTATCGCGGTGAAAATGGAGGAGAAACGCGCGGAGGCGAAAATTCTGGCAAATTGGGGACGCCGAACGCAGCCCACAGAGCAGTACCGGTGGAACCTGCTGCCGGAGATGGATTATTTGGATTGATATGCGTCCAGAATTAGTCAACTAAAGACCTATTAATTTTTTCAAAAAACATGCTATAATAGCGCTATTCATTTTGATTGTGGCAAATCATATAACCACGCGATTGGAAATCCCTGATGAAAAGAGATTAGGCGAGCGAATTCATAGCACCACCACTTTGAGGACACCTATATCATGAACTCCAGCGAATCTACGATTAATCCATTTGAATTACTCAAACTATACAAATATCTCCGTGTCGCTGATGTCTGCGATGGGATGGACGGGGTTGGGCATTTTGACACCGGGCTGATGTCCCCTGAAGTTCGACCACTTTGGCACGGCATGAAATTCTGGGGCGTTGCCTTCACGCTTCGCTGTGTCCCTGCCAACCGTCCGATGTGGAAACTGAATACCACCGAAGAGGTTGTTAGAGCACACGGAGTCTGGTTTAACGAAGTTGGAAACGTCAGTTATCGCGATCAGATCCAGACGGGACATGTCATTGTAACGGGCACAGGTGGAGCGCGGGAAGTCGGTTTTTGGGGATCTGCCAATAGCTTGAACATGATCGCGTCGGGCGCGGTTGGAATTATCACCGATGGGTACTGTCGTGATACAGACGAGTTGATTCTCCAACAGACCCCAATCTGTTCCCGTGCACGTGGACGCACAATTATTCCCGGCCGTATTCAAGCGGTCGAAGTCCAAACCCCCATCGGCTGTGGCGGGGTACAGGTCCGTCCCGGCGATATTGTCGGTTGCGATGGCGATGGCGTGGTTGTTGTGCCAATCGAACTTGCTGAACAGGTTGCGGTGCATGCGCGGGCGGTGTTGCTGGCGGACATGCGTGCACGGGAAGAACTCTATAAACGCTTAGACATGACGCCTGACGAAACGGTTGATCACGCAACCGTATCGGCTTATTACAGCCAGTTTGAATAGTTGGGTGTCGAGATGTGAATCCCGACCTACGGACTAGTTAAACCCTCTATATCATGAATGAGGAAAAATCCATGAAGACAACGTATCGTGCAGGAGTCATCGGCAGAACCGGCAAGGGCGACTATGGCCACGGTCTTGATGTGGCATTTCAGATTCCTCCCGATTCCATTGAAGGTTCGGACGTGCAGATTGTTTCCATCGCCGATTCAGATCCCGATGGGCTTCAGGCGGCTGGAGAACGAATCGGCGTAGAGACACTCTACCTAGACTATCGTGAAATGCTGGAAAAGGAGAACCTAGACTTGGTGAGCGTTGGTCCTCGTTGGATCGACTGTCATGCGGAGATGGTCATTGCTTGCGCCAACGCCGGCGTGAAAGGGATTTTGTGTGAAAAGCCATTCGCCCGAACCCTTGCAGAAGCCGACGCTATGATGGAAGCCTGCGATCGCAACGGGGTGAAGGTAGCTGTCGCACATCGCCGGGCGTGCGCCTACGAACAACACGCCAAGAAACTGGTCGATGAAGGTGCAATTGGAGAGATTCAGGTGCTACGCGGTCACGGTAAAGCCGATCACCGGGCTGGAGCGATGGATTTGATGGTGCTGGGGACGCATATGATGGATAGTATGCGGTATGTTGCTGGTGCCGATGTCGCTTGGGCGCATGGGCATGTGACCCAAGATGGTCGTGCGGTTACGCCGGCAGACATCCGAGAGGGAGATGAGGGCGTTGGATTGCTGGCTGGCAATGGTGTGGAGGCGTATTACGTCTTTGAGAACGGCATCACCGCCCACTATGAATCATACCGAGGGAAACCCTCCGACGACCATTCGAGCAGCCGCTGGTTCGGATTTGAGGTTTACGGCACCGAGGGAGTTATCTCGCTACGAAACTCCCCCTGCGGGGAGATGTACCTCTACCCTCACGGTCTGTGGATTCCGGAGGAGAGGCAATGGGAACGCATCCTTCTGGACGAGTGGGAGAAACGACCAGACGGTACAAGTCGGTCAGAGCAGGAGCAGATGGATCTCAGCAATCAGATGATCGTGAAAGAACTTATCCAAGCTATCGAGGAGGGCCGCGATGTCGTTGCGGTTTCCAGTGGGGCGGATGCGCGCGCAGCGCTGGAGATGATTATGGCAGTCCATGAATCACAACGTTTGAAAACACGGGTCTCCTTCCCGTTAAAGAACCGGGAAAATCCTTATGCAGTCTGGCGTAGCGAGACAGAAGATTTATCGTGATTCCAATCCCTTGTCCCGGTAGCACTAATAGAATTCAACGAATCATACGCTAAGGATCATAACTCTTTTTTGGAGGCACATTATGCTGATTGGATATGTCAGCGACGAACGCTATGTAGCAATTCCCGATGTGTTGTTAGAATTTGTAAATGAATCAGGTTCGTATGAAGCCCGTTCACGGGCGACGGGCGCGATCTACGCGGACCTGTCACCAGGCCCCTACAAAGTGACGCTCTATAAACCCGGCTTCGGTGCGAAAAGCGTTCACATGACAGTCCGAGAGGATCAACCGTATCAGTTTCGCTTGCTGTCGGACTGTTTGCTTGGGTATGCTTGGCCCAAGTGGGTGCGGTCCGGTGAGAAATCCGAATTCCGTGTCCACTCCGTCGAGGCGTATGAGCTTTCGTTGTGGCGGTATGGGTTTCAGAAGGAATTGATCCGAGACCTCGGCTGGCATGATGAGCATGGTCCCCGCGCAACGATGCAGATCTCTCCGGATGGAGATTACACCCAAACCGGGATCGAGTGGAACAAGTTCGGATATACGAATCCCCATCACCTCCAGTTTGTTGAAGCACCTGCGCGAAGCGGACTTTACTATTTTCACGCCAAAGCGGAGTCGGGGGCGTTCTTTTCCTTCCCGTGGATTGTTGCGCCGGCGAAACCGCAGGCACCCATCGCCGTATTGGCTTCCAACATCAACTGGAACGCCTACAGCAACTTCGGCGGCCGGAGTAATTATATCCACCCCGACAAATTTCCGCCAACCCCCACCATCAACGCACGACTCGATCTGAAACGATACACTAACCGTAACCATCAGCACTTCGATGCGGATGAATATGCTCCTCTATCCTTTGATCGCCCTGAACTGATTAACGTCATCACTGAAGACACGGAAATTACGGATCCAGTTGAGGGGCGTTCCGCTTGCCATGTTGCCCCCGCCGAATGGCGTCTCTTCGGTTGGCTGGAGCGCGAAGGGTTCGATTACGACCTCTATGCCGAAACACAGTTGCACCAAGGTGTTCTGAACTTGGAAGACTACAAAGTTCTCATGATCAGCACCCATCCTGAATACTGGTCTGCGGATATGTATTTTAAACTTAAATCGTGGGTCTTTGAAGGCGGTGGCAAGTTGATGTATCTCGGCGGCAACGGCTTGAACTGTGAGGTCGAATTCCTCGACGAATACACGATGGTCGTTCACAACGAGAACTGTGGCAGCGGTAGCTTCACCACGCTGCAGGAGGTTGGGTTTGAAAGCCGATTCCACCTCCGCCACGAATCCGAAGCCAATCTCTTGGGCGTCGTCTGTACCGACACCGGCATTATGACCGGCGCACCCTATCGGGTGATTGACGATTCCCACTGGATTTATGAGGGTACAGGACTGAAGAATGGGGATATATTCGGAGAAAAAAGCCTACACATGCGTTGCCCCGGTGGGGCTTCGGGGCATGAAATGGACAAGATCTCCGCGAGTTCTCCTAAGAACACTCAGCTGCTTGCCAAAGGTCTCAATCCCGACGATGGCGGTGCCGAAATCGTTTACCACGAACCCGGTGGCGGCGGTGCCGTATTCTCCGTCGGCTCGATTACCTATCCCTGTTCTGTAATAGTGGACGATACGATTTCAAGAATTACTACCAATGTGCTGAAACGATTTCTGGATTGAAAAACCACGAAGGTGTCCTCACGAAGAAGGACATAGCAATTTTCTGGAGGAAATACACATGCACGTTAACCAAGATGCTTATAATCATTACTGGGAAAAAGGTTGGGTAGCCGTCGAAGGCGTCTACAGTCCTGACGAAGTTGAACGCATCGCTCAAATTGCCATTGAGGTCAGCGATCGTGAGATAGAGACCCCAGAAACTACGGATCAGGGAATCGGCTACGCCGTTGACCGATCGGAAGACGGTACAATCGCACCACGAAAAATCAATGCACCTTTCCTCAAAGAACCCGACTTCCAATCCTTCGTTCTTGACGCCCGTCTCTCACGCATCATCAAAGACCTCATCGGTGTAGAGCCGGTGCTGGTGACCGATCAGATTTTCATGAAACCACCGCACTTCGGCAGCGCGAAACCGTACCATCAAGATAACTACTACTTCAAATGTGATCCGGCTGATCATGTAATCACCGCTTGGATTGCGATGGATAATGTAGATGAGTCGAACGGCTGCCTCCGCTATATCGAAGGTTCACATAAGGGCCCGGTGTTGCCACACGAAACTCCAGACCCCGATGAGCCATATAACCTTGTGCCGCCACCTGAACTGATCGATCTATCGAAAGAGGCATTGGCGGAGGTCAACAAGGGTGGCGTCGTTTTTCATCACTGTAAGACGCTGCATACCTCCCATCGTAACGAATCTGACCGCTGGCGGCGTGGTTATGCCACACATTGGGCAAGCACGCAAACGACCTGTGAAATCGATACAATCAAGAACGGCTATTTTCGGCGAGACGATTTCCCGGGAACTATAGTAAATTCTAAAAATGAATAGATGCTTTCGCTCCTCGTGTATGGTAGGCGCTGTTTCCAACTGCGCCTATGCGGTGCGGTGAGAAATCGCACCTACCGGAGCCTGGGGGCAATGCGGTTCGGTTTGGAGTGTCTCATTAATTCTAAGATCTACTATAATTAGAAGAGAAAGTGTAGTATATCCTGTAACGTAGGTAATATGAACTATCGGCGTTTAGGACGGACCAACCTGCAAGTATCGGAAATTTCATTGGGAACTGTAGAGCTAGGCATGGACTACGGTATCCCCGCGCAAGGAGAGCATCGACAACCGTCCGAGGCAGATGCTGCCCGTACACTCAACTGCGCGCTTGATTTGGGTGTTAATTTAATTGACACCGCACGGGCTTATGGGAACAGCGAAGCCATTATTGGACGGGCACTGAAATCGCGCAGGAGTGAATATATCCTTGCCACGAAGATTGCTTCCTTGAGCTGGGAGGGTTACACCGGGAGAGAATTGCGAGAACAGGTGGAAGCATCAATCACTGAATCGCTGCGAACACTACAGACGGACATCATTGACCTGCTCTACATCCACAATGCTACGCCTGAACTTATCCAACGCGGCGAAATTGTAGAGATTATGCAGAGAGCGCAAGAAGCGGGTTACGCTCGATTCATTGGCACGACCACCTACGGCGAAGCCGCGCCGTTAGCGGTGTTAAAAGATGGTCGCTTCGACTGCGTACAGGTTGCGTACAACCTATTAGACCGTGAGTTTGAAGAACGGGTGTTGCCGCTGGCTAGGGCAAACGATATAGGTGTCGTTATTCGGTCCGTCCTCCTGAAAGGGGCATTGACCTATCGCTACGCACATCTTCCCGAAGAACTCCGCGAGTTGCGGACAGCGGTCGAGGGAATAAACTCACTGTGCAGCGCACAAAATAGCAATTTGCCGGAATTGGCGTATCGTTTTGTGCTCGCGCATCCTGCTGTTTCCACCGCGCTGGTGGGAACCGGTCGAGTGCATGAGTTGCGGGAGATCGTGCCATTTTCAGGGTGCGACCCGCTTCCAGCGGAGATACTCAACACCATTCGAGAAACCGTCGTGAGCCCAGAGCAACTCAACCCAGGCACCTGGCCATTTCGATAAATAACCTTTGGTGTGAGTTGATGAGCCTAAAAGCCATCTGCCAGTTACGCCAATCGCCGCTATTTTTTTCGCGGGGATTGACGCAGATTCGTGGAGGAATCACGTTTCACGTACAAAGAGGTGAGGTATGTATAACTCAGTCAAGGTCGCAGCAATTTCGATTAAACCAAAGAAGTGGGATAAAGCCGCAAACGCTGACAAGATGGAGGCATTTTTTGTTGAAGCTGCTAAGGAACAACCACAGGTGATTTTGACGACAGAGGGAGTGCTTGAGGGCTATGTCGTCATGGAGATCATCGAGAATCGGGAAACAGCGGAGAGGCTGCTCGATATAGCGGAACCGATTGATGGTCCCTACATCCAGCGTTTTCAGCAGCTTGCCAAAAAGTTGGGGATTTGTCTCTGCTTCGGTTTTGCCGAACGCGTCGCCGATGAGGCTTATAACTGTGCCGTGTTTATTGATCACAACGGCGAAATTTGTGGTAAATATCACAAGACACAACTCGCTGAAGGGGCCCACGCCTCTTGGAACTTTAACCGTATCGGCAAGACGCTACGTGCTTTTGATACACCGATGGGGCGTGCCGGGGCTGTTATCTGCAATGATCGGTGGAATCCGATGATCGCGCGTACGCTTGTCCTCGATGGGGCACGTCTAATCTTCATTCCCTCCTATGGATCAAAGAGCAAGGGACAAAACGAAGCGGTGCTTGCACGGGCGCGGGAAAACGGGGTGCCAATCGTCGAAGCAAATGTCGGTATGAACCTTATCATCAGCAAGGGCGAAATTGTTGCTTACAAGTGGGGCAACGATCAAATTTCTACCGCAGTCATCGATATCCCTGAACCTCCATCGCAAAAAGTAGCACGGCGTGCTGAACAAGAATATCTACAGTTGCAGGGACCAGAGATGGAGAAACGTTATCAGAAAACAATGGAAAAACTAACCGAGTGAGTCTATGAAACAGTAGAAAAGATTGGTCTATATTTCTCAATGGTTTTCTGAAATTCTAAGTCAATTTTGTATTTGAATTAAAAGTGGAGGTATGCTATACTAGCGGATTGATAAGTCCTCGACACCGTCGAGTTACATAATATAAGTGCCTCGACATCATTTGATAGATTTTTGGATGCCGAGGCGAAAGCGTGAATATCGAAACAGTTATGTCCAATTAATAAAACGTCCATCATGAATGATGGACGCATAAGGAGGCAGAGTCACCATGAAAAAACTAAATAGAAACTCATGGATAAGCAGCGCTGGGCTGTTTGTGTTAATCCTATTGGTTGCTGGCTGTACAGCGACAACATCACTAAAAAATCTTCCAGCCGTTCAACCGGCTGAGATGCTACCAGAGAATGTTGTCCTTGAGGAGGCTGCTTCAGATGTATTTAAAATTAGACCTCCCACGGGAAAAATCCTCTCAATGACTAAAGATGACATTACGGTTCAGATCGTTTACTGGCGTCGTGCGGATCTTGATCGCAAGTATAATCGTGGAAATGCCTTCTCGCCATTCTACGAAACAGAAGCACTCCACCAAGGCGACAAAACGGATGTCTTTTATGTTAAAGTCACAAACAATGCCGCCACCCCCGTTGTCTATCGGATCCAAGGCACCCGACAAGTTCCTTGTGAGATGGTCGATCAAGGGGATAACCGCTACGGCTCATTAAATTATAATTCCCTCAAAGAACGGCTAACTTACATGTCTCGCGCTTCGGGGATATATGTCACGAATGGACTCAAAAAGGCGAGAGAGATTTTGATAGAAACACAACTTCTAGACACAGAGAAGGGGATCCCTCCCGGAGAGAGCATTGAGGGTTTCCTCCCATTCTATCAGATGAAGCACAACGCCGAAACCTTAACAGTTATTATTCCGCTTGAGTTAAAACCGCCGGAAGGCACTGCGACTCGTTATAAAAGAATAGTATACGAATTTCCCTTCATGCACAATAAAGGGATCCGGCTTGCACAGCCGGCACCGCATCGATACTAACGGTGAACGATAAGTGACAGGTGATGAGTGAAACCGGATGGGGTCGCTCATCACTTGTCATATTCTATCGTAACAATGAATCGCTCTCTACGATTTTGCAAGCTGGCAACGAGCTCAGAAACTGCTTGCCGTAAAACTTGGTCTTGATGCGCGAATCGAGGGCGACGAAAATTCCTGTGTCGGTTTTTGTACGAATTAAACGTCCAAACCCTTGCTTGAATCGAATAATCGCTTCCGGCAAGCTAAACTCCATAAACGGATTGCCCCCACGCTCTTCAATTTGCTTGACCCTCGCCTCTATCACCGGATGTGTGGGAACTTCAAAGGGTAGCTTGGTAATAATCACACTGCTGAGCGATTCACCCCGCACATCAACTCCCTCCCAAAAGCTGGAAGTTCCAAACAAGACAGAATTGATATTCTCCCTAAACTCCGTCAACATCGCGCTCCGCGAAAGTCCTTCTCCCTGCTTGAGCACATCAATTCCAAGCTGCTCAAGGTAAGGGAGCACCTCCTCATAAACCTCGTCCATCATCCGGTAGCTTGTAAATAGGACGAAGGCTTTGCCGTGCGTCAGTCTGAGGTAATTCAGGATCTGTGTGGTAGCAGCCCGCGTGAAGGCACGATCTCGTGGATCCGGCATCCGCGAAGGGATATGGATCTCAACCTGCTCTTGATAGTTGAAGGGCGATCCGACAAGTAACTCACGGCAATGAGGTAGACCAATCCGTCCCCGAAAGTAGTCGAAATTCTGGTTGGTCGCTAGTGTGGCACTGGTCATGATAATACTGTCCAGCTTTTCAAACAGGTGGGTGTTCAATTCTTCACTTACGTTGATTGGCGTCGCATGCAACACAACCCGATCAAATCTGCCCCGTGTCGCGGTGTTGATCCAGTAGACGTAATCTGGCAATGTGTGGCTAACCATCACATCTAAGTCGTTACGCAGCTCACGACAGCGACGCAGATGGGCTTCAATTTCCTGCTGATCGTCTTCAGTTGCCGCGGCATCTCTCAACGACTTCAACCGGCTCTGGAGTTCGCCTAATGGATCGTCTAACACATTGTGCACGAAATCGGCTTGATCGACGGTTTGTGTGATTCCGTGCCCCCGATCTCTCACACCCTGCCGTTCCAGCCAACTCATAATTGAAGCAAACTGTTGGTTTGCCTCCTCTCGCGCATCTTCGACAAGTCGAATAGAACCTGTTGACTCAAATCGGATAAAGAGTCCCGCCTTCCCTTGCGGATTACACAACGAATCCAAGAACCTCTTGACCCGCGTATTGCTAAACTCAACGCTTGTATGTTCCGTCGCAGTCGCTTCAAGGTGATGTGCTTCATCAATGATTAGGTATCTATATTCTGGCAGTATTGCGGCATAAGGGTTGGTTCTTCGGAGTGCCCAATCTGCGAAGAGCAGGTGATGATTCACAATAATCAGGTCGGCTTCATTCACCTGAGCCCTCGCTTTGAAATAAAAACATGTGTCGTAGGTCGGGCATCGCTGCCGCAGGCAATTATCCGTATCTGAAGCCACCTTATTCCAAATTTCAAACATCGGCTGCGGTTCAAGATCCGCTTTACTTCCGTCTTCAGTAACGTTGATCCACTCTACAATACGATCGAGTTCTTCTACCTCTGTCATTGTATCAAACAGAGGACGCTCATAAGTCCTCAAGCTGTCTAGCCGACGCCGCGACAGATAGTTTCCACGCCCTTTAGCGAGTGCAGCGGTGAAAGGTTGTGGGAGCACCCGTTGGAGAAACGGTATATCCTTGGAAATCAACTGTTCTTGCAGGTTGATAGTATTGGTCGAAATCACTACCGGCTCGTGGGTATTAAGCGCGAGATCGATTGCAGGCAAGAGGTAGGCGAAACTTTTACCGACACCTGTGCCCGCTTCAACCACAAGGTGTTCGCCGGACGAGAATGCACTGGCAACCGCTTCTGCCATTTCAAGCTGCTGCGGTCGAAATTCATAGCCTGTTAGCTGTTTCGCAATCAACCCATCGGGACCAAAGGCTTCTCCTAAATTTGATAGATGCTTTTTCATTGCAACCTTTCGTGCAAGCTAGAAGCTAGATAACGGATACGTTCAACGTGGAGAAAAAATTGATGAGGCTTCACTCTTGATTAATCTTAACCGTAACCGTTTCTGTTCCCTTTTCGGTATTGGCATTCTTAATTTCAAAAGTGATTTCTGATTTATCGAGGGCATTTTGCAACGCTTTTTCGTAATCTGCCATATTTTTGATTCGCTGGTCGTTGATTCCCACAATTAATGTTCCGAGTGGAACCCCTGCACTAGGAACAAGACCGCCGAGACGGACCTCCTCAACAATAACACCCTCATCTTCAAGGCTCAAGTAGGTGTAACGTTCAGAGTCGTGGGCACCTAGCTCGCGGACAGCTATCCCCAGTTTCTTCCAAGATTCCGAATCTGGCTCCATTTCCAACCCTGTCAAACTCCGCGGCATCCTGCCAATCGTTACGGAGAGTTTTTTGCGCATTCCATCGCGAATGACTGTAAACGTCACCTCCTCGCCAACCATTGACTCAGCGATCAGAAATCTGAATTTACGGACCTCTCGCGTTTCTTGCCCATTGTATTCAACAATGATATCCCCCGCTTCCATACCGCCCTGTCTGGCGGGTGATGGACTGGCAAACCCCGTTACTCGAATACCTTCAGTATGTGACCGCATACGGATCCCTAGCCACCCACGTATCACCTGTCCATTCGCAATGAGCTGGTCGCTGACCTTCTCCACAAGGTTGATGGGAATAGCAAAACCAGCACCGGCTCTGACTGCCTCTGCCGTTGGGGCGTCGTCTGCGCGTCGAATCGCAGAGTTGATACCGATGACTTCGCCATGGATATTAAGTAAGGGCCCGCCACTATTCCCCCGGTTAATCCACGCATCGGTCTGGATAAAATCTTGATAGTGCATCGTAAACCCTGGCAACGGTGAGCGTCCTTTTCCACTGACAATCCCGGTGGTCACTGTATAATTCAACTGGAATGGGTTACCGATTGCGATTGTAAACTGTCCGACTTTAACCCTATCCGAATCACCAAAGGGGAGCAGGGGAAGTTCTTGCTGCACATTAATTTTTAACACAGCAACGTCCGTGTTTGGGTCAACCCCAATCAATTGAGTATCCTTGAACTCTCTGCCGTCAAATAGGCGAACCATAATCTGCTTCGCACCACTTACAACATGGTTATTGGTTAAAATATAGCCATCTTTGCGAAAAATAAACCCCGTTCCCTCCTGTCGATCGGATCCTCTCGGGGGAAATCCCTGCCTTTCTATGTTGAACGCAGTGACGCCAACAACCGCGGGGTTACTCCTTTCAGCGATACTAGCGAGGGCATTTTCAATTGATTCTAATAATTGGACACCAGATGGAGTGTCGTGGGTTGGATTGGCGGGGTGGAGTTGCGCCTTGCTGCAGGCGAAAATTAAAAAAAACAGCGCAAAACTCATAACAAGACTAAAGAAGCGATGGTTTTTCACGATATTTTCCTCTGTCAGTTACTCCGTCCTGAAGGACGGGGCTTCCACTGCCAAGAATTTGGTGAAGTTGTATTTGCAGACGGGCAATGGTGGAAAATGCGAACTTATGTTATTATACCGATGCCTGTTTTAGCGTGTCAAGTGTTAAGTAGTTATGGTCGAACTTAAAAATTTACAAAACAACTAAGGATCTGGAGGGATAGTATGGCAATTTCAAGTCTTTTTTCACTGGAAGGGCGGGTGGCGCTAGTCACTGGGGCAAGTCGAGGAATTGGAAAAGGCATCGCAGTTGGTCTCGCTGGTGCCGGGGCGAATCTCGCACTTGTTGCTAGATCCGAATCAACACTCATTGAGGTTCAAGAGGAGATACAGGCTCTTGGCGTTCAAGCGGAGATTTTCCCTTGTGATTTGAGTCAAACAGAGGGCATTTCGGATTTGGTTACAACGGTGAGCGGGACCTATGGACGAATCGATATTCTCGTCAACAACGCAGGTACGACGCATCGTGATAGCGCCGTTGATTTTCCAGAGGAACGATGGGATGATGTGGTAAAGATGAATTTGAAGTCGGTGTGGCTGCTCTCCCAACAGGTTGGACGAAGCATGATTCAACGCGGCAGCGGAAAGATTATTAACATCGCATCACTGCTGAGTTTTTCCGGCGGCATCCGAACCTTAGCGTATGCTGCGAGCAAAGGAGGCGTGGCACAACTGACGAAAGCACTCGCCAATGAGTGGGCTTCAAAAGGCGTTAATGTGAATGCGATCGCACCGGGGTATATCAAAACCGATATGACAAGTGCGATTCTGAATGATCCGGTGCGAGTTGCGGAATTTATGGATCGAATCCCAGCGGGTAAGTTCGGCACGCCCGATGATATGGCAGGCGCGGCGGTCTTTCTCACATCTGAGGCTGCTTCATATATTCATGGACATATTTTGACCGTCGATGGGGGTTGGATGGCACGGTGAGGAACGAGTTTTCTATATATCTATCATCCTACTAAAGTTTGGACAATTTGTGTTGCGTTCATGCGTCTTTATCAAGGGTGTGTTGAATATCGTGCGATTTAGTTTCTTTGGGCGTTGTCGCAGAAAATAGTCGGCTGACCATTAAAGCGCGTAGATAGCGCACCATCAACCCGCGTGTCAACTTCTTGGGTCGATACCAATCAATCCCCAATTCCCGACACACCCGCTCAACAGTTATTGGACGGCTTGTGGTAGAAATGATGGTAAATACCAATTGAGTTAAACAAACAGCCACGAAACTGAGTTGTACCCATCGACTGATGCTTTTTTTAGATTTGACCCGATATTGGTCAAACCCGAAGTGTTGTTTAACGTCCCGAAAAGCGGTCTCAATCGTCCATCTTTTCTGATAATATCGCACTATCTGACATAGATTAAGAGTCAAGTCAGTGGTATACACACAGAAGTATCGAAACGTCTTTGCCTTCTTGGGTCGGGTTCGCATGACTACCAGCCGCACCGGCTGTGGACACATTTTGGTAAATGCGACTACCGATGCAATGGCATACCGTTTGTTGTCAATGTCAATCGTTGCATATCGTAGATATGGCAGGTGTAGCCGTTTTCCATACTTCTTGGGGCGGCCCCGTTTGGAACACTTAGCTACTTCAGCCAACCGATAGAAGACCGCATTGGACTTGGCACGACACAACAGATGATGCCCGGCTTTAAGCACACATGCAAACACTTTGCGCCGATTGAACCCCCGGTCAAAGATAATCAGTCCACAGGGAATGTGAGCGCATATCCGCCTTAGAACAGCGTTGCTGCTCTCCTGCTTTGTCTTGGGACATATCAGGTTCACCCAAACCGGAAACAGTATCGTCTCAGTCACCGTGCTACAAAGCAAGCCCAATACGCCAAACTGATGCCCTGAGTGAAACTTCGATTGATTTCTGTTGCGCTTTTGGTAGCGATGATTTCTAAAAAAGTGGAGACCAAATTGTTTGTGTCCTGTCTTTATCGCTTGGGTCTCATCGTAAACGTAGACCCAATTGTCAAAGCACCCTTGCAGTAACTTAATTAGATGTTTAGCAACCGCATCGGCGTCCCACTTGCCACGGGAGAGGAACTTCACCAGTGAGTGGTAACCGGTTTTCGGTCGAACCGCTTGATAAATGTCAGTCACCGTGGCACTGCGGGGGGCAGTGATGAACCCAACAATAAATGTACAAAACAGGGTGAAGTTTTGACGGTTGAATAACGGACGAAAATCGGTTAAAATACTCGCGAGGCAGAATATGAGGTACATAATTTCTCCTTTCAAAATTGTGGTGATTTCTGAAAGGATAACCTCTTTTCTGCCTCGTTGCACTTAAAATTGTCTAAACTTTAGTATCATCCTAGTACATTGTCAGATAAATGTTAAGTAAGTAGGTCGAGATTCACATCTCGACAAAATACCCGGCACGTTACGCAATACATGAGCCAAAAGCAGATAGTCTTTGTACCACGATCTGTTAGATTGTGATCCGAGTCCGCAAACTATGGTAGATTTTAGAATTACTTACCTCGATTTCGTCCAATGAACGCGGGGTTCTATACATTTCTCAATCGTCCACAAACCTAAGCCGGCATTGACCAGAAGCCGAGTCAAAAGGTCGCCAACTGACGCCAGAGACCTTTTGACCGCAAAAGGGGCAAAATGAGCGACTTTCGCCCCTTTTTGCCGCATTTCTGATAGGACAAAAAGTTGGATACCTGTCGTAGCAAGGGTGGAAAAGGTTCGCTGTGGAAATCTTGACCCTTTGAGATCGCCTGATAATGCACCGGCACTGGGTTGATTAGCCTTTGACAGATCAATAACACCCCTACTTGCTTGGACGAAAATTAGGTACTTAGACACTCCCAATGCACAACCAACCCCCTAAATCCCCCTTATCAGAGGGGCTTACGAACGTGCTGCGTAAGTCCTACAATATCTACTGAGCGGTAAACTAACACTTTTCCTATTTCAGTATCAGCATCTTCTGCGTTTGGGAATAATCCCCTGCTTTGAGGTGATAGAAATATACACCGCTTGCGACCTGCTCCCCGCCCGCGTTTTTGCCATCCCAATACGCGGCTTTTGTCTTATCCGTGTAATACCCCGCCAACTGATACCCCAAATCCAACCGACGCACCGCCCCCCCGTTTGCGTCATAAATCGTGAGCGTCACATCGGCAGGCTCGGTGAGTTGGTAAGGAATCCAAGTCTCCGGGTTGAACGGATTGGGGTAGTTTGCTAACAGTTCCGTCTCCGTTGGTATCTCGTAGGCAACGAGGGCTGGCAACAGAATCAGGCTCTGTTTCACATCTTCAGCAGTGATAATATACCGTAAGGGGTGCACCCCGATAAACGGATTTTTTGACTGTGCAGAGATCTCAAGGGTGTCTCCAATCGTAGCGGCTTGCCCCGTTGCTATGTCAACCAAGATGAACCGATAGCCCGCTTCATCGGGTGCAGTAATCGCAGCACTCGTTCTACCAGCTGAAAGGTTCTTGACACTTACGCGGAAGCCTGCCTCGTTTGCGCCTGTTTCCTCGTCAACAACCACACCCCTCAACGCTAAAACGGGAGTTGTATTTCTCCCCGCGATGCCTCCCAATGATGGCGCGGCAGCACTGCCTGAAGCGTTGGTCCATGCATCACCGGAGAGAGTCACTGTTGCTGGCTGTTGCGCGGTCAGGATAAAGCCTTGCCCGGCCGTGATGGGAATATCAGCCGGATCGCCTGGGCGTCCAACGGACTGGAAATCTCCGCCCACGGTCAGGATAATCACAGGCACGTTGTTTCTAATCCCTTCGAGCGCGAACAGGTCGCTCACATGGGTAATGCTTGAATTGTTCAGTGGAAGCCCGACAAGGTTGAGCCCCTGATGTAAGGTCATCGTGCTATTTTCATCTATTCCTAGTCCTACGCCGGTGAGTTGAACCGATACAGGCGTTTTCATACCAGCGACAATTCCTGTGTCATCAGTTAATGCCTTGTCGCCCGGTGACCCTCTGTCGGCAGTTCCGAAATAACTGAGCCATTCTTGGGTTGAAGGGTCATAAGTGACCAAGAAGTTGATGGTCAATGCACCGCCGATCGCATCGTAGAGATCGCCAATAGAGCGAATCGTCTTCGCCACCCCATCAACGGCAGACACCTTCAACGGAACATGAATCAAACTGGTGCCCGCCGGTATTGACCAGAGGTATTCGGTGGTGAGGGGATTGGAGATGGCGTTAAAGATGACCTGCCCCTTAGTTCCGGCGGCAGATACAGCGACACCGTTTGTTCCCGGACGCGGTCCCAGTGTGAGCGTACTCTTTGCCTGACCGTTTTTATCGGTTATGGTCTGTGTGACACTGAGCGTCCCACCACCTGCGGTAACAGCAAAGGTCACAGGAACCCCTGCGAATACAGCACCTTTTCTATCCCGCACCTCAACAACAAATGGATCCGTTAGCACCGTGCCAACTGTCCCCTGCTGGTCATCGCCTGAGATTTTCAGCGGTCTGTCCACCTTTCGGGTGTTAAACTCCACCGCAATCCCCCGACTTTGGAGGGTTGGGATGTGGGTGTAGATTGAGACGTAACTCAGGGGGTTTCCGCGCACATCAACCTCGTCTCCACTGCCCAATCCTGTATTGGCGACTAAGGGTGAGAGATTCGATATTGAGTTGAATGGGAGTTCTAGGTATGTCAGATTGGTCAAGTTCACCAACGCCGATATATCTGATATTGAGTTCTCCGCAAGATTTAGGTATGTCAAGTCGGTTAAGCCTGCTACAGGCGAGGGATCCGAGATCTTGTTGATATAAAGCACCAAATGCCTCAGATTGGTTGCATGTTCCAGCCCGGTCAAATCGCCGATGTTAGCACTTCTTGCTTCAAGACGGGTCAACGCTGCCATCTCTGACGGGGTTATCGGATCGCCGCCCGCCTTGCTGAGGGCGGTCTCAATTTTAGCGCGGAGGTTGGGGGCGGGGATGTTTACCGCAGCTTCCACCATGGCGTTAAAGGTAACCGTCCCCTCAATTCCAACGGCGGATACAGAAACAGTATTCGTTCCCAGATTTGGTCCCAGTGTGAGCGTACTTTGTGCCGCACCTTTTTCATCGGTGGTGGTGCGTGTGGCGTTGAGCGTGCCGGTTCCTACAACGACGGCAAACGTCACCGAGATTCCTTTAAGGACGGAAAGGTTCTCATCCCGCACTTCAACGACAAATGGCTTTGGCAAGGCTGTGCCGGACACACCTGCTTGATTATCACCTGAAATCTTTGAAAGTCCGGGTGTTATCAAATTAAGTGTTTCATCGATGAGAATGCGTCCTGTTTTTTCCACAGGTTGAAATACAGCGAGGTTCCTGCCATTAAGGTCTTTGATGAGTTGTAGCTTATTGGCCCTGGGCCCTGACCAGAGAAAGTCCCCCGAAGGTACCCGTCTCCGGAACCTTTCTGTGCCATCATATCTCACCCTATACAATAAGACATCTGCTTGGGTAAGGTTCAGGTAAGCGAGGCGACTGCCGGCCCCACGAGTTCTTGATTCGTTTAGAATCGGAATGAGACTCGGATCATACGGTCTTAGGTCCACCCAGTTGTCCCCGCCATCGCTGTTGGGGTCGCTGAATTGTCGATACAATTCTTCCAACTCTGGAAACCCTTGAAATGTCGGAGAATCCTGCGGATTGAATCCCTGAAGATGTGGCAGATGAAGGCGAACCGCGGGCGGCGTATATCGCCATTCGGTATCGCCATAGACTTCCGCTAGCAGTGCCGCGATGCCCGGGTCATACGCTTTGAGCGCATCCCGCGTATTACCATAATTGCGAAAACTGGCTGCACCTTTTGGGTGAAACCAAACTTGTGTAGCTTCAGCCCAGTATTCGCCCCTGTCTGTAGAAGCATAGGTGCCTTGCCACAATCCTTTCTCCATTGCTGCATCATACGTGATTTGAAGTCGATCATTAAACGTTGGGTCAACCGTATTCAATCCGTATCGATGTATTGCATGTGCAAACTCGTGAATCAGAATGGTGTGCGAACCACCACTGCCCGGATAATGAAGCAGATCTTCTTCGGAAGAACTCACCGCTGTATGTCCTGATAAACCTCCTCCCCCAAAACCGCGCTGCCTGTATGTAAGGAAATCGGGACCTTCATCGCTATAATCGGGAATGTCCGTTGGTATCTCGGTATGCCCAATCACGACAAAACGCACCCTTTTTTGCACAAAAGTGTGTAGCATCTCTGGACGATGCCCAATCATCTGCCAAATCAGCCATGCAGCTTCCTTTAGGGCGTAAGGACTTACCTTCTCGGATGCCACGACAGGGAATCCTTCCACATCGGTCCACTGTTGATAAAATGGATCCAGTTCAAATGCTTGACGAACAGCTAACGGGGGAGGAACAGGTTCGAGAATATTAATGCTCCGATTCTTATTCGGTGTTGACGCTGTTTCGGTTGGTAGGATAGTAGCAAGATCGATTGGATATGTTTGTGATGTGAAGTTTCCATATACATCAATAACGCTAAGGATTACTTCAACGCTAAGGGACACACCTTCCCCATCATATTCACTTTTCACTTTTAATTGGTTTGTGATAAACTCAATTTCAATCGGGTCGGTTTCGCCGTTTAATCGCTTGCAGCTAAGCAATTTGGATTGCCATCGCTCCTGTTTCCTAATAGTAGCTGGCGTTAGTAGCTGTGCTTGGTGGACTCCATCGGGATCGGTTACCTCAAAACGGAGACCGATAGCATGCGGTGGAGATGCAAGTGGGGTAAGCATCTGAATCTTTGTGGGATTATCAAAGTGGGTTTGACTTTGGCCCGTGTTGAAATAGCGGTGAGCATCCAACCATTCAGCAGCGCATTCAGACAGCGTGTTTGGGTTTCTGCCGAAGGACATGATGTAGGTATCGCTGCGGAAATCGTGTTGTAATCCGAAAGCGTGCCCAAGTTCGTGTGCAGCGGTTTTGAGATTAAAACAGTCGCCGGAGGCGGGGATGAGTACATGGCCTCCACTTGCTCCATGGGAGTCACCTACGCCACACACTTCGTTATCGCCGCGCCCCACACGTTCGTTACCGATATCTATCGCAATGAAGTAGATATTGTGCGGTGTGTAAAACTGTTCACGAATTTCGTCCCAGACTTTGCGAAAAGTATTCTGGCGATAGTATGAATCGGTGAACTGGCCCTCTACATGATGCACCACAGCCTTTCCGGTTGCATCGGTTTCAAAGGTAAAAGTTTTTTGTCCGAAGCCGTAGCGTTCCATCTCATCGGCGTAAAATTGCTGGACATCTTTGATCAGTGTATCCAACTTTGTGTCTATGTCTTGCTGAGGGGAGCGGTCGCTTGGGAGAAAGTAGATTAACCGTACAGTGCGCGGTTGTCCAACGTTCAAGTTTGCCGCAAAGGATCGGGCATAGCGACGGTTTGGGTGTCGATCCTTATGCCGTTTGGCTACCCAGTCATCGCTGACACCGCGAATATGGGTCCTGTTTTGAGCCAAAGGGTGGGTGGCGGCACCGGCGGACTGGAGTGTACCGACGGTGAGATAGAGAGTGAGGGCTGTCAAGGTGAGACAAAAGCGTTTTTTCATTGCTCCTCCTCTAAGACATACAAATATACCTTGTTTTCATCAGACTCAGGTTCAAAACAGGAGATATAGGCGGGGTAAGGGGTTGTCCAGTCTACATAGATTGAGTGGACTGTCGCCGCAACCCCGGCAATGCAAACGATAATAAACGGCAGCCAAATTAAGTTTTTCATAACGTCCTTTCCAATCTAGCGGCAGTCAGCCGCTGCATTGACAACACAGGAGACTCAAACGCTCCGTAGGTGTTGTCCGGCTGACTGCCATGAGGGGTTAGGTTAAATGTCTGGTAAGTCGGAGTATAAAACGCCGTCTCTAACGCCCCCCAGCCTTTATCGCGGATCGTGATAATTCGGAACACAAGGGGGCCAGCGTATTATTTCTTAGGAAGCCATTCCGCCGCCCACTGGTAACGATTAGGAGCAGTTTCTTCAAGATTGTTGTGCATTGATTCTTGCCTCCATCGATTTACACCCCAGTAATAGGCACCAACTTCCGCAGCGGATTCCGCAAGGTCGTTACGAAAATACGGAATATGATCATATGCAGCCTCGCCGACTTCTTCCCAATCTTTCGCACGGGCTGCAGCAAATGCTCTTCCTTCAGGTGAATCAGCCCAGAGTCGTGGGCGTTTACTGCCATCAATAGAGATGGTGGCGTGCTGGTGGGCGTGCACGAGTTCATGGGCAAGAGTGGGTAAAAAATAGCGGGCTGGCATTGAACCACTATACAACATGACGAGTCCGTTGGCATAAAGTCCACCTAGGTGATCAGATGACATACCATGGTCAACATATAGTATGTCATACGGCAACAAGGTTTCTTCCAATATGAAGCGGACCTCATCCAGCCACACCTGCCCAATGAGAATGTTACCAGGTTGCCTCTGAGGATCCCCCCGGTAGTTCGGCACTAATCCGTCTGACAGTGCAGTGGGCTGTGATCGGTACACAATTACCTCTTTCGGTTCATAGCGCGGTCGGTCCGTACGAAGATGCAAGGAGTTACCAGGGACATTCAGAAAGCGGTAACGACCGTTTCGATCGGTAACGATGCTCTCACCGGCGCGCGGACCGGACATGATAGTGATAGTAACTCCCGGGAGCGGTACGGATATAGAGCGATCTACTACTATGTCGGGGTGGGAGGGTACCGTGTATACCTGACCGACAAAGTCATCGGGGTGCCAGTCAACAATGGTAGTGCCAGTGTTCGGCGGGATGTCATCAGCATCGTATTGATACATTTTAACCTGCAGCGGGCTACCGTGGGTAGCAGGATGACCGATCAAGGTATAAAACTCGCCGCGGAAGTCATAGGCTGATACACGGTACATGGCGACAAAGATACGACTGCTGTCTTGATACGGCTTTGCATCACCGCTCTCAAGTATAGTGCCGCGTGGTTTCATGCGGTACTGAAGGGTCTGTGACCTAGTAGAGGATGAGATGCGCGGTCGGGCACGACTGTCGTTTGCCAGGGTGATGGGGACATCTTTTGAGAACTCTACCTTGGTGTAGACCGTGTCACTGACCATCACCACATCGGTGAGGGGGTGCGTGAGGGTCTCGTCAAGGTAGTAGCTGATTTCAGTAACCGTTGCCGGTGTCAATTCTTCTAACTGAATCACCTTCGCCGGTTTACTGATCATTGCACGGAACGATTCTGTGTAGTCATCGGTATTAATAATGATTTTGCAGCTTGCCTTCTCTCCGTCAACGACATAGACAAACCAAGCGGCAACTGTGTCGCCAGAGCCGACAAGCACACCGCCGAGGTGGGCGGTATCAGCGGGTTTAGTGGCACTGACTCCGAGGGTTGTTGCACGCCCGAGGTGCAGCACTATCCTTCCGAGGTCGTCATCACCGTTGTTATGTTTTACGCGGACGAAAATAGGGGCAGCACCACCCCAGTTCACAATGCGGAACGCGGTCGTGTGCAGCGCAGGATGCTGTTCAACGGGGCGTCGCTGGGCGTTTATATCTATCAAGTACCCAACCTGACCGTGGATCTCCGCCTCCTTAACAACAAACACTTCAACGGTAGAAAGCGGTGAGAGTGCGAAATCGCACCCGAACATATTCAACAATCCAAAAACACCAAAAGAAAGAAAAAGTAACCACCGCTTTGTCAACTGCACTTCATGACCTCCCTATTTCTATACGTTATGATTCGCAGATCCGTCCGACACCGCCGAGGCTTCGGATGGGGAACAAATGATTGGGAGCTGACCACTCGCCAAATGCAAGCGTCTAGGGTCCCCGATGACTGGGATACTAGCTGGCGGCAGCCAACCCGCATTGCATTGGTAAATCGGGGGATAAATCAAGATAGGACGAATTGACTGCCATAAGATAAGAATGTCCAATAATTCAAGTTACTCAATACGAAGTTGCTTCTCTACGTCATTGACGTTGATTTTATAATCGCCCGGCGACAAGATTCCAAGATAAAGTGTCTCGTAATAAATTCTTGCCTCCTGCGTGCACCCCACACCGTCTCGTATCGTCGTGAGCCTTGTAATCTGAATAGTAATCGTATTGCCTTCCTGCTTTTGAAGTGTCTCATGACGCTCGGTGCAGCTACCACCCACGTCCCCGGACACCCACACGAAGACTTCCCTCGGGTTATCCGATGCGACCAGCACCGCTACGCCTATGATAGGCATATCTTCGATAGTTTGCTCTATGATACGCCCATCTGATATACCGTAGGGGTTGAACACAGCGCAATTCGTGTCATATAGGACCGCCGATAGCAGGAGCACAGCGACGATATAACCTTCAAGGCGCGTCATTGCCTTTGTCATAAAGATCCCTTCTTTAATCTTTCATTCTTTCAGTCGCTTTCTCTGTAAGCCCCCATTCGCGTTTGCCTATATCAGCCATAGGTTGAAAGACAAGACCTTTACGTGCAAGGGACTCCAGAACACCATGAATCAGCGGATATGAGACACTAACGAATTGTGACGCCGGAATATCTATCCGTCTACTAATTTCCCCGCCCCGGAGGGGTACGCCCGCCTCATGCAAAACATCTAACACCACCTCTTCTAAATCAGTCAAAGCACGTTTGGCGATTTGCTTCCGACGCACGACATCCATAGTTGATCACCTCCTTTTTCGCAAATTGCCCGCCCTTTGCGACATATCCCATAAGTCGGGTTATCGGACATTTTTATAGAAGGGCACCGGATATGCCTCTGTTAACGTAGATATGATTGGGGCCAATCACTATCCCGTCGCGTTTTGCTTTTTCACGGTACATGGCGACTTGAACTCTTATCGCTGAGTGCTGGAATTCGGTCCTTACTGGGGCTATAGATGCCTCCCTGTTTTTCCATGTCTGACATACTCCCAATCCGAAAGTTCAGCTGCTTGCCTGTTCGTTCTCACCCCCGAGTATAAGGCTGTTCCAATAATCACGATCAGGAATTTTTCCATCTTCTATAATCTTTAGGATTGATTCCCGACATAAGTTCTGTGCTCTTTGGATAAACTCAGATATAGGAATGCGCTCCTCCCCAAACCTAACCCTTTCGTCAAGTTTTCCACTATGAACCGCACTAGAACGACAGTCATATATTTGTTTGAACTTTTTCAGCAGTTCTTTTCGATCTTCTTTATCTTTTCCCAAGTGCCGTGCAGCACGAATGGAGAATTTGTAAGTGAGATCTCCGCCGCCATCTGGCACATAGAGGGCTTCAAAGGCTATCCCTAAGTCAATGATTTTATCTGTCCAATTCTTATTTGTTTTTGACACTGCCCATCTATCGATCGGTATCTGCAACTTTTCCCTATCGTTTGAATCTAGGTCAACCAATCTTTCATATAGACATTTGGCTTTCTCTATGTCAGCTTCCTTCACCTCAATGGGAGTTCCAAGCGGATTGCTCTGGTTACTCATGATGCTACTTCCTCGAGGCGGATCGAAGGATTTATCTTCCTCTAATGAGTAGAATGCAATAAAAATTTCAACTGGAGAATCACAAACTAAAGATAGTGCTTGGCAAAAAAGAGTTTGGAAGGAATCGACTGCATCCTCGTTTGGAAATTTCACTTTATGCACCTCAAATGGGAGATTATCTATAACCTGCCGGGTTCCCCTTTGAATTGCTTTTTCAGAAGGTTTGCAAAGCGTGGAAAATCCAGGGAGGTCAATGACAAGAAGCGTTTTTCCGAAAAGGGAGTCTCTCTGTTTGGTAAGGGCAGGGCCCGGAAAACGAAACAGATGCTTTTCCACTTCTCTTGATATTTCCGAAGAAGGTAAAGGGACAAGTCGCACCCCTTCAAAGACTTTTATTTCTTTCTCTAGCTTTACTCCTTCAAGGAATCCAACATTTTGAAAAAAAGCAGGTGTGCCTTCGGGACGACTACACCGATCAAAAAACGATACTGCTTCCTCTATTCCCCGGACAAGGGTAATGCCCAGAAGGCGTTCTATAACCTTAAACAAATAAAGCTGCCTACCGCCTCTACTATATAGACGGTCTCCATAGGTAGGATCGCTTTCTATAATATAGTGGGCGGTTTGAATGCAGTCCTGGTCTGAAGTAGTGCCTCTATCAATGAATATAGATAACTCTTCATCTTATGTAATTACTAAAGTTTGTACAATTTTAATGTGAAAAGAGGCAGAAAAGAGGTTATCCTTTCAGAAATCCATCACAATTTTGAAAGGAGCAATTATGAGCCTCATATTCTGCCTCACCCATATTTTAACCGAGTTTCGTCCGTTATTCAACCGTCAAAACTTCGCCCTATTTTGCAGCTTCATAGTCGGACTGATGACTCATCGCCAGCGGGCAACGGTGACCGGTATCTATCAAGCGGTTCGCCCCAAAACGGGTTACGGCTCGCTAGTCAAGTTTCTGTCTCGTGGTAAATGGGACGCCGATGCAGTCGCTCAACATCTGATTCAGTTTCTACAACAACAGTTTGATAACTACGTCTACGTTTACGACGAGACCCGAGCGGTAAAGACCGGACGAAAGCAATTTGGACTTCACTTTTTCAGAAATCATCGCTACCGCAAGCGTAACACCAATCAATCGAAGTTTCACTTTGGTCATCAGTTTGGGGCATTGGGGTTGCTTTGCACCACTGCCACAGAGACGATTCTGTTTCCCGTTTGGGTGAAGTTGATGTGTCCTAAGTCCCGTCAGGATAACAGCGATTCGGTGCTGAAGTGGATGTGCTGTCAAATCCCGCGTGGACTGATTATCTTTGACCGTGGGTTCAATCGACGGAAAGTGTTTCAATGTGTGCTAAAAGCGGGACATCATATCCTATGTCGCGCTAAGTCCAATGCTGTTTTCTATCGCTTACCTGTGGCGGGTAAGCAACCCAAACGGGGACGACCCAAGAAATATGGCAAACGCCTACATCTTGGGTATCTCCGGTATGCTACTATTGATATTGACAACAAAAGCTATTCAGTGGCATCTGTCGTGGTTCGGACGAAAATGTGTCCGAACCCGGTTCGCTTGGTCGTGACCCGAAAACGTCCCAAAAAAGCAAAGCCGTTTCAATACTTCTGTGTCTACACCACCGACTTGACACTTGACGTATGTCAGATAGTTCGATATTACCGGCAAAGGTGGTTGATTGAGACTGCCTTTCGGGACGTAAAGCAGCACTTCGGATTTGATACCTATCGGGTCAAATCCAAAAAAAGCATCAATCGTTTCGTCCAACTCAGTTTCGTCGCAAGTTGTCTAACACAATTGGTATTCAACACTGCCTCTGCTATCGGCAGTTCGATACCCGTTGAAAAGGTGTGTCAGGAATTAGGCATTGATTGGTATCGACCCGCTAAATTGACACGCGGGTTGATGGTACAGTATCTGTCTGCCTTCATTGAGAGGCGGTTATTTTCGCAGACAAAACACAATGATACGTACTCGCACGATATTCAACAAACCCTTGATAAGGCTGCTTGAACCCAAAGCAAATTGTACAAACTTTAGTATGTAATTAAGAAGGTTTGATTTTGTAGTTCCATTTGCAATATCAGGTGCAAAATAAAGCGAAGATGCAAACGATAAGAAATCTATCCCATAATATGTCCAGCGTTCTTGTAAGTAGTTCTTATATGCATCTACAGGGATAGAAGGCCCACCATACACACATCGTATCACCAAACTCTCCTTTGCTTGTGCTAGCAATTGTCTTAGTTCCTGCTTTCGTTCTTCAGTCATATCTTTTTCCTTTTGATTTCAGATAGTTTTTCGGTTACTTGATCTATGTTCATTTACGCTCCTTTCTTACGTCAATACACTTATCAGACATATTTTTTGCTTATTGAGACTGTCCGGATCCTTGCTATGACTGGATCTCTATTTTCAGATTTTCCTTAAAATACCCTCTAAATGTCCGATAACTAATTATCGGACGATTTTTAGAACAACTTTTATCAAATCAGAAAATAAAATCCAACAACACAAACATTCCTACAATATACAAATCCAACCCGATACGCTAACGCAGGCAAATTCTCATTTCAACGCTACAGCGATTGCACAGCGGTCAACGCGATTCACTACGAGTTGGCGACCGTAACAACGGTGGGGATAGACTTTTGACGGGATGACTGGAATAAAACGAAAAGGGAACTATAACGGGCAACATTGTATATAGTTCCCTTCAGTTTGCTTCTCTAATTTTATGGACTTCAATTTTGCCCTGAGTGACGACGCAGTCCTTCAACCTAATGATGCAGCCATTAGGCTCTCTACAGATATAGCGGGTTCCATCCTGCAAATCTACTTGCCCCTTAAAGGATATCTGGGTGGGAATCGTGCGTTCCTCCGACACAGCATATTCAGGAGTCCAGATAGCACCCTCATCGTCATCAAGAATAAAACATGGGAATTTATCGTTGACACCAAGTACTTTATCCTTTTTCTGGACTTCAATCTTGCCCCGAGTGACAACAAAGTCCTTCAACCTAATGATGCAGCCGTCATCTCTACAGATATAGCGGGTTCCGTTCCTCAAATTTATCGTCCCCTTAAAGAATATACCGGGCGGGTACTTGCGGTTGCCAACCTCAATATCTCCAACGATCCACAATCGAGGGCCAAGAACATCATAAATATCATCGATACTAAAGCGTGGCGGTTCATCCACGCTGCTGGGGGGATAGATGTAGTTGTGCCGGTTGCCAATCTCAACATCTGTCGGCCAAGTAAAACTATCATGACTGTCATGGATGCTAAAGCGCGGGATTTTGTCATTGACACCAAGTACTTTATCCTTTTTCTGGACTTTAATCTTGCCCTGAGTGATAACGCAGTCTTTCAACCTAATGACGCAGCCGTTAGGCTCTCTACAGATATAGCGGGTTCCATCCTGTAAATCCACTCGCCCCTTAAAGGATATCTGGGTGGGAATCGTGAGTTCCTCCGACACAGCATATTCAGGAGTCCAGATAGCACCCTCATCGTCATCAAGAATAAAACACGGAAATTCGTCATCGACACAAAGGATTGTGTCAAGTTCAAATTCTTCACTGCCACGCTGATCAGAACTGTCACGAAGGTTGAGAGATTCTTGGATGTAGCGTCTGTCTTCGCTACTAAGCTTATTACCGCAACCAATACCGACGAATCCGCCCATGGCGAGTAGAATCAGACTCAAAAGGCGAAGTTTAAAGATACTCCGAATAGTTGTCATTTTTCCTCCTAAGCAAACAAGTTAGGACTCACGCAGTTAGACGCTTGAGACCTCTCTGAAGTGTGTAAATCTTGAAGTGGATCGTTATCGGACATATTTTTTGGAGCTTTTTACATCTGTGAAACCCGCGAACCCGCACGGACACTGGATCTCTATTTTCTGCTTTTCCTTAAAAACCGCTCAAAATATCCGATAAAATCGGACTTATCGGATATTTTAAGCCCGCTGAAGTCGCTATTCCCTTCACGCGGTGCGGATCCGTCGCAAAATATCAGGATGCGCTAGTAAAACAGATAGTTGACAGAAACAACAAGGGTAATCTGGTCAAGATTTGCAGAAGAGCTGGCTTGGGCAAACGATGTGGGAAGCTCCGTCTGGCTATATCCTACAGTGGTTTCAACAACAAAGTGCCGGCGGAACTCGTAACCAATGCCACCACCAACGGACAAGGTGTTGGTGCCTACCCCGAACTGATGCACTTCGGACTTATGGCTAGAATACCCAATTAACGCTTTAAGGTAATAGCGTGGGACTTTTCCCTGAGCCGCTTGCGCTGGAAACCATATCAGCCCCAACTGCGGCTCAAGATCTGCCAAAATTGAGGTGACATAGAAGCCAAGCCTCTCAGAAATAGCGTATCCGATTGCCGCCTGTGTCTGTGCAGCAGTGGTACGGGAAGAACCGCCCTCTGTTTGGGTGATACCGTATCCAATACCCGCACTCGCAAAGAAGCCTCCAAACTCGCCATCAAATAGATCCGCAAAGGGATTATCGCTCGCAGTGGCCTCCGTTAGCGTCATGAGCGTGCATAAAAAAGTGGCAACGACGTATATCAATTTCTGTCTGAAATTGTTCATAATATCATCAATCTCTTTCTCAAGTACCTCAGTCGTTATCCTATCGGCTTCACACCCTCCGAAACAGGCGATAATAATCAAACCAAAACACTTTTACACGAGTACAAATGGGATATGTTTCACATTTCTACTCCTGATGGACAACTTCGTCTTTGCTGCCCTCGATGTACGCTTTCATGTTTGACAGTTTTTCTTTTGCTTCTTCGAGCGTGTCCGCAATACCGTACCCGCCCACCCAGTTTCCGCCGTTATCTTTCATTTGGACGTGAAAACTTACCCCGTCCGCGAGGGTTCTCTTAACAATTCTCCATTGCGCCATCGTGCTGCCCCTTTCTGATTTGGCGGCAGTTCGCCCCGACCCCAACAAGGAATCGCCTCGCAAGACTGTTAGGACGGTTGTTAGCGTCTTGAAGTCTTACGGCGACAAGCACCTAACAATCCTAGCCTCACAGTTCCCGTCGGCTGGCACCACGGCGATTCCCTGAATGGGTCGGACGCTGGTCCCAGTAACCGGTCGGGGCACACTGCCATAAAGTTCAAAATGTTTGCATTCTCAATCCTTAAATTGGCGGCAGTCAATCCCCCTGATGGGCAAAAACTCAAGGAAGTCTTGGGGTATTGTAAGGGACCGACCGCCATAAGTTGGTTTGATTTCTGGGGTGTCCGCCCTAGTACAGATGGACGTTGAACGTCGCAGCTATCGTAATAATATTGACCGTAGACGTTTCATAGAAAGTCTCACCCGTCAAAAGGTTATACCCAGCCGCAGCAGTATCAGAATACCTAAACACCCCGAGCCCCAACTCAAGAACCGTGTGATGCGGTAGCTCGTAACCGATTCCGCCTGAGAGCGAAAGATGCCCTCCGCTCCCAATTGAACCGTGTAGGTAAAACGGCGAGTTGGGGTCACGGAAGAACATCCCTCCAAAAGTGCGGGTCGATGCGAGGTAGAAAGCGAGTTTATCCGATACACCGTAGCCGAGTTTGCCAGCGACACCATACCCCCCGATCGACGCACCGCTATCACCGGTAGCCGCAGCTGCGTATCCCACACCAAAGCCCACAAGAACACCTTTGATCTCGCCATCGAACAATTTACCC
The DNA here is from genome assembly GCA_965205075.1 of Candidatus Poribacteria bacterium. Lineage (GTDB taxonomy): Bacteria > Poribacteria > WGA-4E > WGA-4E > PCPOR2b > PCPOR2b. The sequence continues at coordinate 5,172,359 of OZ242036.1, read as the reverse complement.
GGTCCAACCAATTGACCACGGGCAGTGAGCGGGGTGCTGCAGATGAGGGATACTATCAAAGTGGTTAAGATCGCGAACCGTAAGCACGTTTGCATAAAACACCTCCGTTGGCGGCGGCTCGTTTCTGAAGTTATGCAGAATCAACGTAGCCATTGTAAAGGAGATTTAACAATATTTTTGAAACGAACCCCCATAAACGTTTCAGTCGAGTGGACTTTACTGTGGTTCAGGCGGTTCAACCTCGTCCCAAACCGGCTTATCAACCTCGTCCCAACCCTCAACACGATAGAACACGATGACCGATCCCGCATCATCGACCAAGGTGAGCGTGTCGTCCTCAATGCGCCATGTGCCGGTGTTAGGGGCTGAATCGCCGAAGAAAGAGTCGGGCGCATCCGTATCAATGTTAAGGACATAGTTTGCGCCATCAAGCGCGTAGGTGCCCGATAACTCCATCCAGAACGATCCGCCGATTCCCGCTTCGATTGTGAACTCAAAGTAGAACGAAGCCCACCAATTGCCGTCCTCTGCAAACGTCCAATCGGAATACCCGTATACGTTTTCCTGCCCGTCCTCAGCGAATAGGTCGTTTAGCCCCACGCCATCAATGGATTCGAGGCTCCATGTCCCGACCCAATCTGCCTTTTTCTTCGGTTCCTTTTCCATTTCGTGAAGCCGATCATGGAGCGGAATGATGAAATCGTCGCAACCGCTCAACAGAACGGCAATAAAAGTAAAAAAACAAATCATTGCAAAACGGCTTGATACAAACATAATACTTTCTCCTTTTATGATGCTGAATATGTAACTCTTAGTAGTGCCCGAAAGCCACAACAATCCTAATTATTGCACTGAGGGCGTCGATGCTGCCTATTCAAACTTATTGGCAACCAAGACCAAATCCAAGATATTCACCAACCCATCGCCATTGACATCTCCCGCCAGATTCTGACCCGCTTCTCCAAACTGAGACGCAACCTTCACTAGATCCAAGATATTCACAATCCCGTCGCTGTTGACATCCGCCGGTTGTGCTACAATGTCGTCAACCCAAACTTCAACCCCTCTGCTCTGAAGCGCGGGGATGTGGGTGTCAATAGATGCGTCGTTGAGCGGATTACCACGCATATTTACATCGTCTCCCTCCCCAAATTCCGTATTTGCTACCAACGCCGAGATGTCGGATATAGCATTGTCCCTAAGACCTAACGATCTCAGATTCGTCAGTCCCACCAACGGACTGATGTCCACTATCTCGTTTTTGTTAAGCATCAAGTAGCTCAGCGTTGCTAGCTCCGCCAACGGGCTGATGTCCACTATCCCATTATCCGTAAGTGTCAGCCCTGCCAAGTTGATTAAGCCCACCAACGGACTGATGTCCACTATTCTGTTATCCTCAAGCGTCAACCCTTCCAAGCTGATTAAGCCCGCCAACGGACCAATGTCCACTATCTGATTGCCAACAAGATACAGTTCTGTCAGATTCGTCAGTCCCCCCAACGGCGAGAGATCCTCGATTTTGTTGTAGGAAAGATACAGTACTGTTAGATTAATCGCAGATTCAAGCCCCGTTAGCACGCTGATGCTAGTGCCAGAAGCCTTTAACTCGGTCAACGTCTCCATATCCGCCACAGTGATGGGGTCCCCTACTGATTTGCCGAGATTCGCTGCTATCGCGGCGCGGAGGTTGGGGTCGGGGATGTTCACTTCAGTCGCTGGCTGCCCCGTATAGGGATCACACTCGATTTCTATATCCAAATCCAACCCTGGATTCTGCTCTATCAACGGGCAAAGGACAGATGTATCCGCTATCGGATTGCCAGAAAGATACAACGATTCCAGATTTGTCAGCCTTGTCAACGGACTAATGTCCACGATCTCGTTTACCCAAAGATTCAACGATTTCAGATTCGTCAGCCCTGCCAACGGACTAATGTCCGCTATCCCGTTATACCCAAGAAACAACAATTCCAGATTCGTCAGTCCCGCCAACGGACTGATGTCCACTATCCCGTTGCCATCAATACTCAACAATTCCAGATTTGTCAATCCCGCCAACGGACTGATGTCTACAATCTCATTACCCCCAAGACCCAACGATTCCAGATTCGTCAGTCCAGATAACGGATGGAGGTCCACTATCCCGTTGATTATAAGATCCAAAATTTTCAGGGTCGTTGCAAACTCTAGCCCAGTCAAATCTTTTATATTCGACCGTGATGCGCCAAGCGCGGTCAAAATCTCCATCTCCTCAACGGTGATTGTTTCTCCCACATTTTTACCGAGCGCAGACGCAATCGCCTCACGGAGGTTGGGGTCCGGTATATCCACCACTTGTGCAGATGCCACGCTTGTCATCAGAAAAATAATTGCAATGTAACGAATCATGAGAAAATCTCCTTTGTAGAGGGGTGAAGCGGGGCACACCCAAAGGTGTCCCTCGCATGAAACTACTTCAGAATGACCATCCGCCGCGTGGCGGAATAATCCCCAGCAGACAGGTGATAGAAATACACACCGCTTGCGACCGATTCGCCAAAAGCGTTCCGTCCATCCCAATACGCCGCTTTTGATGGGGTGGTGTAGAAGCCCGCGGGTTGATGTCCCAGATCCAATTGACGCACCGGCGCACCTTGGATGTCATAGATTGTGAGATGAACATCGGCGGCGTGGGCAAGCTGATACGGTATCCATGTCTCTGGGTTGAACGGGTTGGGGTAATTGGGCAATAGGACAGTCTTTTTCGGCGTCAGCACGGCGAGGAGTTGTTCAAGGACGAGAATGCCTCTTTGGGAACGCCCATCGGTAAGATCTAATCCCTGTGCCTGGGTGAGCCAACCTTGGACATCGGCGGCGGTCAGCAGCGCAAGTCCCTCTAACTGTGCCGCAGGCGCAGCTGCCTTTGTTCCGAAGGCACCGGCAACGGCGACGAGATCTAGGATATTGACCGCGCCATCGCCGTTGACATCGGCTTCATTGGGGCCTGTCTGTCCGAAACGGGAGCTAACGAACACCAAATCTAGGATGTTGACCGTGCCATCACCGTTGACATCGGCAGTTAGGGACGGTGTATCCCCGTCTACAGTGGGGGTGATTTCCCATAGCAGCACGGTGCCGTCCCCACTCCCGCTTGCCAGTGTCTGCCCACCCGGACTAAAAGATACGCTATAGACACCATCCCTGTGTCCACTGAGTGTGTGGATATGTTCACCTGTCTGTGCATTCCAAAACTGAATGTCGTTATTAGGGTCAGCATTTCCACTTGCGATTGTTTTTCCATTAGGACTAAACGCTACGCTATAGATCAAGGCTTCTTCCTCACTAATGGGCGCGGGTTTGCCTGTCTCTACGTCCCACAAGTGGAGGGCACCCCAACTCGAGTAGCGGAGCGATCCACCACTCCCACTTGCGATTGTTTTTCCATCAGGACTAAACGCCACACTATAGATCTCCATATCCGCTGTGAGTGTCTGTTTGTGTTCTCCCGTCTCAATACTCCAGAGGCGGATGGTATTGTCCCAACTGCCGCTTGCGATTGTTTTTCCATCAGGACTAAACGATATGCTTGAAACCGAACCCGTATGCCCCGTGAGGATGCGGATAGGATCACCCGTGTCTGCATCCCATAAACGGACTGTCTCGTCATTCCATCCGCCCCCACTTGCGAGTATCTGCCCACCCGGACTAAACGATACGCTATAGACCGAACCCGTATGCCCCGTGAAGATGCGGATAGGTTCGCCTGTTTTCACATCCCATAAACGGATGGTATTGTCATAACTCCCACTCGCGATGATGTGTCCATTTGGCCTGAACGCCACGCTACTGACACCATCTGTATGCCCGACCAGTGTCTGCCTGTGTTCGCCTGTATCGGTATCCCATAGGCGAACGGTTTTGTCTGGATATCCGCTATTCGTTGCGAGTGTTTTTCCATCCGGACTGAACGCAACGCTATTGACAGCCTCCGTATGCCCGGCGATTGTTTTCTTGTGTTCACCTGTCTCCACATCCCATAGGTAGAGCTCATTTCCACTCCTACTTGCGAGTGTTTTTCCATCCGGACTGAATGCTATGCTTTCGACAGCCCCCGTATGCCCGATGAGTGTTTCTATGTGTTCACCTGTCTCGGCATCCCATAAACGGAGGGTATTATCCCAACTGCCGCTTGCGATTGTGTTTCCATCCGGATTGTAGGCGATACTATTAATTGAACTTTCATGTCCTGTGAGTGTTTTCTTGTGTTCGCCTGTATCGGTATCCCACAAACGGATGGTTTCGTCCGAACTACCGCTTGCGATAGTTTTTCCATCTGGACTGAACGCCACACTATTGACCCAATCCGTATGCCCTGTGAAAGTACGTATCTCCTCCCCTGTGTTCACATCCCAAAGATGAATGGTGCCATTATCCCAACCCCCACTGGCACTGGCGATAGTTTTTCCATCTGGACTGAACACCACACTATTGACCCCCGACTTATGCGTGAGTGTTTGTATCTCTTCTCTGCTAACCGCATCAAAGAGGTAGACATCACTCTCACCCGACCACTCTCCATAAACCGCCAGAAAGCGTCCATCTGGACTGAACGCGACACCCCAACCCCAATCCCAATCTGGAAAGAGTGTCTCTACGTTTTCTCCCGTCTCCGTGTTCCAGAATCGAATGGTGCCATACCACGCATCATAAAAGTGCCCACTGCCACTTGCGATAGTTTTACCATCCGGGCTGAACCCGACGCTCCAGACAGGAAAATAATGTCCTGTGAATAGGGCAACCTCTTGGTACGTTCCCATATCGTACAGCCAAATACCGATACTACTCGCAACCGCAAGACGGGTGCCATCGGGAGAATACGCAATATCACCAGTTATCTCGCCTTTGCCGAGACGGGCTTTGGCTCCTTCGGGTAAATTGAGTTGCGTGTACTCTTGGGCGAAGGTGGTTGGTAAAAACAGGGTGAAAAGCATAAGTAACGTCAAAATTGGTTTCATGATAAAATGCTCCTTTTGGGGAAGTTATAGTAAATTCTAAAAACAGATAGACGCTTTCGCTCCCCGTGTATGGTAGGCACTGTTTCTCCCGACAGGTCGGGATCCCGATTTATCGGGACGCGCCGATGCGGTGCGGTTAGAAACCGCACCTACCGGGCCTGGGGACAATGCGGTTCGGTTTGGAGTGTCTCATTAATTCTAAAATTGTTATCTAGCGTTAAGGTCTCGGTCATATAAAAAGAAAGGGCAGTGCCTAAAGAGAATCATTCCTGTAACTTCCTTATTTGACTGTCACGGTTGTCGTCAGCCCTATCTTGATGATAGCTTCATATACAAAGTCTTGATAATTTTCAAACACAACCCTGACATCATAGGTGCCAGGGTCAATGGCAAAGCTTATCATAGAACCCGGTAGTAGCACATCAGAGGCAAGCTGATCCGGACCCCAAGAGTCATCTCCGGCAGCAGAGACAAAAATACTCACAATTTTTATACTTGAATGGTTCTCGACTATTAAAAAACTCTCTTCCACTTCACATCCGCCAAGAACGAGCAAGAGTACCGTATAGGAGATGGCAAGCGGTAGTCCTTGATGTTTCATGTAGTTACCTCCTAACAAAACAGCTAAGTTATGGTGGGAGTTCACCAAAAGACAACTCCACCCTCACGCCGATAGATTGGGACTCAGAAGTCTGCAATGGCTGGTTTAGATCTAAAAAAACCTGATGGACACCCCAACGGGGCTTGATTGCCGCTAACGTGCATACGCTTTGAACTTCTCTGCGAGTTGGTTAGAGAGCCGATTCGCCACGTCAGATATCATCTCGTCCTCAATAGGGGCAAACGTCTCTTCAACGTTGCAAAGCTCCCGGTCAGACTTGTTTAACGCAGCTTTGTTCCCTGCGAATTCGCCCCACTCAGTTTTGAATTCAGACTTCTCATCAAAACTATCAAAATCCTTGACTACGCCAGTTTGTACATCAATAATACGGTATGCTCCAATGATTGATGCGGAACTCTCTCTGGTGTAATGCGTGACCCTGGCTGACACTTCTTCATCCACGTACTTTGTCCTCGTCTTGATTTTACCCTCTTTATCAGTATACGTTTCGGTTCCTGATTTTACGCGAACTGTTCCTGTCCGAGTAACGGTGTTACCCTTGGTTCGTTCGGGCACATAAAGAATCTTGGTTATCTCACCGGTAACGATTTCATGCACATCGAGTACCTTTCCTAGATTAGCAGCTGTTTGTTCATCAACTATCTCTGTTAGATCCAATCGTTGTTCGCGCATAATACGCTCAAGTTGATCGCGAGAAACAAGTTCCAAAAACTCGGTCGCTGAAGAGTCATTAAGAAGACTATCAATGATCTGGTCAACAATCGTTTCCGAAAGCATACCGTAGAATTGCGCTTTGCCGCTTCTGTCCCTAAATGGCAGAATCGCCATCCTTTTAACGCCAGCACGCCTAGATCTTTCATAGAGGTCACTTGCATCTTTATAGCCCGGCACAAATTCTTCAGCCTTTTTGAACTCTTTTGCTGCCTTTTTCTGGGTATCTACATCATCGGACGAAGCGGCTATGAGAATTCCTTCTTGGTAGTGGACCTCTGCAGCCTTCTCTGAGGCCTTACTCAACTGGTTGGTGTAGTCTTTTGTATTAAAAATGATAGATTGCTTCGTTTTCTTATGAACCAATGCGGCAGGCGGTAAACTCTCCACCAAATTATTCAATTCGATAAGCCCGTTATATTCGGCAATAATCCCATCCCACTTAAACTGATTGGATGTTGCCTCAAGGATTTCAATTTCGGTTTCACGGACTTTCACCGCTGCGTTGAAAAACGTGGTAATAACGTCTTGCGCTTTATCATAATTTGGTTTAAGTTTCAAGGCTGCAACAGCATCACGCAAGGCTGCTTCATATTGGTTGGCTTGATAATTTGCTTGTGCACTTTTCATCAACTTACCGTGTTTAGAAGCACATCCTGTTAGGAATATACACATCAGCGTTAGAATGCTTAGAAAGCGTAGATTTTTCATGGTTAAATAATTTACCTCCTATCTTAACGCAAGTTGCCACTTATAGTAGATTTTAGAATTATTTAGATACTCTCAATGGACAGCCAATCCTGGTCTCGATTTATCGGACCCCCTAAATCCCGAAATACCCACACGGTATCACACAGTTCTAGGCTCAATGAGCCTAGCATTGACTGACAACCCACCGGGTATTTGGGGACTTTGGAAACTCCGCGTAGGTTGGAGTTAGTGGTAAATGATGGTGGAGATGACCTCCTCTAAGCCATCGCCCATCGAAACGCCTAAGGAGGTTCAACCCGCGTCTGCGATGGGCAGCCGTTAGGCTTCCACCATAAGTCTATTCAAACGGTTGAAGCACACCATCTTTGACAATACCCAGCACCACGCAATGATAGCGATGCCGAAAATCAGTGGATGGATCCGGAACTTACCCCTTTTTTTTATAGTAATCCCCCGTCGCCGCTCAATGGATCCGAATCAACGAAAACAGATAACAGCAGTCCAAAGGCATAATCCGCCCACAAGATAGATTTCGATTGTATTATGGGATTCCTTCCAACCTTCCCTGCTTGTTAGCGTCCTGCTAACAAGCTTTCCCCGTCCAAGGGGCGCGACAGGCAACACCGAGGATGGTGAAGTGGACCCTGTCGCGGGAAGGATAACTAGGTTAGTAAGCATAAACTGTGCCAATGCTTGATCGAATGGGGGCGAGACTGGGAGAATCCTTGATAGGCTTGTCTTTGAAGGATACAGGCAGGCAGATAGCGTGATAGTGGATGGGTTGAAAGTTTCCCAAAACGGGAGAGTTAAGATGGATTAAGTGGGAAGGATGTTGGAAGAAACTCCGTAATTACGCGGGATTCTGGTGAGTTTTTCTCAAAATGACACATTTTCCCATTTTGAGAAAATTGAGAAGGGTCTACGGGTACATGATTCCACTTCCCTGTCGGCACGTTTCACGTAGGGACATATCGGTTTCAGGCAATTCTTTGGTCCCCCTTAATCCGACTCGGGGAGTTGATACAACTTCAATTTCCGATAAAGGGTCGATTGGGCCATCTTCAATGCTTGGGCGGCCTTCGCGACATTATTGTCCATCACCTTGAGTGCATGAGCCAGTGTTTGACGTTCAACCTCTTCAAACGGTAGGATTTCTGTTGAGTCAGAGGAAAATAAGATAGGTTGGGAAGAACCCCTCGACAGAATCTGTGGAGGTAGGTTGCTCGATTGTAACGTCTCTGTGGTCTCAAGCAGAACAGCGCGTTCTATGATATTTTCCAATTCGCGCACGTTGCCGGGAAAGTCATATTGCATCAATAATTGCAACGCATCGGCCGAAATCGTGTTAATGGATTTCGTCGCTTTCTCGGCGTATTTTTTTAGAAAATGGTTCGCCAAGAGTGGAATATCTTCGTGCCGGTCACTAAGGGGAGGAACGACGATGGGAAAAGTGCTGATTCGATAGAACAAATCCTCTCGGAAAGTGCCTGCTTCTACCGCCGCTTCTAAATCCTGATTTGTCGCTGTTAGCACGCGGATGTCAACTGGGATATTGGTTGTACCCCCGACGCGCTGAATCTGCCGCTCTTGGAGGACACGCAACAATTTCGCTTGCAGCGACCATCGCAGCTCACCTATTTCATCAAAAAAGATAGTCCCTCCAGCCGCCTGTTCAAATTTGCCGATTCGTTTCGTTGTGGCACCGGTGAAAGCCCCCTGTTCATGCCCGAACAACTCGCTTTCAATCAGTGTTTCAGGTATAGCAGCGCAATTGACTGTAACGAATGGACCCACCCCTCGAAGACTATTAAGGTGAATCGCGTTTGCGACCAATTCTTTACCAGTCCCACTTTCTCCTGAAATAAGCACGGTGATATCACTTTCAGCCGCCCGTTGCATCAACGCGAACATCTGCTGCATGTTTTGGCTTTTGCCTACAATTTCAGAAAAGGAGTGGCTCGTTTCAACTTCGGCGCGTAAAATGTCGCGAACAACGCACACACAGGCTACAACCTCCCGATTTTCATTAAATAAGGGGATAGCACTAACCCTGATGTGAATTCCCTCCGGCTGTCTCTCATGGCGTACAAAAAGTTCTTGATCCTTTATTGCCTCACCCTGGGAGAGAAATATGACCAGCAACTGATCAATTGGAAGGCGTGTTTCTTTGTCAGGATAAAAAACTCCGTACGGTTCAGACCATTGACTGGGTAATGTATCCGGGGGCTCTGCACCGAAAATCTGTTGTATACTTGGATTGGTGAACAATACTTGACCCGTTGAACCGAGTATCACGATACCATCATACATACTATCAAAAACGGTCTCCATCAGTTGGGTTTGATAACGCAACTCCCTGACGGATTGGTTTAATTGCCCCTCCAGCGTTTTATACTGGGTGATATCGTGGAAAGTTATAACGATGCCAGTGAGGTTTCCGTTCTCGTCTTTGACGGGTGTGATGTTATAGTCAACAGGGATTTCTTGACCAGATTTCGCAATGAGGCAAGTTTTAAGGTCTACCTCGGAAGCGGAAGATAAGCCATCGGTGGTAACAGCTCCTTTTTGGAGTACCTCTATCAAAGCCGTATTTTTTATAAGATCCCCTCCGTCTCTAACACAAATATTGAGAATATCCGTTACGAGCTTTCCAGACACGTCTTCCACTTCCCAACCTGTCAAGATTTCAGCAGCCGGATTCATAAATGTTATCAATCCCTTTCGATCCGTGGCAATTACAGCGTCACTGACACTGTTGAGAATTGTAGATAGCCGCTCATCGTTTTCTGTGTATGTATGCTGCTCTTTCACGTTTGTTCGCCTTTCTTGCTGAAACAATCCGGATTACCGAATTACGCCGTGTATAGACAACGCCAAAAATTCTCCCTTCACTTCGGTCTAACGCAGTGATTCGAGTTTAACCGGAGTCTCGACAGGCACCTTTTTTATAATGACTCCTGACAGATTTCAGCGACCATCGCGGCGTTCTCACCGATCTGATCCCCGAACTTCTGATACATGCCGATAAGGAGGGCGTCGTTGGGTTTGATGTTTTTCAACGCGAACGCAAATTCCTCTCGAATCTGCTCCTTCGATCCAACCGCCCGACCGGCGGCGAGCACTTTGAAAACGATACACGGTTTGTCTGTTTGCAGGATCTGCTCACACATCTTAGGGCGATGTTCCCGCAAATAGACCTCTCCCAACGGTGAGTAACCAAACTTCTCTTCAAACTCTTCTCTGCCCCCACGCAGGTTGTAGAGGGCTGCCATGTAGTAGTCCACATCCCAATCCTCATCCTCTGCGATGCTGATGAGTTGGGGATCGTGAGCGGACAACCCGACCAAAACGCCGGTATCCCGAATTCGCTTGAGGATGTCTTTGAGCAGATCGAGTTTGTTTTCCCGTAGACAGCGATCGCCGATGCCGCCGCCGTGGGGTGCCATACCGATTGGATTATGGCGTGCGACTTCTGCGATATGGTGTGGTTCATCGTACCACTGCGAGGTGCTGAGGCATAGCCACTGAATTGTGCCACCTTCCTCACGATAACGAAGCAGATCAGAGAGTGAACGTTCTGTGATTGTGTTCTGCCAAGCGTTAATCCCGACTTCTTCGGCGCGTCTCAGTGTCTCCATCACCGAATCCGGGGCGTGTGCCTCCTGTTGGTGTTGAGCAAGCAGTTGATTGAAGTGCGAGTAGCCGTAGATTGGGTTGTCACCGATGATGAGTCGGCTCACCTGATACGGACCGAGTGGAACCGTTGGCAAGCTAGGAGCGGTTGTGTGCATCGTTAATGCCTCCTTCGGATGCTGAGTTTTCGGCATTATAGATAATTCGATGTCCCCTGTCAATAGCCTTTTGACCATCAAGGGTTTTGGTTTGACTTCGCAAACCTCGCTGTGATAGAATACCGGCGATTTGTTTTAAGTATGGTGAACGTTGTAAATATGTAAACAATTCACCAGCAGCTCCCCTTAGTGAAGCCTCATGAAGTCCCCCTGTAACTCCCCTGACAAGGGGAGAAGATAAGAGGGGATCTTCTCCTCTTGCCTTTCCCCTCTTATCAGAGGGGTTGGGGATTTAGGGGGTTGATTGTGCATCGAAAGTGTACAAGTAATTATAGAATTCACCATAAATTCCAGTCAGGGATACAGCAATGGGCCAAATTAGCATCGTTTTAATCGCAGGGTTGATTTTTCTGTTTTTCTTTGAACCCTCGCAGGGAGCAGGGGAGTTTAATCAACTGCTTACCCTGATCTCCACGGTTGCAGTGATTATCTTGCCGCCGGCACTTGTTTATTTTCTTGGATCTTATGCGACACGCGCTTTGCCAACCAATCAGGACGCCCGGTTGCGTCGATTGTACCTCATCAAACGGTCTGCGATCATCTTTGAATGTCTTCTCCTGATCGGTTATATTTGCAATGTATACCTGTTGAATCTGCCCCTGCTAATAGGCAAGGCGCTGGAGTGGATTCCGTTAATTTATACAAAACACCTTGTGGGGATTGTCCCGTTGATTGCTGGACTGATGCTTATCCGCCTCGCGCTTCATGAAGTAGAGCAGCAGGTAACGTCAAGCAACTGGAGAAGGGAAGAGTATCTCAGTGTCCATCTGAAATTTTTGCTATTGCCAGTATTGCCGCTATTTGTTTATTTATGCTTACTAGATCTGATTGCATATATCCCGTTTCTCGCTGATCACACATATTTGCCCATCGCGCTTATGATGTCGCTGATCTGTTTGGCGTACATCCACGCACCTTTGCTATTGAGTCTTATTTGGCGGACGACCCCGCTGACAGATACTAATCTAAGGAACAGGCTCCACCGATTGGCAGCCCAAGACAACATCAAATACAAAGACATCGTTGTTTGGCAGACGGAATCAGTTGCTAACGCGGCTGTGGCTGGAATTGCCCCGTGGTCCCGTCAGATTTTCTTGACAGAAGCCTTGTTGCAGCACTTTTCCGACGATGAAATTGAAGCTATTGTGGCACATGAGTTTGGGCATGTCCGTTATAAGCATATTTTGACCTATCTCATGTTTTTGATTGTCTACTTTCTCAGCTATGCCATCTATTACATCTACATTGGGGGACCGCTTGAGTCAATTCCATCTACCTCTTCTCTGTTACCGGCAATGGGTTTGGTCTTTTTCATTTCTCTCTATTTTGTTATTATTTTTCGCGCCCTATCAAGACGTTTTGAGCACCAAGCAGATCTGTACGCCGTTGCACTGACGGAAAAGCCAGACGCACTCGAACTCGCTCTAGTCCGACTCGCATACCTTAACTACATCCCTCGATCTGTTCAACGTTTATTCGAGCTATTCCAGACACACCCTTCGATCGACCGGCGAATCAAATTCATTGAGCGATTCAAGGACGGCGATCCGGCTGCCTTACGATACCAAAACTATCTGCTTGAGGTTAAACTACTCCTTGTTCTGTTACCAGCACTTGCTTGTATCCTCCTCCTTAGTAATCCGTAGGAAACGCAGATCTGCGTTCCGTACTAGGTAACAACCGGCCGAATCTTTTATAGATTTTGACATTTGAAAGGTTCGGCATTTTTAGAGATGACAAATGCAACAGCAAAATAACCGTACACTTGTAGAAGAACTTAAAGACTTTTGTGCCAAAGAACGTGAGCGTATCTATTCCCGCCACTGTTTCGGAATTGGCGGCAGGGAAATTGTCGAAGAATATACCCGCCTTGCGGACATTGTGATTCAACGTATCTATCAAGCTGCGATCAGAGCAGACAACGGCGGACCCAAACTATCTGAAGATACCCCCATAGCCATCCTCGCATTGGGAGGCTACGGACGGGAAACACTGAACCCCTATTCAGACATTGACATTATGTTGGTTTATAATCCTTCAGAACTCAACCTGCGTCAAGTAGAACCGTTTGCCAACCAGTTGATTACGACGCTCTGGGACATCGGTTTTGAGGTTGGGCATAGTTTTCGGTCGCTCAAAGAGTGTGTCCGGGCAACCTACGACGATATTTTTTCCAAGACCTCAATGCTTGAAGCGCGATACATTGTCGGCGCAAGACAGGTTTATCGCGAATTTCAGAGATTGACCTCTAAACATTTTTTCAAGAAGCAGGTGGGAAAATTCATCGCAAAAACGATAGAGGAATGGAGCACCCGTCACGAATCTTACGGCGCAACAATTTACCTTCAAGAACCGAACATCAAAGAGAGTGCTGGTGGACTCCGAGACTTTCATACAGGCATCTGGGTTGCAGCAGTTCGATTTGGGGTTAAAGACCTTGAGGAGCTGCAAAGGCGAGGCATTATCCCCCAAAGGGTGGCTGAATCGTGCGGAGAATCGCTCGATTTTCTGTGGCAATTGCGTAACGAACTCCATTATGTGAATCAAAGAAGGAGTGATCAACTCGTCCTAGATGTTCAAGAAATCATTGCTAAAAATCTTGGGTATAAGGATGATGATCATTCCCTCGCAGAAGTAACGATGATGCGGGATTACTATCTACACGCCGAGCATCTCTATGAGTTCGCAAAGTTAATCATAGATCGGGTGAAGCATCAGGGATCTCCGCTCAATCGCTGGATTGAGCGGTGGCAAACCAAAGTGCTGCCCGATGGATTTACAGTTGTAAGGGACGAAATCGGCTTTCAGGAAGGACATTTCGATTTTAGGACGGACCCAACGCGGATGATGAAGGTATTCACGCACCGCCAACAACTGGGGAATCGAATCAGTGCAGACGTACGGCATCAGATTGCTGCAAGTCTTCATCTGATTGATGAAAACTTCCGACGTTCACCTGAAGTCGCTGAATGTTTCTTGTCGATCCTCCGTCATTCGGAGTCGGTCGCTGAAGTGCTGCGCCGGATGCATCGTTGGCAGGTGTTGGACCACTATTTACCTGAATTTGGCAAAATCCGATCGCTGGTGCGGTCAGATCGACCCCATCAATACACCGTCGACGAACACACCCTGTATGCGATTGAAAACCTCGAAGAAGCAACGCTGGCACAGTTGGAAGGCGGACAAGATTTCCTTGATATTTTCAAGGAGGTGGAAAAACCGGAATTGCTGCGGCTAGCGATCTTATTACATGATGTCGGAAAAGGCGTCGACGGACCGGGAGGGCATGACGAACGTGGGTTTGAAATGGCGCAAGCCGCCTTGGATCGGATAGGATTGGATACTGTGGATAAAGAGGTCGTGCTATTTCTCATCTTGAGGCACTTGGATATGATCCATACCGCCCAGCGACGAGACCTCGATGACCCGAAAGTCATTGAACGTTTTGCGGAGTTGGTCCAGGATGAACAGCATCTAAAAATGCTATATCTCTTGACCTTCGCCGATATGCGAGCGGTAAGCGTAGAGATCTGGAACCAGTGGAATGCGATTCTACTGTGGCAACTCTATACACGCACGCTTGAGTTCCTGCAAGGAAAGATGGAGTTCTTGAAAGTTGAAGAGCTGCAAGCACGCGTCACCCAACTCATTAGCGAAGCGGTTGGCGAGGCTGCGATTGACCGGCACTTTGAGACAATGCCTGATCAAGGACTGGTTTCGCAGGCACCCGACCTGATCGGCAAACAGATTCAACTCGTTGAGAAGCTAGGAGATCTTCCAATCGCTGTCTCCCATTTTGCCGAGAATCAAAGCTATACCCAAATCGGTATCTGCACCCGCAATGCACGAGGAATTTTTCGTCAGATTACGGCAGTATTCACGGTTGAGAATATTAACATACTACGGGCTATGATTAACACGCGTAACGATGGTATTGTGATCGATGTCTTGAATGTGACAGATGGACAAACAGGCAAGGGACCAATTTTAGATCGGTATCACCAAATTGAAGAAACATTAACAGCTGTCTGGAATGGGGAAGTTGACGCGGAAACTGTGCTGGAGGAGCAGCGCGAATCGGATCCGCTCCTTCGCCGTCAACAGCGACATATCCAACCGAGGATCCGAATCGATAATAAGGCGTCGGATCGTGCAACGATTATTGATATTCGTGCACAAGATCAGGTGGGTCTGCTTTACACAATCTCGGATGCCTTCTATAAATTGGGCTTGGATATCCATCTTGCCAAGATCACGACTGAGGCATTCATAGCAGAGGATTCATTCTACGTGACCGACACAAATGGAGCAAAGATTACGGATCCGACTCGGTTGAAGAATATTCAGGACGCATTGGCACAGTTAGAAATTTTTAAGCCACCAATTGTCTGAATCGTAGACCCAACAGATTCAAACCGTTTCGGTTATTGGCGTCTCGAAATGCTTGCGAATGAAGGGCCAAGCACCTGCTTTGTAGTAGCGATGTCCGCCTTCGCCGATATGGAGTTGGCAGTTTTCTGGTACGCCGGCGACTGCATAGATCTGCTGCAGATGTTCAAAGGCGGATTCGACATGCTCAATCGGAAAGATGGGATCTTCTCTTCCAGCGATTGCGGAAAACGGTCGCGGGGCAATTAAGCCTGCGACATCGTACATCTCCCCCAACCGCATTATCCCCGGCACATAGTTGCAATCGCAGTGATGGATTGAACCAATACTCCCCTGAAAAGTACAGAAGTAGCTGCTAGGGACAGCGACCGAAATACGGGGTTCACAAGCAGCAGCAAATAGAGAAACAGTGCCGCCGCCAGAATTTCCTGTAATCGCAATCTGCTGTGCCGCCACGTCCAGATGCCCTAACGCCCAATCAATGAGACGGGAGATGTCCCAAACACGTTCTCCGATAGGGGTGCGCCCTACCAATAGACCGTGCATCAACGCGATTCGGCACGAAGATGTTTTGTTAATTTCCCTGTCCGCCTCGGCGCGCGTCTCACCAAAGGCGCGGACAGTTGGCGCAATCGCTAGATACCCCTCCTCCGCTGCTTGACGGGCGATGTCCCGTTCTCCCTCTAACATCGATTGCTCTTCGTCTGCGCTGTGGGCAATCCCGACATAGATGTGGGGGTGATTGTGACCGTGCGGCGTGAGCACCAACGGTAAGGGTTTACGCTGTGTTTTGGGACGCAGCAGGTAGAAGGGTAACGGCACGGTCGGCTCAACCCACAAATGCCACCGTTCTCGAATATGTGTCCCCATATCTTCGGATTGAGACATCTCTGCGCTCGGTTGATAACCCTGCAAGTCCGACTCCATCTTGTCTAATCCAAGCGCGTGACACAGGCGCGGTCGGAAGGCATCACGCCAAGCAAGCCATTCTTCTTGGGCTGATGCCCGAAACGCAAAGTCCCTCGGTACGGCCGCATACAACTGTTCAAAATGTCGAACAGAGTCGTACATAGAAGATCTCCCTTCGTAAAGCGTAAGGTGTGGGAACCCCCACTGCTCACGGTTCAATTCTGATGGTGCTCTATTTTTCTGCAGGTTGGTTGTGCATCACAAGGTTAAAGAAATCAGTATTATCCATCACGTCAGAGATGCACGCTGCATTGGCTCCCCAACCGTATACAGGGATATTTGTTGTCGTATGACCGCCGGTAGACCAAGAGACGGTTGGGAACACGCCCATGCCGTTATTTTCAAGCACTTTCAAGCCACCGGTTTCATGGTCGGCGGTAACGATGATGAGGGTGTCCTCCCGTTCCTTCGCCCAGTCAAATGCAACCTGTACCGTTTTAGAGAACTCAAGCGTCTCGTAAACGTTGCGTTCAATGTCGTTAGAGTGTCCGGCGTGATCGATACGACCGCCTTCAATCATCAGAAAGAAACCGGTTGGGTTCTTCGTTAACATCTTCAGCGCAGTTGAAGTCATTTCCGATAGGTGCGGTAAATCTCCGAGTCCATCAAATTCATAGGGTAGATTTGTGTCGCCAAACTGACCGGAGACTCGCTCGATGTTTTCTGTCTCCAGAGATAGGAGCTCGTCTCGATTCGTTACAACCATGTAGCCAGCTGCTTCTGCTGCCTCCTCAACCATCCCATTGCCACCGCCACCAAGCAAAACATTCGGACGGGTCTGATTCAGGTAATCCTCGGCGATCTCCGCCAGATTGCCGCGTTTGGGTTCGTGTGAACCGAAGGCGGCTGGTGTGGCGTGGGTGATGAAAGTTGTGGAGACCAACCCTGTGCTCTTGCCCTGATCCTTGAAACACTCTAGGAGTGTATACAACTCTCTACTATCGCCCGGTAGAGCGGTGCTGATAACCCCGTTGTTGACCTTAGCGCCTGTCGCCATTGCAGTTGCAGCCGCCGCTGAGTCGGTCGTCGGGGAGTCGGCTGAATGCGTTGTCACCTCGCCTTGATAGGGGAACGCTTCAAATGAGAGTCCTCCAACCTTACCGTGGGCGTACATGCTAGCTGCCTTGACTTTCTCGAATCCCATCCCATCGCCGATGCAGAAGATGACATTTGTCGGCGAATTTACTGTTTTGTCCATCAATACTCCTTTCAGATCGTTCATAGATTGCGTCGTTCAGATGCGAACGATTCCCCCAGTTCATCCATTCTTTGTTTTTTTGTCCACACGCCTATCCGACCAACTGATCGGGATTATCCATCACCTTCTCAAATGCTTCGACGTACAACTTCATCAGATCGAGATCATTCGGCGGATTCACATCGAAAAGGTAGAAATGGGAATCGATGAACGCGGTGGCGTTGGGATAATCCTCTGTTCGATATTCCACCGGCTGGGCATGACCACAGGTCCATGGGCATCCTCTTCCGTAGCCGATCTGAGCTTGAAAGATTTCCTGCGCTGGTACAGGTCTTCGTTGCCACTGTCCGACGTGCAATCCTTCGGCGGCTAACGCTTCTTGAACCTTTTCGCGGAAAACTCTCGGTGAGACGGACAGTCCCAATTCGTCCGGTTTGACGCCAACCACATAATTATAGAAGACAGATTCACAATGCGGTGGGACATACGGTGTTTCGATACCTTTGATTTTAGAGAGGTGTTCCGTGAGGAAGTTGCAGTTTCGGATGCGTAAGGCGTTATTCGTATCTAGCCTTTTTAGTTGGCTACGGATGAACGCTTGACCGAACACATCACCACGATACATCCACCCTAGTCCAAAAGCATTGTACTCCTGCTCCTGCCGTTCTCTGCCCGGCACAACCAGTTCGCCGAAGTATTGTAGCAGCGCCGCTTGTTTGTGGTAATTCTCATCGTCAGTGACGAATAGACCGCCTTCGCTGCCTGTCGTCAGTGTTTTTGACATCTGTGTACTGAAACCCGCTACATCTCCGATCGCACCGCACGGTACGCCTTTATACCTTGAACCGTGCGCTTGTGCGGCATCTTCGATAACTTTGAGTCCATATTGATTAGCAACCGCTAGGACTCCGTCCATATCCGCTGGCATCCCGTGAATGTGAACAGCGATCACCGCTTTCGTCCGTTCCGAGATTTTGGCTTCAATCTGCGCGGGATCAATGCAGAACGTCTTGGGATCGATGTCAACGAAAATTGGGATAGCGTTGTGGTGGAGGACAGCGGCTGCCGTCGCCCAGAACGTAAACGCTGGAGCGATAACTTCGTCCCCCGGCTCGATTCCCAAGGCGGCGATGCACATGTGGAGTGCGGCGGTGCCGCTGTTAGTCGGGATACAATACTTTCGCCCTACGTATGCTGCCCACTCCTGAGATAGTGCTTCGGACTGAATCTTACGCTGTTCGTTGATGCTATCGCTGGACAGCACTTCCATCACCGCTTGCCGATCTGTATCGGTAATGTAGGGCCAAGGTTTAATCGTCCCTTCTGGAATTGTCGGTTGTCCGCCGTGGATTGCGAGTTGTTCTGACATGAGTGCCCCCCTTGGTTCATTAGTTCAATGGTTCATTAGTTCAATGATAACCCGAAAATGTTACGAGGAGTTATCGCTTTCTTAACTTTTCTGTCTAATAGGAGAGGGCGGGAATCGACATAGTAATTATGCTGCTACAATATCGCGCATCCCTTCCCACTCCAACCAGATATCGGTCATCGCTTCAGGCCGGTAGTCGGGGTGATCGACATGACGCAAGCGGAAAAAGATTGCGTATCGCGGGTATGGCGAGACATTTGGTGCCGCGGTATGCGCAATTTGGTAGTGCACTATAACGACATCGCCGGGTTCCCCAGTGATTTGATGTGGCTCCGGTAATTCGACCGGGGGCATCCCGTCAAGGAGCGATTCGGGACCATGTTCCTGAAAATACTTCTCGTAGACGTGGTGTGTCCCGGGCCATACGGTGAAATTGCCAGAGTATGGTTCTGGCACATGGCTGAGATATACGGCCACCAGCATCGTGAAGTTTCGGATCACACCTTGGGGGACACCGTTGTGTGGCGAGTGCATTCCATCAAGGTGACCGCCCGGTTTCGGCGGCGGGTCTTGCATACTTGGAAACCGGAGTGCGATTTGTCCGCCCTTCGGACGAATAATTTTCCCGACTCCGATTGCAGATTCGGCTAACTCCCACGCGGGTGTTCGGTTCAGCAGGTCTGTGATGATGGGTGACCCCTGAAGTTCCGGACAGTAGGATCGAGATCGGAAAGTCACCATTTCGTCGGTGTTCATCCCTTCACCGACCGAATTATTGATCCCGCGGAGGGCTGCCTCCACCATCACTTGCGGCACAACACCCGGAACCTTAACAAACCCGTTCTTGAAAATCTCCTGTTTTTGTGCGTAGGTAAGTTCCATAAGCTGCTGTTGCTCCTTCTCATTGAAAAATTGGATGGATCTTTAGGTGAAAAGTATGCCACGCTGGTATCTGAAAGTCAACTTCAAAAAGACATCAATATCAATCGAAAAGGCAAATCCAAAAAAAACTTGACAAATCGGAAGGGATCGATTACAATTAGGTTCACTGAATTCGCTGGAATTCAATGCCCCCTTGCCGCGGGCGAGTGGTGGAATGGCAGACACAATGGACTTAAAATCCATCGCCCGTAAATGGGTGTGAGGGTTCAAATCCCTCCTCGCCCACCATTTCCTTCCTAAATCTTGGCGCAGGGTAGAGCAGTCTGGTAGCTCGTCGGGCTCATAACCCGGAGGACGGGGGTTCAAATCCCTCCCCTGCAACCATTTGGTTCTATTGGCAGGAAAGCCAACGGGAAATGTGCTTGTTCAGGCGCATTTCCCTTTTTTCTTATGCCGGTGTAGCTCAGTGGTAGAGCACACGACTCATAATCGTGCTGTCTGGAGTTCAACTCTCCACACCGGCACTCACAAGCCATCATTTAGCCGCCTTGCGCGGCTTTTTTATTTTTGCTCATGTTAAGAAACAGTGCAAAGAAACCGAGTTTTTCCGAAAAACTCGGTTTCTCTGAGCTGCTCGGCACTTTCTTTTGATTCGAGATTCTGTCATGGTCACTGGCTTTGTGCAACGCACCCACCGCTTTATCACTCAACATCAGATGATTCAACCAAAAGAAACTGTACTTGTCGGTGTTTCTGGCGGTGCTGATTCACTTGCCCTGCTTTACGCTTTGCACACGCTACGCCATCAACTCGATTGTCAACTCCATGTCGCTCATCTTGATCACGGTTTCCGCGAGGATTCGGCGGCGGATGCGGTGTATGTTGCAGAACAGGCAGATCAGTTGGGCATCCCGATTTCAAACATAAGAATTGATGTGCCGCAACTGATGCGGGACCAGAAACTCTCCGCTGAAGTGGCAGCACGACGTGCACGATACCAGTTCTATGAATGTGTCGCGGAAAGGATTGGGGCGACGAAGATTGCGTTGGGACATCAGCGCGGTGATCAGGCAGAAACGGTCTTGATGAATCTGTTGCGCGGGGCGGGTGTATCGGGCTTAAAAGGGATACTCCCGGTGCGGGAAGGGAAGTTCATCCGTCCCTTGCTTGCCTTTTCAAGAAAGGAGATTGAGGATTTTGTGACGCAGCTTGGATTACACCCCCGCTGTGACACTACAAATTATCAACTCAACTACCTCCGCAATCGGGTTCGTTTAGAACTTATTCCCGCCTTAGAGCGCGCTTATAACACCAATATCCAGAACACCTTGAGCCAGACAGCCGAAATATTACAGGCGGAATCGGATTATCTGGCTGCTCTTGCTTATGACGCATTTCAAGTGTGTCGCGTAGAATCTTCTACCTCCGACACTGTTGTTCTGGATCTCCGTTTATTCCAAAAGTATCATCTCGCTTTGCGTCGGCGAATCCTGCGGTTGGCTGTCGCAGAGGCTCTTGGAGAGGTCAGAGATCTTTACTTCAATCATTTTGAGTCAATGTTGAATTTGATTGACGGGGAAGCGCCGAATAGTGCCTTAGATCTGCCCAACGGCGGGGCGTTTCGACGGGCATATGATCGAATTCTTATCCAGAAATCGACAGACAGTCATGCCCCATTTGAATATGAGATTGCGGTGCCGGGGCACACCGCGCTCCCGCTGCTAGATGCGGAGATGATTGCTACCGTTGTAGAACAACCGATGAACTGCGCGGTGGCAGATAAGTTTCCTGATGGTAAATTCCAAGCCGTGTTTGATCTTGATCGGCTTCAACCTCCGCTGACGCTTCGACAGCGACGGGACGGCGACCGGTTTCATCCGTTTGGGATGCAAGGGACAAAAAAACTGAAGAATCTATTAATCGACGCCAAGATTCCTCGACAGGAGCGGGAACGAGTCCCGGTGCTAGTGAATGGAGAGGAGATTATTTGGGTCGTTGGCTATCGAACGAGCGAATCGTTTAAAATCCAAGCCGAGACGAAGCGTCGGCTCTATTTGAATTACTTACCTTCCACTGAAATCAATGAAAATCGAAATTGAATCCACTCTAATTTCCGAAACAGAGATTCAAAGGCGTGTCCGCGAATTGGGGAAACAGATCTCCGACGATTACTCCGATTGTGAGCCAGTGCTTGTCTGCGTTCTCAAAGGTGCAGCCCTATTCTTCGCGGATCTGTTCCGTACGCTCTCGATTCCTGTGGGCTGCGAGTTTATCCAACTTTCAAGCTATGACGATAGGACAGAATCGTCAGGACATGTTCGGACAGTTCAGGGATTGAACGGAAACCTTCACAATGCGGACGTGGTTGTTGTAGAGGATATTGTTGATACGGGGCAGACCTTGAGTTTTCTCATGAAGGAGATCCAAGCATTAGAACCCGCAAGCGTGAAAGTGTGTAGTCTCTTAAACAAGCCAAGCCGAAGAATCGTGTCAGCGCAGATCGATTATGTCGGCTTTGAGATCCCAGACACCTTTGTCGTTGGATACGGCTTGGACTACGCGCAGAAGTACCGGAACCTGCGTGAGATTTACCATATCAAAACGTGAGATGACAATTCCCTTGATTTTCTGTGTAAGATAGCGTCACCTCTAACCGTTTTGTTGACGCATATCACCAAAATTGGTATAGTTTAAGAAGTCATGGTTTAATCAACCGCGGAGATTCGGAGAGAAATATTTTTTTCTTCTTTGTGTCGCCGGCACCTCGACATCAACGCAAACAAAACTTGATGACACAACAAAGGAACATCCAGATGAACCAGATTGTTAAATTAACAACCGATCAAATCATTAGTGCTATCCATGAGATGCCTCCAGAAGAGTGTCGAATGCTACTGTATACACTTGCAGAGCGTGCAGCAGCCAATCGAGAGGAACGCATGGAATATGCTGAATCACAGATTCGGCAGCTATGTAAGTCTCGCGGATTGGATTGGGATGCCATGACCGAAGCGGAGCGTGAAGATTTTATTGATGACTTAGTCCACGAGGGCCGCGAATGCAGCCGGTAGTCGTTTATGATACGAACATTTTGTTCTCCAGTATACTTTGGAGCAGTAAGCCTAATTATTGTATTGAACTGGCACGACAGAACATAGTTAAAGGATTAATGCGTTAAAATAGCTCCCTCATACCATTCCCCATTCAAATCTCCCTCAACAGCCACCGAACGGCGTTTTGCTGAATCTTCACGTATGCCGGATTCCATAGCGCAGCAACGGTATGCCCCGGCGCAAGATAGCAGATCCGTCCCTTCCCGTAGTCGTATGCCCACCCCGCCTCGCAAGTTGTGCCAAGTTCGTTGAACCCCAACCCGTCTTCGTTGATGCTCCGCATGAAAACGTGTGCCGGATCGCCGTCGTAGGTCATGTAGTGCTGCTCGTCGGTCACAATGAAATCGCTCGCCCCCTGCGCGATCGGATGGTCTGGGTTCGTGAGTGTGACCTTGAACGGTCGAACGGGCGGATGCCCTTCGGTCGCCGCCCCTAACACCGCACGAAAGGTCGCATTGCCTCTGGCGATGTAGGTTGAATTGTGATAAAACAGTGCAACGCCACCGTTTTCGACGAAATCTTTGACCGCCTGCGCTTGTGGCTCGGTAATCCAATCGATAGCGGTCCCCTCGACCTCTGGCACCGGTGGTTCGCTCACATGTGGCGGCAGTGATCCCCCCGCACCATAGCCTTGGGGCCAGATCATGCCGTCCCTAAAGGTGATCAGCATTTTGTAGCCGTCCAAGGTTTCTGCGTTGAGCAGCTTCACGTCGTCGGTGAAGTCAATGGTGAGTCCAAGGTCTTGCACCAAGGTTTTGCCTAGCGCTGTCCGAATGTAGTCTGAATTGTGATAGCGATCGCCGATCACGGCAAACGCTGTGCTTTTCTCTGCCATGTTTGATTGACCTCCTGCGGGAAATAGTGTGTGATATGTAAAACGTGAGAAGCAGTTATGGGTTCACTAGTTCATTGGTTTATTGAACGGATGAACACTTGTCTGAATCAGGATTTTCTGATTCAAGATAAAAATGAATGAAAGAGTTACGGCATACGGAGTATGCCTACTACTATCCAGCCCCTACAGGTGTGGGGTTGTATCAAGGGGAAATTGATTCGACGGTATCGGTAACGCTTGATTCGCGCTCTGCCTCAATGCGCACAAGGAATTTCCGCAGCATCAGATAGGCGATGATCCCTACCACGGCATTTCCAACGGCGATACCGACAAAGATCCCCTTCAACCCGTATACCTTTGATCCCAGATACGCTAACGGTAGGACGAAAACGAAGAGATGTAATATGATGACCAACGATGCTTGTAGCGGCTTTCCCAAGGCGTTAAACATCGAATTAATCAGCGTAGCGATCCCGTACATCCCGTAGCTGATTGGAATAATCTGTAAAAAGAGCACGACAGTGGCAATCACCGTCTTGTCATCATTAAAAATTGGGGCGATAATGCCGGCACAGAGGCACAGGACAGCGAATGTAACTCCTCCCCATATTAGCGAGAATTTCGATCCAAACCGTAGCGATGCTCGAATCCGGTCGTAATTGCCCGCACCGAAATTCTGTCCGACAAAGGGGGTCATCGCCATTGACAGCCCCCACAGCCCAATTAGTGATAGTGCCTCTAACCGACCTCCCACACCAAGCGCGGCGACAGCCTCCTCGCCATATCCGGCGATCATCCGGGTAATAACCGCCATCGACAACGGTTCCATTATATTTGTCCCCGCCGCCGGAACACCGATGTAAAGGATCTGTTTCCACGAATCGAAGGTGCGTTTCGGATCGAACACCGGCAGTCGAATCAGCCCCTCACGCTTTCCCAAAATCCACAACGAGGCGGTGAATGTTACTCCCCAAGAAACTACCGTTGCCAACGCCGCACCTCGCAGCTCCAATCGCGGAAACGGACCGATCCCGAAAATCAGAAATGGATCTAAAATGATATTCACCAATCCGGCGATAATCATAATGGTCGCCGGTGTTTTGGTGTCTCCTGTGGCACGGATGGCACCGTTGCCGACCATTGGAACCACGAGCAACCCCACACCCAAACACCAAGGGATCATGTAGTCGGAAATGAGTGTGAGTATCTCGCCCCTTGCCCCGATAAGGGAGAAGATGGTATTCAGATTTGTTAGCCCGATAAGGGAGAAGCAGGTGACAATGAGGAAAGCTAGCCCCAGTCCATCGGTCGCTAGGCGCTGTACTTTCAGTTGATGTCCCTCTCCAATCGCTCTAGCGATGGTTGAGGAGGTGCCAACACTTAGTCCCATCGCGATGCTCATCACAATGTAACTAATGGGAAAGATGAATCCCATTGCTGCTAACGGTTCGGCACCCAGTTGCCCGATGTAAAAGGTATCAACAACGGTAAATAGGATAATCGCCATAATTCCGAATGCCACCGGTACTGCTAGTGAGATGAGCGTTTTTCCTACCGGTCCCTGTAGCAGCTTTGCTTTATTTTCGTCGGATTTTTGTTGGTTCATTCGTTCATTGGTTTATGGATTCATTAGAATAACACAAGCTGTTAGTTGATAAACCAAGTAGGGGTGTCCCCTCCGAATTGCGACTCGCTTGACAACGGCTATCTAGCAACTTGGGTAAAAACAGGAAAAATAGGCTGCTCTGGGCTTTTTTAGCGAAAAAGGTAACAAAGGTAACACGAAAATGGGAAACGTTACACAGGTTACCGTATACGGAATTCCGCTGAATTCCCGACCAATTGTCCGATAAATCGAGACCAGGGGGACAGGCGGTATTTCGATACGCTCAACTACAGGTTGTCTAGCAACTTGGATAAAAACAGGAAAAATAGGCTGCTCTGGGCTTTTTTTGCAAAAAAGGTAACAAAGGTAACACGAAAATGGGAAACGTTACACAGGTTACGGTATACGGAATTCCGCTGAATCCCCGATAAATTGTCCGATAAATCGAGACCAAGGGGACGGGCGGTATTTCGATACGCTCAATTACAGGTTGTCTAGCAACTTGCGTTAAAAACAGGAAAAATAGGCTGCTCTGGGCTTTTTTTGCAAAAAAGGTAACAAAGGTAACACGAAAATGGGAAACGTTACACAGGTTACGGTATACGGAATTCCGCTGAATTCCCGATAAATTGTCCGATAAATCGAGACCAAGGGGGACAGGCGGTATTTCGATACGCTCAACTACAGGTTGTCCAGCAACTTGCGTTAGATTAGAACAAAAGTCAGGCTGTATGAGGTTCCAGAAAATAACTCGGTAATTCTATATTTTCCCCAGGCCCGGTAGGCGCTGTTTCCAACTGCGCCGTCCAGTCTCCAGTTTGGTAGGCACTGTTTCCAACCGCATTTTCCCCCACGCCCGGTAGGTGCGGTTTTCAACCGTATGCTCCCCCACACCCGGTAGGTGCGGTTTTCAACCGCACCGGTTTAGAGTATCTCATTGAACTAAAGAAATAAGTAGACATTAATAGTAGTAGGCACACTCCGTGTGCCGTAACTCGGCGAGCAAGGTTCGTGACTTGGTTTGCTCATCATGTCTTAGTAATTCTAAAATCTACCATAATTCTAAGATCCACTATAAACGTTGCCTTCTACGACAGCTATCTCCTCATCGGTTAAGCCGTATAGCTGATAGACCACCTGATCAATCAGTGCGTCAGTACCCTGAATACGGGTGAGCAGGGGGGTGAGTTTGGCGAGGCTATTTGTAAACTCACGCTCCAGCGATTCTTGGAAATCTCGGCTTGATAGATTGATAGGGATGGATCGACGGTTGCTCTTGAGGATATCAAGCAGTTCCTCAAACGACAGATCGAAGTAACCTTGGATCTTGGTCTTGTTTTTGAGCGTATCAATTTCGACCCCAATTTCCCGTTCCAGCCAGCGTAGAAAGCCGTGAATTTCCTCTCCTTTCGTCTTGTTCATTTCAACCATCCCCTCCGCGAGAAAGGCGAGTAGGTCATGGACGATGTCGGAACGCTCTGAATCGGCGGTGAGATGGTACTTCACGAAACCGAGAACGCAGTCTGTGCTGCCTTTGTCAAGACAGAATTGGTAGAGGGTTTTGGCTTTTTCAAGTTGGCGGTCCCGTTCGGCGGCGGGGGTGATGAAGTTAATCTGGCGGATGGGCATAGCGCGAACTTGTTGAGGATATGTATGGGAATAGGAACCCTGCAATGTGCCTGTGGCAAAATATACCCTAAAGAACCAAGTGAGCAGAGAACTGCCCAATAACGCCGTTGTATAGTTTAATGCAGGGTATGGGGGAGCGATCCTATTATATCCCTTAAATTCTGTCTGTGCAGTGGTGTGTTCAACGTTTTCGTAGTAGGTAACACACGTTATCAAATGATCGCAATAGAATCTGTTGTTATCATAGGACACGATCAACTGCTCGTCTGCTCCTGTGACATCCCGTACCACGATTTTATCGCTCTCGAATAATTCAGGTACTCGTGGACCATACATCTCATCCTGCCGATAGTCAATGTAGCGCCCCTCCCAATCTATGTCATAACGCCGTAAAGTTTTACCATCAATAAAACGTTTGGCGTTCCCAATCTCCTGTTTTGAGACGATGTCTGCTTTAGTAAAACTTCCCCTATCTTTACTATGGATGGTTGCCCCAACCATCACGTAACAGAATTGTCCAAGCCGAATTGAATTTGTCCATATTTTATTTCCTAGGCTACGGATGGTCGGATCGGCGAGTTGAACACGAATTTGGTAATTCTCACTTGAAAGCCATTCAGTTTGCTGAATTTGACCAATCTGTTTTTCTTTACCTACAGTTACGTTGGGTTCATATAATTCTGTTTGTAATTGTGGATCGGGATTTTCAAGCATTAATGTGTAAATAACGCAGTGTCGAGAAACGTCTTCAAAAACATTGAATCCTTCAAAATGAAGGAGAGTCAGTAACTGAGTATTCTTTAAGAGAAATTCACGCAGTCGATCTGCGTATTTCTCTCTGGCTAACGCATCTGGCACGATAAACGCATGATAGCCTCGCTTGCATAGCAATTCAAGAGACTTTATGATAAAGGAGGCGTAGAGATCCCAATGACCTTTAAGTAGATCGGAAATGTAACATAACTGCTCAATGGCAGATCGGTCTTGTGGAGCCACGCTTGTCATTCCCCAAGCATTTGCATACGGCGGATTTCCTACTACTGCATCAAAGCCCGGATTGTCCTTCTCTCGTCCATGTCTGTCACGAAACACCTCTGGGAACTCAATCTCCCAATGGAAGAATCGCTTTTCCGTCGCTATCGCCTGCGCTTGCTGATAAGAGAGCAGGTTTTCAAGGGCATCGGTGTCTTGGGAACGGAGGGCATTCAGTGCCTGATGATAGGTAGATCGGGATACATCGTTGCCAAAGTAAAGGCTCGTCCAGAGATTCGCTACCCCTTTGTGGAAGCGGAGCATCTGTTGAGCGATGTCTAATTGGTGTTCCTTCGCGTGGATCTGGTCGGCGGTGCGGCTTTCGGTCTCCTCGATCAGCAGGTAGTGTCCGATGGCGGTGGCAACTCTGTCGGCGAAAGGGAATGCCATCTGAATCTCTATCTGGGATTGGTTTGTGCTGCGGCGGGTTCTCCTCAGTTCTGGCAGGTTCGATAGGTTCTCAATTTTCGCGCCGATTAGGGAATTGCCGCAACGAATATGATGGTCGAGGAACGAGAGGGGTTCTCCCTTTGCGACTGTGTGGAGCCAGAGGGAGAGTTTTGCCAACTCCACCGCCATCGGGTTGAGATCCACGCCGTAAACACAGGATTCGACAACACGCCGCCGCCAATAGGTAAGTTCCGTCTCTGCGTCCGTCGTTTCGGTTATATGTGGTGCGCCCGGGTGGGTGATCAGCTCTTCAGCGAGATAATCGACAACGCCGACGAGGAAATGGCCGCTCCCCGTGGCGGGATCGAGGATTTTGAGCGATAGAATCTCGTCAACGGTTTTGCCCTCACAGAGCGGTGCAAGCGTGTTTTCGACGATGTAGCGGACGATGTAATCGGGGGTGTAGTAGCTGCCGGTCGCTTTCCGCTCCCCTTTGTCGGTCAGGAGATAGACATTACCCTCCGAATAGGCGATTTCCTGATCGGGGGAGGATTTTGTCTCCACCGTCTCACGCCCTCTGTTTGAGACGATGACCAGATCTTGGTCGGCGATTTGGGGTTGATATTCGAGCAAGCCTTCGTAGATATCTCCGAGATGGCGCACGTCGAGGTCACGGTATGCGATGCGTTCCCCCTTCTCTGTCCGTGTCAGGAGTTCGATAACCCCTGCCAGTGCCTTGTTGCCAAGTTCGTTGTCCTCAAGAAATGGGTGGGACGTTGGATTGAAAAGTCCGCCGTTGTATTGGGGGATGAGGTCGTCCCAACCGTCGTTGATGAGCGTAAAGAGTCCGCGCAGCCGCGCCCAATAATCGCTGATCGTTGGGATGATCAGGTCGCCCCGATCCAGTGTTTCGTGAACGGTCTCCGCGAGTGCTGCGAGACTGTAGCGGGCGGCGTAGTCAGGGTTTTCGACGGGCAGCAGCCCGCGACTTTCGGCGTAGAGGGTAAACAGGATACGGTACAGCAGGATTAGACAGTTGGTCTGAATCTTACCAAGTGGCGGGTTGGCTTGGTCGAAACGGTTACGGGGAAATTTGAGGAAGCCGTCAATGAGCAGACGTAGGGCGTCGTAAACGCGGTTCTTCAGGTCGTCGGAAACAGCGACGGTGTATTGCTGGCTCTCCCCCAATACAAGGTCAAGGAAGGAGGCGCCGCTCAGATCGGGGATGAAGGCGTCGCGCCGAAAGAGGCAGTAAAAGTAGCGGAAGGCATCGAGACCTCCGTTTTCCGAGAGAAGCGCGGCGAGATCTACCTCGTAGAAATTATCGAGCCGGTAGCTGCTCTGGCGGTGGTAAAGCCGCCACTGACCCCCGTTGGTCAAGATGCCCCAGTCTTTATCTGTTCCACGCAGATAGGAGTCGATTTGGTAGTTCGGATTTTGATTATTAAACGGGTCGCCTCTGTCTTGCGTCTTTCTATCTAGGTTGCGTGACCACGCTTTGGCGTCGCCGATGGCGAGGGCGGTGTTGAAGAACTGGTTTGTGTTGATATGAGATTGGGCAGCATCGTGGGCATCCCCTGATGCAAAGAAGGCATAATCGGGTACTCTGGTTCCCTGCGACGTTTGGAGTGAGGGTTGCACCTCAAAAACGTGCCCTAGCTGTTCTAGCAGCGGTTGGATGAATTCGTGTTCGGTTTGTGCCTCGTTAAGGTCTTCTGCGTTGGGTACGACAGCGTCGAAGCGTGCTTTGATCGCTGCGTAGTCCGATTCGATGTCGGGGGTATCCACCCACTGCGTTTGCCCACCGATGAGGGAATCGAGGTAGTAGTTTGAAAAGAGGGATTGATTTTTAACGGCGTCGGGTAATTGGTTCATTAGTTCATTGCATTGATAAATAGTTGTCTGAATCAGGATTTACAGATTGAGCCCTGATAAATCGGGGTAAACTACGCGAAGTCCCGATTCGTCGGGACGGCGTATGCCTCTACTATAGTGAATCATAAAAATAAATAGACACTCTCGCCCCCCGTGTTTGGTAGGCGCTGTTTCCAACTGCGCCGATGCGGTGCGGTTAAAAACCGCACCTACCGGAGGTGATAGGCCGGATTTTTCCAGCTCCGGTAGACTAGGTTTCCTAACCTCGCCGATTGGAAGTGTCTAATTAATCCTAAAATCTACTACTATATTATACCAGAGGTGTAGGGGTGGATAAAGGCAAATTTCCTACACGTACACCAATCGTCTGTTCCCGTGAAGTCGTTGCTTCCTTATAATGAAATAATCTGTCAGTTTTTTCTATTTTGCGGTTCTTGCCATAAAGCCTAGTTGTTTGGTATACTATCAGGACTTACGCAAATTTAGCACGCTGCGCGAGTTTTTTATTTTTAACTCCCTAAATCCCCCTTATCAGGAGGACTTATAAACTAACTGCGTAGGTACTAACTATAATCAATTGCCGTTCACTTACTTAGGGACTATTCTTGAACCTATTTTTCTATCAGGACTTACGCATTTCAGCGCGGGGCAAGTCCGGGAGGATCCCGTGACCGGGGATGCCCCGCCTACAGTTGGCTGCGTAACCCCTATCTATTAACTACGCTCGTACCAAGACAAAAAATGACATGAAGACATCCATTTTTTTAATGGGTGGATAAACTATATCCGAAGGAGGTTTTATATGGCTAGGAAGCGAAAAGATGAAGCAACAGATGAAACAACGCAGGGTGATGTAGCAGAAGTGGAGGAAACGGAAGAAACAGAAGAGACGGTAGAGGAACAGGTAGAGGCACAGGAGGAAAGTGCTTCCTCAGATGATGAAGTAACAGAAGACATTATAGAGGAAGTAGAGGAGGATCATTCCTCCTTATTAGTATCCCTTGGGGTAGATTTGGAGTTCCTACATGATGGTAACAACATGAGTTTTTATCAGGCTAACAAGGCATATTATGAAGATCACAACTATGAGGAAGCCATCACAGAATTCCAAGCGGCAATTGAATATGAAAAATCACAGCCCCCGGATCCCCCAAAAGTGGAGAAATCAGAGGATTCAGAGGAACTAACCGATCCGAAACCACCGAATGATATTCTTGTCAAATCGATGTACTGGATGGCGGAGGCTTACCTCAAATTGAACCAAATCGATCAAGCCGTTGAGACATTTGGACAGTTATCAGAGCATTATGATCTACATTATCTTGCACCAGCGGCACAACGGCGAATCGCCTCGCTGAAACTTGATAAAGAAAGTGGGCCCGCGTAATGGATAAGATTATTGATTTACGAAGTGATACTGTGACTAAACCGACCAATAGGATGCGTGAAGCGATGATGAATGCAGAGGTAGGTGACGATTGCTACGGGGAAGACCCAAGCATCCATCGTTTGGAAGCGTTGGCGGCTGAAAAGATTGGCAAAGCGGCGGCGATGTACGTACCAACCGGGACGATGGGGAATACCGCTGCTATCATGACACACACCCGCGCCGGTGACTATGCAATCATGGATGCCGAGTGCCATATCTACTACTATGAACACGGAAATCTATCCTCATTAGCAGGGATTATGCCGATTGTGATGAACAGCGCGGATGGTGTCCCGGATCTCGATGAGGTGGAGGCGTACCTGCAACGTGATCCCGCCAAATTCCCAAAAACCAGTTTAATCTGTTTGGAGAATACACACAACCGTCGCGGCGGACGCGCTATCCCGTTGAATCGGATGCGTGCAGTTCACGAACTAGCACAGCGGTATGGGGTCCCGGTTCACCTAGATGGCGCACGCGTTTTTAATGCTGCCCAGGCATTGGGCGTTGAGGCGCGTGAAGTCGCAAGTCATGTTGATTCTGTTATGTTCTGTCTCTCAAAGGGATTGTGCGCCCCTGTCGGATCGATGCTTGCTGGAGAGGAGGAGTTTATCCAAGAGGCACGCCGCGCTCGGAAACGACTCGGCGGTGCGATGCGGCAGTCGGGAGTGCTTGCTGCGGCTGGCATTGTCGCGCTGTCAGAGATGCCGGATCGACTCGGTGAAGACCACGCCAACGCCAAACTCCTCGCGAAAGCACTGTCCCAATTCGACGAATTAACTCTGAATCCAGAGGATGTGCATTCCAACATGGTTTTTGTCAATACAAAGCCGTTAGGAATCTCCGCAGCGGACTTTGCAGACCACGCGCTGCAACACAATATTAAGGTTTCCGTTTACGGACCGATGACCGTCCGAATGGTGGCAAATCACGATGCGAGTCGTGAGGATGTGCTGTATGCCGCGGAAATATTGGTGGATTTGATCAAATCCCTAGGGCACTAAGACACAACAACAAGAAAATGGGAGAATTGCTTTAGATTAGAGGGGTAGAAGGATGGGGACAATACCGAAAACAATCCATCTCCCCTCTTGGCTCAAAAGGCGTTAGGGATGAACATTCACGATAGCGGATATAAGAAACTATTCTCAAATCGTACCATATTTCGGCAACTCCTTGAAACCTTCGTCAACCAAGAGTGGGTCCATTCTCTCGATTTCGACAAATGTGAACCCCTCGATAAATCCTTTATCTCCGAACACTACAAAGAGACCGAGAGTGATCTAATCTACAAAATCCAGTTTCATGACCGCGAAGTTTATATTTACATCCTCATCGAGTTTCAATCCACTGTAGATCCATTCATGGCGTTGCGGGTGCTGAACTACATCACCAACTTTTACATGGATTTTCTCGTCAACAATAGGGGTGTCAGCAAATTGCCGGCGGTCTTTCCAATCGTGTTGTACAATGGAAGCGCGCCGTGGACGGCACCGGTCAACCTTTCGGCGTTAATTGAGCAGACACCGCCACTGGGTACATTTGGGTTAGATTTTCAGTATTTTCTGATTGCTGAGAACCAATATAGTCAGGAAGCCTTGTTAAAAATCCGAAACATCGTATCGACGTTGTTTCTGACAGAATCGCATTATGATTTAGATGTGCTGGAGGTGGAGCTGCTGAATCTGTTTTCGTCGGAGACGGATAGACAGGCAGTCAGTCTGTTCTTAAACTGGTTTAGGCAGTTGGCTTTCCACGGACGGATTGAATCTGGCGATTATCAGTCATTGGAGTCCATTTATCAGAACGAAGAGGAGGTGAAGACGATGTTAGTCACAGCGTTAGAGAGGGAAAGGCAGCGTTTTTTTCAAAACGGTCTGCGTGAGGGCAAGCAAGAAGGTCTGCGTGAGGGCAAACAAGAAGGTTTGCTTGAGGGTGAGCAGAAAGGGCGAATAGAAGCTGCAAAGGCAATGCTTGCCAAGGGGATGGAGATTACGCTCATCTCTGAAATCACCAATCTTCCAGAAGCACAACTCTTACAGTTGAAAGACGCGCTTTCCTCAATGAAGAAGTGAAAGCAAGGAGGTTTTTGATAAGAAAGGAACCACGAACAAAATGGCAACCCCCATAGATGTGCTGAAACAGAAAGCCAACAACCTACGGATCCACTCGATCGTATCGACATCCGAAGCGGGGTCCGGGCATCCGACAACATGCCTGTCCGCTGCAGATATTATTTCCGCGCTCTTTTTCCACACGATGCGGTATGATCCCACAGACGCACACAACCCAAACAATGATCGCTTCATTTTGTCGAAAGGACACGCCGCGCCGTTGCTTTACGCCGCATGGGCGGAAGTCGGAATCATCTCCGTCGAAGATCAACTAACACTCCGTCAAATTGACAGCGACCTTGAGGGGCATCCCACGCCGCGTCTAGAATGGGTTGATGTCGCCACGGGATCGCTAGGACAAGGTCTGTCGATTGGGGTTGGAATGGCACTCAACGGCAAATATCTAGATCGCTCAGATTATCATGTTTACGTCTTGATGGGTGACGGAGAGACCGCGGAAGGCAGCGTTTGGGAAGCAGTAGCGCTTGCGGCACACCGCAACCTGAATAATCTGATTGGCATCGTCGATGTCAACGGTATGGGACAGAGCGAACCGACGATGTACGGGTTTGATATTGACTCCTACTGTCAGCGTTTTGAGGCGTTTGGTTGGCAGGCAATCGGGATTGACGGACACGATTTTGGCGAAATTCTATCCGCACTGGATAAAGCGAAATCCACCGAGGATCGTCCAACGATGATTGTGGCGAAAACTTTCAAGGGCAAGGGGGTCTCCTTCCTTGAAAACAAGGCTGGCTGGCACGGCAAAGCACTTCCCAAGGGGGATGCGTTGGCTGATGCTCTGAAAGAGCTTGGTCCTTTGAGCACCGATGGAAACTTTCAGATTGAAGCAGCTCCCGCAGATGCTGTTGCTGAACCGCAAATTCAGGAGATGGCAGTCCCTGAATATGAGCTCGGCGAAGAAGCGGCGACCCGTAGCGGCTACGGCTCCGGACTCGCCAAATTGGGCGATGCGAACCCGCTGGTTGTAGCGGTCGATGGCGATGTCAAAAATTCGACCTATGCCGAACAGTTTATGGAGAAACACAGCGATCGGTATTTTGAAATGTTCATCGCTGAACAGAATCTCGTCGGGGCGGGGATTGGATTGGCAAAGTGCGGTAAGATTCCATTCGTCTCGACCTTCGCGGCGTTCTTCACTCGCGCCTGTGATCACATTCGGATGTCTGCAATCTCTCAAACGAACATCAAGTACGCCGGTTCACACTGCGGTGTTTCGGTTGGTGAAGATGGTCCCTCTCAGATGGGACTGGAAGATCTTGCTATGTTTCGGGCACTCCCCGGATCGGTTGTGCTGTATCCCAGCGACGCGGTTGCGGCGGAACGTTTGGTAGCGCAAGCTGCGGCGCATCAGGGCATCGTCTATATTCGGACCTCACGTCCACCGACACCAACAATCTATACGAATGCCGAGGACTTTCCAATTGGGGGCAGCAAGGTAATCCGATCCAGTGACGATGATCAGGTGACGGTTATCGCAGCGGGTGTCACACTTCACGAGGCGTTGAAGGCGTATGAAACGCTGAAAGCGGACGGGATTTCTATCCGTGTCATCGATCTCTACTCGGTCAAGCCGGTTGACGCAAAGACAGTTTTCGACGCAGCCGCTGCCACCAACAACACGATAGTAACCGTTGAAGATCACTATCCTGAAGGTGGACTTAACGATGCGGTGTCGGATGCGGTAGCTCCCAGAGGGGTCACGGTTCACAAGCTGGCTGTCAACGGGCTGCCGAGATCGGGCAAGGCGGACGAACTTTTGGAAGCGCACGGTATCAGCGCAGGAGCAATCGTCCGAAAAGTGAAGGAGATTCTTTGAGCGTAAAACGTAATTATAGTAAAATTTAGAATTAATTGGACACTCTGTACCGGGGCCGGGAAAATCCGGACTATCACCCCGGTAGGTGCGGTTTCTAACCGCACCGCATCGGCGCAGTTGGAAACAGCGCCTACCAAACATAGGGAGCGAAAGTGTCTATCTGTTTTTAGAATCCACTATAGTTCATTAGTGCATTCAACCCAACCTACGTGCTATCGGGTTCGATCGATCTCCGCATCAGCAAAGGCACGGGATAATGTCTCATAAGAGAGAGTTGCTGCGGCAAGCGGGTCGTAGTCTTCGCGGGCTTGCACCATAAAACTGACCTCCGCGGTGATGAATCCGTCATAGCCGTGCTGTTGCATCAGTTTCAGGTAGTCCACGTAATCGAAGGGCCCCTCGCCGGGGATGAGGAACTCAAAATCGGGGGCGAGCCCACGCTGATCTTTGACGTGTGTATGGGCAGAATGTGGTGCTAGAGCAGCGACGCTCTCTTCGGTCGGGATGCCGATAATATCAAAGTGGCTGATGTCGAAATTGACCTTGAGGTAGGGAGAACCGACGAGATCGAGGAGTTCAAGGACTTTATCGGGTGTATCGATCAGACCACCGATGTGGGGCTCCATTGCAACGGTCACTCCGAGCGTTTGGGTATATTCAACGAGTTCTCCGATCCGCTCGGCGAGGAATTGCTTTTGGTTGTCCCATTCTTCCGGTTGACCGCCTGATGTTGTGTTGATTGCCGGTGGGCTATCTCCTTGAGCGAGTTCGACTCCGAGATCGGCTGCACCTTTCAGCCGCCACATGTTTTGTGCGTGTGCTTCGGGGTCTATTTCCATCAAACTTGAATGCGCAGCGATTGCCGGTAGTGCTAAGTTGTGTTGTTTCAACAGTCCCGCAATTCGCTTGCGCTCGGCGGCGTCAAGCGTGCTTAATTCGGTGATGAAACGGGGTCCAACTGCCAGTTCCATCCCATCGAATCCGAGCTGTGCGATATGCGGAATTGCGACATCAATGGGAACGGTGGGCATTCCCCAAGTACTATAACCGAGGTTCATGCAAATATTCCTTTTTTGGGTTAGTTCATTGGTTCATTGAACAGGGGTTACGGCATATTTCTTAATCCCGATTTATCGGGGCGGCGTATGCCTACTACTATCTTGGGATATTATAAAATAGTTGGTACGTACATACAAGACAAAAAGAAAGACAGTTTTCTCCTCATGTTGGAAGATGGAAACCCCTGCTGCAGTTGCCCGATTCATCGGGCGTTGGGAAGTTGTGTCCTACGGCGATGAATTGCCGAACTACAGGACTTTGAGCGTTCAACTGCGTAAGGGTAAAATTACTGAAAAACGGAGGAATTATATGGCTGCGGAAAATTGGATACCGGTTGAGCCGGATTTAGAGACGATTCGGGCAAATTATGCGGACCCACTCTATTCCTTGTCGCAGGCGGAGATGCCTGCCATTATGTTTCGAGGCTCTTACAATACGGATCAATGTACCCCACTGATTCAACGGTTCTACAACATGGGACTGGCACGCGACCCCGAAGAAGACGTATACGGCGGAGACGAACGGGTGAGAACCGACATCGGCACGAGTCTGGGGATTCGAGGGAAGGATCAAGAACATTTTTTTCAACATTCGGAAGCCACGCATCATCTGTTCAAATTCCTGTTTGATGGGTTCGACAATCCGGTAGATCTCATCTACAATGCGCTGTCCGATCTTGCACCGGATAAACAGGTTAGGACAGCATACGAGCCAGATGGTCGCCGTTATGGACCTGCGATTTTTCGCATCCATTACCACACCCAACTCTACCATCCGCACATTGACAGTGTACGGCTGCGAGAGGCACGGACCAATTACGCCGTATACCGTTTTGATCATCAATTTGCGGGTGTGCTGTGTCTACAAAATGCGGATGAATTCGATGCGGGCACACAGGCGATTCTGCACCGATGTTTGTGGACGGAAGAGGTGCAGCCACATATCATTGAAAACACGTTTCACGAGTATGCTGCTGAAAACGGCATTGAGAAGTGTCAGGTCGAACTTGAGCCTGGCGATCTGTATTTCTTCAACACCCGCTGCATCCACGAAGTTCCGCCGGTGCAGGGGAACAATCCTCGCATCGTCCTAGCGGTGTTCATCGGCTATTCTGCGGACGATGATGAGATTTTTGTGTGGTCGTAGGCATAAAAAAAGCCATACAGCCTCAATGGGGCTATATGGCGGATTAATGCCGGAGGTCGGACTCGAACCGACACGAGCCAAGGCTCACTGGATTTTGAGTCCAGCGCGTCTACCGATTTCACCACTCCGGCAAAAGCGTCCCTAATTTTAGCATATCTCCCTTGAAAGAATCAAGTTAAAATCTGGAATTTTAGGGTTATAAGGTGTCGGTTCCGTTCCGAGAATCGGGAGATTCGGAGGGTACGCCCCCTACAGTAAGTTAAGAGATGTGATACGTAATGCGTGATGCGTGAGGAAAAGCGATTCGCTGCTTACGACTTATTTCTACGGTGTTGTGGTTAGCTTACGGATAGAATCTCCAACTTGGATTTTTCCGGCTTGAATTGTTCGTATGAATAACCCGCGAAGTCGTTGAGATTTATAGGTTTCGCCGTTGACAAATTCGAGGGCATCTTTGCCGTATCGGCGTTCAAATTTTTGACAGCCGGTATGTGGGACCTCCGTAACTTCAAAGGTAGCGGTGCCAATCTGCAATTGAGTACCGGCGGGGAGATTCTCCTCGCTTAGATCTATATCAACGAGTAGGTTATCGCCGGCGAGGGGCATTCGCGTATCGTCACCGGCGATTATCCTCAGAAATCGGGAATTCATCACAGATATTTGGGCACCCGGATTGGGACTATTCGGTCGGGCCCAGCGATCTCCTTCGAGTCCGCCATCGGGACTGACCTCCGCTTCTTTGGGGGTTGCCCGCTGTTCGTCAGGCAAGCGAAGGACAATATATTCGAGGACACCGAGGTCTTGGGGACTCTGTACTAACTGATCCATTTGGGCTTCAATTTGAGCTGCCGATAAACGCTGGATTGCCATCTGTTCCTCCATAGTATGGACTGATGCGAATTTTTGAGTGCTGGAACTCTCTACCATTGCAAAGTGTGTCTTATAATTGTAGTATAGAATAGGAGAAATTGAAAGGAAAAAGAGTCCCTGATCGTATGTGGATATGTGTCCATTGCATATTCCCTTCCACCCTTTTGGCTTGACGGAACAATTAGCGATTGGGTAGAATTTATCTTTTGAAGGCTAACTAGCAACAATCCCAATGCTTTAGCTTTGGGTCCAACCTTAGTGGTATCGTGCTTTCGTTAAAAGCGTGTAGATATTGTAAGCCAAAACGGGTATAATTGTGTTGTCTTTCAGTAGGGGAATGTCGCTCTACCGCTTGGTAGAATCCCCTACACCCTACGACATGGGAAAAGAAAGACGGAAAGACAATCCCCATGTTAAAAACTCATAAGATAGCGTTAAATCCGAACAATGTTCAGGCAACCCAATTTGCTCAACATTGTGGTTACGCCCGTGTTGCCTACAATCATGCCTTAGCCGATTTCAAAGAAGGTTTAGACAATGGCGTTTGGCGCAGTCATATAGACCTCCAACGTCGTTTTAACGCGGTTAAATATGATAAGTACCCATGGGCTAAGGATATGTCGCAAACCGTGTCGAAATGTGCTATCTACAATAACTTCAAGGACGCTATAGACCGCTGGCAGTCCAGTCAGAATCGTTTTCCCAAGTTCAAGCATCGGTCTCATGGCCAGAGTTACCAAGCCATTGCAGGCAAAGGAGAAACCCAAGTCGAAGGACAGCGTATAAAACTTCCCAAAATTGGTTGGGTCCGCTTATGTGAACCCCTTCGCTTCCTTGGTACTATCTGTAAGGTCGTTATCTCTAAGCATGGCCACCGGTGGTTCGCTGCTATCGTTGTAGATACATTCAAAGCCGATCCAATACCTGATATTCGACAGCACCCCGTCGTTGGTGTGGACGTAGGTATCAAGCACTTGGCGGTCACGTCCGAAGGGGTGTACTACGAGAATCCGAAAGCCTTAAAGGGTTACGAGTGCAAGCTAAAACGGTTGCAACGTCAGTTGAGTCGAAGGCAGAAAGGTAGTCGTAATTGGCATAAGACTCAAGCGAAACTTACCAAACTGCATTACCGTATCACCGGTATTCGACGAGATGCCCAACACAAGGCAACAACGGCTATCGTCAACGGTGCGAGTTGTATTGGGATTGAGTCCCTAAATGTTGCAGGTATGCTTAAGAATCGTAGGCTTGCAAAGGCATTGTCGGACGCTTCGTTGTCGAGTGTCCTTGCCATGCTGAGATACAAAGCAGAACGGATAGGTGTAAAGATTGTAGAGGCAGATCCCTTCTACCCGTCCAGTAAGACTTGCTCAACTTGTAGTACAGTCAATAGCGACTTGTCTTTGTCGGATAGAACCTACCATTGCAGTGTTTGTGGTCATACGCAAGACAGAGATCTCAATGCTGCAATAAACCTTAGAACCCTCGCCGCGGGACACGCGGAGAGTTAAAACGCTTGTCCGAAAGGATCCCGATTTATCGGGGTGGAGATACTGTAAGACCCCAACAGCTGGGGCTGGAATCGTTGAAGCAAGAAGATAGCACGGAGTCCCGATAAATCGAGACTATTGGTCAGTCTATCATAAGAATCCTAAGCCTCTAGGCTTGGGAGTACGTCAGAGGTGGGATTTAATTTGTCAGTTCGTATATGTTTATTCCTACTTGTTTTTCCTTTTATGATATTTGCGTGTGGTCCCTTACAGGATCAGCCGACGATCGAGCAGTATAATCAATTTGCGATTAAGTCCGCCGAGTTGCAGCTTTGGAACGAAGCGATTTTTCGCTGGCAGCATATTTTAAAGATTGAACCGCAAAATGCGAAGGTGCATAACAATTTGGGTGTCGCTTACGAAGCGGTGGGCAAGATCGACGAAGCGATTAAAGCGTATGAACGCGCGACAGAATTAGAACCTAGCAATAAGTTCTATCGCTTTAACTACAGAAAATGCCGGATGCAAGTCCAGCGTAATCGCGTGAAATCGCCACCTGCGGAAAAATCGGAGACACCAGATCAGTCAGATGCAGATCAACCCGAATCTTAGGACGAATCAATGAACCGGAAGCGAACAGCCAATAAATCAACCCAGATCCAGATTCCGTTCCAACCTGCACCGATGTATCGGGGAGGACTCCGCTATATCGGAGGAAGCTCACTCATCATTACGATGCTGCCGATGCTTTTATGCTTGGTGGCGTATTGGGGTTGTGCATCTGCGGTAACGCGAGTCCCGATTAAAATTCAGGTTGAATCCACAATTGATGTTACCAAGTATTCAGGCTTTGCTGTACTGCCGTTTATCGAAGCGAAGGATTCAGGGAGGCAGCGGATAGTATCTTCCGACGACACAGGGGAGGAGATTGCTTCCTTGATGCGAATTGGATTAGGGCGGAATCAAAACTTGGACGTTGTTAGCACCCAGGATA
Source organism: Candidatus Poribacteria bacterium (assembly GCA_965205075.1). Taxonomy (GTDB): domain Bacteria; phylum Poribacteria; class WGA-4E; order WGA-4E; family PCPOR2b; genus PCPOR2b. The sequence continues at coordinate 5,131,241 of OZ242036.1, read as the reverse complement.
CGCTGCGGCTATTTACTGATGAAACGGTTGATGAAGAGCTGTTAGTGGATGCGTCAGAGTTGGTGCGTATTGGTGAATATTTTGAAGTTGATGCAGTCATCGTTGGCAGCTATGACTTCTTTGCGGTGAGCCAGCCGAGACGCTACTATGGGGAACGTTATTCGAGAAGCCTTCAGAGGTATGTCACCGACTATCAGGATTACCTCGAAAAGACCTACATCCTTTCGTTGAGGGTTGTAATCGCTAGCGTGGACACAGAGGAAATTATACAGGATGACACGTATGAACGGCGTGCGTTCCAAGCCCATAGCGTTAGTTCATTCTTGATATCAGAAGTTGCACCGCATCAGGGTGTCCTAAAGAGTTTAGCGCGACAAGCGATCTCGGAGTTCACCCGACAAGTTTCACCGCACTACGAACAAGAAGAAAGGTTTTTGGTGAGATGATGAAAACCGATCGTGGATATCACACACATTACAGATTGAAAATGCAACGCAAAAGCGCAAAGGCACCAAGACACGACGAAAACTTTGAAAACAGGAGATTTTTGTTTGGTTCTCGCGTCGTCCCGTTTTCTCGTCGTCTCGTTTTCTCCCGCTCCCTCCTGCTTGTTTCTTCGCTGCTCCTTTTCCTTTCCGTTGGCAGCGGTTGGGCGCAAGGTTTTGGTAAGAATAAAGTCACGGATCAAGATTTTGATTGGCTGATTCACCGGACAGAACATTTTGATATCCACTATTATCCGGGTGAAGAACAGTTGGTCTCCATCATGGCGGACATCGTCGAAGAGGCTTACGAAAAACATAGCGAGGATTTTGAGCACGAACTTAAGGATCGGACACCACTCATCTTATATCAATCACACAAAGATTTTCAAGAAACCAACATTACGCTGGCTGAACTGCACGAAGGTGTTGGTGGATTTGCCGAACTCTTTAAGCGACGTATGGTTATCCCTTTTACCGGCTCAATGACCGCATTTCGTGAGGTTATTTTTCACGAACTGGTTCACATCTTTCAGTATGACATCATCTATCAGAAACCCGCCGGGCGATTTTATAGCGGTGAGTTTCTGTATAGCCCGCCGATCTGGTTTATGGAGGGAACAGCGGACTACTTCGGTAACGATAATGATGCCACTGGAGAGATGGTATTACGAGATGCGAGCATTGCCAATCAGATGGTTCCGCTGACACGGCTTCAGGATTTTCGCATACTTGGATCGCAGGTGTATTTGGGATATAAGATGGGACAGTCCGCCATCGCATATTTTGTCGAGACGTATGGACGGGATAAGGTTGGGCAGGTTATGCAGGAACTGCGCCATAGCCGGACCAAAGACCTCAACCAAGCTTTCCAAAACGTGATTGGTATTGGCCTTGAACAGTTTGATAAAGAGTGGCGTTTGACGGTGCAGAAGAAGTATTGGCCCATGATTGAGCACAAAGATATGCCGGACTCGATTGCCAAGAACCTGACAGAGAAATCGCGCTATTCGCATAACGTGAAACCGATCTGGTCTCCCAGTGGTGATGTTATCGCCTATATCACCGGCAATGATGGATTTGGTGAAATTGTCCTAGCTTCTGCTAGGGATGGTAGCCGCTTAGAGCGCATCAGCAAAGATTTTTTTGGGAGTAAATATGAAGAGATTCGGAGCGATGGCAGTGGGTTAGCCTGGTCTCCGGATGGCGATCGTATCGCCTTCATCGCCAAGTACCGGGAATCGGAGTATCTGCTTGAGGTGAATATTATCAGTAAGCAACTGGAACGTCGGATCAAACTCGACTTCGATGCTGCCGGTTCGCCGAGCTATGATGGCAGCGGCGAGCGGATTGTGTTTTCCGCGCTAAGTGGCGGGCAGACCGACCTGTATATTATAAACCTAGCGACAGAGGAGTTGATACGCCTGACAAACGATTCCTTTGACGATGGTGATCCGTCATGGCATCCAACGAAGGAAGAGATTGCCTATGCCTCAGAGCGTGGGGGTAAGTACAGGCTGATTATCATTGACGTTAACAGTCGGACATCACGGCAGCTGCCGCATGGTGAGCATAATGCCGTTGGCCCCCACTGGGCACCCGGCGGTGAGGAGCTGCTTTTCTGTGCGGACATAGGTGGTGTCTATGACCTGTGCACCGTGCGATCGGACGGCACAGACTTGACGCGTTTGACTAATATTATTACCGGATGCTTTAACCCAAGTTTTTCACCGGACCGTAAGCACATCCTGTTTGGTGCTTACGAATCAGGGAAGCAGGATGTGTATATGATGGACGCGGAGAAGGCACGTAATGAAAAGATTGAGATACCGCCTTCTGAATCCGAACCAGCCCGATTTGTCGGGACCGCGGAAAGGAAACAGCGCCGAATCGGGCATCGGAAGTACGGCACGAAAATTGGTTTAGATGCTATTTTTACCAACTTCAGTCTTGGCGCTGATGGTTTGCTGCGTAACTCGACGGAACTTGTCGCAAGTGATATGATGGGGAACCATCGTCTAGGGTTGAGTGTCCAAAATCAATCAGGATTCCTTGCTCCGGATTTCATTGCCCGGTACGGTTCCCTTGCGCGTCGTGCGGATTTTGGTGCTTCTCTGTTTAACTTTCATGAGTATCATCTGTTGGGAACAACCCGGAATCGTCGCCGTGTTTCGCAACGTTTAACGGGAATTGCTGGCTCCGTCATGTATCCATTCAATCGGTACCGTCGGATGGACTTACAGTTGTTGATGTATTCTACCCCTTACGCTTTCAGGTTCGAGACAAGCCGTGAAGATAATCGTGGGCTTCTAATGCTTGGAACGATTTCTCTCGTTAGTGACACGACGCGATGGCAGATATTCGGTCCCCAAAGCGGTACCCGTTATAATCTCACCTTTGAAAAGTCGTTCCGTGCGACTGGCAGCGACCTTGAGTTGACCAATCTCATTTTTGATCTCCGCCGCTACTTTAAACTTGGCAGACGTTCGACCTTTGCGACCCGTTTGCTGCTCGGTGGAAGTTTCGCGAGAGACAAATCGCTGTTCTATCTCGGTGGCATTGATACGCTACGCGGCTATAGTTATGAAGAACTAATTGGGACGCGGATGGGGCTGCTGAACTTTGAACTTCGGATTCCGTTTATAGACGAACTTCGTTTCGGTTGGCCCTTTTCGTGGGCGATTGGCGGCATTCGTGGAATTATCTTCGCTGACTTCGGAACGACATGGTTGGATGAGCAGTTTAATTCTAAAAATCCCTACCACCTGTTCCGGCGTGAGGGGAACCGAATTCGCCTTGATGATGCTAAAGGCTCAATTGGCCTTGGGCTTCGATTGCAGCTTGGCTTTTTCTCTCTCGACTTTGACGTGGCACGCCGCACCGATCTGGCTAGTATAGATCCGGAAACGACGTTCCACTTCGGTTTGGGTCAAGCATTTTAGCCCAGAAATTCACTGATTTATTACATGCTAGACATTCTAGCTTACCCTTAACTAAGGAAGGATGTATGCAACCAAACTTGACTCGATGGATTACTGTCGCTGTTGTTTTGGCGTTAATTATTGGCGCAGGTGCAATCTTCGTTAAAATCTACCCTGACCTGCTCTGGTTTGATATGGTCGGCTACCTCGCCATCTACAAGAAAGTGCTACTGACAAAAATAGGGCTGGGGATTGCCGTCAGCGGTTTCTTTCTTGCCGTGACCCTCATCAATCTCTATCTTCTGTATCGCTTCACCCCACCTCGGTTGAGTCCAACACTCGTCGAATCGATCCCGCTTGAGGGCATGCCCGATTTTAACCTCCGGAAAGCTGTCTATGTGGTACTTACACTCTTGGCAATTGGAGGGAGTATTGTGGGCGGTTATGCCTCGACAGACTACTGGGAGCAATTTCTCCGCTATTCAAATGCCAGCGATCTCTCTTTCCAATCCGCGACATCACTTGATGCACCGGCTAATCGAGATGCGACAGATGTCCTCATTTCTGAATTGGAGTATAGCGCGAAAGGGCTAAAAGTAGGAGATGAAATTACGATCGAAGAAGGGGATAGCAGTCATACAGCAAAAATCCGTTCCATCAGTTCGGGCGGGGATGGGAGTGTTAGGGTTGCACTAAGCCAAGGGCTTAGCTTCGATGCAACTGAAGACGCAGCTTTAGTTGCAGCTGCCCACGATCCAATTTTCAATAAGAATGTCAGTTACTATGTTTTTCGGATGCCTTTGGAACGCTTGATTTGCGGCTACCTATTCGGTCTATTCATGCTAGTCACCCTTTTTACGGGAGTGCTTTACTTTTTTCATGGACTACTTATCAATGAGGATAACCGTTTTGCACCGCCGCAGCGTGTCAAGACTCACCTGTTTGTGCTGATTGGGTTGACGCTGCTGTTTCGTGCTTGGAACTACCAGTTTGTGATGTATGACCTACTCTACACCACCAACGATGTTGTGCGGGGTGGCGGCGGTTATGCAGCGATACAGGCGCGGCTGCCTGTGTTATGGATACTGCTCGCACTTACTGTCATCTGCGCGTTGATTTTCTTCATCAGCATTTTTTTACGACGTATTTCGTTCGCTGTTGGAAGTATCATTGTTCTCCTGCTTGTTGCCTTCATGGGGCAAGCCTATCCCCGTATTGTTCAAAATCTGAAAGTTGAACCGAACAAGCAGGAACTTGAGGGAACATATATCAACTACAACATCAGGGCAACACTGCACGCGTATGATTTGGAGGAGGGCACCGTGACTGAGACGGAGTATCCTTTGATGGGAGAATTGTCTTATGACAGTATCACGGGGGAAGAGAACGCGGCAGTGATTAACAGTATCCGGCTTTGGGATTGGCGCCCGTTGCGGCGGACTTTTAGACAGCTACAGGAGTTACGTCCACAATACGATTTTGCTGACGTAGATATTGACCGTTATCTGATGGAAAGTGGTGAACCTCGGCAGGTGATGCTTTCGGGGCGTGAGTTGAATATTAACGACTTGCCGCGTGAAGTGAGTCGGGACTGGTTTAAGCGCACTTACGTCTACACGCACGGTTATGGCGCGGTGATGAGCCCTGTGGACGAAATCCTGGACGGGAAGCCGAAGATGTACATTCGGGATATGGACCCAATTAATTACGAGCCTGAATGGGCATATCGGTTTAACGAGAATCCCGGTCCTCGTATTTACTATGGTGAACGTACCAACCATTATGTCATTGTCCACCCAGACCGGTTAGAGGGCCTTGAGTTTGATTACCCTGAAACGTTTGGACAAGATTTTGCCAAATACTCATACCAAGGCGAGGGCGGTGTCAGCCTTTCTTCGTTCGTACGAAAATTTGCCTACATGCTGAAATTTAATAACGCGCTTAATTTTATCTTGCCCGGCGAAATCCGATCAACCAGTCGCGTCCTTTACAATCGAAATATAAAGGAGCGTGTCAGCGAAATCGCCCCGTTCTTGAAATTTGATGTCGATCCTTACCTTGTTCTCCACAACGGTCGGTTGATCTGGATGATTGATGCGTATACAACAACCGAGCGTTACCCCTATTCCGCACCGATGCAGGACACCATCCGCAGAACCATCGCGGAGCGGGGGGGTAGACGTGCTGCTGGACGTATTCTCGGTGGAGAGAGGCCGTGGGGTAACTATATCCGCAACGCTGCGAAGGTCACGATCGATGCCTATGATGGCAGCGTGAACTTTTATCTGATGGAACAGGAGCAAGATCCGGTTGCGGAGTGTTATCGCCGTATCTTCCCGGATTTATTCAAACCGTTTGATGCGATGCCCGAAGATCTCAAATCGCATATCCGATACCCGACCACGATGTTCCTCATCCAAGCGCGGATGTATCAAGATTATCACATGAAAGATCCGATTACTTTCTACGCAAGTGAGGACCAGTGGCAGATTGGTGAGGAACTGTACGATAACACCGAGCGTCCTCGTCCTCCACAGGCACCGCAACCGCAAAGTCCATTCGCACGCACCCAGCAATTGCCGGAGACAATCACAAATGTGCAAGAGGTTGCCCCTTACTATGTGGTTGTGAAAATACCGGGAGAGGAACGTGCAGAATTTGTCTTGATGCTTCCGTTCACGCCGAAAAACAAGCCGAACCTCACCGCTTGGATTGCTGCAAGGTGCGATTTGCCACAGTATGGACAATTGCTCGTCTATCGGTTCCCAAAAGGAAAACTTGCCCCTGGACCAATGCAGGTGGAAAACTTCATCACACAAGAACCAGGAATTTCTCAGCAAATCAGCTTGTGGAATACGCAAGGTTCGCGTGTTCTGCGCGGGAACCTGCTTATCATCCCGATGAATGAGTCAATCCTCTATGTTGAGCCGATCTACATTCAAGCGGAGAATGAAGAGTCCGCAATTCCTGAATTGCGCCGCGTTGTTGTCGGCTATAAGGAGAATGTCGCATGGGGTGCGAGCCTCGATGAGGCGTTGATTAATATGTTCGGTAAGCGGTTGGAGGTCGCGTTGACGCAAGACGCTCCGTCTGCTGAAGCCGCTGAAGGGGTGAGTGCAGCCGTATCGGTATCTGTTTCGACGCTGGCAAAACAGGCAAGAGAACAGTTTGAGGCGGCACAGGAGGCGCAACGCGCGGGGAATTGGGCAGAATATGGACGTTACCTTAACCTGCTCGAAGCGACTTTGAAACAGATTGAGGCAGATACTCAATAACCTTAAAGAAGAGTTCATTTTCATTTATCACGTTTATTAATGAACTAGTGAACCAATGAACCAAAAAGGAGGTGAATTACATGGGACTCGATTGGAAACCACGTCATCGAGATATGCTTATTGGCGGGTACTGGTGGTTGGCACGGGTTACGGATAAGGCGCGCGCCAAACTGAACGGTACTATCGGTGAGTACATCTACCCGTGACCGCAGGACAAAAAGTTCCTGGAGGAACACAAGATAGATGCTGACGAGTTCGTTGAAATGGTGAAGAGCAACCCGTCAGATGACGATATGATCGCCGCGATGCAAAAACTCAATCGATAAGTATCAAAAAAATGAGTAGGGGAGTAGGCAGCGATCTGCCCCCGATAGAATCCCGATAAATCGAGATTCTCGGAACGGAACGGGATTTCGCTGCGCTCAACCTGCTCTGATTTCCAACAGCATATCTCAGAATTGACAACTCAAAACGGAGAATCTATCCCAATGAAAAAGATAACCTTGTTCACCTTTATCCTATTGTTAGTCTCTGCGCTATTTCTATCGGATACCTTCGCACAAGATAATCCACAGTGGCAGCTGCCCGACGGTGCCACTGCACGCTTTGGAAAAGGCTGGATATCTGCACTTGAATATTCGCCTGACGGCACCCGGCTTGCAGTCGGCAGTCCCATCGGCATCTGGCTCTATGATACGACAACCCTTCAAGAGGTTAATCTGCTCACCGGGCACACGGAAACAGTCTCTACTATCGCATATTCCTCAGATGGGAGTATACTTGCCAGTGGAAGTTATGACGATACTATTCAGCTATGGGATACCGCAACGGGTGAGAGCATCAGCACCCTTACTGGGCATGAAGAAGGTATTTTGAGCATTGCCTTCAGTCCAGACGGAAAAACCCTCGTCAGCGGAAGTTACGATGACACCGTGCGCCTGTGGGATGTTGAGACCGGCGAAAACACTGAAACACTCACCGGGCATGAGGACTGGGTCTCTAGCGTTGCTTTTAGCCGAGATGGGGATATGGTCGCTAGCGGAAGCTGGGATCAAACCGTTCGCGTGTGGGATGTTGCTACAGGTGATAACCTCCATACCTTTACCGAACATACGTCTCTCATCGAGACGGTCACCTTCGGTTGGGGCGGCACACTCGCTAGCGGAGACTATGACGCGATGATTCATCTGTGGAACGTTAAAACAGGCGAGAAGATCAGAACCCTCACCGGGCATACCTCAACTATCTACGAGGTCGTCTTTTCTTCGGATGGGGGCATACTGGCAAGCGCGAGTGCGGACGATACTATTCGCCTGTGGAATGCTGTCACGGGTGAGACTGTTAAAACCTTTACCGAACACACAGCTGATGCCTACAGGGTTGCGTTTAGCCCGGATGGTAACACCCTCGCAAGTGGGAGTGGGGATGCAACCGTTCGCCTGTGGGATGTTGACACCGGTGAGAACATCGGCACCCTTACCGGACATGAGAGTAGGGTCCTGAGCGTTGCTTTCGGTCCGGGTGACCGTACACTCGTTGGTCGGAGTTGGGATCAAACGATTCGCGTCTGGAATACCGAAACGGGAGAGCGGCAGCACTACCTTGTGGGGCATACGGACGATGTGGATATTGTTGTTTTCAGTCCGGATGGCCGCACAATCGCCAGCGGTAGTCAGGATAATACTGTTCGCCTGTGGGACGCTGAAACTGGAACACACCTGAAAACTCTTGTCGCGCATTGGGCTTATATTATAACTATCGCCTTCAGTCCCGATGGTACAACCCTCGCTAGTGGAAGTGAGGATGATACAGTCCGCTTGTGGGATGTCGCCACCGGGGAGCGTCTAGCCCGTCTTTGGGGACATTTTGCTGGTGTCGAGACTCTCGCTTTTAATCACGATGGCACAATGTTCGCTAGTGGGAGTCGAGATGCGGTCATTACCTTATGGGATACCGCCACTAGGGATTGGCTGCACTTTCTCTTTGGTCATCGTGGACATGTGCTGACCGTTGCTTTCAACCCTGAAGGCACAATCCTCGCAAGTGCGGGGTGGGATAATACTATCCGCTTGTGGGACGTCACCACCGGTGAGGAAATGACAACCATTCAAGCGAGCGAGTATGGTGTTGAAGGTATTATTGAAAGTGTTGCTTTCAGTCCCGATGGAAAGACTCTTGCAGCCGGAGGCTGGGGTAATGCGGTTGGCTTGTGGGATGTTGCAACAAGTGAGCATATCGAAACTTTTTCCGGACACGCCTCTAGGGTTGAGAGCGTTGCCTTTAACTCCGATGGCACAGTTCTCGCCAGTGGAAGTCGGGACGGCACGGTGTTGCTATGGGCTGTTCCACAGCCGTCGCCGGAGCCGGTGGAATCACCGCCCCCACTCGTTGAGGATGTCAATGGGAACGGAGTCGTCAATATTTTGGATTTAGCATTGGTTGGATTGCGTTTGGGACAGATTGGAGACAATGAGGCTGATGTCAATGGGGATGGCGTTGTGGACATTGCGGACTTGGTTCAGGTCGCAGGCGCGATAGGCAACGCTGCCACCGCACCTGCCGGACATTCTTTAGCACTAGCTGACCTCACCCCCAATGATGTCGAGGAGTGGCTCACCCAAGCACAAGCGTTAGATCTGACGGACATCCACTCACATAGGGGAATCCTTTTCCTTGAACAACTTCTTGCAACACTGGCTCCGAAAGAGACAGCACTTTTGCCTAACTTTCCCAACCCGTTCAATCCAGAGACGTGGATCCCTTATCAACTCGCCGACGATGCCAATGTCACCCTCGCGGTCTATGACACAAACGGTGTACCGGTCCGACAATTTGATTTGGGACATCAGTCTGCGGGATTCTATACTACTCGCACAAAAGCCGCTTATTGGGACGGACGCAATGAAACTGGCGAATCGGTCGCAAGCGGGGTCTATTTCTATCAACTCCAAGCAGGCGATTATACCGACTTGCGGCGCATGGTGATTCTCAAATAAGCGCATTAATTGGTCTGAGAAACCGAGTTTTTTGGAAAAACTCGGTTTCTGAACCTAAGCTGCCTTTCGCTCATTTGCTGTGTATTTAGGGTTCCGCAAAACTGATAATCAAAAGGAGAATTAATTTCAATGAAAAGGACAGTGTTTTTTAGCCTTGCTCTATTACTACTTTCTGCTCTATTTCTATCAAACAGTTCCGCCCAAGATAATCCGCAGTGGCGATTACCCGAAGATGCGATTGCGCGATTTGGTAAAGGCTGGATAGCTGGACTTGAGTATTCGCCCGATGGCAGCCGACTCGCAGTCGCCACCGCCATCGGTATTTGGCTCTACGATACGACAACCCTTCAAGAGGTTGATCTGCTCACCGGGCAGACCGCAATATATGAAAATGAGACGTATTCGCCATCTTCTATGGCGTATTCCCCGGTTGAGGACATACTTGCCAGTGGGGGTTGGGATCGAACAATTCGTCTGTGGGACACAACGACAGGCGAGGACATCAAAACCTTGACCGGGCATGAGAGTGGTGTTCGAAGCCTTGCTTTTAGCCCGGATGGAAAAACCCTTGCTAGTGGAAGTTACGACGATACTGTTCGCCTGTGGGATGTTGACACCGGTGAGACCATTCACACCCTTGCTGAACATACGGATCGGGTCACCAGCGTTGCTTTTAGTCCGAATGGGGATATAGTGGCTAGTGGAGGTTGGGATCAAACTGTCCGTCTGTGGGATGTCGCTACGGGTGAGCTAATCAGAACTCTCACCGGGCATACATCTCTCGTCCGGGCGGTTGCCTTCAGTCCGGATGGGGCCATGGTCGCCAGCGGAGATTACGATGCAGCCATCCGTCTGTGGGAGGTTGAGACCGGTGACGAAATCGACATTCTCACCGGACATACTTCTATTATTTATGATCTTACTTTTTCGGATGAGGGCATTCTAGCGAGTTCAAGTGAGGACGATACCGTCCGCCTGTGGAATGTTGGCACCGGTATGACCGTTCACACCCTGATCGGACATACCGCTGATGTCAATCAGGTTGCGTTTAGCCCGGACGGTCGCACACTCGCAAGTGGGGCGTGGGATGCTTCTTTCCGGCTGTGGGCTGTTGGCACCGGTGAGAACATCGAAATTGTTACCGGATTCGCGGATGTTGTCTTGAACGTTGCGTTTAGTCCGGAGGACCGCGTACTCGTTGGTCGGAGTTGGGACAGTACCATCCGCCTGTGGAATACCGAAACAGGAGAACGCGAACACTTCCTCCTCGGGCACACAGACGATGTGGACATCGTTGCGTTCAGCCCGGATGGGCGCACACTCGCTAGTGGCAGTCAGGACGATACCGTCCGCTTGTGGGACGTTGATACCGGAGCGCACCTGAAAACGCTTGTTGGACATAGTTCCTATATTATAAGCGTTGCTTTCAGTCCCGATGGTAGCATGGTAGCGAGCGGAAGCGAGGACGATGATGTCCGCTTGTGGGATGTCGCTACCGGGAAGCGCTTGAAAACCCTTCGTGGACACAGCACCGGCGTCGAGAGCATCGCTTTCAGTTCCGATGGAAAGATCCTCGCAAGTGGGAGTCGAGATAGTACCGTTCGCTTGTGGGATGTCGACACCGGGGAAACTCTACACGTGCTTGGGGGACATTATCTTCATGTCCTGACCGTTGCTTTCAGTCCCGATGACAAGGTCCTCGCGAGTGCCGGAATAGACACTGTCATTCGTCTGTGGGATGTCGATACCGGTCAGGAGATGGTAGCGATTGATAGAGGGACACATGGTGTCGAAAGTGTCGCTTTCAGTCCCGATGGAAAAATCTTTGCAACTGGCGCGTGGGACGATACGGTTAGCTTGTGGGATGCTAATACCGGTGAGGAATTGAAAACGCTTATCGGGCATGCAAGTAGCGTTGAGAGTGTTGTTTTCAGTTCTGATGGTACTACCCTCGCGAGTGGGAGTTGGGATGGCACGGTGCTGCTGTGGGATGCAACACTTCCACCACCGCCCGAACCATCACCCCCAGTCGTCGAAGAGGTTCCACCGGTTGAGGATGTTAATGGGAATGGAGTGGTCAACATCTTGGATTTAGCACTGGTTGGCTTACGTTTGGGACAGACAGGCGAAAATGACGCCGATGTCAACGGGGACGGTATTGTGGACATTGCGGACTTGGTTCAGGTCGCAGGCGCTATAGGAAATACTACTGCCGCACCTGCTGGGCATCCCTTGGCACTAACCAACTTATCCCGCGCCGATGTCAAGGAGTGGCTCACCCAAGCACAAGGATTGGATCTTACGGATATAAATATCCAAAAAGGAATTCTTTTCCTTGAACAACTCCTTATAGCACTAGTTCCCAAAGAAACTGCACTTTTGCCTAACTACCCCAACCCGTTCAACCCGGAAACGTGGATCCCTTATCAACTCGCCCGTGATGCCGACGTGACGCTTACGGTTTATGATACGAAAGGTACGCCGGTACGACAATTCAATCTGGGATATCAGTCCGCAGGATACTACACCGGCCGGACGAAAGCCGTTTACTGGGACGGACGCAATGAAATCGGCGAATCAGTTGCGAGCGGAGTTTATTTTTATCAACTCAATGCAGGCGATTATACTGACCTACGACGCATGGTAATTGTCAAATAAGCGCGTGAAAGAGAAGCCGAGTTTTTCTAACCTAAACGGTTGAATAATAGACGAAAGCAGAATCTGAAAGGATAACCTCTTTTCCGCCTTCTTTCCTCCAAAATTGTACAAACTTTAGTACAGAAAGTATCTTGATGGAGGTTTTCATGATAACCACCCAAGTTAAACCCAACTTTTTGTTTTACATGCTTACGTTGTCTCTATGCCTCAATCTCTTTTTCCTAGGGCCTGCCGCTGCACAAGTCAACATAACACCCATTGACGGCCCCGATGACTCCGCCTATACCTTTGAGAGTATCGATGTTACAGGTTTCAATCATTTAGCGTTGACAGCGAGTAGCGACTTTGAGGATTACGCCGGCTACACCCGGAGTACTGACGGTGAAAAGGAAGTCGCCTTTACACTCATCGATGGCGTTTTTGAGACCTATGATTTCCCCGGCTCGCAGAAAACTCATTTCTACGCGCTTGGTAATGATGGGCGCGCTGCGGGCTACTACGAAGATAGCGAGGGTTTGCACCACGGTGTTATCTTGGAAGATGGCGAGTTACGTCAATACGATTTTCCCGATGCTGTGCAAACAGAGATATACGGTATTAGTGACGCGACGGGAGTATTGACAGGTAATTGGATAGATGCTGCGGGTGTTCGGCGTGGATTTACAGGAGACAAAATCCTTGAGTTCCCCGGGGCAACAGCAACATTCGCCGATTTTGTCAACTCGGATGGTAATTTGTTCGCCAGCTACATAGATACTAACGGGCTATTTCAAGAATATGCATATTCCTCGGATGGCAGGTATGTAGCTTTCGAACTCACAAATGCAGAAAATCTTGAATTCTTTTATGTCCATGGTGTTAACGATGCATTAGTAAGGATCGCCCGAGGTAAAGTGTTCGGTGATGTCATTCGCACTTATCTTGGTACATTTACTGACGGTCTACGAGAATTGAAGGTTCCGGACAGTGTTAGCACACAAGGTTATAATATCAATCAGGATGGCTCTGTTGTCGGGTTCTATGACACACCTGATGGACGTAGACACGGGTTTATCGCTAAACCCATTGAAGTCGTTAATCAACCCGTTTTCCAAATCAGTGGTTTCAACTATACTTACGAGAGTATTGATGTTCCGGGCGTAGATTTTTTAGCGTTGACGGCGAGTTCTGATTTTGAAGATTATGCGGGTTACACGAAAAGTGCCGATGGCGAAAAAATGGTCGCCTTTACCCTCATTGATGGTGTTTTTAAGACATACGATTTTCCGGGTTCACAGAACACCTATTTCTATGCCCTCGGTAATGATGGACGTGCTGCCGGACACTACGAGGATAGCGAGGGACATCACCGCGGTATCATCCTACAAGATGGCGAGTTACACCAATACGATTTTCCGGGATCCGTTGAAACGGAGATATGGGGTATCAGTGATGCGACGGGGAATCTGACGGGTAATTGGACAGATGCTTCGGGCGTGCGTCGCGGATTCACAGGGGACATCATCGTTGAGTATCCGGGGGCAGTGGAAACTTATGCCGATTTTATCAACGCGTTAGGGGGTATGTTCGGCAGCTACGTAGATGACGAAGGTACATATACGCCATACCTACGCGCTCCGGATGGCAGGTATGTATCTTTCACCCCTCCAACCCAAGAAACTTATGAATTCTTTTTTGTGCACGGTTTCACCGATACAAAGATTTCCGTTTCCCGAGGCAAAGTGGTAGGTGAGGTCACCCGCACTTATGTCGGTACATTCCTTGGGGGTCTCCATGAATTGAAAGTTCCAGGCAGCGTTAGAACGGAAGGGTACAATATCAATCAGGACGCTTCTGTCGTCGGACACTATGACTCAGCAGATGGGCGGAGGCATGGGTTTATCGCCAAACTCGGCACTAAGGCGGAGAGCGACTATTTTGGCAACGCCTACCATGTCACACTGTCTAAAGGTTTGAACATGATTTCTGTGCCGTTGGCATCACCAGTGCCGATGAGTGCTAAGAGCCTTGCCGCGCTGACAGGCGCGACAACCGTCATCACGCTTGATACAGCGAACCAGCAATTCGTTGGGTGGACGCCAACCGCACCGGACGACGGTTTTGGTATCGAAGGTGGAAAAGGGTATATCGTCAATGTTCCAGACACTCGCCAATTTGCCTTCGTCGGATCAGAGTGGACAAATCAAGCGGAACGCGCTGCAGCAGCACCTGCTATATCCATGGAGCCGATTCAAGAAGCGTGGGCGTTCGTTGTAACCGGTCATTTGCAGGGTAAAATAGCGTTTGACGGTTACCAAGTAGTAGTCCGTAACTTGAGCACAAACAAGGTGGTAACCACCTCGGTGCAAGGCGATTACTTCGCCGCTGCAACCGCCGACTTGGCGCGACGGAGCGTTGTCGAAGTTGGTGATGTGATTGAAGTCTATGTCATCGGACCCGATCGAAATGTTGAATCGCACACCCTCAACTTTAAGGTGACCCCTGAGCATTTGGCAAACGCGGTGTTGTCTCTCAGGCTTGATAGTATCGGTCAACCGAAGTTGACACAGTTATTGCAGAACTTTCCCAATCCGTTCAACCCTGAAACATGGATTCCATATCAGCTTGAAACATCGGCAGATGTCACCCTCCAGATTTACGACACGTCTGGCGATCAGGTGCGGACATTGAATCTCGGTTTCAAGGGACAAGGGTTCTATATGACGCGCACTAGGGCGGCGTACTGGGATGGACGCAACAACTTGGGTGAGCAGGTTGCCTCTGGAGTTTACTTCTACAGTTTGCATACCTCTGAGTATTCAGCAACGCGGAAGATGCTGATTTTGAAATAGCTCTTTCTTTTTCCATGAACCTTTTTAGCATGAAAGGATAGCCATGAATTCCCCTATAAAAACGAAATTTCCTTTGTTTATATGTCTAATTATCTGTTTCATAGGATATGCCGTTCCTCGAATTGATGCCGAAACACCGATCGCAGATTATATCTTTGAGACCATCGAAGTCCCTGGTGTCGATTTTTTGGAAGTGGCTGCAAGTAACGATTTCGGGGATTACGCAGGGAACACGCGGAGCCCTGATGGCGAGAAAACCATCGGCTTCACATTGATAAACAGCATTTTTACAACGTACGATTTTCCAGGATCTCTGAACACCTATTTCTATGGACTCGACAATGCAGGAAAAGCTGTGGGACACTATAAAGGGACAGATAACCTTTACCACGGTGTCATCATGGAAGATGGAGAGCTCACACAATACGATTTTCCGGGTGCTGTCCAAACGTTCATCTACGGTATTAGTGATGAAACGGGGGCCCTGAGCGGTAACATCGTAGATGCAGCAGGAAGCACCCACGCTTTCTCAGGGGAGCTGATAATTACATTCCCTGGTGCAGTCAACACTTATGGAGACTTTGTCAACGCCGCAGGGGCGGTCGTTGGCAGCTACATCGATGCCGATGGAATGTTTCATGGGTTCATACGGAACCCCGATGGCAGTTTCACCACTATAGACCTCCCAGAAATGCCGAATCTTCAATTCCTATTTGTAAACACCATCACCGATTTCGGAGCTGTCGGTTTCAGAGCCAAAGCTGCAAACGATATTCTGCGGTCCTATATCCTCATGCCAGATGGCACCCTCTATGAAGTACGGATTCTAGGTAGTGTTATCACCGTCGTCCGAAACGTTAATCAGGATGGAAG
Source organism: Candidatus Poribacteria bacterium (assembly GCA_965205075.1). Classification (GTDB taxonomy): domain Bacteria; phylum Poribacteria; class WGA-4E; order WGA-4E; family PCPOR2b; genus PCPOR2b. The sequence goes on along the minus strand of OZ242036.1, from coordinate 5,115,205 downwards.
TATTGTCGGGTATTATGACTTAGCAGATGGACGTAGACACGGTTTCCTTGGTAGACCTAGAACACAATCAACCGGAGAAGGTTTCGGCAATATTTTCTCTATGCACCTTTCTGAAGGTTTGAACATGCTGTCTGTGCCTCTGAAACCGACTGTCCACATGACAGCACGCTCGCTTGCAGTAAAGACAGGCGCGACCACGGTCATTACACTTGATACCGCAAACCAGCAATTCGTCGGGTGGACCCCAGATGCACCGGACGACGGATTTTCCATCGAAGGGGGAAAAGGATACATCGTCAATCTACCAAAGGCACACGACATTGTCTTCACAGGGACAGCGTGGACGAATCAGATGCAAGTCCCCGCAGCACCCCTTGCCACAACACCCTATCAGACATGGGCATTCGTTGTTAGTGGGCATCTAGAAGGTATCCAACAGTTCAACGATTATCTGGTCACAGTCCGAAACCTTCGGACCAACACCGTCATGGAAGCCCAGGTGCGTGATAATTACTTCGCCGCTGCGACTGCCGACTTAGCGCGGCGGAGCGTTGTCCAAGCCGGAGATGTGATTGAAGTCCATGTTATCGGGCCGAATGGAAATGTTGAATCAGATACCCTCAACTTTAAAGTGACTCCTGAGCATTTGGCAGAGGCGGTGTTGTCTCTCAGGCTTGATAGTATCGGGCAACCGAAGCTGACGCAGCTGTTGCAGAACTTCCCCAATCCGTTCAACCCAGAGACGTGGATTCCATATCAACTCTCGGAAGATAGTCTTGTCTCATTATCCATTTATGATACAACCGGGAAGCTGATTCGCACACTTTCGCTCGGTTATCAATCGGCAGGCTTCTATAATAGCCGGGGACGTGCAGCTTATTGGGACGGACGTAATGCTTTTGGGGAACAGGTTGCGAGTGGTATCTATTTTTACCAGTTGACAACACCATCTTTCCATCAAACACGGCGGCTCGTCATTTTAAAGTAGGGGCAATCCGTTAAGTGCGAAAGAGAAAGCGAGTTCTTCTAAAAAAACTCGCTTTCTAAATCTAAGTTATTTTTGTTTCCCCGAAACGTAGGAGAGAGTGTTTGACGCAGCTATTATGAAATTAGAAGACTACCGTGATCTGCTGGATCAGATTGATGACCAGATTTTAGCCCTTCTACAGGAACGGGCAACTATTGTCAAACGGGTCGGTGAACTCAAATCGCGCACCGGCGTTGAACGGATTTATGCGCCGCATCGAGAGCGGGAAATTCTTTCCCGGTTAGAAACGCAGAACCGAGGGCAATTCCCCTCCGACGCGCTACACAAGATTTATACCGAAATTATCTCCGCCTGCCGTGCGCTCGAAAGACCGTTATCCATCGCCTTCCTCGGTCCTGCGGGTAGTTTTGGTCATACGGCGGGTTCACATTTCTTTGGTACGTCAGTAGAGTTTATCGCGGTGACACCGCAACCCGACATTTTTACAACGGTCGAATCCGGTCGATCAGATTATGGCGTTGTCGCAATCGAAAACTCCACGCATGGAACAGTCCGTGATGTTTTAGAGATGTTCCAATACACCAGTCTTCAAATTTGCGGGGAGTGCTTCTTGCCAATCAATCAGCATCTCCTCTCAACATCTCCGCTAGCAGAAATTAAAAAGATCTACTCCCACCCGCAAGCGTTTGCACAATGTCGTCAATGGCTAGGTCAAAATGTGTCAGGGGTTCACCAAATTGAGGTTTCGAGCACGTCAGAGGCGGCGGAATTGGCAGCAAGCGAACCACATGCGGCAGCAATCGCGGGTCAACTCGCTGGCGAGATTTATGGGCTATCTGTGGTAGGTGAGTCAATCATGGATGGACCGAACAATACGACGCGCTTCCTTGTTATTGGAAGCCACGCGGCAGCCCCCACTGGAAACGACCGAACATCTATCATATTCTCGGTTAAGGATAAAATTGGCGCGTTGTGGGAGGTGCTACAGGTGTTGAAAAACTATGAACTCAATATGAGTAAGATTGAGTCTCTGCCCTCTCAGACCAAAGCGTGGGAGTACGTCTTCTTTGTAGACTTGGACGGGCATGTGGAAGATGAAAATGTCCGAAAAGCACTTGCAGAAATTACGGAGTTGTGCGTGATGATGAAAATTTTGGGGACTTATCCGATCGGCGAACAGGGTGAGGAGGTATCTGGTAAATTCTAATTAACCCTCACATCCAGTAAACCAGAATTAAAATCAAGTTTACCAAACTGTGCGTGATTATACACGGGATTAGCGATTTTGTGCGAATGTACAGCCATGCAAGGGTAAGCCCCATGAGAAAGATTGGAATCCCTCCCAAAACCAACGGCATGAAAGAACGGATATAGCCGTGGAGAACAGCAAAAAGGAGTGCGCTAAGGACCATTCCTTTAACCTGACCAAATCGACCGGCGAAACCGATATACGCAATTCCTCGAAAGAGAATCTCTTCCCCCACCGGCATTAGAATTAACATCACGAATCCCAGGAGAATCAGTGTACCATCTCCGAGGTTTTCTGGCATACTGTTCGACCATTGCTGCTGCTCCCATTGAGCCAAATTCCCTAGTCCTTCTAGCGGGATCTCTTGGCTGAACCAACTTATCCCTTGCATGAAACTAAGAGAAACAAAGGCTAAAGCGGGAGCGAGCAATAGAGGCAGAGCAAGGTCGGTAAGGTTGCCGCTGTATCCTAATCCAATAGACCGTATAGTTCTGCGATAGCGACCAGTGATGCAGAAAAGAGAGACCCAAATCAGCACATTTCCGACAACTAGCTTAACGCTCCAGAAGTGAGAGACTGGAAGCGTAACTACAACGTTCGTTGCCGTCAGCACCTCAATTCCTTCTGCCATCAAGATTGCGATATGGCGCACGACTTCTTGAAACAGCAAGGTTATTAGAAAAATGACCACCGGGTCTGATGGATTGAGATAACCGTGCAGCCTTGCAACTGTTTCTTCCGCTGTGTAGAATTGATTGCAGCGTCCACATTTGCGTGACCATGCCCGATTATCCCGTTGGCATTTAGGGCAGGTCCAGATGAGTTCGGGCATCTGATTCCAAAAGTAAATCGGAAAGAACGCCTGCGGAAAGAAAAATGTGCCCAAAGCCCAAAACCCGGATCGCTCTCGCAATCTACTATCATTGTATACCCAAAGGGCGAGACTGCCGTGGATAACTGCGGTTAAAAATATTACGTATACCTCCCCGATAAAATCGGGATTCAAAGCAATTTGCATTGGCAGATTCCATGGTTTCGCTAATAAAGATTTGGCGCGCATAATAACATATCCAAACTCCTCTGTCAACGCTCATCAGCCGCTATTTTGATCTTCACATCGCTGCGATAGGTGTGTTATAATCAACTTGATTAGTTCATTAATTTATTGGTTCATTGAACTGATGAATCTAATACATTGTGCCCTAAATAGAATTTCAACAAATAGCAATTTGAGGCTTTCATATCGTTGGAGGGAAAAAATGGTTACTTTAGGTGCTGGAGATTTTACATATCAAGTATCGGGGGAAGATTGGGGCAACATACCCGAAGATTGGACTTACAAAGAAGCCACTGCTGTTGCTGTTGATGCAGATGATAATGTTTATGTCTTTAATCGTGGGACGCATCCAATGGTTGTTTTCGACTCGGATGGTGACGTGCTTAGGACATGGGGAGATGGTATCTTCGCTAATCCGCACGGTGTGACCATTGGTCCCGATGGTTCAGTCTACTGCGTTGACAACGGAGACCATACCGTTCGTCAGTTCACACCCGACGGGAAACTTTTGATGACTCTCGGTCAACCCAATCAACCGTCCTCTCCCATGAGCGGTGAACCGTTCAACCTTCCAACGCATTTGGCAATCGATCCGCGCAACGGTGACCTGTATGTAGCTGATGGATATGCCAACGCACGGGTTCACAGATTTAGTCCTGACGGACGACATCTGTCTTCTTGGGGAGAGTCAGGCACAGGTGAGGGACAGTTCAACATCGTCCACAACATCACAACTGATAAAGATGGGTGGGTATACATTGCTGACCGTGAGAACCATCGGGTACAGGTATTCTCTCCCGAGGGCAAGTATGAAACACAGTGGCTGAATTTGTCTAGGGCTGCTTGTATCTGTTTGGATACTAGCGATGAACCGTTGGTGTATGTGGGTGAGTATTTTGGTGGTATTGCGTCGAATAAAATGGGCACAAAATTGGGACCCCGAGTCAGCATTATGGACACCAAGGGGAATGTATTGGCACAACTGAGCGACGAATCCTATGGAGATGAGCCAGGACGGTTTTACTCACCGCACGGAATCGCCGTTGATTCTAAGGGGAATATCTATGTTGCCGAAGTCTCTTGGAGCGATTATGGTAGCCAGATGGATCCGCCCAGAGAACTGCGCTCACTCCAGAAATTGGTCAAGCAGGGTTAAGCAATAGGTCGGGATTCGGAGATCCCTTCTACAGGAAAACTAAATGCCCCTACTAGACCTTCCGTTTTTGCTTGACCAACCTTTCTCTGGGTGATATGATTATGCAATCTCGGAACCTTTGATTGGGACAGGAGGGAGCCGCTACTCGGAGATGGCAAGACGCAAGCGCAGAGAACGGATCGCATCAGTGCCAAAGGTAGCTGGGTCCCCAACGGTGGATAAGCATCCGCAGGATTGCATTGAGGGACCTTTTCGTATTCGGCTCTATAGCGATCCGGTACTTCGGGAAAAAGCGCTTCCTGTTCAAGAAATCACGGATATTGAACGGAAACTTGCAGCGGATATGCTAACCACGATGTATGCTTCACCGATTGGCGTGGGGTTGGCGGCACCACAGGTTGGGATTTTGAAGCGACTGATTGTGATTAATCTGGATCGGGACGATCCGGAAGGGTCTCCATTGGTGTTGTTTAACCCAAAAATTCAAAGTCTAGAGGGTGAGACCATCGAGGCAGAGGGGTGCTTGAGTTTCCCCGGTATTACCGCTGATGTCAAGCGGGCAGCGAAGACGGTTGTAACGGCGCAAGATGTTGATGGTGAACCAATTCAGATCGAAGGGAAAGATTTGCTCGCTCGCGCCCTACAGCATGAAATTGATCATCTTGATGGCATCCTGTTCATCGATCACGTCAGCGGTCTAAGGCGGCAACTCCTCCGTGGAAAACTAAGAAAATTACAGCAATCGCAACAGGAAAAAAGCAAGAATCAGAAAGGTCAAACAGATGTCGGAAACAGAACAATATCCAGATATTGATCAGAAGCTAGATCATCTCGATCGGCTATTAAAATCCTACGGAAAAGTTATCGTCGCATTCTCTGGTGGAGTCGATAGTACCTTTCTGGCTGAAGCCGCAAAGCGGGCGTTGGGGGACAGCGCTCTTGCTGTGACAGCAGTTTCGGACTCCTACCCGGAGCGCGAAATGAAAGCAGCACAGGACATCGCCAAGCAAATTCGCATCCGTTATGAAACAATAAATACCGACGAATTGGAGACCGAGGGATACGCGAGCAACCCGACCAATCGCTGCTATTTCTGCAAGACCGAACTCTTTGAACAGATTCGCCCAATTGCCGAACAATATAAGATCGGCACAACCGTCTACGGCGCAATTCCTGACGATGTGGGCGATCATCGTCCCGGTATGGATGCCGCCAAACAGATGGGTATTCAAGCACCGCTTATTGACGTGAATCTCACGAAGGCGGAGATCCGTGAAGTTTCAAAGCGTTGGGGACTACCGACGTGGGACAAACCCGCCTTTGCGTGCCTCTCCTCCCGTTTCCCCTACGGCACACGGATTACCCGCGAAAACCTACGCCTCGTTGATCGGGCAGAACAGTTCCTGTTCGATTTGGGGGTTCGCCAATTCCGTGTACGCCATCACGATACGCTCGCACGCATTGAGGTTGATCCGCAAGAGATTGAGTTCGTCGCTGCCAAGTCTATCCGCGCCCAGATTAACGAAAGATTCAAATCGCTTGGGTATGAGCATGTCGCTCTTGATTTGCAGGGGTATAGATCTGGGAGTTTGAACGAGGGGTTGCTGAACCTTTCAAAATTGACTGCCCATTAGAAGGTGTGGCAGGTCACAGTCCCTCGTTGTGAACCGACCGAAAATCTGTAGTCCTCAAAAACATGTCCCGCCTCTCCACTTTCGCCGAGACTAGTGTGAACTGAACACTGTTTTCTATCCCCTCCAAGACGAAAAAACGAGAATCAAAAAAATGCAACAACCACAAATTCAACCGGATCCACAGCCTAACCCCCTTATTGGGTCCGAACTTTTTAGCTGGAAGAAGTGGGATGCTTGTACCCATTGCGGACTTTGTCTGCCCACCTGTCCGACTTACCGTGAACTGGGTTTGGAGACCGATTCGCCACGCGGACGGCTTTATTTAATGGGAGCGGCATTTAGGGATAACAACCCGATGCCGATCAACGATGACTGGGTAAAATATATTTACCGTTGTCTGGATTGCCGCGCCTGTGAAACAGCATGTCCTTCCGGCGTACATTTTGGCGAGGTTATCGAGGAAGCCCGTGCGATTTATGAGATGAATGCGGAGCGTCCAACCGAACAGCGGTTTTGGCGGCGTTTGGCTTTTAAGGAACTCTTGCCCAATAAGGATCGCTTAGATTTTATCTTTGAAATGATGTGGCTGTATCAGCACCTTGGGATTCGCTGGCTGGTGCAGAAACTTGGGATTCTCAAACTGATGGGCAAATTGGGAGAGATGGAGTCGTTGCTGCCCGACATTCCCAATCCGTCCCTCAAGGGCAATCTGCGGGAGTTTACCCCTGCTAAAGGGAAGGCGAAGCATCGGGTTGGGTTTATCTCTGGCTGTGTGATGAATCAGGTGTTTACCGAAACCAACTTGGCGACGGTTCGCGTCTTGGCGGAAAATGGCTGCGACGTAATTACACCGACACAGCAGATGTGCTGCGGAGCGTTGCATGTCCACAATGGTGTCCGAGACACGGCATTAGAACTTGCTCGGCAAAATATCGATGTCTTTGAAGCTGCAGAGGTGGACGCGATCATAATTAATTCCGCAGGCTGTGGGGCGACGCTGAAAGAGTATGAAGCTTTGATGGAACATGATTCGGACTATTCCGAAAGGGCAAAAGTGTTCAGCAGCAAGATGCGGGACATCAGCGAGTTTCTCGCGGAGATTGAAATGACAGCCCCTGAAGGAGAAATTAAGCGGCGCGTGACGTATGATGAACCGTGTCACCTTGTCCACGGACAAAAGGTCCAATCGCAGCCTCGCACAGTCCTCCAATCAATTCCGGGGTTAGAGCTTATCGAGTTGACCGAATCAGAATGGTGCTGTGGCAGTGCGGGTATTTACAACATCACGCAGCCAGAGATGTCGCGTGAAATTTTGGAGCGCAAGATAAAGCACATCGCCCAAACAGATGCTGAAATTGTTGCGACAGGGAATCCGGGCTGTATTCTACAGATTCAACTCGGCGTTAAAGAAAATGAATTGCCGATGAAGGTGATGCACCCGATCGAACTCCTTGATCAGTCATACCGAGGCATTGATCCACTCGGATAAACAGCAATATGCCTCCAACTGATCGTTCAAATTCCCCGGTTCGCAAGGAAAATACGTGGCCATCGCGTTGCTCGCGTGAATTAAATATTTGCTGTATTTCGTAACGCACGTGTCAATGTTTGCCAATCTCTCCCGCAAGTGGGTGGGGTATTTATTACGCATTACGTTTTACGCCTTAGGTTATTAATTCATGAAAATCACAGACGTTCAGACCTTTATCGTTGGAAACCCGTGGAAAAACTGGGTGTTTATCAAACTCCACACCGATGATGGCGTTTACGGAGTCGGTGAGGCGACAAGCCATCGCAAAGCGAAAACGGCGGAGACCGCCGTCATCGAGATGCGCCGTTATTACCTCGGTCGCGATCCTTTCAACACGGAAGAAATTTACGAAGAACTTACAAAGGGGAGTGCCCCTTTCTATGTAAAAGCAGCGGTGGACATGGCGTGCTGGGACATCATTGGTAAGACAGTTCAGCTACCGGTTTACCAACTGATTGGTGGGGCATATCGCAATCGCATCCGTGCCTACGCTAACGGCTGGTATCAGGTGGACCGTATCCCTGAAGCATTTGCCGAGAAAGCCAAAGCGGTTGTCGAGAAGGGTTATACTGCACTTAAATTCGATCCCTTTGGAAATGCTTACGGGCGAATTGCCCCTAGCGAGATTGACCTCTCAATCGATATTATTGCGGCGGTGCGGGATGCAGTTGGTCGCAATGTAGAGCTACTCATTGAAGGACATGGGCGTTTTGATCCACTGCTTAGCGTTAAAATTGGGCACATGCTGGAGGCGTTTGATCCGGGTTGGTTTGAGGAACCGGTACGCTCCCCACAAATCGACGACCTCGCTTTCATAGCCTCTAAGCTGCCGTTTCCCATTGCGGCCGGTGAAGGGTTATCCGGCAAAGAAGCGTTCATGGACCTGCTAGATCGGAAGGCAGCGCAGGTGATTCAGCCGGATCCCATCCCCGCCGGCGGCATTACAGAAATGAAGAAGATCTGCGCCATTGCACAAGCCCATCATGTGTCCGTCGCTCCCCACAACGCACAGGGTCCTGTCTGTACCGCTGCTTGCCTTCATATCGATGCCTCAACGCCAAATGTTATGATCCAAGAGGTCTTTGAGGACTTCGCGACACCCTTCGCTGAAAAGATTGTTGATTACCCCATAGAGATCAAAGATGGCGATGTCATCATTCCGGACCGCCCCGGTTTGGGGATAGATCTCAACGAAGCGGAGATGGCAAAATACCCCTACGATGAATCATATTTCTTGGATATGTACGGAGAAGGTGGCTGGGAAAAGCGAAATTTGGGTAACGCATAATAGGAGATAACGCCGATGATTCGCGTGATTAAGCCAGAGGGTTTCGGCAATATTCAGTTAGAAGATGCACCTATCCCTGAGATCGACAACCGTCAAGTGTTGGTGCGGACGGAGCGGACGTTGATTAGCCGTGGTTCCGAACTGTTTCGTCGTTATATCAGTGAGGAAGCGCTTCCGCATTCGATTATGGGATATTCTCTCACAGGGATTGTCGAGAAGGTCGGAGCTGATGTTACGGAGTATCAAATCGGACAACGGGTGATGGCCGCCGCCCCACACGCACAATACGTCGTTGGGGACGCGGATTCGACGCGGGGGCATTTAGTTCCACTCCCCGATGATGTCTCTTTCGAGGCAGGAACGTTTCTGCTGCTTTCGACAGAGGCGACAGCGTGGGCAGCGTCGTCGGGGGCACAGGCGGGAGATACGATTGTCATTCTGGGGCAAGGCGTTGTGGGCAGCTTGATGCTGCAGATCTTGCGCGGATATGACCCTGCCAGAATCATCACGGTTGATGGGTTGTCCTTGCGGTGTCAACTCTCAAAGGAGTTGGGATCGGATGCCGTGATTAATGCTTCGGAAGAGGACCCTGTTGAGACAGTGAACCGTTTAACGGATGGGAAAGGTGCGGATCTCGTCGTAGACTGTGTTGGCGGACATGCGGGTGTCAAGTCGTTTGATCAGGCGCAAGATATGGTGCGGAGGGGAGGCACACTTCAGTTAATCGCATTATATCAGGGGGAACCGTTGCCGTTACATTCATCGAAGATTATGCACAAGCGGCTTGTGGCAGGTATCCTCATCGACGAACCGCTCTCACAAACTGTGTTTCGAGCGTTGGAGCAGATTCGCACCGGAAAGATCCAAACCGATCGGATGATTACCCATCGCTTTCCATACGAGCAGGCAAAGGAGGCGTTTGATTTCTTGTGGAATACGCCCGGTGAAGCCCTTGCGGTCTTGCTAGTTTGGAGGTAATGGCTAATATTGGCTTAAATTGACCACAGAGACACAGAGTGCACAGAGTTTTTTATTTTTAACCCCCTAAATCCCCCTTATCAGGGGGACTTATGAGCCGACTGCGTAATTGCCCATTGCGTATGATGCTCACCTGAGTTCATACATCACCGATGCTACGCTGACGATTGCAGCGGTCTCTGTGCGCAAGATGTTGTCGCCGAATGTTGCAGGTATGCAGCCGTTTTGAACTGCCAACTCCACCTCTTTGTCTGAAAACCCACCTTCGGGTCCTACAAAAAGCCCAACTGATTTTGCCTCTCCATGATTTCGTAATATTTTTTTGAGTCCTTGCCGTTTTTCGCCCTCCCACAACAGAATTAACAGATCCAAGTGTAACACCCTTCCAAGACACTCTTCCAACCCTTGAGGGGCGAGCACGTGGGCAAAATGGGGACGTTTACACTGTTTGGCAGCTTCGTTTGCGATCCGTTGCCAGCGCACCGTTCGTTTCTCCTGAACGACCGATTTTGGTATTGAACGCTTGCAGATCATCGGCGCGATTTGATTCACACCGATTTCGGTCGTCTTCTGCACGATTAGATCCATTTTGTCAAATTTGGGTAAGCCTTGAAACAGGGTGATATACGGTGGGGCGTGTCGGTGAAACTGATGCTGGCGGATTTTCGCCTGTAGCGGGGAGGTGCGGGTATCACCAAGCGACGCGATATAACAGTTTCCCTCTCCATCAAAGACTTCAACTTGGTCATTAGCTTTCAAGCGCAGTACGTTGAGCAGGTGATGTCGCTCGGATTCGTTGATAAGGATGGTGTCTTCGGAGATTTGCGCGGGTGAAACATAGCAGCTGTGCATGGGTTAGTTCTGCCGAGGGTTGGGGTGCACTGAAGAATTGCATTTTACATTGGTCCAAAATGCTCTTTAATTGCCTCCTCTCCAAAGTCGAAAACTTGCCTAGCAATCTCCAAGAGATCGGGACCAAAACGAGAATTGACAATGGCCTGTTTGGCTTCCTCGCCGCCGAAATGATCCAACACCAAGAGGCAACCTCCAATCAAAATAGCACTAGACACCACCCCAAAAGCGCCCCCGATAATGTGGTTGACCCACCCTAGGACGCCACGCTCTACGACCTTCTGAATATGACTAAACACCATATCAACGACGATGCTCACAGCGGCGACGATAGCGATAATGCTAATCCATTTGGCGAGCGGCTCTTGCTTTATGAAACGGAGGAGGAAGGGTGTCAGATCTTGCCAGACTTGGCTGGCGACGAATGCACCAGCAGACAGCGCAGCAATTCCCCAGACGCTCCGTGTAAAGCCCGCCCGCAGGCAGCTCAGACCACCTACACCAGCAATGATTACGATCGCAATATCAAGTTTTCCCATGACTGATCCTCCTAGACGGTCATGCAATGCTCCGCGTTTGAGGCGACGACAATTTCTTCCTCTGTTTTCCTGAACACCTCTTGAAATGCTGTATCGGTCGATTTTTCGTCGCCGAGGTGTTTGAGAACATCTCGGAGCGCAGCGAAACCGAACTGCTGTATCAGGTATCTAGTGATTGCGTAGGACTGGAGGTATGCTAAACGGCGTTGCTTTTCTGGAAGGTTCCGAAACGGTTTTTGCAGGAGATGGAGAGGTAAGAGATGTTTGTCTCGACTTGCTTGTTGTAAGCGTGTCTTCTCGGAGTTCATCAACGGGCGTGCGACAAATTGGGCGAGTCCTTCGTCGAGCCAGTTGGGACATCGTCCGCTCGTCAGTAGGTCAATAAGGAGATGTGCCCATTCGTGGCGAACGACTGCGTATAAAACACCGATACTGGAATCGCTATAAGGACGGTAAGTCAGCCGAATGCTTCCATTGTCATAGCAAGCGACCGCCCACTGTGGAAGAGAAGTATCCGAAAACAGTGTGTGATTTCCAACTTCAACCGGAGATGTTGTGCTGTACGCAGGCGTTGTCACTTGTGATGTATCTATTTGTTTGGAATCTTCAATAAAAATAGGAACATTGTACTGCGGATGGCATTGGAAAACTTTGCCGACCTCATGATAGGTATGCTCAATGATTTGGGATACAACCCATAATAAGTTCTGCGGGATTGTGCGCCCACCCGTGAGCGTGAAGAATTCGTGTTCGATTGTGGGGCTGCTTCGCTGATCCGCATCGGTTGGCTGATGTTGGTCGGCGGCATTAAGGGCTAGATTTAGTTCATCGGTTAAACTATCATAAACACTTTTTTCTTCGAGAATGCGTTGCTTGCGACGCAGGGCGGTTGGGTAACCGGGGCGTAGCCTTAGCGCAGTCTCCAGCGATTCAATTGCCTGATTCCAGCAGCCCAGCTTTTCATACGCCTTTGCCAAGTCTGCATACGCCTCCACACACATCGGATCGATTTCTAAGCCCGCCAGATAATATTGAACGGCTTGGGCATAGCAGACTTGCCGATAAAGATTTGCAGCGCGGTTAAAATGGGCGAAAGCAGCTTGTCTCTGACTCATGGGTAGAATTGGTTCATTGGTGCACGAGTTTACTAGTTGATTGGTTCAGGCGTTCATTGAAACCGTAGCATTGGAGTTCTACGGTGCCGTACTTCACACAACAGGGACCGCACGGCGGAGCGTGTCTACGACTAGCAACTTGCGTTATTATATCATTATACCTTAGACGGTTCAAAATTCAAATAGAAAAAAACCGCATTCCTCTCCCCGCTCAATGGTGGGAAGAAAAATGCGGCATGTAATAATAGGTAGCGTATTATATATGCCCCTATCTGTTCATTTCCATTGCGCTGCATTACAAAATCGCAGATTGATTCATTGGCTAAATGTGTTCAATGGCTATGACTTCACAGATAATCCCACTGAACCCAATGCACATCCCTGGTTCAACGACGGTTGGTTCCTCTATACGGAAATCATCAACGTAAGTCCCGTTTTTGCTGCCGAGATCGGTAAGATACACCTCGCCGTTTTTCAGATTAAACCGAGCATGCAGACGGGAGAGGGTTCCTGTTGGATCAGCAAGTTTGATTTGCGCCGCTGCACTGCGTCCGACAGTCATTTCTCTAAAATAGACCCAGTGAACCTGTCCGACATCGGGTCCCTCTACAACTTCAAAGGAGACACCAAGGACACTGGCATCCCGCCTAAACGCAGTTACTTCAAGCACCTGTCCACCAATTTGTACCCTAGAGGCAACATGAAGTGGTGTCGGTTCAGTAATCTTAGCACCATCAACGGACGTGCCGCTATTGGTGTCAAGATTTGTAATCAGCAGCTCATCATCATCAACGGTAAGCAACGCATGACTTTCTGATACCGGGGTGTTGGCATCTAACTGGACAGCTACGTCATCCCCACATCCGATAATCATAGGTTGGAAAGAGATGTCATACTCACGTCCGGCTTCGTCGCCCTGCACAACCTTCAATTTCAGGTGACACGCCTCTTCTACTGGAGAGGTTACCGATCCGACCTTTTCGCCATCAAGGATGACCGTCTCATTAAGCGGATCCACCTCTTCAGGAATTGGCGGCGGTAGATCACCGGAAACATGTGGTAAGGCAAGTTCACTATCACTTCCGACTAGATCCGGGCTGTAAGCTGGCTGCAAGCCGAGCTCATCGCCTGACAACGCATCATCTTCCGCAGCATTACGACCAATCAACGTCATCAAACTGTTGGCGATACGTCGTTTTGCTCCAGGAAGCGGGGTGACGTTTTCCCTTTCCTCAAAACGGTGATGCGCAAAATCAATGAGCTCTTTCAAAGGGTCCAATTCTGGATATTGCTCGCTCGCTTTTAACAGCCGGGTTTGCTTACGGGATAGTTTTTCTCCCCGGATTCTGCGTGTATGAATCTCTAGCATCTCCGCTTTTCTGACTTCATCTTTACCGAAATTTTGTATTGGCTTTTTCCAAAATTTCATTTTATCCCCCTAATCATTAAACCCATTTTAGACCCTTTCTGGTAAGAATTTGGCGCAACTCCTCAGTGCAACGGAAGATCCAGATTTTCACGGTCCCTTCCTTACGCTGAAGCGTTTGCGAAATCTCGGCAATACTACACCCCTCCAGATGGCGTAGAATCCAAGCAACTCGGTGATTCGGTTTTTTCACCATCTGGAGCGCCCATTCGAGAATCTCTTGAGCTTCTCGGGATTCGACCTGTTTTTCAGGCGTTGGTCGCTGGTCTTGGTATTCAACAAGTGGCAATTCAGATTCATCCTCCATGCTTAAAAGTGACTCGCGAATCCTTTCTTTTTTGCGGATTGCATCAATTATTGTGTTTTTTGCAACAACATTCAACCACGCTTGAAAACTACCTTGAACAGTATCCCACTTCTCGATCTTCTGCCACACTTTCATAAAGATATCTAAGGATATTTCCTCCGTATCCTGATGATTGCACAGCATTCGATACGTTTTACTATAAACCCAGTTGTAATGTTTATCAAACAACGATCGAAAGGCCTCTTCGTTTCCCGCCTTTGTCAACGTTGCCAGTTGTGTGTCTTCTTGATCCGATAGGTCATCGATCATTTTATCTGTCACAGTAGGCGCCTCCTTGTCCCTATCGTTTCCAAGATCGTACTATCCTAAACGTCATCGGGAGAGAATCTGTTTCAGAAATTGTCGAGTTTAACTAAAAGTTCCAAAAGCTCCACATCTTCGCAAGGTTCAACGGACGAACTTTGATGCAATCTGAGATGTGATAGCGGAACTTCACGCCGCCATTAATAACGTGACCGCCGTCTTCAGTGCGTCCTGTTCTATCCTTAGTTTCGCGAGTTCCGCCTCACGCGTCACATATAAGACCGTGTTCTCCAGGTTCATCGGACCCGAGATCTCTTGGATAATTTTGTGCAAGCGTTTGACATCCGTTTTCTTGAGGCTTGTCTCCTTTTCTACTTCGGCATACAGTTCGTCGGCGTTCTTGGGTGATGTCTGTCGTGGCGATGATTTTTTCTTCGCCGATGGTACGTTTTTCCGCGCAGTTCGGGTGGATCGCTTTCGCGTCGTAGCTTTTTTAATCTTTCCTGCTTCGATCGCGTCGATCCCACAATCTTTGCACAGCTTTGCGGTCACCGGTTCGATCGTCATCGTCACAACCAGATCTGTGATTGACCCGCAAACATCGCATTCAGTAAGCCCTTCGATATGCGTGAGGATTGCCCCCTGCAGCCTCAGCAGCTTCTCTTTGTCGGCTTTACTAGTTCGTTTTTGCTCACAGATCTGGATAATCTCTTGCGCCGCCTTAGCAATCTGTTGTAAATCAGTCATGTGAAACCTCCTGTTGGCTAAATTATCGAATTGTTACATATATTGTAACAAATAGAGGCGTTTCTGTCAAGGATTAAGACTGATTGGCGATGTTAAGAAATTGTGCAACAGAAACCGAGTTTTCAAGAAAAAACTCGGTTTCTAACAGCATCACGGACCTTGTTTTACGACTCACGACTGTCTTTGTAGAGCTTGTATTCTAGGCTATCCGTGAGGGCTTCCCAGCTTGCCTGTATGATGTTTTCTGATACGCCAACGGTCCCCCAATGCTCCCTTCCATCACTTGCTTCGATTAGCACTCGCACTTTTGCGGCGGTGCCGGCTTGGGTGTCCAAAACACGGACCTTATAGTCGGTCAAATGAACATCCTGTAGCGAGGGATAGAAACGCTCAAGCGCTTTGCGCAGGGCACCGTCGAGGGCATTGACGGGCCCATCGCCATCAGCGGCGGTGTGTTCGACCTCGCCATCGGGTGCCATTACTTTAATCGTCGCTTCAGATCGGATGCCATAATCTTTGACTTTTTCAATAATCACACGAAATCCGAGTAGATCGAAAAATGGCTGATAGCCGTCCAAGAGTGTACGGGTCAGCAGTTCAAACGATGCATCGGCGGCTTCGTATTGATAGCCTTCATTCTCCGCCTCTTTCAACCGATCAAAAAGGGCAATAACTTCCGGGGAATTCTTGTCGTAATTTGGATAGTGTCTTTCGATTTTTTTCAGGATAGCACTTTTACCAGCTTGATCTGAGATTAGGATGCGTTGCTCATTGCCAACCAACTCTGGATCGATATGTTCAAAGGTGCGCGGATTCTTGCGCACAGCGTCGATGTGCATACCACCCTTGTGGGCAAAAGCGGAACTCCCGACATACGGCTGACGCTCGTCGTGCGGCAGGTTCGCCAATTCACTGATGAGGCGTGATGTTTCTGTGAGTTGGCTGAGTCCATCCTCGCTGATGCAGTCAATTCCCAGTTTGAGCTTGAGCGTCGGGATGATAGAGGCGAGATTTGCATTGCCGCAGCGTTCACCGTAGCCGTTGAATGTCCCTTGTACATGCGCTGCCCCTGCCTGCACAGCAAGGACGGTATTTGCGACGCCTACGCCAGCGTCGTTATGGGTGTGGATGCCGACCGGCAGATCAATCTCAGCCATGACTGCCCGCACACCTTCCTGAATTTCTAGAGGCAATCGCCCACCGTTCGTGTCGCATAACACGACGCATCTTGCGCCGCCTCGTGCTGCCGCTTTGAGTGTTTGCAGAGCATAATCCGGTTGATCGTCATACCCATCAAAGAAATGTTCTGCGTCGTAGATAACCTCGCGTCCGTTCTCGACCAGAAAACGGACTGAGCTTTCGATGAGTTCAATGTTTTCTTGTGCTGTGACACGAAGCACGTCTGTCGCGTGGAGTTCCCAACTCTTTCCGAAGATCGTGACGGTGCGGGCCCCTGTGTCCAGTAACGCTAGCAGGTTTGGGTCTTCGCTGGGTTGATAACGTGGATGGCGCGTGCTGCCGAAAGGCACGACTACCGCTTGGTGGAGTTCGAGCGACTTCGCACCTTTGAAAAACTCCATATCTTTTGGATTCGAGCCGGGATATCCGCCTTCAATGTAATGGATGCCCAGACGGTCAAGGGCTTTGATGATGAGCAGCTTGTCTTCAACGGAGAAAGCGACCCCCTCCCCTTGGCTCCCGTCTCTGAGTGTTGTATCGTAAAGTTCAAGCATATTGCTTGTGTTCCCTCCTCATTTGCAGATACGGTGTATTATTTCCCCATCTGTAGCTGGTGTGATTTTGCCATTGCGTCTTCCGCTTCCTGAATCATCCCTTTTCGCTGGTAACACATCGATAAACTGGTGTAATTAAGCGGATCGGTCGGATCAACGTCAATTGCTTTTTTGATCGCCTCAATTGCCTCGTCATATCTGCTCATCCGTTCGTATGCGTGTCCAAGCCCAATATGCCCGTCCACATAATCGGGGAATTGCTCGACGAGCATATTGAATGTAGCAACCGCTGCCTCAAGTTCGTTGTTCCCGAAATGTGTTAAAGCCTCATCGTAAAGTTCCTCTTTTGTTGCCATGTTTTTTCTCGCTTTCGCTTGTCCCAACGCGTTGAGATCCCATTCCTGTTCGATTCGTGTGAATCGGTAGATAACTTATTCATTATACTTTTGACAGGTGGGAATGTCAAGGAGGGAGCGGAGAATATAGAAATATGCTGATGTACATCGGATTCGTCGTTTGACTCAAATTGGCAACTATGCTATAATTTTTTCTTGTATTGATGATTTTTTGAGCGATTGAAATCGTTAAGACGAACTAGTTATTTTTTGTTAGAGAGGTTAATTATGCCGAAGCGAGTAAATAAAGCAATTGAACTACTTGAGCAAGATCAACCCGTCTACTATACAGGCAGCCACACAGGTGCCAATCTCACCTATGAGGCTGGCAAGGAGATGGCAAAAACATGGGCAGACTACATCAACATCGGTATGGAGCATGGTCCCCTCGATTTCGTAGGTCTGGCGAATTTTATGCGCGGGCTTGTGGACGGAGGACCGACTAACAGCGGGCACGTAACGCCGGCGGTTGTCGTAGAGCTACCGATGGACGGTTCCAGTCCTGATGTTATGCGAGCGAATGCGTGGCAGCTCAGGCAGCTATTGGCGATAGGTGTACACGGTCTGCTCCTGTGTCATGCGGAGTCTCCAGAAGCGGTAAAGACATTTGTCGAATGCTGCCGGTATCCGTTCCAGACGATTGGTGTCGGTACGCAACTAGATGTCGGACGCAGAGGTTCAGCGGGACAAGGATCTGCAGCACCGATTTGGGGCATTTCCGTCGATGATTACCTAGGAAAAGCTGACCCTTGGCCCCTTAATCCCGATGGTGAACTCATGCTTGGGCTGAAGATCGAGAACGTGCGAGCAATCGCTAATACTGAAATGACGCTTCGGGTGCCCGGCATCGCCTTTGCCGAATGGGGACCTGGGGATCTCGGTATGTCGTTTGGCTACAAGAACACCCCAAGTCCGCGACCGCCTGAAATGACTGAAGCGAGACACCGGGTATATACCGCGTGTAAGGAGGCGGGTGTTGCATTCTTGGAAGGTGGTAGTATAGAGACACTCCCAGAGAGGATTGATGGGGGTGTGAGGATAATGGGAGGCAGTCCTGAAATAGCGGAGGCTGGCAGGTCTTATAGCGGCAGGACGATGCCTGTCTAAGTCGAAGATGTGGATTGCCGGACAGGGCGCGTGGGTATACCGCGCCTTGTCGTGAAACGTGAAAATAGTTATAGTGGACCTTAGAATTAATGAGACACGCCAAATCGGAGGGGTTAGGAAAACGAAACTACTGTTTACCGTTTGGTAGGCGCTGTTTCTAACTGCGCCTATTCGGTGCGGTTGGAAACCGCACCTACCGGGAGGCGAAAGTGTCTATTTATTTTTAGAATCCACCATAGTTCATCGGTTCATTAGTTCATTAGCACTCATGGACAAAGGGGAAATAGATGAGCAGTGATGTCGAAGCGGCAATAGATTGCTTGACAACTTACGGCTACTGCCTGCTAGAAGACCGTATCCCCGAAGACACGGCACACAGCATGGCGAAACGTTTTCTCGAATTACATACCGACCCAAAGTGCCAGATCTACAATACAGGTGATGACCACTATCAGACGCTGTTCGGTATGATGAATCTGGACGATCGTGTTTGGATGTGTGCTAGTCATCCGGACACGGTGGCGGTTGCACGGCATTTTCTGGGGCAGAACTGTCGGGTGGTCGAGGCGTGCTCCAAGCCGACTTGGCCCGGTGCGCCCGGCCAACATTTGCACGTGGATTCCGCCCGTGAGTTCCATGAAGTGCCGGACGTTCCATGGATTATCAATAGTATTTGGATGCTGACAGATTTCACGGTGGAGAACGGTGCAACGGGTGTGGTGCCGATGAGTCATCGTTCACGTCGAAAGACTCCGCCGCCGGA
Source organism: Candidatus Poribacteria bacterium (assembly GCA_965205075.1). GTDB lineage: Bacteria > Poribacteria > WGA-4E > WGA-4E > PCPOR2b > PCPOR2b. Next base: position 5,096,037 of record OZ242036.1, on the reverse strand, counting down.
CATCACTCCAGACAGTCCGTTGATTAAGCCGATTACTGGCAGGGCAGGCTCGGTCATTATGTGGCATGGCGGCACCTACCACCAAGCGCGTGCGAATACCAGCGATCAGATCCGCGTCGGATTGAATATTGCCTACTACCCACCGTGGTTCAACAATTGGATTGAGGGCGGTCATCAACCGATTTGGCCCGAAACGTATGAGCGGATGCCGCCGGAGATGCAGCAGCTGTGTCCCGGTCTTTTGGGACACAATCGTGTGGACCGGTACGAAACCCTCTAGCCATATTAGTTCACTAGTTCGTTGGTTGTGATTGTTGGGGTTCACGCTCGTTATCTGTAAGAATACGGTATCGAAAGAAACCTTACTATCCTTGATAGCGAGGTGCTTTCAACCGTTCAACCCAACCTACGTACTGCCACTCATCAGCCACTCCAAGTTAAAACGCGCTACGCTGATTTTTTCCCTATCGCGGATCACCCCGTTGGTATACAGACAGAGGATTGTCCCGTCTGCTGTCACCGCGAGGTCAGAATACCGTGATAATCCTTGTTCAACCCTACGTGAAATGTCCCAACTCCTGCCTCCATCGCGACTAATGCGAATCGTCATATCTTTCGCCGGGGATGGACTGGAAAACAGGAGGAGATCCTCACTTCCTCTCTCACCTCCACGGTAGCGGATTAGCCCTGCATGGAGATTCGCGTCCGGCACCTCCCCGTGCTCGCCATGCTCACAGAAGGTTTCGCCATAGTCGGCGCTGCGTGCGAAGTGTCGTTTGCCGGTAGCAAGTGTGTTCTTGCGATAACTGACGTAGATACCACCCCCCGCAGTTTCTACGAGACTGACCTCATCCGAGCCTTCGGGCAGGACAGCGCCCACCTTCCAACTCTGTCCGCGATCGTCGCTGTACAAGAAACCGCCACGAACTCCCGGCACCTGCCCCGGTTCACCTTCCTTGTATAGAAACGCCGGTATGATTAACCGTCCCTTGCGGGGACCGACAGCGAGTTGGATACCGTGGACGCAGTTGTTGGGCCACCCCACCCAGCCATCGGCGTTCGGTTCCGGGCTGACATAGAAAGGATCAGACCAACCCCGTCCCTGATCGGTGCTCTTAAGTAGGTGGAAACCGCCTCCCTGCTTGGCGTGTTCGCTGAAGTAACCGAGGTCGTCCAAGATATCAGCAGGCATTTTCCAGAATGCGACAAATACAGCGTCCGTCGTGCGATCCTCGAAGATGGGACCGAGATAGGTGAATGCCCCCTCTTCCTCAAAGATGACCTCCTGTCGTTGCCAAGTCGCGCCGCTGTCCTCGCTACGTGCCATCAAGATGTCAACTTGGTTGCCGCCGTCCCCCATCGAACCGTGTCGTTTTTGACACACGGCGATCGCTATCCCTTGCGTTGTGACAATCAGCCCCGGCAGATGGACACCGAACCCGTCGTAGTCGTGATACTTCAAGGCTGAAAGATCGACCTCAATCGGCATATCGGCGAGGGCTTTTCTCTCCTCTCTAGTCAATCCTGTTAGATGGATGAGGACAGATTTCGGCTCGCGTGTGCTGTAGTAGATTTGGGCGTTGGCACGCTCCGCCCGCTCCCAGTGGTGGGCTGGGGCTTGTGCTAATGTTTCGCCTTGCCCTGGTAGAAGCACGTCAATTTTCTCAAAGAACGCTTTGCTCATGTTTTCTTATCCCTTGCCGCCGATATGTTATGCGATTTTAATCCAAAAAATCCAAAGTATATAAGCCCATACAAACACGATCCAAGTGCACGCAATCGTTTTCATCACACGGTTGATCCAACCCTGTTTCGTGAAATGGTACGCAATGTGATAGAATAATAACATCAGCGTTATCATGGGAAGGAGGTAGGTGTGAGAATCATAATTTTGTCGAGGCAGCAGGAGTCTTATGTTTAAGATAATTAGGAACAAAATAAATCCCAGCATACCATACTTATAGCTTAACAATGTCGAAATTATACCTTTACCCCTTTTTGACTCCTTTTCCTGTTCAATTTGGATGCCTTCCCTAAGTATCCGCTGCCGTTCCTGTTCGTTTTCAATTTTGGTTTGCAGTTGCTCCTTTTGAGCATCGGTGAATACCCTCATGGGGAACTACCTCCCAACGTTAATTGGTGAAGAAATCGAAGATGTTACTCAGACGTGAGGTATCTGCTCTGTAGACCTCGGTGTATTGGCATTGTGTACATGAAACGGTAGTAAACTTTTTGTTTTGGACATCGAACAACTTCGCAAGTGTGCCACCCGCTGCTTGGAAAATATCGGTCTCAAACTCAGCATTGTCACATTTGGGACATTTCCATTTTTCGTGTCGCATGTTTTCTTTCTCCTTTGATGAGATTGCTCCTGCGTTTCGTTCTGGATTAGAATAGCTAATATGATAGCACAGATTCGAGCAAGCGACACAAGGAAACGTAGATCCGCTCCTCCCCATTTTTCTGGACGCACCGGAGTGTCCTATGATACAATCGGTTTTGTGAGTGTTGGGTTTCACTCTCGCTATCTGTGAGAATGTAGCGTTAAGAGGGAAAAACTCTACTCTCTTTGGTAGATAGGTACTTCCAACCGTTCAACCCAACCTACGATGCTGTTGTCTCGCTGGGAATTTAAGCAAACAGAGGTTACGGCATACGGAGCCCCGATGAATCGGGATTCAAAGCAATATGCCTACTACTATCAACGGAGGATTCATGACTGCACGATGCGAAGATGTCGATTTTGATCTAAAGATAGCCGAGTTCAGGATCAACGGCTACGCGGTGATTGAGGATGTGTTGTCTGTGGAAACTGTAGATCGCATCCGAGAGGCGTTTATACCGATGCTAGAGCATGTCAGGACGCGCGAAACCGGCTTTGCCGAGAAAGAATGGGGAGACTTGCGGACGGGCTTTGGTCGTCAACAGATCATCAACCGCTATACGCTGACCATCCCGTGGGTGCCGCCGTTTGCCGACCCGGAGGTGTACGAGAATCCGGTCATTCTGGAGTTTCTGAAGCGTTATTGGGGCAAGGACGATTTTTACATCAAGTGTCTCCACTCTAATAACCCCTACCCAGGCAGCGAGTTTCAGCATTGGCACCGAGACACCGGACTGGCGCGGGAGATTCCGCACGTCGGACTTGACACCTGCCCGATAATAGGGGTCAAGTTTCCGCTTGTGGATACTTCAGAGGAGAACGGTAGTATTGAGGTACTGCCATCAACGCAGTACATCGCCAACCCCGATCTAGAGGGTCGGTACGATGAAGTGCTGACGCAAGGCGATTTTCCGTCCGCCCGTCGACTCAATATGAAAAAAGGCACGATGTGGATACAGGATGTCCGGACATTGCATCGTGGCACACCCAACACCTCCAATGGACCGCGCCCCGAAATTGTGGTCTGCTATGGACTGTCGTGGATTAGTATTGGTCATGCGACGAAAGTGCCGCCGGAGACGTATGAAGGATTTTCGGAGCGGGCACGGAGACTATTTGAATTCTGCGAAGTTGTCGATTATTGAGTCGCAGCCGTCCCGTTGCCATCGGATAAACACCAGTCGTAGGGTCCGGGACCGGTATGGCAAACCATTTCAGCAATCTGACGGCGCATCGAATCCATCCGTTCGCTGTATTCAGGTTGAGCAGCGAGGTTTCGCATTTCGTCCGCATCCGTCTCTAGGTCGTACAACTCATCAATATCAAAGCGGTTACGAATATATTTCCAGCGTCCATCGTAGACCATTACATGAGCGGCTAACTGTTCCGGATCTTGTGCGTTGCGATAAATCGCTTCATTGCTGGCAATCTCGGCAAAGACTGGTTGGGGATTGGGTTCCCTACCCGCGAGCATTGCTGACGCTACGGAGCGACCATCAATTGGCGAGGGTGGTGTTTCTCCCACCAACTCAAGCAGGGTTGGCATTAGGTCAACGCCGCCTAACGGCGTTTTCACCCGTGCCCCCGCCGGTAACGTTCCATCCCAAGAGAGCAGACACGGCACACGAACCGACGCCTCGTACATGAGGCACTTCTCCGTGAAACCGTGGTCGCCGAGCATCTCACCGTGATCGCTGATAAAGGCTACAATCGTGTCCTGCGCCATACCCTGTGTCTCAAGGGTGCGGAACAGACGGCCGACCTGTGCGTCGATGTGCGTGATTAGGGCATAATAGTACGCAATCACCTGACGAAATTGGTCATCGGTCACAGTTGAGGGGATGCGAAACTTTGCACGCGCTTGGAAGGCGGGTTTGCCGTCAAGGGGATCCCGAAACGAAACGGGCAGCGGCATCTGGTCTTCTGGATACAGTTCAACCAATTCAGGTGGCACTAAGACGCGTGGGTGTGGGTCTTTGATGCTGACAAATAGGAAGAACGGGGCATCGTGCGGCTGTTGGATAAATTCAAGGGATCGGTCTATCGTCCAAGTGGTGCGCTGCTGGCGGGGGTCGGTGATTGTCCCAAATTCCAGCGTATTTCCGTATTGCGTCATCCCTGCGGCATCTTTGCGGTAGAGATTGGGAACTCCCGCCCGATCGAAGGAATCGAAGAGCGGATCGGGGTGGTCTTTGCCGAGATAGCGATAGGTGCACCAGAAATCGTCGAACCCGTGTTGGGGAAGGTGGTCGTTCCCAAGATGCCAAGGACCCACCATGCCACAGCGGTATCCAGCGGATTTAAGAACATCGCCGATGGTCACGCTGTCAGCGGGCAGGTAGCTCCCCCACTTTCCAACCAAGCCAGGACCGTAATTTTTCAGTTGCAGGTGGGCATGGGGGTAGAGTCCAGTCAGCCAACTAGCGCGGGCGGGTGAACAGACCGGAGAGGCACAGTAGGCGTTCTCAAAGCAGACCCCGTTTTGAGCTAAGCGATCCAGATGTGGCGTTTGGACAACTGAACTTCCCGCGAAGCCAGCGGCATCCCATCGCATCTGATCGCACATTATCAGTATGATGTTGGGGCGAGATTGGGGCATGATATTCTTCAAAAACGTGAAACGTGATGCGTGAAACGTGAAAAAAATTGGTTCATTACTTCATGAACACCCGATCTACGGGTTATACGGCATACGGAGTATGCCTACTACTATCAATTATAGCAGAAAATAGGGTTGAGAACCATCATTTATAGGAGTTAAAATGGCAAGACATGATAATGACAGCACATCTATCCACATCGGCACAGATCGTCAACTGTTCGTGGACGATTTCTGGATTGACGAGGCGAAAGATGTCACGCGGCGTTTGCATGAGCCGGTGCGTCGTGAGATTGTAATTTCTGCTGAACATCCGTGGGAACGGGGTGGTGTCTCCTATATGGTAACGTTCCGCGAAGGTGACCGCTTCCGTGCGTGGTATCGCTGCGATCAGGAGATGCCAATTCGTGGTGAGCGTCTACCGCTCTACGCTTATGCTGAAAGCACGGACGGGATTCACTGGGAAAAGCCACGGCTTGGACTGATTGAATTTCAGGGCTCAAAGGACAACAACCTTGTTTGGATGGGACCGGGTAACAACATGTCGCCGTTTCTTGATCTCAATCCCGACGCGCCGGACGAAGAACGGTACAAGGCTATCGTGCGTACCTCCGATATACTTGCGTTGGTCTCGCCGGACGGTCTCCGTTGGCGATTGATGCAGGATGAGCCAATCCTGACTGAGCGACCATTTGATTCGCATAACATCGCCTTTTGGGACGCGGAACGCGGGGAATATGTCGCCTATACGCGGGGTGTGGCAGGTAGGGGCAGCTTCAAGAATGGAGTGCGCTGGATTCGACGCTCAACCTCTAAAGACTTTCGCAGTTGGACACCGCTTGAATTGATTGATACCGGCGAGACTCCGTTTGAACATCTCTATACCAATGCCTGCGTACCCTACGAGCGTGCGCCGGGGATGTACCTAATGTTTCCTGCACGTTTTGTGCCAGAGCGCGAGCCGATTCCGGATTGGGAATACGGTTCGGGCGTGAATGACATTATATTTATGTCCAGCCGTGATGGACTTCACTTCGATCGCAGTTTTATGGAGGCTTTTGTCCGTCCTGGACTTGATGAAGGCAACTGGCATGAGCGTGGGGTTTACATGGAACGGGGTATCCTGCAAACATCGCCGGAGGAACTCTCAATGTACAGCATGGCAAACTGGCGGCTGCCGTCTGTCCATATTCGTCGATTCTCGCTCCGGACTGATGGGTTTGTATCGGTACGCGCAGGGTACGCCGGGGGCGAGTTTGTCACTCGTCCGATGGTTTTCACGGGTGACAGCCTGAGATTGAACTTTTCGACATCGGCGGTGGGATTTGTTCAAGTTGAGATTCAGGATACGGAAGGGCATCCGCAGCCGGGCTTTACGTTGGACGCGTGTCCTGAGATCTTTGGTGATGAGACTGATGGTACGGTCAAGTGGGAGGACGGAGTAGATATGGGCTCGTTGGTTGGGAAGCCGGTCCGGTTGCGTTTTGTCCTCAAGGACGCGGATCTGTTTGCGTTTCGGTTTCAGGAGCGTTAATCGTTGTCTGAATCAGGATGCTCAGGATTTAAGGATTTTCAGGATAGCGCATACCTGATGCGTGCAAACAGGAAAAGGCGTGTAAGTTGATTTAGCCCCAGCGGGACGATATGTGCCATGTGTCGGAATCGTCAATCATGGTGAATTCTAAAAATAAATAAACACTTTCGCTCCCCATGTTTGGTAGGCGCTGTTTCCAACTGCGCCGATGCGGTGCGGTTGAAAACCGCACCTACCGGGGGGATAGCTCGTATTTTTCCAACCCCGGTAGGCGAGGTTACAAATCTCTCCCACAGTGGGAAGACAATCCTTATTGATTTAGCGAGTATACACAATAAATTGGAGGCGCGACCATGCGCTTTGTTTTATCAACCATCGGGACAAGCATCCTGACCAACCAGATCCGTAACGACGATCCCAGCGAATGGCGGCGACTGCTGCGCGATTCGGCAAACCGCAAAGCGGATGAATTGGATTCGGAGACGGAAGCAGCGATTAATACACTTGCGGATCGCGCATTTGAGCAACTCCTTGAAGATGATGTTCAGATAAACCGTCGAATCAGTGCCGAACTAAACGGCATCTACGGTATCTATAACGGTAGACTGCCGCAAAATAGTCCTGATCAACACCATCTCATCTGCACCGACACCGCACAGGGACAAAAGACGGGTGAACTGATTCGGGACTTCCTTGCGGAGCACGGGCTTAGCGTATCCATCTATACGCCTGAAGGGCTTTCGACAAAGGATACCGTTTCCTTTTCCACAGGGATAAAGGAACTGATTCGGTGGCTGGAGGATAACCTACCGTGGCGGCGTGAAAGCGGCTATCGCGTGATTTTTAATCTTGTCGGCGGCTTCAAAAGTTTGCAAGGCTACATGAATACTTTCGGCGCGTTCTACGCCGATGAGGTGATCTATATCTTTGAGGCGGAAACTGCTGACCTAATCACGATTCCGCGTCTGCCGATTCAGATTGATACCGCCGTGATTCAGAAACATCGGACAGAATTTGCGTTGATGGCTGCTGGTAAATTGTATCCGCGTCGGGTACTCAGAGACATCCCGGAGACGCTGCTTGAATTCCTAGAGGAAGGCGATGACGAAACGGATACAGGGTTATCGGCGTGGGGCACCTTGGTCTGGAATCGAGCAAAAGAGAATTTACTGGCAAAAGGGCTATTGCCGTTCCCACGATTGAAGTACGCGAGAAGTTTTCACAACGATTTCAACCGTGAGAGTAACACTAAGGCGCGTTTCAAGCTGCAGGAAACTTTGGCGAAGGTTTCATATACCCTCGAAAGGGATGGAGGTCATACCAGCGGTCTCATAGGGGGGAGCCTGAACTATGAAAAACTTCGGGGGGAAGAAGGGAAAGCGGGTATTCATACGTTCCGTATTAGCCGAGGTGACCGTGTTAGTTGCACGGTTGCTGACGGTGGATTGATTCTGCGGCATTATGGAGGGCATGACTACGTGTACAACAATCCGTAGGGTTGCGGAAATTGTCTATCTAAAATAATTCTATAGCGAGAAATAAAAAGAGCCGGTGGAATTCTCATGTTCCATCGGCTTTTTTTGTTTCCAATTCCACAACGGTTCAATTAAAAGTTTTTCGGTGCAGCTTCGGCGCAACTTTCAATTCCACAATGGTTCGATTAAAAGGTCTGCCTCTTTGCTAAAGATCACCAACAACAAGCGGTTTCAATTCCACAATGGTTCGATTAAAAGGTATTCGCGGGTCTACAACATCTGTGATGAGAAGGGTTTCAATTCCACAATGGTTCGATTAAAAGTTTTTTGGATGATGGAGAGGTGTTTCGGTCTGAATTGGTTTCAATTCCACAATGGTTCGATTAAAAGTATGAGCAAAGCCCCGCAGTGGATTGTCAAAGATAAGTTTCAATTCCACAATGGTTCGATTAAAAGTGGAAGTATTTGAGAAACTACTTGGAGAGGTTGAGTCAAGGTTTCAATTCCACAATGGTTCGATTAAAAGTAACTCAAGAAGCACTTATCACTTTCAGATTCACGAGTTTCAATTCCACAATGGTTCGATTAAAAGCTGAAATGGCAAGGCATCACACCAATCAAATAGTGAGTTTCAATTCCACAATGGTTCGATTAAAAGTAGGTCTTTGTCCCTTGAATAGCAGCCAATGACTGTGTTTCAATTCCACAATGGTTCGATTAAAAGAGAATCCGACACCCGAACAGGTGGCTGATTTTCAAGGTTTCAATTCCACAATGGTTCGATTAAAAGGTATTCGCGGGTCTACAACATCTGTGATGAGAAGGGTTTCAATTCCACAATGGTTCGATTAAAAGGAGTTAAAGATTAGAGTTTCAACCGACGCTCAAACAGTTTCAATTCCACAATGGTTCGATTAAAAGCCACAGATCACTGCGCTCAAGCAGAGATTCATGTGAGTTTCAATTCCACAATGGTTCGATTAAAAGATTGTTCAGGGTATGGATTCTGACGACTTCGAGGAAGTTTCAATTCCACAATGGTTCGATTAAAAGACAACTCTGTGATTTCGTCGTAGACCCCCATCGGTGGTTTCAATTCCACAATGGTTCGATTAAAAGGCATCTTTTCTCGACAATTCAGCGTCCGCTCGTATTTCCGTTTCAATTCCACAATGGTTCGATTAAAAGATTCTCCGTCTTCCCGCGTGAAGTGGTCGAGGAAGGGTTTCAATTCCACAATGGTTCGATTAAAAGTGGGGCAAAGGATACAATCTATATGATGAAGAGAACAGTTTCAATTCCACAATGGTTCGATTAAAAGGATGTAGACGTTACCGTCTGATCCAAGCGAATCCGCGTTTCAATTCCACAATGGTTCGATTAAAAGAAGACCGATACGCCGACCGAGTCATGAGCATGGACGGTTTCAATTCCACAATGGTTCGATTAAAAGAAGAACATCGGGGACTGGATTGAAGATCAGAAGACAGTTTCAATTCCACAATGGTTCGATTAAAAGCAGATGTCGCCGAAAGAGCTCAGGGGCATGGTAACAGTTTCAATTCCACAATGGTTCGATTAAAAGTCCGCTTGCGTCCCTATCCAAACCTTCTTATCAAAAGTTTCAATTCCACAATGGTTCGATTAAAAGCAATATCAAACTCTTCGATAAGACGTTCAACCACATGTTTCAATTCCACAATGGTTCGATTAAAAGATTGCTCGAACAGTTTTTTCGCGTTTTAGGAAAGAAGTTTCAATTCCACAATGGTTCGATTAAAAGGTTGGAGCATCCCACGTTCCTCGCAGAACTAGAACGGGTTTCAATTCCACAATGGTTCGATTAAAAGTAAGAACGAAGGGACGTTTGACGTGATGAACGCCTAGTTTCAATTCCACAATGGTTCGATTAAAAGTGATAGAGAGTCCGTTTGTCCGTGCGACAATGGCATGTTTCAATTCCACAATGGTTCGATTAAAAGTGCTGGTGCATGTCGATCGCAAGCTGCTAAAGGATAGTTTCAATTCCACAATGGTTCGATTAAAAGTTGGACTCCCACACGCGCCAATGTCCGATAGGCAGAAGTTTCAATTCCACAATGGTTCGATTAAAAGGTTGGAGCATCCCACGTTCCTCGCAGAACTAGAACGGGTTTCAATTCCACAATGGTTCGATTAAAAGTTGGATCCATCGTTTCAATCTCCTCACTTTCTTCAAGTTTCAATTCCACAATGGTTCGATTAAAAGTCGAACAGTGATTGTAACGCCGTCTCCGTTTCCTCAGTTTCAATTCCACAATGGTTCGATTAAAAGCAGAGATGCCTATCATGATAGCGATGGCGGGCAACAGTTTCAATTCCACAATGGTTCGATTAAAAGTGATAGATCTATGCTGATCGGGGCGTCATTTTCTCTGTTTCAATTCCACAATGGTTCGATTAAAAGCCGAACAATCAACAAAAAATATTATACAAAACCCACGCTATATCTACAAGGAGAAAATTACCCTCTCTCTCAAAAGTCGTCAACGTCCGGTTGTGCAAAATTGCTGGGAGGTTGACGACACCGCGTAGTTACGGTTCAGAATCGTAATAGTTAAGCAGAAAATCCGCCCCACGGATTAAGAAAATCGCCCCAGACATTGAGGTTGACGACTGATTTGTCATCTACAAATGCCTCAAAACTTCGTCGCACCTACATCATAGGAGGTTCGTCACTGGATTTTTTTCGATGCCGATCACCTGCCTGTCCATCCATTTTTCATGGCGCATTTGGTAAATGAGCACCGAATCTTCATTGTCGTCAATAATTCCCAAAAGCCCCGATTTCACCCGCGCAAGTTGAGCCTTTGTCAGTTCACCTTCAAAGACGGAGTTTTGGACCCAACTGAGGTGTTGACGTAGGTATTTGCAGACCTTCGCAACTCGTTTCACGTCAATGTCATATACGATAATGACATACATGATAACGTCCTCCCATTCTGTTACCATCCAAACAAAGAAACTCATGCTAAAAGAAAGCGCGAAACGCAAAGTGCGTGAAACGTAATGCGTAAAATCACGCAAGATTGAATCGAGACGTGACCGGGGGTGAGGATCCTCAATGTATCAAGACGTAAAAACTATTGGTTTATTGATGCTGTCGGGCTAGGAAGCCCGACCTACGGAAGTTGGCACCACACCGGCATAAGGCGGGGCAAGATGCCCCGCCTACCTACAGTTAATGTTTTACCACCATGAAAGTGTTAGATTGTGTTAGATTTTGCCAGGGCCCCCTACTCACAGTCGGTGTTTTACCACCATGCTCGAAATGCCTGATAGGTTTCCATGCCTGTCAGATGCTTGATCAACTTGTAGCATTCAAGGCGAATCAGGCGTTGGTAAGATACTTTTCGCTTTAGCCTTCGATGGTCAATTGTCTGCTTGAGTTGCTCGTCGAACGCTTGGAGAAACAGTTTTCTCCCACTCTCATTCAGATAGCAGCCCTCCATCTCGGTTTCAAAGTGCTTTGACTCTTTGAGCTGGCCTCGGTTGAACAGCCGGAAAATGACTCGATCAATAATAATTGGCTTGAAGATTTCCGCCAGATCGAGGCTCAGAGAGAATCGACGTTCCCCCGGTTCATGAAGGAAGCTGATCGTAGGATTCAGTTGTGTTCGATAGATCTCTGTCAAGCAGGCGGTATACATCAGCGAATTCCCGAACGAAATTGCGGCGTTGATGGGGTTATCGGGAGGTTGGCGGACCCGTTTTTCAAAAGGGGTTTGTAGATCGATAATAGCGTTGAAAGCACTATAGTAGGTTTCACGGATATTTCCCTCATACCCCATCAGTTCATCAACGCGCTGTGCGTGCGGAATCTCAGCTTCTATTGCTTCAATGATATCCAACTGCTCGGAACAATCCGTGTCACGATTCGCACGGTAACGCAGGTTTCGGAGGATATTCGCCACCGCCGCCGAAACAAATTCGCGGGCAATGGGCAGACGTTTTGCCTTTCGTTCATAGTGCTGCACCTGCTTGACCGTGAGGAGCCCAGAGTTCAGATATTCTCGCGGATAGTAAGTGCCAGAATAGTAGCCGTAGTAGTTGAATACGTGAAGGGGTATATGCTTCTGCGCCATGAAATTGAGAAGCCGTGTGTTCAGATCCAGTTCGCCATAGAGGTAGAATGCGTCTACATCTTCGATAGGAATCGGCACACGCGAACCGTCCTCTTTTTCGAGATAGATGGTGTTATCCTTTCGGCGTAGTCTGCCGGACTGGCTGATGTAGTAGTTGCGAGACATGGTTGTTTTTCTCCTTCGTTCATGTTAAGAATATAGTGCAAAGAAACCGAGTTTTGAAGAAAAAACTCGGTTTCTGGTGCCTTTCAACTCCAGCACAATTCCATATAGCTACACGATTTACAGATTTTCATAAACTCCACATCTGGAGGCGTTGGTAGGTCGGAAATTTCTTTGACCTTCTGGACTGCTTCCTCGACTTCACGCTCTTTCTCTGGGGTCAATTCGATTTCAACGGTCCGCCGTTGGCGCGGGTAGTTAATCACCCCTTTCCGATTTGGCACCCCTTTCTGTTTAAGCAGGTAGAGGTAGTAGAGAATTTGCATTTCGTGCGCCTTCTCCATCGCTTTCCCCGACTTAACATCGTGCAGGATACCGTCTTTGTCAACAAAGTCGATGCGGATGAGGTCATCAATTGAGCGTTCCTTCCGTTTTTCGCGGCTATAGCTCTCCTCGTGCAACAGTTGCCCCATGGAAACGAGGTCTGAGGTGTGTTCCATTTCAATATGGTTTTGGAAGAACCAGAGTTTTCGTGGGCAGACGTGGAGGTAGTTGATTGTTGTACCGGTGACGCGAGGTTCGGTTAGGTTTTGCATTGATATTTCCTCATAGCATGTTCGTGGGCTGTGCTAAATCTATTTCAAGCCCGATCTCGAATGTGTAGTCCGCGTTGATTGCTGTGAACGGTATCTGATTAATAGTGCTACTTCCAGTTCGCTGATTGTTAAATTCAAGTGTGCTCGTCCGACAGTGAAGTTGATCATTCTTGCTAGCTTCCCGAAACGCCCTCCTCGAGATGCTCAAGTGATGGCTCTTGAAATTTCGATAATCTTCTTTGACTGTCCCTACAAATTTATAGGGAACAACGTCGTAAGTTTGATAACGCCTCTCCCGAATGACAACCCTTCCCTCCTCCTCAATTTCTCCAGCATAGTTATCCTGTGGACGTTTGCCAAAAACAAGATCGGTGTGAATTGCCTCTGAAAGGTCAGTGTGCATAAGTTTTGGGCATTCTTGATAAACCGCATCAACCCACTCACATGCATCTTGGAAAGTATATAATTCACCAATCGCATCCCACGATCTCTGTAGTATACTAGGTTCGTAAGGCAGGCACGCTCCTTCGTCTTCGTAAGCAGGCATGAGATAGAGGCGATAGGTATATTCCGTTTGATCTTCAAAAGGTGAAACCCCTTTGCGATTTAGTCTTCCACCTCGTTGAACAATTGAATCAACTGGCGCGATTTCGGAATACATCACATCTGCACTGATGTCTAAACTGAGTTCGCTTACCTGTGTTGACACAAGCACACAGGCATCCGAGTTACTGAAGTCGTGTTCCTCAAAGAAGGCAAGTTCATCGTCAGTTCGGTCACTTGGGTCTTTGAAAAGCGAACGGATAATCTGTTCCTTTTTCACGCGATCCTTGCCGATGAAACTGGAATGGTAGCAGATCAGGTTATCGCAGATGCCGTGTTCTTTCAGGGCACGATAAACGTACTTTGCCCGGTTGACTTGGTTGACAAAGATAATCTGCCGTTTATCCCTATTCTGTCCTACCAGATCCAGAAGTTCTGACGAAATGGCGCTTTCCTCATCTAGTGGCGTTTCGCGAAGTCGGGTAATTTTAAATGGTGCTTTGGGCTCTGTTGTGTCGAGAATTACCGCAGGTGCAAGTTGGAAGGGATACGGTTGACCGGGATTTAATTGGTCAAAACCTTGACGCACAGCAGTTGGAATTGTCGCTGTCATTACAAGGTGTGGGATTTTTAACTGCGTTAGGCGACGCATCGCTTCGGCAATTGCCTCCATTGTCCGCCCCTCGTAGTAGTGCACTTCATCAAAAACCACGAGAGCAGATGCCACGTTGAAAAACGCCCGATCTGCATATTTGTAACCATGATAGAGACTCATTAGCAGATGATCAACTGTAGAAATCGTTACAGGCTTGGCATAGAAATTGTTCTCAAATATCTGCGCCGCTATTACATTTTCGTTTGTATCGTCCTGCTCACTGTTCTCTTCTTCCGTTTTCGTCAGTTGTGTAAGAAATTCTCTTGAATCGCCATGTGTGATACCAACTAACTTCTTAGGAATGTTGTATCCTTCTGAGCTAACCAGATCGCGATACAGATTATTCGCGGTGAATTTTGTTGGTAGTGTGAGTATAATTCGCTCAATGTGATTGTCTCTCAACCACTTCTGTCCAAAGAGCAGCGCCGCCGCTGTTTTACCTTCACCACATCCCGCGTTCAGAATCAGTCTGTCTGCATCGGATGCTACGATTGCTTGTTGCATGTCGTTGGGCGTGGTGTCTTGGGATAAAAACGGTAGAGATCTCAAGGGAGCGTTGTCGTAAAGTGGGAATGTATCGTTAATTAGTGAGAGTTGGCCGCGTGAGAGGTTTGTGCCGCAGGGCTTGTCCGGCGAACCGTCTTTAGGCTCATGTGCACTTGCATAGTTGTCGGAGGCCGTTAGCATATTGAGGATCAGGGAATAGAGTGCCTTAAATTGTAAGTCTCTTTCCCCGCGGACTTCCTTTTTAATCCTATCTAGATATTTGCAGAAGGGACCTAATCTAAGTTGGGACTTTTGCCATTCCTCAATTCTAATATCAGGTTCAAGTTCGCGAAAAAGAGCGAAATGTTGGTTGATGTAATCAACAGGGAGCTTAACCTTCAATCGACGATTTCGGTCTTCGGGGAAAGAACCGTTGTGGAGCATCTGTAGGTGGTGGGCTAGAATCGCAAACAGCGCAGCAAATCGTGGACTTCTCTCAAATTCACGTATACCGAGACTCATAGCACCGATTGCAAAAGATGGGAGCGCGTGCGTAACTGATTGACGATGCCCTCTAATGTACTGTTGCCACTGATTTGATGCCTTACCGATGTCATGAAACCAAACTGCAAAACGAATACAACTACGAACCTTTTCCCAATTCCAATCGTATCGCTCACAGAAATTTCGTAAGAACGGCTCGCGCCGGACGAGCATCTCGTCACAGACGGTCAAACAGTCACGGGTATGTCCAAACAGTGTTTGATTCGGTTTACCGAGAATGTTCATCAAAAATTACGTTCCTTCCTTCAATTGAATATGCCAGTTTCGGTTCACTTAATTCGATCCCCTCCTCAGGTGGAATCGAATAGAGTTGTTGTTCTACGCGCCAACTTTGCCCCTGTTTTATAAATCGGTGAGGTACTTTAATTAATCGGCAACCTTCTACCAAACCCGGCCCCGGAATAATTGAATGGATATGTTGAACGGAAACTTCTTCAACTTCAATAATTTTCGGGGATATGACATCAACCACATCGTCGGACTCACCGAGGTAGAGCGACCAATGTGGATTTATTAACGCAGCTTGTGCGTCCTCAAGTAATGCCTCACTAGACTTGATATAAACGAGATAATGAGCACCGACAATTTTTTGGCGAATAATCGTTTTTCGGTTTGTATCATACAGACTACTCCCTCCTTGGTCGGATCGAGCAGTCTGCATGATTTTACTAAACGTCTCAACAAGCATCCCTTGTGACCTAATAACCAGAGTAAACTGCCATGCTTCACGATCATTATGCCAGTCCTGCGGCATTCCACGGGCGGCGTTCAACATGCCGTAGAGCGTTGTCGGCGGTGGGAAAGGATAGGTAACATGGACATTCACCGTACTCGGATTGCGGAACGAGGTCCAGAACGGGCAGATCAAGCCGAATGTGAGAATCTTTTCCATGATTCCCTCCAATTGAAATTAGGGCGAGGATTTCCCCACCCTGACAGTTTTCACTCAACTACAGCGTTCTGAACAGCTGCTGTTAGATTTCGCAACCCCTGAATTGGGTTTATACGCTCAAGTCCAAATTCTTTGACGGTTTCAAGGAGTTCGTCGTCATTCTTTACCACGTGTGGCGTAAAACCAAAGAATAATGTCGCTCCATCAGCCTGCAAATCTTGTAAGATGACTTGTAGCGTATCAGTATCAACCTTGCCCTTATCGTCACATTCCAATGCTCGCAAGGTTCGATGAGAATACCGAGAATGAGTCGAAGCGATGAAAATATCCGGAGACAGAGATGCGGCATTCCGTGCCTGTTTTGCGAAATCGGCAATACCACCAATCGCTTCTAACACTGCAACAGCACGGGTTCGACGCTTTCCCGTATCAATGTTTACACATTTTTCCCAGCCAACGAACTTTTGCTCTTTTCCGGCTCCTTCATATTTTTCGTCGATAACCACACCGATGTTTGCAACGTCAAGCGAAAGTCCAGTGCGATAGACGTTCTCCATCATCTGAACGTAGGCAATTCGTTGGTCTGTTGTTTCAGCATTAGGTTCATCGTTGTTTGGAGATCCTTCGGTGTCAACTTCACTGTCACTTGGCGATTCTGCTTGATCTTCATCTTTAGGTTTGTTGCTCATGCGAATCAGTAGATCGGTAACGATTTCGCTCGCAGTCTGACCGAGGGCAGGTGTCGCTTTGATGGGGGACCATCGCCGATTAACACCTGGGTTCAAATAACCAAATAGGTCGCAAAGCCAACAGTTTTCGACATCGCCACATGGAGACTCCGGTGTGCAAAGGAAAACACCTGGATTGTTACGTTTGATTGCTTCTCGGAGAGCATGTCGAACCGACTGGCCGGAGGCATACGGCTTGCGCCCGTTGTCATAGGTCTTCAGTTCGGTAACATTACCACCCCCACCTTCACCTGCGTTAAGATTGCTCAAATCAGTTTTGCTCAACCAAACCATCGTGATACCTTTTAAGGATACTGATTGATTAGCCATTTTTCCCTCCTTTGGCTTGTCGTTGGGAGAAATTCGCGTTGAATGCCGATAGACTCGTGAAAGTAGATAGAGTTTCGGCTAGGTTCTGCCAATTTTCCGGGGTTAGTTCATCTAAAATACGTGTGACCCGTTTATGACTCACACGAGTAATAGATTTATCTTCATTCTTGACTTTGACGCGGAGTTTTCCATCTTCAGCTTTTCCATCAAGACCAATTTTGTAAAGCCGAAACATTATCTGGCTCAACACGGCACGAAACGCGCCCTCACTTGAAACGTTATACAGTTTGCTTATGAGCGTGACATCACGTGAAAAGACTGAACCGATTGTGAATCCTAATCTGCGTAAATCTTCACGCATCTTTTCATTTAACACAGCGTTCACCTCCAAGAAATGTTGGATGAAATATCGAAGCATTCGCAATGGATGCGGTGCTTCGGGTTGTAGATCTAAACGAACGTTAATGGCATCGGTATGTTTCCAGAGATTGAAAATCGCGACTTTCATCAATTGAGTGTCACTTGTTGTGATAGCTTTGCTTAGATAACGAAGCGAATTCTCGCCACGAGGGTCTCGCTTACCTTTGATCAAAACAGGTGAAATCCGAGCTATAATATCTGGGACCAACTGAATTTCAACCTCGTCGCCGAACGGAATCGGGCGAATGAAATCATAGAGTCGATGGTCAACCTCAATGTAATGAAAATTGCCAAAACGGATATTTTTCTGATTGGGGTTGGAACTGGGACTCGTGAAAGGAATTTTTACCCATCGTGTAAGAAGTGGAATAGTTTGTTCTGGCTCATCAATTTCTTCAAAAAATGATCGATCTTCCTCTTTTGAAAAACGATAGAAAATATTGTGGAAAATATAAATTGCAAGAGAATAATCATCGTACGGAGGGCGGAGTTCACGCAGATTTGTAAATATGTAGGTTTCTTCACTATCACTGAAATCTTTTAAGTTGTCGCTCATCACAAGCCGGGTGTAAACCTTTGACAATAGATGCAAATCTGGAATTACAGGTAAAACAAGCGCAATCTCTGTTTCACAAACAAATGGAATACTCGGACATAGAGTCGTTAGCAAATTGACAAGGTAATGAATAGGGCTAATTTTTTTACCGTATCCTACCCTTCGTGTAGTACCGCGAACCGGATTATTATGATACTGATTTGCAAACGGGTTAGCATACTGGGTAACTTGTTTCGCCTGCTTCTGTTTGAATGCCAACCCGGAAACCTCGCAAAAATTTTGGGCGCGTGAGGAGATCAAGTTCTCAACAATTTCGTCAACCATCTCAACTAGATTATTCTGAATCGTCTTGATATTTCCCGGCACACCAACGAAATTGCTTCGGCGTTTAACAAGTAGTTCTTCATCTTCAATATTAGAGCGTTTCAATTTGTCTTTGATAGTTTTTCGAGCAGCATCATCAATCGAAATCTTTTCATCAGGTTTAATGAAACCATTCTCTTGAATTGGAGCGCGTTTAAGTGCTTTTGCAATCGGACTCGGATGATAAATATTGTTCCATTTATCACGTAGCCTCTGATTGAACCACGTCTTTATCATCTCAACGTCCGAAATATCAATCGTGATCATCGCCGCGTTTTCCGTCAGAAGAGGTTTCTCTATTAAGAAACGCGGATCACTGGACCATAGTTCCTCGGAGAGACTAACAATCCCAAAATCTGTCCACGGATTTCCTGTCAATGATAGTGTTAATTTTGCTTCGGACGGGTCTGGTTCTTGATCAGTTCTCAATAATTCATGTTGTGTTTCCATCGTCTTCCTCCTTCCACAAACACTAAACCACAATTATATCACCCCACAAATGTTAAGGCAACATAATTTTCGTATTTATCATCATAAAACGTCCGCCATTCCAAATCCCATACTATTTTTATCTCCAAAACCGCATTCGTAGCCGATATGGATTAATTTCGGTGCACCGATGACGTGGAAAGGAGAGACGACACCGCGAATTTTGGTTCCTTTGAAATTAACCAAGCGCGTTACACGTCCTTTCCTTTTGTCGATGTACTCTTGATCAAAGGTCATCGCAAAAGATTTTTCTTCCGGTGGTTGTTGATGTACCGCTTCGTACTTCCGAATAAGGTTTTGCCGAACCAACTCGGAGAACTGGGGATCATCGGGCAGGCAGTAGTGCGTGACGAGTTTATCGGCTCGCTCGCGCACGGTGGACATTGTAATCGGTGAGAGGCAGCGGAAGGTCATCTGACGCTCAAAATGGGGCTGACGTAACACCTCCACGTCCCGCACCCGAAGCCTTTGCCGTTCAATTTGTAGGATCCCCGTCTGCATCAGCGACGCGGCGAAGTTTTGCAGAAACGGTTCCTGAGATGAGGAAACGTACCATGTCAACGGCGAGCGAAAGTGAATTTGATCGCCTCGGATTTCCCGCCGTTTTGCCATCAATTGGGAGAAGGTAAACAGTTTGAAATGCCGATTTTCTAGTTCATAGCCGTCTTGGTGGAGGAACTGTGCATATTCGGGGTCAGATTCTCTGAGAAATTGATAGATAACGCCGGTGAGAAAGTAGTTGTAGTTAATCGGTAGGCGGATGCCATCGCCGATGTCGCATGTAATTTTGATTCGCATGAGATAGTCTCCACGTAATGGAAAGCAACCTTTCAGGAAAGTGAGGTTACGGCATACGGAGTATGCCTACTACTAGGATCAGCTAAAAACTAAATTATATACATATCACCCCGCTCCGATAAGATTAGTTCCATGCAATTGGGGCTATGGGCTAGGCAAGCTGCTATGATCACAGGTTGGGAAACCTGCGACTACGAAAGACTGTCGATTTTGGAAAATCGACCTACGGGAGTCTATAGGGGTTGGGCACCTTCTAACCCGTTAGGCGAGGGTGCATCGCTCCAACGATTGGGGATGTATCGACAAATTACGGTCACCGCATAAATGTCAACAGAATCTGGCAACTTGAGTTATCACTACCGAATCACAGCAATTTTTGTACCTTCCGTCCGTGATTCGCCACCCGCATCGGTTGCGGTGATCTGGCAGATGTAAATACCGGGGGTGACAAGTTCAAAGAAGTTCCGTCTGCCCTCCCAAGTAAAGGCGTCATTCGCACCCAATCGACCGCCGTTGTCTCCGGCGAGAAACACACTTTCAAGCACCTGCTCACCGACGGTGTCGTAGATGGAGATAACAACCTCCGCATTGCTACTCAATGTATAAGTCAGTTTGAGGGCAGCATTCGGCTGATTGAGACGGAGCGGGTTCGGGTAGGCAACGATGTTTTCGATGGTCACGCGTGGATCTGCCACCGTCAATTCGGTTTCAATCTGATTGTTGTTGAAGTTGGATTCAAAGACGCGCGTATCGTCGTTTACTAAGGCACGGAGGGTGTGTACGCCCCAAGTGGCTGGTGTGAAGCGAGCACTGACCGTTTTCGGTTGGTTGACGCTTAGGTCTACGCTTTGTTCGGGTAGGGTTTCGGAAGTTCCATCGGGACTGATAACGACAAATTGAACGGTGATGTTCTCAACAGGGACGGGACCCGCGTTAGTCACATCCGCGGTGATTATAACCTCATCCCCTTTGGTAGGAGCGGGGTTGGAGACGGTGATTCCTTCGGATTCCCAGAAGATGTCAGGATTCAGTGGATCGCCTGACCCAACGATGGGACGAGCGAGTTCGGAAAGGGTCGCTACGGCTAACTTGATCGCCAATTCCCCCAACAGCGGTATTGAGATTTTGGTCAAGTCATCCTCTTGGCTGTGGATATATTCGGTTGATTCGTCCGGGGCATCGAGGGACGATTCCTCGGACACCATCACCGCTGGGATACCGATGTCCCAAAATGGAGAGTGATCGCTGAAGATAAAACTGGGATCGTTTTTCAGGCGTAGATCTATCGGCAATCTGTATCGTTCCGCAGCGGCACCAAAAGCGTTGACGAGCCACTGTGATTGCTCATCGCCAAGCACATGGATGTCTAAATTCCCGTCCGGGTCGTGTCCTAGGAGATCAAAGTTTATGACACCGGCGATGTCATCCCCACGTTCCTGAACCAACCGTGCATAATGTTTGCTTCCGAATAGAAACAACTCCTCCCCTGAAAAGGCGATAAATCGAATCGTGAAGTCAAAATCTTGCTGGCTCAGAATGCGCGCTGTCTCTAGCATTTCGGCGATGCCTGAAGCATTGTCGGACGCGCCCGGTGCTGCTAGCCTTCTCCAGCCTCCATCCCAACCGGGAGTTTTGGAGGCGATGCTGTCATAATGCCCCACCATTAGGTAGATTCGATCTTTGTTTGGACCCTTTCCCGGCAGCGTGGCGACCACATTCCGCATCACATATTCTCCAATCAATGCCCCAAGTGCGGATCGACGCCGGTGGTCAAAGAGATCGAATTCGACCTCCAGACCGTAGCTGCGAAACTGTTGAGCGATGTAATCTGCGGAATTGTCGCAGGCGTGGTCGGGAACTGGACTGTCGTCAAATTGAACGGCATCGCGGACTCGGAGGGCGTACCGGCTTCGGAAAAATTGTCCCGGCCGCTGGAGATCTTCATTCTCGACGAGGGCAATAGTCTGCCAAACCCATCGAACACCATCCGCTTGATTGAGTAGTCCTTGAATGACCGATTGCTGCTGGGGCGATGCGGGTATACTCGGAGCAGCCGATGGCGGCTGAAATTCGGGCAGTGCAATATTGGCAGGCAGTTTCGCACGGTGATGCCCCGGCAAGTCTAACAGGACGGATTCAAGATTGGCGTGTAACTTGAGCAGGGAAAAACCACCAAACTGGTGTAAAATTTCCC
Organism: Candidatus Poribacteria bacterium; assembly: GCA_965205075.1. Classification (GTDB taxonomy): domain Bacteria; phylum Poribacteria; class WGA-4E; order WGA-4E; family PCPOR2b; genus PCPOR2b. The sequence continues at coordinate 5,074,146 of OZ242036.1, read as the reverse complement.
CGTATGCCTCAATTGCCGTTCGCTCTTCCGCCGAAGGGAGCCAGAGGACGTAATAGTTAAAACCGGGCGTAACGGTATCCAGAACTTGTGAGTCCGGTAATTCGGTCAGCACATTCTGATTCACCTCAACGGAACCGGAACTCAAAGGGACTTGAATAATCGCAAAATCAGGTGTGCGATAGCGTAGCTTGACTCCATGGTGCGCTTGGAGAAACTGGAGGTGTTGATTGGAACTTTGGGGAATCTTGACCAGTAGATCTTCTTGAGCGAAGAGAACTGTTGGAATGAAAATTGAAAAAATAAGAACAGAGATAAATCTCTTAACCATTTGCAATTTTTGATTGGTTGACGGCATGATTCCGACTACGCCAAGCCCGAAGGTAGCATCACCAATTCCGGGACATAAACGCGTGCTGGCAGGGAAGCGACCAATAGACACGCATCGGCGACATCCTGTGGTTGTAGCGATTTTGCCATTACTTCGGGTGGGGTTGGCACAGGACGCTGTAGGACGAGCGGCGTATCTGTCAACCCGGGAAAGAGCATTGAGGTGCGGATACCGTTCTCTTTCTCTTCTTGGAAGGTGCCGTGAGCGAGACCAACCATCCCGTGCTTGGTTGCTTGATAGGAGACGCCAGATGTATCGGGACGTTGCACCGCTCCACTGGAGACGTAGATAATTAAGCCATCTTGTTGATCGCGCATCGTCGGCAGGACCGCTTTTGTACAGTAAAACGCTCCGGTCAGGTTCGTTTGGATCATCATATCCCACGTTTCGTTGGATAAAACTTCAAGGCTCCGTTCGGGAATGTTTGTGCCGGTGACGTAGACGAGCACATCGATCCGTCCAAAGTGTTCTAACGTTGTTGCAACGAGCCTATCCACGGCTGCCGAATTTTGCACATCGGTCGGGCAGGCGATTGCATTCTCGCCAATCTCTTCCGCTAACGCTGCGAGCTTATCGGCACTCCGTGCAGCAAGCACAACCTTTGCCCCTGCCTCAGCAAAAGTGACCGCGGTTGCTCTCCCCATGCCACTGCTACTTCCCACCACAATGGCAACCTTATCCACCAATGAAAAACCCATAAAACAATCTCCCTCTTCTCCTAAAAAACCTGATATCTGAGATATTTTCTAAGGTCTTAAATACATCAATGCCATCTGAAAATCACGACGCTCGGAGCAGTGTACGCACCGCCATTGTGATGTTCCATCGGCTTGGTTTACCTGTAAAACCCACAGGTGCCTGCAATCCGCTCGTTGTCCCGATTGGGGGATTTGCTCAAGATTATCCCACTCGCAATCTAGGCAAAACGCAGACTCGTCTTTGAGCGTTTGTACTTTACCGCCGCATTGGGGACAGATCAACGTAGACGCCTCCTCCCACGAACAACTCAAAATGGCTGTTAGACCTTAGTTTATGAAATTCACTATGCGTTGTCAAGTCTTATCTTTTTGTTTATCTTGACTCTGCAAATCCTCTCTGCTAAACTACGGAGGTATAGTGCGTAAAACGTGATGCGTGAAACGTGAGAACAATTCGTTCGCCGGTTCATTAGTACATTGGTTTATTAATGAACTAGCGAACACATGTCCTAGTATGAACGATGTGGAAACGACATCCTCACTAACTCGCATCAAAGGTTATACATAGGAGAACCGTATGAAAGTTGCAGTGATTGGATTAGCGGGTGTTGGTCGTGCCCATGTTGATCGTTGGGCGGGTAATCCTGACGCCGAGTTGGTCAGCGTATGTGACATCGTCCCACAAATTGCAGACGATTTCGCGTCACAGTACGGTGTCCAAGGATATACCTCTGCGGAGGAGATGCTAGATACGGAGGATCTGACGGCAATCAGCATCTGCACACCGCCGAAGATTCATCTAGCTTTAACACGTGCAGCGGCAGAGCGTGGCATCCATGTATTGTGTGAGAAGCCGATGGCGAGCACGGTTTCGGATTGTCAGGCGATGATCGATGTGTGCAAGTCCGCGGGTGTTGTCTTACAGATTGGGCATAAGAAACGATTTATCCCACCGCTCCTACATTTGAAGGAACTGACGGAAGGCGAATTCGGGCCGATTCAGTACATGGTCCACCGGTATCCGCATCCGGGGATGTCGAACAAGGATTGGTTCTGGGCAGAGGACGATGGCGGCGGACCTATCCTCGAAAACGCCGTACATGCCGCAGACATTCTCGGCTTTCTGATGGGAGATGTCGATCGGGTTTACGCCGAGGGCGGGACCTTCTTTGCACCGCATCGGAAGCCACAGATTGATTGTGCCATGTTTACGCTACGCTTCAAAAACGGCGCGATTGGGGTTGTCAACGCCGGCATGGTTTCGATGGGAGGGTTCAGTTTTGAGGATTTCTACGTTGCCAACGAAAACGGCGTCGCTGAAGTGACAGGTGGGTTTGATCGTGCGGACACTTTGCACTACTCCTTCCGGAACGATCCAGAGACCTTGCACGAAGAAAACTACCCGGATTTTGATTCTTTCCGTGCAGAGATTGAGCATTTTATCGAGTGCGTTCAAACGGGTAGCGAACCGCGGGCAAGCGGTGAAGCGGGTATGAAAGCGGTGGCGATTTGCCGTGCGGTGAAGCGGTCAGCGGAGATTGGGGAACCGGTTACGTTGTAAGATTAGCAGGAGGTGTTATGTTGGGGTATTGACTGATTCTGCAACCGTTCAGGCTCTTCAATGAAATCCACAATTAGTTCGGAGATCCTGAGGGCAAGTGTAGAAATCCCTTGATCCTCTAAGAGCGCGTGGCTTTTCTCTTTAGCTGTGTGTGCGGCTTCGATGAGATTTTCAGTTTTCAATTCTTTGATGTAATCATCTAGTGTTTTCATAGCGACCTCGTCAGGAATCAAAAGTTTGTGGTATGCGAAGTATATCATCAAATACGAGTGCAAGTAAAGCAAAATTGAAATATTAAAGGAGAATTCTATGAAACTCACGCCACAACAAGTTGAACAGTTTCAAGAGAGAGGGTATCTCAAAATTCCACATCGCCTTATCACAGATGACCACCTCGACTTGCTGCGCGAGCATTATGATGCGCTATTCGTGAAAAAACGTGGTACAAGCGGTGAGGGGCTGCGTAACCTCGCTGTCGTCGGTGAAACGGAGCAGGACGAAACCGCAGACAGGTCAGAGGAGATGCTGCAGATTATGGAGATGTGGCGCTACGATGAAGTGTACCGTCAACTACTCTATCACGAACCGTTGTTGGACATCGCCGAGAGTTTGATTGGACCTAATATCCAGCTATTCCACGATCAAGCCCTCTATAAACCTGCTCGTCACGGCGGCGAAGTGCCGTGGCATCAGGACAACGGCTATTGGCGTTGTACGCCGGCGGACCTCGTGAGTATCTGGATGGCACTCGACGATGCCGATGAAGGGAACGGGTGCATGAACGTCATCCCCGGCAGCCATTTGGAAGGTGTGCCAGATCATGACCGCGCTGTATCAGAGAAGGGGCAACTCCCTGCGTTATTGCAGGCAGACGTGGATGAAAGTCGTGCAGCACCTGTCCCCCTCAAAGCGGGATACGGGATGGTGCACCACTGTATGATGCTGCATCAGACCAACCCGAACCGGTCACATCGTAGGCGTCGGGCGATGGTTGTTCATTATATGCCGACCGGTACAGTTAATGGCAAGGGTGAGGCGATGACGGATCGTCTGTTGCTGCGTGGGGAGTTGTAGGGAAGCAATACCTATCCGGGACACGCCTCGGCGAACACGCGCAGATGATTTTCCCCAAGGATTTTTCGGATCGCCTCTGGTGAATAACCCCGTTCTAACAACGCTTCGGTAATTTTCGGAAACTCTGTCGCATCCCTGAGTTGTTCGCCGCCACCATCGAAATCGGATCCGATGCCAACGTGGTCATCTCCGACCAGATTGACGATGTGATCGATATGGTCTAGATAACGGGAAAATGAGGGGGTATTGTCGTCGATGAACCATGTCACGAAGGTCGCACCGATGACACCGCCGTTTTGAGCGATGCGCTTAATCTGTTCGTCAGTCAGGTTGCGCGGATGACCACATAGTGCCTTACAGTTGCTATGAGAGGCAATTACGGGGCGTTCCGCAATTTCCAGCACGTCCCAAAAGCCGTGTTCACTGATGTGGGAGACATCGACAAGCATCCCCAACCGATTCATCTCTTTCACCAGTTGAACACCAAATCGGGTGAGTCCGCCGCCGCTGTCTGTTTCGGCGTTGCCAGCCGCCGCCCATGAGGTCGGGTCATGGGTCAGTCCAATAGATCGGACCCCCAGGTGATGGAGGCTTTTCAGGATGTTCAGGCTTCGCTCCACACCATCGCTGTTCTCAATGACCAAAATCGCAGCAAGTTTGCCCGCCGCTTTTGCCTTCCGCACATCTTCCGCTGTCTTTGCAATGATAATTTCATCGGCGTGGGTCTCGACCTCCGCTTTAAAAAAACCGATGGCATCTAGGGCGTAGCTGAGATGATTTTTCCACGCCCGTGTCACATCAATCGCAAAAAAAGCAGCGTCAACTCCGCCCTGACGCATCTTCGGTAGATTGATCTGGATATCCATTTGGCTAGCGACCCGGTCTAGAGGACCGCGCATATATGCAATTGTTCCATCGTGCCGGACGCGGTCAGAGGTCTCCTTATCCGCAATACTGACGTTTCCCCGACGGATATGCCCGACAATTGTATCGTTGTGAGAATCAATGACGAGAGCTTCGTTATGAAGATCTATGGACGATAATTCTGATGTCAAGGTTGTTCTCCTTTTTGATGCGTTCAATAATTTCCGAATACTACTCACACATCAGCCACGCGCTGTGCTTTTACCCGTCGTTTCTTTTTGGATTTCTTTGAAGTTGAAGCAACTCGCAACCTCTCCTTCCGCTGTTTTTCCTGCCGTCCTACCTTTTTCGCCTTTTCTGCTTCCTCCTTCGCCTGCATTGCTTCCCGCTTCTGCTCTCGGACGCGGGCTTCATACTCAGCGTAAGTTCCGATAAATAGCTTCGCTGTTCCGTTCTCAAAGACCAACAGTTTGTTGACGAGCTTGTTTAGAAAATAACGGTCATGGGAGATCATAAAAATGGTTGCTGGGTACTCTGCCAATGCCTCTTCAAGGACTTCACGCGACGGTATGTCTAGGTGGTTTGTCGGTTCATCAAGCAGGAGAACATTCGCGTTTTCCAAGAGCAGCTTGGCGAGCATAACACGGCTCTGTTCGCCACCACTGAGGTCGCCAATCCATTTGAACACCTCATCCTCAGAGAACAGGAATCGTCCGAGAAAACTCCGAATCTCTCCCTGTTTCTGTGTTGGACGCAACGCCCAAATCTCATCAATAACTGTGTTATCTTGGTTGAGTCCTGCAAGCTCTTGGTCGTAATACCCAAAATGGAGGTTGTGCCCAATCTTCAACTCCCCTGAAGTTGGCAGTTCGTTTCCGAGAATCATTCGGAACAGTGTTGTTTTTCCGACACCGTTGGGACCGATGACACCGACAACATCCTGACGGTAGACTTCCAGATTCACGTCTTCAAAGATTTGGTTATCACCGTATCGCTTTCCCAAACCCTGACACTGCAAGATGTCGTTTCCACCCCGCACCTCCGGCGTGAAACGAAGTTTGATTGTTTTCTCAGCGGTTTCTGGCTTCTCCACGCGTTCAAGGCGGTCAAGCAACTTCTGTCGTCCTTGTGCTTCCCGCGTGCGTTGTCCAGCCATATTGCGACGGATAAAGTCTTCCTCGTGAGCGATATACCGTTGTTGTTTTTTATATTCTCGCTCCTGTGCTACTTTTTCAGTTTGTCTGATTTCGAGATATTTCGTGTAGTTTCCGGGGTATTCCTTGAGCTTGTGGTTTCGTAACTCGACAATCTTGCGGGCAACACGATCCAAAAAGTAGCGATCATGAGAGACGATGATGACCGCCCCTTGATATTCGGTATTCAGGAAGTTTTCCAACCACTCAATCGCTTTGATGTCCAGATGGTTAGTGGGTTCGTCCAGCAGCAACAGATCTGGATCTTCAAGCAGTAACTTCGCAAGCGCGGCACGACTTTTCTGTCCACCGCTCAATATACCAGTTTTCAAGTTAAAATCGCTGTCACGGAATCCGAGCCCACCTAGCGTTCGATTTGTTTGATATTCATAGTCGTAACCGCCCATTCGTTCGTGCTGCTCTTGTACACGGGCATATCTATCAAGCACACTAGGATCTTCTGCCATCTCTTCACTGAGCAGCAGCATCTCATCTTCGAGGTCTCGCTGTTTCTGAAAGACCTTGAACATCTCTTGCCGGAGTGAGCAATCGGCTTCCAAATTGGGTTCTTGGCTGAGATACCCGATTTGTAGTCGCTTCGCGTACCCAACGTTCCCTTTGAAATCCTCAATTATACCGGCAATAATTTCTATCAGCGTAGTTTTACCAGTCCCGTTCTTTCCGATCAACCCAATCCGATCACCATGTTCAATTGACAAAGAGACTTCGTCCAGAATGATGTAAGGGTCATACGATTTTGTGACTTGGTCTAATCTGACTAATGACATAGAGATCCTTTGTATCGTAGGAGTAGAACAGGGAATCTATTTGGGGGGCCGAGTGTAGTAGAAGATTTTTAAGGCTGACTAATCTAGTCAATAAGCCTCATCCTCGTCGTAAAAATCCTCCTCATCCATGTATTCGTCGTCGAGCTCTTCTTCCTCATAGTCATCGTACGCATCGATATCCATCAAGACATCAAGCTCCCTAGGGCTCTCAATGCTTATCCGACAGATCCAGCCATCCCCCTCAGGTGAAAGATTAATTAGATCCGGATCCTCCTCCAGCATGGTGTTAATTTCTTTAATCTCTCCGGTCGCTGGTGCATGGATGGGAAAAGTGTTACCATCGGTCACTTCTACTCTACCCAGTGGCTCATCTTGTTCATATTCATCGCCAATTGCAGGCAGTTCAACAAAGATAATATCACCATATTCTAGTTGGATACGCTCGGTGATTCCAACGACTCCGTCAGTTTCTCCAACTTCAATCCATTCATGTGTAGTTGTGAATTTTTTTACCTCGTTCAAGTTTATTCCTCCTGTATTGCTTAATGTCTACACACTCAAGATTTCACAACAGTAAATTATACAGTTACACGATCAATCACGTCAATATCAGCGTTGATTCCGCGCAGATTCTCTCGAAAATTTTCAACCTCCCGTTGGCGAATCTGCAGATGTGCGGTCGCATGTTGATCGTATTCGACGTTTATCACCTTTCTTCTTAATTTGCTACACAGTTTGAGGACCGAACCAATCTGGTCATAAGGTGTCCGCACCTGTAGTGTCTTGTAAAAAATCCGAGTTTCAATTTTTGCACTCGCTAAACATTCTCTCGCACATCGACCGTAAGCCCGAATAAGTCCACCGACCCCAAGATTGATACCACCGTAGTAACGGACGACAACACAGATAACATTTGAGAGTTGAGACGAGGTCACAGCCGCTAAAATTGGGGGACCTGCGGAGTTTCTCGGCTCACCGGCATCGGTAGCATATTCACGCTTTTCACGCCCCCACCCGATACTGTATGCGTAGCAGCCGTGCGAAGCGTTAGGGTATTCCTCTTGGAGAAGTGCTAGAAATCTTTTCGACCCCTGCATCGTATCAACCGACGTGGCAAATCCAAAAAAGCGGGATTTCTTGACAACCAACTTTGATTCTGCGATCCCAACGATCGTTTTGTATTCGTCTGACATAGTGTAGAGTGAGACGTGATCCGTAATAGGATTTAGTGCTCCGTTTGTCACCGCTTAGATGCATCCAGAATTGTTATCCAGACTAGACGGTCCTCGTTGTAATCAAGGATAATTCCGTCCTCGCGCATTTTACTGTGGTTGGAGGCCGGTAGACTCTCAAAATGAAGATAGAGCACATCGACCTCTTCATCATAATTCAACCACATTGGTGTATTGTTAATCGAATTTGCAGTCTCCACTTTCTTTCTTTTCCCTCAAAAACGCTGCCCGATTGAAAATGAGTACACAGATTTACCACTTTCGATGCGAATCTGCTCCCTGTCATTTTCCGCCGGTCGAATCTGCGGTGTATAGGCTGCGTTCAGATACATTCCACGGACCTGTAACCCAAGCCCCAGTGACAACCCTTCAGTCTTCCAGAGTCTATCCTCGAACTCAGCTTGCTCCGTTTCGAGGCTGAGGATTGAACCGAACCGCTTTTCGGTATGACGTAGATAACCTATTCGTCCACCGATGAAATCACGATACCAGATAGTTCCACCAAAGTCGGCTCGGACACCATCCTCAAAGGGTGGGTTCAGATCCAAGCCAATCTGGATATCTGCATTTTTATAATGGAATTGGTAACTCCCACCCAGAAGGACATCTCGACGGATCCTATCGGGAATAGAGTCATCAGTGAATGATAATCCATTGCTCAAGTTTCTAATCACGCCACCGATGCGGAGGTGTTCACCTAACTGCTGGATTAGTCCTAAATTATAAACGTAACCGTGCCCGATATGCCGGTTGTTCTCGGCATCCTGTACTTTAGATCGCAGCCATCTGCCATCAGCACCGACAGCGAATCCTGGAAACAGTTTAACTGCATAACTGACTCCGATCGCAAAGTTGGTTTCAGGGAAACTGTGCGTCGCTTTTCCTAGGTGATTGACGCGACTGAATCGTCCCTCGTGTCCGATGGCGAAATCAAACCCAAAACCTCCTGCTGCCCCCAAAGGCTTGCTGTAGTTTATAACCTCAAGCCCTGATGCGCGAAGTGCGTACTGATTGTGATCTTCGTATCGTTCAAGATCGTTCAATTTTGTAATGATGGCAACAGTGCACGGAAATCGTGAAATGTTTGTGACGAGACGGTTGCTACCGATGAAACCAAGCCCGGCAGGATTGTTGTTCAGGGCATTTGTCCCGGAAATTGACCGGACAGAATTATCCCCTAGCCTCAGATGTTTCGCTGATGCAAACTGTCTGAGGAACGTATTTGTCGATGCGTAAAAATCTTCGTTGATGACTTGGGCTGAGGCGAGATTTGTCCCACCGAGGAGAAGTAACAGTGTGGTGAGCACAACTGGGAAGCCATGTATCGCGTAAAACATGAAACGTGAAAAGGGGCACGATTTGCTCTTATACATATTTATCGCTGCTCATTAGGGAGGTATTCGTGCACACAGATTCCCGGCACATTGACCTCAACAATATCAATAATCAATTTTCGTATGTTGCGCCTTTAATTCGTTGTATGTAGACAACTGAACCTTCAGTTTTTTGGGAGGGACTTTAATCTGTTCGACGATGAATTGCATCTGTCATTTGGGCAATTTGACACATTGCCTTTACATCGTGGACGCGAACGACATCTGCACCGTGGGCAATCGCCCACGCGACCGTCGCAGCGGTGCCTTCCACCCGATCATCCGGATTGGGCAGATTCAGAATCTGGCCAATGAACGATTTTCTGGAAGTACCAATAAGGATGGGTTTATCTAGGCTTTGAAACGTATCAAGACATCGTAAAATCTCCAGATTATGCTCGGCGGTTTTACCAAATCCGATACCGGGGTCAATCATAATCCGACCGGGACAAACTCCTTCTGCTTGCGCTTTGTCAACCCGCTGCCGGAGAAAAGTCAGAACTTCAGGGATTAGGTCGCGATACACCGGCGAGTGCTGCATTGTACGGGGAACGCCTTTCATGTGCATGAGAGTCAGCCCAGCGTCCATTTCCGCCACAACTCCCGCCATATCTGCGTCACTTAGCGCCGTAATATCGTTGACAATATGTGCACCTGCTTGAAGAGCACTATGTGCAACAGTGGGTTTATAGGTGTCAATCGAAAGCAGTGCTTCCGTTCCGTTTGCAAGGGCTTCAATCACGGGTAGGACACGGGCTAACTCTTCATCGGTGGAGACAGGTAAGGCTCCGGGCCGAGAAGATTCGCCGCCGATGTCGATAATATCTGCGCCATCTTCGATCATCTGGTGGGCATAGGCAATCGCACGGTTGGTATCGAGATAGCGACCACCGTCAGAGAAGGAATCCGGGGTGACGTTGAGGATACCCATGATCCATGTACGTTCCCCGAAAGTAATCAATTTTCCTCGGCAATTCATGATGCAATCGGAGAAAGTTGAGGACGGGGCCCAAGTATCTCTTCAATATCTTCTGTGATGAGTGTTTCGCGTTCGAGCAACTCATCAGCTAGCTTCTTCAGCCCATCAAGGTTCGTTTCAATGAGGTTTCTCGCTCTATTATAGCACTCCATAACAATGCCATGGACAGCTTCATCAATTTCAATTGCCGTCTTGTCGCTATAATCTTGGTGATGTGCAATCTCTTTGCCCAGAAAGACCTGCTCTTCACGCCGTCCAAAGGAGAGCGGTCCAAGATCACTCATGCCCCATTGCGTAACCATCTTACGGGCAATATCGGTTGCTTGTTCAAAGTCGTTCTGCGCTCCCGTGGTCAACTCACCAAAAATGAGCTCTTCGGCAACGCGTCCACCGAGCGCGGTGGTAATACTGCCAAGGAGATATTTTTTGTTAAAGTTACGACGTTCTTGAATCGGAAGCGCCACTGAAACACCGAGCGATCGCCCACGAGGAATAATGGTAGCTTTATAGTTCGGGTCATTTTCGGGGATAACGTGTCGCAATAAGGCATGTCCCGCCTCATGGTATGCGGTGACCCGTCTATCATCATCACTAATAATAAGGCTACGACGTTCGGGTCCCATTAGTACACGGTCTTTGGCTTCATCAAAGAAAACCATTTCAACGGAATCTTTGTCCTCTTTGGCTGCAAGCAAGGCGGCTTCGTTCACCATATTTTCGATGTCTGCCCCCGAAAAGTAGGGAGTCGCCTTCGCGAGTCTCTCCAAGTCTACATCTGGGTCCGTTTCAATATTCGCTGTATGGACTTTGAAAATATCTTCACGCCCTTTGACATCAGGGAGGTCAACAACAATTTGGCGATCAAAACGTCCCGGTCGGAGGAGCGCCGGATCTAACACGTCGGGGCGGTTTGTTGCAGCAATGAGAATCACACCCTCGGAAGTATCGAATCCATCCATCTCCACGAGAAGCTGGTTTAAGGTCTGTTCTCGCTCATCATGCCCACCACCGATGCCTGCGCCTCGATGTCGTCCAACGGCATCCAACTCGTCAATGAAGATGATACATGGTGCATTCTTCTTTCCCGTCTCAAACAGATCGCGGACGCGGGAGGCTCCAACTCCCACAAACATCTCAACAAAATCGGATCCGCTGATACTGTAAAATGGAACATTGGCTTCCCCGGCGACAGCACGTGCAAGTAAGGTCTTTCCGGTGCCCGGTGGTCCCATTAACAGTACCCCTTTCGGAATACGTCCACCGAGCCGCTGAAATTTCTTCGGATCTTTCAGGAATTGAATCACTTCTTCTAGCCCTTCTTTTGCCTCATCACAGCCAGCAACATTGGCAAAGGTAATTTTCGATTCGGCTTCAGAATGTAGTCGAGCGCGGCTTTTTCCAAACGATAACGCTCGATTGCCCGTGCCTTGCATCTGCCTTGAGATGAAAATCATGATCCCCAAGAAGAGCAGGATTGGCAAGATTGTCGAGCCAAAGATCACAATCCACTGGGGAACAGCCGATGAACGTTCGTTATCAAACGGAATTTGGTACTCAATAAGTTTTTCTTGAAGTGGGTATTCAGAGTAGATATCACGACTGGTCCGAAATTCCTGAAACATTGTTGGTTCTATTCCGCCTCTGTCCATTTCATCCAAAATAGGTTGTGGCTCTCTGAATTTTCCTTTAATCCACTCTTTACCGATTTCGATTTTTCCTTCAAATAGGTCCTTGCTATCCGGTTGTCGAAGATAGGCATAAAATTCCGACGACGGAAGCTGATGTACCTTTTCCTTACCTGAACTTAAGAAGTGGTACATGGCATAGGCAACGAATGACGCCATAATCAACCAAACCACAATACTTTTCGCACTCTTATTCACAACACTTAACCTCTCTTCTATGTCTACAAAAATTCCGAGTTGCTACTTGGGTAGTGACGTTTCTTGATGTCCAAAAGTTTATTTATTTTGAATCAATAGCCACTCTATCACTCCGCGCAATTGAAGTATACCAAATCCGCTTTCAAATTTCAAATATCAAATGAAATTAAAAAAGGGTATACTTCTAGATGGGTAGAAGACAGAGTATCAAGTGGCTGATGCTAGACTTCTCGTTTTTCTTTAATGCAGGGTTATTCAATCCCCTATTCAATACGTATTAGGACTTACGCACTTCAGTAGGGAACAACGATCGTTGTTCCCTACGTTTTGGTTTAGATTCGGAAGGAGTTTCAGTAAGAGCCCTAACTTCTTACGGCACAATTGCTAGCGCACGGACTTCACCAAATTCATGTGACAGTTTGGACCACGACGCACCATCATCGGTGCTGCGGAAAAGCTGACCGTTGACGCTACAGGCGAACAACCAGCCGGGCACCTCCGGCTGACGTGCCAAACACCAGATTGTGCTGTTGGCTGTCAGTCCAAGATCTGCGCGTTCCCACGATTCTCCGAGGTTATCGGTGTAGAACAGTCCGCCTTCATCTCCAGGAGGACCGTTTCCTGCCCCAATATAAACTCGACCTGTACCGTTCGCGGGAACATACATCGCCGCACGACAGTAGGGCCAAGGAAATCCGTCCCCGACACTGAGAGGCGTCCATTCGTTCAGGTCTGTCGTGACACACACATCGTTATTTGTCGCGGCAACGAGAGCCTTGGGATCGCCGGGGACAACCGTCAGCCCATGAATGTCAAGACTGCTTAGTCCTTCGCTTCGCTCTACCCATGTCTCACCGCCATCGGTGGAGAGACGTAGCCCGTCAATCTCAATCCCTGCATAGATGGTCTGATCATCTTCCGGATCAACTGAGATCGATGTTACGCGCGGTATGATTGGCACACCCTCACATTCCTCAGCAAGCTCAACATCCAACTGGCTCCATGTATCTCCGCCATCACTCGATTTGAACAGGGCGGACGGACAGGTGCCTGCGTAGAGGACATCGGGGTTATTGGGATTGATTGCAATTGCCCAGATTTGCATCCCATCCATAGGGGAATTGATCTGTTCCCAATCATCCCCACCGTTTTGTGTGCGGAAAATGCCGGCTTCTGTTCCTGCAAAGAGAATTGATGAATCATTGGGATTTGCAGCGAGGGCACGAATATCCGCTTCCGGGAACATTCCGTTACTCGCTCGGGCCCATGAATCACCACCATCACTGCTACGCCATACACTTTGACCTACTGTTCCTGCGTAAAAAGTTGGTGTTGCCATGTGTAGCCTCCTTAAAACTAAAACGTGATGCGTAATGCGTAAAATTAACCATAAAGCGTTATGGGCTTTATCAGTCGTAAAAATGGCGTTGGATTGACGACTTTATTGTTTTTGCAGATCGCCGGATCCAGCCGATTCCCCCAAAAAGAAAATCTCCCACCGTACGCTTTCAGGGGTGGCCTCCGGAGAAAGATAAAGCGAATATGTGTAAATGGCTCCATCCTGCACAACTGTCATTGGGGTTGCTGATATAACGGGTTCTGCATTATGTGCAACCGTGATTTGTGGCGGATTTCCAGCAATCGAGTGGTTTGGAACAGCAATGATATCCCAATATCTTGGATGAACGGGATTGGGCAAAACCGTTGTGTTAAACTCTATCTTCTCAATAATCTGCTGTGCGCCATAAGCGTAAGATGATACGTTGCGTCCTGATAAATCGTGCTCGGGTTGAAAACTTGGGATAAGAGTGACTTTTCCGACCTCCTGCCCAAAATCTAGGATAAGTAGGCTCCCTTTTCCCATCTCAGTCACCGACATATCGCGTACTGTTATCGGCTGTTCGCTTTGAAATTCAATTGCTTTGACATCGTAAGGGAGCAGATCATCGCCTGCAAAGGAAAGACTCAGACTACCATTGCTAGCACTAGGGTAGAAGGGAATATAGTCTGAGGCATAGCTATCAAGTCGGTTGTTTTCAACAGACACAGGATATGAACGATGCTCACGGTGGTGCCGGAGCTGTAGTTGCTCATTCTGATAACCGTACCGCCCATCGGCAAATTCGGTATCATCTAGATAATTCGCGACCTTCCAATCCGCATAGATAGCGGAGAACGCCGCTTCTACACCGCGCGAGCGCAAGGCATTATTGATGCCGGAGATTCCGTTTGCTCGATCTTTCACGATTGCGGCGATCGTTTGTGAACCGCCGTAGTGTTCATGAAGATAAAGCATCCATAAGTAGACCGCACCGTAATGGGCGAGTTGGCTGTGCGCTCCTTGGGGCCAATCTATTAGCGAAATACGCGGATTCTGTTGAAATGATGAGATATGGCTTCTTACTCGATAGCCACAAACGAACATAGCGTATTCAGCACAGCCTTCATTGACCCAGATTGCTTCATCTGCATCATGCCGCCAGTGGATGAGATGCTCAAATTCGTGGGCAAGCACACCGAACGCTTTCTCGCTCCCTGCGTTTAGGGGATCAGTGTCCAGATAGAGCATATCAAGTTCATTGCTACGCACCGGAATACCTATCTCCGGGTGTCTCAGAATGCCTCGGTGCTGGTTCACTGGACTGAAAAACCCTGCAACGAAATTGCTGCCTCGTGTTGCTTTGTCACGGATATCCAATAAAAGCAAATAGATTCGCTTATCGCCATCAATATCTGGCGGTGCGCCAAAAAGCGCTGTTTCGATTTCATAGATCCCACGATTTGCATCAGCCGGTGTCGCTTCATCAAATGCACGGCGCACAGAGCTAACTGCTTGTTCGTTCACTGTTCGTAACCACTGTGAATCCTCAACGAAGATGTAACAGAACTCACCAATCGCTCGCAATGTAGCTTGCACGATATATTGTTCGTGGGTGTTAAAATTGACCGAGAAGAAGTCCCTGCGATCTCCAACTGCTAGTTGAGGTGCATTTGGTTGAGCAGGCGCAGAAGGAACTTCAGAAGTCTCCTTGAGGATAGGCCCAAAGTGTTCATAAAAATAGGGAGTGCCATCGATCCAACCATAAGCGGTTGACACTCCCAGCAGAACGTAAAGCGTAAAACGTGAAACGTAAAACGTGAAACGTGAAAGAGATTGTCTATTCCACATACCCTGAATAAACCCATGAACTAATGAACTCATGAACGCACCATATTGCCATTTTCTCATGTCCCCATTTCCTCATTTTGCGGGGTTTACTCGTGTCCATGTTTTTTTAGTTTCTCCAGAATCGCAGTATTACCCGGTGATAGTTGAATTGCTTTTTGCCACGCTGCAACCGCTTCCTTCTTAAGCCCTTTTTTCAGATAAACCTCTCCTAGATGATCTTGGACTTCTACACTATTCGGCATGTAGATAACGGCTTTTTCGAGTTGTTTCAATGCGTCATTCAACTTGCCCTGCTTGAAATATGCCCAACCGAGGCTATCCAAATAGGCACCATTTGCTGGCGATTTTTTCAAAGCTTTCTGGATTAACCTCACAGCTTCGTCTAAGTTGGTTCCAAGTTCAGCAAAGAAATAGCCAAGCGCGTTGTAAGCCTCTTCACGTTCGGGTGAGAGTGCAATTGTTGCTCTGAGATAGTGTTCCGCTTGTTCAAAATTTCCAATCTCTTGATAAGCAATCCCGAGCCAATAGTTTGCATCAGGGTTATTGGGAGTTGTTGCTAACACTCCTTCTAAAACCTCAATTGCCTCGTTTTCCCGCTCCAAGACGACATAGAGTCTCCCAAGACGTGCACGAAACTGTGCTAGTGAATCACTGTCGTGTTCGTGTTTGTGGTTAGCAGGTGGGACTAGTCGTTGCAGTTCAGAATAAGAGTGAATTGCTTTCTGGAGATTTTCTGCTGCAGCCTCTAGATTGTCTTCTTGGTATAACCGATCGTGCTGCTCAACACCCAATTTCCAGACTGCATCATGTGCTCGCCATAGGTCGCGGTTGATTTTGATTGCACGTTCGTAAGTGGTGATTGCTTCCTGTTTATCCCCCAACTGGTTATAGAGCCCGCCTAATCGTAAATAGTATGTCGGCTGATAAGGCATGATACGAATCAGCTCTTTGAAAGCGTTGGCAGCAGCTTGGTAGTCTCCCATCTGCTCTGCAATTTCCCCAAGGTAACTGTACGCACTAAATGGTCGTCCGTTTTTCTCAAATCCGTAATGGTCGGGATCTAGTTCGATGACCTTTTGGAAGGTCGCAACAATATCGCCCCACTTATCTTGGTGCTTTGCGTTTCCGTACCGCCAGATCATAACCTGCCCAAGCCGGTAATAGGGCATTGGCTTTTCGGGGGCAATTTCAATAGCTCTGCGGCAGTGTTGCTCCGCAGTTGGGAGGTCGAACAACTCCATGCTAAGGCCCGCTAGTTGAGTATGGACAAAGGCGGAAGCCTCATGTTCACGCAGAATCTGCTGATACCCTTTTTTCGCAGGAAACAGTTTAGCAGTTACCCGGAAATAGGTGGCGGAAATCAAGTGGGCATAAACCCGCATCGCATGCTCATACTCGGGACTTAGCGGTTCATCAACAATCGGAACGTCATCCACCGTTGAATCCGATACCGCTGCGTAAGAAGCGTTCGACTGTGCGTTTAAATTCACCACTATCAGGGTGGCAATCAATAGTGCCAATAAACGTACCACATTAAGACCTTTCTATAGATGACTTATCAACTTTCGGCAACCTCGGGTTCGTCACCATTTTGGGAAATCTTTCCAACATCAACAACACTCTCTTCCTTCCGTAAGGACATCAAACGCACGCCCTGCGTATTTCTCCCGATTGTGCGGATATCGTTGACCGTCATCCGTGTCAGCATGCCGTTTGAATTTACAATAATCAGTTCGTCATCGTCCGACACCATTTTCGCTGCAACAACGGGTCCGTTTCGGGTGCTTGTTTTAATGGCAATTACGCCTTTTCCGGCACGTCCCTGCAACCGATAATTCGCCAATAGCGTACGCTTACCGTAACCGTTTTCCGTGACGATTAACACCGTCTCCTTCTCATCAACCGCAGCGACCATACCGATAACATAATCGTCCTCATCCAAGCGGATTCCACGTACCCCCATTGTCGCCCGACCAAGTTTCCGGACCTCCTCTTCATTGAAGCGGATGGAGCCTCCAGATCGTGTGACCAAGAGAATATTGTGCTTGCCTTCGGTCAATTGTACCCCAATCAGTTTGTCTCCTTCGTCGAGATTGATTGCAATAATGCCGGCAGAATTGGGTCTACTGAAGACTTCGAGGCTGCATTTCTTGACGATGCCCTTCTCAGTTGCCATGAAAACAAACCGTTCCTCATCAAACTCACGCACTGGTACAAATGCGGTGATCTTTTCGTCACCTCCTAACCGCAGGAGATTGACGATTGCCTGCCCTGATGAGGTACGCCCGCGCTCTGGAATCTCGAAAACTTTCAACCAGTAGCACTTGCCCCGATCAGTAAAGAAGAGGATATATTGATGGGCTGATGCGACAAAGACATGCTCAGGATAATCTCCCTCTTTGTTTTGCATCCCGATCACACCCACCCCACCTCGGTGCTGACGACGATAGGTAGTGATTGGCACCCGTTTGATATAACCTTCGTGAGTAATAACGACAACCATCTCTTCATCAGCAATGAGGTCTTCAATTTCAAACTCAGCCGCCGCATCAACGATTTTGGTTCGGCGATCATCCTTGTATTTCTCTTTTAGTTCTAATAATTCTTCTTTGACAATGTTGGTAATGAGCACCTCACTATTGAGGATTTCTCGTAATTCTTCGATTCGTTCAAGAAGGTTGGTGTATTCATCATTAATTTTTTGCCGTTCCAACCCGGTCAACTGGCGAAGCGTCATGGTTAAGATTTCACTCGCCTGCACCTCTGAAAGATCGTAATTTTCCATTAATAGATTTCGGGCATCTTCCGGAGATTCAGCGGTTTGAACAGTATCGACCACATCCTCAATGTTGTTTAAGGCGATGCGATACCCTTCCAGAATATGTGCACGGCGTTCACAGACACCGAGATCGTATTGCGTCCGACGACGTATGACTTCCCGACGATGGTCAAGGTAGTAGCTCATGATCTCTTTGAGAGATAACACCTTGGGCAGTCCATCAACGAGGCATAGCATAATTGCACTGTAGTTGGTTTGCATCTGCGTATGCTTGTATATCTGATTTAGGACGACTTGTGCGATTTCGCCTCGCTTGAGTTCAACGATAATCCGTATGTTTTGGTCCGACTCATCGCGGAGATCACTGATCCCTGTTATTGTCTTATTGACGACCAGCTCATACATTTTCTGAAGTAGCTGATTTTTTTTCACTTGGTAAGGAATCTCTGTGATGAGAATGTGTTCCTTACCCCCTTTGGTGCGTTCGATAACGGCTTTTCCTCGAACGGTGATCGAACCTCTGCCCTTGGTGTATATATCACGAATACCACTGCGTCCAACGATTTCGCCTGCCGTTGGAAAATCGGGACCGGGGATATGTTGCATAAGTTGTTCAAGGGTTGCGTCTGGAGTATCCAGCAGAAGAATCAATCCATCAACGATTTCGGCAAGGTTGTGAGGCGGAATTCGAGTTAAGTATCCAACCCCAATACCGGTAGTCCCGTTGACCAACAGGTTTGGTAGTCGTGCGGGCAGGACACTCGGTTCGTCCACGGATTCCTTGTAATTTGGCTGGAAATCGACGGTGTTTTTGTGAATGTCCGCCAACATTTCATCCGCAATCCGCATCAAACGGCATTCGGTGTAACGCATTGCCCCCGGTGGGTCGTCGTCAATGGACCCAAAATTCCCCTGCCCATCGACCAAAGGGTAACGCATGGCAAAATCTTGAGCCAGCCCAACTAACGTATCGTAGATTGGACCATCGCCGTGCGGATGGAAGTTCTTCATGACCTCACCCACAACAGCGGCACATTTGTCGTAGGAACGTCCTGCTGTGAGGTTCATCTCTCCCATCGCATAGAGTATGCGTCGTGTACTGGGTTTCAATCCATCCCTTAGGTCCGGTATCGCCCGGTTGGTGTTGACGCTCATCGCGTAGGTGAGGTAGGATTCTCTTAACTCGTCCTCAATATATCGCGTGACAATATTAGTATTTTCATCGTTTCGTGTTAGCACGTTCTGCTTTACTCCTTAGTATAGTCTACCATCAAGTGAATGTTCTAAAACACTCCAATTTTTTGAACCGTGATTAGTATTTCTTCTTGTCGAAATTGAGACTTTAAGGCTTCGTTGTATTCCTCAAAAAATTGGGTTGTCGACTCGGTAGGTTCAAAGTCAATAGCGGTATAAATGACGATGAGATCCTGATAGACTTCGCTGTCTCCGCCCCATAAACCACGCAATGGAAAGTCACGGAGGATAGCAGTCAACCCGCCAAAGCGTTCATAAAGGACATCATCAACTTGATCAAATCTTTCATCTTCAATTTGTCTTCCATCATTGTAGCGGAGAGGCAAGTAAATGTCGTATTTTTTCACTTGGACTAACAACGGCGTCTATCTCCTCAAATGGAAGTTGTTTTTCCTCTAGTATTTGTAGGTGCCGATCTGAAATAAGATAGATGTAATCCTTTGACACTCGCGTGACCGGTCCTTCTTGGAGCAACGATTTCCAGGCTTTGTGCCACGTTTCTCGAGGGATTTTTACTTTAACCATTACTCTGTTCCCTTTACGGTTCAGGGTGGATTGGGTCAATCCAGTAGACTTCCTCCGGTGGCTCTATCGGTTCAATATCTAAGTTGATAACAATTGGTTCCTGATCACTCCGCACCAAGACGCAGGAGAGAGGTTCTTCCGTGCTCGCATTGATTTCTTGGTGTGGCACGAAGGGTGGTACATAGATAAAGTCGCCCGGTCCTGCCTCTGCAACGAACTCAAGCTGCGCTCCCCACCGCATCCGCGCACGACCAGTCACGACATAGATCACACTCTCTAATGCACCATGATGATGTGCGCCAGTTTTTGCGTTCGGTTGAATGTCCACCGTGCCAGCCCAGAGTTTGTTAGCACCCGCCGTTGCACGGTTAATGGCAGCAGCACGGGTCATACCGGGGGTCTGCGGCGTATTCATATCAAGCTGATCGCTACGGACTATCTTCACGCCACTGTCACGCCAATTCACGCCATCATTTGACATCTTATGCCCCATACAGGTCAAGATTCACTTGACTCCCATACTTTTCAATAAAGGTGCGCCGTGGATCCACATCATCGCCCATGAGCAGGGTAAACATCCGATCAGCTTCAACAGCATCCTCCATCTTGACCTGAAGCAGGATTCGTGATTCTTGGTTCATCGTTGTGTCTTTCAACTGGTCTGCGTTCATCTCCGCAAGCCCTTTGTAACGGGTAATATTGATTCCGCGTTTCCCAACGTCCTCAATGGCACCCAGCATTTCCCATACGGTGTTCGATTTTCGGGGTTCTCGGTCACCATCTCGGATGGTAAAGGTCGAATTACCGTTACTACTCTCGGTCCCATTCGAGCGATCAAAATCACGCGGCTCAATATCATATTCTTCCAATCTTTCAAAGAGATTATCCAGATCTTTAATTTCAGACATGCCGGAGACATCTTGCTCCACCGTTTCGCTTGTCCCCTCGAGCTCTAACTGAGAATTGCCATTCTGCTCAATCAGTTGATCAATCTCCTCGTCCCCAAAACGGTAGAATTCTCCCGCGTCCGTTCGAACCAAGAATAGGGGAACGGTTTCTTCGCCCCGGAAACGCTGACCAACAATGCGATCCGTGTCAATTCCTTTTCGCCTAAGCTCATTCAATGAACCTTCAATTTTTCGGATTGTCTCAAGAATCGTGCGAAACTGTTTTTCTGTGTACGGCTTATCACGCCGGCTGTTGGTCAGTTTCACACTATCCATCGAGGCTTCCAAGAGATAATCACTCATCTGTTCGTCGCTCTGGAGATATTGGGAGCGACGACCTTTGCGGATTTGATATAGCGGCGGTTGAGCAATGTATAGATGTCCGTCCTCAATCAGTTGGGGCATCTGGCGGAAGAAGAAAGTCAAGAGCAAGGTGCGGATATGTGCGCCATCAACGTCGGCATCAGCCATGATAATCACTTTGTTATAACGCAACTTTTCCATCGTAAAATCGTCTTGACCGATCCCTGTACCCAGCATGGTAACAATGTCAATGATCTGATCATTCTTGAGTATCTTATCTAAGCGTGCCTTGGCAACATTGATGCCTTTTCCCTTCAACGGCAATATTGCTTGGACACGCCGATCGCGTCCTTGCTTTGCTGTTCCACCGGCTGAATCGCCCTCCACGAGAAACGCCTCGCACAGTGCCGGGTCACGTTCGGAACAATCGGCAAGTTTTCCGGGCATCGACGCTGAATCCAATATCCCCTTCCGGCGGATGACTTCTCGTGCCCTTCGAGCAGCGTCTCGTGCTTGCGCAGCTTGAATACTCTTTTGGATGACCCTTTTGGCAATATTTGGGTTTTCTTCGAGATAGTCCTTCAACTTCTCATTGACGAGGGTCTGCACAATTCCTTCGACCTCAGTATTCCCCAATTTCTGTTTGGTCTGTCCTTCAAATTGCGGATCAGGGACTTTGACGCTAATAACGCCGGTCATTCCTTCACGAATATCCTCACCCGACAAATTGATTTTTACATTCTTTAGCAGATCATAAGACTTAGCATAAACGTTGAAGGTCCGCGTAAATGCGCTTTTGAAACCACTCTCATGGAATCCGCCTTCGGGCGTACGGACGTTATTGGCGTAGGAAAAGAGATTTTCAGAATACCCGTTATTGAATTGCAGCGCAATCTCGACCGAAACATCATCTTTGATTCCCTCTATGTAGATGGGTTCTCTGTGAAGGACCTCTTTGTTTTGGTTATGATACTGGACAAACGACGAAATGCCGCCCGCGTACTGAAAAACACGAGGTTCCCTCTCTCTGCCCTCCTCAGTGAGCCGCTCATCCTTGAAGACAATTTTGATGCCGCGATTGAGAAACGCAAATTCTCTGAGTCGTTCTGTTAAGACATCATGTGAAAAGTGAATAGTTTCAAAAATTTCTGAATCTGGCATGAAGGTGGTAGTGGTTCCTGTCTTTTTACTCACGCCGACAACTTCGACCTTAGTCGCAGGTATGCCACGCTCATACTTTTGTTGATGGACCTTCCCATTTTGCCTCACTTGGACATGAGTCCATTCTGATAAAGCATTCACAATAGAAGCACCCACGCCGTGCAGACCGCCAGCGGTTTTATACCCAGCACTTGCGCGTCCGTCAAATTTTCCACCGGCATGCAATGTCGTCATCACAACTTGCAACGCAGAAGCACCACTTGCATGTCGCCCCACTGGAATCCCACGTCCTTCATCACGCACAGTTGCGCTGCCGTCAGTGTGCAGGATAACCTCCACCTTCGATCCGAAGCCGGCAGAGATTTCGTCAATTGAATTATCGACCAGTTCCTTGATCAGGTGGTGTAGCCCCGTGGGTCCAGTGCTACCGATGTACATACTAGGACGTTTGCGAACCGCTTCTAATCCTTTAAGTACCTGGATATTTTTCGCTGTGTAAGAAGAACCCTTCCTCATATATCTACCCCTTTCGTCAACTTCTGTTACCAACTTCTATGACACTAACCTCTATTACTTATCTTCAATTAAAGCGCGTTGGCTACTTATCTTCAATTAAAGCGCGTTGGCTCTGTTTGATAAAGAGTCGCTTTAAGTGCGCTTTCAAATCTGGATCTTCGACCGATGCGACGGTCTGATCAATGCGTTTTAATGTCTCCGAATCTAGTTCAGCAGTCTCTAACTTAAGACGTTTGGGACGGTGAAAACGTTGACTTGTTGGCGATTTTGACGAATGAATCGGTTTAACAGAAAATTCCAATGTTTTTACCGCAGGAAAATTGACAGCTTTATTGATTTTGGGGATCACTTGTCCTCTCAACATCTGAAGCTCGTTGACCCAGACATGAGCGGAGGCATAAACTGTTAATTTCCCATTAACCAGTGAAATCGGCTGCGTGTTGCGAGCAATCAGCGCACCTACCGCTCCTTTCCAAGCGGCAAAGACTTGTGCTTCAAGAACTTTGTGATCCAATCCATAGTCACGAATAAGCCCATCAAGCAGTAAATCAATGCGTTCTGTTTTCTCAGTTGACCTGTCCATCATGCACCGTAAACACGCGGCACTCACCTAACTCTGGCACCCATGCCTCCTGCCGCGTTGACGTGATAAATGTTTGTGCATTCAATCGTCCTAGCAAGTTAAATAAAAACGACGAACGCTCCTCATCCAACTCTGAGAAAACGTCATCTAATAGAACGATAGGAGTTTTGCCTGTGGTTTCACGTATTAATTCCAATTCGCCCAGTTTTAGAGCTAAAGCGATGGTTCGTTGCTGCCCCTGAGATCCAAACGCCTTTGCTTCCTGAAAATACATCGCTCCAGCAGACTGCGCTTCCAATATTAATTTGAAATCATCCCGGTGGGGACCCACTGAAGTCATACCGCGCAGAATATCGTAAGATCGGGCAGATCGTAGCCCCTTGCGAAATAGTGCTGTCGCCTCCCCGGTCACGGGATCCTCTCGGACTTGCTCTATCGCCTCATCAGTCTTTTCAGGCGAAGGTTGGTACTTCAATTCGAGTATCTCACGCTTTCCAGTCAATTCGGCGTGCTTGGCTTGAACGTAAGCCTTTAATTGGTCAAACATTCTCACACGTGTTTGGATGATAGAGATTCCTTCAGCAATGAGTATATCATCCCACGGATCGAGGAAGTCAGGGCTAGCCTGTTTTGATCGAATTTGTTTCAGCAACTCGTTGCGCTGCTTGAGCGCAAATTGGTAGTTCTGAAGCGAATTCAGGTACGCCGAATTGATCTGGGAAATCAACAGATCGATAAAACGCCGACGGTCTGCGGGAGCCCCTTTGACTAAAGTGAGTGATTCAGGGGAGAAAAAGACAACGTTGAATTGCCCAATCCACTGAGAAAGTTTTTGCTGGATAGTCCCATTGAACTTGAAACGTTTCTTGCCACTCAACTCGTTCGAGACTTCAACCGTCATCAAGTTTAATGGCTGCAGGTCGTGGGGTTCTGGATCCGGCTGCGCACCATCTGTAGCGGCAATCTCCCCTTTGAGGTAAAACCAACTTTCGTTGTGCCGTATCAATTCATTATCAGGATAGGTGCGGTGTGATTTCGCCGTGCTGAGGAAATAGATTGCTTCTAGTAGTGTTGTTTTCCCCTGCGCGTTTTCCCCAATAATCAGGTTTACTCGATCGGTGAATTCAATTTCACAATCAGTATAACTACGAAAATTACGCAACACAAGTTGGTTTAGTCGCATTGTCGTGAGGTACTTTTAGCGTGCACGGAGAGCCTTTAGATTACTGTCGATAGTCAATGTTTCGGGCAAAATCGTAGATTAGGTTGTGATACCGCCCCGCAAACTAAATGAAGTTTAAAAAAATAATCGGGTAATATTGTAATTTGTGTTATTGTAGTGCCAAAGGAGGTATTCTCTGATGGCAAACCCCCATAAGCTTGAGTTAAGTGAATCTGAAATACAAGCTCTCATAGCCCTTCGAGATAAAGGAGAACCGGCTTATCTGCGTGAGCGTGCGACAGCACTATTGAAAATCCATGAAGGCGTTTCTCCGCATGAAGTTGCCCGTAGGGGGCTATTGAAAAAGCGCAAACCTGACACTGTCTATGCGTGGTTGCGTCGCTATAACGAACATGGTATCTGTGGACTGTTCCATAAACCCGGTCGGGGTCGGAAACCTGCTTTTTCCCCCAAGACACCGGAAGTTGCCAAATCAGAACTGTTACAAGCAATCGGTCAAGATCCGGGACTCATCAATCAGCATCAAACACGCTGGACGCTCCGTACCATCGGTCAGGCCGTGCCATGGCTTGAAGATATATCGCTGTCGGGCATTCATCAAATCTTTTCACGCTTGGGTCTCAGTTATAAGCGTGCCAGAGACTATGTGCGAAGTCCGGACAGAGATTATGCTGAAAAACTTGCTTGCATCCAGCACGCTTTAGAAACGGCACGTCAAACGCCGGAAACCTGCGTTGTGGTTTACCAAGATGAGTTTGGCTTCAATCTACAACCGACCATCGCAAAAGACTGGGCAGAGACCGGCACGAAGTATCCGTTAGCACGTCAGAGCCATCGTTCCCAAGAAACCTGTTATGGCATCGGTGCACTGAATCCACATACGGGTGATGTCATTTACCAGCAAGTCGAAAACTGCACAGTTGTGGCACTGCATACATTTTACACCCAGATTTGTCAACGCTACCCAAAGGCTGAACGTATCTATCTGATTCAGGATAATCGGGCGATACACTTTCATCCCAATCTCATCGAAGCACTTCTACCACAGACAAGTCCCTTTGCTAAACCCACGCCACCTAAGTGGACCGGCAAACCGTCAAAGAAAATTGGCGAACTTGCCAAACTCCCTATTGAGATATTGCAACTACCGACTTATGCCGCTTGGACCAACCCAATTGAGAAGTTATGGCGATGGGTACGTCAATCGGTCATACATCTGCATCGGTGCAGCAATGACTGGCAGGCACTTCAAGACAAGGTGCTTGCCTTTATCGAACAGTTTAAAGGCGGTTCACAACAGTTGCTACACTATGTCGGATTATTACCCAATTAATAAATTAATCTTCATACAGTTTGCACTACAACTGTTATGATTCTAGCCGCATCGGCATGATTAGGCAGAGATGCCCCTCATCGTCAACAGGCTTTAAGACAGCCGCACTGAGGGAATCTTTGAGTTCCAACCGGAAATCTTCGGCTCGAATATGTCCTACGGCTTCTTCAAGGAAACGCGCATCAAAAGCGATCTGGATCTCCCCGTCGCCACCTGTGACATCTACCGTTTCATGCGCCTCCCCAAGTTCGGGTGCCTTGGCAGAGATTCTCACTTTGCCGTCCTGAACATCCAAACGAATGGAGTGGTTTTGTGGGTTGGATAACAGCGCTACTCGTTTCACGCCCCCTAGCATCTTGTCGACATTAAGTGTCAGGTGAATCTCGTTATCGCTAGGGATAATCTGTTGGTACTTGGGATATTCTCCCTCCACCAATCGAGAGGTCAAAGTAGAATCATCATCAGCGAAAATAATCTGGTTCTCTAGCAAGCAGACTTTAACCTCAGCTGACTCTGCAAAGGTCTTGGTAATCTCCCGGACCGCTTTGAGTGGAACGATAACGCCTATCGGTTCTTGAGGTGGTGGCATTAGTGTATCACTCGATGCGACAGCAAGGCGTCGTCCATCAGTTGCAACAATCTGAGTTATTTCGGGGGTCAAATCAAAATAAAGTCCATTCAAGAAATATCGCGTTTCCTCGGTGGAAGCAGAAAACTCGGTTTTATCAATCATCGAACAGAGCAACTCACCATCAATTGTGAAGAACGCTCCGGTAATTGAGGGAAGCTCTGGAAACTCATCATCAGGGAGTCCGATAATTTTATAAACACCTTCTCCACAGGTAATTTCGATTCGATCATTTGCTGTTGTTGCAAACCTTATCTCTTGGTCTGGCAACTCACGTACAATTTCAGAAAGCTTTCTGGCTGATACGGTAATGGCACCCTCTTCAACGATGGTCCCGGGAACAACAGTCTGAATGCTAACTTCAAGATCGGTTGCTGCAATTCCGATTTGTCCGTCCGTTGCACGAATTAGGACATTCGATAATATTGGAAGTGTGTTCCTTCCAGCAGCTACACCTTGTAATACTTGAATACATCTAAAAAGATCTTCTTTTGCAAAAACTAATTGCATCTTCTTTCTCCTAAAGAATTATGTTTTATAGGTTAAATCTTCATAAATACTTTTCAACAAATATGGTTACATATTCATTATCTACTCTTTATCTTATTAATTTATATATAATTAATAGTAGTAGTAGGGGATGTGGATATGTGGATAACTCCCTTAAACCCGCGCCACGACTGGCTGGAAGCCTGTGGACAAATTGTGGATAACTTTTTGACTTATCCACAATCTATCCACATGCCAAAAGTTATCCACATCTATCCACAAATCATCCACAAGTTATCCACAGGGTTATCCACAAGTTATCCACATTAACGATTTAACAAATCTTTTTCTATTATTTAATATCTTCGATTAAAAAGTTAATTGTTTGATAAAGCTCTGCATCCGTTCGGATGCTTTCTTCAATTCGGTTATTAGCGTGTAAAATGGTCGTGTGATCTTGCCTACCGAAAGCATCTGCAATCTCCATTAGGGACAGGTTGGTTAGCTGACGGCAAAGATACATGGCAATTTGTCGGGGCACAACGACCGCTTTGGTGCGTGTAGAGGATTTGAGGTCGCTGATTTTGAGACGGAAATAGCCCGCCACAGCTTTTTGAATATCTTCTGCTGTGATAGCCTTAGAGTTAATCCGGGGTGGCGGTGTGGCGAAGTCATTTAACACATTACGAGCAAAATCGACTGTCAATTCCTCATTGAAAAGGCTCGCTTCTGCGGCGACCCGTATGAGCGATCCCTCTAGGTCCCGAATGTTTGTTTGAATCACTTCGGCAATGTAGCTTAAAACGGGGTCAGGAACATTTTCCAAGTCTTGGTCTTCACATTTCTGGCGAAGGATAGCGATCCTTGTTTCAAATTGTGGTGGACTGATGTCTGCAACCATTCCCCACTCAAAACGGGAGCGTAGTCGTTCTTCAACGGTTTCAAGGTTTTTCGGGGGGCGATCGCTTGTCATCACAATATGGTTTGAATTTTGGTGAAGTTCATTAAAAGTGTGGAAAAATTCTTCTTGGGTGCCCTCCTTACGTTGCAAAAATTGAATATCATCAATAAGAAGCACATCGACTGTCCGATATTTGCTTCGAAAGTCGAAACCGGTTGTGCGAGTGATGATAGAGTCAATGTATTCATTCATAAAGGTTTCAGAAGATATATAGAGCACTTTCTGCTTGGGATGAACCGCTTGAATTCGGTTACCAATTGCGTGCAGCAAGTGAGTCTTACCCAATCCAACACCGCCGTAGATGAAAAGCGGGTTATAAATCTTCCCTGGGTTTTCCGCAACAGCAAGTGATGCCGCGTGACTCAAACGATTGCCTGTTCCTACAACGAACCGATCGAAACTATATTCGGGATTAAGGGTTGTATCAGTTGAGGAAACATCATCATCATCACTATCATCATCAGGTGCAGCAGCAGTAGGTGAAGCCGAAGATTCAGTCTGTCTTTTTCCGTCGGGTTGTGCAGCAATGATTTTGAGCCGACAACTTGTGCCAATCTGCTTCTCCAAGAGACCGTTGATATCAGGAAGAAAACGGCTTGCAATTTGCTCCTGTGTATATACACTCGGAACTGAAACTGTCAGTTCACTTTCTGTGAGAGCCATTGGTTTGGCTTGACGCAGATAAACATCTTCACGAATGGTGTCACCCAACTCAGACAGAATTTTCAACCAGATTTGATCCGGGGTATACCGCATTATATTAATTCCTATAATTGGAGGGTTCCTTCAGGGAAAATCAAGCAATATAGCAATCAATTATTGATATGAAAAGGTTGGGTCTCCTAACCGATTTGCTCACTAAAACAGTTGGAAACCGAGATGAGGAAAAAGATCGTTACTATAAAATCGACAACGTACTAAGGACGAAAATTATTTTTCTAATCACAAGTTATCCACAAGTTATCCACAAGTTATCCACAAATTTTTCACCTACAGAGAAGGGGAGGATTACCGGGGACTGTCAGCCATTGTTCGGCGGGAATTAGATTTAGTTTTTGTCCTCAAATAAAGTTGCTGTAGTATATCATAAAACATGGTGTAAAATCAAGCCAAAATCCGATCTATTGATGGGAAAAAGGCTTGACAAATCCTAACCTGATAGACTATCATTCCTTCGCTTTAAGTTGATTGTTTAAAAATTAAAATTATAGTGAATGATAAAAATAAATAGACGCTTTCGCTCCCCATGTTTGGTAGGCGCTGTTTCCAACTGCGCCGATTGGCAGTGTCTAGTTAATTCTAAAATCTACCATAGTTAGGAGTAGGTACTGATGAAACGTACATATCAACCTCACCGTCGCAAACGAAAAAATAAGTTTGGCTTTCGTAAACGGATGGCTACGCAGGATGGTCGGAAGATTCTCTCTCAACGTCGTGCGAGAGGTCGAAAAGTCCTCACTGCTTAACAGGATTCACACCAATGGTGTTGCCCCTCGGAAAACTCAAGATCGATCTGTTAGAGCAGCTTTTACCTCAACAGGCTCAGGATACTCGTGTCATTGTTGGACCGAAAATTGGGGAGGATGCTGCTGTAATAGACTTCGGCGAATCGTATCTGGTTGCTAAAACGGACCCGATTACCTTTGCAACCGATGAGATCGGCTGGTATCTTATCTGCGTCAACAGCAACGATATCGCAACAATGGGGGCAATTCCAAAGTGGCTGCTGACAACGATTCTTCTACCGGAAAACCGGACAACTGAAGCATCAGTTCGCCGCATCATGGAACAGATTAACACGGCGTGTAATCATTTTGGCATTACGTTGTGCGGCGGACACACTGAAATTACTTACGGTTTAGATCGACCAATTGTCATTGGGCAAATGCTCGGTGAAGTCGCGAAGGATAAGCTAATCGTTTCATCGGGGGCGCAGGCAGGGGATGATCTAATATTGACGAAAGGTCTTGGCATAGAAGCCACGTCAATCATCGCCCGTGAGTGTGAAGCCGATTTGTTAGAGAAGTTTTCCCCTACCTTTCTTAATCGAGCGAAGCAATATTTGACCTCACCGGGAATTTCAGTGCTGGAAGAGGCACTGATTGCTGTTGAAACGGGTGGTGTCCATGCAATGCACGATCCAACGGAAGGCGGTGTCGCAACAGCCATCCACGAGCTTGCACATGCTGCGAACTTGGGGGTAGTTGTCTGGCAGGATGCGCTGCTTATATCGGATGAGACAGCGCAACTTTGTCGTGAGTTGGATCTGAATCCGCTAGGGGTTATCTCCTCTGGTGCATTGTTGATTGCAGCGGACCCCACGAAAAGCAACGAGATTGTGTCGGCAATTACTGAACGCAATATTCCCTGTCAAATTATCGGCCAATTGCTACCGCCGGAGAGTGGTCACTGGATCGAGACGGATAGCCAACGCTATCCACTCCCTATTTTTGAGACGGACGAGATTACGAAGGTCTTTAGTGAATGAAAGGGAGGCGGCGAAATGAAAGCGTTGTTTATTGCTTTTTTTGTTGGAGCCTGTTGTTTTCTGTCAGCCTGTAATGTTCGGACAAGTAGTGATCAAGAGCCAATTACGGAACCGGTGGAGCTACCGGAAGAAGTCTATGTTGATAATATAGAGAAAGATAAAAAAGCAGTTACCTTCAAACTTGATTACGCGGAAGCATATAAGAATCTTGGAGCTTCCTACTTGAAGTTGGGTAAACTTGACGAAGCCATTGTAGAATTGACAAGGGCGATTCAGATTAACCCTAGCTTTGTCGATGCACACTACTTGCTCGCCGATGTCTATTCTATCAAAGGTGAAGGGGTTCTATCACGCGCGTCTCTTGATCGAGCGATGGCTTTGGAGGGCAGCTACATAATTGATACTACAATAGGGGCAATGAATCTGACTCCTACTATTATAGAACCTATTCCATCTGCTGTTATAGAGTCTGACGGGTCAATAATACATATCTTCCCTCCTGAATTTTTTGAAGAAGATGTGCCTCGCAGATGGAAGCCTCTACCTAAATAGCCAACCGTGGAAACGGTGAGAAATGCCGAGAGAATTTAACGTCCCCCTTTTCTACCGAAGCCCTATCATCTCTGTGGTGAAGCAAGCACGCCGGGAGATCGACCCTCGCAAGCGTGACCTTGCCCCTTCCGTCTTGGACTTTGGTCCGGTCCGTTTCAAGATTGCGCGTCACTTTGGGTTCTGCTACGGTGTGGAGAACGCAATTGAGATTGCCTACCGGGCACTGGACGAAAATCCGGATAAGCGGATCTTTCTGCTGTCTGAGATGATTCACAACCCTCACGTCAACACAGACCTCCGTGAGCGGGGTGTACAATTTCTCTGCGAAACGTCGGGTAAGCAATTAATCCCTTTCGATGAGTTAATGCCCGAAGATGTGGTGATTGTGCCTGCCTTTGGTACGACACTGGAAATACAATCTGAACTGAATAAGCGTGGCATCAATCCCTACGCTTACAACACGACCTGTCCCTTTGTCGAAAAGGTATGGAAGAAAAGTGAGGAGATTGGCGGGCAAAATTACACTATCGTGGTGCACGGCAAGCGATACCATGAAGAGACGCGAGCGACATTTTCCCATGCGAAATCGGGGGCACCCGTAGTCGTTGTGCTGAATCTGATTGAGGCGAAGAACCTTGCTAAAGTGATATGCGGGGAGGCGGACCGAGAGTTTTTCTTTAAGTATTTTGCAGATAGCTACTCCCCCGGCTTTGAGCCAGACCGTGACCTGAAACGTATCGGTGTTGTCAATCAAACGACGATGCTGGCGACCGAAACACAGGCGATTGCAGACCTACTTCGGGGGGCGATGGTAGACCGGTACGGCGAGGAACACATTGATGACCATTTTGCCGATACTAAGGACACGCTGTGCTACGCGACCAAAGAGAATCAGGACGCAGCCCTCGCTCTCATCGCAGGCAACGGTGACTTAGCCTTGGTGGTGGGTGGGTACAATTCTTCCAATACTAGCCACCTTGTCGAGTTGTGTGAAGGTAAAATGCAAACATACTTCGTCCGTGACGCCGGGGAACTTGAATCACCGCGATCCATCCGTCACTGGGACATTCACGCAAAAACTGTGTGCGAAACCCCCGATTGGCTTCCGATGACCCGTCCTGATGGTGGTCCCGTTGATATTATCCTGACGGCAGGAGCTTCTTGTCCTGATGCTTTGCTTGATGAGGTACTGTGCAAAGTTGTCTCATGGTTCCCCCAAACCCTTGCAGTTGACGATGTCCTCGCGCCCTACCGGGAAAATGAAAACTCCACCCCGTAACGAATTGGGAAAGTTTCCGCACAGGCTAATCAGCGCGGATGATTTTCCACCCGTCCCCCGCATCTGCTAAAATTAACGATAGCGCACCAGAAATCTGTTTAGCTTTTCCATTGTCTTTTGGTGTATACTGAAGTGTGTAGATTCCGTTGACAACGACAGTATCATCGATTACATTCCGGTGGATGTTGATCTCTGTCAGTGTCATGTTGATCTGATGATGCCTTTCAAAAAAATCAGCGGCTCTGGCTTGAATATCGTGATATGTTCGTCCGCTAGAATTGTAGTTTAGCGAGAAGCAAGCCATGGCCTGCTCAAGATTGGCGTTGTCGTATCCCTCCTCATATCCCTTTAACACCCTCCTTATCAATTCCTCATCACTCGGTGGCACATCTGCCTGTGGGGTGAGTGCTTGAGCCAACTTCTGTGCTGTCTGACCTGTTGCTATTGGATAGCCCCACACTTCCAATTCCATGACCCGCGCCAATCCTTCGACTTCATAAACCGGTTTTTGTCGAGACATATACTGATAAACCCGTTCAGTATCATTTGTTGACACGGGCACAAGGCGGATCTGTTGAGCAAACAGCTTGCCACGAATGTCGTGCACTCGTTTCCCTTTGGTGTTATCCCTTGCTGTATACTGTCTGTCTTTCGTGTCGCCTGTTGGAATCAATCCCCAGCCCGTTCCGTGCCAATATTCAATCCTGTAGTCTTTGAGACCATACTTTGCAGCAGGATACTGTTCGGAATTGGCTGTGTACATGACAATCCGCCGGATGTCGACGGGTTTGGGCAGATCAATTTGCACATATGGTCGTCTGTTTAGATCCGAAGTGCGTAGATGTTCCAGAGTACACCCCCAACCGCTGCCTTCGTCCCACGTTTCCGAAGAGGTATCCCCATCAATCACTTCTTCGGGTAGGTGATTGGGGAGGTGTTGTGAGGCTTCAGCGGATGCGCCCTTGCTGAGAAGGGCAAAATTTTTGAGCTCTGGGGGCGGTTCAAAGAGTGGGCTTTGCAACGTTTGGGTTTGACAACCGATTGCAGTAATGAGCAAAAGCCCGATGCCCAAACATAGACAGATTTTGGGTAGCATTGTCTTTACTCCTTTCAACTAAAAATGGTATGCGGATCCAGACCACCGCAGCCACACAAATTATAATTAGTGAACCGAAAGTTGTCCATAGGAATCTGCTTTTGCTGCATATTTCTGCGTCCAACTAAAAACGGTTGATAAAGCAAGGGAATTATGGTATAATCTAGCCAATCTCTGCTCCATCATTGACTGATTATGAATTTTGGTATTATGAGGGAGATGCAGAAGATTTTTTCTCTGCGAATAAATATCAGTCAAAATTTAGATTGGAGCCATTCGTCCAAAGGGAGGTACGAGAGCATTGCGTCAATACGAAACCATTTTTATTATTAACCCAGATATAGATGAAAGCCAAACAGATGGCGTTATTGAAGGCGTCAAGACGGCTATCGAATCTGGTGGAGGTAAGGTTCTAAAGGTAGATCCATGGGGGAAGAAAAGGCTCGCTTATGCAGTTAAGCAGCATAATGATGGCTATTACGCGCTTATCGTGTTTGAAAGTAGCCCTGAGTTTATAACTCAATTGAACGGTCACTATCGAATTACGGAACTAATTATCAAGCATATCGTTGTGCAATTTGAAGGGGATCTAACCGCACCGGGCCATCCGTCGGCAGCACAGGAAGAAGGAAGCGACTCGACAGATACTCGTTCTTTTAAAAATATTGAGAGCGAAGACGAAGATGAGGAGACATACGTTTAATGCTATTGATACGGCTGATGAAGTATAGCATCAGCTAGAGCATAAGGAGAAGAATCATGGCAAGCTACAACAAAGTCATACTTATGGGAAACCTTACCCGCGATCCTGAATTGAAATATCTTCCAAATGGAACGGCAGTGGCTAGTGTGGGATTGGCTGTGAGCCGAACGTATACAGACCGTCAATCTGGGGAAAGACGAGAGGAAGTTTGTTTTGTGGATCTTGATGCTTTTGGAAGGACGGCTGAAACCATGAACGAATATCTTCAAAAAGGTAGGCCTGTGCATATTGAAGGACGCCTGAGATATCGAACATGGGAAACAGACGATGGACAGAGACGAGGCAAACATGATGTCCTAGTTGAACGATTTACATTCGTAGACAGTCGTCAAGATGGAGACGGTGGCGGTGCTTACGACCAAGCCTCTCCTGCAGCAGCCCCCTCCTCGCCTGAATTTTCCGGGGAAGCGGCACCGTCGACGACTGACGACGACATTCCTTTCTAAGATTAACCGCTGTATAAACTTAACGAACATTAGGAACGAAAAGCGGGCGCGGTCATGCCCGCTTTTCTTCTGTATTACAAATTGGAGGACTAATTGTGGCGAGGGAACAACGTCGTGACACCAGATCAAGAGATAACCGATCAAGAGATAACCGTGAGAATTTTAGAGATAGCCGTGAGGCTCCCTATCGAAGGGGGCGTCGTAAACGGTGTCGATTTTGCATGGATAAGGTAGATTTCATTGATTATAAGAGTATTGAAATACTCAGAAGTTTTATGACGGACCGCGGTAAACTTCTACCGCGACGGGTTTCGGGTAACTGTGCGAAGCATCAAAGAGAGGTAACACGAGCCATCAAACGGGCGCGTAACATCGCCTTAGTACCTTTTACAACACAACAGTAGATTATGGTGAATTCTATAAATAGACACTTTCGACCCCCGGTAGGTGCGTTTTTCTAACCGCACCGCATTTAATCCAACCCGGTAGGTGCGGTTTGTAACCGCATCGGCACAGTTGGAAACAGTGCCTACCAAACGGGAGAACGATAGTTTCGTTTTTCTAACCGCACCGGTTTGGAGTGTCTCATTAATTCTAAGATCTACTATAGTCAGAACTTACGCATTTCAGAGTTTAGACCTGACAGGGCCCTGACAAATCCCTGACATTTGGTGAGATTATGATACCATTTCAGTGAAAAACGGTTCATAAACAGTGCGTATATGTCAGGTCAAAAAGCTGTCTGGGCGCATCTTTTGTTGCGTGGTAAAAATCTACAAATGCTCTGAAGCTAGGCCCCATCGGGTCTCTGAATCATATTAGTCAGGGGACTTACGCAGTAGAAAAGGATTCCAATTCCTGACAAAATGTTGCAGGGCAAGATGCCCCGCCTACGGTTGATTTGGTAGGAGGGAATTCCAATTCCCGACTGAATTGCGTAAGTCCTAAGTCATAAAAATTGAGAGGCATGTTATGGAAGTTATTCTCAAAAAAAGAGTTGAAACGCTTGGAGATGAGGGGGACATTTTAACAGTTGCCAACGGTTATGCGCGTAACTACCTCATTCCCATGCAGCTTGCAGTTCGAGCAACAGAGAAAAACCGACGGATGCTTGAGCATGAACGACAGTTGCTAGCGGTCCAAGGTGAAAAAGCGAAAGTCCGGGCTGAAGAACTTGCAAGCCGTATCGCAGAAGTAACTTGTACAATCCAAAGGCGCGCCGGAGAAAACGATCGGCTTTTTGGATCTATTACCTCGATGGATGTTGCAGAGGCACTGGCGAGTCAGGATATTGAAGTGGATCGGCGGAATATTGAACTAGGTGAACCGATTAGAGAACTCGGTGTTTTCATGGTTCCCATCCGCTTTCACGCTGACGTAACCGCAGATATTCAGATTGTTGTTGTTCGTGAAGAGTGATCTTGACGATTAGACTCCACCAGTCATAAACGCCGGGGTTGAGCGATGAATACCAAAACTACGGAACTCCTTCACGACAGGGACGCGGAGCAAGCTGTGCTTGGGGCAATGATGGTAGATAGCGCAGTGATTCCCCGTGTGATCGCTATCATCGGTCATACTTCGGAGGTGTTTTTTACTGCGGATCATCAGCTCATTTATGGGGCGATCCTTGCGGTTTATGAGCGTCATAACAAGGTGGATCCGCTCCTGGTATCGGATGAGCTCGAAAGAAAAAACGAACTCAATCGAGCGGGGGGCGATCTCTACCTCTATGATCTACAAGCCCGGATTGTTGAAACGGAAAGCACAGAGTTCTATGCACAGATTGTTCGAGAGAAATCAACACGCCGGCAATTAGTGCAGACGGGAGAGCAGATTAGCAATCTGGCACGTGACCAGGATCAGGAACTCCGGGATGTGCTGGATCAAGCCCAGGAAGGGGTCTTTCGTCTCGGTCAAGCGGATGATGACAAAGGATTTGTCTCGGTTGGCTCGATTGTCAAGGAAACCTTGGCGGGGATTGAGCAACTCTTCCATAAACAGGACCAATTCGTCGGTATACCGACCGGCTTTACCGATTTTGATTTAATGACTTCGGGGTTACAGCGTGGTGATTTGGTTATTATTGCCGCGCGACCTAGCATGGGCAAAAGTACCTTAGTACTGAATATGGCTCAGAATATTGCTATTGAGCAAGAATTGCCGGTTGCGATATTCAGCCTTGAAATGCCCACGCAGCAAGTGCTATTGCGGATGTTGGCTGCTGAAGCCCAGATTAACTTCGGTCACCTTCGTACTGGTAACTTGACAGGCGAGGACTGGACAGGCTTGACGCAGGCGGTCAGTAGCTTAATGTCCGTGCCAATTTTTATTAATGATACAAGGGGGGTGACTGTACAGACGCTGCGTGCAGAGGGGCGCCGTTTGAAAGGCGAACACGATGATCTTGCGGTAATTATCGTTGATTATTTGCAGCTGCTGAGTGGTTCGGGTCGATATTCTGGACGGGTAGAAGAGATTTCTGATATTTCACGTGCGCTCAAGACCCTTGCTTGGGAACTGGATACACCGATTATTGCATGTTCCCAGTTGAGCCGTGAGGTTGAGAAACGTCCGGATAAACGTCCGCTATTATCCGATTTACGGGAATCTGGAGCTATTGAGCAGGACGCCGATCTAGTTGCGTTCTTGTATAGAGAGGACTATTACGATGAAGCTGCGGATGACCAAGGAACTGCCGATCTGCTTATCAAAAAGCAACGCAATGGGCCCACAGGTACAGTCAGATTAGAATTTAATAAAACACAGATGCGGTTTGCCAACATGTCCTATTAGTAGGGACAGGGTAGTTAAACCCCTTATGTAGGCATCCTTAAGTTTTTATCCCGTGTGTCCCGCTATGAATGACCAATCTTCTACCCAACGCCAAACGCTATACGATTCCCGCAACTTCTTAATCCGCTTTATCGATTTTGCAGGTAGCCGAGCCTTGAACTGGATAGCTGGACTTGGGAATGCGACCATATTGGTGTGGGAGACTTGGTCGTTAGCCTTTAGACCTCCACTTCAATTTAAACTGCTAGTTCACCAGTTGTTTTTGATTGGTGTCAATTCGATATCGGTGGTGCTGATTTCTGGACTTTTTACCGGCATGGTCTTGGCGACACAGGGATACCATCAGCTTATCCAGCTTTCAGCAGAAGGTACACTGGGTAAATTTGTCACTGTATCTGTCGTTAAAGAACTGGGACCGATGGTCACTGCATTTGTACTTGCCGGACGAATCGGTGCATCGATTACGGCGGAACTGGGGACCATGAAAGTGACCGAACAGATAGATGCCCTTGAGGTTATGGCAACTAACCCGGTCAAATATCTCGTTGTTCCTCGTTTTCTTGCTTGTGCAATCATGCTCCCGATCCTGACCCTTTTTGCGATTGTTTTTGGTATTGCTGGCGGCTATCTTGCAGCTATTATCCTATTTGATATGAATGGCTTGTTTTTTCTTAAACTAGCCCAAGCAAATTTGTTTATTAGCAGCATTGTTATCAGTCTTGTTAAGGCGTCAGCTTTTGGGATGGCGATTGCTTCGATAGGTTGCTACAAAGGTTTTACAATTTCTTCAGCGGGCGGTGCCGAAGGGGTCGGCAAATCGACAACAGGTTCAGCCGTAACTTCGTTGGTTACCATCTTGGCACTGGATGCTTTTTTAAACCAACTGCTTCATACGGTTTGGGGGTTGCAATAGCCGGCGGACCGAAATAGGGGGCGACGTTTATCGACGTTACACTCGTTGCCTAACGGTGCGGTGACTCTGCGGTAAGTGAAATGATTTGGATTGAAGATCTGTGGAAAAACTTTGAGAACAAAGAGGTTCTCACTGGGCTTGAGCTTTACATCCCTCACGGTGAGACGTTAGTCATTATGGGGCAGAGTGGGTGCGGGAAAAGTGTTCTGCTCAAAATGATTACAGGGTTAATGAAGCCAGACCAAGGGAAAATTTGGCTTGATGGCGAAGATGTCACCACGCTGACACAAAAAGCCTTGAACCGGACCCGTCGAAAGATCGGTATGCTTTTCCAATCAGCTGCCCTTTTTGACTCGATGACTGTTGCGGAAAATGTTGGGTTTATGGTTTCCCAGCACATGAAACTGAGTAAACGCGAAATTGACGAAATTGTTGCCGAAAAGCTGCATTTAGTCCAACTTGATGGCACCCAGGACCTGAGACCGGCAGAACTCAGTGGGGGTATGCGCAAGCGGGTCGGACTCGCGCGTGCTATTGCGTGCAATCCAGAAGTGATACTATATGATGAACCGACGACAGGATTAGATCCGATTACAGCCTTGGAAATCAACCGACTCATATGTGACCTGCATCAGAAGCTCCAAGTGACTTCTGTTGTTGTTACGCACGATATGGCGAGTGCCTTTTCAGTCGGCACAAGGATGGCAATGATACACCAAGGTCAGGTGATTGCTCACGGAACCCCAGATGAAATTTGGAAGATTGATAACCCGGTTTTACAGCAATTTATTGCTCATGAAAACCACCATCAGAATTGACGATTGCAGGTGAGGTGATTAATGGGGTCGTGGAGTGTGCAGCTCAAGGTAGGGCTTGTTGTCATCATTGGTATTGTTCTCCTGGTGATTCTGATAGTGAATGCCGCTAACTCCCCTTGGAGTGTGAGTGGCGAACTGGTACGTGTCAGCTTTAATAATGCTGGTGATCTCCGCGTTGGTGCGAAGGTTCAACTTGCCGGTGTACAGGTCGGCAAGGTCACGAGTGTCGAACTGAATCAAGACGGGACCCGTGTTGAAGTTCAGATGCGGGTCAAGGATGCTTTTCAAAGGCTGCGACAAGGGTGTCAGGTAAAAGTGGGTATCATCGGCTTTGTCGGCGAAGCGTATATTCATTTGACGAATGGTCCCGTTGGGAATCCAAATTTAAAACCAGCGGATCTCCCGCTGATAGGAAAAGATCCGCTTGACCTTTCAGAACTCGCTGCACGAGGGGACAATATTGTTAGACAAGGCACACAATTTCTTGGATCTGCGAATCAGTTTATGGAAGCGAATCAGGGGAACCTTAGCGCAAGTATTGTGGAAATGCGGGCACTCATTGAGCAAACTAGCGGTGCTTTAACGGAGGTAGTTAGTGCTACGCAGGGAGCTGTACAAAATCTGAATCGTATCGCACAGGAGAACGATTTTCGCTTGGCGCAGACCTATAAACGGTTCAATCGTCTGATGGATAGATTAGAAAGTGATACTTTACTAATCAGTAGTCAGATTGGCGATATTAATCGAGCGATACTTGAGTTGGTAGATCGTAACTCATCCCCTGTGGAACAGGTAGTAGCGGACTTACAAACAAGTGCCACGAATTTTCGCCAACTGTCTGAGCAGTTAGATCAAGATCTCGCTGAATTAACTTCTGGACTTTCGGATCTGATTGCACAAAGCAGGGAGGTCATTGCCACTGAAACACCTAAAGTCGACCGATTGCTTGAAAGCCTTACCGATGCAACCCAAGATTTGGATGGGCTGCGCGATAATGTGAACCAACTGCTTCATACCGTGAAGCATGGGGAAGGCAGCATCGCTCAGTTGTTGAACGAGCCAGACGCGCTCAATGAAATGCGGAATACGATGAAAACGGTCGACGAAACACTGCACGGATTTCAAGATCTGTCTCGGCTGCTGGATCAGGGATCGGAACAATTCAAAATACCGGTATTCGGTTGGGATTACGAACTCAGGTATTTAAGCCTTGAAGAGAGTCTACACAACGAGTTAGGTGTTTTGCTAATTGCCTCGGATAGACAGCGATATCGACTCGGTTTAGGAACGCGTGAAGAGGAGATAAAGCTGGACTTCCAGTACGGTTATGATTTCACAAACAATCTGCGTGGTCGCGTTGGGTTCATGCGATCGAGGGTTGGTGTGGGATTCGATGTGTGGCTGCTCTCCCGAAAACTTGGTATTAGCTTAGAGGGCACACATCTGACCAGCAAAAATCCAGAGCTTGGTGCGGAAGTAGCGTGGCGGTTTTTTCCGAATGGACAGATTATTATCGGTGCAGAAGATCTAACATCGGGTAATATCCGCTATACAGCAGGGCTTCGGTTCTTGTCGAAAAACTGGTGAACTGGCTTAGACACTGGAACAAATACCTAAAATGGCAAAAGAGAGTCGACAGTTTGTTTGTCAGGAATGTGGTCATTCCTCTATCAAATGGCTTGGTCGCTGTCCGGACTGTGATAAGTGGAACACTTTTGTTGAGGAGATCGAGGAAGCAGCGTCTGTGCATCCCCGACTTGCAGCGCAGCCTGCGAGCGATCCTGCGCCTATTACGCGGATTAGTGCGAGTGAATCAGACCGGCAAATCACAGGGATTGACGAATTTGACCGAGTCCTTGGTGGCGGGATTGTGCCGGGGTCTGTGGTGTTGATCGGTGGCGATCCGGGAATCGGTAAATCGACGATACTGTTACAGGTGAGCGATGCGTTAAGTCGCACCTATGGGAGCGTGCTGTATGTGTCAGGCGAGGAGTCAGTCGCCCAAACAAAGCTGCGGGCAAACCGGCTCGGCATTACCTCTGATTCGTTGTACGTTCTGTGCGAAAATAACTTGGAACAGATCGAATCACATATCACGCAGGTCGATCCCCGTATGGTTGTTATTGATTCGATCCAAGCGGTTTACCTCCCTGGGTTACAATCTGCTCCGGGTAGTGTAGCGCAGGTTCGTGAGAGCGCAGCACAATTATTGGTTATCGCTAAAAGTAAAAATATCCCAATCATCCTCGTCGGTCATGTGACCAAGGAGGGTTCTCTGGCAGGTCCCCGTGTTTTAGAACACATGGTTGATACAGTTCTCTATTTTGAGGGTGAAAAGCAGCACATCTACCGCATTCTGCGTTCTGTGAAAAACCGATTTGGTTCGACCAACGAAATCGGAATCTTCGAGATGTTAAGTCGTGGGCTTGTCGAGGTTAAGAATCCATCAGAGTTGTTTATCGGTGAGCGGCAGGAGAATATCTCTGGATCGGTGGTGGTATCGAGCGTTGAGGGTACCCGTCCGTTGCTGCTGGAGCTTCAAGCGTTGGTTTCCCCTGCAAACTTTGGTTTTCCCCGCAACACAGCAGCGGGGGTAGATCGCCAACGGATTGCGTTGTTGATAGCGGTCCTACAGAAACGGATTGGACTTGACATTGGTGATTCGGATGTATTTGTCAATATTACAGGTGGGATGCGCGTTGATGAACCGGGGATTGACTTAGGTGCTGCTATCGCGATAACGTCGAGTCACCGAGATATAGCAATTGATCCGCGGACTGTTGTCATTGGTGAGATTGGTCTAGGTGGAGAAATTCGTGCCGTTGCGCATATTGAGACACGGCTACTGGAAGCCGCAAAGTTAGGTTTTAATCGCGCGGTTTTCCCCGAGTCCAATCGTAAGGGCTTAGAATTGAAGGAAGGTATTGATTTGGTTGGTGTTAAAGATCTTTACGGTGCACTAAGCGCACTATTATAACGCAAGCTGCTAGGTAGCCATAGTCAAGCCAGTCGCGATTCGGAGATCGCTCCTACTGTCCGTTTCTTGTAGGAGGGAATTCCAATTCCCGACTATTGCGCAGGTTTTCGGTGCTTGGATCACCAACTAGCAACTTAGGTTACTATAGGAAAGGGGGGTTGCGACTGTCAATGTGATTTTTGAGTTATCCACGCACTAAGTGCACTACTATAAGAAAGGGGGTGGCTCAGGTGCAAATTTGGATTATCCGCATCGTTTTTACATTGTTTGGTGCAGCGTTGGGGTTTATCATCGGTGATTTCGTAGGAGCTGCTATCGGTTTTCTTGCTACTATCATTCTGGTGGGAATTGAAACATCAATTCCGCGCCCACTGCTACGGGATTTTTTCGCCTGCTTCGCTGGACTGACGTTCGGTTTGATTGTCGCCAGTCTTATTATTTATATTATTCGAGCAACAATTGGCGCGATTAACCCGATATTGACGGCAAGCATCGTTCTTTCATGCGGCTACGTAGGGACAATGATTGTCTATCGAAGACGAGATGCCTTTGCACTGTTTTCCCTCACCACACATGGGATACAATCCAAGTCTCCGACGATTAAGGTCTTGGATACGAGTGTAATTATCGATGGACGGATTTTGGATATCTGCCAAACAGGATTTATTGATGGCGTGTTTGTGATTCCCCGGTTTGTCCTAAACGAATTGCAGCACATCGCGGATTCTTCCGATCTACTTCGTCGCAACAAAGGACGACGTGGCTTCGAGATTTTACGTTTGATGCAAAACAATCCTGACATTGATGTTGAGGTAACTGAAGAAGATTTTCCCGAAGTGCCAGAAGTGGATGCCAAGTTGATTCATCTCGCTCAAGAGATTGGAGCGAAAATTATTACCAATGACTTTAACTTGAATAAGGTGGCTGAACTTCAGGGTGTGACGGTACTCAACATCAACGAGCTTGCGAATTCTGTGCGTCCGGTCGTCGTTGCCGGTGAGGTTATTCAGGTACGTGTCCTCCGTGAAGGAAAAGAACCGAACCAAGGTGTTGGCTATCTTGATGATGGGACCATGGTCATTGTTGAGTATGGTCGGCAATATGTTGGACAGACAATTGATGCAATTGTGACCCAAACATTGCAGACAACCGCTGGTCGGATGATTTTTACGCGTACGAAGACTGATGAAATGGACACTGATGAACCAGAGGACGTGCGTTCTTATTCCCGCAGCTG
Organism: Candidatus Poribacteria bacterium; assembly: GCA_965205075.1. Taxonomy (GTDB): domain Bacteria; phylum Poribacteria; class WGA-4E; order WGA-4E; family PCPOR2b; genus PCPOR2b. The sequence goes on along the minus strand of OZ242036.1, from coordinate 5,030,917 downwards.
GCCGCGGAAGCCGGATGGGTCGTCATCGTACTAAGAAGCCGTACCTAGAGCTTCTTGACAAACCGATCCTTGCGCATACGATCGGCGTATTTGATCGAAATGCTGTTGTCGATGCAATCTTTGTGATTGTCAGTGAAATGGATTTCGACACTTGCCAATCTGCTGTCATTGAACCGTACGACTTCCAAAAAGTTGCTGGACTGGTCGCCGGTGGCGAAACCCGCCAAGCTTCTGTCTTTAACGGGTTGGAAGCACTGCCGGATGATACGGATTTCGTCGTCGTCCATGATGGGGTCCGCCCTTTTGTGACCGATGACACGGTTTTTACCTGTCTCGAAGCGGCAGCAGATTGGGGAGCAGCAGTCGCCGCAGTCCCTGTCAAGGATACCATCAAAATCGCCGATAGGGACGGATTTGTCGTTGATACACCGGATCGGAGCCAACTTTGGGCGGTCCAGACACCACAGGTATTTCGGAGGGATTTATTGATCGAAGCCCACCGGCATGCCCAGCGGGAGCAGATTCAGTTGACTGATGACGCAGCACTGGTCGAGCAATTGGGGTTTAAGGTGAAGTGTGTCATGGGCAGCTATGGCAATCTGAAGATCACGACCCCGGAGGATCTGATTGTTGCTGAAGCGTTGATGAATAAGGGATAAAAAATCAGCAATAATAGACATCTATAGGTCTATAAACTACCATGCGTGTAGGAATTGGTTACGATATTCACCGATTGGGGGAAAATCGTAAATTGATACTCGGCGGGATAACGATCCCATACGAGTTAGGTTTGATTGGACACTCCGATGCAGATGTACTGACCCATGCCATCTGTGATGCAATGCTAGGGGCAGCAGGCTTGGGTGACATTGGTCAACATTTTCCCGATACGGATGCGGCGTATGCCGGAATTGATAGTCTAATCTTGCTCGGTAGAGTGAAGGTGTTAATATCGGCAGATTACACAGTTCAGAACGTGGACAGCACGGTGATTATGCAACGCCCCAAACTGGCGCCTTACATCCCTTCCATGCGCCAACGCCTTGCTGAGACACTAGGTATTTCAAGCGATCGGGTGAATGTCAAAGCGACTACGTCAGAAGGACTCGGTTTCATTGGCGAAGGCAAAGCTGCTGCCGCTGAAGCTGTTGTTTGTCTCAGTGAATTAAGGTAGGTGTTGGTGATTAACACCTCGACTCCCGATTGGATCGGGACCTAAATTAGAAAGAAAACTGATGGCGTTAAAGATTTACAATTCCCTCACAAGGCAGTTAGAAGAATTTGTGCCGTTACATGAGGGAAAAGTTCTGATGTACAGTTGTGGGCCCACCGTCTACGATTACTTTCATATCGGTAACGCCCGCACGTTTCTAATTTCTGATATCATTCGTCGTTATCTCGAATATAAGGGCTACACCGTCACGCTGGCTCAAAATCTGACAGATATTGACGATAAAATCATCAATCGTGCTAACGAGCAAGGAATTGAGGCTGCTGAGCTCTCGCAGAAATATGTGGATGCCTATTTTGAAGACTCATGCAACTTGGGTATCCGTGCCGCTGATGTTCATCCGAAAGCGACTGAGCATATTTCGGAGATAATTGCTCTGATTCAGACGTTGATTGACAAGCAGGCAGCTTACGAAATTGATGGAGACGTATATTACCGCGTCAATCACTTTGCGGAATATGGAAAGCTCTCTCACCGTCAGCCGGAGGATCTGCTTGCCGGTGCTCGCGTTGAGATTGATGAACGCAAGGAGGATCCGCGGGATTTCGATCTCTGGAAAAAATCGAAGGCAGAGGAACCGTGGTGGGATAGTCCTTGGGGTAAGGGTAGACCCGGTTGGCATATTGAGTGTTCCGCCATGGCGATGAAACATCTCGGTAAAACGATTGATATTCACACCGGTGGGCATGACCTGATATTCCCACACCATGAAAATGAGATCGCCCAGAGCGAGGTAGCGACCGGCCAAACCTTTGTCCGATATTGGATGCATGTAGCATTCTTGCAGATCGATGGACGACGGATGGGTAAATCAGAAAGTAATTTCATCTTCGTCCATGATGCCTTGCAGAAATATGCTCCTGAAGCGATTCGCCATTTTCTAATTTCCGCACAGTATCGTCACCCGTTAGATTATAACCCAACGAGTCTGAGTGAATCGAGCAGTGCTGTTCGACGGCTGAATAACTGTCTTGATGCCCTCAAACCGTATCGAGATGTAAACGGCGATGCCTCTGAGGCGTTGAACGATGCTGAAGCCGCCTTATCCCAGTGTATCAGTACGATGCGTCAAGGCTTTGAGTGGGCAATGGACGATGATTTTAATACCGCCGGGGCGTTGGGGACGATTTTTAAGTTCGCCGGCGAAGTAAATCAATTTCTCGCTGCCACCGAAGACTCATCTTCGGATGGGAAAAGCAACGTCCTCGGTCAAGCGTACAAGAGTTTGGTTGAGGTTTGTAGTGTGCTTGGCATATACGCGGAGGAGGAAGCCCCTAACGATGCCCATGCAGCCTTGACAGAGCAACTGATGGATCTTATTCTGGAGGTGCGTCAGGATGCGAGACAACGCAAGGATTGGGAAACAGCGGATAAAATCCGCGATCAGTTAGAGCAACTCAACGTTGAGCTGCAAGATAGTCGGGCAGGAACAACTTGGAAGATTATCAAAGGGTAGAAGCGGCAAAAACTGAAAGTGAACAGGTGTGAGAGTGAGAAAGCGAAAAACAGGTTCCGATTTATCGGATAAGCACCTTACGCATTGAGTCTTACGCACTGTTTTTTCCGGAGGTATAGTGATGAGTCGTTATTTGGGGTTATTATTCATCTGCCTTTATTCTTTATCACTGTTTGGCTGTGCAATTGTAGCGAAACAGGAGTGGAGCGACAATTATGCTTCGGTAGAAGGGGTAAGGGCAACAAACGCAAGGATGATTGACGGCAACATCAGGACGTTTGGGGAATCAGCATTTCGTGAAGGATCGCAGGACGGTTTCGGTCCCGCCCCGACCTCGCAGGCAATCGTCATGCTCCCCGAAAGAAAGGTGATTCGCCGAGTTGTCATTCATTCGGACAATTTAAAAAAATTCACTGTATATGCGGATAAGGGGAGTGAGAATTGGGAAGTCATCAAAGAGGTTAATAATGTCACATCAAATCCAATTGACTTGTCAGTGACTGCGCCGTTCCCCACTGACAAAATCCGTGTCCGCGTGCTTGGTACAACCGATGACGCCTCGCTTCGTCGGGGTCAACGGAGACGAAATTTTTGGGCGAGCGGAAATCGTCGCGCACCAGCCAAGATTTACGAAATTGAATTATACGGTTATCAGTCAGCGACAGCAGCAGATGCAGAAGAACCGATGGGATCACAGGATCAAAGCGAAGCAGAGCTTGATCAATTGTTGAAATAAGATTAATAGAGGTGAGGTGTGATGGACAGATTATCACGCCGCATGGTCTACGTTTTACCTAACTATGGTAGATTTTAGAATTACTTATACACTTTCGATGCAGAATCAACCCCCTAAATCCCCCTTATCAGGGGGACTTCATGAGGCTTGGCTAAGGGGAACTACTGGTAAACGTCTACATATTTGTATCGTTCACCATAAAAACAAAGGAGGCAAGATATGCGTTTTATAGGAGTAACTTTTTTAATACTGGGATTGGTTTCCACGCTGGGGTGTTTGGGGCCAAGTGGTCCTCCGATACAGTGGAGTCAAAACATCGCCCCATTTGCGGAATGTCAGGATCCAAAGTTGAATGATGATAATACATTCTCAGTTGGGGAAACCTCAAGGCTCATTATTGAGAAAACGACGATGCTCACCAAGGCAGACCAAGAAGAAGAAGAAAACTTTACGCAGGCAACACTCGCATGGGCAAAACCGCAGCCCGTTCAGCGTATCGTTGTGGTAGCAGATAAAGGTAAACTTGAATTCTTTGAGGTCCAAGTTGTGGATGAATCTGGGGAATGGAAGACGATTAGAAGTGTCAAGAATCACTATCAGGACCAGTTCAAGTTAAATTTACCGGAGCCAATTCACACCCAAAAGTTGCGTCTGAAGGTCCCTAAAAAATGGGAATCCCGGCGTGTGGGAGGGCAGAAGCGTAGAACGAGAGGCGAAGGCGGTGCGGAGGTTGACATTTTTAAGCCGATCCGCGATATTCAAGTGTACTATGCCCTGCCGCCCGAAGAAGTGGCAGCACAGCCGGCAACGGGTCAGTAAAATACGCAAATTATGTTATCCGCTGACACTAAAAGTCTTATTCATCTCAACCTGATTCCGGGTATCGGAAATCATACCATCCGACGCCTGTTGGCGGCTTTTGGATCTGCGGAGAAATCGATTGCTGCGACATCAGCGGAGTTAGCCCAGATCGATGGGTTGACTCCCGATGTTCGGCAGCAGCTAATTGACGGCAGATCGCGCGCCCCACTCGCGCAGGAACTTGAGCTAATCGAGCAGCATCAATGCCACATCGTTACTATCAGCGACGACACGTACCCACCGCTCCTCAAGCAGATTGATGACCCGCCCGCATTGCTTTATATCATCGGTGAATTTCCCCTACAGGACGCACCGAGCATCGCAATCGTTGGATCGCGTAGTCCGACCGAATATGGCAAAACGACCAGCCAGCAGTTAAGCTACCAACTCGCAGAACACGGTATAACCGTCGTGAGCGGATTCGCCCGCGGCATTGATACCTGTGTGCATCGCGGTGCCCTTGAAGCCGGGGGGCGCACAATCGCTGTATTCGGTTGTGGTTTGAGTATTATCTACCCGGAAACGAATCGGGTGCTTGCAGCGGAAATCATCGAGTCCGGTGCATTGATCTCTGAGTTTCCGATGACGGTGCCGCCCCGTGGAAAAAACTTTCCCCGCCGCAATCGTGTAATTAGCGGTTTAACGCTTGGCACGCTTGTCGTTGAAGCGTCCGAGCGGAGCGGTTCACTCATTACAGCGCGTCACGCCGCTGAACAGGGACGCGAGGTGTTTGCTGTGCCGGGGCAAATCTTTTCGGGTGTATCACGAGGCACCCATTCCCTCATCAATCAAGGAGCGACGTTGATTAATAGCGTTGATGACCTGCTTGATGCGTTACCCCAAGACTACACGCAAATCTTGGGAGGGGAATCGCTCGGACCGCCTTCTGCAAAGCAACCCAACAAAATTGTCCGCCCTCAGTCGATCGAAAAAAGATCTACACCCACTCCTCAACCGAAGGCAAAAGTAGAACTCAATTTAACTTCCGAAGAACAGACTGTGCTGTCGGCAATGGGTGCCGATAGCGTCCATATTGATGAGATTACGCGAGTGACGCAGCTGCCGATTGGTAAGGTTTCTTCGCTGCTTGTTATGCTTGAGTTGAAAGGGGTTGTTCAGCAGCTGCCGGGAAAGCAGTTTGTGAAAAGATAGATTTATGGGCACAAGAAAGCGGTATCATACCCATGAAGGTGTGATACCGCGACGAGCGATCTTGCACGCTGAGATGTTATCGTATTACGGTGAAGCCGATCCTCAGTGCCGTAATCCGTTAGATTTAATCTCCCCCCAAAATAGGGGAAGCATTCCTTGTTGAGGAGTGACAGACAATCGCGGATTCCGTTCTCGCGCCCCCAAATCCCGATGAAATTCATCCGTTAATTGTATCAACTCGTGCGTGTCAAGCCGGAAGCGAAAGATATTCCAGCTGCCAAAAGTCCGCCCCCCAAACAGTATTGATTTGCCATCTGCCCCAAAACTAACACTTTGAACCGCCGGCATTTTAGGAAGAGGGACTTCCTCTCTTTTCCTTACTTTCCCTCGTTGGTTTCTCTCAAGCGTGGCGATAATAATTGTCGTATGTGTGACTTGTGCTTGAATTGATGCCGCATACACCACCCGCTTCCCATCCGGCGACCACCCGCCTAAATACATCCCTGTGTCGGGACGGTGTTCAGGGACCAACCACATATCTCTGCCATCAGGACGAATCGCATAAATCTGCCGCCCTTGGTCAATAACTCCCTCAAAGAGAATCCACTCCCCATCCGGCGACCACCTCGGTCGGGAGGCAAACCCTACTTCTGTCACCCGCTTGACATTTCCACCATCGGCGTCCATCACGTAAATTTCAGTTGTTGGCCACCCGTCTTTATCTTTTCCAGCTCGATCGCTATCAAACGCAATTTGATTACCGTCCGGCGACCAATCCGGATAGTTGTCCCCTTTGGGGTGGAAAGTCAATTGATGGGGATTTTTCCCGTCCGCATCTATCACCCAAATATTGTCATCGGGCACGACTTGCCCACCCCGTGTGCTATGGAAGGCAATCTGTTGACCATTGGGAGACCACGCGGGGGCTCCTGCGTCTGTCGGGTCATCTGTAACCCGTGTCGGGTTGCTCCCATCGGAGTTCATTGTGTAGACTTCGAGGCCGCCATGTCGTCTGGTATCAAACACAATTTTGCCCTCAAGGGGGTTGGTGGCAAGCCAAAGGCAAGCCACCACTATGTAGATTCGCATCTCAGTTTGGTCCTCCCCCATTCCACTTAAATGAGCTGCGTTCCTTCGCCCTCTAGTTCACCGCTTTATCTTTTTCGGTTACACTGAGATCGAGCAAAGTATACGCATCAATATGATACTTACCTTCTGCCAAAACGGTATAATCGAATTGCCGATACCCCGATTTGGAATCTGAATGGTGCGGCCTACTTTGGGTCTTGACGTTACCATCAGTGGAAATGTCTATCGCTATTGGTCCCTTGCCAAGGTTCCACCCCTCACGTATCTTATGGGAAAACTCCCATCTTCCCCAAACACTTCGAGTGCTAAGTGCTTGAAACCAATAGTAATGATAACTGTTAGTTATTTGGGACGACGGCACAGCCCTTACGTCATTCACGCCGAAATACCACTGAACATAGTCATTTTGGTCAGCTTTATGATCCGCATGGACGGTGTAAGCCCCTACCACGCAAATTAACAGTACCACTAAAGCCGTAAGGACCTTTGCTTTAATTCGCTTCGGTTTCATGAAAAACATGACTAAGCCTCCTCTAATTTGTCAGGAATGCGTTAGCATCCCGTTGGGTGAGAACCATTAACACTGATTTAATTCACATATCCGATAGATATGTGGTTCTCTTTTTCACCAAGTGTTCACAGTGTTGCTAACTCGGCTTCACTCTATTTAGAGCAAGCCCCGTGCCAACATTTTGAAGGAGGTCAACTTTTCAGACTTAAACTGGCTTGTGCCGTGCCGCCCCTGGTCTCTCCGCCACACGGGATTTGTTAATTTGAATGGAATTTGACCCCATTCTTATCACTTCTCATGTTCCTGCCCTGTAACTTCGCCATTTCCGGCGACACGAATTCTCATTATCGTGGTCGATTCCCCCAAAAGCCTTGTGGCTATTGGGTTTGACAGCTTCGCCATTTCCGGCGACACCAACTCTCGTTATTGCAGCTTCTGGCGAACTTTTCTCGTTTGATTTCTCCTAATACTGTACTTATCCATTTTACGTCTCAATGTTGACTTAGGAATACCGAGATAGTCCACCCCAGCCTTCTAGTCTACAGTACCTTCGAGCACGTCAATGATTAAAATCCGTTCGTATTCATCAACTATAGTAAATCTTAGAATTAATGAGACACTCCAAACCGAACCGCATTGCCCCCAGACCCGGTAGGTGCGGTTTGTAACCGCACCGCATCGGCGCAGCTGGAAACTTCTTGAAGGCCGGAGCTATTGGCAAATGTCCACTTATTTCTATAGTTCACCATAATTCGTTGAGCCCCCGTTCAAGGATATATCGGAATCCCATAATTTGAGCAAATGAATCCTATTATGCGCTCCACCCCGATAAATCGGAATTCAAAACTGGAGCGTGAGCATTGGCTGTATCGGCATTTTATAAACATATTGCTATAGGTCGGGGGGGTGGGATTTTTGCGTACTCAAAATCCTGTAAACTCTGCAATGATTCGGATTTTGCCGGAAAACGCCGCCCCCGGCTCAAGGACAATGACACCGGCATCAATACCTCGTGCCTCGAGATTAATCGCGTCTGTCGGACAGGTATACGGCTCAAAGCAAATTGACGGACGGCTTGGCGGGGTGTAGACAACCAGTTCTCGAAACTGTGTATCAGATTCTAAAACCATACGGACGCCCCCATCTCGATCATCAATGACGCAACGACTCACGTCGTCTGATAAGTTGATGCCAGTTAAAACATCGTCAAACTGCCTCCCCGCAAGCGGTTTTCCAGATCGGAAGTCAGCCTCCGCTTCCAAGTCGGAGATCTCACCTGTCGGCAGGAGTTCCTCCAGTTCCCAACGCTTTGAAGCCGGCACAGTGATTAAGCACCGTTCAGCCGGAGATGTTGATGACAATGGCACACGAAAATAGGGGTGGATGCCGAATCCCATCGGCATGTTACTATCGCCGATATTTCTGATATGGATGTCCAGCGTCAGAGTGGTTTCTATAAGTGTATGGGAGATCCGGATCTCAAACGGCAGCGGGTACTGACGCATAATCTCTATAAATTCCCACGAATCTAGGCGGCAGACGATTGAAGCCCCATCCACTGTATCCACACTTTCAACCTGATACGGTTGATTCAGCAAAAGTCCATGGATAGAGTTAGGGGTCCCCGGTGCCTTGTCGAAGGTGTATTCTTTTCCCTCAAAGGTGAATTTCCCCTCGCGGATTCGGTTCGGAAACGGGAATAGAATTGGATTGCCGTACCTTGTTGGTTCGTTTTTCAGCGTTTTCAAATCGGGGGGTGGGTCGATTAGGTCTATCCACTCACCATTGCCGAGGATCCCAAAACTATAGCAGTTATTTCCAAGGTTCGTTGCGATCCGTGCCTCCGCTTTTGTGATGTTATCTCGTAAGACATAGGTCTCAATACCACCAACCTCAATCCGATCAACAACATAACGTGATTCGTTCATTTTTCCCTCCGGGACGTAGTAATCTCATGCGTCACTCCTTCTGTCCTTTTCCTTTGCTCCGTCCTATTTTTTGAGTTTATTTATAAGTGTTGGGTTTCACTCTCGCTATTTGTAAGAAGGCGATGTTGAACGACAGAAACTCTACTGCCCTTGATAGCGAAATGCTTCCAACCGTTCAACCCAACCTACGATACTGTCTATCATTATACCGAAACGTTGTGATCCCCTCAAGCAGCAAAAGGAACTTGCATGAAAATCATTGATGTTAGAGCAATTTTTTGGTAAACTTATGGGTGGGTTCATATAGGACAAATTGGTAACTTCTGAATTTCGTTAATAGTGTGTCGAATTATACAGGGGGACTAGCCGTGACAATTCAACAATTCAAAACAAGCGTTTCCTTGATTGCGTTCCTGTTGCTACTGAGCGGTTGTTCAATCTTCAGTCGAAGCCAACCCTCTGAGAAGGTGATTGTCGATCCGCTGATCGAACGCAATAAAGTGTGGCGCGAACAGGTCGAGGCGGGAAATCTGGCACTCCAAGATGGGGACCTGACGGGTGCCCTTGAAGCCTACCAAGCCGCACTGACGATTAAACCGAAGACGAGTCAGATCCAATTCCAAATCGCTAAACTCTACTTCCAACAGGAGGCATACGAAAAAGCGAGGGACGCCTTCGCCGCCACAGTAACGCTTGATCCCAAGAATATGGATGCGCGCAACTCTTTGGGCTACATCTATGAGCAACTGAACAACTATGAAGCTGCGGCACAGGTTTACGAGAATACTTTGAAGGTTGAGCCGAATAACCTGTATGCCCTCAACCATCTCGGTTTGGCTTACAAGCAATTGGGCAGGCTTGACGATGCTGAACGGGTCTTACGAAAAGCGGTAGAAATTGATCCAAAATCTGCGAGGCCTGCCAGCAAAAATCTACGTAACTATCTCGCGTTAATTTACCTGGAAAAGGGGGACGTCGGCGAAGCCATCGCTGAATTTAGGGAGTCGATCCGGCTTTTCCCGAAAGATGTCTGGTCGCGCCAAAATCTTGCCTCTCTCTACGAAGCGCATGGACGTTACTACGAAGCGCAGCTCCAGTACCATAAAATTTTGGAGATCGATCCGCAGAATCTCCTCGCTCCGACGCGCATCCAAGCACTGGCACATTTAGACCGATCTGTCTCAGTATCTATTGAACTCGCGCCTTTGGATCTCATCAACGTTGACATTGAAGCGGTCATCGCTGCCGCCCCCGACGCGACAGATTACCCCGATGCTGATGCAGTCATCCTGCTCAACCAGTTTAGCCATGAAGTTACCCCATCGGGAAAGGCCCGCTACACTACCCATCAGGTGGTCAAGATTCTGACGGAGAGAGGGGTGCAGAACTACGATGACATCGCTATCCCGCACACCCCCAAGGCACAATATATCACCGTCAACGTTGCGCGGACTATCACCCCCGATGGGGCTGTTGTTGAGCCACCGGAGGAGGCGTTTAATGATGTCACACCGCCGGGGCTGCTCTCCTACAATCTCTATTCCGATTCGATGTGGCGGGTCATCTCAATGCCTGCCCTCAAACCGGGGGTGTGTATTGAGTATCAGGTTACACTTGAAGATGCAGGAGCGGAGTCGGTTGGGAGTACCTCGTGGTTTTGGGGTGGCTACAGTTTTCAATCCCCAGATCCGACCCTGCAATCCGCCTATGCCTTGCGCGTACCGAAAGGGACGGACTTCAAGTGGAAGTCGATCCACTGTCAACTCAATCCCCAGATCCTACACGAAGAGGAGACTAGCACATATCTCTGGACCCACGGCGAGACACCCGCGCTCAAGAGTGAATACAATATGCCGGCGATCAATGATATTGTACCACGCTTGAGTTATTCGTCTGTGGAATCGTGGGAGGCAGTTTACAATTGGTACAAAGACATCGCAAAAGACCGATACACCGTTGATCAAGCGGTTGAGGAGATGGTCAAGGAACTCACCGCAGATCTTGTCACGGAGGACGACAAAATTCGAGCGATATACCACTTTGTGGCATCGCGGATTCGCTATGTGGGGATTGAACTGGGTCAAGGTGCGTATCAGCCCACGCCGGCAGATCAGGTGCTCGGTGTCCGATACGGCGATTGCAAGGACAAAACTACCTTAATGATTGCGATGCTTGATCTGGTTGGTATTGAAGCGTTTCCGGTGATGCTGAATCCCGCACCGTATCAACGCCTCGATCTTGAACTCCCGTCGCTTGGGCAGTTTAGTCATCTGATTGGTGCGGTTCCACGAGACGATGGCAACTATATTTGGCTCGATTCGACTGCCGACACCTGCAGCTACGGCGATCTCCCAGCACGGAATAGGGGACGGAAAGGGTTTGTTATCCAGAGCGAACGGGGTGAGTTTGTTGATATTCCCATCTCTACACCGCAATCCAATCAGTTAATCGTTGACACAGAAATCGCGTTGACAGAGGATGGGACGGTTCAAGGTACCATGCGGGTTGATACTCTTGGGCAATACAATATTGAGGCGCGGTTGGAGTACAAGCAGGTGTCGCCGAGTGCGTGGAAGGATACCCTCGCTGTTGGACTTAGCAAGCAATTTCCCGGCGTCCGAGTTGATTCGGTACAGATTTCCGATTTGGCGGATCTCAACGTCCCGGTGCAGCTCAATGTTGCTTTTACCGTCAAGAATTACGCTGAACCGGTTGATAATCGCCTGATGTTTCCGTTGCCAAGCGACGAGTTTTCAGACTACGCAGAGATTTTTGCTGCGGTTGAACGCCAGCACCCACTTGACTTGAGTTACCCGATGCAGATGAAGAAAACAATCCGGATTGCGCTGCCGGAGGGATGGACGGCGACCTTCCCCAAGGATATTCATCTGGAAAATCGCTTTGCCAGTGTCGAGCGGCAGTACAAACTTGAGGATAACCAGATTCATTACGAAATTAACTTCAGGATCAAGGAGTCAATTATCCCACCCGAAGATTATCCTATAGCAAAACGTTTTTTCGATATGCTAGTCCGAGAGGACCGGGCGCATCTCATCTTGGAAAAACGTACCAAACCTAAAACATAAACGGCGAATAGGCGGAAGAGAGTCTATTTAAGGTAATGTTCGATTAACGGAGGTTTTACAATGAACACATCATTTGAGCGGCCCTACAGACCTGTAGATCTGAACGTATTGACGACTCAGGGATTTCCGCTTATGTCAATGGCTGAAAAACTGATGGAGGAAGCGACCTCCGCTACGTCAGGGCGTGCCTCATTAACGTTGGCTCATGGGGCTGAAATGACCATGGTGCTAGTTGTCCTCAAAGCGGGAACTACGCTTGAAGATCATCAGGCGCCTGCTGCCGCTACCGTTATCACGCTTAGTGGAAATATCATATTTACATCAAGTGCTGAGAAGATTACCTTGGAACAGGGTGAGGCGGTTACCTTCACGGCGGACGTGCTGCACGCTGTTTATGCCAGCGAAGATAGTGCGTTCCTTATCGTCATTGGTGGTACAGGCACTAATTGAGAGATAGAAAAACAACGAATTGCACAAAGAAAGGATACTCTTTATGGCAACCAAAGATTGGAAATTATTAGCCGAGGGATTAGATAGAGAGCTTGGCTTGAAGCACGCACCCATCGCCATCACATTTTCTGACGAAGCACCGCAAGGCGTGTCCGTGCATGGGGGTGAAGTGCCAGCCCCAACGCCCGATGGTCGGAGCGGTAAAGTTCCGGCGGGATGCGTCTTTTGGAAGGATGCCGTTGATCAGACATTTACGACGGAGCCGGAGGACCATTACAACTGTAGCGTAGGAAGTGTCACACACGGATTAAAAACATTGGAAGAGGTCATGAATAACGGGGATGTCGGTGCCATTGTGGAGGTGGGGTGGGTATCTCCCGAAGAAGCGATGCAGCTTCCGTTTGTGAATGATCGTCCGAACTACATCACCTATGGTCCCTTAGCGGATACTCCCGTTGACCCCGATGTGATACTGTTGAAAGTAAACGGTTTCCAAGCGATGGTCATCCATGACGGGTTTAGCGATACAGTTTTCGCCGGCAAACCGCAATGCCACATCATCCCGATCTCGAAAGAGCAGGGGAGGCTCGCGATTAGTACGGGGTGTATGTTGAGTCGGGTGCGGACAGGGATGCCACCGGATGAGATGACATGTACAATTCCATCGGAACGGTTGGAGGAAGTTGTTGAACAGTTGAAAGCGAGGCGGGAAGCGAATGCAGCGGTTGCAGCTTACGCCAATGAAGATATGCGTCGATTTACCTAATCGCGTTAAACAGGAACCCCAACACTTTGGGCGGTTTCAACAAGACGTTCCCATGTTGTATCATCGAGTGGGATGCCCTCTGCTAATCGTTGTTGGCGGGTACGTGCAGAACGTTCACCGGGGATCGAAATTTCATCGAAACCGGGTGCAGTTGGAGAGGCTTTGACGAAATCTATCATCTGTGTGACGTGCGCTTCAAAATCCGCAATTGCTGTGAATTTCTCGATGTCGATGACGATGATAAAGAAGGCGTTACCGACACCGGGCGCAGATGATCGGCTGCAGCCGGCTTCGCACATCGCGCCGGCGAGAATATCTGTCATCATGCTTAGTCCGTAACCTTTGTGACCTACGATGTCACCGAACGGGAGTAACGGACCTTGCGGAGGTTCGAGGTATGCGTTGGGATCGGTACTTGGATTACCATCGGCGTCGAGGATCCAACCTTCCGGCAACGGTTCGCCGCGACTGCGATATGCCCGAATTTTCCCGCCGGCAACGATGCTGGTGGTGAGATCGATGACCATCGGACTATCCTTCCCTGTAGGCAGGGCACACGCAAAGGGATTCGTGCTGAGTCGCCGATCGGTGCCGCCCCACGGTGCAACGCCGTGATCCCCGCCATGCCCATTAAGAAACAGCAAGCCAATCATCTTCGCTTCGGCTGCCATCCTCACATAGTCGGCAAGGCGTCCAATGTGGTTACAGTTGCAGACATTCACTGTGCTAATGGTATGTTCTCTCGCTTTTGCAATGGCGACTTCCATCGCTTGTGTGGCGATGAATTGCCCCAATCCGCTATGCCCATCAATGATCGCACTGGAAGGGGTTTCGCTGACAATCTCAATCTCCACATCTGGATCGATTGCCTTGCTTTGGATGCTCAGAACATACTGCGGTAGGCGCAAGACACCGTGTGAATCGTGTCCGGCGAGATTGGACTCGATGAGTAGATTCGCGATCGTTTGGGCTTTGTCCGGTTTGAGACCTATGGCGGTGAAGATATTGATGCTGATGGTTCTGAGTCGGGCGGCAGCAATTAGAGGCATTAGTTGATCGTCTCATAGAAGAAGTTCCGTTGCTTAGGAACAAACCCTAACTCAGAGATGGTGCGCTCAATTTCTTCGATGGGCATACAGTAAACAGTTCCCGCTTTGCTAACGACGTTCTCCTCGATCATCGTGCCTCCCATATCGTTTGCCCCAAACTTGAGCGACATTTGCCCAATCTTTGGACCTTGGGTGACCCATGACGATTGGAAGTTGTCAAAGTTGTCGAGCATTAATCGGGAGATCGCGAGTGTCTTGAGGTATTCAAAACTGCCTGCGGGCGGGATATGCTCAAGGCGCGTATGCTTAGGCTGAAGCGACCAACAGATGAAAGCTGTGAAGCCGCCCGTTTCGTCTTGCAGTTCTCGCAGACGGAGGAGATGCTCCACACGCTCGCCGTAGCTTTCGACATGTCCGTACATCATCGTCGCACTTGAACGGAGTCCTACGTAGTGCCCTTGCCGCATTACCTCTAACCATTCATCTGATGTGCATTTTTTCGGGCTGATTTCGTCGCGGGCGTGGTCGGTCAGGATCTCCGCTCCACCGCCGGGAATGGAATCTAAACCGGCATCGCGTAGACGGATTAAGGTCTCTTTGAGGGAGAGTCTGTTGATTTTAGCGAACCAATCAAGTTCTGGTGGAGAGAAGCCGTGAATATGGATTTTGTAATTTGCCTTGATCCACTGGAGAAGGTCTTCGTACCAGTCAAGTTTCAGTTTGGGGTGTAATCCGCCTTGCATGAGGATGAGTACGCCGCCGAGATCGATTGTCTCTTGAATTTTATTCCCTAACTCCTCCTTGGACATCACATAGGCATCGGGATCAGTTTTGTGGCGATAGAAGGCGCAAAAGTCGCAATCGACATAGCACCAGTTTGTGTAGTTGATATTACGATCAACGATATAGGTGATCTGTCCTTCTGGGTGCTTTCGTTGTCGAATGGTATCGGCAGCCGCCCCAATTGACAAGAGATCATGACTTTTGAAAAGGGTCAGTCCGTCATCAAAATCTAGGCGTTCACCGGCTAATACCTTCTCCAAAATCGGTTGAATGGTTGCATCCATATTTTTTAATTTCCTCGTTTCTATGGAACATGTTACATCTCATTTGCGGATTTTATAATTCTTTTGGTAAATTATATCACGGTTTCTGCAAAGTAACAACCGAAAGTTAGCTTCCTTTCCGGAGCATTCCACGTAGCGTTTGGATCAAGGTGCCTTCGGCAAGCCACTTTCCGGCAACACGCCAAACGATGCTCGAAAACGTAGGATAAACATGGATGATTCCTGCCAACTTCCGTAGCGGGATGCCTGCACTCATTGCCAAAACAAACTCGTGGATGACCTCTCCCGCGTTTGGTCCGACTAGGTGGACGCCCAAGATTTTGCCCTTCCAGCGGGTCGCAACGACCTTGATGAACCCTTTCGTTTCTCCTTCGGCGACCGCGCGATCGACGTCGTGTAGATCGACTCTAAAAACATCAACCTCCTTGTGCTTTTCACGAGCCTCCCCTTCGGTCAAGCCACACCGAGCGACCTCCGGATCGCAGAAGGTGGTCCAGGGGACAACGGAATAATTTATTGCGCTAGAACCGGGGAAAAAGATATTCCGGACGATTTGCGTCGCTTGAAACGCTGCAACATGTGTAAAGAGATAATGTCCAACCACATCGCCGGCAGCGTAAATATTTTTGACGGTTGTTTGCAACTTACTGTTGACCTCAACGCCCCTTCTTCCAACCTTGACACCAACCTTTTCCAGCCCCAACCCTTCAATGTTTGGCTTCCGTCCAGCTGCAATCAAGATTCGATCGACGACAATTTCGCGCTCGTCTCCCGTATCGGTTGTCTTGAGTTGGACGCGATACTCCTTTGATGCTTCAGGGCTTTGCGGTTCCCAGACCGCTATATCTGGATTAAGTTCTTCGCTAAATGGAGCATTGATCCGGTCTATCTGAACGGGATTGGTATTTAAGAGGATTTCAATCCCATCTTCTCGTAGGTAGCCCAACATTTTCTTGGAGACTTCGGTATCCTCTTTCGTTAAAATTCGATCGCCGCGCTGTGCAATCGTCACTTGTGCGCCCAGACGATGAAATGCCTGTCCGAGTTCAATCCCGATGGGACCTGCACCTATCACCAGTAGCCTTTCGGGGAGTTGGTCTAATTCCCAGACATTTTCGCTGTCCAGATAATCGTCCGAATCCATTCCAGGGATATCAGGTGCAGTTGGACGGGAACCGGTTGTGATGACAAATTTTTTGCTCTTGAGTATGAGGGTTTGGTCGTTTTCTGTATCTTCAACCACAAAGGTTGTAGGCGACTCGAAATGCCCTTCCCCGAAGATGACGTTTACACCCATTTCACGGAATCGTTCAGGGTTATCATGTTCCTGTTCTATGGTGTGTTGGGTGCTACGGACATACGCCATAACGCGCCTAAAATCTACCTGACCGTCTTTCACGCGGATGCCGTATTTTTCGGCTTCTTTGACGTAATGGGCAATCTTCGCTGATTTGAGGATGGCTTTCGACGGGACACACCCTGTCCAGAGGCAATCGCCTCCCAGTCGGTGCTTCTCGACGAGGGCGGTTTTGACCCCTAGCTTTGCACCCGCCACCGCCAGCACAAGTCCCGCGCTCCCTCCACCGATGATGGTTAGATCATATTCGTTCATTTGGGTTACGCCTCACTGCCGGCCTTTTGATTTAATCTGTCCCCACAGGGTGAAGCGTTTTCCTTTCGGTTCAACAGCGACCGTCATTTCAATTGGATAGCCTGCCCGCTGCCATCCGGGAAAACCGCCTTGGAGCACTTTCACGCGCTCCGGAGGGAAACCAAACTCGTCTATTAACATTTGTGCCGCACCGGCACTTGTGGCTTCCGCCGGTCAGCTTCAGTACAAGACAATTAGCCCTTCAGCGGGAAGGGTTTGATGTCTCGTTTCAATCCCATCCGGAAATGGCATCGAAACTGCTCCGGGGATGTGTCCGAGGTTGTAGTTAAACTGTCCACGCACATCAACCAGAGTTACCTGTTCTTTGGCATCTAATAAGCGCTTAAGTTCTTTCGAGGTAATTCGCTCCGCTTGAGCAGCGAATACCTGAACGAGTAATTGCTGCTGAAAGAACAACACAATTACCCAAACAATGACTCTGTTCAATCTTTGCATCGGTTTGTCTCCTTGGTTGTGAATCGTTTTCTTGCCATCTGTATCTTCTTTGCATGAGCTAACTCCCACTCATCTCAACAGCGAACCACAATGCCAAACTCCCTGTGCGATCATCATAGCCACTCAACGCCTCTCGGACTATGTAATCCTGTTCCGTTTCTAGCGCGCCTGTCCCTGTACACCCATCAACCACATCGCCCGTTTCGGTAACCCTCGCTTTAACCCCATTCCATAGAGCCTCTAGGGTTGGTAGATACGACTGATCCAACAATCCCAGTTTAACCCCTCTGGCAACCCCGTAGCCGATCATACTGGTGCTTGTGAGTTCTTGATAGCTACCCGGCAGCGTGATAACTTGGTGATAACAACCCGATGGGTTTTGGTATTTCAGCAACCCGTTCAACAGTTTCTGATACATCAAAAGTATATCGGCGTATAGGGGATGGGATTGTGGCAGATAGGTCAATGTCTCTGCCAGCCCCAGAACGGCGAATCCGTTTCCCCTACCCCAGTAAAAAGGGGTCTCTCTATCGTGCCAATACAGTCCTGAGATCTGTTGTGTGCCCATTTCGACGAGGAAATTGGTCAGGAGGTCTAGATATTGCTTTTCTTCGGTCAGCGCATAACTCCTCCCCATCATCGACCCAAGCATGAACATATCCTCTGTTCTCCATTTCGGATCTGCCGGTGCAGGGGGATTTGAGCCGCTTGAATCAAACCGATTTGCTAGATCTAAGAGATAATTTTTGTATCTTGGGTCTTTGGTCACTCGAAATAGATCGTCTGCCCATACCGCCCCAGCGAGCGAGGCGGAGCCGGGGGCATCGCCAAAACTGGTAGAGGGATTATCAACGTAGGGATCGACAAGCTGAAAAATATCATCGGGCACATCTTGATTCATATGTTCCGCCAATCGAATTCTGCCGCTCACACCGACCCCTTGGATGTAGTTAATCGGGGAATCGAGTTTATACCCAAATTGGGACGCTAATGTCTCACTCACCTCTTGCGCTGTTCGGTCCCTCCGTCTGCGGATTACGGCTGCACCAAGACTCGATAAAGATTGATCTGTGCCTTTAGAATCCCTCACTTTGTGCAGTAATTCAACTGTTTTTGATACGACATGCTCCTTTGCTCCTGTAATCCTGACTCCGGGTATCGATTCCGGACTGGATTCATATTCCTGTCCTAGTGCGCCGACTAGACTATCGTCGGAAACAGTGTCTACTGTATCCATATCGGCGATGAAACCAGGAGCAGCTTTGTTGAGTTCAATACGGATTGATTCTCCAAGGGATAACTCAATCACTAAATCGGGAGCTTGATAGGTCACCCACCGCCAGATGTATCTGCTCTCCGGTACTTCTGGATCGAAAAAGTAGTTGTTATGGGGAGAGAATCCATGTGTCAATTTCGTTTGGTCTTTAGGAGTCTGTAGATTGCCTATATATGCGTCATAGTTCAAACAGGGAATATAACTGATTGACAGTGCGTTGAAATCATTGCAATGGCTCGTAATTGTTTTAATTGCATTAAGGGTTAGTTGAACGTGACCATCAGTCCCATTGATCCCTCCGATAATCAGTATTCGGGAACAATCCGCAGCGAAATCGTAGGCACTCTTATGAAGAAGAACGGGGATTTGGTATCCATTTTTAGTTATCCCGCAATAACTGAGGTCCGAAGTGCCCAGCCGTTGTTTTACCAAGTTGTGTAAGGCTGATTCCAATGATTTACTCATACAGTTTGCTCGCTTTCAAAACCCTCGAACAGCGATGGGAAGAACCGATGCGGATCTCCGGGCTCACCAAAGAGAATCTCCTGACGGGGGGTTAATTCCACATTCTCCGGCGGTTGTACACGTCGAGAGGTCCACACCATATGTGACACACTATATTTGTACAGCAGGGTCCGTCTCTCGTGCTTGCCGCGCCACGCTGCCGTTCCATGCGTCAGTGCCTCGGTAAATAAGATCGCTGAACCGGCTGGTGCCTTTGGAATAATTACACACGGTGCGTCTTCAGGAGCCTGATCGATTTGTGGTGGCAGCTTAAAGTTGCTTTTGTGGCTGCCGGGGATACAGCAAAACCCACCGTAGTCGGGACCTGTGTCGGACAACACCCATGTCACCACAACAAATCCGTTGGTTACCACGTTATCGCGGAAAGGAAAGTATTCCCCCGGTTGGGAGCCGGAGGTTGGGGAGGTGGCACCGTAGTCGGCGTGTAACCGTCCTCTTGGCATTCCCTCGCGCATATACATCCCGTAGATCCGATCGAGCCGGAAGCAGTCGCCCAACCGGAATCGGATAATCGGCATAACCGCTTCATGGGTCAGTAGATCGCAGAACGGTTTTCCCCAAGCGAGAAATCCTGATCCGTCCGGTGCACTGCCAAATCTTTGAACCTTTCCCGGGGTGGGCAGTTCTTGCTCGTCAATCGACTGGTTGAGTGCTGCGAGTTCTTCTGAACTCAAGACATTTTCAATTACCAAGTAGCCTTGTACATCGAACAGATACTGCTGCAGTTCAAGATCGTTCATAATATTACCTCCTGATGACCTGTAGTTGCCTGATTTATCAGGCGTTTTTTTTCTTGTTTATCGGGAGCAGTCAGCGATAAACCGCCGAACTACAAAGATAAAAACCCAATATGATTTGTAGTTGCCTGATTTATCAGGCGGTATTTTCCTTGTTTATCGAGATGTCAGCAGCGATAAATCGCTGAACTACAGATAATCACGCTTTACATTGGGGCTTGTTGCTGTCGTAAAAATCCCTGAATTCAATTTGCTCTACGTGAGGGTTGTTGACAATGTATTGCCGAATTCGTGACAATGCTTGATCGTGTCGAATCACATGCTCGTAATAATTGGGTTGCCATAGCTTCAATCCTGTTTTCTGACTCGTTTTCGCTTTCAGGCGACGAACAATTCCGCCCAATTTGAGCGGACAATCGCTCAATATCAAGATAAGATGGATATGATTGGACATCACGACCGAGTAGTCTACCTTTACACCGTCTAATTTGTTCAATTCTTTAATCGCGGCGTTGACCAACTTATATAGATTTTTCGTTAAATATGGTCGCCGATAATTTGTGAGAACCGTAACGAAGTAATAGCCGTTAGTTGAGTAATCGTAATTTCTTAGACGTATACTTTTGATGTCTTTCATTTGTTGAGAAATGACATAATCCTATTCGGAGTGAAATACTCACTTTGCTGCCGCCTTTCGACAATCTCATTGACGGTCCCCTTTCGCCGAATTTGAAGTGGCGTTGCGGTTCGGAGCAAGGTGAATTGATAACGGGATTTTCGATGATAACCTGTTTCATCATGAATTCCTTTCCGGCGAATCAGAAAATTGCTGCGAATGGTTCCGACGCCCGATAAATCGGGCAACTACAGCCTGATGAATCAGGCAACTACAATATAAATTTTCGCGTTGCCGTCGAATTTAGCGAGGCAGATTCAGCATCGCTGCCTTCGAGGTATCGTCACACTGCTGACCGCTGACCCTGATTGAGCCCCTGCGACCAAGTATCCACGACCGCTCCTTGTAGCGATAACGCTTCAGCGTGGATGGAGTCCTCAGTGAGGGTATACCGGACGTAACACTGTCGTTCGTCTAGAGCCTGACAGTGCTGGTTCGGTTGATATAGCATCAGATCCGGGTAAGCAACCCCGTATGCACCAGCCATCACTTGGGTCAAACGGCCATACCGCGTCCGCTCATAGGTATGTAGATGACCGCAAAGATAGAGATCCACCCCACCTTCGAGCAGGGTAGGAAGCAGAACCCCCTCTTGCCCGGTACGTTCATCATAACATAGGGACGAATCCGAAAACCTTCCGTAAAAATCAGGAGACAGAAAGATCGGGTAATGGCCGACTGCAACGAGGCATCTAACTTGAGGTAAACGGTTCAGTTCCTGCTTCAACCACATCTCTTGTTCAGATCTTTTGGGAAAACCTCCCCGGTGCAGACCTGAAACGACATTGAGACATACGACATGCACGCCTTGAATCGTTGCTGCGTAGTACGGCGGTTGGTCCCCTCTCCCTGTTTCTAGGCAGTACCGCTCCATAGACCTATCCTCACGCGTCATGTCGTGATTGCCTGGGGTGGACAGAATGGGCGACTTCCCTTTGAGCGGTTTCACGGTTGTCTGATAGTCCGACCAGTACTCTGCGATCGTTTCGAGCGTCTGATCCGCGTGTGCGCCATGAATAAGATCGCCCGAATTGATGACGAAATCCACCTTCTCAGACACGACCTGCTCGATGAGCCTCCGGGCGTTAGTATCATTGTCATTGTCAGCAGACTTGCCAAAGCCTAATTGCAGATCTGTAACGTGAATCCATCGAACCATCTGGTATGAGGTTCGGTCATCGGTTGACCTCACAAGTTCCTCCTCTCACGGTCGCCTGTTGTCATTAATCCCACCTACCAGTTGGTGTAAGATCCATCGCGGCGCCGCCAGTGCGGTGCCTCCCAGAATGTAAAGGTCTGATCTGCTGCCATCTCTTCGTTAAACTCAACACCAAGCCCCGGCGTATCCGGCACCACGAAGCGGTCCCCTTCAAGTTTTGGTTGCGTCGGGAAAAAATCGTCATCGTAAAATCCGCTCTCCTCTGTTGGTGAAGCGCGCACCTCCAACCAAGCAAAGTTAGGAACCGCTGCAGCTAGGTGTACTGTGGCTGCCGTGCAGATCGAACCCAACGGATTATGCGGCATCAGGTCGATATAGTGCGTTTCCGCCAAACTAGCCACTTTCATCGCTTCCGTTAACCCTCCAACATTACAGACGTCAATGCGGGCAAAATTGGTAATCCCCCGTTCCAGATAAGGCAAAAAGTCCCATTTGCTGGAGATTTCTTCCCCGATTGCGAACGGAACATCAACCATCTGACGCAAAGATTCATACGCCGCCGGCGTCTGATCGCGAATTGGTTCTTCGAGAAAGTCGAGGGTGCCGCTGGGCATACGCTGGCAAAAAGATGCCGCTTCCGCGACACTCAAACGATGGTGGTAATCGATACCTAGAACGGGCGCAGGACCGACCGCTTCCCGAAGCTGCGTCAACTGGCTGGCGGTTATGGCAATCGACTCCCGCGGCTCAAAAATTGTTGGATCATCGTCTTGAACTGGTGCCGTGCGGATGACATTCCAACCATTTTCGATCAGCAAATTGGTATCCTCAATCAACGTCTCAAGCGATTGGGCAAAGGTGGTGGCAAAACAGGGGACAAAATCCCGCTGTTTTCCGCCGAGCAATTGGTAGACCGGGACACCGAGTGCCTTGCCCGCAATGTCGTAAAGTGCGATGTCAATGGCGGCGATAGCGGCAGTCAAGATACGTCCGCCCTCAAAATACTGGCTCCGATACATCTCCTGCCAAAGCCCGCCAATGTGCATAGGGTCGCGTCCAATGAGGAATTCGCGATAATGCTGAATCGCACCGACAACTGCCAGCTCACGCCCCGATACCCCGGACTCTCCCCAACCGTAAATCCCTTTGTCTGTTTCGACTTTAATCACCAGTTGGTTTCTGTGTCCGACCTGCACTGGAATCGGTTTAATGTCAGTAATTTTCATTGAAATTTTACCCTTGTCATGAGATACGAGGAAACGAAAGATCCTCCGACAGACTCATTCTTTTAGCTCATTCGCTTTGAGCGCAGTAAATTCGCTCTCAGCATCCTCGACGAAAACTCCGAAACGTCCTTCCTTATAGTCATGAACAGCACGCGAGATGACTAGCCTGTCATTCAGATAAACGTCTAAGATATGTCTGTGGAACAAAACTTTTAACGCTAAAGGTTGATTATAGTCAACATCAGATGTAATCTTCATCGCCATTGGTCGGGAGACTACCCATGGTCTGGGGTATCGCCATAGCGAAATGACACTTGTTCTAGGCTCCAAACGCAGGAAATAACCTGCCTCGCCGGTTTCGCTCCCGCGGAGAATCAAGCCCGCTGCGGCACCTTGTTTCATCGTTATCTCACAGGAGAGAATAAAATCCCTTCCGCCAGCGGAAAGCATCCCTCGTGCCATACCCTGCGAAGAGGCAGCGGAGAGTCTCCCTGATGCCCCTTGCCACTCTCCCCGTTCCGAGCGTACCTGCTCCAATAAACTCGGATCTAGCAACGCCTCGCCCGTCAAGGAATCAACAATGCTTGGATAAAACAAGCTGATCCCTCCATCCGGCAAGGTCCGAATGTGTTGAGGAGTCCCCAGCACGCCACCCCAAGCGTATCCCTCTCCACCCCATTCGGGTTGATAATCATCGTTACCGCCGATACGGTCGGCAGCCCAAGGCACGAGATAACGATCGCCACGCATCGCAGCGGTTCGAGGTGCATACATATAGTTCGGCAAGAGAATGTCGTCCTCCGGGCAGAGATAGGGGCCTTCTAGCCGTTCTGCGACCCTGTAGCGTGTGGTGTTCGTCTCTCCGTGGCAGAAGATCAGATAATAACGGTCTTCCATTTTAAAAATCTCTATAACCTCAAGGGCTGCCCCGATAAAAGGACTGTAAAGGGGTGGTTTCACCTCCCAGTTTTTCAGATCTTTGCTAACAGTCCAAGCCACGCAGCCCCGTTCCCGCATCGGTCCGTGATTAAGCCGGGCGGTAGTTACCATCACATACTGTTTAGTTGGATCATCGTAGAACAGAAATGGATCCCGCCACGCCGTAAGCAGGTAAGGGTCTTCTACAGGTTCATCGTGGGGAACGTACCAGCGCGAATCCGGAACAATTATCGGTCGTAGGGGAGAGTCTTTCTCCCACTTGATTAGGTCATCGCTGCGGGCGTGGTAGATCACTTGGGGGTTGGTGCCGGCGTAGAACATTTGGTACTTCCCCTCGGAATACGCTATCGTCGCCCCCCCTATTCCGTCATCATCTGGCTCTCCCGGCTGCCCCGGCAGCAGTGCCGGCGGCAGAAGTTCCCAATGGAGAAGATCAGTGCTCACGGCGTGGTCAAGCTCACAGCGTGGAAGTCTAGGCGGATCATCGTTTCTTTTGCTCAAATAAAAAAGGTGACACTCGCCGTCCCGACAGAAGAAAGATGCATCCCCGACGAGCGCATCTTCAGGACGAAAATGCAGGGTATAACACGGCGCGAAGTCTTGACGGTCGAGATAGTATGAATGTGATTCCATATTCTGCATTCCCAGCGCACCTGCGAGGTAAGCAATCGTGCTCACCAATAGTTATGGCGCGCTTTTACGCCTCAGGTTGAACGGCAATCACACGGGCGGGCGCACCGTCCGATTCTAGGATCTTCAACGGGAGCGCGTAGAGTTGAGTGTAGGGAGTCGTCAATTGGCGTAGGTTACAGAGGTATTCAATCATGATGACGCCGTTGCGAAGCAGCACGTCATGTGTTACAAAGTCGGAAATCGGTGCGACCTCTTTGTCAAGCAGCTTTCGGATGGGGTAATCCTGTGGAAAATCGTAACCAACCGCTTTAATCTGACGCGATAAAAGCCACTCACATGCCGGTCGAGTCATGTAAGGCGCAGTCGTCCAGAATTCCGGCGTCTTTGGCGAGGTGAGCTCGTCCCAACAGGTCTTCAGCAGGACGATGTCGCCCGGATTGATGTGCCCACCGGCATCACGGACTTGGGTTTCAGTAATCGCTGAATTGGGTTCGATGCCGGTGAGGTCAACAATTGCCGCTCTGCCCACAACTTGATTGAGTGAAATATCGCTCGTTGTTCCACCGTTGGGGTCGATATGCCTCGGTGCGTCAATATGCGTAAATCCATGAACCGTCCAGCCCACCCAAGTCACCTGGAAAGTGCTGCCTGTGTCGAAATCCTCTTTGAGTTGCCGATCTACGGACCACCGAAAGTGGTTCTCGATCGGCATTGTCAGGTCAACAATCTGATTCATTTGCCTTCTGCCCCTTCAGTGATCCAATATAATAGTTCAGGGGTTCATGAGTTCAAAGACGCGAGTTTTCTTCACGTTTCACATAATTGATCGAAGATAGTTCAACGCTTTCCGCATTGACTCCACCCGATCGGACTCGCCTTCGTAGACCACCGACAGGCAGCCGTTATAACCGATTCCGCGGAAAATATCAAGGATGCGTGGATAGTCAAGCCACTCCTCCACGCCGCTGTCTATCTGATAGAACTTCGTGCGAGCGTACACCGCGTAAGGGGCCGTCTTCGCGATGCTATCGTAGCAGTCGTAATTCGGGTGAGCCGAACCCCGGTGACCGCTTGCGCCGGGCGAACCGGCGTACTGTCCGGTATCGACGATGTGTGTGAAGTAGGGGTGATCCGTTTCACGGAGGGCGCGAAGCAGATCATCGCCGGTGCGGGTGACATTGTTGTGATTGTGATTCTGTAAACCGACGAGGATCCCTTTTTCGTAGCCATACTCCGCAACCTCCTTGAACCCAGCAATCATCGGTGGCCAGAGTTCCTCTTCGTCTTCGTGCTCTTCTCGGAGGTATGCGGCGAAGACGCGGACCAATGGACAACTCATGAAATCTGCGACATCGATCCACTTCTTGATTAACGCAACCTGCTCCGGATGTTCCTCGACTGGACATCCAAAATCGTTGCTGATTCCGATGTATCCGAGTGGCAACCCCTTTTTCATCAGGTCTTTTTTGACCGTTCGCAGATAATCAATGTCGGTCGATTCAAACGCGCTTGAATGCAACTCAATCATGTCATATCCCAAGTCATAGACAATTTGTGCAAAAGCGGTGGCGGTTGTATCCCTGACATTCAAAGACATGGCACCGATTTTCATCATAGTGATTACTCCGTATATAGAAAACAGATTTTCAATAATAAATTTTCGTGTTAGCGTCGAGTTTAGCACACAAGATTCGTCCCGTCAAGTTCAAAAGCCAATGGGTAGATCCACCGCTAGTACCCGCATCACAGGCTATTTTATATTTCTTGAAAACTCCCATCTACAGCCACAAATTTTGTTGAGTTGTGATCTCAGACGTGGTAAGATACCGTTCGGTTGGTTTTGAGAACTACAGCCACAAAGAAGGGGGAAATAGTCATGCGTATTGCTCATGTGGGTCGGGACGAATTAAATGTGTCAGAAAGTGTCCATGGCGGGGCAGGTCATCTTTTGATTAAGGGGCTCTGGGGTGAGGAAGATTTTCAGACGCCGTGGTGGTTTGTCCATTACGCGATTCTGCCGCCCGGCGGCGGGATTGGTCATCACCGCCACGATGAGTGCGAGGAGATGTTCACGATTCTGGACAACGCCGCGCAGTTCACGCACAACGGCAGAACGGCGGAGGTGGTTGGGGGTGCGACTGTCCCTTGTCGGAAAGGGGAATCACACGCAATCTACAACCATACGGACAAAGAGACACGGTTCATGAATTTCTGTGTCGCAAATCCGGGGGGTGGTTACGACTGCACAGACTTTGGGGAAGACCGTGTCGGTGCACCGTTGGAGGCGGTTGATAGACTTCCCGTTGGGCGGCTTGACCGCGATCTACTGGCGTTTATCCCAAATGTCCATGAAGGCAAAGGGAAAGTAGGGATAAGGCAGGTTTGGGGACATCAGGATTTCCGAACAAATTGGGGATTCGTTATCCACTGTGTGGTTCCGCCCGGTGCATCGGTCGGGTATCACCGCCACGACGTGATAGAGGAGACCTACATCATCATGGCGGGCAGTGGTCGAATGACAATGGACGGCGAGACGGAGGAGGTGCATGTCGGCGACGCCATCCCGAACAAGCTAGGGGGATCGCACGGTATCTACAACCACACGCGAGAGGATTTGGAAATGCTCGTGATGGCTGTCTGCATGGAGCCGGGAGAGTTCGACGGCTATGACTTAGGGGACGACTTGACTTCACGATAGTAGGTTTGAAAGGAAAGATTGATGGGACAACTTGAGAATAGAACTGCCATTGTCACCGGTGCAAGCCAAGGCATTGGGAGAGCGATTGCCGTAGCATTCGGTCGGGAAGGTGCGAACGTCGTCGCTACCGCTCGCACGACAGCGGCGATTGAAGCGGTCGTCGCTCAGGTCGAGGCGGCGGGTTCTGCGGGATTGGCGGTGACTGCGGATCTGGGCGTTGAGCGAGACATTCGACGCATCGCAGATGAAACGACCGCGAAGTTTGGAGGGGTTGATATCTTAGTCAACAACGCTGCTATTATCCATCCTCCTATAGATCTGGTGGACTTGGACGCCGACCTATGGCGGCAGGTCATGGATGTGAACCTAACCGCTGCTGCATTACTCACAAAATTCGCCCTGCCGAGCATGATCGAAAACCGATACGGCAAAATCATCAATATCTCAAGCATTGGTGGGCGCAAAGGGGGCAAAGGTCGGACTGCTTATCGGGTGACGAAAGCGGCACTAATCAGCCTGACGGAGAGCGTCGCAGCCGAGGTCAAGCAGCACGGCATTGATGTCAACTGCATCTGCCCCGGTGGGGTTGACACGGAGGGTTACCGCGAGGCATTCGGGAGCGGTGGCAGGGAAGAGAATCCGAAGTTGATGCTGCCCGAAGAGATTGCGGCACTCGCCGTTTTCCTAGCCTCAGACACGAGTTCAGCCGTTACGGGCACAGCAGTAGACGCATTCGGCACGACCAATCCGCTATTCGGATAAGAGGCAGAGCAAGAAAAATAGAACGCAAGGACGCAATGAAGCAAAGGCGCAAGGTTCGGGCTGCAAAAATTTAAAAAGTCTTTTCTTTGCGACTCTGCGTTTTTGCGTTAAATTTCCGCTTCCAATTGAGTCAAACCCTCATCAATCATAGCCATCACGTCGTCAATCTGGCTGCGCGTGATAATCAGCGGCGGATAAAAGCGCAGGTCGTCGCCGTTCACCCAATCTGCTGTACCGCCGCCACTCCCTGTGGACAAGCCCTTGTCCAGTAGGATCTTGTTGAGTCGTTTGTGAAAACCGAGCGATGCGGGGAAGGGTTCCTTCGTGTCCTTGTCGCGTACCAGTTCGATGCCGAGAATCAGTCCAAGCCCTCGAATTTCACCGACGCTTGGATGGGCATCTAACGCGCTTGCCTTTTCTAACAGATACGCGCCCATCTCCGCGGTATGCTCAAGAATTCCTTCCTCTTCGATGATGTTCAGTACCTCTAACCCAACCCGCATTGCTATGGGATTATTGACGTAGGTGAAGACGTGGGCGAAGGGCGTGCCACCCGCCGCGAAGGTATCGCGAATACTATCCCGAATGATTACACCACTCAAAGGGGCGTAGCCGCTGCTGGCTGCCTTTCCAAAGACAATCATATCTGGGAGGACGTCCCAATGCTCAATGGCGAAATATCTGCCGCTGCGCCCGAAGCCGGTGATGATTTCATCTGCAATAAATAGAACATCGTATTTATCACAAATTTCGCGGACGAGCGGATAGTAATCCCTAGGTGGTATTGCCGCAGCAACCCCTCCGAGCACCAACGGTTCTGCCACAAATGCCGCCACGTTCTCAGGACCCGTCTGCAAGATCATCTGTTCTAGTTCGTGGGCACAGGTCAGGTTGCATTTGCCTTCACAACCCGCAAACGCGCAGCGATATGGATAGCAAGGGGCGATGTGCGGGAAATTGGGGAGCAAGGGGGCGAAAAGGTCGCGCATTCCCGGTGTACCTGTAACACCCAAAGCACCGAGGGTCGCACCGTGATAGCCGCGCCAGCGGGAAATGACCTGGTGTTTCTGCCCGTTCCCACGCTGTACGTGGTACTGCCGGGCAATCTTGATTGCTGTTTCAATCCCCTCCGAACCGCCCGAAACGAAGTAGGCGTGGTTCAGGTCGCCGGGGGCTATCGCGGCGACCCGATCGGCTAAGTCGAGTGCCGGTTGGGTCGTAAAGTGGGTGGCGAAGCAATAGGCGAGCGTCTTGCCTTGTTCTGCCATTGCATCCGCGATACGCTGACGGCCGTGTCCCAAGGTGACGTTGCTCGCACCGGCAGCGCCGTCGATATAGCGTTTGCCCGTCTCATCGTAGAGGTAGATCCCTTCACCGCGCACTATTAGGGGATAATCGTAGCTCAAATCGCGGTGGAATAGCGCGTTTTTTGTCTCGGTGTTTGACATTTTTGCCTCCCAAGGTCGAATGAGGATAATTGTCTGAATCAGGATTTACAAGATTCTAGGATTTTCAGGATTGTAAGAAGCTACTTAGAACCCGGAGATGAACTGATCAAATTGTGTTTTCCATCTTGCTGCCAACCTTAGCTCGTCTTCCCGATATGCGTAACCCTCTGAACTGTCTCCCTCGTACTGCTCACGATACCAATCTACGGTTGTCTGAATCCATTCTTCTACGGGTGTGGTGCTGAAACCGAAGTCCTGCTCGGCTTTGGATAGGTTGTAGAGGTATGAAACCGATCGGCTCATCGGCGGGGCGTAGGCGTTCATGTGAGGCTGCTTGTCGATAATTTCACTTGGAACGTAGGTAATCTGGGGTTCATGACCTGCTGCCTCCCAAATCAGGCTTGCCCAACGCTCAATAGTCATTATCTCTTGCATGGCGATATGATATGTCTGGTTAGCAGTCTCTGGCACATCAAGGACACGGACGAAAGCCTCCGCAGCATCAGCGGAATATAGGGTACGAAATAAGCCACGGTTTTCTAAAGGAATGACCACGCCGCGTCCGTCGAGTGCTCGCTGTACCCACCACCACATCCGTCCAGTTGGGTCGTCCCAACCCATGACCGCTGGAATACGGACAATTGTGTACGGAACCCCGCTATTTTCTTGGAGCCACTTTTCGCAGTGTCGCTTACCGACGCCGTACGGGTCTTCTCCTGCGGGGTAGGTATAATCAATTGAGGACCAATCCACAACCGACTCTTGGAACGTGCAATGTTTGGCAAAGTCTACCGCGCCTTCCAAATACACCGATCCGGTGCTGACTATGACGTAACGACCCACGTTTCCATCGAATGTCCCCACAGCAGATTCGACATCTTCCTTACGGTAAGCCTGCGTGTCAATGACCGCATCAAAGGATTTCCCCTTCAGCTTTGCGGCAAAGTCTGCCCGATCTTCACGGTCTCCCTGAATATGTTCGATCTGATCCCACCATTCGGGTTGGGTGGTCCCTCTGGAGAAGATGGTGACCTTGTCCCCGCGTTCAAGCAATCTCTGTACAACAATTCGACCCATGTACCGTGTGCCACCGATGATAAGAACATTCATCATTCTTTTCCTTAAAGTGCCGTTACAGTTGATTCTCAAATCTCCGGTTCTGCGTCCGACTTATCCTGTGGGTGGTAGTTGATCACCTGCCGCCCATGTTCCAGATCGTAGAGTGCCCATGTGCTATCTGAAACGCCGAACACAACCTCGAACTTCACCCCCGGCTGTGTAACTGCCCGCTCAAATACAAGAGCTGCGTCGCCGTGGCTCAGTTGATGGGGGTGATCCGGAAGGTCACGGTCCCGCTTGAAGTTGCCGATCCGGACCGAGACAAATTCCATGTCGAACCGGGCGGAATACATATAGCCCAGATTCTCTCCGAAGACCTTGCTGATCGAATAGTAGCTCTCTGGTCGGGGGGTCATATCAACCGTCCGCATGATGTCTTTTGGATAAGGTGCGAGCAGCCCGGCACGGCTAGCGAAGGCAATGCGGCGGACACCGTTTTGCCGTGCAGCTTCAAACACATTGTAGGTGCCGATAATATTATTCTGGAGGATATCCTCCCACGGTGCGCCGCCGGAGGGATTGCCTGCAAGGTGAATCACTGCCTCCATGTCCTCAGTGGCTTTGTGCACGGTGTCGAAGTCAGTGACATTCCCAACAATCGCATCTTCAATATCCGGCATCGGCACACGGTCAAACCCGCGCAGCGAATATCGGTCTTTCATCCCTTTCACAACCGCCGTACCAACAGCCCCGGCGGCACCGGTGACGAGGATTTTCATCTGCTTCTCCTATTCTAACGCCAAATCTCTTTCAGTCTCGGCAAGAGGATTTCCGTATTCCGGTCATGGATTTCGCCACACCAACCGTTATTCGTTTCAGCACTAGATTTGTCGTACGATTCTTGGATAAGTGCTGGTAGCGGGAGTTGGTGAAATCGCGTCTCGAAATATCCGTCGTCCCGGAGTTGGACCTCCCGAAACCCCATCGGGTAACCGATCAAACACGCAGTGTCAACAGTGAGGAAATCACGGTACATCCGGATCCGGTTGGTATGGCGGTGCCCCGTGAAGAGCGCGACGATGGCAGGACTGTCCTTCACGGTTTCCAACAACCGATTTGCACCGTCGAGGGTTCCCTTTCCCTCTTCATGGCTTGGGAGCGCCCATGCATGGATAAACAACAGCATTGCGTGCCCTTCGTCATACGCTTTTTTTGCTTCCTCACGGAGGGCATTGTCGAGGGTATCGGTCCAAACGCCGCTGCCGTCTTCGATTGGATCGCATTGATGATAGATGTTGGCGATTGCGAGACGAAGGCGTGGGGCGGCATCAACAACCTTGAGCGTTTCGGGAATGTCGAATCTTTTAGCAAACGCTTCAAAAGACCCCTGTTGTGCGTCGGAGTCGTGATTGCCGGGGACACAATACAGCGGTGCCTCGAAGTCGGCAAAGGCTGCCGCAACGTCCTCAATCGATTGCAGGTAGGTTTCCCACGGCAGGTCAAACGAACTACCACCGCAGAGGAAGTCGCCGCCATGAACGATGAATTCAGGCTTGATCGGATTGACCGCTGGCCCGATTGCGTCGAGGACGGTCTTACTCTGTGTCAGCATCTTCGGCGCACCGTAATCCTTTGGTGCGTTGGGATAATAGTGGCTGTCAGTCAAAAAGACGAAACGAACGGACATAATGCCTCCCAAGTACGGAGAGAAACCGAGTTTTGAAGAAAAAACTCGGTTTCTGCTTCACGGTTTCTTAACATGAATCAAAACTTAAATGTGTGGACCCCGTTCACGGATGATTCTAAGTGCCAAATCTGGATCGATCTGGAAAATCATCTCAGGTTCAATCTTGCAGTTTCCCGGTAGGTCATAACCTGCCACGGCACTTCGCGCGTGCCAACCCGATAGCGATGAGTCCATGCCGTCCTCAGCCGATTCGGATAGCGGTCCGCCAAAGACATCGTGAAACGCCTTTGTGTAGCCGTCCACAACTTGGGGTGATTTTGTAAAGGACCCACCGCCGTGTGAGTTCACCATCCCGATACACTTGACGCAGTACCAGACATCGTTCAAGTTTCCGAAAGGTTCCAATCCCCAGTGCAGGGAAAGGATATGGCTGATGCCTGCTTCCCGACCCGCTTCGTAGCCATCTTCCACATCTTGATCATCGTTGGTCACCGGTCCTGTACCGGCACCCGTTCCCGAAGCGAAGACCAGACCGGACGGGGTAAAGGTGAGGTTACAGATACGTCGACCGCGGGGATCGGAAACTGCATCGGCTTTTGTGCCTAGGTCAATGCCGAGTGCGTTGAGTCTGTCGTATACATCGAAGTCGCGTTGCCAAGAACTATGAATCTCTGCCATTTTGTTTCCTCCATAGGAAATTTAGATTTTAATAAAATACTACTCCCGATATGACATCGGGATAAGAAAACTGGAAGGTATTAAGAATTATTGAGTAATGCTTTCGGGTGAGAAGGCTTCCACCGCTAATCGGGCAATCTCCGCAATTGCCGCATCCCCATGCACACCATCGTCGCTGGCAAGTGCGAACGCGGAGACAACGAGAGGACCCGTTGGGAGAAAGATAAGCCCGACATCCCCCTTGATGCGCCCACTTGATCCAATCTTGTGGCCAATTGGAATATCACGGTTTAGGTCGCGAGGGATCATGCGGCGGTCATTGCACAGTTTGAGCATCTCGATCATCGCTGCGGATGCCTGCGGACTGACGACCTGACCGGCGTGGAGTTGTTTCAGGATACTTCCCATGTCCCTTGGGGTAGCGACGTTGTTCTCCAACGAATCCTGAAAGGACAGGCTGTTGAAGTCAGTGCCGTGCCTCTCTGCCCGTTTCTGCTGCAACACATCATTTTCTCGGTTGCACGGAACGTCATCCATACCGAACATCCGATAGTGATAGCGACCGAGGGTTACACTGGTTCGGGTGTTGGGAAAACCCATCGCGTCTAAGGTAGCGTTGACAGATTCCAACCCAACCACTCCTAACAGGAAATCGGTCGCCATATTGTCGCTGATCCCGATCATCAATCGACAATAATCGCGTAGCGTCAACTCCGGCGCATCTTCCATCAGTTGTAGCGTCCCTGAACCGTGAGTGGAAATGTCACCTTGTAACCGATGGCGTTCATCAAGAGAAAGGCGACCAAGCTCAACCTGACGGAACAGCTCAATCATCACCGGAACTTTGCAGACGCTCGCAGTGGGGAAGCGTTGGTCCGCATTGTGTTCGTGCGTGATGCCGGTGATCAAGTCTTCAATGTAGAAGCCGATACGTCCGCGAAAATCCGCCGCAATTTGGTCACATGCTGCTGTTGGAAACTGCTTGCTCATCTACGTGTGTTTGCCAATAGTCTGTTAGCAGGGGAATGGGGAGTCGCTAGGTAAATTTCGGAGTAGGGAACGCAGATCTGCGTTCCCTACAAATCCCAAATCAGAACCGAATTAACCGGCGAGCAGAGCTCTCAACCGCTGGGCGATCGTATGTTCGTCGCCTTCCTCTAGGTTGTCCACCCGGACGACGACGGCATTTTCACCTTCGCCGCCAACTTTGATGCAGGGGTCACCGGCATCAAGTTCCGCGATGAGTTCGCTGGCACTCCGCGCCGCCTCCGCCGCGTTAACGACAACGTGGAGCTCAACGCCCCAATACCTCTGTGTGGAAACCTCTTTTGTTTCTTCCACACCGGGAGCGCCTTCGATTGCGCGTTCAATGACGGCGAACTTTTTACGGTATTCGTCGAAGCGTTCCTCATGGTCCATGGTGAACCATTGGTCGAGAGCGACGGTCAGTCCGATGATTTCCTGTCGGTCTATTTTCATCCCGCGTCCCAGGGGGCGAGGTCCGATAAAGCCGTGGGCTGCGACTGCTTGGATCAGGTCCTTCTTACCAGCCACAAACCCAGCCGAATGGGGACCGTGAACATATTTGCCACCGAAGCAGACTAAGTCAGCCGATGTGGCGGTGTCCTGAAAGTAGTCGATCGGGAAGATCTGCGAAGCGGCGTCAGCGATGACATACACATTATGTGCGTGTGCAATTCTGACCGTATCTTCGAGCGAGACAACGGTGGTGTCCGGATCGGGACTGACAAAGTGGATCACCGCTGCGGTCTGCGGACCGATTGCGGCTTCTAGCTGCTCCGCGGTGCATCCATTTTCGTCGCCGGCTATCACTAGCTTGCTTCCCGGTATGGTGTAAGCCCGATCAAATCCGTATCGCTGCTTTGCTTGGATGATGACTTCGTCTTTCATGCCGGTGGTGTCTGGAAGCTGATCCATTTTCTCTTGATCATTACCGGTCATACACGCAGCGGTGGATAGAACCATAGCAGCGTAACAGCCAGCCGTGACATAAGCAGCTTCTGCACCCACGAGAGAAGCGATGTGATCTCCGGATTTTTCGAGCAGTTCCTCCATATCCACGAAGTACTCTTCCGCTTCTTCCATCGCCTGCTTGACTATCGGAGTAGGGGTTGAGCCGCCCATAGCGGTAGAGTTGCCCGCAGCGTTGATGATTGGCACTGCACCCAATCTTGAGTAAACATTTTCGGCCATTATAATCTCCTTGATTGTGTATTTTGTTCTGATTCCGATGTAGGGAACAACGATCATTGTTCCTCACGGAATCTCCAAAAAGGCTAGGCGGCAAGCAGTCCGCGTAGATACTTAGCCGCTCGCCTGAAGGTTTCCTTATCATCGCATTCGTTGGCGTCCTTGCCCTCGAATGTGATGGACATGCAGCCGTTAAAATTCGCTGCTTTCAGAATTTCAACGATGCGCTCATAATCTAGCCACTCCTCACGTCCGTTGTCCACTTTATAGATTTTAGCGCGGACATACGAAGCGTGGGCAGCGGTCTGCTCCATAAATTCGTAGGTATCTATATCCGGATCGGGAACCCCTTGGGTCCGTGAAGGGGAGCCGACCCACTGACCGGTATCTAGAATAAAGGTAAAGTTTTCACGGTTTGTCTCACGCAGGAGCTGCAGGACGCCCTCGCCGGTACACGGATGGTTCTGTACCCCGACGATGATACCCTTTTCAGCAGCGGCGTCACAAAGTTCTTGGAAACACTCGACTTCACGCGCTTGCGCTTCGTCGGTTTCCGGGGTGGGTCCGCAGAAAGATCTGACCATCGGCGCGCCGAGGAAAACGGCTGTATCCAGGTCCGCCTTGCACCGAGCCATTTTTTCCTGTAGTTCATCTTCCGTTCCCACAAAATGACCGCCGGTCGCGAGGTAGCCGATGGGGAGTCCGGCTTTGAGGCACCTAATCTTGATAGCGCGCAGATAATCGGGGTCCTGCGAACGAAAACCCACATCGGCGCGAAAGTCGACGACGTCTAGTTTCAACTCGTAGGCAAAATCGACCACATCTTCAATATAGGGAAGTGTTTTTGGATCGTCCTTGCCGAAATATGAACCGTACATACCAAGCTTAATCATGAAAACTCCTTAACAGTGGTCTATAAAAGAATGGCTCATGTTAAAAGAAAGTGCAAAGCACAAAAAGCGTAAAACGTAATGCGTAAAATCCCGTTCCGAGGATCCCGATGTATCGGGACGTGACAGTGTTTTGTTCATGGGTTGATTAGTACATTGGTTCATTTATAAATGAGTGAACTCATGGACGCAATCGGTTTCGGTTGCACCATTTCTTTACATGAACCAAAAGAATTATGTCGCCTAGCTACTGCTCAACGGGCGCACTGATGTTCAGATATTCGATTTCATCTTCACCGTCGTTGATGACCCCATGCTTTGTCTTGGGCGGTAGATGCACGGCATCACCGGCTGTTACTGGGTATTCCTTACCATCAATCAACATTTTACCGCGTCCTTTGATAAAGTAATAGACCTGCTCTTTGTCCTGATGGTCGTGGTAATCCGTCGTGATACGCCCTTGGACGACATGACGTGTGAAGTTGCTTAACCCTTGCAGACACGCGACTTCTGGCGGATCGGCGTTTTCGCTCCCAGTGCGTGTCAGTATGGGCCAGATAATTTTGCTCTCATGCCCGACGTAAGGAATTGAGTCACGCCAGTTTCGTATAATCATGATGACCTCCTGCTTGATTTATAAAGTTATTGCCTATTGGATAGGATGTATTTTCTACACAAGGTTGTTTTTATATCCTGACGAAAATCTTCAAGCAAATACCTCAACCGCATCGTGTCGTAAATGCACCTCTAGTTGAGGATTCTTTACATCTAACATCAATTCTAAAACTTCGCGCATATTACGGATAGTTTCTTGGAGTGTTTTTCCTTGCGTGAAGCAGGATTCTTCCTCAACACACTGAGCGACAAAGAAATTCTCATCTCGTTGAATTTGGATTATGAAACATCCCATGTTTAATGCGTCTTTGTCACTCACGGTTCTTCCAATTATAGTGAATTCTAAAAACAGGTAGATGTTAAAAGTAGATAGTTTTTTTCTGCCATCCCGATTTTATCGGGATGATCCCAAGCCGCAAACTAACAGTTTGCGCTACATTTATAGTATCTCACTCCTATTCTCGCACTGAATGGGCTATCGGATTGTCACCAATCCAACGCTCATCCACCGGCTCCGATGCCAATTGGTAGCGGGTGTCCGAAGATAGCCGAATCCGATTGGAACGGTTGTCGAGCGAGCAGTGCATCGTATACATGCTGAACACCAGCAGATCTCCTGCGCGGAAGTCCGTTGTGAGCCAGCGACACCCAAGCTCCTTCTGAATCGCTACGGGATCTTTGCCGTAACTTCCGCCCGTTTTTTTCCAGTTCCCTTTCTTGTCTACGTCCATCTGCCCATACGTCGCTTTGAGCTCTTCCAACCGATGGGAATTCTCAAGGACCATCAGCGAGGCATCGCTCAAGGGAGCGTCCCCCAGCGGTGTCCATGAAGTGTATAGGTTCGTGGTGCCTCGCCCCATGTACACAATGTCGTAGTGCGGCGCACTGGACCTGCCGGGTCCCATCACGCGCATCCAGATAAAATCAAACGACCTGACCTCGCCGCCGAGAAATGCGGTGTAGAAATCGATCATCCGACCGGAATGCACCAACTTCCGCACGGCGGGCAACTTTCCCAACGCTGCGCGACTGCCGATCGCAGATCGAAATCTTTCTTGATCACTCTTTGCTGCCTGCGCCTCCATGAGGGGATAGTTGTCGTCGAGCATCTCATGTTCCGCCAACACCTCAAGCACGGCTCGCCGGGCGTCCATGACCCACTCCAGATCCAGATAGTCGCGGAGTAAGAGATAGCCGTCCTTCGCCATTCGGTCCCGCAAAGCGGGGGCGTCATCAAGCAGATCATTTGAGTCACGCATTTCACCGAATGCGTCTGGCGACATATCTAGCGGTATGCCATTTGAAGTCAGTTGTTTCACTATTCTTCCCCTTCCTATTCCGATCCCCTGATCCGAACCTTGCTATGGTGAATTCTAAAAACAGATAAACACTTTCGCCCCCGTGTATGGTAGGTGCTGTTTCTCCCGACAGGGCGGGATCCCGATTTTCGGGACGCGCCGATGCGGTGCGGTTAGAAACCGCACCTACCGGTGTCATAGCGCGGATTTTCCCCTCACTGGTAGGCACTGTTTCCAACTGCGCCGATGCGGTGCGGTTGAAAACCGCACCTACCGGGTCTGGGGGCAATGCGGTTCGGTTTGGCGTATCTCATTAATTCTAAGATCCACTATGATTCATGCTGTCAAACCGCAGTCCAACCGCCATCGACAAGATGCGTGTGCCCGGTGACCATACCCGCGATGTCGCTTGCGAGGTAGATCACCGCCGCTGCGACTTCTTCCGGTTCCGCAATCCGCCCCATCAGAACATTTTCGGTTACCATCTTCTGAAATTCAGGATTTTTCAGTGCCCCTTCTGAAAGGGGTGTGCGGGTGACGGTTGGTGCAACCGAGTTGACCGTAATGCCGTGCGGTGCCCACTCTGCGGCTAACGATTTGGTGAGTAGACAGACGGCACCTTTCGCACCGCTGTAGGGTGCTCGAAGCGGTCCGCCTACAACGCCAACCTGCGAACTGATGTTGATGATGCGTCCCTGAATACCGTCCTCAATCATCGATCTCGCCACCATCTGGCTCATGAAGAACGTGCCCTTAAAGTTTACATCCACGATGTAGTCGAAATCTTCTTCGGTGACATCAAGCGCGGGCTGGACTTTGTTGACCCCGGCGTTATTAACTAGCACATCAATTCTACCAAAGGCATCGAGCGTTTTCCCTACAAATTCCTCAATGCTTGCGACCTCTGCAACGTCTAGTTGCCACGCTTCTGCGCGTTGACCCGATTTGCGAACGTCCTCTGCTACCTGTTCAACCTCACTGAGGGTGCGGCTCCCTGCAACGATGTTCGCTCCAGCACTCGCACAAGCCAGCGCAATCTCTTTACCGATGCCTTTCCCCGCACCGGTCACAAGAACGACCTTGTCGGTCAATGAAAAATCGATTGATGCCATCTATTCACTTCCTTCTATGGTGAATTCTAAAAACAAACAGACATTAAAAGATAGTCTTTTGTAACACGATCTGTTAGATTGTGATCCGAGTACGCAAACTAACAGTTTGCGCTACAGTGTATAGTTAATTTGGACAAGAATTCCGTTAAGTCCTTAGTGCGCCCTCAAGATAGCGGCGAAACGCATCGGGGGCATAAATCAGCGGTCTCTGAATTTCCATTGACGGCAGACGATAAGAGGGCGATGCCTTTGTAATATAACGCGCTGCCATTGGCGGTCCCCCATCTGCTTCGTCGGGACCATCAACGCCAACGAGATCGGCGTATCTCATTGTCTCGCCGTCAACCTGATATTCTGTCCCCACAATCCAGAGTCTGCCAAACCGGTATCTTTTTGAGACTTCGCGCTCTGCGATGCTGCTCCAACTTGTGCCTGTAAAAGCGAAATCTTGTGGCGTAATTCCGAGATGCTTTTTCAATGTTTCGTCACACTGCTCCAACTCCGCACGTAACTTTTCGCCGGACGCATCCGCTAGGGAGAGTTCAGACAGGTTCGGATGTGTCACCGTATGTGCCCCGATATGCCAGTCGCTTTCCATGAGCTGCCCTATCTCGTCCCAAGTCATAATCTCGCGAAGGGAGGACGACGGCATAGGCTTGGCGTAAAGTTCGTCCACCGGTCCGGTATTGATAAACAGATTTCCGGCATAGCCGTATTTGCTCAGGACATCGTGGATCTCATAGCGCATCGACTTCACGGGGTGATCAAAGTCGAACATGATTGGTCGAGGCGGTAACTTCTCTCCTTCTCGAAACCATTGAAAAAGCTGATTGTAATCAATGGATTCAAAATTCAGTTCAGCGGCAATTTTCACCAGTCTTTCGAGATGGCCCGCGGTCAATGGATAGTCGCCATCATGCCTAATGCCATGACACATAGTAATTGGGATTCGGACCATAGAGAAATTCCTTAGAAACCGAGTTTTGAAGAAAAAACTCGGTTTCTCTTCGCGCTTTCTTTTTACATAACCCAATGAGCTTGGGGTATCTATGATGTCTGGGGCCAACGGTAACGTGGCCATTCGGGGTATTTGTTTGCCTTCTCTTCGACGCGTTCAACTTCAGCAATCCATGCCTTGCAGTTGGGCGTTTCCAATTCAGGGTTTGAACGACTCCGTGCGACAAAACCGGGGACATACCAACGTCCTGTGGGTTTCCCCAATGCTTGGTAGCGCAAGTCCATACTCCAACGGAGGGTATCTGTGTTATTAACCCGCGACCCGTGTGGAGTCATACTGCTGAACATCACCATGCTGCCTATCTTTGTGGGGAGTGGCTGCCGCTCTGCCTCTGAGACCTCTTCAAGAGGGATATTTAGCCCATCCTTTTCCCAGCGGTGACGTAAAACCCCCTCTTTATGCCGACGTGGGGCGACCCATAGGCACCCGTTCTCAAGCGTGGTATCGACGAGCGGTATCAAGCACGCCAGAATCAGCGTCTCATCGCCATCGGGCAGATAAAATCCTGCATCCTGATGCGGAGTGGTATACCCTCCCGGTAGGCGTGGATGGATATTGTAGGAAGGATGGCACAGGATATCGGGACCCACCAGCGACTCAACCCGATCAAGAATTTTGGGATGTTTCAGGAACTGAAAGAATTCCTCATCTTTATGGGCGCGGGTTTGTAGTGCTGAAGTTGCTTCAGGTGCTTCGGCGGCAATCTTTGCCAACCGCCGCTCAAAAGACTCGTTTTCGTACAAACTGCTCACCCGCCCGGCTTGATAGAGTTGCTGCGCCTGCGCTTCGACAACAGCATTGAACTCGTCCTTCACCGGGCGTAGGTCATCGTCGGTGAAAAGGTCCTCGATGATCAGGTAGCCTTCTTCTTTGAATGTCGCAATCTGTGAATCGTTAAGCATGTCGCAAAGGGTTCCTCACTCATTTTACAAAGGGCAAACTCCGTTGATCAGGCAAACATTATAGCACGGTTGAACAAAAAAGGGTAAAAAAATCAGATCAAATCAACAAACGGCTTGCGAT
Source organism: Candidatus Poribacteria bacterium (assembly GCA_965205075.1). Classification (GTDB taxonomy): domain Bacteria; phylum Poribacteria; class WGA-4E; order WGA-4E; family PCPOR2b; genus PCPOR2b. The sequence continues at coordinate 4,989,758 of OZ242036.1, read as the reverse complement.
CTATCCCGCAAACGTGTAACATAGTACAGGACTACGCATCTCATATTGTAGTTGCCCGATTCATCGGGCGTTGGAAACGGTATCCGACGGCGATGAATCGCCGAACTACAGGTCATAGACTCTCGGAACGGAGATTTTGACCGTTCAACAGCGTAGGTCCTAATAGTAGATGATCACGCACAAAATGTATGGATTGGAAATGGCGGAACGCTGCTCATCAGCGTAGAAAGGAGTCGGTATGGCAAACGTATTGGCGAATATAGGGGGCGGTGCAGAGCTTTTAGACCATGGCATCCGATATGTTCAGGTGGGTGCCCCGGAACCTGACAAAGTTGAGGAACTTCAGGCAGAACTCAAAGCGCAGGGGCTGCAAGCCATTGGGTTGACCGCGTTGTATCTTGAAGAGGATACCGTTGCCACTGAGGCGGCGAGCGAAGCGTGGATAAACGCCTTTGATGCGGCGGTCACAATGGGGGTAGATCTCGCACTCAGTAGTATCAAAGCCGATGAGGAGATGAGACCGAAGGTCTGCGACTGGTTGAAGACAATGGGCGATGAAGCCGCACAACGCGGCATCACCGTCGCGCTTGAAACACACCCGTCGCTCGTTCATAACGCCGAGGTTGCATTGAAGACGATGGAGGCGACCAACCATCCGAACATCAGAATCAATTATGATACGGGGAACATCAGTTTCTATACGGATGGGGCGGATGCGGTCACGGAGTTAAAAAAGATTGCACAGTATGTCGTGAGCACCCATTTGAAGGACCATAGCGGCAATTTTGACGAATGGGATTTCCCTACACTCGGCGCGGGGTCGGTGGATTTTGCTGGTGTCAAGGGGGTGCTTGAAGGCGTGGGTTTTCAGGGACCGTGGATTATGCAGGCACCCGGGGATATGACGCAAGCGGTGGCACATCTCCGCAGTCTAGGATTCGGTGAGTGAAACCTATCTTAACGCAAGTTGCTAGTTGATAAACCAAGTAGGGGTGCCCCCTCCGAATTGCGACTCGCTTGACAACGGCTATCTAGCAACTTGGATAAAAACAGGAAAAATAGGCTGCTCTGGGCTTTTTTAGCAAAAAAGGTAACAAAGGTAACACGAAAATGGGAAAAGTTACACAGGTTACGGCATTAGGCGCGTGGGTTGAACGGGCGCAGTTAGAAACAGCGCCTACCAAATGGGAGAACAGTAGGTGCGGTTTCCAACCGGACCACATAGGCGCGTGGGTTGAACGGGCGCAGTTAGAAACAGCGCCTACCAAATGGGAGAACAGTAGGTGCGGTTTCCAACCGCACCGGTTTGGCGTGTCTCATTAATTCTAAGGTCCACTATTCAAAGTGTTATTCAACGATGTGAGCACTCAAGTCCCCGCGTCTGTTCCGTTTGATGAGACCCGCATCCGCAAGTTCTTTGACAGCTCGATACACACTCGCTTCATGAAATCCGAGGCAACCCGCAACCTCTCTATAATTCAGATGCTCATCGTCGTTCAATCTGAGATACAAAAAGACCGCTGATGGCACACTCAGGAAACGATTGTCCAAGAGAGCTTTCAGCATCTCCGCACTAATCAACCCCCACGTTTGCCTGCAACCCAAGGGGTTGTCATTTTTTTCGTCGCTCATCCAATCCTCCGTAGCTTGCGAGAAACATGACTAAGAATACGATTCGGAGAAAACCCGCTGCACACGAGTCATGCCAATTTTATACTTCTTTGGGTATGGACGAAATGCTTTCAAGGTAATACCTATTCCCCCTCACTGTCAACTTAGAGGAACTGCCGACGTTATAAGGGATCGCCTATACCATTCCATCCCAAGATCGCTAGCATCAGGGTGGCTAGCTGAAGGCTAACGCGGTCACTGTTTCGGCTCCGGCTAAATCGCCAGCTGTCATATCTGATTGCCCCGCCGGATTCTCCCTAGCTCCCACCCCAGCTATGAACTTTTGCACCCTTTAGCATCTGATGGTGATGCACAAATCAACAATGCCCAACACCTTTGTGTTGCCATCGAAACGACCTAAAACAAAAAAGGGCTGCAGCGTCGGAAATCCCCGAATCGCGCAGCCCCCTCTGTTTTAGATCGAAACGATTGGCATAAAGGGTTATACTATAGAAAGATTGTCAGGTGTTGGTTCACCTGTCAATCACGAAGCGATTCGAGCGCGTATCTCGTTTTGCTTCAGGGGGCTTCGAGCCGCTAACTCGGAGTCCCCACTGGGGCTGTTAGGCTTTGCCTAGCAGCCCCAATTCTCTATTGTTTCACATCAGCCTAGCGTTGTCAACACTTTTTTTTTCGCCTAGCCATATTGCCCACAAAACCGCTGGAATCACCGTCAAACCCGCCATCCACCAGAAAATTGCATTGATGCTCAGTGAAGCGTCGAGTGCGCCACCGGCAACCGCAGAACCGACCGCGCTCATCAGCGTGAAAAGGGCAAAATCGGTGGCGAAGACCCGCCCCCGAACCGTATTGGGAGCGAGATACAGTAGCAGCTGTGTCGAAAACACCCAGATAATTCCCCCTCCAATTCCACGGAGGGTGACACCCAACAGCACCCAACCGAAGTGAGCCATCGGCGCGACGACGGCGAGCCCCACTGCCCCCATCAGATAGCCCAAAATGATAGCGTTCCGCAACGGACGATCCCGATCTCCGGTGAAACGACGGGCGACGATTGGACCTACACCTGTCCCAACGCCGCCCATCCCAAGCATGAGACCTAGGCTGATACCCCCACCCTCTCCGATTGTAAAGATATCTTCGGCGATGGCGACCATTGCCACCTGAGATCCAGCACCCATCACCAGCGCACTCGCAGCCTTATGCAGCGCAACGACCAATGTATCGGTGTGCCTGCCGAGGTAACGCAAACCGTCAACGTACTCTTTGAAGGCACCCCCCATGGTTTTATCCGACCCAGCGAGCCCTGGCTCCACATCAAGTTTAATCTGGGCGATGAACAGGGCTGAGAGGAGAAAGGTCAAGCCGTCAATGACAAAGGCGGGGTAGATGCCCCATGCGCCGGACACAATTCCACCGATGGCGGCACCCAAAGCGAGCATAACCGACCACGTCGCGGATCCCAAGGCGTTGGCAGCACCGAGCTCCTGTGATGAAACAACGTCGGGCAAAATCGCATTTCGCGTGGGAAAGAAGAAACCGCCGATCCCAAGTTGGAGGGCGGTCAGGACGTAAAGCAGCCAGACATGGTCTGCGGTCCGAACCAAAAGGAAGCCGAATGCAACGATGACACGCGCCAAGTCAGTTATGATGAGGGTATATTTGCGGTTATAGCGGTCAGCGACCACGCCAGCGATGGGGCTGATGAAGAATGGGGCGAGCATACGGACGACGAAGAGGCTGCCGACAGCGAACCCGGACTGGGTGAGTATTGCGATGAGTGAAGCGGAAGCGACAAAGTTGAACCAATCCCCTAGGAGACTGATAATCTGTCCAAGCCAAAGCAGGCGAAAATTGCGGTTGCCGCGAATCAGTTGGCGGTATCCAATGGATTCGCTGCTATTGGCTGTTGTTTTGCTCAAAGGGAGTCTCCTAGGCTACGTTTTGATCGGCAGAATAGTGTACTCCTGAACCAACTCCCGCCACCTCGCCTTTCCCTGACAGGGAGAATTAGCAAATGGATTGCGAGGTTCTTTTAGCCTACCTTTTACCGGAGCAAGGAACCTAACGCCTAGAATGTCCAATCATTCGGGTTATCGGACGTTTTGTAATGCTCTCGGCAACCGTATCTCATTCTTGCGAACCTCCCCGGTCTTTGGGGAGTAGTATGCTTTATAAAATTTAAAATCAGTCCGCTCATGTTCCTCGCACTTTTCTTGAATGATTTTGACAGCTTTTAATATCTCTTCGTCGGATGCCCGAATTCCAAAAATAATTCCCTTCAACGAATTGAAGTCGTAGATTAGTTTGGGGGGGTCTCCCTCATCCAACCATCTTTCCTCTAGGATTAGACGCCATTCCTGTTCATATTCCCAATCCTTGGTTTTAGATGTAATGTCACGGTAAAAGTTATCCCAATAACTTTTTCGCCAACAAACTGTATCATCATTCTCTCTCTCTCCATCACGCGGTATATGGTCTCCGTATTCAGAAAAATTGCCCTCTGCATCGGTGTACCACAGTTCTTTCAGCTGCCCCACTGTTGCTCTGCCAATAGACCTAAAGAAATCAACTTCGTTCAACTTAGGTCCATAGTCAACCTTATGTAACCCACTTACTGCGCGGTATTGACGTGCCCCATCTATTTGTGTGGATTCAAAAATCAAGCATGCCCCTTTGTGATTGTCTCCATAGGTACTCCATACGGCTGAGTTATGGTAATTCTCCGTAAAACAGGCGGCGCGCCAGTCCCACCAAAGCAGCTTCTCAATCTCCTTCAAATATACACTGGGAAAATCAAAATGCACTAGCAGGAAATTTCCCCCTGATATTCCTGTGAGAATCACATTGTTCGATAGCAACTCAAGCTTCCCTGCGTACTTCACAGAATCAAAAGTTTGAAACAGATCGTCAACTTTCTTTTCGTCGTCTTCAATCTGTGCCATTGCTTTAAGAGTAGATGCTAATCTTTCTCCAACAGGGGGCTCAGGTGGACGGCGTGTTGTGGGTTGGGCCATGAGCCCATTTGCAAAGCATATTTCCTCTATTTCGCAGAACAAGGCAGAATGGATAAGTCCGAGGTATAGCCCGAGTTCTCTGTCTCTTATTTTCCTATTTGTGTCCTCTAGCGCTTCGATAAACTCTGGCATTTCAGGCAGATCGAGAAACCTCTGCCAAACCTCATTAAACAACCTTTGTGCTGGGGAGGGCAGTTCATCCCATCTCCCCAGAATTGGGATATTATTCGCATTTAATTGTATAGAATGACCAGCTACGAGAAAGTGTAAATGGATTGTATACAGACAAAAAGCGTAATGCTTAAAAAAATTCTCCCAGACAATTTTATCCCCTCTCCAGAAAATGTCTCGGAGACCTTCCATAGGGTCATTCAGTTGTTCAGGGCTGGCGAAATAAATTTCCTGCTTTTTTAGCTCTTGGTGTTCTCCTAATAGATTATCCATTGTTCTGAATCTATAAACTTGCATGATTAAGCACGTCCTTTTTGAGTGTGTAGATGTAGGCTTTTAGTATTTCTATATCATTCTGGTTTCGCCGTCCCCGATTCTTGGTCGTGTAGTATGTCCAAATGGATGACATCACGACAAACAGACAAACAAATCAAGGCTTCCATTTATCCTTCCAGTACATTTGTTTGACTTGGGCACAGGGATTCTTCTAACCAGATATGTGCCCCTCCGCACGGACTCACATCATAGTTCTGTTGTAAGATCCAATCGCCCGACAACTTGACCGCGTAAGCACAATCTATCTCACCCCCCCCCCGATGGATAGAAATCGTCGGCTCCTCCGGCAACTTCCCACGATACTTGTAATTCGCTGCCGGTTTCTGTCGATTGATTATCAGTTTCGTAGGCTTCATTTTCAGTCCTTTTTTGAATAATGGCAACTTCCTTATAATGTAACAAAATAACTCGGTTATGCCCCTCGACAAGGGCTGGAGTTCTTGGTCACACAAACCGACTGGAAAGATTGTGCCTTGCGGTTGTTCACCGTCCTGTTCGGTAGAAGCTGCTCAAGTGACTATCCATTGGTCAACGCGCAAATATCTTTAGCACGAAGCCCTGTTTAATGTGCGGTTTGTAAGCCGTATCAATCCCTGCCTCACGAGTTGCACGGAACTCAACAGAACCACCGACAAAAGCTTTATCCCTATTGTCCTCGTGTTGAAACTTCGCACCGGGAAAGCCAGCAAAAAAATTAGCCACGAAGCCAGACTGCTCACGTCTTATCTGTCCACCAATGGCGTTTGTTTCAGGTCCCCAATGCGTGTACCACGTCGGAGGGGACGGGTAATAAAGATCGACATGATCCGCGCGTGTGAAGCCCTTTGCATCCGTATAAGTGGCCAAGCCCTCCGGTTGGGCGAAGTAGAACTGGACAGGGCGAGAGAAGCTCTTATCGGGGTGTTCTATCAGAAACAAAAACTCTTTGCCATCAAGGAGAGTTTGTAGGATTAACGCTTCTGTGTTCGGCTCCAAATAGAACTCATGCCAGAAATCTTGTCTCACATCACGCTTCAGCGTTGCTAGTAGCTCCCAATTTCCACGATCTTGTAACAGCTTGCTGCAATCAAGTGTCGGACCAACGGGGAATGTATCAGCTTCAGTCTCAGTGTCATCGGTTAGATAGTCGCACGAAAGAAACGTTATCGCAATCATTATCAGAAAAACAACTCTCAACATTTTAGTCCTCCATCTTATGTGTAGATCGTATAGCCATCAGATTTTTGCGTCGCATGTAGCCACCCGCACAACAGGAATCGTTGATTCTCTAAATATCTTCCCTAAAACGTAACACCTCGTTTGCCTCTCTGATAAACCTCTCATTAACTTTGTCAACCAATTTTTCTATGTTGAACGAACACTCTTGTAGAGGTTGAAGCGGCTGGTATTGCTATGAGTATGGACAGCGTGGGTCGAGCCATTGACAACATTTACATTGAGCGATTTTGGCGGTCGGTCAAATATGAAGATGTTTACCAGAAACTGTACCCAACCGCACAAGGGCTGTTCGATGGATTAACTCATTATATCCGGTTCTATAATCACAAACGACCTCATCAGAGTCTCAATTGTGCTACACCGGCTGAGGTCTATCTCGGCTAAATCAGTGTCGGTAACTCTCAATTATCTTACTTATTTTTCCAGTATTTTGGCCTCGACAAGGGGTCCACTTTATGCGCTCATCAATAACAAAAGCCTGCCGTAATGTTTTAGAAAATTTTATATTCCGATCAAATATTATCAGATTCCTTCTTTAACTGGTTCAACCTCGCCGGCAACCCCTCAATAATCCGATGTGGGGTTCGAGAAACTTCTAGGACACTTTGAAAGCCTTTATCGGTCACTGTGCTTTCTGGCATTAAGTCCGGTATCAATGGCGTCGTTTCTAACACTTGCTTCTCCTGTCATAAAAAGCTATTTCAAAGTTGAAATCCGCACCGCATAATTAACCTTTACTTCCGTCTTCCGGCGTGAAACCAATAACCTGGAAATTTTTCCTTTGAATCGGTACAGCGTTGGGAACCGATTTGGGGATTCCTTCAATCTCTGAAGAAAAATCGTCTGTGAGCAAGAAGTTAAGTTCTTTATCGCCATGCCCAAAAGCCCACAGAAACAATTCCACCCCGAGTGTGGTAGGAGCGCATATAATCCCATCGCTAGGAACCCCGACAAAATTTGTCTCAAGGACCTCTTGGCTTCCGAATGTCGAACTATCTTGTATGAGTCCATCTGTACTGAGTCCATGAAAGATATGGCTTAATATCTGATGATTAGCCCATTCTTGTTGTGTAAATTCCATAGCGTTAGCATAATCTTGATAAGACATGAATAGCTGCATTTTTCCCCCGTTTCCATACGTGTCAAAGCTATTTCCGCTATTAGAAAATAGTTCTGATATGGTGGAATAGATAAGATAGTGGGATCGTAGTTGGTATGCTGACATGTTGTCGATCATCTTTGCCAATCGGGCTCCTCTATCATCTCGACCCACCTCGGTCCTCGATGATGCTAAGACACCGCCAAAATATTCTACAGCAACGGCATCATCAGAATACGACCCCTCATTAATTATTGTTTTGAGAACTTTGGGCGGGACTTGACCGGGAAAATCGAGTTTATCACCCAACTTCTTCTCCGCGTTTGAGAATATCTTACCCACTTTTTCAACTCGCTTTTGTGTAAACGCTTTGAGTTCGTCTCCGAGGTACTCGGCGGTTGGACCGAGTATTTTTGCAACACCATCTTTGCTTAGATAGGCAACTAGAGCCGCTAGCCCTACAGTAGTTGTTGGTTCTGGCATTTTAACATCTCCCGCACAAGTTAATCACAAAGTTTTGCTTCTTGCCTCGTGAACATTTCATTGCATAAGTCCCATCCTCGTTAATTATCAATTCAACCTCGCCCGCGACTTCTCTACCGTCCCCGTCCACTTTATTTTATTCAAAGTCCACGAGCAGCTGTGAATCATTACCATCTCGCTCTTGAAGAATAACGCCAGGGGTCGATGAAGATTGAACATCGTCGGAAAGTATAACTGGAAAGATTTCATCTAACGCTGCCTGTATATCACCTTCAAAGGACTGACAAGGAATTGATAACGCCGTTAAAACCTGCTCAAACCGTTTGTAGCCGTTTTCATCTCGTAGTTCCACCCAATAGATGTCTGAATCGTCGAGTTGTGCTTTATTCAGGTCCGAGAGTTTATCCGCAACAAAAACTTGGCTGCTACGGGCATGTACGGCATCCGCACTTTCTGGATTCCCTCTGCCCATCAGTTTCACTTCGCAACGGTGCCTCAATCCAGCGTTATCGACCAGATAGAAATCCGCTTCACGTTCCACTTCATTTGTTGAAATAGGAAGAACAGATTGATTAAAATACCTCAGTGGAACACGGAATAGGGCACAAAGGGTTGTCATCAACGGTTTCTCAACCTGCTTTCCTGCTGTACTCCACAATCCACCTCGCAACGCGGCGCGTTTGACAGCAAGCGTATTAATAACAATCAAACTTTCGTTAATATTGAGATCAACACTGACCGTCCGAAATTTTATTGTCAAGGCGACATCGACATCGCTTTGCTCCGTCAAATCCTGAATCGCATTAAGTAAGACATCATAATGATCTCTAGATGCTTCAAGTACAACTTCTTTCCGTGAGGAGTTATACATATTCGAGATCGTTTTCATGTTCAAGCCTGAATGTACAGCGATATCCGACGATTGAAGCTCTGGATTGAGAAATTCTTCTTTGTACCAATCAATTGTTACAGGTCTATCTTTCAACTTTGCATCAACAACGCGACCAAAAAATTCGATGACATATTGCAAAAATTCTGCATCAATGAGCGCGACGATCTCAGCGCGGTAATCCTCGCCTGCCAACAATTTACGTATGATATTCTTTATTACAACACCGGTGATAGTCATCGTTCTTCTTCTTTGTTGAGTGTCGCTCTGAATTCAGCCAAGTTAAAACATCTGGGACTGATGGTGTTAAACAGTGAACCATCAACAGCCTGCATCGCCTTCTCGACATATTTCTCTTCCTGTTCAGCGAGAAGAAAAAAACGCTCTAACATGAGGGCTGCGACACCCACTGTTCCAATGCCTCCAAACGGGTCAAACACTATATCCTTTTTGAAGGAGTAAAATTGAATAACCCGTGTTGCCAAATCGGTTGGGAAGATTGCTGGATGGACCTTGTCGCTTGCAGGATGGATGTGCCACACGTTTGTTTTCTCGTAGTCTCCCTTGACCAAGCTCCCCTCAACCGTCTCCTCGTCATATTGGCGCATATTCCAATCAATTAGCTTATCCGTTTTCTTACGGTAGACCATTACATATTCTGAGACGGAGTTTGCCTTGTATCCGAGCGGTTTGCGATGTTGGAAAAACCCACCGTTCCGGTTTTTGGCAGTTCGTTCCGGCTTTACCCAGACAATATCCTCAATGAACTCCCATCCAATCTGCGTCAACATCGGATGGATGTCGAAGGGAATGGCGTATCGCTTACTGGAGTGAGCGCGGCTCATACGTGGAACGATAACCGGGGAGGTATTGAGGACAAAAAATCGCCCCTCCTTTGTAATACGGTGCACCTCTCTAAAAATATCAGCGAGGAATTGTAGATATGCCGCGTAGCTTTCGTAGAGTGTGTAATCGCGGGCATTGTAGTATGGTGGCGAAGTGAAGGTCAGGTGGATGGATTCATCAGGTACGGCACCCAATACGTCTCGGACATCAGCATGGACAATGACGTTTTTGAGGGCATCTAAGCTTTGGGGATGTGCGAGTGGCTTCTCTTGTTGGGATTCAGTTTTCGAGGTCAGTTCCCGCCCTACAACATCTTGAATCAATTCATTCGGATGGCTCTCCAAGGCTACGAGTGCAGATTGAACCTCGGGGATCATCTTAAAGTTGATGAGTCCGCGAATCGCTTGTAAGACAACTTTTGGGTCAATGTCCTTTAGAAATTGGATAAGGATCGGGATTGCTTTCGGTGTTCGCATCCGTCCAATCGTCGAGACCGCTTCACGACGGGTGGCAGTATTCGCTTCGCTATTCGCGAATTTGGAGATCGCATCAAGCAACTCGGCATCCTTGAATTTACCGAGATTCTTAACGGCAAGCAGGCGAATATTCGGGTGTGCGTGTTTTAGCAGCTTTAAGAGGGGCTCTTGATCAAAATCTGGTGGCAACCTCCCAAGATTGTCGAGAACAAACCGGAGAGCCCCCTCGCTATTTGTTGGTGCGAGGGTCTTCGTAAAAAATTGGGAATCCCTCGCTAATTTCCGCTCTTCGATAAACGCCTTGGTTAGCATTGGATTATCTCCTTCATTTCTCGGCGTAGTGTCTCCCGCCATGCACCAGGAGCGTCCATGTCGATATAGACTATACCATCGATATCTGAGGGATTTTCTACTTCACCTTTGAAAAGCGCACAAACTCTTTCACGACCCAGTTTCCCCATAAAATAGCCGAGTTCAAAAACAACATTTTGTCGGGGTCTAGGATTCCGTTCATCGGCTGCTTCACCTTCTAAGCCTCCGACATCATCGGGTGTAATTAAGACAATAGCAAACCCCGCATCATCTGAGCACCTTTCAATTTTTTCAATAATCGTTTCACCTCTACTGGTTTGTTCGTGAAGTATAATTGGTTTTATGCCCAAATGCTCTACAAACCTAGCGACAGTCTCCTTAGCTCCATCATCCCGTCCGTGCACGATAAAAACATCATTGCCGAAACGATGCTGCGTCGTGTTTGTAGGTTGTAAAGGTTCGTCGTATAGTTCAAGGCGTTCACAGATCGCCAGCAAGCTCTCAATGCTGTCTGTTATTCTACGCCTGTAGTCGTTAGGTGAAATGGGAGCTCCGCTTCTGAACCCCGTGAATCTCCTGTAATTGCTATATTCAGCACTACCGCCAAACAAGTTTACTAAAAGAGTCTCGTTATACTCCGACCACCTTTCACATGCTCTCAACCGGTATTCGTGAGTATACGATGCGTCTCTTAATCGGTGTACCTCCGTTATTCGTGCTCGTATTTTCTCTTTTGCTTCTTCCCTGCTGACAGTCAATCTCGGCAAAGGTGATTCGTTCATAACCCCTTCTCCTTTCTCTCAAAATCACGCCCGCTACAGTTATCGGACATATTTTTGGCTTATTGAGACTCTCAAAACCCTTGCTATGACTGGATCTTTATTTTCACATCCCCCGCAAAACACCCCGATAATGTCCGATAATGAATTTTATCAGACACTTTCATCTTCCCATTTTTTCTTTCTGATCGCTGGCATTACAGGCTTCAATCGGTAACACAAAGAACTTGGTGGAAAGTTTCAAGTTTTTTATAAAGTCCCTAATACTTTTGTTCCCAATCTTGGCAGTTTTCAAAATTGGTGTTACGCAGGTAGACGCAGTTAAAATCCGCTACGAAAGACCAATAAATTATACCACAAAATGCTTTGCTTAACCCCGATCTATTGGAGTTCGGGATTTAGTCCTAAAGAAGTTTTTAGTATGGTGAATTCTATAATTACTTGAGGGGTGTGCATAAACCACTTTCGTGTGGGATAGGCTTCTCCCGATTCATCAGGATGCTCGGAACGACATCGGAACTAGCCTCCATGCGCGATCTTAGATGCTAATCCTCCCGATGAAATCGGTGCAATCATCCGTGCAATCTGCGATTCAGACAAATGGCACATGTCGCCCCGCTGGGGCTAAATGCACCCTGTCCCGTCCTAAAATAGTCCCGTTTCACGTTCCGGTTTCTATCCTGAGAATCCTTAAATCCTGATTCAGACAATAATGATGCACCCCCCTCAATTACTTATACACTTTCGATACACAACCAACCCCCTAAATCCCCCTTATCAGGGGGACTTTGGCAACTTCGTGAAGGTCGGAGTTGTTGGTAAATGTCTACTTATTTCTCTAATTCACCAAGGATTAAATTCGGGTCAAGATCAGGTTGCCGAACCTGTCAACCTGTGCACTGTAGCCGGGGTGGATGACGGTGGTGGAATCGATCTCCTCAACGATTGCCGGTCCTGTCAAGACGCAGCCGGGACCCAGAAGATAACGGTCATAGATGGGACATTCAACGTAGCCGTCACTTTCAGCAAAGTAGACGGATCGGACCGCTTTCTGCGCTGCAGCGATGTCTGTGTTGTCCGCTTCCAGTTCGCGTAGGCGGGGTTTGGCGATTTTGCCGATTGCGGTGAGTCGTAGGTTTACGAACTCGACCGGCTCTGTGGGCGCGCTATAGCCGTAGGCACGGTCATGCTCGATATGAAACTGCTCAAGCACACGGTCAATCTTTGAAGCGTCTAGCTGCTCTGCCGGTAACGGCACTGTCAACTCGTAGCTTTGTCCGACGTAGCGCGTATCTACCTGCCGGAGGAAACTGATGTCCTCTGGACGCACACCCTCCCGCTCCAGACTTGCACCTCCCTGCGCCTCCAACTCTCGGTAGGTCTCCTCCACCGCCGCTGTGTCCAGTTGGTCGATGTGTTGGATGAGGGTTGTGGAGTAGTCGTGCTTTAGGTCTGTTACCAACAAACCCATGGCTGAGGTTGTGCCGGGGCTCATGGGGATAATCGTGGTGGGTACATCAATCTCTGCTGCCAAACGGTTGGCGTGTACCGGACCCGCACCGCCAAACGCTGTTAGTACGAAGTCTCTGGGGTCGTAACCGCGCTGGACGGAGACAAGGCGTAAGGCATTGACCATCGCAGCGTTGGCAATCTCCACGATACCGTGAGCGGCTTCCACAAGGTCAAGATTCAACGGATCCGCGCACTTCTCTTGGATCGCCTGACGCGCTGCCTCAACGTCTAATTCAATCTCACCGCCTAAGAAAAAGCTGGGGTTGAGTCGTCCCAACACCAAATTGGCATCGGTGATGGTCGGTTCAGTGCCGCCCGTTCCATAACACACCGGACCTGGATCCGCACCCGCGCTCTGCGGTCCGACTCGCAGCACCCCACCGGAGTCCACCCAAGCGATCGAGCCGCCGCCGGCACCAATCTCTACAAGGTCGATGACGGGAGTACGGATGGGATAGCCTGCGCCGCGGGAGGCACCCACGCCGGTTTGCGCCGCCGTCCCTACCTCATAGTCTTTGGTTATCGTTGGTGTGCCGTTCTGAATAAGTCCCGCCTTCGCTGTGGTTCCGCCCATGTCGAAGGAGATGACGTCCGGACATCCTAGCGTCGTGCCGAGATAGGTCGCAGCAATGACACCCGCTGCGGGCCCCGATTCCACCATGAAGACCGGTTTTTCGCTCGCTGCTTCAAATGTGAAAACCCCACCGCTGCTCTGCATCACAAGCAGTTCCGCCGCTAATCCTTCCGCTCGCAGCCGCACCTCAATGCTCTGGAGATAACGTCCGACGACGGGTCTAATGGAAGCGTTGATGACTGTCGTACTCGCCCGGAAATACTCCCGAAACTCCGGTGCGACCTCTGATGAAAGGGAGATAATCGTGTCGGGGAGAATTTCACGTAGAATCTCGCCCGTCCGTTTCTCATGGCTCGGATTGATGTAGGCGTGAAGGAAGCAGACAGCGATTGATTCCACGTCCTCTCGGCGAAGTTGCGCTGCTGCATTCCTGACTGCGGACTCATCAAGCGGCGTGAGCACATTCCCTTGGGCGTCCAATCGCTCAGGTACACCGAAACATAGGTAACGAGGCGTCAAAGGACGCGGCTTTTCAAAGTGTAAATCGTAGAGCGATGGTCGAATCTGTCGCTGGATCTCTAACAGATCGCGAAAGCCGTCGGTTGTAATGAAGCCTGTGCGGGCAACCTTGCCTTCAATGATCGAGTTGGTTGCTACCGTTGTCCCGTGAACGACATAGCCGACCTCATCCGGCGACACGCCAGCCTCGCGTAATATGCGGTGGGTTGCCTCCATGAAACCCTGTGATGGGTCTTGGGGTGTCGAAGGCACTTTGCCGACGCGGATCTCACCCGTTTCTTCGTTGATCAGGGTTGCATCGGTGAATGTCCCCCCGATGTCTACTCCCAGACGATACCTGAAAGTCATGTGTATTCCCTCTTATTGCCCGTTGGTCATTGAAGTTAGAGTCCGTTTGAATTCATCAAGATTTGGTGCCTGCATAGCTGACCGGTGCAACTGCTTGAGGAGTTGCAAATCTTCGATCGTCTCAATGGCCGGCTTTAGGGCTTCAGTTTCACTTGGATGAAATCGAATCGCCAAAACGTCAAGGACATATTCGATACCTTGTTGTCTTTGTCCTCTTTCGGTAAAGAGTTGGACAATAGATGATTCGTACATGGTTTCCTCCGAAATAATAGTGGTAATGGTTTGAGAATCGTGAATTAACCCACTGAGGATAGCGATGTCTGTAAAAAAATTTGATCTGTTTGTGCTGTCCAAAGGCAAAGTGTCTGCGGTTTGAATACATCGCCGCAACCACTGTGCACCAACCATTCCTTGAGGTGGTTTCATGAGTGGTGCGAAGGGAAGCAGTCCCCAGAGCTCTTGCTCAATAACCGCTTGTCCTTCAATTTCGATCAATCTTATGACCTTGTATTGAATAACGATACGATACCCACCCCTCTCCTGCACATATTGTCCCGCATCTCTTTGTCCGGCATCCGGACGAAGGTAGATAACGTTGGAGTAGATGGGAAGTCCGTAGGTTTCAATCGCTCGACCAATATATCCTGCCATTCGGCGTGGCATTGACGGGTTCGTGCTGTCCCCCGTTTGAAATTCGGTATGCACCAATGCTTCCTCACCATGGATTTGTACCCGTATAAGGCTATCCATTAATCGGGATTCGACGGTGGGTTGCTCGGTATCAATGACTTCTAGAACTTCGATGCCCTCCTGTTCAAAAGTGAATCGAACGAAATCTGCGGGATAATTTTTAACAAGTTGTTTGGAAACAATATCGAATTCTGCCATGCCACCTTTCTATTTACTGACGACCGGTGTTAATACAATGTTGACCGTGAAAACATTCTTCTAACTAAAAACTGTGCGGGGATGTAGTGCTATTACACAGATACTCCCCGTTTTAAGCAAAGGGACCTGGACGATGTTCACCTAACAGCCGACGCTGGCGTGGTGTCGCCTTCGATAGAATTTCTGGGTCAAACTGAAAACTTAGAAAGGGTGGGAATCGTTGGGCGATCCACCGATTGGCGTAATGGACCTGCAGCAGATAGCGAACCTGATCGGTGCGATTGGCACCCCCCCGATGCCACACATCGCTCCTGAAAACAATCACATCACCCGCTTGGCAGAGGATTGATTGCTCCTCCGTGCCGTTCCACCTATCCTGATCCCGTTCAGGTCGAACGCCGGCGCGGTGGCTGCCGGGGACGACACGCGTGGGTCCAAGGGCTTCATACATATCATCCAGATAAAAGTGGGCAGTCATGATCAGTGGTGGGATCTTGACCCGCGGATCAATCGCTACATCATCGGGCAGCAGGATCGGCTTCCAATCCGCGTGCATTTTCTGCTCCTCCCGCCTCCCCGTGTTCCACTGCGTCATCTGAATGATGTGACAGTCTTCGCCCAGCGTATCTTCAACTAGTTCGATAACGCCCGGTTTGTCTAGAAAATCGAGATAGAGCGGATCTCGATTAAACGCATTCTGGATGGTTTTAATCCCGCTGCCATCTGGATCAATAAAATCCCATCTCGGCGCTGCCACGCTTTTGATGCGATCGGAACATTCGCGCAATTCTTGAACCTGTGCGGGACTGAGAACTGCGGGAAGAAAAACAAAGCCATCGCGCTCCATCGCCTGTGCTCGTTCTTCTCGGCTTTCGTAGGCAATCAATTCGGCGGCTAGCTTTGGGAGCACCTCTGCTGTAGAGGTCTGCTGTGTTGGTTGCATCGGTCAATGCTCCTTCCTATGATGTATCAAACTAGTACATTGTCAGATAAATGTAGCGCAAACTGTTAGTTTGCGGGTTCGGATCACAATCTAACAGATTGTGGTACAAAAGACGGCTTTTATGAAATAATTTTTTGAAAGGGAGGCTGCCCGATGAAAAACTGAGTTGGGTTTCACTCTATCTGCCTATGAACAGATGTCTTTGAACGCCTAAGTCTCTATTATAGTCGATAGGAATCCACGTTTAACCGTTCAACCCAACCTACGTGCTAGTCAACAGAACCCAGTCCGGGTGGTAAGCCTTCAGTTGTGTTATAACCGCCGCCGGCAGTGATGGGCCAAGATTGACCCCCCTTGAACTCGAAATCATCGCCGAGACCACACAACCATTGGAACAACCGGGCGACGTGGATAGAATCGTACCACTTTTCAAGCACCGAAACATCTGGCATGAACTTCATCTGCATAAAGTCGGTGGAGGGATCAACCACCCAGTCACGTTCCGGTGGAACCGTCCGCCAATAGTTGTATTTAAGCAGATTGCGGATACCGCTGCCGGTGGATGAGGTGGCGCGGTGCCAAATACTGTAGTGCGTAATAAAAATTGAACCCGCCGGGGCCGCCGTTTTCACGCCTACTCGGATGTTGCCGTAGTGGCTCATGAAACGGCGTTTGGCGCGGACTAAGTGTGAACTCGGCACCAATTCGGTCGGTCCCATCTCTTTTGGTGTGTCTTGGGGGTAGTAAAACACCTGTAAAAATTCGAGTCGTGTTGCGTCGATAGCACCGCCGTCCCGATGCCATCCACAACTCAGGGTCCGAGGACACTCGACACGGTGGTTGCTCATGATCATCGGCAGCTTGAAGTTCTTTCCCAGTAACGACCGCACCGCACCCGCTGCCTGCGGATTTTTAAGAACGCCTTCGACAAACCAGTCTTCAGCGAGGATTTCGACCGGTTCTAAGTGAGTGTGGTCATCCATAAAGTCCGAGACGCGGCGATTAATTTCATCTGATACCACGCCTTCGAGGATGATAAACCCTTTCTGACAAAATTCGATTACCTGTTGATCCGTTAGCGTCGGTTCGCAATCGTATGTTTGATCGATCATCGGTAAAATCCTTTCGTGGAAGTGCTACGGTTGTGGCTTCACTTTTCGAGGATAAATTCGCAGCCGAGCCCATAGGTTTCGTTTTCCCCCACTAACATCAGTGTCATTTCGGGAAACTTGACGATACGCCAGCCGTCCAGCATTGCCTCATGCACAGTCTGGTAGGGCCAATCATCAGGCTCGTCGGGACCGTTGTGCACACCGTCACTCTCAACGATTGACATGCCCTCAACCGCCGAGGTAACTGACGTATTTGTGGCTTGGAGATATAACAGGCGTTGGGGCTTTGCCGCCGCATTCAACTCGTTGTTTACATCTTCCAACGCTTGCTGCAAATCCTGCTCCGTCAGCGTGCCCGCGCGAAATTTGTCCAAGCACTGTTCTAGCTGTTCCTTTACTTGAATCATATTTAAGCCTCTTTCAGTGACGTATTCCATACACCTGTCGCCCCGCTGGGGCTTTGGGCATGTGGGGGTTCGGCATTACTATACACATATCGCCCCTCTGGGGCTTTGTAGGTCAGGCAATATGCCCAACCTACGGATATTGGGGCACACCGTGTATGACTGGCAACTTGGGTTATATTTAGTGTAGATTCGTTCAATTAGCGGACCTGAACCGCTCCGGACGATATGGAGCAAGCATTTCAACGTGGGCACCATCAACAATTTCTAACGCCGCCAATTCTCCTACTAAAGGTGCCAACGTAACCCCACTGTGCATCAAAGCGATATACAAATTCGGTGCTGCTGCACAAAATCCTATGACCGGCAACTCATCGATCGGCATTGGACGATAGCCTACTGGTGTTGGAATCGCTCGTGCACCGGCGAGGGCTGGCAGATAATGGACGGCGCGACTCAACAGGTCATCCGCATGTTCTTGGGAATCGTCTTGGTCTACACTCTCCTGTGAGCCTTGACCGATGGCAAGCGTCCCGTCGGCGGATTGTCGCAGGTGGATTTCATGCCGATCTTGGTCGATGGGTGGTAGATGAAGCACTGAAACGTTCTGTAATATTGGTGGCTGTGGATCGGTGCGAACCACGATGCCGGGGCTATGCTGTTGGGGGATGTGGACACCAGCGGTGGCGGCGAGTTCCGTTACGGCAGTCCCGTTTGCCAGTACCACCACATCACAACCGATCTCTCCGCTGGGGGTATTGACCCCCTCTATCCTTCCCCCTCCATCGAGGCATAGTTCGACGACCGGGGTATGGGTATGCACCGCGGCTCCCGCCTCACACGCACGTTGTAAACAGGCTTCAATTACTTTGAGTGGATCCACGCGCCCATCAATCTCCGAAAAAGAGGCTATCTCCACAGGACCGGGGGAAAGACCGGGCTCAAGCTCGCAGAATTCATCGCTCGAAATGATGCGGATGGGATACCCCCACCCCTGTAGCTGCTTAATCCGTTGACGCAACGCCTCAACTCGCTCCGGTGCCCATTCCCACCGAAGTTCACCGCCCCAATGGAGATCAAGATCCATCTCCAAACTGCGAGCAAATCGATCCCAAATGTCCATTGACCGGCGGTTGAAGTGGTGATAGCTCACGGGATCTTTGCCGAACGAGTTAAGCCATGCAAAGGAGTGCCCCGATGCTCCCGCGCACGGTTCATCCCGCTCAAGGACGGTCACAGCAACATCTTTGCGACGCGACAGGTGATAGGCTATTGATGCCCCAACAATCCCCGCGCCTACCACGATAACCCTTACCTTTTTCGCGTCAGAATAATCTCGCTCGACTGTTGCCATCTTAATTCTCTTTTGCAGTACTAATGCTCTTGACTGGATGTTGTTCAATTCAACTCTGCTGCCCCTCAACCCAACATCTCTATATTCGTTACTAACTTCTCCTGTTCTGATTCAAGGACTGCAAGCCGGGCGCGTTTCTGCTCGACAACTGCTTCTGGTGCGCGGTTGACAAAATTCGGATTGTCTAACGTTTTCTGGGTGCCGGTGAGTTCTTTGACTACCTTGTCCAACCGCTTCTGCAAGCGATCCTTCTCCTTCTCAATGTCGATAATTCCTGCAAGCGGGATATAGATCACAATATCGCTGATTACTGCTACAGCGGCAGCGGCGGGTTTTTCCTGATGTTCAGCGATGGAGATCTGTGAGAAGCGCGTGAATGCCGGCAGATATTCTTCTAAGTGTTCGCCGAGAAGTTCAGCCGTTTCCGGATTCGGGGTTTGAATCCGAATTTCGACCTCGCTGGAGGGCGGCACGTTCATCTCACCCCGGACACTGCGGATGCCATCGATAACGTCCATAATTGTCTGCATCGCCGCTTCCGCCTTCTTATCTGTCTCGGTCCCTTGCGTTTCGGGCCAAGGGGCAACCATGATGCTATCACCTTCGTGCGGGAGTCGCTGCCAGATCTCCTCTGTGATGAACGGCATGATTGGGTGCAGCATTCGCATTGTGCCTTCGAGAATTTCAGAGGCAACCGCCTGTGCGGTGTGTTTCGCTGTTGGATCGTCGGTGTAGTAGAGACGCTGCTTGATGAGTTCAACGTACCAATCACAAAACTCGTGCCAGAGGAATTCATAGAGCGTGTGCGCTGCGTCGCTAAATCGGAACTCCTCAAGGCATGTTGTCACCGTTTCCACGGTTGTGTTATAGCGGCTGCGAATCCACTGATCGCACAAGATAGGATCTGTCGGTTGTCCGGGCTGAAAGTCATCGAGATTCATCAACAGCAAGCGCGAAGCATTCCAGATTTTGTTGGCGAACCGTTTCCCCGCCTCGATTTGGGACTCAGCTAACGCAATATATGGATTCGGCACAGCAGAGAACACGAGTGCGAATCGGAACGCGTCAGCACCATACTCGTGGATAGTAGGCACAGGGTCGATCGCGTTACCTTTCGACTTACTCTGTTTCTGTCCGTGTTCATCAGCGACCAGTGGATGGAGGTAAACACGGCGAAATGGCACTTCGTCCATACACTGAAGACCGAGCATCGCCATCCGGACGACCCAGAAGAAGAGGATATCCCACGCGGTCACCAATACGGAGGTCGGATAGAAAGTTTTGAGGCACTCTGTATCATCGGGCCAACCCATTGTCGAGAAGGGCCAAAGCCCCGAACTGAACCATGTATCGAGAACCTCCTCATCTTGCCAAATCTTCTCGGAATTGCAGTGAGCACATTGAGAAGGGGGAGTCACCGCTACCGTGAGTTCTCCACAAGCGTCGCAATGCCAGACTGGGAGTTTGTGACCCCACCAGCGTTGTCGAGAAATGGGCCACGGTTCGATATTTTCCATCCATTGATAAAATCGTCTTTCCTCACGTTCCGGGAGAAATACAATTTCACCCCGTTTTGTTGCTTCAATCGCCCGTTCCGCAAGCGGTTTGACATTCAGATACCACTGCGGTGAGATATACGGTTCAATAATCTGATTGCATCGATCATGGTGTCCGACCGCATGGGGGTGTGGCACAACTTTAAGTAGATACCCCTGTGCACGTAAATCTTTGACCAACACCTCGCGACATTCAAACCGATCCATGCCCTGATACTTCGTTCCCGCATTCTCATTCAAGCTGCCGTCCGGATTCAGTATGTTGACCTGCTCAAGTTCGTGTCGTTGACCGATTTCGTAGTCGTTTGGATCATGAGCGGGTGTGACCTTCAGTGCGCCTGTACCAAATTCCAGATCAACATATTCGTCCGCGATGATTGGGAGTTCACGTCCAAGAATCGGTAGGATCGCCGTTTTGCCGATGAGGTGTTGATAGCGCGTATCGTCTGGATGGACGGCAACTGCCGTGTCGCCGAGCATCGTCTCCGGACGCGTCGTCGCAATTTCAACGGATTCCTCTGAATCCTTAATCGGATACTTGATGTGGTAAAAGTTTCCATCAATCTCAACCGGCTCAACCTCAAGGTTGGAGATGACAGTACGGCAGTGTGGGCACCAATTGACTAAGTTTGCGTCACGATAGATTAAGCCTGCGTCGTAGAGTTTGACAAACGCGGTACAGACTGCTCTGGATAGCCCCTCATCCATCGTGAATCGTTCACGTTCCCAATCACAGGAACAGCCGAGTTGGTATAACTGATCGCTGATGGTTGCGTGCGTTTCATCCTTCCAATCCCACATCCTCTCAATAAACTTTTCACGACCCAGTTCATCACGGTCTGTTCCCCAAGCGGTGAGCTGTCTTTCCATGATGATCTCTGTGCCAATGCCCGCATGGTCTGTCCCCGGCATCCAGAGTGTATTGTAACCCTGCATCCGTCGCCAACGGATCAGTGTGTCTTGCAATGTATTGTTGAGTGCGTGCCCGATATGTAGACTCCCTGTGATATTTGGGGGCGGAATCACAATCGAGTAAGGGGGTTTGTCAGATGTATCAGTGGCATGGAAATAATCCTTGTCCCGCCAGTATTTGTACCATTTTTCTTCGATGTCGTGCGGTGCATATGTTTTTGGAATGTCGGTCATAGCTTTTAGTCCTCAACTTGTTTATGTTTGATTGCTATACAAAAGTTTCCGCCACTCTGCCGGGGCAGCCGGTTGAAAAAGATGATCCATCAAATTGTTTTCAATCGCAAAAGTGATTTGCTCGGAAATCGCATCAACAATCATCGCTTCCGCGTCCGCCTTTGTATCACCATCAGTGACCAAATCCAATTGCAAACAGTGAGCAGTATAACAGTCTGTTTGTTTTTCAATAAGCACATCAAGGTGAAATAATTTCCGCTTGAATTTTGGATTTTCAACTTCCATTGGCTTCTCCCAGTATTGTAAGGGGTTACGTGTCTATTGTAAATTCCACTAAATACGACGCATAATGCCTCATACTTCCCGCTTCGTCACTTCTAGTAAGATCATCGTCACAAGCAGCAACGGCAAAATCACAAGCGCAGAATTCCATAGGGAGATCTGAACGCCGATGAGACAGGGGAAAAATATGATGGCGCCCACCATTGAGCCCTTCAGGGCGCGATAACCGTTTTTCTCAGTTGGATTTAGGTAAAGGGGCAGACGGGTAATACTCGTTGCGAGCAACGCAAAGACCACCCATAGGGTATAGTGCCAACTGACCCCTTCAAGCCAATGTGGCAACACGGCGACGATAAAAGCCAATATGGTCGATACAGCAGCGCAGGCAAGGGCTGACTTGATTCCCAGTTGTAAGGGAGTGGTGGTGATACCGAGTTTCTCATCCCGTTCAAGATCTTTGAAGGTCGTCGTGATGTGTGTCCCGCAATCGTAGAGCGTTGTAGCAGCAAACGCATACCAGACCAAACGGGGCACACCTCCGCTTACAGCGAGAGCACCAAATACGTTGAGTAGACCGATGCCAAGGGGCAGGCTAATACTTCCCAATATCCCGCGTTCCTTGAAGAAGGCATTGTAAGAATGGGAAATCATCACAAGGGCAACCACCAGAAGCCCTGCTTTGATGTGGAGCGTGAATCCCAAGATGACGCAGATGATGTAGGTGCTGCTTGCGGTGATCAGTACCTGCCGAGGCGTGAGTCGGTGCGACGGAAGTGGGCGGTCGGGGTTCACAAGGGCATCCTGCTCACGGTGGAAGTAGTCGTTTTTCATCATGCCCGCGAAGTAACCTAGCAGTGCGACGAGCAATGTCAGTCCAACTCGCCAATTCCACTCACCTCCCGAAGCAATCAGCGCACCGGGCAGCGTCGCAGCGATCGGGATGGCAAAAAGGGGATAGCGGATTAATTCGAGATAGGCTTTTAATGTGTTCATGGCGATTTATTTTCAAGTAAGACTTGGGCGTGGTAGTGCTCGTGCATTTACCCGCCAACCAAGACGCTTTTCACACCACGTTGCTGCCGAGCATTTTCAAACCCTTCAACCACTCCCTCAATCGGAAACCGATCCGTCAGCAGAGGCGTGAGGTTAATCTCATCGTCAATAAGCAGCTGGCGGGATTCAGTCAAACTCCAGCGCGAAAATGCCCACGATGCCATCAGTTTGTGCCCCATGTAATGAAAATGCTCAAGGTTAATTCGCAGCTCCTGCCCACCCGGTGCCAGCCCGAAGAAATTCACGCAGCCACCGCGCCGCACAACCTTGAAGGCGAGATCTATCGCACGCTGATCATTGACCGTTGCAGAGATGACGGTATCCACACCGCCGTTGGTCTGCTTGATGAGTGTTTCCACCTGCTCCGCCGTAATATCGAATGTGGCGTCTGCACCGACTTCATCTGCTGTACTTCGCCGATGTGCGAGTGGCTCAAGGACGAAGGTCTGCAATCCCGCCTTTTTCGTCAGTTGCACAAACATCAAACCAATGGGACCCGCCCCGAGGATAGCGACACTTCTATCGAAAATTGTTTCACGCATCGCATTAATGCAACAGCCCAACGGCTCTAGAAAAATCAGCTCTTCTGGCGAAATCGTATCCGGTACGGAGATGAGCTTGCCTGTGTCAACCCCGTGCTTCGGCATCCGAAGGTATTCGGCATATCCGCCGTCAATGTCATGTCCGATTCCCTCGATGTTCGAGCAGTACTTGTCGAGATCTGCCCGGCAATAGTCGCAATTTCCGCAGGAGAGCATCGGATTTACCGTCACCTTCTCACCGACTTCCACATCGGGATGTCGGCTTTCAACGACGACCCCAGCGAGTTCATGCCCCATCACGACGGGTGGCGCGTAGTCGGTGATGTCCCCGTTAAGTGCTGCCAAGTCAGATGCACAGATACCGCATAGCTCAACTTTGATCAGGACATCGCCTGAATCGAGAGTCGGAACCGGTTTATTCTGTACGCTTAATTTTCCAGTTTCTTCAAAAACGGCAGCTTTCATTATATTCTCCTTGGGTGTGATTCTATGAGCGATTCAATGGGCCAGAAACTCATCAAACTGCTTGAGCAGCACATCCGGGCTTTCATTGACTAGTATCAATGAACGATGAGGTTCTCTGATAAATCCCTCTGAGACCGCATAATCGAGGAAATCGGCTAACTTCCTGTAATACCCACAAACGTTCAGAAAACCGCACGGTTTTCGGTGTATACCAAGTTGCGTCCATGTCACCATCTCAAAGATTTCATCAATTGTGCCGAGGCCGCCGGGTAGCGCGATAAAGGCATCCGAAAGTTCAGCCATCAGCCCTTTTCGCTCGTGCATAGCGTCAACGACTCGCAGGTCGGAAAGCGCGTCGTGAGAAATTTTCCTTTCGATGAATATCCTAGGTACAACACCAATCACTTCACCGCCGGTTTCAAGGGCAGCGTTAGCAAGCTCACCCATTGTGCCGACATCTGTACCGCCGTAGACAAGCCCAAGGTTTCTACTTGCTAGTGCGCGACCTAGCTGCCGTGCGGCTTTGGCATACGCCGGTTTACTGCCCATGCTTGATCCACAGAATACACACACCCGTTTCATTCCAACACACTTTCTTTATTAGGCTAGTTCAATTTGATTCATAAATTTTATCAGAAACCTCAGTCGCAATGCAAGGCAATTGTCAATTCCGATAGATTGCCGAGCCGACCTCAGATCTTTTTGATATTGACATCCGTCCATACCCTCTTTATAATGAGCGGACGATATTCTTAATTTCGGTTTAATGGGAGAAGAACAGTGAGTGAGAAGATTCGATTAGCTATTGTCGGTTGTGGAGGTATGGGGCATCGTCACCTGTACGGGCTTGCGGAGCTGCATCGTGTAGGGTGGGAACGGTTTGAGTTTGTCGGGGCGTGCGATCCGGTACGCGATAACGCCGAATCCCTCGCCGATCAAGCGGCAACACATTTTGGGGTGCGACCAACCGTCGTTGAAGATCTGGAGGGACTGGCGGCACTTAATGTTGAAGCGGTTGATGTGACGACAACGCCGCGATACCACCACACAGTTGCTGTTGAGACGTTGGAGCGGGGTTGGCACACGATGGTCGAGAAACCGATGGGGTTGACCGTCCGTGCGTGTAACCTCATAGCGCGTGCAGCAGAAGGGTCTGACGCGATTTTAAGCGTGGCGGAGAACTATCGACGGGACCCTATCAACCGCCTGGCGAAGGCGCTGATAGATGCCGGCATCATTGGTACTCCGCGCTTTCTCATCCATCACGCTATCGGCGGTGGTGACCGGATGTTAATCTCTGTATGGCGTCACCAAAAAGACCAAAGTGGTATACTGCTCGATGTCGGTGTCCACCACTCCGATATGATGGAGTACCTGCTCGGCGATATTGAAACAGTTTACGCAAAGACGAGACTCCATGAACCCATTCGCAAGAATCCCGCAGCAGGCGGTGGCGAGGCTGGATCGAATCCCGGCGGTGTCTATGGTCGCTGGCAAGTAAAGATGCCCGCTGAATTTGAAGCGACCGCCGAGGATGCCGCTTACGCAACGTTGACTTTCAAAAACGGGGCGGTAGGTCAGTACATCGAAGACCATGCCGGTCGCGGTCAGGGTGTGTGGTCTCGACAGGTTTACGGTTCGCGTGGTTCGATGAGTTTGCCGGGGGATCGCAGCGGGGGGAATATTGTACTAAACATTGATGGCGAGTCCCCTATCGATGATGAAAAGATCCTAGAGTATGTCCCCGATTTTCGGCTTGATGCTGTGACATCAGATTTGTGGGGCGAGGATCGGCTGTGGCGTTACGAATTCCCCTTCCCTGAAATAGATCGAAAAATTATCGCTATCGAATATGGGGATTTTGCGCAAGCGATAGGGGGAGAGCATCCGGTCGAAGTGGACGCCGCACAGGGGACGCGATCTGTGGCTGTCTCTTACGGGATACTGGAGTCCGGTGAAATTGGACGTATCGTCACCATTGACGAAATGCTTGCCGAGCAAATTGATGACTATCAGCAGGAGATTAACGAAAGCCTAGGAATATAATATTAGAAATTGGAATAGGGGTGGAATATGGCAACTCGATCGGCGGAAGAATACAAGGCGAGCTTGAACGATGGGCGCACCCTGTTTTTTAAGGGAGATCGCGTGGAGGATGTCACCCGCCATCCAGATTTGGGGGTCGGGGTGGAACACGCCTCGCTCGATTTTGCACTTGCCGAGGATGCGGCGCATCAAGATCTGATGACTGTCAAAATTCCTGATACGGGCGAAGCGATCAGCCGATATTTTGTAAGCCCTACCAACACAAACGATTTGCTAAAACGGCGCGAGATGATCGAAACCAGCACTCGGCTTGGCGGTGGGGTGGTGTTGCTAATCAAAGAGATCGGAACAGACGCGCTCTTTGCCCTTTCTTTGGTCGCCAAGCGGATTGATGAGGGTTACGGTACGGATTACCTTAAGCGGGTAGAAGCGTATCATCAGCACTGTCAGCGGGAAGACCTCAGTATGGCAGTTGCGCAGACCGATGTGAAGGGAGATCGAAGCCTTGCGCCCTCCGAACAGACACATCCGGATTACTACGTGCGCGTGGTTGAAGAGCGGGAGGATGGGATAGTCGTCCGAGGTGCGAAAGCGCATACCACCTGCGCTCCCTATGTGGACGAAATCATTGTGCTGCCGACACGAAATCTGACGGAACAGGATAAAGATTACGCTGTCGCCTTTGCCGTCCCCGCCAATACCCCCGGCTTGAAAATGATTGTCAGCCCCTTTGGTGCCTCGTCATCCAGCGATTTTCATCACCCTGTCAGTGCCCATCACCGAATGATTGAAAGCCTTACAATCTTCGACGATGTTTTCGTTCCAAAAGAACGGGTCTTCATGAATGGAGAATGGGATTTTGCGGGTGGGTTAGCCACCACCTTCGTCCAATTCCACAGGTTTACTGCGGTTTCCTACAAGCCACCGTTGTGTGACCTCCTGACCGGTGCCGCTGCACTAATCGCCGAGCACAACGGCATCAGTCGCGCAAGCCATGTTCGGGAGAAGTTGATGCACCTGATTAACTACGCCGAGACAGTTCGCGCCCTAAGTAAAGCCGCCGCTGTCGATTGCGTCCAGATTGATGGCGTAGCGATTCCCAATTCTATTATCACCAACGTCGCCAAGTTTTACTTTGCTAGCAACTACCATCAGATGGTCAGCTCCGTGCAGGATATCGCCGGTGGGCTTGTGGTCACTGGACCTTCAGAGGAGGATGTCACAAACCCTGAGACCCGAGATTATATCGAAAAATACTTGGGCGGGGCAGCAGGTGTTCCAACGTTAGAACGTCTCAAGTTGGTGAACCTGATTCGGGACCTGACTGCCTCTGATTTTGGCGGTTATAATGAACTGCTTGCTATCCACGCTGAAGGTTCCCTTGAGGCGCAGAAGATTACCATTTATCGAGAGTATGACTTGGAACGGTGTAAATCCTTGGCTAAACAAGCAGCAGGGATAGAGGATAACACATAGTGGAGCGGAGCATTCCGTTTCAAGAGTTACGGTTATGCCTGTCCGGAGAAAGAGAGGAACCGAAGGATGGAAGAAGGAACTGTTTCCTCTGTGTTTGACCTCACCGGTCAACGTGCAATCGTAACCGGTGCATCGCGGGGTCTAGGGCGTCATTTTGCACTTACACTGGCGCGAGCAGGCGCGCAGGTAGTTCTGGCTGCCCGTGGAATTGATCGGTTGGAGACGGCTGTTAAGGAGATTGAAGGGTTCGGCGGTCGTGCGGTTGCTATCCAAGTTGATGTTACCGATGGAGAGAACGTTAGGGCGTGCGTCAAAACGGCGGAGAATGCACTCGGACCAATTGATATCCTCGTCAATAACGCCGGGATAGCCGTAACCAAGCCGATGCTTGAACACACCGAGGGGGATTGGGATTCGGTGCTTGACACAAATCTCAAAGGCGTTTGGTTGATGGCTCAGGAGGTCGCACGGCGTATGGTTCACCGCGGACAGGGCGGGAGCATCATCAATATCGCATCGGTGCTCGGAGAACGTGGGATCGCACAATTGCCGGGCTACTGCGCTTCCAAGGGCGGTATCATCAACTTGACGCGAGCGATGGCGATCGAGTTGGCACCACATGAGATACGGGTTAACACCATTGCACCCGGTTATATTGAAACCGATATGAACCGTCAATTCTTCACCACACAGGCCGGTCAACGCCTGATTAAACGCATTCCTCAACGCCGAGTTGGGCAGGTTGAAGACCTTGACGGGGTATTACTAATGCTGGCTTCTGACGCATCTCGATATATGACCGGAAGTGTTATTACCATTGATGGAGGTCAATCAGCTTCCCTGTAGAAGGCGTACCGTCCGAATCGCAATAGGTCGGGAATGGAATTCGCTCCTACTTCGGTTTGTCTGACGACCTGCACAATCTCGCAATAAAAATCACAAGAAGCGCAGCCGCATTGCCGGCAAGAAGCGAAGTCAAAATACCTGTCAACAGAACAAACCCGCCGATGCGTATCACTCCCTCCCCAAATGGGCACGACCAGTACCCCTTACCAAAGGCAAAGGCAGGAATTAGTGCGCCTAGCAGGAATCCAACCACAGCAGCGATAATTGTGATAGTTTGGTATTTTTTTATCGGTAAATGAACTTCTTGCATTTTAGCTCTCGTGTCTTCTTTCCGATCTATACTTTTTTATAGTGATGGTCTTGTGCGGGTTAGTGTCAGGACATCGACGCAGTTAGGGTTAGCAACCTGTAGAACCTTGAGGGCTTCATTAATCGTTGTCCCTGTTGTGAAAATATCATCAATCAGTAGAATCTTCCGACCCTGAATAGAATCCTGCGACCGAACTTCAAAAGCCCCGGCGATGTTTTTCATCCGCTCTTCGTAAGATCCCAGACTACTCAATGGGACTGTGTCCCTAATACGAAAGAGAATATCGGTCCGGACTGGCACACCCCAAACCTGAGCGACGCCTTGAGCAATTTGTTCAGCTTGGTTAAATCCTCGCTGTCGAAGGCGATTCGTGTGGAGCGGGATTGGGAGCAGGAAATCGTAGCCTATAGAGGCTAGATCTTCAGGAAGGTACGTTTGCAGCAATTGGTTCAGGTGTTTTGAGATAACCTGTTTCTTCTCATATTTCATCAGATGGACAGCTTCGCGCAGGGTGGGTTCATAAAAGGCAATCGCTCGGAGCTTCCTAAATAGAGGGGGATGCTCGCGGCAATCTGCACAAACGGTACTCCAGCAAGGCAGCCCGCAAATCTGACACCAAGGCGGCTTGAGTAATTCGATCTGTTCCCAACAGTCATCACAGAGATAATGCACCTTACCTACACCCATTGGTGTCTCACAGCGTCGGCATTTTGCAGGAAATACAAACGTGATCAAAGGTGTCAGCCATCTGTTCATGTTTTCACTTCGATCCCCAATTTTTTTATCTTCTGCAATAAGGTTGTCCGGCTGATTCCTAGGAGTTTTGCCGATTTCGTCTGATTGTCTTCGACCGCCTCAAGGATGCATTTGATTAGCGTACGATCAACGGCATCAATGACTTCATCGTAGAGTGTTTCATGCGCTTGTGTCACAGCGTTTCTAACGGTTTCTTTCAATACGGATTCAAGCACTATTTCGAGACGAGATTGGGTTGATTCGCGCCTCCCTTTGTAATTCAAAATTTCTGGCGGCAGGTGTTCTGGCAAAATGACATCTGCCCGTGAAAGGACTGTCGCGCTTTTAACGGTGTTCTCTAGCTCCCGCACATTTCCGGGCCAATCGTACTGCTGTAAAAGTTCTATACCTCCCGGTGAAATCCCTCGAACGTTTTGCCCAACCTCGGCGCTGGCAGCCTGTAGAAAGTGATCGACCAGCAGCGGGATATCCGCAGCCCGTTCGCGCAAGGGTGGAAGGTTAATTGAAAGCAGGTTGAAGCGATAGTAGAGATCTTCACGAAACTTGCCTAGTCGGACCTCTTCAGCAAGATTCTGATTTGTCGCAGCGATGATACGCACATCCACTTTCAGTGGACGGGTGCCGCCCAACCTTTCTATTTCTTGTTCCTGCAAAGCCCGTTGCAGTTTTACCTGTAGCACTGGGCTCATATTACTGACCTCATCAAGAAACAAGGTCCCACCATCTGCGAGTTCAAACCTGCCGGGTTTACCTTTGGCATTTGCTCCCGTAAATGCGCCCGCCTCATAGCCGAAGAGTTCGCTTTCAAGCAGATCGTCGGGAAGTGCACCGCAGTTGACAGGGACGAAGCGTTTATCCTTTCGTGAACTGTTGGAGTGGATAGAGTGTGCGATTAACTCTTTGCCTGTTCCGCTCTCTCCTTCTATCAGCACCGTGACGGTGTTATTCGCTATCATCCCGATTAGTTTATAAATCTCCTGCATCTGTGGACTTCTACCGATTAAGCGATGTTCCTGTGGCTGCGCTGGTAATTCGACTTCCTCCGAGGGAGGTTCAGTGAGCGGCATTTTACTGCGCTCAACTTGCATCTGTGTGGCGCGATCGAAAATTGCTTTCACCTGATCCAGATCTATTGGCTTGGGGATGAAATCAAACGCATGCAGCTGCATAGCTTGAATGGTTGTCTCCACATTATCGTATGCTGTCATTACAATCACAACTGCGTCCGGCTGCAGAACTTTGATCTGCTTCAATGCTTCAAGCCCATTCATACCGGGCAATCGTACATCGAGCAGAACGATATCGGGAGTTTCCGACTGAATCTTTCGCAAGCCCTCCTCGGCATTGTTAGCGATAATGGATCGGTGCCCCTCATCTGTCAAGAATTGTTCAAAAGCCCAACAGATTTTTTCATCATCATCAATGACTAAGACATTTTTGACTGCTCCCAATGTTGAAACATTGGGATTGTTAATAGACTGATTGGTAGACATTAAAGCCTCCATGCTATCTTCCTGCTTCAACACACCCGCGTTGCTTAATGAGCCAACGTCTTACAGTGCTCCACTCCGATAAATCGGAATCCTTTCGGACAAGCGTTTTACGTCTCCGTGTGCCCCATGGCGACGTTTCTAAGGTTTATTGCAGCGTTGAGATCTCTATCTTGGGTGTGTCCACAATCGCTGCAATGATAAGTCCTATCTGATAAGGACAGGTCACTATCAATGACGCCACAAGCCGAGCACGTCTGACTTGATGGATAGAATCTATCCGCTTCTACGATTTTAATGCCAAGCGCATCTGCTTTAGACTTGAGCAGTGTCAGAAAATTAGATAGCGATGCATCTGACAATGCTTTAGCAAGCCGATGATTCTTGACCATGCTTAGAGATTGTTACCTGCTGGATAGAGCCGAGGAAGCGAAGGGGTTGACACATACGGACCCAACCAATTTTGGGAAGTTTAATCCGCTTGCCTTCGACAGGGATTGTGCCTCGGCCGCTATCCGCTCTATAGGACTGACCTCTGGAACGTCGCTTAAACTTCGGGAATTTGCTTTGACCCGATTTCCATCGTGCTATCGCATTCTTGAAATTGTGATAGACTGTATTCTTGACAACGTTCTGCGAGAGTTCATCACACCATTGGTAAGCGTCTCGCTTAATAGCATTGAAACGTTGATTGAGCTCCAAGTGGCTACGCCAAACACCGGTGTTTAACCCGTTCTTGAAATCTCTGAGGACGTGGTTGTAAACCACACGGCTATAGCCACAATGCTGTGCGAATGCGGTCGATTGGACGTTGTTCGGATCTAAAGCGATTTTGTGAGTTTTTAACATTTTATGCCATTTTTACCGTCATTTATCAAGCCAAATCATTAGACCCAAGCATAAATGCTTGGGATTGCAAAATGGCTTTCATAGCGAGTGTCATCCTATCATCCCCTTGCGTAGCTTTCAATGAGAAAAGAACAGCACAAACTGCGATTCCGTTTCGCCTAATTCACCGATTATCCTGTTTCCTCATTTCTACCAATATCGAGCCTGAATTCAGAAAATCCGATTCGATTGTCTGATGAGCATACCCCATTGCCTCAACCGCAATGCGATACCGGCGCGTATGCACCCCGTGGAAAGTGGCTTTTCCAGCTTGATTTGTTATTAATGGAAAGGTGTCATCTAAGGCGACTCTTGTACCAGCGACCGGCTGCCGTGCAGTTCCATCAA
This sequence comes from Candidatus Poribacteria bacterium, assembly GCA_965205075.1. Lineage (GTDB taxonomy): Bacteria > Poribacteria > WGA-4E > WGA-4E > PCPOR2b > PCPOR2b. The sequence goes on along the minus strand of OZ242036.1, from coordinate 4,957,642 downwards.
CAACCTGAATTTCAAGTCCCTTTTGAGGTAAGACTTCACCTATTGCGCCGGAGTTGAGTTCTTCGTCAGACGATTGAGCGTTTTTCAAGAATTTCCATGTTCCCAAAAAAATTGCGTACGCCTCCTGTGAGATCAGCGCAGGAGAGTCCACAGGTTCATGAAGATCTGGATGATTGATAGAACGGATCTCAAGTGCAAGTGCTATTTTGTTAGTTGACCGAATCTCCGGCGATTCCGCATCTCCAAACGTTTCAATTGGTGTCTGAAAAAGTGTTATGTTAAATCCCCCAAGTATTGCCTTGAGATAGTTTTCCGCGACCTGATTCCCCGGATAACCTGTAGCGATGACCGATGGTTCGCCCTCGACCCGGGCGCCGTGATCGATCCGAAGGTAATATCCGTCATGTTTAACGGCATTGATTATCTTGACCCGTTTCGAGCCAGGGATCTGCTCATCTTTTTCTCGAACAAGGTAAACGTTTGCTCCAGCAAGCGTTAGCATTTCTCTGAGTGCTTTGACCACGGCGAGATTAAGATCTGCGGGCGCAACAGAATTGACGACAGGTGCTCCTCGTTCTGAACCGCCGTAGCGTGCGTCTAGGACAAAAACTTTCCCAATAAGTGTACCGTCTGCAATCGGATGTAGTTCGGGATGGAGTACCTGCGCACTGTTTGAGGTCGCGTTGGTCTCCAGTCGAAAGCTGTAGTAGCCAGTTTTTGAAACGTTAAGGGTTGCGTCCCCCGGCAAAACGTTATCGAAAAAGAAGTGACCATCTGGGTTGGTCGTTGTCGCTCTGTTCTTTTTTCTCACCAACTGTATGGTCGCATCTGAGATGGTGTTTCCAAAAACATCGTGGATGCTGCCCTGAACAATCCCGCCACGAATTTTCTCAAAACGGATCGTGATGGTTTCTGACCTGTTTTTGTATGCAACCTTCACCTGTGCACGACCCGGCTGTGGCTGCGTTGCGTCCGTGTGTAGATAAAATCGTGCCTCTCCATTCTGTGAGAGGTTTTCAGTCTCAGCAAGCCGCCCAATTGATGTCTGAGCGTGAATCGGTTCGTCATCTGCGATTGGTAGACCATTTTTGTCCAGAGCGGTCACGGTGATACAGACATAGCTCGCACCATCGGGCGGAAGGATTTTCGTCCATGCACGGAGTTTCAGTTTTGCTGCGGGTGGGGTTACTTTGAACCACTGCCCACCCGGCAGGCTGTGATTCCCGTAGTAATTAACGAGATTGGTTTCGACAATATGTACGCCGTTGGAAAGCGGCTTCGACGGGACAATCACAATAAGATCTTCAGCGCGGAGATACTGGTGAGGAACAATAACACCATCAAGTTTGACGCTGATGGAATCGGAGAAGACCTGTTGCCTTTTGAGCATCCACGCACCGCGTTCATGCAAGCCGTCCGCTACACGAATCTCAATGCGCGGGTTCTTTGTTTCGATGAACGATTCTGGTAATGGGGTCAGCAAAACACCCCTCGGAAATCCCGCTGCAACGTAACGCGCAATCCCGATAAAATAGCCGTAAGCCTCACGCTTGTTATATGACTCCTTTTTCAAACGTTGCTCTTCTGCAGGGCTGGAATAAAACGATGCTTCAACCAAAATAGCAGGACGCTTCGTTTGACGGAGTACGCCGAATCCCGACGGTATTACCAACCGATCCGAATAGAGTCCCGTTGGCGTGAATTGCGGCAGGCGCAGCGCATCAGCGACGCTCTGCTGCACGTACCGGGCGAGATCTAAACTTGCGCGGGAATCATCCGCATCTTGATGATACCATGTGGAGGTGTAATTGGTTTCGGGGTCGCTGAACCAATTATGATGGAGAGAAATAAAAAAATCGACAGCGTTCTTATTGGCGATTTCGCTACGGTCTGGAATGCTAACGAAGGAATCATCGGTGCGTGTCATAAAAACGATCGCGCCTGCCTCCTTCAGAAATTCGCGCAGATACAGTGCCACGCGTAGGTTCGCCTCTGCCTCGCGAAGTCCGGTTGGTCCGCGCTTGTAATTCAGCAGGTGAGCCTGTCCACCGTGTCCTGGATCTAAACAAATTTTGATTCCCTCAAGGTAACGGGCATAAGGCGGAATCCCGAAGTTGGCTTGAGGGAGCTTGCGCCACTCATTGAGTTCCTTGGGTTCGTTGAGTGCTTCGGGTTTCTCATGTTTTTCGCCGCAGCCAGCCAATACAATTAATGCAATGCAGATGAGGGAGAGGAGAGGTTTTTTCAGACGTGTCATTCCGTTGTAACCTCGCAGGGAAAATGTGCCACCTCTCAAATCTCATGAATCTGTCGACTAGGAATCTTTTTGTAGTGCTTTCTGGTAGAGTGCGGTTCCGTAGAACTCATAGGAAGCTGCCGTATCTGGAACATCAACTACATGGACCGTGAACCGAGCGGGCACACCGTTTTCCGGTAGGTAGTCACGGAAAAAGTTACTATACGCTTGAGCATAGGCTTTACGGAGGCGTTCCTGCTCTGCTGCGTAACCCGCCGGATCGACAATCGGATTTGGAGCCTTGGGTTGACATCCGAACGCGTGAACCTCAATGAAATCTACGTCCTTCAGAGAATCACAGATACCCGCTTCTTTCAACCACGATTCCCAACTTTTGAACACCAGTGGGATCTCCTGTTCTGGATCCATCGAAACTAGTTCATCAAGGTTCAGAACCCCCTTTGCCGAATATCCTCCCGTTAGACCCGAAAAATAGATTTTCAGATCCCCATCTGGCAACGTCTCAGTGACTAAAGGGGACAACACCGGATAATCGCCTTGATAGTAATAGGTCAATTTCCCACGTTTTTTGACATTAAACGCCATCCTATTTTCCTCCACCAAATATGAACATCAAAAAAGCATCGAGAGGATACGCTCGATGCTTGAGTATGTGTAAGTGCTGAAATAGATCTTTAACTGCAAAAAACAGTGTGCTGTGCGGACACGATTACCGTTTCTCTATCGTTCTGCCTATGAAGAAGATTAAAATTCCTATTGCGAGAGAGGCTACCTCTGCGCCCATAGCGGCACCTTCACTCAACCCGTAGGGTTTGGCACACCCAACATATAGCCCCACTCCCAAAAGCGACATTCCTATCAATTCCAATAATTTGCCGATGATAAACACTGTGAGCTCCGCGCGCTTCAATCTTGAGGCATCGGTGCCAATTGCCTAACTTCGTAATACCATTGCGTAGTGAGATTAATAAAGTTGTTTGATACGCCCCCATTGTACTGCTTTTTGGTTTGCATTTAGCTTGATATTGGCTGTAAATACCAGATCCGCAAGGGCATCTTCCGGTTCGCTCTGTCCGGTGGGACCCCAGCGAAATTTGTGATTCAGGCGATCATCATCTACATCGTAATAGTAAATCCCAAAACTGATGGTATCCTCTTTCCTCGGTGTCTGCATCAAGTCAAAGCTCAATTCTACGGATTGCCCTCCATTTCCCCAATTCACCAACAGTCCTTGATTGCCAGCGGCCATGATGTCCTCTCCAACGGGCAATGTGTAACGATATAGGTCGCTCTGCTGGCCCGAATGTCCTGTATCTATGTAAATCTCTACGCGATCTTGCAGGTTAATTTTTTCGTGAGCGGTTTCAATTTGGTCATCGGTCAGTTCGATGGCTATGTAGAGAGAGGCGTTGCGCCATACAGCAGCAAAGGTAGCTTTGAAATCACTAAAGTCTCCCCAACGCCGATCCCCTTTGACATCATGATCTAGGGGAGCAGATATAGCATCGTCCCATGCAGGGTCGTCAAGAAAACCATCGACCACAGGAGCAACCTCTACCAATCTTGCTTTATATCTGAACTCCGCGCCTGTCTTCGGGTCTATAATGCGTGCGGAGCTATAGCTAGCTGCAATCAATATAATTATTGTGCAAAAAAGTAGCTTTTTCACCATTTGGATCGCCCGCCTTACAGAAAAAATTAAACGTTTAAGTTCAGTGAAACCAATTGCTAGTATACTAGCCTATGTATCCAGTGTCAAGAAAAAATGACTTATTTGGTTTGTGTAGGGGTGTGGCGACAACCTTCTATAGATCTGTGATTCATTTCATTTAACCTTGTTGGTAGCGCACTAAGTTGACCTTCGGAAAGTCCAATCGTGGCTGATTGTTGCGGTCGTGTATACCGCTCTGGCAGAAGCGATGGTGTCCCTTCAGGGATCGACCATTATTGGGATTGCCAATCATTCCCCCAAAAGCCCCAGTCAAGGAGTTGCCCTCCGGAATAGACAATATAATCAGGCAAGAGTTGCATGTCGAGATGGCTTCCCCAGCATATTGCATCCGGTGTGACCCCAGCATGCACCGCGACATACCGTTCTGGATTTAAAGGATGAGGAAATAGGGCAAAAACCGCCGTCCCTTCCGCCGTGTACGATTTATCGGACAGATGGATTGTCTTACCCTCAAAGGTAATCGGCAGCTCACCTTCAAATTGCGCTAGGATGGCGTTAGAATCATAAACGCCATATAGGAGCAGGTTGTTCGTTTGCAGAAGATCTTCGGTGAGTTCAACGTCAGGGATGACAGGGAGTTGGACAGCGTTATCTCCCATGATACCACCGCGATGCACACCTCCGTTTCTGCTGCGATAATATCCGACCGCGTTCTCGGCAACCCATTTGTTAAAAAATGTTTTTTCCTCTGTCCCAACTGTGCCGGGCACAAGGATAAGTCCATCGAAAAAGAGATTGCTGATGGGACCCGATGCCCGGTGGTGTTTCTCAGTGGAGAGATCAAAGTTACCATGCGTCCAAACGCCTTTAGAGGTTCGTTGAAACTGATTCTGGTGGGTTAAGTTCACTCGTTCAAACTTTTGGGCATCAATTGTTACATTGACCCCTTCGTTCTTCTGAAGTGGTCCAAGGGAGAAGGTGCGGATATTTTCAGTGTGGACGACGAGGTAACTGTCTTTGACGAAACGCGCATTGACCGTTCCTCGCTCGCCGTAGTGTGACAGTTGATCTATCACAACCCAGTAGGATTGATTATGCCGAAGATTGTAGGTTGCCAACGAAACGTGATCCGGGGATCGCTGCTTCCGCTGCTTCAGCAGCCAAAGGACTACTTCTTCCCATATATCGGGTAGGCGGCATCCATGACCTATTCTAGGGACCTCTGTATATTTATGGGCATATCCCCGTTCTTCCATAAGCTGTGCCATTTGACGGGAATGCTTAACCGGAACACCGCCACCGACGCCCCGATCCCATTCGCCGTGGATTATCCAAACGGGTGTATGGGCGAGATTTTCGATGAGAAATGCAGCGGACCTAGCACGCCAAGAGGGGATTTCCCACTCGTGCATGTGGAATGTGAGCCCTCCCGGTTTTTCCCACAGCCGATAGTCGCAATAACCACAAAACGGCGCGGCACCTGCGAAAAGATCAGGATAGTGCGAGATCAGATACCACGTTGCAGCCCCACCCATTGAACTGCCGGTGATTGTAATGCGGTCTCGGTCAATGGCGTAGTTTGCAGCGACATGTTCGATAGCTTCTAGGACATCGATTTCGCCGTAGTTCTGATAAACGGAACCGGAACCTCGCCCTGTTGGTCTGAGGACGATGCACGATTGATTGTGTCTGGCAGCAATCCCTGCAATTTGTTCGGTCAGCTCAACCGCGCCGGGCAGATTCCCCAATGCGCCGGGACTGACCTCCACAATTAAGGGCTTCGGTTCGTCACTTGTGTCGGTTGCACATACCGCACAGGGGTGTAACTTACCGTCGACCTTGGATTGAAAATACTGGAGCTGACCAACTTGCATTATCTATTCCTCTCCCAAAGCAAAAAAGGGGAAACAACAGGTTTGTCTGCTGTTTCCCCTTTCATAGATCAAACATCCGCTGATTCAGGCTACTGTTGTCCCGCAACCTTTAATCGATTCGTAGCGCGAGCCAATGCCGACTCTGCTCGTCCGCGGTTAATATCTGGATCGCGTGAAGCGAGGAGTTCCTGTGCACGTTGGCGAGCGGCTTCTGCGCGTTCGACATCAATTTCATACGCCCACTCGGCGGTATCCGCCAACACAGTGACGCCGGTGCGTAATACCTCAAAGACACCCCCACTGGTTGCAATGGATTGAGGTGCGTCAGATTCGCGGATGCGTATTTCGCCAATCTCTAGCACAGTTAGAAAAGGGAGATGCCCAGCAAGAATCTCAAACGATCCCAGTTCGCCGGGAGCTCTCACACCAATAACATCGCCCTCATAAATTAACTGTTCGGGTGTTCGGATTTCGAGATGTAATCTTTTTTCAAGCATAGTTATCTGGTTGGGTTAATCCGCTGCTTCTTGTAATTCCTCGGATTTTGCTTGCTCAAATGCCTCGTCAATTGTACCAATATACGCCAACGCTTGCTCAGGAATTTCGTCACAATCTCCTCTGAGAATTGCTTGACAGCCCTCAACGGTATCCTCAATCCTGACATATTTACCCGGTTTGCCGGTAAAGCGTTGCGCGACAAACATCGGCTGCGTTAGGTACTTTTCTAGTTTTCTCGCCCGTGAAACTGTCAACCTTTGGTCGTCTGAGAGTTCGTCCACGCCGAGAATTGCAATAATGTCCTTCAAGCTCTCGTACTCCTGAAGCACCGCTTTCACTTGACGGGTTGTGTCATAGTGTGTCTGACCGATGACGTCCGGGTTCAAAATACGGGAGGTGGAGGTCAGGGGGTCAACAGCAGGGAAGCGTCCCATCTGCTGGATTGACCGTTCAAGACGTGTCACAGCGTCGAGATGTCCAAAAACGGCGACAACCGCGGGGTCTGTATAGTCGTCAGCTGGGACATAGACGGCTTGGAACGAGGTGATCGAGCCGTGTTGCGTTGATGTAATCCGCTCTTGTAACTCTCCCATCTCCGTCGCGAGCGTCGGTTGGTATCCTACTGCGGAAGGCATACGCCCTAGAAGTGCGGAAACCTCACCGCCTGCGAGAGTAAAGCGGAAAACGTTGTCGATGAAAATCAACACATCCTGTCCGCCCTCATCGCGGAAGTATTCCGCCATGGAGAGTCCAGCAAGTCCAACGCGCAACCGGGCGCCCGGCGGTTCGTTCATCTGTCCAAAAACCATGGCGGTTTTATCGATTACACCGTACTCGTCCATCTCCAACCAAAACTGATTTCCTTCGCGGGTCCGTTCCCCGATTCCGCAGAAAACGGAATAGCCCCCGTGTTGGGTTGCGATATTATAGATCAGTTCAGCGACCAATACTGTTTTTCCGACACCCGCACCACCGAGGAAACCGACCTTTCCACCCCTTGCAACCGGTTGAATCAGGTCAATCACCTTGATGCCGGTTTCCAACATCTCCGAGACGGTGCTTAATTCAGCCGGAGGCGGTGGATGGCGATGGATGGGATACCGTTGTGCTGCATCTACCTCACCTGCTTCATCAATGGGTTGTCCAGTAACGTCAAAAACGCGACCTAGCACGGCATCGCCCACAGGCACCGAGATCGGTTCACCACTATCGATAGCACGTGTGCCGCGTACTAATCCGTCGGTTGTGTCCATTGCGATGGCGCGGACTCGGTTTTCGCCCAAGTGTTGTTGGACTTCAAGTGCTAACGTTGTACCATCCTCGCGCTGGACTTCGATTGCGTTGAGAATATCGGGCAATTTTCCCTCTGAAAAATCGAGGTCAACGCGCGCACCAACGATTTCTAAAACTTTACCTTCGTTCATTATTTTTCTCTCTTTCCATCAATTATAGGGGTTACGCACTTGAGTTTATAGTAGCGCGTTCATTGTGTGTCACGACGGGCGATAAATCACCTGACTACAAACCTACGAATTTATTGTAGTTGCCCGTTTCTTAATCCCGATTTATCGGGGATTCATCGGGCGTCGTCAGTTGTGTTGTGCGGTACTGAATCACTGAACTACAAGGCTTGAGGCGTTTAACTGTGTGAGTCCTAATATAGTGAGTTGGCTGTTAAGCCTCGTGGGCTTGAACTGGCGACATGGCATCCGCAAGCCGGAATTGCGCCGCAGCACGTCCGCCTTCTGGTAACCCTAGCGGCAAGTGAATATTCAAGAGAAATGGGCGCCTTTCCCTTTCAACCACGTTCAACCCATGTTCAATTGCCGCAGCAAGGCGAGACTCCTCTTGGACATGCATCCCCTCCACACCGATCCCCTCTGCGAGTTTCACAGGGTCAATTCCGTCCAGAACGACACCGGCATATTCCCCGGTCTCCTTCATTACCCCATCCACGTTTCCAAAGGAGGAAGCAACCGCGCCATAGGATTGGTTGTTGGGAATAATGTAGAGCACCGGTATGCCATGATGTGCTGCGGTCCACAGTCCTGACTCTGCGTACAACAGCGAACCATCACCGACCAACCCAACGACCGGCTTTTCAGGGGCTGCGAGTTTCAAGCCGACCGTTCCACCAACTCCGTAGCCCTCAGACCCACCGGCAGCCCGGATGTATCTGTTCCTGCCAAGGTCTGTCCCGGCTACGGCATCTGATGAAAGCGTATATCCGCCGACAGTGTCCCAAGGGACCGCATATTGTTCGAGCATCACCAACCCACCGCCACGACGTTCTAAGGCGGTGTCTAGTGTCTCTGCAACTATCCATGATCGAATCTGATTTGGTTGAGTCTCAGTCCTCCACACCTCATTTATTCGCTGTACGTGAAGCGCGGCAGCCTGTTCAAGTGCCCAAGAGCGTCGCTCGTCAAAGTGATTCGGGGTTGAATGACTCGATGCCAATTCGAGAAGCCGCTCAAAGGTCCGACATTCATCCGCCAGAATCGCTATAGACAGATACGGGATATTTTTGATATGCTCAATATCAGATCCAATGGCGATAACCTGCCGCGCTTTAGAAAATACATCGAAATCGCCCGGCCTTCCGCCGCCCCTATGATGTATACCGATACAAACGATCAGGTCAGGTTGAAGGATATCTACCGTCTGATCCAACCGTCCACAATTGAGTTGATGTTTCGTTGCGATGCTTCTTTCCCAAGTTCCGACGGGGACGTAGCTGCTGACACAGGGAACGCCAAAGTGTTCAGCGACCGCGATAATTTGGTCTTCCGCACCGCTCTTCCAGACCCCATCTCCAATATAAAACACCGGAGACTTCGCGTCGTGCAAGGCAGATTCAATCTTCTCGACATCACTATCTGATGGATAACCCGCGTGGAGCTCTGGGATACTCCCCTCAATAATGTTTGTGGTTATCTGCTCGGGCCCAAGTGCCCGATCATACACAGCGAGATGGACGGGCCCCACCGATGGCGTTTTGGCGACCAGTAACGCACGGTGAATGGCTTGCGGCAGCCCTTCGGGTTCGATCACGGTCCAGTTTTGCTTCGTGAAAGGCGCGGCGATGGAGGTCGGTCCGAAGTTGTGATTGAGATCGAGTTCAATCCGATCCACGTAGCTGCCGGTGTCGCCCGCAAAGGTGATGACGACGACGGGCAAGCCACTCGACCAGATGTTGATTAGCTGTCCCAAGCATTGGGCAAGCCCTGCGCCCAAATGGACCACCATGACCGCCGGGTCGAGATTTACCTGCGTGTAGCCTCCTGCTTGTGCTGCGACAGTGCCCTCATGGAGTGCCAGAATGCCGTGTATATCTGGGTGAGCATGCAGTGCATCGAAAAAGCGGGCCTCGCGCGAGCCGGAATTATAAAACAGATACTTCACATCCAATGCTGCAAGCTGCTCGACCATAATCTGAGACGGATTGGCTGTGATAGATCGCATTTGCATGAAGTATTATCTTACTTTATTCGCTCATGTTAAGAAATCGTGCAACAGAAACTGTAGGGGCAGGTCTTGTGCCTGCCCAAAAGGGAAACCCCCACAAGGGTTGCCCCTACGTTCTTTTTACATGAGCCTCTTTAAAACTGCCGTTTTTGAGAATACGAATTTTGCATTTAGTGTGAATGGAGACACGGCTCCCTGAGTCCCATGGGTCCGCTCAAGGAGCCAGCGCCAATCTCAGCGATTATTCATTGTAATCCGGACGCTGCTCAAACAGAAGCTGACTTACGCGACTTGATTGGTTCGGGAGTTCGGTATTAACAGCCCGTACCTCCTCCCGTTCTAGGTACGTATGGGCCTCTTCGACGCTCTCGAACTCAAACTCGACGAACCTATGTGGAGATGCCCCGTGAAGGTTGTCGTAAGATGCTATCCGTTTGACCTCTTCGGGTGCTTGCAGCGACGGTGCAACGGAGGCAATCCACTGTAGATACGCGTCTTTTCCGCCAAGCGGGTAATCAACTAAGTAAACTAGTTTAACTGTCCTGCTGGGATTTTCGTCTTTTGAATAATCGGCAGACCGTTGGGCAAATACATGCGTACTTACCTCACTGCTTTGATCTGGAAGTGCCTCAAAAACCGCAGCGACATCGGGACGACTCAGATATGTTGCCGCATCCACATAGCTATCAAACTCAAACTCCACGAGTCGATGCGGACTTTCACCGCGGGCATTATCGTAAGATGCTACCCGATTGAGTTCTTCGGGCGCGAGTAGTGTCGGTGCAACAGCCGCAATCCATGCAAGATAGTCAGCTTTTCCCCCGACCGGATAGTTGACTAGCCACACCAACTTCGCCGGAACCGCTTCCGTATCAGCCATCTCGGTGATCATATCCATCATATCAGGTACTTCAGTATCTGTAGATGACACCATGTCCATTGCATCAGTCATCCCGGTATTCGTAGATGGCATCATGTCCATCATTATATCTCTGCCAACGTCACAACCGACTAGCACAACTAGCGCCATCAGAGCAACTAGAAACATACGTCCTAATTTGAATTGCATCAGTTAGTTTCCTTTGATGTAAAGTAGATTAACGGTTAAGCGTAAGCCTTTGGCTCACATATTCTTTGGGTTTAACGATTTCATCATATAGGATTTACGCAGCTGGCTCATAAGTCCCCCTGATAAGGGGGATTTAGGGGGTTAAAAAAAATCTCGCGCCGCGTGCTAAATTTGCGTAGGTCCTGATCGGAATAGAATTAAAGTCCAGGGCACTGACTGTGAAAATGCGTAGTCGCTGCATCAAGGTTATGCAGTGGATATTGTTTATCGCGCAGTGGCATCATGAGGTTCCACTGCTGAATTTTCTGATTGAGTTGTTGTAACTGAGCGGTATACGCTTCCAATGCCCGTGTGCGCTCCAGTTCAAAGAGCGATCGAATCGCGTCACGTTTTAACGGTTGCGCTCGGAGTTGTGCTTCCAAACGGCTCCGTCGTCCTTTAAGGTTCTCGATTAATTTTTCCGCGTTCTCGGTTTCGGCGCGAATTTCTTTATCCACCTCAATCCAACGAGGTGCGAAGCCGTTATCTTTGAGCATCTGATTAACTGTGCGAACTGCTGGGGGGACATAAGGATTATCATCGCGTTGTTGAGGTTTGCCCTTGCCGGGCAGGTCCTTGAAATCGCCTCGCTCCATCGCCTCTTGAATCTGTTTGGTAACGTTGTAGGGCATGTTTCCACCTCATAATCACATCTACCGCGAACGGTTTCTACTCATCGAAATGATAAACTATTTGGTCAAATCGGTCACATGCGAAGGTGAACACAAAAACTAGTGGTTCATCGCCAATACAACGGACTGCATGTTTGGCGTTGGACGGGATGTAGATCGCTGACCCCGGCCCAATTTCTGATTCGCGATCACTAATTACCATGTGACCATTGCCGCTGACGACATAGTATGTTTCCTCTGGCTCATGGTGGTGAAGAGGGAGCTGGGTGTCAGGTGGAAACTCCGCTACACCCGTAACGAGTCCGCTGCTCGGTCCTCTTTCGCCGGTAACCAGAAGTTTCCAGCGGATCGCACTCTTGGCAGCAAGGTCCGCGTCCTCCCAACTTTCCCAAGCGAGCTCTGCCTGATTGATGATGATGGGTTTCTGTAGGCTCATGACTCGATTTTCCTCCCACATTGAGGACGCTACCCACTTTGCCGATTTTACCCCTCTAGGGCTGCTGCACCACTTACAATCTCAGAAATCTCTGTGGTAATCTGGGTCTGGCGAGCGCGGTTACGCTGAAGAATTAAATCATCAATAAGCTCATTGGCGTTGCGCGTCGCATTTTCCATCGCCGCCATCCGCGCTGCTTGCTCCGCGGCGTTGGAATCCAACAAAACTTTCCACATCTGCATATTGAGGTGTTTTGCCAATACAGACTGAAAAATTACCTCTTGTTCTGGCTCATAAAGATAATCGAGAAAGAGTTCATCGCCGGTTGGCACTTCAGGGGTAAGTGGCAGCAGTTGCTCAACCAAAACTTCTTGTAGAATCGCGGATTTGAAATCGTTATAAATCACTTCCACCCTATCAACCTGCTTATCGCGATACAGATGCTCAAACTCCTCCACAATTTCGACAGCGGTTTCAAATGCCAATTGCCGAAAGATATTCACATACTCAGCGATAACGTTATAATCACGCCGTGCGAAATGGTCGCGGGTCCGTCTGCCAACACAGATGACTGTCACTTCTGCTCCCTGCTCTTGGTAATGTTCTGCCCGCTGCGTTGTTGTTCGGATCACGTTGCTATTAAAACTACCACATAGCCCGCGGTCTGCGGAGACTGAGATTAGGCAAACGCGCTTAAGTTCACGCGATTCTAGCAATGGATGGGAGGGGTTTTCGATTTGAGCGATCAGATGCCCTAAAATTGTGTTGAATTTATCGGCGAAGGGGCGGGTGGCTAGGATACTTTCCTGTGCCCGGCGTAACCTCGCCGCAGCAACCACGCGCATCGCATCTGTTACCTGCGCGATATTCTCAATACTTGCGATACGCCGTCTAATTTCACGTAATGTTGCCATGCTGAACCTCTAATGAGTAATGCGTAATACGTAAGGAGTACATGAGCCTTCTTTACACGGGTGAATGTGATTCTATATCTGCTGCATCTACTGTATATACTTCGACTTCTTCTTTCAAATCTGGCTTTCGTTGACTTGAGACCATCACGAGCAATAGTCGGATGATTTCAGTATAATTCATAGTTTTTGGTATTACGTATTACGCATCACGTATTATGCTTCAGGCTTGAATCCGTCTTTAAAACTCTGTGCAGCGGTGCTGAGTTGTTCAATCAGTTCATCACTGAGTTCTCCGGTATCAACAATCGCCTTGAGTATGTCTGCGTGGTTTCTTTCCATATATGCCAAGAATTCAGATTCAAACTGTGCCACGTCAGTTGTTTCAATATCATCCAAGTAGCCGTTTGAGCCACAGAAAATTGATGCAACCTGTTTTTCAACGGGCATTGGTTCGTATTGGGGTTGTTTCAGCAATTCAACGAGCCGTTCTCCACGCCTAAGTTGAGATTGTGTAGAAGCGTCCAGATCAGATCCAAACTGTGCGAAAGCGGCAACCTCTCGGAAGCTAGCTAGGTCAAGTTTCAGCGTCCCTGCGACTTCATCCGACTTCATCGCTCGCGTTTGGGCGTCACCACCAACGCGGGACACCGAGGTGCCGACATCGATTGCCGGGCGAACGCCTTGATTGAAGAGTTCCGATGTTAGATAGATCTGTCCATCGGTAATTGAAATCACATTTGTTGGGATGTAAGTCGTGAGGTCGCCTTCAAAGATTTCGATAATCGGCAGAGAGGTCAACGAACCACCGCCTAGTTCATCACTGAGTTTTGCAGCGCGCTCCAACAGACGGGAGTGGAGATAAAAGACATCACCCGGATACGCTTCGCGCCCCGGTGGACGCCGTGAAAGCAGCGACATCTGACGATACGCCCACGCATGTTTGGTGAGATCATCGTAAATAACTAACGCGTGTTGTCCCCTATCGCGGAAGTATTCTCCCATCGAGGTCCCTGTGTAGGGTGCGAGGTATTGGAGCGGGGAGGGTTCACTTGCCGGTGCAGAAACGACAACCGTGTAATCCATTGCGCCATGCTGTTCTAGGGTATCCACAACCTGTGCAACCGTCGAACCTTTCTGACCGACTGCTACATAGATACAGAATACATCGGTATTTTTCTGGTTAATGATGGTATCAATCGGAATAGCCGTTTTGCCCGTTTGACGGTCGCCGATGATTAGCTCCCGTTGCCCCCGTCCGATTGGCGTCATACTGTCAATCGCCTTCAAGCCGGTATAAAGCGGTTCGCTTACCGGCTGACGTTGCACAATACCCAACCCCTTCCGTTCAACAGGGAGGGTGTGTTCGGTCTGGATTTCCCCTTTGCCATCAATAGGTTGGCCGAGAGCGTTTACAACGCGCCCTAGCAACGCCTCGCCGACCGGCACTTCGAGCAATCTGTTCGTCCGCTTAGCGAGATCCCCCTCGTGGATTAGTTTATCCTCGCCGAAAAGGACGCAGCCAACGTTATCCTCTTCAAGGTTAAATGCCATACCGGCAACGCCGTTGGGAAATTCAATCATTTCACTTGCCATGACGTTGGCAAGTCCATGCACACGGGCAATCCCGTCGCCAACCTCGAGCACAGTTCCTGAATCGTACACATCGACCTGTTGGCTATATTGTAGTAGTTGTTGTTTTAGAATGTTTGATACTTCGTCGGGTCTGACTTCTCTTGCCATGAGTTATGTTCTCCCTTATCCCCTCGCGAGTAGTGTTCTCATTCGTTGAAGCTGTGATATGATACTTCCATCAAACACAGTATCCCCTAATCGCACGATGACGCCTCCTTGAATCGCGGTATCTTCATTCAATTCAAGCCGCACCTCCGCCCCCGAATAATCGCTCAGTTGCTGAGAGAGGGTGGCTTTTTGTGCGTCAGTGAGCGGGACCGCCGATGTTACCTGTGCGACAACACGACCCGCTTGCACATCAACGATCTCCAGAAACATCTGTAAGATTGCAACTAAGGATCTTTCACGTTGTTTCAATGCTAGCAAGAGCAGAAAATTGAGCGTGAGCGGATGAACAGTTTCGGATAGAAGTTGTTGGAACATCTCGCTCTTAAACTGCGGCGATAGGATGGGGTTAGTCAGAAACTGATCAAAATCTTCCGAGTCCTGTGTCAGTTGAAGGATTTGATTCACATCTGTAATGATCTGATCTAAAATATCCTGCTCTGTCGCTGCGCTATACAATGCTTGTGCATAGGGTTTAGCAATGCGGGTTTCTCTCATCGTGTATTCTTTGTATTAGACGTTCTGTGTGGGAAGGCGGCTGATAGATTCATCAATGATGTGCTGATGTTTCTCTGCATCGAGCGTCTGATTGATGATTTTGCTAGCAGCATCAATCGCAATCTCTGCGACAGTGCCTCGTAGTTCGAGGATAGCTTCGTCCTTTTCGCGTTGGATCTCGGCACGTGCCCGTTCAAGTTCTGCGCTGGCTTCCTGACGTGCTTGATCAAGAATCCGCTGCCGTTCGGCGTTGCCCTCATCAATAGCCGCTTGAATCTTTGCCTGTCCTTCCGTTTCAATCTCGTTGAGCCGTTGACGGGTTTCGGCATTCAATCGATCCAGTTCGCTTTGATCCGCCTCCAGTTTCTCCATTCTCGAAGTTATTTCCTGTTGCCGTTCTTCTAATAGTCCACCAATTCGCCCAAAGACGAATTTCCAGAGCACGAGTAGCACAACAAGAAAGCCTAGTGCTTGAAGGATAATAGTTTGGAAATCAATTCCAATTTGTGCTAAGATTCCCTGTTTCTCGGCACTTGCCTCTGCAGCGAACCCACTTGTCGGAGCAATTAATATTACGTTGATAATAAGCAATAAACAGAACCACGTTAATTTTGTCATTATATTTTTCTTTAAGTTAGGGTGTTGCATAAGCCTAAGAAAAGTAATGCGTGTGTAACGTAAAACGTAAAACGTTAATAGATTCACGTTTCACGTTTCACGCTTCACGTCTTATTGCTGACTGGTCTGCACCTGTTTCTGAGCATCAGCCTCAATCATACTTTGAAGCATTTGTCCCTCTGGGAGTTTTCCCATAAGCAAGAAGAAGATTAGCAGCGAGTAGATCACGAGCGATTCGATAAGAGCCAAACCGATGATCATTGCTGTCTGAATCCTTGGTGCTGCTTCAGGTTGCCGCGCAATCCCTTCGAGAGCGGTGCTCGTCGCTCTTGCTTGTGCGGTGGATGCAAAAATCACGGCAATCGGTAGACCGAGTGCCGTCCCGAAAGCTAAAACTGCGAGATAAATCATGAAACTTCCTCCTTTAATTTTGATCCCAAAACTGGGATTAGAAAACTAAAAACAATGTTAAACGAGCGATAATAATCGCCCATCAATCAATGATGTGCCTCCGCACCATGTTCCTCATCATGTGCTAGGAACGTAACAATGTAGATTGATGTGAGAATTGAGAAAACGAGTGCTTGCAGAAACCCACCAAATAGCCCGAAAAATAGCATTGGCACCTGAACTGGCATCCATGGGATCAGCCCGGCGATCGCCGGAATTGCAAGCCCCAACAAGGTTAGGTTAATAATAACGGATTCCTCACCGAAGATATTTCCGAAAAGTCGAATTGCCAGAGAACCGGCGCGTGCGATTTCACCGATGATGTGTAACGGAAACATCAAAGGTCCCAGCCACGGTGGATCGCCGATAAAGTGTTTCAGGTAGCCAACCAATCCATTTTCCTTAATCGCAATGATATGAACGCCGATTACTGCGCTAATTCCGAGCGCGAGGGTGGTGTTCAAATCTGCTGTTGGTGATTGAAAACCGGGTATAAGGCCAAGATAGTTGAGGAATAAGATAAAGATGAAGAAAGATCCGACGAATGGGACATACTTCTTTCCGTGCTCTCCCAAGATTCCGCCGAAAAAATTGATCAGCCCACCCACGAACAACTCAAGGAGTGTTTGCCCCTTTCCTTCGGGGAGTCGCTTAAGTTTGCGTGTCGAAATGATAAAAAGCAGTGCAATAACCAATACTATAAAGTAAGCGTTGGGGATGAGATCCGGCTGATGCCAACGCTGTGGTTCTGGCACTATATCATCCGGAAGAATTTTTGATATTGGGCTTAGCCACGAACGATGGGCTTCTTCAGCGGCTAAACCGACACTACAGGCGAGCAGCGATAGCAGTAAAATAGAAAATAGTGTGTAAAATGTTTTTCTCATTTAGTTCCTGTTGAATTATTTTTTTGATAGAACACCGATCATCATCACGATTGCTTTGAGGATAATCACAACTTGCACCAATCCAATTCCCGCTGCAAGGGTGTAGACATTCAGCCAATTTGCTTTCGTCAAGAGATAAAATCCGACAAAGATGATTGTATACTTTCCTAACGCGATGAATCCCAGCCAACGTTTTGTCCTTGGCGAACTGCCGGGCTTGACCATGCGGCGGATGATAAACTCTAATGACAAGATCGCGCTCAAACTCAAAAGACTGCCGATAGCAAAACTCAAGCTGGCTGGCAGACCGTACACCGCCCAAAGGATTGGCATTGCGATGAGCGCAAGAACGGTCGTCAGACGATAGACCTGCAGCAGAAATCGGTCATCGAGTTCAAAGGGGGCGCGGTCAACCACTTTACGACTCCTCCTCCGAATGTTTCTCAGCTGCCTGATCTGCTTGTTGCTCTTGGCTGTCCATGCGTTTATTCCACCGAGAAACGGCGCGAAACATCTCAATAAATCCTGCCGCAGTTCCGACGATAAAGCCAATAATTAAGCCGATCGTTTGGTTACCTAATTTACCACCGATCCACCAGCCCAACCCAGATCCAATGCCAATTGCCAGCACAAGGGTGATGCCAATTGAAGCCAGATCCATACTATTCCAATCGCTACCCCGTATCAGCTTAGCCATTGTTGTGTTCCTATAAGAACGTGCTAATTTGGGCTGGACTCAGGAAGTATGATGGCAGAATACCAATTAGGACGACACCGATCGCTGCGAGGGTCAACGCGACGATGAGTAGACGTGGATAGGCGAGAAAGTCGAGTTCCGCTTCCGGCTCTCTCATGTACATCGCTACAACAACACGGAGATAGTAGAACGCAGAGATCGCAGTGTTAATCGCACCGATAATCACAAGCCAGATCTGTCCAGATTCGACCGCCGATCGGAAAATGTAGAACTTACCGACGAATCCCGCTGTCGGTGGAAACCCAGCGAGGGATAGCAACATTATTGTCATGAACAGAGCGAGCAGCGGTTTTTTGAATCCCAGTCCTGCGTAATCGGAAATCATAAGGCTTTCGCCGTCTTCGGTTCTTGCGAGAATCACTGCTCCGAATGCCCCGATGTTCATGACACAGTAGACAAACAGGTAAAACATCGCGCCGGAGATTCCGTCTTTGTTTGCTGCTGCTAATCCGACCAAAACATATCCAGCATGGGCAATACTTGAATAAGCGAGCATACGCTTAATGTTTCGCTGGGCGATGGCAACTAAATTGCCGACAGTCATCGTGAGTGCGGCAAGGATTGTAATAAGAATAATCCATTCGGATTGGAGGTTCTGTAGCGCGTCCATGAAGATTCTCAGGAACGCAGCAAACCCCGCTGCTTTCGGACCGGCTGAGATAAATGCAGCGATCGAAGTGGGTGCGCCTTCGTAGACATCGGGTGCCCACTGATGAAACGGCACAAGTGCCACTTTGAATCCGAATCCTACAACAAGTAGAAACATGCCAGATAGCAGTAGCGGGGACCTTGCATCTACGGTTAAAGCGGAGGCAATTTCGGGAATGCTGGTTGTCCCCGCACCTCCGTAGATCAACGCGATACCGTACAAGAAAAATCCACTTGCAAATGCGCCAAGTAGCAGATACTTCATTCCGGCTTCGCTTGATGCCATACTCCTTTGGAAATAACCTGCTAAGACGTAAAGCGATAACGACATCAGCTCTAAGCCGAGGAAGACAACAATTAACTCATTGCCCGAAGCCATCAACATCATACCCAACGTTGCCAAAAGGATTAACAGATAATACTCCCCCTGTCGCCGATCTTGACCGCCCAAATAGTTCATTGAAATAAGAACGACCAGAATCGTTGAAACCAAGAATATGACATTGAAAAAGAGGGAGTATTTATCCACCTGAATCATATTGCTAAATTCTGTGCCTTCCGTGCCAATTTGCAGCATATCAATGGAAACATATAGAGCAATAGCGCAGCCGACGATTGTGATCCAAGCGGTAAACGTCTTTTGAAGCGAATTGAACAGATCAAAAATCACAACGAGGATAAAAGTTAGAATAATGATCAATTCGGGCATCAGTAGTTGCCAGTTAATTGTCATTCAAATCCTCCAATCTTAGATGAACAGATAGGCCCATCCTTACACAAAGAACACGAACGTTACAATCACAAACACGGGAACCAAAATTACCACTGACCAAAGCATGTATCCGAAGAAACTTGGCATCCTCACGCCGTTTTCCTCAGCAATTGCTTTGACCATAAAGTTTGGTGCATTGCCGATATAGGTATTAGCCCCCATAAACACTGCGCCACAACTGATTGCCAAGAGCGTCTGCGCCATCGGACCCATGAGCGAGGTTGGATCTCCACCCGCTGTGTTGAAGAAGACGACGTAAGTCGGAGCGTTATCCAAGAAACTTGAGAGCACACCTGTCAGCCAAAAATACATCGCATTGACCGGATCGTTCGTTGGCGTCTGAACGGCAAGCACAACACTGCTAAGGCTTCCATCAATGCCCGCCTGCAAAATTTTCAAAGCTGGAATCATACAGATAAAAATACCGATAAACAGTTTGGCAACCTCTAGGATTGGCTCCCACGTAAAACCGTTTGCTGCCCGGACATTTGTCTCCAACTGACTCGGTTCAGGCTGATTATGTCCGTGCTCATCTTTCACGGTTTTATACATTGGTGTGTACAACAGACTGATGAAGGCAATCAAGAGCAGTAAACCATCGCGCATCAAATTAAAGTATGGTACAGTTACACCGAAGATTGAAATACCGCGATTTTCATCATGTGTCTTTTGGGCACGCAAACTATTGACTTTAGCCACGGCGTGGAGGTCGTTTTTTCGCAATTCATAGTATTCGTGATTGGATTTGTCGAAATTTATCGTCGCGTTGTTTTTATGTTTCTTGACATACGCTTCGAGTTTTGCCTTCGTTGCGTCCATTTTTTCTTCTGCGGCTTTGATTTGTGGTGCCATTTTTTGCGCGACTGAATGATCCTTGAAAGGACCATCAGCGAGTGATTTGGACCACAGGATCGCACCGATGATACCGGCAATTAGCACAAAATTCCAAACACCTTGGAGACGGAGTGGTTCTTTTTCCCCATCGTCCGGCGGCGTTCCTTCTTTCTTGAACATGACTGTGTCGAAAATGAAGAATATGATCAGCAGTAAAATTACCACCGGTATCATCGCAGGGAGCAGTGCCATTGTCCAGAAGAAATCAATTCCTTTGAGGAATCCGAGAAACAGCGGCGGATCGCCCAACGGTGTCAGTGAGCCACCGATATTGGCTACAAGAAATATAAAAAAGACAACAACATGAACACGATGCTTACGCCATTCGTTAGCCCGGAGTATTGGACGAATCAGCAGCATTGCCGCCCCCGTCGTTCCCATCCAACTTGCCAAAGCGGTTCCTATGGCGATCAGTATGGTATTTACGACAGGCGAACCGCGCAGCGAACCTTTCAGACAGATTCCACCCGCACATGTGAATAGTGCGGCCAATAGAATAATGAAGGGGACATAATCGAGCAGGACAATATGGACGATTTCGTACCAACCATCACCTTTGTAGGCGATAAGGAAGGGGATAGAGAGAATGACAATCCACGCTAACGAGAACTTCCCGTAGTGATGTTCCCAGAAATGGAAGTTAATCAGTGGGACAATTGCAATGGAGAGGAGCATTCCAACAAACGGAATGATGCTCCAGAGAGGTAACTTCGCTCCGTCGACGCCGTGATGGCCGGCGTGGTCATCGTGTCCATCTCCACCTGCGGCTGCCGCTGCAAAACCAATTGTCGGTAAGAGAATAAGTCCAATGACACCGAGAAGTGCCAAGGGGAAAAATAGGTGTTTATTCGTCAATCTTTTTTGCCTCTTTTGTTGTGGTGTCTAATGCAATTGCGGGAGCAGCTGCCTCTACCGCTGCCGTAGATCTGCTCTGTTGTAATACTTGACTGACTGATTTTTCCATTCGGTTCAGAAACGGTTTGGGGTAAACGCCAATCCAAATGATGAACACTACTATTGGAACCAGTACAACGATTTCTCGCAAGCTCAAATCGGTCAAGGTTTGATTTTTTGGGTTATCGAGTTTGCCAAACATGACGCGCTGGAACATCCAGAGCATATACACCGCTGCCAAAATAACACCGGTTGCAGCGATAATAGCGTAAACTTTAGAGAATGAATCGGACATGAAGCCGCCGAGCAAAATCATAAACTCCCCGACAAATCCGTTCAAACCGGGTAACCCAATTGATGAAAGCGTCACAATCATAAAAAATACGGCGAAGATCGGCATCTGTTTTGACAATCCACCGAAGTCAGCAATCATACGGGTATGCCGGCGTTCATAAATCATCCCAACGAGCAAGAAAAGTGCGCCGGTGCTTAACCCGTGATTAATCATTTGAAGAATACCGCCCTGCACGCCGTGATGGTTGAGAGCGAAAAGTCCAAGCACAACAAACCCCAAATGACTCACACTTGAATAGGCAACCAATTTTTTTAGGTCTGGTTGCACCATTGCGACCAATGCGCCGTAAATTATACCAATTACAGACAGCGTTACAATCAATGGCGTATACGCTGCGACACCCTCCGGGAAAAGTGGCATACAGAAGCGGACGATGCCGTATGTTCCCATTTTGAGCAATACGCCAGCAAGAATAACACTTCCAACTGTCGGTGCTTCAACGTGTGCGTCAGGCAGCCAAGTGTGGAAGGGGAAAAGTGGTACTTTGATGGCAAAAGCGATGAAAAACGCCAAGAACAGTAGGTTCTGATGCGATAGTGATCTGCCGTACAAGGTCATCAGGTTGAAACTATTATCATTTTGGAAATAGAGGTACAAAATCCCAACGAGCATCAACGCGCTGCCCGCCATTGTGTACAGGACAAACTTAATGGTCGCGTAGATGCGCCGATGTCCACCCCAGATACCGATGAGTAAATACATCGGGATGAGCATCGCCTCCCAAAACACAAAAAAGAGGAAGAGGTCTAACGCACAAAACACGCCGAGCATCGCCGTTTCGAGCATGAGCAAGGAAATCATGAATCCGCTGGCACCCTTTTCTATCGAATTCCATGCTGCTAGCACACAAATCGGCGTCATAAAAGTGGTCAGCAGAACTAACCAGAGCGAGATACCGTCAATGCCGAGGTGGTAGCTTATACCAAGCCCTTCAATCCAAGCTCGCTCCTCCTTAAACTGCATCTCATGCGTACTTGCGTCGAAACCGGTATAGAGCGATATCGACACGGCAAAGGTGAGCAGTGTGACGATTAGGGCGATCCATTTAAGCCCTGACGCGCCTAAGATGTGCCTGGCAAGAGCAATTAAAATTACGCCGAGTAGTGGTAAAAAGATAACTGCGGAAAGTAGCAAGTATAACCTCCGAAGTGTAATGCGTTAAACGTAAAATTTTTACGCTTCGTGATTCGTAGGTGATTCCCTAATTTCAACCGTCCGGTTGCTATAGTCAATTTCTAAAACATAGCCATCTAAGAGTTCGCTTCCGAGTAATGCATCCTCAGATTCTGTGAGGGAGATCTCTACCTGATTCATCGCTTCGCCCAAACGGATAGTTGCTTCAAATGTCAATTTACGTTTGATAGTCCCATCGGCAAGTTCGTAGTTGATACGTCCATGTAATTCGAGCCCTAATGGAATTGCAAGCGACAAGGGAAGGCACAAAGAACCATCAAATCCCGTATCGATCACTGCATCAATCGTTAGTTCCCCACGGTTGCCAAATATAGATACTGCAATCCGCGGCTGCCCTACATCATCAAAATAGCCGCGTATCAAACCGACACCCTTCCCCGATCTCGGTGTACTGCTCTAAAACCCGGGCGAACAAAATAAAAGAGCTTATCAGGATACTTTTGTTTCCCCTTGTCGCCTGCCTCAATAACATTTTTACCGACAAAATAATCGCCGCTGTATGGCTCGATGGCGACGATAAGCCCGTAATATTTATCTTCCAATTCAGACTTCAATTTCTCATAGACCTCATCGCTTTTCTCATCAAATTCCCGCATATTGATTGGCACAATTTTTTCGAGTTTTCCAGCATTCTTGTCCATGATACTCGCCCCTTTCAGCGAATAAACAGATAATATCCCAAGAAAATGATGATGCCGATGACCATTGAGACAACATAGGCTTGAACAACGCCCGTCTGGAGTCGTCGAATCGAGCCGCCGATGCCGCGAATAATAAATGCAGTTAGATTCACAAGCCCGTCGATGATGCCGACATCCATGATCTTCCAGAACAGGTAGTGAGATACGCCCCGTATCGGCTGCACGAAAACAGTGTTATAGATTTCGTCAATGTAGTATTTGTTAGCGAGGAGTTTGTGCAGCGGATTTGTTGGTTCATCGAGGGGTGCTTTGCTGCGATATATGAACCACGCGACCAGAATGCCTGCAATACCGACAATTGATGAAATGATCATGAAGGGGACTGGATTGCTGTGATCTGCTATGCCATGGTGTTTAAATCCTTTCACGCTTTCCAAGAAATGATGCATCGCGCTATGTTCTCCACCCCAGCCGACAATTGCACCGATAATTAGAGAAGGAATTGCTAACAACACGAGCGGGATCCACATCACTGGCGGCGATTCGTGGAGGTGTGACTCAACCTCTGAATCGACGCGCGACTCACCGTGAAAGACGACAAAGATTAGACGGAACATATAGAACGCCGTTAAAAACGCTGTCAGCAGCCCAATCCCAAAAATTATTTGGTGTCCACCATCCCAAGCGTTGTGTAAGATTTCGTCTTTACTCCAGAAACCGCTCAAGAGCGGGAAACCCGCAATTGCAAGAGCACCGATGAGGAATGTCCAGTAGGTAATCGGTAGCTTCGATTTCAACCCGCCCATTTTCCGCATATCCAGTTCATCTGACATGGCGTGCATCACGCTACCAGCGGTGAGGAACATCAGCCCTTTGAAGAAAGCGTGTGTCATTAGGTGGAAAATCCCAGAAGTATACGCGCCAACCCCTACACCCACGAACATATAACCGAGTTGGCTCACAGTCGAATATGCCAGCACCCGCTTGATGTCATTTGCGGTCAACGCCATCGTCGCAGCGAATAGGGCAGTGAGGACGCCGATCCAAGCGACGACAATACCTGTGTGTGCTAGGTTAAACAGGATTGATGAGCGTGCGACCATGTAAACGCCAGCCGTGACCATCGTGGCAGCATGGATCAACGCGCTAACTGGCGTCGGACCCTCCATCGCATCGGGGAGCCAGACGTAGAGCGGGATTTGCGCGGACTTCCCTACGGCACCGACGAAGAGGAGCAGCGTTGCAACGATAAGTGTACTTGCCCCGAAAACCTGCTCATAAGTGTTGGTTTCGGCGAGCCCAAACATCTGGTCAAAATTCAATGTGCCAAACGCAGCAAACAGGGTGAACATCCCAAGCAGGAATCCAAAATCGCCGATTCGATTGACGATGAAAGCCTTCTTGCCGGCATCGGTGGCAGATTTTCTCTCGAACCAATAACCGATCAATAGATAAGAACAGAGTCCAACGCCTTCCCAACCGATGAACATCATCAGATAATTATTCCCCAAAACGAGGATTAACATTGCGAACACAAACAGGTTGAGATAGGCAAAGTAGCGCGCTCTTCCCGAATCATGGCTCATATAGCCGATTGAATAGATGTGAATGAGGAAGCCAACCCCTGTGATAACGAGAAGCATCACTGTGGTCAGTGCATCGACATGGAAGCCAATGTTAAGAGATTCGATGGGGATCCATTCGTAGAGCGTTTCCTTTAATTCTCCACCGCCACGGACCGCAGGAAATACGACGAATGCACTAATAATGAACGATATGAGCACCGCGAGTGATGCGATCCAACCGCTCACATTTTTTAGCCATTTCCCGAACAATCCGTTGATTAGAAACCCAATCAGTGGGGAAATCAGAAGTATAGTTATTAGGTCTTTCGACATTTCAGATGTGCCTATCCCTTCATCGAGTTGATCTCATCGATGTTAATTGTTTCACGGTGTCTGAAAACACTCACGATAATCGCGAGTCCGATGGCAACTTCGGCGGCAGCGACGGTCATGACGAAGAACACAAAAATCTGCCCTGAAGCATCCCCTAACTCTCGACCGATTGCGACGAAAGCGAGATTTGCTGCGTTGAGCATCAGTTCGATGCACATGAAGATGATGATTGCATTTCTTCGGATGAGCACACCAATCACTCCGATAGTAAAGAGCAGCGCACTTAAAATAAGATAGTATTGCAAAGCCATGTTTCAACCCCTAGTTTACAATTAAGCAGCCGTGTCTGGATCCTCACGTTTAACAAGCACGATGACGCCGATTAAAGCTGCAAGCAGTACAAGCGATGTTACCTCAAAAGGTAATAAGAACTTCGTAAATAGTATCGTGCCAATCCGGTCGGGTTTGCCCATTTCTCCCTGAAGTTTTGCGATGAGTTGATTCGCTTCACCTACGGTGAGTGTTTCTACAGTGTTCTTTTGTTCAGCAATGTTTGGCACGTAGGTGCTATTGATTTCTGCACGGTCAAGTTGATAGGTGGATGCAATTTCCGTAATCTTGTCCAGTTGTTCCGAAGTAATCGCTGCACCAACCACTTCATTCCCGCCCTGAGAAGGCGCAACGGCAGTGCCATCATACGCTTTGATTCCGATGTAAATTGCCTCCGCTGCGAGCAGAATCCCCACAATGACAGCGAACACTTTTGCTTTGTTGATTTGGCGTGTTGTTTGAAGCCTTCCTAAATTGAGCAACATAATCACAAACAGGAACAGCACCATAATTGCGCCGGCATAGACAATCACCTGCACAGCGGCAACAAAGTACGCTCCCAACGAGATAAACAACCCTGCCAATGAGAAGAAGGTCAGGACCAATGCCAGCGCACTGTGAATCGGATTCCTAAATGCGATGACGCATATCGCAGAACCAACGGCTAGTACCCCAAAGATAATAAACAGAATCTGTTCAGCCATGCGTATCCTTGTAAATCAGAGGCTTGTTATAGCCTGCGGTAGTTATTAAGATGAAGACTTTTCGGTAAAGCTCAGAACACCTCTATCATCAACCGGCTCAAGTTCCCGCTTCATCACCAATGTAGTTGCTACGATTGCAACAACGATGGCAGCGGCGACGACATTTAATATGCCCACAAGGAGTTTCGATTGTGTGAACGCCCAAACTGTCCCTGTTACAACGATTGTTGTGAGCGCAATGGGTAGTAGAAATTTCCAGCCAAGATTCATAAGTTGGTCATACCGGAATCGAGGTAGTGTCCATCTCACCCAGATAAAGACAAAGAGGAAAAATGCTGTTTTGGTGAAGAAGATTCCGAATGAAATCACACCACTCCAAAAAGGACCACCAAGCGTTTCTAGCCCGAAGAAATGCCAACCACCCAAGAAAAGGGTGACAGCTACCGCCGAGCCGACAATCATGTGCATATATTCCGCCATGAAATACATAGCGAACTTCATGCTGCTATATTCTGTATGGTATCCGCCGACAAGTTCCTGTTCCGCTTCGGCGAGATCGAAGGGGAGACGATTGGTCTCCGCAAAGGCAGCGGTGGTAAAGGCTAAAAAAGCGGGGAAATGGATAAGGAAATTCCAAGTCCAAGGATAACTTCCTTGTTGGATTGCGATTTCTCGGAGGCTTAACGAACTTGAAAGCATCAGAACGCCGATAAGCGAAAGCCCTAGTGTCAATTCGTAGCTAATCATCTGTGCGGAAGAGCGCAAGCCACCGAGCAGCGAGTACTTGTTGTTCGATGCCCATGCGCCAAGCACGACGCCATAGACTCCCAACGAGGTGATTGCCAGAATATACAGAACCCCGATATTAATATCAGCGATTTGCAGAGGAATCTCATAGCCTGAGATTGTTATTGAACTACCAAAGGGCACAACCCCGCAGGTAACTAGTGCAGGTACTAAAATAATCGCGGGTGCGAGTAGATAGATCGGTTTATCCACATGGTCTGGAACGAGGTCCTCTTTCAGCAGAAATTTTACGCCGTCGGCGATCGGCTGCAGAATACCCCAAGGGCCAACACGGTTGGGACCGTGTCGATCTTGAATCCATCCGCTCACTTTCCGCTCGGCAAGAATCATCGCCATGACACCGATGAGCAGCAGATGAACGACGACAACAATTTTGATGAGTGAGCTAATGATTAAAACGTGAAGTGGTAAGTCCATATCTCTCCCTATCTCGATGTTTATAATGTATATTGAAGTCTTGCCCGATCACCCAGATCTCCTCGCATAGACTAGCACTCTGTCTTGTTCGATGTAGGGTTGAATGTGTTTTGAGATAGCTTTTTGCGAAAGTAGATCCACCTGTCTGTTTAGCAAATCTTGTAAATCTAACTGCATTTGGACAAATTCTAAACCAATCGGTTGTGCATAATCTAGCTCAACCAAGATATCTATATCACTCTTATCATCAGCCTCATCCCTAGCGCATGATCCAAAGAGGTATGCCTTCAGCACCGGCTTATCTTTGAAATAATCACCAATTTCTGAGATTTGTCTCGAGTCTAATTTCATCTCATTCTCTACTCTGTAAGCCAGATTTCACTGCGCTTAACAATCATAAAGTATTCTCTTTTGTCAATCCTTCGTTATAATCTGACAACCCTTCATCAGCGAGCTTTCGGTCTTCATCAGCGAACTCAGCGTACAGTGCAGCCAAACGTATTTCATCCTTCAGTTTTTCAAGTCTATCATCTATTACTTCTGAAACAACCTGTTTGACAATCTCGTAGAGCTTCTGTTCTGTAACTCCTATTTGCATTTTGATATCCTCAACATGCTCTCCGAATCTGTTCCAAGATGCGCCAATCCCAAGTCTTCTCGGAATAATCCTTCATCATGAGTATTATCAACTATCTCCGCTAGCGAGATTGACGCCACCATCCCCAATCTTCTGGTGCGTAGCGTCTTGATAATCGGGGACATTTTCCGCAATGTCCAACGCAATTTCACCGGCAAAATGATAGTCCATCTCACCACCCAACCGCTTGGCTAATTGTTGAATAATTTCCCAATCAACACGCGCCTCGCCGGGAGGATCGACAGCCCGATGTATCCGTTGCACCCAGCCCTTTGCGTTGGTGAAACTGCCATCCTTCTCCGCAAAGGTGACCCCTGGGAGAACCACATCAGCCAATTGCGCCACATCAGATTCAAAGATATCCTGCACAACCAGAAAATCGACCGCTTCCAACGCCTGCTTCGCTGTCTCATCAAGGGGGCGTTCGGGTGCTCCATTCACTAGATAAACGACCTTTGCATTTGCTATTCCAGTCCAAAGTGCGTCCCCCGTTAAGGAGGCATCATCTCCCAGTCTGAGCATGTCCAGTGCACCACGAGTGTTCGGGTTTTTGTCGGCGTCAATGGTGAATTGTGGGAATTTGTGTTCCTCACCCGGCTCGCGTCCAAATAGACCGATCGACTCCGTTTTAAGGACTTCACGCGCTAGTTTGCCTAGTAGGTAATTCTCCTCATTGGTGCCTTGGGCAGAGCCGATGACGGCGATTGATTCCGCATCGGTTTCAGAGAATTTTTCCACAATGAGATTCAGCGCATCCGCCCACGAGGTTGGGACGAGTTCCCCATCTACCCGCTTCATCGGAATCTGGAGCCGATCTTCGCTGTTGACGTAATGGTAGCCGAGTCGTCCATCATCGCACATCCAATGTTGATTGATATCCTCGTGGAATCGTGGCTTAATTCGATACAGGCCGTCTTCCTTGTAATCTACAGTGATGTTACATCCGACGCTGCACCCCGGACAGACGCTATTGACCTGCTTCATGAACCAGGGACGGGACTTAAAAAGGAAATCCTTGCTAATCAGTGCCCCAACGGGACAGATATCTACGACATTGCCAGCGAGTTTATTGTCGAGCAACCGGAGCGGGTTCTCATCATGGTCGCGTGGAATATCGATTTCATCGTGTGAACCTCGATGGATTAGCCCAAGTTCTCCGGTGCCTGCAACCTCATCGCAGAAACGAACGCAACGGGTACAAACAATACATCGTGTCGAGTAGAGCAGTACATCGGGACCGAGGTCTTTTTTCGGGGGGACGTTCTTAACCTCAATGTATCGGCTCTTGCCGCTGCCATGATTGTAGCTGAAATCTTGGAGGTCGCACTCGCCGGCTTGGTCACAGACGGGGCAATCAAGAGGGTGGTGAACGAGCAGAAACTCAAGGATGTCCTCCCGCGCTTTCTTTACACGCGGTGAATCGGTCCGGACAATAAAATCATATTTCCCATCCAGTTTTCGATCCGGCGGGGCGGTACGCACCGTGGTTGTGCAGCCGGTTGCGAGTTGGCGGTCTGGAACAACCTTGCCCGCAGGCGGAAAGAAGACATGGGGCTCCACGAGGCACATACGGCAGTTTGCCGGACGGGTCAACCCCGGATGGTAACAGTAGTGCGGCACTTCAATACCGTGTTGTCTCGCAGCCTCAATGATATTGGTTCCGTCTTCAACTTCAATCTCAAGGTCGTTCAGTTTAATGAATGCCATGATGTCCTCATTATACAGCGCGTAAGGTGTGGTGGTGCATGTCAGATTGAGTTTGAAGAATACTCTTCAACCTCGATTTGATTTTTTTAGGACTTATGCAGTTGAAGGGTAAAATCCAACCCCTTCGGCTAGTCCCGATACTCGGTTCCGTTTCAATGCCCCACCGGCACGATTCGGCAATTTGTCAGGGCCCTGTCAGGTCTAAAAAAAAATTTAACCTCACATCGGGGGTTTATCATTGGCCGATGTCTCTCTGAACCCCGATGGGGCCTAGCTTCAGCGCATTTGTAGATTTGTGCGACGCAATAGAAGGTGCGTGTAAACGGTTTTCTGACCTGACATATACGCGCTGTTTATGAACCGTTGTTCACTGAAACGGTACCATCACCTCGCCAAATGTCAGGGATTTGTCAGGGCACTGTCAGGTCTAAACTCTGATCGGCAAAGTTTACCCTTCAAACAAGCCTGGAACTATCCGCTGCTGATAAGCGTAGTTTTCTTCCGGCGGCACTGTCGCTTCTTCCACTGGCAATGTTACCAGTTTTCCTTCGCGGATTGCAGCCTCAAACTCTGGACGGAATTTTCGCAAATAACTCACAGCGGGCCATGAGACAGCGATCCCAAAAACACAGATGGTATTCCACGTCATGGTGTCTACATTTGCGATGTTATTTGCGACACTCTCCAGCAGGTCAAGATCTTCGTAAACCTCCTCCATCTCACCGGTATCACCCCATCTGCCGCCCTCTGCAATCCCAAACTTAGGTCGCTGAATCGTCGTTTGCCGCCCCTCACCGTCGGCAATGCGTTGGACAATATCGCGCACCCAAGGTGTCCCCCAACGGCACGGCGTACACTGCCCACACGATTCATGTGCATAGAACTTCATGATGTTGAGGAGACAATCGACAATATTCCGCGTTTCGTTCATGACGATAATACCGCCAGAACCGAGCATTGATTTCCAGAGCGTCAATGAGGTAAAGTCAAGACGACATTCCAATTCATAGTGCGTTAAAATCGGTGCAGAACTACCGCCGGGGATGACAGCTTTTACGCGCTCACCCCTGACACCGCCCGCAACTTCGATTAACTCTTCGGCGGTCAGACCGAGATCGAGTTCATAAACGCCCGGCTCGTTCACATCCCCACTGATACAGTACAGTTTTGTCCCTGTATTTGGATCCGATTGTGGTGGATCAAATCGGGTATCCCCATAGGTGCGTCCCATGCTGGTATACCATTCGACCCCGTTCCCCATTAGGAAAGGCAGGTTACACAGCGTTTCCACATTTTGAACAACTGTTGGTTTATGGAACAATCCTTCAACTGCGGGGAAGGGCGGTTTCACGCGTGGTTGTCCGCGTTTGCCTTCAAGAGATTCAATGAGTCCTGTCTCTTCGCCACAGATGTACGCTCCCGCGCCCGGGTGGGAATAAATATCCAAATCAAAGCCACTTCCTTGGATATTTTTCCCGAGATAACCTTGCTGATATGCTTCTTCGATAGCGGCATCTAACATACGCTTACCGAGTGTAAATTCTCCACGAATGTAAACGTATGCGGTGCTAATCCCCATGGCGTAGCAACAGATCAAGATACCTTCGATCAACAGGTGTGGGTTCTTTTCCAGAACGTAGCGGTTGCTAAACGTCCCCGGCTCACTCTCATCGGCATTGCAACAAAGGTAACGAGGCTCAATATCTCTGGGCACAAAGCTCCACTTCAGTCCGGTCGAAAACCCTGCGCCGCCACGCCCCTTCAGCCCGGATTTCATCACCATATCACAAATATCTTCAGGCTGATATTCTTTGATTGCTTTTTCGAAGTGTTTATAACCGTCGTACTGACGAAATACATCAAATGTGTTGATGTCTGGTACATCTAGATGTTCATAGAGAATGCGTCTTTCTTGAACCATAAGTCGTTACCAACCTTTTGTCCCTACTCTAAGCCATCCAAAACCTCATCCATCTTTTCCGGAGTGAGGTTCTTATACAAGTCATCGTTAACCATTACGACAGGTGCCACATCACAAGATGCCAGACACTCTGATTTCAGTAAAGTAAATTTTCCGTCCGGTGTGGTTCCTTTTGCCAAGTCTGTTTCAGAGGCAACGTCTATATCGAATTTTTGTTTAATATGCTCCAACACCAATTTGCAATCTCTTAACGCACAGGGGAGTGTGTAGCAAACGCGGATAACATATTTACCGACCGGTTCCTCGAAGAACATTGGGTAAAATGTTACCACATCTTTAACCTTCATCACCGGCAATTCCAAGAGTTCAGCGACATGCTCCATCACGGCAGGACTGATATAACCTGCCTGTTTCTGTGCTAGATGCAGAGTGGGAAGCATTGCAGCTTCCTTCACCGGATAGCGCTGAATCAGTTTATCAAACTCCCGCTGATTTTCCTCTGAAAACTGGAATGGCGTTTCTATTTGAATAAGTTCATTGGACATCTGCTCATTCCTTCTGATTTGGTTCATTAATGAACCAGTGCACTAATGAACTCGAAGGCATTGCAACTTTGCGTTAAATTCCGCTTGTGCCGATTTATCGAGCATCCTCGCCTCGCGGGATTTTCTCGTCTTCTCGTTTTCTCCGTTAGTCCGAAGATCGATCGCGCAAACCCACAACAATCGCTATACCAACAATCAAGACCACAGCGACCCCTAAACAGATAAGTAACAGCCAAGGAGGTTCTGCTTTGATCGTTTTTAGAGGCACATAGTGCTCCCCACCAGCAATAACTGTGACCGGTTTGCCAGTGCGATCTTCATATCCGGCTTTGTAAATACTCAGCAGATAACGACCAGGAACCAAGCCGACTATCCTGAACTCTCCATTGCTAGCTGTTTCATCTTCAGTTTCGAGCCCGTTGACAGCAACGAGGACAACTCGAACCCCTTCAATTGGGAGCTGCGCCGTTAAGGAATCAACGACATTACCACGAACTGCTCCCGTTTTTGCATGTTCAGCTGTCCTTAGCGACACGTCGTGGTTACCACCAGCAACAACTGTAACCTGTTTGCCAACAACATCCCAATACCCATCTTTATAACAACTCAACAGATAACGGCCGTGTGCTAAACCGACCATCTCGAATGCACCACTGTTATCTGTCTCTGCCACAGTTTCGGATCCGTCAGCATCAACGAGAACAACTCGAACCCCTTCGATTGGGAGCTGCGTCGTTGAGGTCTCAGTGACATAACCACGGACTGCCCCTGTTATTAGGTTTTGAGAAAAAACAGTCCCGGAGATGAGCCACGAACAGCATAATAAAAGAAGGGTTAACCGTTTCATGCCTTCACCCCAACCTATGATGTGTCTCTATTAAAAGGCTCCCAGTAGATACCGAGTAATCCGGTTGCGGAATGATTCCCTCCGTTTTGCTAGTCCCGATGTATCGGGATCCTCGCTGCGCGGGACAAGGTTGAGGTTTAGTAGTGCAGGGATTCCCCACGTGCCGTGAGAACTTAATCTTTTTGGTTGATGCTACCGATCCAATTCTCCGGCGATAATATTTAGGCTACCCAATACGGCAACGATGTCTGATACCATACCGCCTTCAATCATGTGAGGCAACGCCTGAAAGTGTATAAAACTGGGTGGACGGATCCGGATCCGATACGCCTTACCGCTGCCATCACTGACGATATAAAATCCTAATTCACCATTTGGGGACTCGGTGGCACAATAGACTTCGCCCGCAGGGGGTTGGACACCATGTCCATCCATAATAATCTTGAAGTGGTGGATTAAACCTTCGATATTCCCGTAGGCGTCTTCTTTTGTCGGGAGGCTGATCTTATAGTCATCCACGTTGACAGGTCCATCAGGCAGGTTATCCAGTGCCTGCTGGACAATTCGACCGCTCTGGATCATTTCTTCCATTCGCACGAGATAGCGGTCATAAACATCGCCATTGACACCCACCGGAACATCAAAATCAAATTCCTCATATAAGGAATACGGCTCTGCTTTTCGCAAATCCCAATCCACTCCAGAGGCGCGTAGACATGGTCCTGTAAACCCGTAATCGATTGCGTCTTCGGCTGACACTACCCCAACCTCTTTGGTTCGGTCCATCCAGATACGGTTTCGGGTCAGCAGCGTATGAACCTCTTTCAGGGTTTTTGGAAAGGTATTCAGGAATGTCCGGACATCTTCCTCAAACCCGTCGTAGATATCTCTCATCAGTCCACCGACGCGGGTATAGCTAGTAGTCAGACGAGCACCGGTAGTTTTCTCAAAGATGCTGTACAATTTCTCCCGTTCTTCAAAGCCGTATAGCATCACTGTGAATGCCCCAAGGTCCAAGGCGCCCATACCGAGCCAAACCATGTGATCTGCGATGCGGGAGAGTTCCGCAAGAATCACGCGGATATATTCACAACGTTTCGGCACTTGGATATCCATCAGCTTTTCCACAGCGAGTACATAACCGAAGTTGTTCGACAACGGTGAGAGATAGTTCATCCGGTCGGTTACAACGATATACTGGTTGTAGTCGTGGTGCTCTCCTAGCTTCTCAAAACCGGTATGTAGGTAACCGAGGTGGGGCGTTGCTTTCAGGACGGTTTCGCCATCAAGTTCTACGACAATTCTAAGTGTGCCGTGAGTTGCCGGATGCTGGGGACCGAAATTTAGGGTCATCGGTTCGCCGGGCACTCGATTTGAATCTGTGTGCATCTCTTTTTCTCCGGTGGAGAGTAGGGATTATCTCTTGATAATTGAAAGGTGATCCTAAAGTGTACTACACATTCTGCTCTTCAAAATTAAAGGTTTCGCGCTCCCCACGACCGCGCAGTGGGTAGTCCTTACGAAGCGGATACCCTTCATAATCATCGGGCATCAGGATTCGGCGGAGATCTGGATGGTCCTCAAAAATAATTCCGAACATATCGTATGTTTCGCGCTCTAGCCAATTCGCCACCTTCCAGATAGATGCCATTGACGGGATGCTGAGTTCTTTTTCATGGACAGAAACCTTGACACGCAAGCGTTCTTTCCTTCCCGTTGAAAGCAGATGATAGACAACAATGAACCGTGCGTAGTCGTGTTTCATCAAAACATCTTCCATCAAAGAGTAATCAACCGCTGTGACATCAGCAAGAAAGTTGTATGCGAGTTCTGAATCGCTTTTCAAGAACGCCATCAACTCATAGATACCCTCTTTACGCACCGTAATTGTCAGTTCGCCACGTGCATCAGAAACGTCAAGAATCGCATCGGGGTATTGTTCTTGAACTTTTTGAACAACAAGCGGCTGCTGTTCTTCAGCAGCTACTTCCCCGTCTGCATCGGGATTTGAAATCTGCTCTTCACTCATTGGGTTTACCTCTAGGTCGTGTTAGCTAGCAATCGCTCCACTCTGCCTTTTGGGGGAGATGCTTTCTTGTTCCACAATCCGTTGAATCTGCAGCACAGCGTCAATGAGATCTTCAGGACGCGGTGGGCACCCGGGGAGGTAAATGTCAACGGGAATGAACCCATCCACGCCTTGTACTAAGGTATAGGTATCAAAAACACCGCCTGTCGAAGCACATGCCCCCATTGAGATAACCCATTTCGGGTCAGGCATCTGGTCGTAGATTTTTTTTAAGACCGGCATCATTTTAATGGAGATACGTCCCGAAACAATTAACAAATCGGATTGGCGTGGCGAAAATCGAATCGCTTCTGCACCGAAACGTGAGAGGTCGAATTTCGACGCTAGGGTTGCCATCATTTCAATGGCACAGCAGGCAGTGCCGAACGGCATTGGCCAGAGGGAGTTTTTTCGTCCCCAGTTCACAAACTTATCAATAGTGGTGGTGAATATGTTATCTCCAAGTTGACTTTCTAATCCCATGATAGACCGCCTTTCTTCCAAGCATAGATGTAACCCAAAAAGAGAATACCGATGAAGACCAGCATTTCGACAAGGATAAAATAACCGCTGCTCTCTGTGAATTTCTTAAAGACAACTGCCCACGGATAGAGGAAAACGACCTCAATATCAAAAATGATAAAGAGCATCGCAATGAGACCAAAGCGGATCGAAATCCTTTGCCGAGTGTCTCCGACCGGTTGGACGCCAGATTCGTAAACGGAGAGTTTGGCTTGTGTTGATTTCTTTGGTCCAATCAAGTGAGTCAAGGCGAGGTTTACTGCCGCAAAACCGATGGCAAAAACGAGTAACAACAGTATGGGTAAGTAATCAGTCAACATTTTTTGACCTGCGCGGCATTTTTAGCCAAAAATTAAGGTTATTGAATGTAGATTGTGAAATGTTTCACATACTCAAGCTAAAAAAGAATGGGCTCACTTTCAGCCCATGATACTTCAACGAAATATTATTTCACATTTTGAGAAAAGTGTCAAGTCTTTTTTCGGCAAAAAAAGCATAAATTCTTGGCTAATCATCCAACATAAGCAGCGGACGGTTATACCGTGCTCGAATCCGATTTATCATAGATAGCACCCGTGGACGCGCAATAATTTTGCGTTCTACCGTTCGCTTACCGGGAAAATCGCAAAGGATGACACCAACAAGCGCACTTAGAATACCTGGTCCCGGCGTAAATAACATGATGAATCCGGCAATCAAAAAGATTGCACCGCACACATTTTTTAGGAGGCGCAGAAATAGACGTAAAACGGGGTTCTTTATGCGGCTCACCTGCTTTTTCCGAGTGAAATAGTCCGACGGCAACGAAATGAGCAGCATTGAGATACTTGCAAGAGTCGTAAGCGTCGTAACGATGATGATTGCAGGTAAAATTAGGAAAAACAGCAGCCAGTGAGATTTAATAAATTCAATCACAGATAATTTTTCGTTTCTTCGCGTCGATTTCCGTGTGGCGAACCAACGCTCATCGACGGGCAACCGCGCCGCCATCAATTGTCATGATATCACCACTGATATAAGCTGCTTCATCAGAGGCGAGGAATAACACCCCACCGATATAGTCCCATACTGTTGCACGCCGATCTAACGGAGGGGCATCCGCTGGAGCGGGAAGTAGATCTGGTAAGGAGTCATCCTGTGGCAGATTCTGTGGGGAATTGATTCCTGTGGGTGCACCGCCGCCGGGGGCAATTGCATTGACGGTAATCCCATAGGGACGCAATTCAAGGGCAAGGCTGCGGGTCAATCGATTCAACGCCGCTTTGCTGACACAGTAACTGAGGACGCCTTCGTGGGATTCTTCCGCATAAATTGACGAGTTATTGATAATGCGTCCACGAATTCCTTGTTCGCGCATCACCTTTGCTGCGGCTTGGGCGCATAACAGACACCCTGTAACGTTGACAGCCATGACGCGATTGAAATCCTCAGCCGTTACTTCAAACAGCTTACTTCTGCCTAGGATTCCTGCATTATTGAACAGGATGTCCAATCGTCCGAATGTTTCAACAGTGGTATCAACAGCCACTTGTACCTGTTCAGGAACAGTCACATCTAACGGTATGGCGATTGCTTGACCGCCTTCGTTTTGAACCTCTGTGGCAACCGCACCCGCCATCCGTCCGCCCGCAACGACAACGGCTGCTCCTTCGCGTGCGAATGCCAGACACGCTGCCCTGCCAATTCCAAGCGGACCACCGCCGCCTGTTACAAGAGCGACCCGGTTTTCAAAGCGCATCGTTCCCCTCCATTTTATATCAACAGACCGTCGTTATGATACCACGCACGGCTACTGACATGCAATCAAAAATGATGATAATTCGTTGACGTTCTATCTATGGTGTGATAGGATAGGAAAAAAGATTAAAGGAAGGAAATAGCAGCGTTGAAAACATTCGCGGAAGCATTCATTGAGATTTTGGACGATTTTGGTATTCGGTACATTTTTGGCATCCCCAGCGGTCCTTGGACACCGTTTATGGAAGCGATGCGTCGGAGCAGTGTAGAGTTCGTGCTAGTCAGCAATGAGGCATCTGCGGGGTTCATGGCTGATGTTTGTGCACGGTTGACAGGCAAACCGGGTGTCTGTTACGGCACTTTCGGCCCCGGTGCCACGAATCTGAGCACAGGAATTGCAAACGCGCTATTGGATCGCTCTCCGGTGCTCGCCTTGACTTCGCAAGTGCCAACAGCGATGCGGACGCGGATGACTCAGATGAAAATCGATCATCAGGCACTGTTTAAACCGATTTCAAAGTGGACTGCGGAACTTTCCGTGGACAACCTATACGAAACGGTGGTCAAAGCCGTTGATATTGCCTGCCAAGAGGTTCCGGGGCCTGTCCATCTTGGCATCCCGTCGGAACTTGGGGATGCACCTGTACCCGATTCTGAAAACGTTGTCAGCGATGTAATCAGTCATCAACGCCAAGCCACGCCTACCACTGAATCAATACAGCAGATAGAGCAGTTGATGAGATCCGCTAGAAAGCCGATTATCGTGCTAGGTTTGAGTGTAACGCGCACTGACGCCCAAGCAATCGTGAATCAATTTGTGGAGAAGCAGGGCATCCCGGTCATCCTCACACCGATGGCGAAGGGAATAGTTTCTGAAGAAAGCCCTTACTATGCCGGTGTATTGTTCCACGCCCTCTCTGATCAGGTTGCGAAGACACATGGTGAAGCCGATCTGGTCATCGGTATCGGTTACGATGTGGTGGAATTCAATTACGAGGAGTGGTTGCCAGACGCCCCGGTTGTCCATATTGATACCGCTCCTGCCGATATTGATTCCAGCTACGAGGTCTGTGAGGTTATCGGCGACATCCGTAAAACGCTTGAGGTGATGCTGCATTTCCCAAAGTTTGACTACGACTGGTGCGTTGAGGAACTCCAAGATCGCAAAAAGAAATTGTTCGCCAACCTCTCACCTGATACCCCAAATTTCTCGCCACACCATGCCTTGAACATTTTGCGAGAGGTGCTTCCTGACGACGGAATCATGACGTGCGATGTCGGGGCACACACCCACCTCATCGGGCAGCTCTGGAAAACCTATCGTTGGGGCAATCAAATCATGACAAATGGGGGATCATCGATGGGATTCGGCATTCCGTCGGCGATTGCTGCCAAGTTGTGCTGTCCGGATCGGCAGGTCGCCTGCGTGACCGGCGATGGTGGCTTTTTGATGATGGCGGGAGAGATGGTAACCGCCATCAATCTGGGAACCCCTGTCGTTTTTGTGATACTGACGGATCAGAATCTCCAGTTAATCAAAATTAAGCAGGAACGGAAAGGCTTTCCGCAATATGGTACGCGCCTTTTCGGGGATGCCTATAACCCC
Source organism: Candidatus Poribacteria bacterium (assembly GCA_965205075.1). GTDB lineage: Bacteria > Poribacteria > WGA-4E > WGA-4E > PCPOR2b > PCPOR2b. The sequence goes on along the minus strand of OZ242036.1, from coordinate 4,918,632 downwards.
GCTCACACCTATTTTGGTGTTCCAGTCCTTGTCGCAAAGGATGAAGAGACGTATCGATCCGCATTGATCAAGGCATTTGACATGAACGCACCCGTGATTGTCGAAGCGTTTGTCGATCCGGCAGAATACGATGATTTAATCCTCAAACCGCACCGAGTGGAAGATTAATGCGTAACGAGTAATGCGTAAGATTGTTGCTATATCTAGAAAGGGATAACCATGGTTGCGTTGGTCTTCGGTTTTGTTGTGGCAGTGATAATTGGGGCGGGAGTGCTCATTTCAAGGATGGCGGAGATTGCCAAAACCGACCGAGGCAAGAAGACGTGGATTTGGGGGGTTATTATACTGATTGCACTTATTGCGATACCACTCCTTTTGTTGGGTATCGTCGTCAAGTTCGCGCAGTATTCATCGGTGGCGGGTGTTTTTAGCAATTTTGGCAACTCTGAATGATTAGACTCTATTGATAGAGTAGTAGGCACACGCCGCCCCGATAAATCGGGATTCAAGGCGATGTGCCGTAACTGTTGTGCAAATGCCAGCGTGACCGAGCGGGACCACTACTTTAAAATCAGCATCTTCCGCGTTGCTGTGAACTCACCTGCTCTGGTCTCCCCGATCGAATCGGGACGGGCGGAACGGACTGTCAGTGTGTAAAAATAAAGACCACTGGTGACAGATTCGCCCAGTTGATTCCGTCCGTCCCAGTATACTGCACGACTTCGGTTCTTATATATACCCGCTGCCTGATGTCCCACCGCCAAACGCCGAACCATCTCCCCATTCACATCATAAATCGTCAGTGTTACCTCCGCCGCTTCTGCCAACTGATACGGGATCCATGTCTCCGGGTTAAACGGATTTGGATAGTTTGCTAACAGCGCGGTCTTTTCAGGTATCAGTGAGGCTAACAGGGCTTGAAGATTCTCTATCCCTTGCTTGAAGGCAAGTGAACCGTCATCTTCTAACCGTGCTTGTGCAATCCACGCTTCTATCGTTGCAGGATCTATGCCTTCAGTTTCAACTGACGGTGCAGCAGACGTTGTGGTGCCAATAGCTCGTGCTGCGAGAATGAGATCGAGGATACTGACAACACCATCGCCGTTAAGATCCATCGCCGAACCAGCGGACACTCTCCTCCCCAACTGCTGTGCGATGAGAATTAGATCCAGGATGCTCACCTGTCCATCCCGGTTCACATCCCCGATGGCAAGTTGTTCCTTGACAACGATGTGGATTTGACGAGGGTCCGCAGGGATGCTTTCCCCAGTGATAGTACCGAACTGGAATTTATGTAGTGCCAACTCTGTTTCACCTGCGGATTTTGCCTTGAATCTCACCTGAAGCAGGACCCCTGTCCCATTTACACCTTGGGCAGATAACCGCGCTGCGCTGAGTCCTGTGATTTTACCCGCTATGTTATCAATGCTCCCACTCTGAAAGAAGGTAGAACTGCCGCCCATCTTCAGGAAGTCTCCTTCGTTCACGTCAATGGCTTCAAGAGCGACAGGGTCAAAGGCGATATCAAACTGCCAGCCAGCCATGTCATAGACATCTTTAGCACCAATATCGAGGGTAAAGACATCGTCACGGTGGATCGGAGATTTGGAAAAAGTGTAGCTGACACCGGGGTTTGCCACTGTATATTCCGTGCCGGGTTTAAACCCAAAAAACGCACTTTTATTTTCAGGCTGGATGCGAATCGCGACCAATACAACATTTTTCCCTTGTTTCAGCGTAACAGGGAAAAAATCTTGGTAATCATCCCCCACTCCTATGTCACGGAGCCTTGCGTAAACCAAAGTCCCGTTGAGCCAAACCTTTAACCCGTGGTCGCTGCCGACGTACATCGTTGTTTCCTGTTCCCGTGACGAATGCAGGGTCACTGTGCCGTAAATAACTGCGTAAGAGATCGGGCGTTGCAGCATATCTTCAATGTTATTTGCTCCTGTAGGTGGGAGTCTGCGAGAGGTCCACACATCACCGTTGATGGACTCACCCTCTATTGCCCCATGGGTAGCTACCGCTAGTTCTGTGACTGCGCCGCCGCTTGCTTCTGATAATAAATCAGTGCTGCTATCTAACGTGGTGTCCGGTAACATGACCCATAACCACGGTCCCTCTATCTTTGGTCCCCCTTCTGGAAATCCGGGATTGTCGAACCAATTGAACGCTATATTTTCGCGTAACCCATCCAAAGGCGATACGTCCAATATGTCGTTTTCTGCAATATGCAGCCATTTCAAGTTAGTCAACCCCGCAAGCGGGGATATATCTAATATGTCATTGTCGTAGAGTACTATCCATCGTAATTTGGCTAAATTTGCAAGTGGGGATGTATCTGATATATTGTTGTGGTGAAGGTACAGTTCTTCCAAATTGATTAAACCTGCCAAAGGCGTTAAATCTGATATCTCTCCGGCGGGAAGATATAAATGCTTCAGTTTTATTAATCCTGACAAGGGCGATAAATCGGATATGGGGTTGCCGAAAGCATGAATTGAGGTCAAATTGATTAATCCGGCGAGTGGAGAGAGGTCTTTTATGTTTGCGATGTTGCCACCGCCAAAACGTAATCTCTCCAGATTGACTAATCCTGCAAGGGGGGACAAATCAGATACGGGATTGCCACTGATGTGTAGGTCATGCAGTTCAATCAAGCCTGCTATCGGTGAAAGATTCAAAACGTCATTATTGCTGAGATCTAAATCGCCCAAACTGATTGCAAACTGAAGTCCTGTTAAGTCATGGATATTCCTATTCCGTGCATTGAGTATTGTCAGTTGTTTCATCTCCTCAGCGGTAATTGGAGCATTAGGACTTTTGCCGAGTTCCTCTGCAATCGCGGCACGGAGGTTTCTATCAGGTATCTGAACAACTGGGCCCGGTATCACCACCGGTGGCGTTATGACTGGTGGGGGAGTGAAACGATCTGGAAAATCTAACGCGACGACTATATCCTCAAAACTTGATGTCCATACGTCCCGCTTCACACTCCCACTGGTTAACACCAGCAGACCTAAGTTCTGTAGACCGAGGTTTTCACGTATCTTCTCAAGGAAGGCTTCGGTCTCTAACCCAACCACAGCGGCAGCATACGCCGCATCGACCGGTCCTTGATACACCTCATGGAATCGTGATATCGGTTCAATATCCCCGAACGCCCCACCCGTCTCTTCAAGTGCTTGCCTGTATCTGTCTATATCTTCTTGAACGAGCGCGTCCATCTCTGACTTTGCAACGTACAATCGCAGTGCCTGTGCTTTGTCATAAGTTGGGTTGGTAGTGTCGTTAATCACAGAGCGGACTTGATCCTCAAATGTATTCAGCCCCTCAATATGGCAACCGAAACAGGACAACCCAGTCCGTACTGTGGGGTCACTTGCGGCCGGATTGGAGACAATATTTATCGGTGCTGCATCTAACCGAAAACCGGTCGCATTAGCTATATAGTATCCCTGCAACCCATTCGGAAGATTGAAGATAGCCTCCCCACCGTCACGGGTGAAGTTGAGTGGGTGGGTGAAGACGTTCTGTGCCCCAACACTGCCAGCAAAGTCGTAACTCTTCCAGTACGCACCATATCGGGAGAGGTGTCTTTCTAACACGCGGTTATTAGCCGATACGCCTGAGTCGTTAGTGCCTGCTCTCCAAACACGGACACCCGGTGCGTTCTGTAGGTTACGAAGGACTCTAACCTCCAGTCGTGTCTCTAACTCCCTATCTGTCAATGGCAGATCGAGTAAATTATGATACAGCGGGGGTAGAGATGCAGTTGCTATAAACCAATCAGCATGAACCGATGGTATATTACTGTTCATCTCTGTCTGTAACCTTCCGAGTTGTGCCTTGAGTGCGGTCTGTGTGGGCGCATCAAATGAGATATGGTAGGGATATACTGTTTCTATCTGTCCCCAGCCATCATTGACATCCCATTCATAGTGTCTGATGTCGATGTAGAAAATAGTACCTTGTGGGTCGATAGGTATAGGATTGTTGACCTCAACACCCCATGAGAGGCTATTGACCAGTTTAAACAGTGCTTTACGGTACTCTTGGAGTATCCCCGCAGACTCCCCTGCGTTATAGAGATGTGTCATTGTGAAGTAACGAGCGAATGCGCGGTCAAACGATGGTAGGGACATCAGGTGTGTCTCGATAGTGGTGAGTACTGCGCCGGGAGAGATAAAGTTGCCGCCGGTTGTAGTGGTTGCTGCCCAGTCGGGAGCACCTACTAAAATCCAATTCCGAATGGTGTCAATTTCTTGATTGGATAGGGGAGGCTGGTTGAGTGGCATCCGTTTGGCTATATCCGTAGTTATAAGTCGGTTATAGAGGTCGGAGGTATTGGGGTTTCTTGGGACAACGGTACCATTTTCGATGAGTGTGTCGTGCTCTATTAAAAGTGCATCTCTAAAGGAGCCTGTAGGACCGTGGCAGACGAAGCAGCTCTGTTCAAGGATAGCATGGGCATCGAGTGCTATCTGTTGTTGAGCAGATACTGTTTGAATACCCACGACAGACATCAACAGACTGATAAGTGTGATGAGATGATGTGGCTTACAAATCCGAATCGAATCAGGGACTAAGTGACGCTTAAATACCATAATAAAATACTCCTTAGAAGTTTGCTGGTTTGGTGTATTGGACATGGGGCGGAGTAAATCGGAGGGTGAGTTTCAATAGGTAGTCCCGAACACTCTTGAGCTCAGAAATTCCCTCATTCGCCCATCCGTCGGATCGCTTCTTCATAGACCTCTCTAAGTGGCACACCGTGTTGCTCCGCAAGTTCCCTGCAATCTTCATATTCGGGGACCGTTTTAACTAACTGACCTTCCAAATACCCGCACTTCGCACGAACAGTCCCCCACCGCGTTTGGATATCGATAAAGTCACGGGTGAGTTTTGATCGTTCAGCGGTGTAGCATCGGACGCCAAACGTAGTTGTCTCTAGGAGAAGCATTTCACTGAGGGTATTGCGGAGGGGGGGGGTGCAAAGGACGCTCAGTTTCGTCGCCGGACGACCTTTCTTCATGAATATGGGTGTCATGAAGACATCAAGGGCACCTCGCTCAAAGAGTTGATCCATCAGGTAGCCTGCAATCTCTGGCGACATATCGTCGAGGTTGGTTTCAATTACGCAGACCTGATCACCCTCGATACTTTTTTTTTACCGACACATAGCCGTAAGAGGTTCGGTTGTTCTTCAAGGTTGCGTGTGCCGGCACCGTAGCCGATTTGGTCGATGGTCATCTCCGGCATCGTGCCGAATCCGTCCGCAAGCGTCGTGATAATGGCTGCGCCGGTGGGTGTCACTAGCTCTTTTCGGATTTCAGTCTGCCGAACGGGCACGCCGCACAGCAGCTCCAGTGTCCCCGGTGCGGGGACAGGCATGAGTCCGTGAGCGCACCGGATAAAACCGCCGCCGAGCGATAGTGGAGAGGCATAAATCTCATCAATTTCTAGAAGGTGTAATCCAACAACGGCTCCGACGATGTCCACAATCGCATCGATGCCGCTGACTTCGTGTAGGTGCACCTGATCTTTAGAGGTGTTGTGGACTTTCGCTTCCGCCGCTGCCAATCGATCAAAGATTCGCTTTGCGCGGTCAATGATTACTGCATCAAGATCGCTGTTATCCAGAACAGCGAAAATATCGGAGAGGTGGCGGCTCGGTCCATGCGTGTGCGGGTGATCATGGTGCTCGTGGGTGTGTTCGTGACCATGGTCATGATCGTGGGTGTGATGGTGATGCGCCGCCGGGGCATCGTTGTGGTTATGTGAATCTCCAGTTGAATCATCTGTTTCCACGACTGCCCATGTGCCGCTGATGCTATGTTTCGTGGCTTCCTCGAAACGCAGCGTGAATTCGTCCAGTTTCAACTTTGCCAACTCTGTCTTCAGGGCATCTGGATCGACGCCTACATCGACCAAGGCACCGAGCACCATATCTCCACTGATACCTGAGAAGCAATCGAAATATGCGATCTTCAATCTATTTTCCTTTTGGTTGGCAAACTTGAATGGGGCTTTGTATATGTTCTGTGGTGCAGCAGAAACCGAGTTTTTGCCAAAAACTCGGTTTCTCTTGGTGTTAGTACCCTAGCAACTCGATCCCTTCCCGATATGTCTGAGCCGATGTTTGCAACGCTTGGATTTCATCGTCAGTCAATTCCACTTCGATAATTTCTTCAACGCCGTTCGCTCCCAACTTAATCGGGACACCGATATATAGGTCGTCAATACCGAACTGTCCAGTCAGATGCGCTGCACAGGGGATGAGCCGTTTTTTGTCACGGATGATTGCATCCGCCATCTGGGCAAGCGAGGCACCCGCCGCGTAATAACCACTCGTCTTCAGAAGATCGACTACTTCTGCACCGCCATCTCGTGTGCGCTGCGCCATTTCCTCAATTCGTTCAGCAGATATAAGTTGCGGAATTGGGATTCCGCCGACGGTTGTGTAACGTGGTAGAGGCACCATCGTATCTCCGTGTCCTCCCATCACAAGGGCACTGATATCTTCAACGGACACGCCCAGTTCAAGGGAGATGAAATAACGGAACCGGGCTGAATCGAGTACGCCCGCCTGTCCAACCACGCGGTTGGAAGGAAATCCCGAAACCTTCCACGCATGATAGGTCATAATGTCCAACGGATTCGTCAACATCACAATGATGCAATCCGGGGAGTGCTTCACGACGTTTTCCGTGACGCTGCCAACGATGTTCGCGTTTGTTTGCAGTAGGTCTTCGCGGGTCATCCCCGGCTTCCGAGGCGATCCGGAGGTGATAATCACTAGGTCGGAGCCCGCTGTCTCTTCGTAACCTGTTGAACCTGTGACACTTGCATCGAACATTTCCACGGGTGATGCCTGTGCCATATCCAAACTTTTTCCTTGTGGGACGCCATCAATGATATCCACCATCACAACATCGCCGAGCTGCTTTTGTGCAATGAATAGTGCGGCGGTTGCGCCGACGTTTCCAGCACCAATCACACTAATTTTTTTTCGAGCCATTCGTTTTCCCTATGAGAGATTAGCAATGAAACATTGTAATAATAAGTTACTGCTGATTGCTCTGTGTTCTCTGAAAAATAATACGTAATGCGTAATTCGTAAAAAGACTGTCTACGAAATGACGGTGGTTGTGCGGATAATCCCTTACGTATTACTCGTTACGCATTATTCCAATCACGCTTCTGCAGCCACATATTCTTCCCACCGCGCCTCAACGTTAGGATCCTCGACAGTCGCCATGATGTAGTCGCCGAACGCCTCGCTAGTTGCGCCGGTGCTGCGTCCGGTCATAACAACCTTGCGCTCGTACTGCCCGCAGATGTCGAGGGCTTTGTGCAATTTTTGACCGAGTTCGTCGAATCCAATATGCTCAAGCATCATGGCACCGGCGCGGATGAGAGAGCTTGGATCAGCATACTGCGCCCTCCCCTCTTGCACCATTCGCGGGGCGCTGCCGTGAATTGCCTCAAACATGGCGGCTTGTTTGCCGATATTCGCGCTCCCGGCAGTTCCAACGCCGCCCTGGATCTGGGCTGCCTCGTCAGTCAAGATATCACCGTAGAGGTTAGGGAGTACAAGCACCTGAAAATCCTGTTGACGCGCCGGATTTATCAGTGCCGCGGTCATGATGTCGATGTACCAACTATCCCATTCAATGTCCGGATACCGTTGTGCAATCTGGCGACCAAAGTCAAGGAACTTGCCGTCGGTTGTTTTGACGATATTTGCCTTTGTGACGACCGTTACCTTAGTTCTGCCGGTCCGTTGCGCGTGAGCGAAGGCTGCCTCAATAATCCGCTCAGACCCTTGGCTTGTGATAACGCGAAAATCTATCCCCAAATCATCGGTGACATTGATGCCTTGGCTGCCAAGTGCGTACATATCTTCAGTGTTCTCACGGAAGAAGGTCCAGTCAATATTTTCAGCAGGCACACGCACCGGACGGACATTGGCGAATAGGTCGAGTGCCTTACGCATCGAGACGTTCGCACTTTCTATGTTGGGCCACCCATCTCCCTGTTCAGGCGTGTGCGTCGGTCCCTTTAGGGTCACATGGCACCCCTTGATCTCTTCAAGCACGTCGTCCGGTATTGATTGCATCTTTTCGGCACGGTTTTCAATGGTGAGTCCTTCTATTACCCGAAACTCGACTTTCCCACTGTCGACTGGGTCACGCAGCAGATATTCAAGCACACGCTGGGTTTCAGCACTAATTGTCGGACCGATGCCGTCACCGCCGAGCATACCAACGATTATGGGCGAAATAGAACTATAATCTGTCCAATCTGGTTCTTGCTTGAGTTTCTCGACTCTCTCAAGCTGTTGCTGTAAAACGTTTCCAAAATGTTCTTTTGCGGCCTCAATTGCTTCTGAGTTGACCAATCTGTACTCCTTTCAAAAAAACAACGGCTTAGATCGCATGGTGAAAATATACTACCAAGGGACTCCACTGCGAAGGTTAGATAAGCCTGATTATTAATGAATGCCTAGACTCAAGTTTCCACATATTGTGGTTCAATGTGGAGAGAACGCCTCCTCTTGAACCAGCCGATTATGGGTTGAAACGACCAAATCCGGTATCGTTGGGTCACTGCTATCTGTGGGAATAATCTGTGGGTCGGGAGGAATGACCGGACGAATGATGTGACGCTCCTGCAACTGTTCCCGCGCATCCATCATCCAACCAAATCCTCTAAAGATATAGGTGAGCAATGTTCGATCTAATTCATGGATGCCCAACGCTTCTTGAGCCGCCCAGCCGCCGAAATCCGTGTTTGGCGTCAAACGAAGTGGCGGATCTTTTTCTCTACCCGGCTTAATCACGCCTTCGACAAACGCTATCTGATAGATGCGTTGAATTATGCCGAGCCGCTGCCTCTGCTTGTCGTCGAGCGTGAGATCCCCACTATCTATTGCCTGCAAAACGGGCTCAATGTAAATTGCAGGTCTCGGATCTTGCTGGATTTCGTCAACCCTACCGGCAGCGGCAATTTCCGGGTGACCAAACGTCGGTATTCCACCTTCGATTACCTCGTTTCGGATAGCTGATTCCCGCTTGTCTGGGGGAAGTTGTTCAAGTGCATTAATAAAGTGGGTTATATCGTGAATCGCGCCAAAATGCCGATCGCCGTCAAGGTTCATGTGGGCAGCGGTCAAGAAGTCAGAGACGGAAGGGGTATGTAGCGTTGCCATATATCGGGCAACCATATTGGATCCTGCCGATCCGTGATGGGTTTGTATGATTCCCATGCGTTCCAAGGCTTTACTTTCAACTTCATTGGCACGATGACCTAGGAGAAGACTATAGCAGGTCTGAAACGCCGTTTTTCCCGCGCGCTCTTCCTCTGTGATAAGTGTGTCCGTTTGGCGGACGAGCTGCTCTGTCGTTAAATTCGCATTTGTTTCCAGCAGACCGCGCATATAAGTTGACATCACCCCCACAGCGACATTTTCTATATGCGTTCCAATCATTTGAAATAGAAGGCGACCCTCACGCCTTTCGTCGTTCAACCCACGTTCTGGGCTCCGGTTTTTCGCTCGATTCGCTTTCCTAAGCGTCGAGAAATGTTGAATTGCAAGTTCCGGTCCCGACTTTGGAAAGATCTGCACAAAGTTAGCAATCTGCTCGATTAGTGACTTGCGCCCCGAAGTATTTTCCCTGACAACCCTTCTGACTCGATAAAACTTACGATTAATCAGTTCCCTAAGCACTGCCTCTTCATCGAAACTGTTCTGAACTTTTTCGGGCCTTCTACCGAATAGACCAACGAAGATTACATACGCAGGGGCAGGTCCACTGGCAACAATTTCGCTCTCTTGAAGCACACCACGGATTCCAAAACTACGGATATGCAGTGTAATATCTGCACCATCACAATCAACTTTTGCATGATGTAAAACTGGATTCGCGAAGACGTTCGTTGACTGAGGCATAGTGCTAAACGCTGTGAGAGCATTTGTGATGTCCTGTTCATCCAATTGTCCCGCGCTTTGCAATGCATCCGTCACCGGGCTGTAGGTTGAAGTTTCAGGGAGCGCTGAAAACATCTTTCGCATGGCTGCTATCTTCTGTGCCATTAAAATCTCCTTAATTGAGGGCTAATCAGAACTAGGAGTGTGGGGTGCTGTGGCAGGAATGACTCTTCGCTCGAATTACTTGCTTCAATAATATACGGTGCTGCGATTCCATTTTTATATGTCTGCGGGTCGTTCATTTCTATTGTGAAAGAAAGGTTTCCTCAATGCTTAACTAGCAAATGCTATGCTGATTATGGTTGTTAGGAACAACTCATGAAGAACAGGGGACTTAGCCAAAAAATGAGGAAGGCACCAACAATTAATACACTATAAGGAATTCTCAAACCGCTCGATTGGGCAAAGCCAAGTGGCATATTTGCGGCATACCTATCATCTCAAGTGGCAAGGACAACTGATCGTTTATTCAATCTATGCTATTGTAGCAAAGGCAGCCCTATAAAGTCAAGACAAAACAAGGAAACGGCGCATCGACAAATTGCGGCACGAATTGTCCTAAGATTTATCAGAAAGGCAGGGAAAATATCGCCGCCGCTGATACATTGCCGTGTCAAAAATTGATCTACAGAATAACAACTTCAAATCTTCACCAAGGGGACTGGAAAAACGGGGCGAAAAACATTATACTTTATTATCTTTTCTGTTCGGGCAGGTGGGCAAATGGTTAAAGGTTACTTATTCCTTGACGAGTTAGCGTTCATCTCAGATCGATTGCGGACTGTTTTTAAGAGATGTGCGAATGATGCAGCAGCCCAAATCTCTTTCAAGGATATCCAACAATTTCGGAAACAACTCTGCACATGGGACAGCAGTTTTATAAAACCTCCTATGTCGCTGATTGCCGCCTGTGACTTAGGGATGTTAAGCGATTTCTACCGGCACAAGTTAGATTTCTCTGTCTTTCAAGGATTTGATATAGTCGATCGGGAGCTGATTCAGAGCGAGATTGCTGCATACGCTGCCCGCGAAGGACTCGACGCTCTCATCGGTTATCGGTTACGAAATTGGGCATCGATTGGTCTACAATCCCCCAAGTGGGAACTTTACCAAGGTTTGGTTCAGGATTACTACGAGCAAACGATTTCCCAAGAGAGACGTGATCAGATTCAAGAGGTTGAAGGGGCCCTTGCCGCAGCAACAAACTGGACGCCGCAAGCGATCCATGCAAGATGTGTTGGAGAACTGTTCTTTGAGGTGGATGAGATTCGGTTGATGTCTAAGGTTCAACTGAATAAGTATCTGGAAGGCGTGTGTCAACAGAGGGATGTGCGGAGAGATCAGGGGCGAGCGGGCAACCAGCCATTAAGTATGCCTGATACACTACAGGACAGTTTTCGATTCTTCGGCTTAACCTATCCGATTGACCTGAATGCGTTGAGGGAACGCTATCGTCAACTTGCTTTGAACTATCATCCGGATAAGGGCGGGAGTCTTGAAATGATGCAACGGCTTAACACCGCATATCGACGGATTTCAGATTATTTACGTCAGACGGAAATGGATCTGCCCTCATAGGTATCAGGCAAAGATTGCGTCCACTGTCAATCGGAAGTCTATAAGTGCTTCACTACAGACGGTCTCACCGAGTCCATAGAGCCCCGCTCGTTCAGATTTCTCCACTGATAAGCGCAATACCTCAACCGAGTGCGCTTCCCGACTGACCAGCCAACATTCTTTGACACCAATCCGTTGATAATCTGCCAATTTTCCAACTAGGGCGTGTTGACATTTGTGTATAATAAGGGTATGTCCACACTTACCTTATCCGATACACAATGGTCAAAAATAGTAGCATTCCTTAACACCTGTCCCGACATCTACACCGGAGACCCAACTCACTTAAAACGCTTTATCGATGCGGTGCTTTGGATAACCCGTAGTGGCAGTCAATGGCGACTGTTACCCAAACAGTATGGCAATTGGAACAGCGTCTATAAACGATTCGCAAGATGGTGCGATAAAGGTATCTTTCAACGGTTGCACCAACACTTTGCCCAAGACCCCGATATGGAGTGGCTCATCATTGACACCACTATCATTCGGGCGCACCCTTGTGCTGCGGGTGCTTTGAAAACAAGTGGCGGTCAAGTCTCACAAGCACTCGGACGCAGCCGGGGTGGCTTTTCAACCAAGATTCACATCGCTGTTGATAGCTTAGGTCACCCATTACGTTTTATGTTGACAGCCGGTCAACGGCACGACATTACTTGTGCTGAAGCATTGATTGACGGTTACAGCAGTGAGTATGTGATAGCCGACACATCATATGACTCGATGGCGTTCATTGAATCGATAACCGACACCGGCGCGGTGCCGGTGATACCGCCACGTGCCAACCGCCGTGATTCACGTGATTATGATGTGGATCTGTACCAGCAGAGACATATAGTGGAATGTTTCATCAACAAAATCAAGCAGTATCGACGTATTTCCGCGCGTTTTGATAAATTAGCGGTTCGGTATATGGGATTTCTGAGTTTTGTTGCTACGATTATCTGGTTACGATGAAATGTCAACAGAACCTAGATAGCCGTAGTCAAGTCAGTCGCGATTCGGATATTGCTCCTACCGTACGTTTTTTGTAGGAGGGAATTCCAATTCCCGACTCTTGCGCCCGTTTCTGGTACTTGGTTTATCGACTAGGGCGTGTTGACATTTGTGTATAATAAGGGTATGTCCACACTTACCTTATCCGATACACAATGGTCAAAAATAGTAGCATTCCTTAACACCTGTCCCGACATCTACACCGGAGACCCAACTCACTTAAAACGCTTTATCGATGCGGTGCTTTGGATAACCCGTAGTGGCAGTCAATGGCGACTGTTACCCAAACAGTATGGCAATTGGAACAGCGTCTATAAACGATTCGCAAGATGGTGCGATAAAGGTATCTTTCAACGGTTGCACCAACACTTTGCCCAAGACCCCGATATGGAGTGGCTCATCATTGACACCACCATCATTCGGGCGCACCCTTGTGCTGCGGGTGCTTTGAAAACAAGTGGCGGTCAAGTCTCACAAGCACTCGGACGCAGCCGGGGTGGCTTTTCAACCAAGATTCACATCGCTGTTGATAGCTTAGGTCACCCATTACGTTTTATGTTGACAGCCGGTCAACGGCACGACATTACTTGTGCTGAAGCATTGATTGACGGTTACAGCAGTGAGTATGTGATAGCCGACACATCATATGACTCGATGGCGTTCATTGAATCGATAACCGACACCGGCGCGGTGCCGGTGATACCGCCACGTGCCAACCGCCGTGATTCACGTGATTATGATGTGGATCTGTACCAGCAGAGACATATAGTGGAATGTTTCATCAACAAAATCAAGCAGTATCGACGTATTTCCGCGCGTTTTGATAAATTAGCGGTTCGGTATATGGGATTTCTGAGTTTTGTTGCTACGATTATCTGGTTACGATGAAATGTCAACAGAACCTAGCACCTTTTTTGTATCCGAGGGTGAAAGCACTTCGACAACCAAATCCGGGGTAATTTCAAGAAGTTGCAGTTCTTCAAGGTCATCAAGGCTAGTACCGGGTAGATTGTCTTTGTGGATAAACAACACATCTGGCTGGCGCGTCCGTAATGGGTCGCGTTGGAGGATAATATCAACCGGTGCGAAAAGCACCACACCAAGTCCCTTTGTTTTCACATACTGGCTTAGTGGACTAAAGACATTCGCGCCTATTATTTGATGTGCCAGTGTTGGAGCCGGGGAAGGCATCATCTCTCCATCAATGATTTCATACGGATGATTGAGTTCAGGCATTAGCAGGTAATCCGTGAGGGTAATCTGCTCTTTTTTTATTTCATCTAGGATAGTTGGTGTAGCCTCCATCGGTATGCCTCCAATCAAAAAGCCGGCAATCAGAACAGGACTGCCGGCTTTATTATTGGTTTCGTATAGATATTATGAGGTAATTTCTTTATTTCACGGCAGATCCGTTGTCCCCATTAGGTATCGATCCGCTTCACGGGCGGCGCCACGTCCCTCTTTGAACGCCCAGACAACGAGGCTCTGCCCACGCCGCATGTCACCGGCAGCAAATACACCGGGGATGCTAGTCGTGTATTTCTCCTCTTCCGCCTTGACGTTGGAGCGTTCATCGCGCTCAATGTCCAATTCGTTCAGAATAGTGTCTTCGGGACCGAGGAAGCCCATCGCCAAAAGCACTAAATCGGCGGGCCAAACTTTCTCGGTGCCTTCGATCGGTTTCGGGAAAGGACGTCCACCGTCCCCCGGAACCCATTCGACCTCAGCGGTATGAAGCTCTTTTACGCGTCCCTTTTCATCGCCGACGAATTTCATGGTGTTGATGAGATAGATGCGCGGATCCTCCCCAAATTTAGCAGCCGCTTCTTCCTGTCCATAATCGAGTTCGTAAATCCGTGGATACTCGGGCCACGGGTTATTAGGTGCGCGCTCGTCGGGTGGACGTTCTAGAATCTCAAACTGGGTGAGACTTTTGCACCCATGACGCATAGAGGTGCCCACGCAGTCCGTGCCTGTATCCCCGCCACCGATGACGATGACATGTTTGTCTTTGGCGGAAATATAATTCCCATCGTCGTGATTGGAATCGAGGAGGCTTTTGGTGTTTGCGTGAAGGAACGGCACGGCAAAATGGACACCTTCCAAATCCCGACCTTCGATGGGGAGATCTCGCGGCTTGGTGGCACCACCACAGAGAACAACCGCATCAAATCCCTCAACTAATTCTTGCGCCGAGATATCCTTGCCGATTTCAGTATTGGTAATGAAATTGACCCCTTCTGCTTCCATCAAGTCAATGCGACGTTGGACGACCCTTTTTTTGTCCAATTTCATGTTGGGGATGCCGTACATCAACAGTCCCCCGACCCGATCAGCGCGCTCGTAGACCGTGACGAGATGCCCTGCCCTGTTAAGTTGTGCAGCACAAGACAAACCTGCCGGGCCAGATCCTACGACCGCAACACGCTTACCCGTACGTTTGGCGGGCGGTTCAGGAACGACCCAACCTTCCTCCCAGCCCTTATCAATGATTGAAACCTCAATATTTTTGATTGTAACCGGTGGCTCAATCATCCCCAAAACGCAAGCACCCTCGCAAGGTGCTGGACACACTCGACCTGTGAACTCAGGGAAGTTATTGGTTTTATGTAGCCGTTCCAACGCCTCTTTCCACAAACCGCGATAGACGAGGTCATTCCATTCCGGTATCAGGTTGTTGATCGGACAGCCCGATGCAGCGGGGCTATTTTCCGGTAATCGCATTCCCGTATGACAGAACGGGATACCGCAATCCATGCAACGCGCGCCTTGCGTCTGAAGTTTTTCTACTGTAAAATGTTCGTGAAATTCATTCCAGTCTTTGATACGCTCTAATGGTGAACGATCGGGCGGAAGTTCTCTATCATACTCCATAAATCCCGTTGGTTTTGCCATGCTGTCTCCTTGAATCCTGTCTTTCTAAGCTGCCTCTTCAGCAGCGACGCCGCGCCGAAACGCCTCTAGCCAAGCGTCCTCTCCCTCAAATCCTTCTGTTTGTGCTTCTTCAAGTGCATCAAGAATCCGTTTGTAGTCTTGCGGCATGACCTTGACGAATTGGGGAAACGTATTCTCCCAGTCCTCCAAAATTTCTAACGCAAGTTCGCTCCCGGTATACTCGGCGTGCTTCTGAATCATCCCTTTGACCTCCGAAACCTCTACCGGATCCTCCAAGCGTTCAAGGTCACACTGTTCCTGATTACAGCGGATATGAAAATCACCATCGCGGTCAAGGACATAAGCGATTCCGCCGGACATCCCGCCAGCGAAGTTACGCCCAGTTTTGCCGAGGACAACGACTCTGCCGCCCGTCATATACTCGCATCCGTGATCCCCCACAGCTTCGACGACGGCGCGGACACCACTATTCCGTACACAGAACCGCTCGCCAGCCATGCCGCGGATATAGGCTTCACCGTTGGTCGCGCCATAGAAAGCAACGTTGCCGATAATGATGTTTTCCTCAGCCTTGAATGTAGATTCTTTGGGAGGATAAACAATCAACTTGCTGCCGCAGAGGCCCTTACCAAAATAATCATTCGCGTCGCCTTCAAGGCGGAACGTAACACCGGGAGGTGTAAATGCACCAAAGGATTGGCCCGCAGACCCTTCAAAATGAATGTCTACGGTATCTTCAGGCAGCCCCTCGGGACCATGGCGTCGGGTCAGTTCACTGCCCATAATTGTACCGACAACCCGATTGGTATTCTTAATTGGGAAGGATCCCGTAACCTTTGTCCCATCCCGCAAAGTCGGTTCACAGAAATCCAGAAGGATTTCGTTATCTAGTGCCTTGTCCAAACCGTGGTCTTGGTCAATTTGGCAATAGCGTCCGATTTCCGGTCCAACTTGAGGCTGGTAGAGAATCGGCGCAAGATCAATTCCCTTCGCTTTCCAATGATCAACCGCTTTTGTCGGCTCAAGCAGGTCGGTGCGACCGATCAATTCATTGACCGTGCGAACCCCCAACTGCGCCATGATTTCACGCATATCCTGTGCGATGAAACGCATGAAATTCACGACGTGGGACGGGTCTCCCATAAATTTTTCACGCAGCTCTGGATTTTGCGTCGCTACACCCACTGGGCAGGTATCCAGATGGCACACACGCATCATAATACAGCCGAGCGTGACCAGCGCCGTGGTCGCAAAGCCGAACTCCTCAGCACCCAACAGGGCTGCGACAATAACATCTCGACCGGTTTTGAGTTGCCCATCCGTTTCCACGATAATGCGAGAACGTAGGTTATTCAGGACTAGGGTCTGATGGGTTTCCGCCACCCCGAGCTCCCAAGGCAAGCCAGCGTGCTTAATGCTAGTCTGTGGAGAAGCTCCGGTGCCTCCATCAAGGCCACTGATCAGCACGACATCTGCGTGTCCTTTTGCCACACCCGCTGCAATAGTGCCGACACCGACCTCGGATACTAATTTAACGTTGATCCGCGCGTGGTGGTTTGAGTTTTTCAGATCATGGATAAGTTGGGCGAGATCTTCAATCGAATAGATATCGTGGTGCGGCGGCGGCGAAATGAGCTCAACCCCCGGCGTCGAGTGACGCACCGTGGCAATCCACGGATAAACCTTTCTACCGGGCAACTCACCCCCCTCACCGGGCTTGGCACCTTGCGCCATTTTAATCTGAAGTTCCTTCGCATTCACGAGGTAATTACTGGTAACGCCGAATCTACCGGAGGCGACCTGTTTAATCGCACTGTTTTTGGAGTCGCCGTTGGGTTCGAGAAAATACCGCGCCGGATCCTCTCCCCCTTCACCGGTATTGCTCTTTCCACCAATCCGGTTCATCGCGATTGCCAATGCTTCGTGTGCTTCCTTGCTGATGGAACCGTAGGACATCGCACCGCTCTTGAACCGCTTGCAGATATCTTCAACCGGTTCTACCTCGTCGATTGGAATCGGTTCATTCGGGAACTTCAATTCCAAAAGCCCACGTAGCGTCGCCATATTCTGAGCGTAATCATTAATCAACTTCGCATAGTCTTTATAGACATCATAGTTATTGGTGCGGGCTGCCAATTGCAGCTTATGAATTGTGGCTGGATTGAACAGATGGTATTCACCATCCTGTCGCCACTGAAAATGTCCGCCGACATCCAAGGTGCGATTGTCAACCGGAATATCTGGAAAGGCTGCGCGGTGACGCATCAGGGCTTCGCGAGCGATAACGTCAAGTCCAACCCCCTCCACGCGAGTTTCCGTCCAAGTAAAGTAACGGTCAACAACCTCCTGCTTGATGCCGATGGCTTCAAAGATTTGTGCACCTCGATACGACTTGATGGTTGAAATTCCCATCTTCGCCATGACCTTGACCACGCCTTTAGTGGCTGATTTGATGTATCCCTTGACGGCATCTTGATATCCAATATCCGTCAGTTGCCCTTCAGCAATCATGTCCGCTAGGCTCTCAAATGCCATGTATGGATTAACCGCTTGGACACCATACCCGGTGAGTAGACAGAAGTGATGCACTTCGCGCGGTTCACCCGATTCAAGCGCGATACCGACTTTTGTACGTGTACCACACCGAATTAGGTGGTGATGGAGTCCCGAAACAGCCAGCAGCGCGGGGATAGGTGCAGACCTCTCGTCAACGCCGCGGTCAGACAAGATGATAATAGTGTAACCCTCTTCGATAACGCGGTCAGCGGCTTCAAAGAGTTCTTCCATCGCTTTTTCAAGTCCACCTTCTCCATCGGCGACGTTGAACAGGATTGGAAGCGTTGTGGATTTGAACCCCGGCTGATCTACTTGGCGCAGCTGCTCTAGTTCCTCATCCGAAATAACTGGGGTGTCGAGGCGGATCTGACGACAACTCTCCGGTTCCGGTACGAGCAGGTTACGCTCAGTACCTATTGTCGTTTCAGACGAAGTAATAATCTCTTCTTTGAGCGGATCCAACGGCGGGTTGGTGACTTGTGCGAATAGCTGCTTGAAATAGTTGTAAAGCAGCTGGGGTCGGTTGGAGAGTACCGCCAAAGAGGCGTCATTCCCCATTGAGCCGACGGGATCGCGGCCGATTTTCGACATAGGTCCAAGGAAGATGCGCTGATCTTCAAATGTATAGCCGAATGCCTGCTGGCGTTGTAGAATCTTATCGTGGTCTTTTGCAGGTTCCTTCGGCTCAACTGCTGGCAGATCTTTCAATGCAACGAGGTGTTCGTCTAGCCACTGACCATACGGATGCTCGGAAGCAATTTCATCCTTAGCTTCATCATCGCTGATGATGCGTCCCTTCTCCGTATCAATCAGGAGGATCCGACCCGGTTGGAGACGTCCTTTCGAGACGACTCGCTCAGGTGGGATGTCCAACACTCCGGTTTCCGAAGCGAGTACGAGCATGTCATCATTTGTGATGTAGTAACGGGAGGGACGAAAACCGTTGCGGTCTAAAGACGCTCCAACAACCGTGCCATCAGTAAAAGCGATAGAAGCAGGACCGTCCCACGGCTCCATTAAACAGCTATGATATTCATAAAATGCGCGTCTCTCTGCGCTCATGCTCTCATGGTTTTCCCACGGTTCAGGAATCATCATCATCACGGAGTGGGGCAGCGATCTGTCTGAGAGTGCAAGGAATTCCAGACAATTATCGAAGATAGCGGTATCGCTTCCGTCCTCGTCGAGGATGGGGAAAAGTTTCGGGAGGTCATCACCGAACAGCTCAGATGCTAACATCGCCTGCCGTGTCTTCATCCAGTTCTGGTTCCCGCGCACGGTATTGATTTCGCCGTTATGAATCATGTATCGGTACGGGTGTGACCGCGCCCAACTTGGGAAAGTGTTCGTCGAAAATCGAGAATGAAGCAGGACAATTGACGCCTCCATCCGAGGATCTTTCAGTTCGGGGTAGAATTCGGGAACCTGCATCGGGGTGAGCATCCCCTTATAGACGATAGTGCGGCAAGATAGACTCGGAATGTAGAAATCTTCGTCTATCCCGCCGTATCGGATGATATTGGAGGCGCGCTTCCGAATCACATACAACTTACGCTCAAAGGCGAGATCATCTTTGATATTGGGGCTTCTGCCGATAAAGATTTGCCATACAGTCGGCTCGGAAGAGCGGGAAATCGGTCCCAGATGGAAATTATCGGTGGGAACTTCTCGCCAACCCAAAACCGTCTGTCCTTCTTCGATAACAATTTCCTCAAGTTTTTGCTGACAACGTTGAAGAAGTTCGCCATCTTCGGTCTTGGTGAAAAACACCATACCAACGCCGTAATGTTTTGAATCGGGCAGATCGATTCCTAAATCTTCGCAGGCGTGTTGAAGGAAGTTGTGCGGGACCTGCATCAGAACGCCCGCTCCGTCGCCGGTGTTTTCTTCAGCACCGCGGGCACCCCGATGGTCAAGACAAACCAACGCATCTAGTGCCTGACGCACGAGCGTATTAGATTTTTCACCTTTGATGTTGACGATAAAACCGATACCGCAGGCATCATGTTCGTAGGCGGGGTTATAAAGTCCTTGCTTTTTCGGAATACCTATTTTTCCTTTCATGTTGGCCTTTCCTGTTCTACTTCGTTCCGAGAATCCGTATCTCTTTGTTACTCTTGCAGCGATATTTGTTTACTTTATCTTTGATCTTCTTCTACCTTGATAGTGCTGTGAGCATATGTCCCTGAATCAACGACAAACACTTTTTCAGAATGGATCGGCAGACAGAGGAGAATGTCCTCCCAATAGTCCGACAACCTAATGATTACTTGCTGAAACATTTCGATGAGATGAAGGTTCAGGAAGGGAAATCATTTAGTGGGGATCTGTTACGCTTACTCCGAGGACACTACATTCAATGAAAAACTGTGACAAATAGACTTGTTATAATACATTAGATAAGTGTCCATGTCAAGTAAATTTCCTTGACACGCCTCCAAACAATTTTGGTTGACAATCCTACCCCAAACTTGCATAATAAAAATCCTAAAATATTGAGGTGGAGGGAGAAGGCAATGATCAACTTGAGTGTGAACGTCAATAAGGTCGCGACGTTAAGAAATTCTAGAGGCGAAGATGTCCCAAATGTCATCCAAGCGGTGCAAACCTGCATCAATACCGGTGCACAAGGGATTACGGTGCACCCACGAGAAGATCAACGACACATCAAACCCCATGATGTCTACGAAATCGCCGAGATGGTAACTGTCGAATATAACATTGAGGGAGACCCCCGACCCGACCTGTTGGATATGGTGATAGAGGTGCGTCCAGACCAGTGCACACTCGTTCCCGTCACACCGGGCGAGGTGACGAGTGACCACGGCTGGGATCTAACGGCGGAAGGTGAAGGGCTCAAACCGGTCATTCAACGGCTCAAGGATGCCGGCATCCGTGTCAGCCTATTCAGCGGCACAGACCTGCATCAAATCGAATTGGCGAAGGAAGTGGGTGCGGATCGGGTTGAATTCTATACCGCACCTTATGCGTGGGCGAAAACGGAGCAGGAGATTGCACACGAATTTGGCTTACTCGTCAAAGCCGCTGAAAAGGCGGTTAGCTTGGATCTCGGCATCAACGCAGGGCACGATCTCAACTTGGAAAATCTACCGTGCATGAGACATCTCCCCGGTCTACTTGAGGTTTCGATCGGTCATCACCTGATGGCGCACGCGCTTTATGTCGGGCTTGAGCAATCCGTCAAGGACTACCGGGCTGCGTTGGGTCAAGAGGTCACATGACTATTTTTCTTGTCAATCAGACGGAGGAAAAAATGAATAAGCCCTTAAAGATATTCATTATCTATGCACATAAAGATAAGGCAGCAAAGGACAAATTGATCGCGTCCCTTGGTGTAATGGAGAAGAAAGGCAAGATAGAATTTTGGGACGATAACGAAATCCGCCTAGGTGACAAGTGGTATAAGAAAATTTCCAACAACCTTGCCACTTCGGATATTCTGTTCTACCTTGTTTCCGCTGCAAGCCTTGCGTCTGAAAATTGTAATAGAGAATTGGCTGAAGCGTTGAGCGCAAAGATAAGAGTCATCCCCATCATCCTTGAGCGTTGCGATTGGCTAAATCATCAACTCAGCGACATCCAAGTTCTGCCTGTCGAAGGTAAGCCTATTAACGAATGGTTCCCTGATAGCAGAGGGTGGCAAAAGGTGGCGGAAAGCATTCAAGAAACCGTTGACAAAATACAGGCTCAGATGGAGGCACCGTCTAGGACATTTGAAAAAGAACTACGCGCTGAATTGGCATTCCAGCAAGGCAACGTTTTAGTGATGCTTGAGCAGATAAACAGGGCGATAGAAATCTACTCACATGCGATTGCACTCAACCCGAATAGTAGCTATACTTATAACAATCGAGGGGTTGCTTACGAGAGCAAAGGTGACTTTGACCGTGCCATTGCAGACTATACCAGAGCGATAGAACTGAGTCCCAATTATGCCGACAGCTATTTGAATCGCGGAGTGGCTTACGGGAAAAAAGGCGATTATGACCGTGCCATTGCAGACTATGCCAAAGCAATACAACTCAAACCGGACTTTGCTAAGGCATACATCAATCGCGGTGCTGCTTATCTTAAAGCAGGCAAGCTTGAACGGGTTGTTGACGACTATGACAGAGCAATAGAGTTCAAACCTGATTATGCCGAGGCTTATTTGAATCGCGGGATGGCTTACGGGGCAAAAGGCGATTATAACCGTGCCATTGCAGACTATACTAGAACGATAGAGCTGAATCCCAATTATGCCGAGGCTTATTTGAATCGCGGGGTGGCTTACGGGGCAAAAGGCGATTATGACCTCGCTATTGTAGACTATACCAAAGCGATACAACTGAATCCCAATTATGCTAACGCTTATACCCATCGTGGGGTGACTTATCACAAAAAAGGGGAGATTCTCTATGCCATCCAAGACTATAGCACAGCGATAGGGTTGAATCCAGGGGCAGCCGAAGTGTATACCCATCGTGGTAATGTCTACCTCAGTAAAATTGATATTCACCGTGCCATTGCAGACTATAACGCAGCGATAAAGTTGAATCCAGATAGTGGACTCGCCTATGGCAATTGCGGTATCGCGTGGTTACATCTGCAGCACTGGGGAAATGCCAAAGTGGATTTGACCGTTGCTGCAATTTTGGGTGTGAATATCATTGCGCTATTTCACAACATCTGCAAAAGTGTCGCAGATTTTGAGCGGAAAACAGGGATTCGGTTGCCGGAAGACATCGCTGCCATGCTGCACCCCAAAGCAGAGCCTATCGGACTTGAAAAAGAGACCCGTCTCGCATTAGCATTGAAAAGTTACGAAACTGGTGAACTCAGCACCGGGCTTGCTGCCCGACTAGCGGGTATGCCATATTCCGAGTTTCTCCTTCTTATGGGTCAGCATGAACTCTCTCCTATTGGAGAAACGGCAGAGGAACTTGCATCGGATTTTGTCAATGCCTACAAAGCCAGTTATCGTTAATAATAGTCCACTTGTTTCTCTTTGGATACTCAACCTCCTTCCCCTGTTGCGGGAACTCTATACAGATGTGTGGATACCAGAAGAGGTCCAAGAGGAGTTTTTCAGAACCGAAACAACGCTTCGCCGCTCCTCACTCAATAACGCACCGTGGATTAGAACTGTGTCTTTGACCGATCCACAAAGCGCATCGGCTTATGGGAGGCTCGATCGGGGTGAAGCCTCAGTCTTAGCCCTTGCAAAAGAGCACAATGCACATCTCGTAATTATTGATGAAAAGAAGGCGTGGGAGGAAGCCAAACGAATCGGATTGACAGTCAGGGGCACGGTTGGGGTTTTGCTAGATGCAAAGAAAAAAGGGTTAATTGATGCGATCAAGCCGCTTTTAGAAGCGTTGCGTGATAACGGTATGTATCTAGATCAATCGTTCATTGATGACGTACTACAACTTGCAGGGGAAACGTAGTAATGCCATCGTGAATACTTCATGAATCCGTATAATCCTGTAATCTGCTTAATCAGTCAGACAATGGCACCGTTTCAAGTTTAGCGGTAATCTATCTTGCTGGATGCGTGAATAGTGACCTTCCGTTTACATTACAATTTGTCAGTTGTAGTTTACAATTGGACTATGGACATAGAAATATATCGAAACCAGAATGGGAATGAACCTTTTATTGAATGGCTTTCTGCTATTAGGGATAAAGTGACGGTTGCTAGAATTTGAAGTCGCTTGAGGCGAATTGAGGAAACCGAAAATTTAGGTGATTATCGATCAGTAGGCAGGGGGGTATTTGAATTTCGGTTGCAATTTGGGGCAGGCTACCGAATCTACTTTGGTAAAATCGGGGATGATGCTATTTTGCTATTGCGAGGAGGGGATAAATCTTCGCAAAGTCGAGACATAGAACGAGCAAAAGGGGATTGGAGAGAACATAATTCAAGGGAGCTAGAAAATGAGTAACTATAGAAACTTCAAAGATTATCATATTGAACAACTACGCGATCCAGAAGACGCAAAGATATATCTTGCTGTTGCACTTGAGGATTATGAGAAAAACGAGGATATAGAGGCATTTTTGCTTGCGGTGAGAGATGTCGCAGAGGCGCAAGGCGGCATGTCTAAATTGGCCGAGCGCGTCAACCTAACCCGTGAGGGACTTTATAAAGCCCTTTCAGAAAATGGGAATCCACACCTAAACACCATGAGTAAAATACTGCATGGATTGGGATTGAAATTTTCGATTGAAGCACGAGAAAACTGACTGCATTTGAATTCGTATAATCCTTTAATCCGCTTAATCCGCGATTCAGACAAGTAATGAAGCCTTTCACCCCAGACCAAGGAGAATTTGATGAGAATTTTAGTTATTGGAAGCGGTGCTAGAGAGCACACGTTTGTCTGGAAGATTGTGCAAAGTCCGCTTGTTGAAAAGGTGTACTGTGTGCCGGGGAATCCGGGTATCGCCCAGATCGCTGAATGCCGATCAATTCCCCTAGAGGACAACTTCTCAGCAATTGTGGACTTTGCAGAAACAGAAAAGATAGACCTGACCGTTGTTGGTCCCGAAGATCCGCTGGCGAGGGGTATCGTCGATGTGTTTCAAGCGCGAGGGCTCCGAGCGTTTGGTCCCGACCGGAAAGCCGCGATCCTTGAAGCGAGCAAAGATTTCGCAAAACAGTTGATGGCGAAAAATAGTATTCCTACCGCCGCACACCGCACATTCGAGGACGCGGACGCAGCAATCGCTTACCTTGAGGAGATTAACGCGCCGGTCTTTATAAAAGCGGATGGATTGGCAGCAGGAAAAGGCGTTATTCCGGGGCTAACGCTTGATGCAGCCGTTAAAGCGGTTCAGGAAGTTATGGTCGATCGAAACTTCGGAAGCGCTGGGGATAAGGTGGTGATCGAGGAGGCGTTATTCGGCGAAGAAGCCAGTTTCACCGTCTTAACGGACGGCGTATCCTGCCTCCCCTTTGTGAGTTCGCAGGATCACAAGATGTCCCTAGATGGCGACAAAGGCAAGAACACCGGGGGTATGGGCGCATACTCACCGGCACCGGTCATGACGCCTGAACTCAGCGAACAGGTGATGAATACAATCGTGCGTCCAGCTATCAGCGGGATGGCGTCCGAGGGGCGCACCTTCAAGGGCATTTTGTATGTCGGGTTGATGATTACCGAAGCGGGCCCGAAAGTGATAGAGTTTAACTGCCGGCTTGGCGACCCCGAAGCGCAGGTATTGCTAACCCGCATGGAAAGCGACCTTGTACCGATGCTGGATGCCTGCATTGATGGAACGTTGGATAAGGTTGAGTGCAAGTGGAAATCCGAAGCGGCAACGTGTGTAGTGATGGCATCAGGTGGGTATCCGGACGCTTACAAAACAGGCAAAGTGATTACCGGACTAGACCGCGCTAACGCGCTGAAGGATGTGACAGTTTTCCATGCAGGGACTCAGATGCAAAACGGAGACATTGCCACAGGCGGCGGCAGGGTACTCGGTGTTACCGCACTCGCCCATGACATCAAATCTGCGATTGAAGGTGCATATCGCGGAGTGGAAGAGATTCACTTTGATCAAGCCCATTTTCGGACTGACATCGGATACCGGGCGTTAGACCGTGCTTCATAAATCGACGAACGAGAGGTGAGCAGCTGTGCCAACCTCCGAATTTCAATTTCTTGGCGTTCCTCATGTCGTCGCACTAGCCCTAACAGTCATGCTGCCTATTGCACTATCGGTATTGGTGCGGAAAATAGATTCATCGGTAGCGGCAAATCTGGTTTGTTACCTTTTAGCTGCAATATTAATGGTCAATGAAATTGGGGTTTGGATTTACCGCATGGTGACGGTGCAATCGTTCAGTGTCTTTGCGCAGCACCATCTACCCCTACACATCTGCGGGGTTGCACTCTTTGTTGTAGTCCTTGCATTGTTGCGTCGAAATCAGACCCTTTATGAAATCGGTTATTTCTGGGGGATCGTTGGCACATTAAACGCTATTATCACGCCTCAGTTGGAGGTCGATTTTCCGCACTACCGTTTTTTTCAATATTTTATTGTGCACGGTGGCATCGTCGTCAGTGTGCTGTTTGCGACGTGGGGATTGAGAATGCGCCCCACCCTCAAAGGCTTATTGCGTTCATTCCTGCTTGCCAATTTCTATATGGTAGTTATTGCAGGCGTCAATCTGCTGCTGAAATCCAACTACATGTTCATTTGCGAGCCACCGGATACGAAATCCCCCTTCTTCTTTGCGCCCTGGCCCTGGTATATACCCATTTTAGATGGTGTAGCACTTGTCCTTTTCTTCGTTGTCTACTCCCCTTTCTTAATTGGCGATTGGCTGAGATCCCTTTCCTCAAAAACAATCACAAAATAAAAAAACTAACAGGTGACACAAATGCAGCAGAAAAATCCAGATAACGCTACAGGTGGTCCCCAGATCTTCGGTTGGTGTATGTATGACTGGGCAAATTCTGCCTATGTAACCACAGTAGTGGCAGGCGTTTTACCGATCTATTTCGCCGACGGGATTGTGGGCGAAGGTGGTGTCCAAATCGGGAACACCGTTGTCAGTGCAGCTGCTCTCTGGGCGTATCTGGCAAGTGCCGCGGCACTGTTTGTCTTTCTGTTTGCTCCTATTCTCGGTACTATATCAGACTTCTCCTCATCTAAGAAAAAGTTCCTGATCATATTTGCCTATATGGGCAGTATCAGCGCAACGCTCCTCTACTTCTCTCAACCCGGAGATGTATGGCGGACCGCCATCCTATTTCTGATTGCACAGATTGGATATGTATCAGCGAATGTCTTCTATGATGCGTTTCTGCCTCAGATTGCATCCGAAGATAAAATAGACTGGGTATCCAGCAAAGGGTTTTCCTACGGCTACATCGGCGGTGGGTTGCAGTTCGCCATTACGTTGGGACTGGTTGCCGGCGGTGGAATCATCGGGATTGGTCAAGGACTCGCAGCCCGGATCGGGCTAGGAATGGCAGGTTTATGGTGGGCGGGCTTTACGCTCTTTACGCTCAAGAAACTGAAAGAGGCGGGGGCGATAGAGGTGATGCCTGAAAAGTACCAATCGCAACCGAAGATAATCGCTTATATCGCCATTGGCATAACGCGCACGTTCACAACGATTAGAAAGGTTCAACGCTTCAAACATCTGTTGCTGTTCTTAATCGCTTTCATGATCTATAACGATGGGATTCAGACGGTAATCAAGATGGCAACGATTTACGGGAAAGAAGAATTGGGATTTTCTGCAACGGTCTTGATGGTCACGTTGCTGATGATTCAGATTATCGCTGCCGGCGGTGCCTTACTATTCGGTAGAATCGCCGGGAAGATCGGTGCGAAACGGGCTTTGATGTTAACGTTACTCCTCTGGAGCGGGGTTGTCACCTATGCCTATTTTCTACATACCGTTACGGAATTTTTTATCTTGGGGATCGTTGTAGGAATTGTGCTCAGTGGCTCACAGGCACTCAGTCGTTCCTTTTACGGGGCGATGATTCCCGAAGAAGCCTCCGCTGAGTTTTACGGGTTTTATTCCGTCTTTAGTAAATTCTCGGCGATTTGGGGTCCCTTGCTGTTTGCCCTGATACGGCAAATTACTGGAACATCACGATTAGCCATCATTTCACTGATGGCCTTCTTCATTGTAGGTCTGATTCTGCTCGCCTTTGTGGACGAGGAAAAAGCCAAGGAAGCCAAACGCTCTGGGGCATTCTAGGTGCTTACCTGATCTCTTGTTGTTTTTGACATACTCTCCGCCCTAAAGAACGGAGATGCTCTTTAGTTTGGAAATTGTGCTATCAACAAGGACAGGACACCGAAGTGCCTCTTACGTCCTCTTCTTCAACGGACAATGCCCTGCCCGCTGCCCCGAAGGGCAACTTGGGTGAGGTTACCGGAGGTTCTTATACCCGTCGGTATATCCCAACTGTTGCGGATTTTACCCCTACTAACAGCGGGTAGAACCCCCGACCTCTAACAATAAATTATACCATTTTCCGCCGTATCAGTCAAGCCTAAAGGCTTGAAAAACGGTGCTAAAGCATCCCTATATCCCCGCCCCCGATAAATCGGAACGAAGACGCTTGAAAGACGGGGTTTTAGGGCTAAAGTGAGGTTTCGATAAATTCAACTAGCTTTATCTATCTGCGCTCATGTTTTGCACCTTCTTTTTACATGAGCCTTAGACGATTCAGAGAAGATTGACGCAAATGAGTCGTGATTCGAGGGGGTGGAGGATATAACATTCAAATCCGTATTTATCGCCATTTTTATAGGCAGCAGTCTGATTATCGCGGCACTGATTTTCAACGCCAAACGACCGCCTCAAGAAACGGAACAACCGAAAGCCGAATTTGTCAGAAGCACAGGTAAGTGCGCGACGTGCCATCGGAAGGAAACCTCAGCGGTTGTGCACCAATTCGAGCGAAGTCTTCACGCAGCAGAAGGGATTAACTGCCTCGACTGCCACGGTGCATTGGAAGGTCAAGAGAAGCAAGCACATCGCGGATTCACGATCGCTAAACATATCACGTCGAAAAACTGTAGCCAGTGTCATTCGACCGAGTATGCCCAGTTTCTCAGGAGTCGTCACGCCGCGCCGGCGTGGTCAGCGGTAGTGGGTAAACAAGGGTTCACCGATGAGCAGATTGCATTTGCCGAAACCTATCATAAAGGGGCAGTCGATCGCGCTCCGAATCAACTCGCCTCCAAAGAAGGACAAAGCGCTACCGATGTCGGTTGCCTCGGTTGCCACGATGTTGGTAAGCCGAATGCAGATGGCTCGATAGGTTCCTGCACCGCCTGCCACGCACGACACTCCACATCAATCGCACTTGCCCGTGAACCAGAAACATGCGGGCAATGCCACATGGGTCCCGACCATTCACAAATTGAGATCTATCATGAATCAAAGCACGGTGTGCTTTACAACGCTCAGAAACACGATCTGAATCTCAAAGCAGACCCAAAAAAACTCACCACGGTGGATATGTCCATACCGACCTGCGCGACCTGCCACATGAGCGGCTTGGAAGGCTTGAAGGTAACGCACGATACAACTGAGCGTCTTTCGTATTGGCTCTTTGCCGCTGTCTCCGATAAGCGTCCGACGTATCAGCGAGGACAGGACGCAATGAAAGAAACCTGTTTGAAGTGCCACACTCAGCCGCACGTAGATAGATACTATCAGGAAGCCGAAGGGGTTGTCCAAGCCACCAATGTCAAAATTGCCGAAGCCGAAACGCTGATGGCATCCCTCCGCAAAGAAGGGTTACTGACACCGGAACCCTTCGATGAAGCGATTGAGTTTCTCTATTTCGACCTGTGGCATTACTATGGACGAACAGCAAAACATGGGGCTTTCATGGGCGGTGCGGACTTTGTGCAGTGGCATGGAAATTACGAACTCCTGTTGAAGATGACCGAAATGAAAGAGATAGCGGCCCAACTCCGAGAAAACCGTGCGAAAAAGTAAGTGGTTTGACAATCATCCATTTATCCTTGAGTTGTTTGTGATAGCGAATCTGGCATTTCTTGGCTTTGATGTGTTTCTTGCTCACTCGGTCAACGCCTTTGCTCATTTAGGGGAGTGGGTTCCGGTTCTATTTTCGATTATTGCATCGTTGTTGATACTGTTGACGTTATTCATTGAGGATGGTGTGAACCGTTTGGTTGGCTTAGGTGTTGGCTTTAGCTCAATCGGCGTTGGCATCAGTGGAATGCTATTTCATCTAGATAGCCAATTTTTCGCAGACTTGACCATCAAGAGTCTTGTTTATACCGCGCCGTTTATTGCGCCGCTCGCTTTTTGCGGACTGGGATTACTCCTGGTGATGAACCGTCAGGTGCATAGAGAGTCAATTGAGTGGGGACAATGGATTGTGTTCATGGCACTCGGTGGATTTTTCGGTAACTTTGTGCTTTGCCTCTGTGACCATGCCCAAAACGGATTCTTCAACCGGAGTGAGTGGATTCCGATATTTAGCAGTGCGATTGGCGTCGGTTTCTTGATAACTGCGCTCCTACAGCCAATCCATCTACCGTTTCTTAAAGCTTGTGTCGCTATTTTGATAGCCAACGGACTCGTCGGTGTGTTGGGGTTTTATCTGCACCTATCGGCTAGCTGGCAGGGGACTGAATGGATCTACGGACCGCCCCTGTTTGCCCCGTTACTATTGACAGACCTCGCACTACTTGGACTGCTAGGCATCTTCAATCTTGTCCGCAAGGGTCAAAATGTAAATAGCGGTGCAGATACCCGATAGATGAATGTTTTAATTTTTGTAGAGGTGATTGATGAAAACCCAATTTTCGCTATTTCGTATCCCCAAGTTGATTTTAATCTTTATGCTGATAGGTGTTATTTTCGTGTTTGGCTGCTATGTTGTGTTCCAGTCGAACTATCTAGCGCAGCGAATGTGGGAGGTGCTGGATCAGTTTGGACACACCCATGTCTTCATGATAGATGTAATGGATGCGTATGTTAAGGAGCAACTGCCTTTTGAAAAGGGAGGTCTTGGCTATCAATTCGTCGAGAAAATGCTTGTGAGCTATGCCTACTTTGTAACACCAGTAGAGGACCCATTTGGACTTAATGACGATCGGAGTATTGCTGGCCCTGTATTCGATGATGCCACGACCAAAAGGCTGCAAGAAATGTATGAAGAACGGTATGGAGATCGGAAAGCCCATCAGATTGAGGAGGATCGGCATTCCGCTAACCCAGCACCCAAGTAAAGGAGGAATCGCATGGAACAAATCAACGGGCTAATGCAACTGCTTGACACTATGGAAGATGGCGTTGCTCAGTTATAGGCTTTTGAAAGACACACATTTTTCTGATCCACAAGGGAGTAAAAGTTTGAAGGTGCGTTATAAACACAATACTAAGGAATAGTTCAAATACACGTTAGGACTTCTAAGTTGGTCTAGGGGCCTCTGTTGCTTTTTACGTCCTCCTAATATGCCTTACAATCTCTTCTGATGATTTTTGAATCTTTGAAATATCTCTAGCAATAGATGACAGTGGGTACCTTCCCCTCCCCCAATCGTCAACCCAAATGATCCATACACCTCAAGCTTATCCCGCAGTAAAAAAAGCAAAAAAAATGTTGACAGCATTTTAACAATAGTATAGGATAGAAATTGTGTGGGCTCCGAGTTGTCGGCTCGAAGCCCACTGAAGCAAAACGAGAGGCAAGCTCGAATCGCTTCGTGATTGTTAGACTGGAATCTAACAATCTTCTATAGTATAACCCTTTACGCTGTTAGTTTCGATCTAAATAAAAGGGGCTGCACGATTCGGGACAATCCGACCATGCAGCCCCTTTTTTTAGGTCAACCAATAGCAATAAGGAGTAGGTCTGCACTAAAGTGTGGAGTAGTGAAATCGGTATTCAGGCTTGCAAAATCGTTCATACAGCAACAAGGCATACATCAGAGAAATCCTCAATGAACACAGAGTTTCGAGGCGTATTACCGATGTATGACGTTTTTGGATGTGCCTCGGATTTCGCCCATAATTTCAGACATTTGATGCTTACCACACTTAACTGCAGTGCTACCAAGGTAGCAACTTGAACATAAAAACAACAGATAGGATTTATCACCCAGAGCACGATTCCAAACTCACGCGAAGACAATTTATAGAACGATTTTCCGCCGCGGGATTAGCTCTCAGCGGTTTAGGGCTTTTAGGTTGTGATGTTGCAGATATAGTTTCGCCGGTTCGTACGCCTACAGAGATTGATAGCGACGTGCCTGCTCTCATTATTGGCAGTGGATTTGGCGGTGCGATAACAGCCTTGAGATTAGGTCAAGCCGGGATTCGCACGATGGTCATTGAACAAGGCAAACGGTGGCCGATTACACCGAATACATTCAGCCCCTCTTTTCCACCAGATGGACGCTCGACATGGTTGCGAACACGAACCATTTTGCCGTTCGGTCCCTCCTTGCCAATCAACAAACACACCGGCGTGTTAGATCGCGTTGATTATGAAAATATGCAGGTATATCGGGGGACAGCAGTAGGAGGAGGATCGATTGTATACGGCGGCATCACCGTGCAACCACCCGAAGACCTTTTCTATGAGATTTTCCCTCGTGGTCTTTCCTATCAGGAGTTAGAACCTTATTATGATCGAGTCCGACATATGCTCCGTATTACAACGGTGCCGGCGGACATTGAGGCACAGCCATACTACGATTACGCCCGTGTCTTTGCCGAGCATGGGGCTAACGCCGGATTAGAAGTCCAATCTGTGGGGCAGGCGACCGACTGGGATGTTATTCGATCCGAAATTGCTGGCACAGTAAGCCCATCTTCCATCATCGGAGAGGCGTATTATGGCAATAATAGCGGCAGCAAAAACAGTCTGGATCAAAATTATCTGCCGATGGCTGAAGGCACAGGTCATGTAACTATCCATCCCTTGCACCGTGTGATTGACATCGCTCAAACAAGCAGTGAGAACTATAGGATAACAGTTGAAGAAATAGACGAGACAGGTAGGGTTCTGCAAACGAAGGAAATTACCACAACTTACCTGTTTTTAGCCGCAGGCTCTGTGGGCACAACGGAGTTGTTGGTTAAAGCTCGCGAGTTAGGAAGTTTGCCGAATCTCAATGAAGAAGTAGGTCAGGGGTGGGGAACGAATGGGAATGCCATGTTCATGCGTTCTGTGAACGAATTAACTGGGAGAATGCAGGGCGGTCCAGTAATCAAAATAATTTCAGATTACAATAATGCTGCAAGTCCATCGAGCATTGAATCAATCTTCTTTCCCATCGGGCAGGAATGTGGGTGCCTGTTACACCTTTTGCTCTCTTTAGACACCGAGCGCGGGCAATTTTCGTATGATTCAGCTACCAACAAAACGGAGTTGGTGTGGCCCGTATCAGGCAGCGATCAAGCGGTAAGAGCGGCAACGGATTTTGTTAAGCGTATGAACGCAGCCAACGGGGGCCTCCTTGGTCCACCCGCAGGCCTACCTTTTCAACTGCCTGATGTGCTGAAAGATTTTACATATCACCCGTTAGGTGGGATGGTGATGGGTAAAGCATGTGATTTGAACGGGCGAGTTCACGGCTATCCCAAAATGTATGTAATGGACGGTTCTGCGTTACCCGGTTCGTGTGCCACCGCGAATCCGTCGTTGACGATTGCGGCTTTGGCCGAGCGCAACATAGAAACCATTCTCGCAGAGGATTTTGTCTCCACAGGTTAGAGCTTAATTTCCATGTCCCTTGATGATATTTCGTCTTGCTCTCCAAATTTGATGTGCGTTGAAATACTACGGGGCAGCCAATAGCATAGCTTTGTGTCCAGACAACAACTGAAACGAACTGATTTGGATATGGTCGAATCATTAATTGAATAGGTG
The DNA here is from genome assembly GCA_965205075.1 of Candidatus Poribacteria bacterium. Lineage (GTDB taxonomy): Bacteria > Poribacteria > WGA-4E > WGA-4E > PCPOR2b > PCPOR2b. Next base: position 4,885,179 of record OZ242036.1, on the reverse strand, counting down.
GGTAAACTATTCCCCCTTCACTAGTTGGGCTGCATCGTAGATCGCAGGTCTCGCCTCATCAACGGTACAGCTAGCAGAAGCCCTTGCCCTATCAGCCACCTCCCTTTTGACTTCTGTGACAATCATGCCTTCATCTGGAAGATATTCATCGATCAGTTGTCCGCTTGGATCTATCGCCAAACACAGCCCCGGAAACCAAGCGTTGCCGCTGTGACCCGACTGGTTCGCATAGAAGATATGGAGGGCATTATCGACAGCACGTCCCGGTAGTAGTTGCATCGCCAACTCCTTATGAGACTCGGCTTGCTCATGCTGATCTCCGTTGTTGGAAATCTTCTCCGTCGCCCCACTACCGCCAACGGGGATGAAAAAGAGTTCCGCCCCGTTCTGCGCCGCGCTCCGAAAAAGTTCAGGGAAGCGCAAATCGTAGCAGATCCCCACGCCAAACGTCCACCCCTGAGAGGCGACCACCGGAAACGTATCGCCGGGCACAAACCATTCCCGCTCATTCGGATTGGGTAGATGGAGTTTTGAAAAGGTTGCCAGATAGCCTTCAGGTCCCACGATAAGCGCACTATTACGCAACTGTTCACCAAACGGTTCAATTGTGCCAACCACCAGCGTCATCTGTAGTTTGCGAGCGAGGGATTCCAGAAATGGCACTGACTCCTCTGCTGCCGCCTCCGCAATCTTTCGCGCCTCCTCAAACGTCAGGTCAGACTTGTTCATTGACCCGGTGATGCACTCTTCCGGGAAAATTCCGAAGTCTGCTCCTTGCGTGTGCGCTTTGTGCGCCCATTCCGCCACACGTGCCAAGTTTGCCGACGGATCACCCATGACGCTGTGCATTGCAACCGATGCGACTCGGATTGTATCTTTGTCCATGCTATTTCCTCATAGGGGTTGGTTAAGCTGCCAAGATCACAGGTTAGGAAACCTGTGGCTACGATTAGATTTCCGTTATTGTGCGCCAAAGCCCTACACAATATTTACGTGCGATTGCTCTGCGCTGTTGTGAGGTACGGTTTGACAAATTCGGCAACCGCTTTACCGAGCAAAGCACAGCCTGCGGACGTAAAATGAACGCCATCCGGTGTCAGATAGCTGTCCCGCCCCGCGTCCGTGATGATGCCAAACAGGTTGTTGACCGGAATATCCAAGTCGTCTGCAACCTTGCGAGCGACGGCATTATACGCGGCGACATCAGCCTCCAGTCGATCGAACCCTTTCCGCTCATGATGCCAGATTTCGTTGACAGGCGTAGTCATCGCCCAGATAACAGTGCAGTTGGTCTCCGCCAAAATGCGTCCAAGCAAAGCGCGGAGATTTGATTCGTACTGAGTAATCGGAATGGCTGGCTCGCCGGTATCGAAATCCTTTTTCAGGTCGTGCAGCCCACAGTTGATATGAAGAACATCGGGCGACCGGGAGATAATCCACTCGTCGAGATGTTGAAGAATATTCGCGCTGTTCCCGCCGTTCTGGGTCGGTGCCCAAACGTCGGCGAGTTCGGTGAGCTCACGAGTCACGTTGGCTTGATAGCCCATGCGAATTGAGTCGCCGATGAGGATGAGTTGTTGCATTGAAAGGTTCTCCTTACGGGCAAGAGCGTGATGATTTGCGCCTCAAGTCCCTTCATACGATATTTTACAATTTATTTGATCCATGTCATTGATTCACCGCGCACCAAGAAAGAACGTTCATCCCATTGACCGGGGCGTTCAACCGGAATAACGCCGGTTTCCACCGCCACGTCCAGTGGATTAGCACGCGTCTCTAGCGGCAGGCGAACCCGCTCGTGCATACGCGCTGATTCGTAGACCGCCATCATAAGTTCCAGCGCAGCCTTCCCGTACTTTGCCTCTCCCGGATAGTCATCAATCTTACCGTCGATCCAATCGCAAACCGCATACGCTTGGCTGGTGAAGGCGCTGCCGTAACCTGTCCGATTTTTTTCAGTCGGTTCAAACACCTGCCAGCCCGCTTTTTTAGGGGTCATATATTTCAAGCTGTTATCGTTGACATCCATCATGCCATCGCTGCCGTATATTGTAGCACCGACTTGATAGAGTCCACCACTGATAGGGACCTCGTTCTCAATGACACCTTCCACATCGTTGGGATACCCGATCAGCCCACAGCAGCGGTCTTCGACCCGATGCCCAAAGAGATAGTGGTCGGTTTTGCGTTCCACGGACCCCATAACCCACTCCGCCTGTGGATCGCCGAGGACGAAGAGTTGGAAATCGACGCAGTGAGTTCCTGTGTTCAGCATCCCCGCTCTCACCGAGGACCAGAGCCGGCGCGGTTCACCGATAGCACCGTCCTCAAGGAGCCGTCTCGCTTCCTGCCACGAAGAATAGAAACGACGTTGATGGCCGATCGCAAATTTGACATCGTTGCGTTCACAGGCAATCATCATTGCCTCGGCTTCTCCCAGCGAGCAAGCCATCGGTTTCTCACACAATATCGCTTGGGGTTTGTGAACCGCTGCCGCAATCGTCATCTCAGCGTGTTGTGGATTCCAAGAGCAGACGCTGACGATATCGAGATCTTCCTTCTCCATCATCTCTCGATAGTCGAGATACTGGCTTTTGACGTTAAAATCCGCTGCATAACTTGCCAATGCTTCGGGATGAGAATCGGCGATCGCAACGATTTCGGTGCGATTACATTCGGTCCAACCTTGACCGTGTGCCCGTGCAATACGGCCGCTTGCAATAATACCAACTCTGAATTTTTTAGCCAAGTTAAATTCCTCCCTGTTATCTGATAAAAAAATAGGGGCTAACCACAATTATTACTTTGTGTATGCTAGCACAGCATGAGCGAGCACGTCAAGGAGTTTTACGCACGTTCCTCCCCACGGGAAGACACCTCCGAATCTGATTGATTGTGCTAGGAATACATGCTATAGTTATGACCTGAATCAACAGGTTACTACGTGGGCACTTCATACGCAAACTACAATCTTACATTCCAATCCAAACCTAATTTTGTTGGTAATTGGCACTATTCCGAGGAGGACCTTAATGGTTATAAAAACAACTACTGAACTTGACAAACTCATCCGCGAGGTACTGCTAGCTGTGGGAGCTGATGAACGTAACGCCAACCGTGTCGCGGAAGCATTGGTTTTATCGACCTTACGTGGCGTTGATACGCACGGCATCCTACATCTGCCGAGTTATGTTGAGAAGATTCGAGACGGTGAAATTGTACCCACCGCTTGGCCCGAAATCCGGCAAGAAGACGCCACAAGTGCCCTCGTAGCGGGCAACTGGACCTTTGGGCATGTGACGGCGAAGTATGCGATGGAGGTTGCTATAGAGAAGGCCAAAAGCCATAACGTGGCGGTCGTAAGTGCCGTGCAGATAAACCACATCGGACGGCTGGGCGAATACGCCGAAATCGCGGCTGCTAACGGGATGCTATCAATAATCTGGGCTGGCGGGTTCGGTGCAGAAAAGCCGGTAGCGGTTCCCTTCGGTGGGCGGCAACCGGTGCTGAGCACAAACCCGATTGGTATGGGGTTCCCCGTCGGTGACGGTCCCCCCATGATTATCGATTACGCCACGACGGTTGTTGCAGGAAGTAAGGTCCTCACTGCGCGGGACAGGAACGCGCAATTGCCACCGGGCAGCATTGTTGACAAAGATGGAAATCCTTCCACAGATCCGATGGATTTTCTGGAGGGCGGTTCGTTACTCCCCTTTGGTGAACATAAGGGCTATGCTTTGATGCTAGCTGTGGAATTCTTTGGACGGATCTTGTCCGGGGCGGACGCCTTTTCGGACGAAGAGAAGCGGGGCGGTGTCATTTTCCGTCACTCCGGCGTTACCATGATGGTTATGAAGGCGGATCTGTTTCAGTCGTTGACGGACTACTCAACGCGAATAGGAGATTTGGGGGATCAGATCAGATCCGTGCCGCCGGCACCCGGTTTTGATGAGGTAATCCTCCCCGGTGACCTTGAGGCACGGGCAGAGGAGACCCGCGGACGCGACGGCATCCCCATCGCTGAGGCACTCTGGGAAAGACTAGAGGCACTCGCTGAGTCGTTGGGCGTAGATATAGACTAAAGTAATGCAGGCTGCTACCTAAAACTCCAGCGGTGCAGCTACAGCAGAGGAATTGTAGGGAACAACGATCGTTGTTCCCTACGGAGATGTGTGGGGTGAGAATCAAGATAGGGTGGACGATGCAGTTGGGCTTATCTTGGGAAAGATAACTCGAATCGTGGAGGGAAAGTTATTCGGATTGCAGACTTGACCAATCCGCACGTCACCGGTGGCGCTCATGAGCAGATAGGCTTCCTCGAACGAAATGGCAAGCTTACGCTGTAGAAGACTCGCCATCTCCTCACAAGCGATTGTGATGGCATCGACCAACTTTGGGGCATCTCCTGTGGTTATCCATGCGTCCGCCGTTTCGATCCACGGACGGGCGATTGATTCTCCCTTAATCAATTCTATCCCCACGATAACCTCGGCACAAATCTCTATTCCAAGCATGGAGATTTCCCCATCACCCATGGCAGCGTGAACATCCCCAAGCCCAAACAACGCACCTTCCACAAATACGGGCAGATAAACACGCGATCCGACTGTCGCATCTTGATGATCCATGTTACCACCGTGGGGACCGGGGTAGAGCGTTGGCACTGCTTCTCCGGCAGGTGCCGTGCCGATGACACCAACCATCGGACGAACTGGAAAACTAATCCGATCATCAAAGTGAGCGGTATCTCCTTTAATGTGGATGATTTTGGTTACATAATTTTCTGCGAGATGCCCCAAGTTTCCTGTACCGGCTTTAATACCGATAAAACCTTGCGAAGCGAGTTGGATATCCTGAATCTCAACGCAGAGGGTATCCCCCGGCTCAGCACCGTGCACAAAAAGAGGTCCTGTCGCAGGGTTTAGACCGATTGGGTGAGGGTGGTCGAGAAGGTCGTTCTCACTCAGAATCGTACCGGTGCGAGCATCATAGGTCTCGAAACAGACCTTATCCCCCGGATCAACTTCACCCACAGGACGATGGTCCCGACTGAAGCTGTAAACAGTGCGGTTGCGTGTGATGATGTGCATTATAGTGATGCCCCTCGAAACGGTGAGACAGTTTATCTAGAAAATCGTTATTCTGCACCGAAAGGGTAAGATTCAATATCGTTTTCGACTGCCTTCAGTAGTATAGAAATTTCCCGCTTATCCTCCGCATCCAACTCATGGGGCCCAGGTGCACGCTCCACCATAGAGGTTAGAACCCCTCGGCGTTTAAGAATATAACGGACAAACTGATGATTTTCCAAGTTGATCAGGGGCAGCAGGCGGGTGTGCAACTCCCGCGCACCGGTCTCATCGCCCGCCCACCAAAGTTCCATAATCTTTGCTAGCAGATCGGCAAATTCGCAAGCGGGCATACAACCGTCAGCACCGCGGTTTATCTCCGCCGGCAGCACCTTACCGGCAGCGCCCCCAAAGATAGTCTTGATCCTATCTCCAGCTAACTGTTTTACCTCGCCAATGTGCTGCGGTCCCGGCTGCCTCTCCTCTTTGACATACTCGATCTGCGGGACATCTTCTGCGAGTTGAACAATCTGTTCCCCGGTCAGCGGCGCGTAACTATCAGCATTCTGCACCATAATCGGTCCATCGAAAACCTCCCCAAGCCGCTTGAACATATCTATCGCGGTCGCTGCGTTGGTTCGCGCCGGTGCCATGGCGATTATTGAATCTACCCCCGCCTGCTGTGCGGCTCTTGCATAGAGCAGCGTCTGCGGCACGGAGATGCCCGAACACCCGAAAACTACCGGCAATCTGCCATCCACTGTTTCGAGGACGGCATCCAAGTTACGGATACGCTCCTCCTCACCGAGGAAATAGAACTCTCCCACCATGACGGGCCAGACGATTCCGTGTTGCCCTGACTCACAGCAGAAATTGGCAGCAGCCTGTAGATCACTGGTATGGATGTCGAGGTCTTCCGTGTAAGGTGTGGGAAGCAGCCCAAAAACTCCCTTCATTGGATCAAATCTTGTCATGTATAAATTCCTCCATTTGTTATTTATTTGAGGGGTGTGCATAAATAGCTTTCGTGTGGAAGAGACTTCTCCCAATTCATCAGGATGCTCGGGACAACATCGGAACTAGCCTCCATGCGCGATCTTAGATGCTAATCCTCCCGATGACATCGGGGTAATCCTCCGTACAATCTGCGATTCAGACAAATGGGACATGTCGCCCCGCTGGGGCTTTGGGGTATGGGGCTATCCGTATGCTATAAACATGTCGCCCCGCTGGGGCTAGATGCCTCCTGTCCCTTTCTAAAATAGTCCCGTTTCACGTTCCGGTTTCTATCCTGAAAAATCCTTAAATCCAGAGAATCCTGATTCAGACAATAATGATGCCCCCTCATTTATGGTAGATTATAGAATTACTTAGACACTACCGATGCACATGTACAGATTGGGAAATCTGTACCCACAACGAACCCCCTAAATCCCCCTTATCAGGGGGACTTTGGGGAATGTCCACTTATTTGTCTAATTCACTATATTTAGGTAATCATTCCAACGTAATTCCACACAGTTTTCTAATCTGTGGATGAATCTGTTATTCTGATGTAAGTGCTTTCGGACGCCACAAATGCAATAACTCCCCTTGTACTTCGTAGTCCAACTCATCCCACTTTTCGATAGGGAGAGCAACATGGGCAAGTGCCGCTGTCGACATCGTTTCCATCCTGCCTGTGAAGTGGGTGACTAGTGCCTCCATCCCAGGATTGTGTCCAACTACCATCACCCGCTGATCATCGTCCGGTAGGTTCTGCAAAACTGCGAGGTATGATCCCGGTCCCGCATGATAAAACTCCGATGTCAATTCAACCTTATCCTCACAATGACACGTTTTGGCGACTGCCTTGGCAGTGTTTCGCGCCCGCTTGGCGGTTGAACTGATTATCCTGTCGGGGACCAAGTTTTGCGCTTGCAATAACTTTCCCATTCGTGGCGCATCGCGTTTGCCGCGCTTGTTGAGCGGACGATCATGGTCCGCTAACGAGGCATCTTTCCAACTCGACTTTGCATGACGTAAAATTAGTAATGTCTTCATGTTTGCCCTGTTTCTTGTAGGGAGTTGTTCTTCTATTGCTCTGTTGAAGGTTTGTATTATGTTTGAAACTATGTTATCACAAACTCAAGGGGGCATCCATACAAAAACTACCCACGCCCCTAGGGCTATTCAGTTTTAGGCTTATTACCCATTTTGTTTGACAAATCGGAGTCGGGATTGGGAAATCCCTCCTACAGAAAAACTATAGTAGATTTTAGAATTACTTAGACACTCCTAATGCACAACCAACCCCCTAAATCCCCCTTATCAGGGGGACTTTGGAAACGTCGCAAAGGTCGAAGTGATTGGTAAATGTCTGCTTATTTCTATAATTCACCATAAATGACCCTACCCACCGCCCAAAAACTTCTTGTCGAAAAATGAGAGTTTGGCTATAATGAGCGAACGGTACACCATCAATTAGGAGGTAATATGTATGTCTATACCCACGACAAACGCCGACAACAAACCGGCGATAGAATTCACCGAAGACCAGAAATTCATCTTCGACACGCGGGGGTGGATCGCCTTCCCCGGCGTGTTGACCGACGACGAAGTCGCTGAGATGCGGGATTTTTGCTACCGTCTGAAAAAGTCTCCAGAATCCATTCCTGAACATCATCGCTCATCCATCGGTGGACCCCTCGAAAAATTGACCGACCATCCGCTTGTACTCGGTTTCATGAACGAGTTTGTCGCCACAGGTTACTCAGGAGAAGATTGCTACGGCTTTCGCATGGAGGGCACGTTTCTGACAATTCGACCCCAGGGGCATGACAACTTCAGTCCTCACGGCGGACGGGGTATGTTGAATTTTCCGGGCAACTCACATACCTATCACATGCACCACGACAAAGCGCACAGCGGATTGACACGGGTCGTATGGGAACTGAACCCGGTCAAGAAACGCAGCGGCGGCACACTGTTCTTGACGGGAAGCCACAAGGGGGCATTCCCGCCGCCAAAATCGACGCAGGATCGGGATTGTCCGCTCTGGGATGATTATTCCTGCCCGGCGGGGTCGGTGCTGTTTTTCACGGAGGCGATCACCCATACCGGCGCACGGTGGGAGGACGATACGGTGGATCGGGTCGCTATCTTCAACTGCTACAATGTTGTCGGCAACAAATGGCATAAGTGGGAACCGCATCCGAAACACCTCGCCGAAATGCCGTTCAAGCGTACCACACTTTTCCGTCCCGTCTATTGTCAGGATAACGTGCTTTCACCGGCAGACAATGTGTAATACTTATGGTGCTAGTTTGCAACTGTTGATACGTTCATTCGTCAGAGGTAGGGCGTGAAACGTGATGCGTAAAACGTAAAAAAACCATATCGACTTACCAATTTTATCTGAGAAAATCAGCGAAATCTGCGTCCCTATCTGCTCTTAGAACTGAAATAATACTTAACTGGAGGTTGTACATGAAAATTACAGCGGTTAAACCGCTTATTGCATCAACTGGAAATTTTTTCGTGAAGGTCGAGACGGACGAAGGAATCTATGGCATTGGCGAAGGGGGCTTGAGACGGCGAGGACGAGCGATGGCGGAAGTCATCCATTCGTCTGAATCCACCCTGCTCGGTCAAGACCCGTTTCGTATTGAGTATCTGTGGCAGCGGATGTTTCGCGGCGGTTTCTTCCCCGGCGGCGTGATACAGTCCGCAGCGGTGAGTGCGGTAGATATTGCGCTGTGGGATATCAAAGGTAAGGCGTTGGGAGTGCCGGTATACGAATTGTTAGGAGGGCGGACGCGCGATAAAGTGGTCTGTTATCCCCACAACGGCGATCCAAATAGTATTGAATCGCTCGTTCAGAGTTGCCGGCAGACCTACGAAGCGGGGTGGAAATTTGTTCGGTGGGGACTATGTGATCCGGAAGGCGACGATCGATTTGAACCGACACGCGCAGTGCGATTCGGAATTGAGCAGGTAAAAGCAGTCAGGGAGGCACTCGGCGATGATGTAGAGATTTGCGTGGATGTCCATACACGGTTGGATCCACCTGCTAGCATCGAATTCTGTAAAGCGGTTGAACAGTATCGTCCTTTCTTCATTGAAGACCCACTCCGCAGCGAAAATCCTGCGAGTCTGAAGTTGGTTCGACAGAATACATCGGTGCCATTGGCGGTGGGCGAACAGTTTGACAGCAAATGGAGTTTTCGGGAAGCGATTGAGGAGGACCTGATGGATTATTGTCGGGTAGACCTCTGCATCGCCGGAGGTTTGACCGAGGCTCGGAAGATCGCGGGCTGGTGTGAGACGCACTATATCCACATCGTGCCGCACAATCCACTCGGTCCGGTTTCAACAGCAGCCTGTCTCCACCTCTGTTTGGCATCAGCCCTTGTCGGGGTACAAGAACTACCGCGTCCGCCGATGTCGAGCCTTACCGATGTTTTTCCAGTTCAGATGCCGTTTGCTGACGGCTATCTGCTTCCACCTGAAGGCCCTGGACTGGGTATTGAGTTCAATGAAGATGCAGTTACCAACACCACACCACCGACTCCAGGTCCGCCTTCCGGTTACCAAAGGGACGATGGTGCGTATACTAACTGGTAGGTTGATTCTTCAGCTTAGAGGCGGTTTATATAGGTTAGGACTTACGCAGCGGCTTCATAAGTCCCCCTGATAAGGGGGATTTAGGGGGTTAAAAATCAAAAATCTATCCCTTGTGTGCTAAATTTGCGTAAGTCCTGTAGGTATTAATAGTCGAAATTTTCGATCTGTATAGCAACTTGGGTGACGATAACGAAGAATTTACTTGGAAAGACAACTAAATTCTGGTAAAATTACAGGTGAAGTTGGTTTCTGACAGAAACAACAGCAGTTACACCCACCCAAAAACAGGAATAATAGCGTATTGCAGAATCAAGAATCCTTAAAAATACCGATACAAAGCACCACAGAAGCCCAAGTGCTTTTCGGGCAATCTGATGCCTTTCTGAACATTGTCGAAGCGCGTTTTAACGTCAAAGTGCTATTAAAGAGCGAAGGTTTGGAGATCACCGGCAATAGCTTTGATGACGTTAATCGTGTAACGAGAACCTTTGAATCGTTACTTCATCTCATCCGGAGCGGGCAGTCAATCAATGCAAATGATGTCAAATACGCGATTCGCACCTCCAAAGGAGATACACCCGTCCAGTTGGACAAAGCAGCCAATGAAGCTATCTCTGTCTTTTCCAAGCGCGGTGTTGTGCGACCGAAGACCCCTACCCAGAGACGCTATGTGGCCGCAATCAAATCGCATGACCTCGTTTTTGGTATCGGTCCTGCCGGAACAGGAAAAACGTATCTCGCTATGGCGATGGCGGTTTCTGCCTTGAAAAGTGGACAGGTCAGTCGAATCATCCTCACTCGACCCGCAGTCGAAGCGGGCGAAAGGCTCGGTTTTTTACCCGGCGATATTGAAGCGAAAATTAACCCCTATCTACGTCCTTTATACGACGCGCTCTACGATATGGTGCCTCCCGAATCTCTTGAGCGTTATGTTGAACGCAATGTGATTGAGGTGGCCCCGATCGCCTTCATGCGCGGACGAACGCTGAATAACTCGTTTGTCGTTCTTGATGAAGCGCAAAATGCAACTATTGAGCAGATGAAGATGTTTCTCACACGACTCGGGTTTGATTCCAGAGCCGTTGTCACGGGGGACATAACGCAAACAGACTTACCGACCGGCACAAAGTCGGGACTGGTTGATGCACAATCGGTGTTGTCAGATGTTGATGGTATCGCATTCATCAATTTTTCAAAAGAGGATGTTGTCCGACACGAACTTGTACAGCAAATCGTAGAAGCCTACGAAGAGCGCGATGCCCGAAGGTTAAGGAAAACCAATAGCATCTAGCTTTGACAGGCAAATAAGGTAAACCGCCTGTTATAACGGCGACTGCCAATGGTATTCATTAACAACAAATATCAAAATATTGATTTTGATGAAGCGATTGTTTATAATGCGACGTTGACCACGCTAAAGGCTCACGATTCTGCTGATTGTGAAGTGAGCATTCTTCTAACGGATGATGCCGAGATTCAGGTGCTTAACCACCAATATCGCCACATTGATAAACCGACTGATGTACTTGCCTTTGCAATGCGAGAAGGCATCGGTGGAGATTTGAACCCTCAACTGCTTGGCGATTTGGTCGTATCTGTTCCAACAGCTCAGCGTCAATCAATTACGCATGGGCATTCACTTGATATTGAGCTGGCTATATTGAGTGTACACGGTACGCTTCACCTTCTCGGTTATGATCATCAAACCCCAGAGGAAGCGGAGATCATGTTTGAAGAACAAGAAACTCTGCTTCGTTTGATTAGCACCTAATGTTTTATTATGTAGAGATAGCATAAATTAGGTTACTGATTTTCGCAGACTCTGGTTGACAAGTTCCTTGGGGGTGTAATCCTACGTTTGGACGATATAGACATAATTAAGCTGGTTGGCTTGGTTGTTTTGTCAATCTTCGCGGTGTTGTTCTCTGTCGTGGAGGTACTTATCAACAGGCTTAGCCGGAACGAAATACTGAATATCGCGGAAAGTGGGGGTCCGCAGCATGAGATTTTAACGTCTCTACTGCGCCATCCACAGAGATCTTCTGCAACGATTATCGTCGCCAAGAGCATATTAATTGTTTGTATTGCCGTCTTGCTGCTCTCGTTATTTGATTTCGATTCTCTGAAAGATCGGATCATTGGTGCCCTCCTTGCGATCCTCCTGATTGTTGTTGTGACAGAGCTTATCCCGAAAAACTATGTACAAGGCAGCTCTGAAAACTCGACAATCGATGCCCTCCGCTTTGTGCACGTTGTCTATTGGGTTCTATATCCTCTCATTAAACCGTTGACGCTGTTGAGCTATCTTGGTGTTCGGATTCTGGGTGGCAAAGCCCGAACCGAACAGGATAGCAGCGTCTCGCCAGAAGACCTTGAAGCATTGGAAAATGTTGGGAGTGGCCAAGAAATCTTGGAAGAGGAGGAACGAGAAATGATCTCGCGTATCCTCGACCTCCCCGATAAGGTTGCCCGCGAGGTTATGGTGCCCCGAACGGATGTGACGTGCCTTGATGTTGCTTCCCCAACAGAGGTTGTATTCCAAACTGCAATCGAATCTCGGCATTCGCGCATTCCTGTCTACGAGGAACAGATTGACCGCATTATCGGTCTGCTCCATGTCAAAGATATGTTAGACGCTTGGGCGAAAGACGAACCTCTCGATCTGAGGTCTATTGCCACAGATCGAACGCCGCTTTTCACGCCAGAGAGTAAAAAAATATCCGACCTCTTCCAAGAACTACGAACAAATCAGCAGCACATGGCAATCGTTGTTGATGAGTATGGGGGCACAGCGGGAATCGTGACGCTCGAAGATATTATTGAGGAGATTGTTGGGGAAATCCAAGACGAATACGATTTTGACGAACAAGACGAGTTCATCCCACTCCCTGAAAACATCTATTCAGTTGATGCGCGGATGAGTCTTATTGATCTCAACGAACGGCTAGAGACGCAACTTGAATCGGAGAATGCAGACACAATCGGTGGATTCATTTTCGATTATCTAGGACAAGTTCCCGAACAGGATAACCAATTCTCTCACCAAGGGCTGACGTTCACGATACTAGAAGCGGATGAACGGCGTATCCATCGGATCCGGATTCAGCGGCTAGAGGATACAGCGGAAAAATAGAAAAGCAGGCTTGACAGATACTGCCGTGTATGATAAAATCACACGCTGTGCCATTATCGGGGCGTAGCGCAGTCCGGTTAGCGCGCGTGCTTCGGGAGCACGAGGTCGGAGGTTCAAATCCTCTCGCCCCGATAGATTCGCTTGGATCAATATTTGATGTTTTATGTTTATATTCTTCAAATCTGAAAGACGGGAGTTATTATGTTGGACGGACTAACGATGTGTCCAATCGTCTTGAACGTTATAATAGTTGATGGCAATTAGCAACTCGATCCAAGGTGCCTTGGGAATTGATTTATACCGAATCTTTTGCCACAAGAAGTCAAGCAGTCTGACGGGAACGAGAGATAAAAATTGGAAAAGTCGTCGAGTCATTGAAGAGTTGTTGAGTAGTAACGACGAGGTGTAGTGCAGCAGCACTTCATCAGAATCCAAGACCTCTATTAACCCAAGGAAAGATATTACGATAAAAAAAGGGCGATTAATCTCATTAGCTTTGGTTCTTATATTTGCATTCTCATTGGCTCAAGTCAGTTTTGCTGCGCCAAAGAACTTCGCACTTAAGTTTGATGCAAAAAAGCATAATGGAGAAGGGGGAACACGGGTCATCGTTAACCATAGCGAGGAATTGAACCTCGCAGAAAAACTAACGCTCGAAGCATGGATCTACCCTACTGCCCTAGATTCAGGCGGTGGGAGAATGGTGATTACCGGGAAGCCAAATACCTGGATGCATGCTCTCCTCAACGATGGGGGTGCTTACCAAGGAGCGGTCAACTCTTCCCTGTGGAGTTGGGAAGGTTCAGGCAAGGTCAGTTTAGAGAGATGGACCCATGTTGCGCTGTCGTTCGATGGTCGCGGTTACCTTCTGCATGTTGATGGTAGACTGCAAGATGAAGTCGAGAATCTAGGGCAGATATACACATCAGAGATACACACATCAGATGATGATGTGTATATCGGTTGGCTTCCTCAATGGCATGAAGCGTTTACCGGGTTAATCGACGAAGTTCGGATTTCCAACATTCCCAGATACTCAGCCGCCGACTTTCCGAGACCAACGACCGAATTTGAACAGGATAACAATACCGTTCTCCTGATGCACTTTAATGAGGGACAAGGTAGCGAAGCGAAGGATTCTTCTGCTTTTGAGCACCATGGTTTCATTGATGGTGCAACATGGGAAGAGGTAGATGATGCCCCCTTCAAACCGTTAGCGGTTGAGCCGGGCATAGACAATTTAAAATAGCGCGAGTTTCCGAGTAGTAGGTATACTCCGTATACCGTAACCCTTGTGCAAATTACAGGGTCTCAGTAGATCGATTTTCCAGAATTAACATTTGGGTGTCAATTATAAATCTCGACCTGCTTTATATCTGTTAAATGGAAGATTATCTTAGAACAGATTGGCGAGTAGAATTGCTACATAATACCTTCTTCGGTTACCCTCTACGTACAGTCGTGCAAGGCTTTACCACATTTGGAATCATCAACGGTGCCTTGGAGACATACGCAGGCTTGCGGAAGTGGGGTTAGCACGTTTCGATTGGTCGGAAAGGTCGGAGGTTCAAATCCTCTCGCCCCGGCTATTTTCATGGGACAATGGAACGATGAAATGAGGCAACAATAAATTCATCGCGCTATTGTCCCATTTTATTATGGAGATAGAATGCCAACTCAAAAAACACAGGCGATTGTTATCCGCTCACATCCACTCGGTGAAGTACACAAGATTATCCGGTTCTACACCGTTGAGTTTGGCAAAGTCAGCGCGGTGGCACACGGTAGTAGGAGACTCAAGAGCCGTTTCGGCGGCAGCCTTGAACTCCTCAACTACGGTAACCTTGTTTTCTTTGAATACCCGAATAAAGACCTCCATAGGGTCGATGCCTTTGATCTGATTGATGCCTTTGATCCAATCAAAGCGGACTTCGACCGGACCGCTTACGGCTGCTATTTGGCAGAACTGGTTGATGCCACGGAGCTAGCAGGACAATTGGCAGACCAAAGCGTCTTTCATCTACTGCAATACGCATTTGAAGCGTTGGGACAGACCGAAGATGTGCCGTTGCTAGCGCGTGCCTTTGAACTCCAATTTCTGGGACTGGCAGGCTACGCGCCTCAACTTTCGCGGTGCGTCGCCTGTGGGGAGGCGTTCCACGGTGCGACGGTGCATTTCAGTCCAAGCCATGGTGGCTTGCTCTGTGCCAATTGTGAGGGAAAAGACACATCAGCGAGACCGATTTCACGTGGAAGTTGCGAACTGATGAAGCAGTTACAAAAATTCGGTTTCTCTTCTCTACACCGTTTTCGTGCCTCCGATCTTAATCACCGGGAGCTTAAGTTTGTCCTTTCAAATTTTATTTCTTACCATACCGAACGCACTTTGAAAAGCCGCGAATTTATTGATAATTTATGAAGGGGACTTACGCACACGGTCAAAAAATAGGTTATAATATAGCGAACCAAAAGGGGGACGAATGGCAGGAAGCCACCCCCAATCTTGCAACCTTACATTACTTTAACGCAATTTGCTTAGAGCGTATTGACATTTATCAGGAAATTTGGTCATAAATCAATGCTAATATGGCAGGTCATTAAACCTTCAGTGGAATCTTGGTCATAAATCGATGCTGATTTGGCAGGTCAGCAGACCATTCACAGGCAACCGCTTTAGCATAGAGCACATCTGTAAAACCACTGAAGTGTAGAGGCCATCGGGATTCCTCCGATTCCATCGGAGTCCTCGTGAAACGGGATCGGCACACCCGCCAATTATGAATACCCGTCTAGGTCATTGAAAATATTTTTTTCACCTGTCAGTGCCCTGCCAAATCTCTGAATCGGGCAGTTAAAAGCAAATACTTATCAAGGACAATACAGATTCGGCCACTCAACAATACTTGATCATAGACAGATACAGTGAACCCCAACAAAGTGTTTCATCGGGAAGTCTCCTCTGCAACAAGTTAGTTCAAAAAAGTATCTTTTTGTACCACGATCTGTTAGATTGTGATCTCAGTACGCAAACACTGCGTTTGTCAGTTTGCCTGATGATTACAGCGTTTGATGAATCAACAACCTCAAAGTGTCAACACGCCCTAGATGCTTCGGAGGAGGAAATATGGAAACAAGGAGAAACACAATGACACCTTCAAAAGTGGCAGATTTAACAATTGATGAGTTTAGAGATTTGATTCGAGCAGTTGTCATACAAACGCTGTCAGAAATGCTGGGCGACCCCGACGAAGGACTAGAATTACGCGATGACTTCGCCGAAGAGCTGCTGCGCTCCCTTACCGCTGTAGAAACTAGCAGCAAAACCACATCTGCACAGGAAGTCGCTGAAAAATTGGGATTGACTTGGTAATGTATAATGTGGTATTTACACCCAATGCTGAAGCCGACTTGAGACGTTTGAACGCGAGAGATGCCCAGCGAGTGCTCAAAAAACTGCAATGGTTAGCCGAGAACTTTGATGCGATTAGCCCGGAAGCACTTACTGGACGATGGCAAGGTGTACTCAAATTGCGTGTTGGCGATTACCGTATCCTCTACACTTATGATCGGGAGAAACCGGAGATTGTTGTTCACTTTGTCAGGCATCGCCGTGAGGTGTACAAGGTTAGATAGGAAGAACACTCAGTTTTTCAGAAATTAACGATGAAGATATAGCATTACCGAAAGAAAACAGGACCTTAAACAAACAATTTTATAGGAAATCATAAGGATGACATTTCAAGAAATAATCCTTGCTCTGGAGAGATTTTGGGCGGATTACGGTTGTACCATTCAGCAGCCGACCGATGTTGAGGTTGGCGCAGGAACGTTCAATCCCGCTACTTTCCTACGCTGCCTCGGACCGGAGCCGTGGCAGGTCGCGTATGTTGAACCCTCGCGTCGACCTGCCGATGGTCGGTACGGCGAAAACCCGTTTCGGCTTGGGGCATACTACCAATATCAGGTGATACTTAAACCCGCGCCGACAGACGTGCTGCCGCTCTACCTTGAGAGTTTACGACATCTGGGAATTGACTCCCGCCAAAACGACTTCCGCTTCGTTGAGGACGATTGGGAAGCGCCGACGTTAGGGGGATCTGGGCTCGGTTGGGAGGTCTGGTGGAACGGTGCCGAGATAACGCAATTCACCTACTTTCAGCAGATGGGAAGCATCGAGCTAGATCCGATCTGTGCCGAGCTGACGTACGGGCTAGAACGCATCGCGCTCTATCTACAAGATGTCAGCAGTTTCTTTGACATCAAATGGAATGACCAACTGGTCTATGGGGACGTGTATCACCAGAGCGAAGTGGAGTTCTCCAAATACCATTTTGAGAGCGCGGATGTTGAAACGTTGTTTAGCCTCTTTGACGCCTATGAAAAAGAGGCGTTTGCTTGCTTGGGAGCCGATCTAATACTGCCTGCGACGGATTATGTCCTGAAGTGTTCGCATACGTTCAACGTCCTTGACGCCCGCGGCGTCATCAGCGTGACAGAGCGCGTAGGTTACATTGAGCGTGTCCGCCGCCTTGCACAACGGACAGCACGTGCTTATGTCGCGCAACGTGAGGAGATGGGGCATCCACTGCTAAATCGTTGGAAACCCAAGGTGGAGGAAGAAAAGGTTGTAGATACTCGGCCAGCGCCTGAGGAACAGAGCGAAGCGCAAGCTGAAAGCGAAGCATCTGCGGACTTCCTCCTAGAGATTGGAACGGAAGAGATTCCCGCGGGTTATATCTCACCAGTCTTGGATCAGCTTCGGGAGGTTGCCGTCCAATCGCTTACAGAGGCTCGGCTTCCGTTTGAAGATGTCCGGACGCTAGCGACCCCACGACGTCTAACGTTATGGGTCAAGGGACTAACAACCCTGCAGCCGGATCAGGTCACTGAGGTGGGCGGTCCCCCGAAACGTGTCGCTTACGATGCGGACGGGAATCCCACCCAAGCGGCGATAGGTTTCGCGAAGGCACAAGGGGTCAACGTCGAAGATTTAAAAATCGTTGAAACAGAGCGGGGAGAATATGTCGCTGCGGACAAACTTGAAAAGGGTCAATCCGCCCACGACGTTCTGAAAGCAGGAATCCCTGAATGGATTCAATCCCTGAATTTCCCCAAAACCATGCGCTGGGATAATCTGCGGTTTGCGCGTCCCATAAGGTGGCTAGTTGCCTTGCTAGGTGACGGGGTGGTAGATTTCCAACTGGACACTTTACGTTCGGGCAAGCGGACGTTTGGCCATCGCTCATTGAACCCGGAACCGATTGAGCTCTCCTCTGCTTCGCTTGAAGACTATATTGAGAGTCTACGGTCGGTCAACGTACTTGTCAATCAGGAGGAGCGGCGAAAGGAGATCGAGAACCAAGTCACAGACATCCTAAAAGCCGAAGGGTGTTTGACCACGATCGATTCGGAACTGCTGGACACCGTCAATTTCCTTGTCGAAAATCCCCAAGCAATTATGGGTAGTTTTAGTGAATCTCATCTCTCTTTGCCGACCGAAGTCTTGATCACCCCTATGAAGACGCAACAGCGTTACTTTCCGATGTGGCAGTTCTCGGACTCTCAGAACGGAGCGGATGGAAAGCTAGCGGCAAAGTTCATAACGATTTCCAACGGAACGGATGGTAACTTTGATGGCGTCCGTCACGGCAACGAGCGGGTCTTACATGCTCGACTCAACGACGCAGCGTTCTTCTACAACGAGGATCAGAAAACCTCGCTTGCAGATAAAGTGGACCGACTGCACAACGTTGTTTTTCAGGTGAAACTCGGCTCACTGTACGACAAAATCGCCCGAATGAAGGAACTTGCTACATTCATCGCAAAGGAGGTTGGCGTTGATGAGAACACCAAGGGTCACATCATTCGAGCGGCATCGCTTTGTAAAGCGGACCTGACGACGCAGATGGTGATTGAATTTCCGTCCCTGCAAGGGATTATGGGGAAATATTACGCTGAAAATTCCGGCGAACCCAAGGCAGTTGCGTCGGCGATTGAGGAACACTATCAGCCTATTGCCGCTGATGCGCCTATCCCGCGCACCGACGTAGGGATAATCGTTGCACTCGCGGACAAAATCGACACCATTGTTGGGTACTTCGGTATTAATGAACGACCCACAGGCTCCCAAGATCCGTATTCACTCAGACGACATGCAATCGGAACCATACGTATCCTCCACGAGCGCAACCACCGCCTCGCACTGACTTCCGTTATTGAGAAGGCGATTGAACTATATCGGGTGGATTTCGTCGAAGATACAAAGACCGCCGTACTCGATTTTATCAAAGGGCGGATGGAAGTGCTTCTGGCTGGACAGAGTTACATGCCAGACTTCAGTTACGCGCCAGACCTTATTGATGCCATCCTTGCAACAGACGAAGTGGATGTGATTGATATTCTCGAACGAGCAGCTGTCCTCAAAACTTTCCGCGAGCAACCGGACTTTGACAGGGTATATCCAGCACTGAACCGCGTTCTGAGAATTTTGCCGGACCAACCACCAACAGAAATTCAGTCCGACCTTTTTCAGGACGAGGCTGAAAAGCAGTTGGGTAAAGTTGTGGACGCCGCAGAAGTGGAGTTAAGCCGATCCGTTCAAAAGCGTGAGTATGAGGAACTTCTTATCCGTCTTGGCGAGCTCCAGCCCGCAATCGATCAGTTTTTCGATGATGTGATGGTCATGGCGGAAGATACCACCGTCCGATCTAATCGACTCGCGCTGCTGAACGCTATCGCCCAAAAAGTATACCCACTTGCCGACCTGACGAAGTTAGTCATTGCTGGAAATTGAATCAACCAATGGTCTAAAATTTATGCTTTACGTTTTACGCATTACGCATTAAAAAAAGGAGATAAAAAATGAAGCAAAAATTAGTTCTGTTTATCAGTTTTGTGCTAGCAATCGGTATCCTCACTGGCTGCGCCGAGAAAGAAGATAGAAACATCCTTGAAGCACGCGCAGCAATTGCAAAAGCGGATTACGCTGCCGCTCGGAGTGCCATAGAAACCGCGCCCGACCTTCCAGAAACACGATCGCTGCGAGTGTTACTTCAGCTGCATACCGCTTCAGGGTGGAATACTGACGCTGCTGCTTGGCACGGAACCATCCAAAAGGTTGTTGAATATTTACAGCCACTCAATAAAGATATAAAAACATTGGAGACGCAGGAAGATCCGGACTCCGACGATCTTGATCGCTTGGAACGCCTCATCCGGTCCAGAAATTCGATTGCCGGTCTTCTCGCGAACGGGCTCGCTGCAGCCGCTGAAAAAAGTGCTAATCTTCCTTCAGAACTGGTTAATCAGCCCGATTCTGCCGCCATCGTAGGGCTCTTGGAGGCGGAGAAATGCTTTGACCCGATGGCTAGTGGTGCAGCAATGACCCTCATTCAAAAACTCGGCAATACACCGACAGTTTCTGGCTTGTTGATCCGCGCGACGCAGCACCCGGATGCGGATGTAAGAAAGGGAGCCGTCAGGCATTTGGGGGATCTAGAAGACCCGAAGCTAATCCCCACATTTGAATCAATTCTGAAAAATAAGAATGAATCGCCTTATGTGCTTTACAACGTAATTGTTGCGCTGGAGAGACTTAGGGAGGAACCAATCGTGCCCGCCCTCAAACTAGCAACGCAGACCAATGCCGGGCAGGTGCGGATGCATGCAGCAAAATTAATTGGTCAACTCAAAGCGGAGGAGGCAATTCCCTCGCTGATTCACCTGTTGGCGGACTTGGATGTTAATGTGAGGACTGCATCCATTAATGCACTGACAGAGATTGGTGAGGTGTCTATCGCGCCTCTAATTGAGGTCCTCGATTCCGGTGCCCAGAATGTCCTGCCAGATGAGAATTCAACTGAGTTTCTCCAACTGACATCGGAGTACCAATACCTTGCAAACGCGTATATCGACCCAACTCGACGCAAGAACCATCGCATTAACACACAGGCTGCTGCAGCGCAGGCACTCGGCGCATTAAAAGCCGAAGAATCAATTTCCCGCTTAATTAGCTTACTTGATAATGATGACCTGCGTGCGAGCGCAGGTGCTGCGTTACGAGCGATGAAAGGGGTTGCTATTCCGGGGCTTGTCACCGCTTTGAAGGATCCGAGGGATGATGTTAGGATTCGGAGCGCAGAGGTGCTAGCGGGTATCATCGATTTACGCTCAGTGGACGGTCTTAGTGAGGCATTGATGATCGATCCGCGAAAAGATGTCAGAGCAGCGGCTGCCAAAACCCTTAGTGCCTTGAAAGGGCGTGGTACAAATAACATCGCACGCGATGCACTGATTCAGGGGTTGAAGTTAGACGACACAACCGCTACTAACGCTGCCACCGCGCTCGGTCAAATCCAGATTAGTACTGATGAGGCGATTCAAGAGCTGATCACAATGGCAATGGACAAACGGGGGCGTGAAACCGTGCGGAGTGCTGCGCTGTCCGCATTGACGAGACTCGCTGCTGCCCAAGCGGTGCAGCCGATGCTGCTCCTAATGTTAAGCGATGAAACTAGCCCTGCCCTCCGCAAAGGTGCTGTGGCTGCTTTGGGAGAGATCAAGGCACCAGAATCCGTGCCTGCCCTTGTGTGGGTTTTGGGGACGCGTTATGAAGATATCAAAGATTTTCAACGCCATCTGAAGAGGCAGTACAACACCCTCGCACGGTTGAAGGAAGCCATCACCAGCTTAGGGGTTGAGTGGACGGGCGAGTATGCTCCCCCCGATTATCGAACGTGGGGTGAACTCAAACCGATTCCGAGTCTTGTTCGGAGTGAAGTCGCGCTCTCACTTGGTAAAATTAAAGGCGACGCGGTTGTGCAGCCGTTAATTGATGCGCTCAAAGAGGATGAACGCGCCGCCGTTCGTAAGAGCGCTGCCTTTGCTCTGGGAGAGGTTAAAGGTGAAATGGTCGTCGATCCCTTAATTCAAGCCCTCAGAGACGATAAACAAGGGATTGTCCGCCAAGAAGCTGCGGTCGCTCTGGGCAAAATCAAAGGGGACAAAGTGGTGAATCCTTTGCTCACAACACTCAAGAGGGATAAATTTGAGGGGGCGCGCAAACAAGCAGCCATCGCACTACGTGAATTGCCGGCTGAACTTGCCGATGATGGGCTGGTTGATGTCCTAAAAAAAGGTTGGGGGACATTTGAAGAGAAGCAGGAAGTCTTATCCGTCCAAACTGAAGTAATCACGTCCTTAACCAAACTCGGCAGAGCGGTGACGGCGAAATCTATAGTAGATGCGCTCAAATCCGTGGAGGACGACTGGACGCGATGGAAACTGGTGTTTGCGTTAGGTAGGCTTGAGGAAAACGATGAATCACCTGTGGATGCAATGACTGCTGAGTTAGAACACCCAAACTATGTTGTTCGCAAAGAGGCGGTGCTTGGGCTTGGACTCAGCAAAGATCGGAAATCTCTTGAGGTGTTAATCAAAATCCTTGAAGACGAAAGTGAATACAAGTCGATCCGTGCGAGTGCCGCAACGGCGCTAGGTACGCTGCTTGATGAACGCGCAGCACCATCACTCCTCGCTGCTCTGGATGACAAGCATATCGAAGTCCGAGCACAGGCGGTTACTGCGTTAGGTGCTATCAGAGAAGCTAGGGCAATCGATAAACTCATTGAAATGTTTTACGCACCTCTCGAAGATAAAACAGTCAAAGCCGCTTGCGTGACCGCACTTGGATTAATCGGGAGCGAGAAAGCCGAAACAGTGCTTCTTGACATTTTGGAGACAGATACGGAAAGAGGGGCTATTTTCACAAACGCGGTCACAGGACTCGGAGAGTTGAAGAGCACAAAAGCTGTGCCGGCACTGATTGAGATCCTCGAAGACCAAAGCCTAGAACTGGATGCCCGTTGGGATGCACTTGCGAAGCTTTCCGCTCGCGTGAAAGCCGCCATAGCACTTGCCAACATTAAAGACCAACGTGCCGCTGAAGCATTTGGAAGACGGCTCGTTGACGAATCCGAATATGTCATTGCGATAGTGGACAAAGATGGCAAAAAAATTCCAAAACACAACTGGGGTTGGGAAAACTTTGTTATAGCTACAAAACCGCTTCGACTGCCTGCGTTTGTTGCACCGAAGATGATTCAGCGAATTGAAGACCCGCTGGAAGAGTGGCCCGTAAAGGCATATGCTGCGAATGCCCTTGCAAAAACCGATGCCCCAGACGTCATACCGCGAATCAGGGAACTGCTCGCTGATCCAATCGTGCAGATTCGTCAACACACGGCACTCGGTGCTGGTGAAGGCAAGCTCAGTGAATTCAAGGACGATCTGGTAAAAAAGATGCTGGGTGATGGCGAAGCCAACGCGGATGTGCGACGTTGGGCAACACAGGGACTGGGCGATCTTGGTGATCCCTCTGTTGTATCGGCGATTGCAGAGACGCTCAACAATGATGTTAATGTTATAGCACTCCGTCAGGATGCAGCACTTGCCCTTGGGAAGATTGGAGATGATGCGGCGGTCGCTGCACTGTCTGAAAAGTTGGCAGCCCTTCAGGCGAGTCAGTCAGAGAAGAAGTTGCGGATCGACATCCTCAAAGCGCTTGGCGAGGCAAAGAGCCAAAAAGCTGTGCCGGTTCTCAAGGCAGCTCTCGAAGATTCGGATGGGGACATCCACTTCTGGGCAGCGGATGCTTTATATAAAATCACAGGTGATGGGCATGGGTATCACCGTGTAGGTTAGACCTCGCTTTGCTTAAATAACGCAAGTTGCTAGTTATTGGAAATCCATCAAAACCTGTAGGTCGAGATTCACATCTCGATACCAAACCGTCAATTTTGGAAAATCGATCTACAGAAATGATACAATTTGCACAGAAGTTAGGGGCTATTGGTTTGAATATGCTGGCTACTAGCAACGTGCGTTTAAATAGGAAAGAGCGAATGGGTGAACGTATATGACAATCCCCCCATTGAAGAGCTGCTGAGATCCAAAAAAGGGTCCATATTCCGAGAATTTCCACGTGAATGGATGCACCGCCGTTGGAATGAATTGGAGCGTGCCGCTAGGGCGGGGGACAAGAGCGCAAGGAAAGCCAAAAAACTCTTAACAGACCGACGCTTCGCTAAATGAATGGGAGGTTAGATATGTCCCAGTCAGATCTGAAAGAAAAGGACATTCCTATCACCGAGTTTGTCCATATATGGAAACACCGTGATTTCCTAACAATGATGCCGCCAGATGAGTGGAAAACCGTAATCTCGATTATCCAAAAATTGCTTCCTGAATACGCTGTGCGAGATTTTACAAACCTAGAAAACGATCATTGTTACGTGGTCGAGGTGTTGTTGCATCAAGGACAAACGGATTTTCTGGACGATGGTTTGGATCTCTTAGCTCAGACCGGCGGGAAAACGCGTGTCTTACAAACCTTCGTCAGCCACATCGCTCCTTACTATTACTATTATGTGTGGGAAATGTTCATGAATGGGGACGATGAAGATCTGATGTTTGCCTATCCCAAAAAAGCGCAGTTATCGCAGAGAGAGAAGCAGATTGTGTTCCTCGTTGAACGACTCCTCAACAGTTTCGGCTATAAACTACTTTCTCCACGCACAGCGGCGACGATTGTCCCAGAAATCGAGACAGAATGCCTCGAAAAAGGTGAGGTAGCAGTTTTTCATCTGTTATTCAGTGAGCTGTTTTCTGTGCGATAGGCTATCTTGGTTGGCTCATGTTAAGAAATTGTGCAACAAAAACCGATTTGGTTCATTAGTTCACTAGCTCATTAATGAACCAATATACTAATGAATCAATGAACAAATTGTTTTCACGTTTCACAATCGTCGCATGTTGCACTTTATTTGGAGCCTACTGTTAGAGTCCACTCAAATCAATGAAAGGAGGATAAACAGGTGAAGTCAAACCCGAACCGGCTCATTGACCATTTCTTTCAAATGCAGGAAGAAATCGACCGGCTTTTCGATGATTTTATGGAGCCGTCCCAGGATTTAACAACTGAGACAGCGCATTGGCGTCCACCAATGGACATTTATGAGACGGTCGATAGTTTTGTTGTTAAGATTGAAATCGCAGGCATAGAACCGAGCGAAGACCTCAAAATCCAACTGAATCGAAATGTCTTGACCCTCAAAGGATACCGACAAGAGCGAACTGATCTAAAAAAAGAACACTACCATCAAGCTGAACTAAACTACGGTCCCTTTGAGCGATCAATTGTGCTGCCGAATATCTTGGCGGATGATGTGGAACCGGTTGCGAATTATGCAAACGGCTTTCTTGAGATTCATATCCCCAAGGCACGGGTAAATAAGCCAAAAGAGATTGTCGTCCAAGCCAAGCAAGAGTTAGAGGTGGGAGCAACTGAAGAACCAGAACGAAAGGAGCTTGATGATGGCATCGAAAGATGAAAACAGACAAGAAACGAACGTTGAAGAACCGAACGAACTGCCAATTATTCCTGTTCCGGGCGATCTAGTTATCTTTCCGTATATGCCGCCGGTCCCCCCGTTTCCGCCGCATCACGTTGTGTTATCGGGAGAAAGCATTACAGCGGCTGTTGATGAAGCACTAATTGACGGTTCACGACTGCTCTGCATCTTTAATCTCCAGTCAGATAAAGACGCAGCGGAACTGACGGTTGAAGATTTCAACACGGTTGGAACGCAGATTTATATCATTAAATGTCGCAAAGAGGATGAAAATGTTTTGTTCCTCGCGCAGGGACGCGCAAGGGTTCAGATTGAAGAGATTACGCAGACCGAGCCATTTATCAAAGGACGTGTGCAGATCATTGAAGAGAAAGAGGAAGAGACAACTGTTGAAGTCGAAGCCTTGATGCGCAGTGCGACTTCTCTATTTCAAAAGATCGTTGAGCTTTCATCACGCTATCAGGAAGAGTTCAGCATTATCGCAGACAATATTGAGGAACCGGGACGACTCGCAGATTATATCGCCGCAACACTCGATCTCAAACCTGAAGATAAGCAGGTACTCTTGGAAACCATCCCTCCCACGGATCGGTTAGCTCAATTAATCGTCTCGCTTACTAAAGAACTAGATCTACTGGAACTAGAAAGCAAGATTCAGTCCGATGCCCAAGGCGTTATTAACCAAGGGCAGCGCGAATACTTCCTCCGCGAGCAGATGAAAGCCATCCAAAAAGAGCTCGGTGAGACCGATGATCTATTGCTAGAAGTTGAGGAAATGCGTGAGCAGATTGAAAAAGCAAACATGCCTGAAAAAGTGCATGCAGCTGCACACAAAGAGCTCAATCGTCTGTCCAAAATGCACTCTGCTTCTCCAGAATCAACCGTATCTCGAAATTACCTCGATTGGCTTATCAACCTCCCTTGGGATGTCGGCACACAAGATCACCTCGATATCGCTCACGCGAAGCAGATTCTGGATGAAGATCACTATGATCTCGAAAAGGTCAAAGACCGGATTCTGGAATACCTTGCAGTGCGGATGCTCAAGGAAGATATGAAGGGCCCCATCCTCTGCTTTGTGGGACCACCGGGGGTTGGGAAAACCTCGTTGGGGGCTTCGATCGCCAGAGCGATGGAACGAAAATTTGTGAGAATCTCACTCGGTGGGGTTCACGACGAAGCAGAAATTCGGGGACACCGACGCACCTACATCGGTTCAATGCCGGGACGTATTGTAAAGAGTCTGCGTCAGGTGGGATCCAATAATCCCATTTTCATGTTAGACGAAATTGATAAACTCGGTTCTGATTTCCGCGGCGATCCCGCTGCTGCGCTGCTTGAGGTGCTCGATCCAGCGCAGAACTTTGCTTTCGTGGACAACTACCTAGAGGTCGCCTTCGATCTCTCGAAGGTTATGTTCATTACCACGGCTAATCAGCTTCACACGATTCCTCCGGCTTTGCTTGACCGCCTCGAAATTCTCGAACTCCCCGGCTATACCGCCAACGAGAAACTGATGATCGCCAAACAGTATCTCATCCCGCGTCAGCTTGAAGCGCACGGTATTGAGGAAGCGGTGCTTTCGATTGCGGATGACGCGATTCATCAGGTAATCGAGAAATACACCCGTGAGGCGGGAGTCCGGAACCTTGAGCGTGAGATGGGGTCAATCTGCCGAAAGGTTGCTCGCCAGATCGCCGAAGGAAAGGATACGCCGACCAATGTGACTAACGACGATGTGTCGGCTTATCTAGGACCAACCAAATTCTTCTCTGAAATTGCTGAACGAAAGGAAGAGATTGGTGTTGTCACCGGTATGTCCGCCACCGCTTATGGAGGTGAGATCCTGTTTATCGAAGCAGCGAGCATGGCTGGTGAGGGGAAGTTACTCCTCACAGGTCAGCTTGGCGATGTGATGCAGGAATCCGCCCAAGCCGCACTGAGTTATGTCAAGTCTCAGTCAGAGGCGTTACATTTCGACCCCGATTTCTTCCAAAAGCATGACATCCATGTTCATGTGCCAGCCGGGGCAAGTCCGAAAGATGGCCCCTCTGCCGGTATCACCATCGCCACAGCGCTCGCTTCTTTGGCGACGAGGCACAACGTCATCCCCGAAGTTGCGATGACCGGTGAAATTACGCTACGAGGGCGTGTGCTACCGATTGGTGGCTTGAAGGAGAAAACCCTCGCTGCTAAGCAGGCGGGGATTAAGACTGTTATCTTGCCTGAGCGCAACCAGAAAGATCTCGTTGAGGTGCCCGACGATGCTAAGGACGGACTTGAATTCATATTTGTTGATCATGTGGATGAAGTCCTTAATCGGGCGCTCAGACAGGGGGATTAGCGACTCGCCTTGATTCCTTGTTTTCAGATGTTTTCAAGAAATTTCTCAACCAAATAAAGGAGAAACCCTTATGGCAGTTACAATAGAAAAGATGTTTGACTTTCCGGGACCGCAGCCTAACGGTATGCAAGCCACAGAGGAAGGAATCTGGTTTCTGGACCAGGTCTCAAATCAGGCACTCCTCGTCTCCTATGAAGGGGAAACTTTGAAGGCTTTCGACACAGATTCCGAACACGGGAGCGGTGTTACAGTGGACGGTACAAACCTTTGGCTCGCATCAACCTTCGTCCCGACGCGTATAGAAGCAGATGGTCCGGCAATTCTAAAAGTCGATCCAGAAACTGGGAAAACCCGTGCATCTTATCCGACCGAAGGTGCCAAGCAGTCAGGGGCGCACGGATTGGAGTGGCGCGATGGCAAGCTGTGGATGGCAGTGCCACCTTCAGCGACCGTTTATCAGCTAGATCCGGAAAACGATCTCGCTGTCCTACATTCTTTCCCAGCGCCCGGTGTCCGTCCGCACGGCATCGCGTGGGAAGGGGATGATCTTTGGTGCGTTGAAACAAATTACCGTGCTTTCTATCGTATGACTCTTAAAGATGGTTCGATTATTGATAAGATTGAAATTCCCGAACCACATCCAGAACCGCACGGCATGACCCGTTGGGATGGGTGCTTCTGGTACTGTGACGCCGGATCCGGAGCAGTTTGCCGGGTGTCTCAATAGTCCGACAGCTCATACGTTTTTTTTGAAATATGAGGCGACCGGATCGAATGAGAAAACAGGACGAAAACATCGATTTCTTACCGCCAATCAGAGAGTTTCCCGACAGAGGAACTAAGTGGTTACTGGAATTTGGCGAGAATGTGGAGGAGTTGCTACAAATCGTTGCGAGCGATTTAGCTGACCAACTTGATTTCAGCCAACTCCAACAGGTGAATCAGAGTTTTATCCCCGATAACCTGCGGAAACAAGAATCTGATGTCATCTATTTGGTCCCATTTCAATCTGAAGAATTGGGTAACGTGTGGGTCTATCTTCTTATTGAACACCAATCGGTGCCAAGTCCTGTGATGGGCTTTCGGATCTTGTTCTACATGGTCAATATTTGGGATGCCCAGCGGCGAGGGTGGGAGGATGCTAAAGTCCCTGAAAGTAAGTGGCACTTTCGCCCAATTATTCCGATTGTGTTGTATACAGGGAGCCAAACGTGGGAGATGCCGATAACAATGGAGGTAGTCATAGACTTACCTCAAGCTTTAGGTCGATTTGTTCCTACGTTTGATGCCTTGTTCTTGAACGTTAAAGGAGAAGATAACCCAGACTTCCTCCACCAAGGCCACCCGTTTCGCCTGTTGTTGGAGCTCATTCGCCAAGAAGATGCGACAAAAGCTAACTTTGAAGTTGTGTTAAAACAGGTAGTACAGGTCTTGAAGGAGTTACCAGAAGAATCGCCTCAATGGTCGAGAGCGATATATTATTTGGTTTTGTTAATCTATCATAGGCGACCTACAGATGAACGTGAAACCTTGATGGATATTGTTGCCCAAACCCTTGTAGAACGTAGGCAAATAGAGGAGGTACAAGACATGACACAAACAATTGCGGAATCCTTCATTCAAGAGGGTGAAGAAAGGGGCGAGAAGCGTGGCGAGAAGCGTGGCGAGAAGCGTGGCGAGAAGCGTGGCGAATTAAGGGCAAAGCGCGAAGCCGTTATCAAGCTGCTCCAGCTTCGATTTGACTCCATTTCGCCTTCTGCGATAAAGAAAATCAAATCCATCCGCCGCGTGGATCGGCTTAATACCCTTTTCGATCAAGCTGCAACTGCCCAGAGCATTTCGGAAATTGAGATCAATTGAAAGTGTGTCAGCATGAGAAAATCGTGTGAACCCTTATTGCGCGTTGACAACCTCAAGACCTACTTTCGTACTGCGGAAGGGCTTGCCCTCGCTGTTGATGGTGTGTCTTTTGAGATTCAGCCCAACGAGATTTTTGCGATCGTTGGGGAATCCGGCTGCGGTAAGAGCGTGACCGCATTGTCAATCAGTCAGCTCGTACCGCAGCCGGCGGGATTTATCGCTGGGGGTGAGATCCATTATAAGGGCAGAGAAATCACCCGCTTGCCGGAGGTAGAGAAGCGAAAAATTCGCGGCAACGAGATTGCGATGATCTTCCAAGAGCCGATGACCAGTCTCAATCCCGTGTTTACCGTTGGCAACCAAATTCTGGAAGCGATCCAGCAGCATCAAGAGATAGCTGGGAAAGCCGCGAAAGACGCTGCTATTGAGATGTTGGATCTGGTCGGCATCCCTGAACCAGCCCGGCGTTTCGAGGAATACCCCCACCAGCTTTCAGGCGGTATGAGACAGCGTGTGATGATAGCGATTGCGCTATCGTGCCGCCCCGGCCTGCTTATCGCAGATGAACCGACAACCGCGTTGGACGTTACAATTCAGGCGCAGATCCTTGAACTGATTAAGCAGCTCCAACGCGAGTTTGGTATGGCAGTGCTGCTGATTACCCATGACCTTGGCGTTGTCTCCGAAATGGCGGACCGTGTCGCTGTCATGTATGCAGGGAAGATTGTCGAAACCAGTGACTGGGGGACGCTTTACCACAATCCCCATCACCCCTACACGACCAAGCTGCTTGACTCCCTCCCCTCGCGTCAAAAGCGCGGCGATTCCTTGCAAACCATCCGAGGACGTGTCCCGCAGGCGACGCAATACCCTGACGGGTGTCGCTTTGCCGATCGGTGTCCCCAAGTCATGGACGGTTGTGATACTATCTTGCCACCGTCGATTGAGATTGGGGCGGGACATCACGCGGCGTGTCACCTTTATAACCCCGATTTTAACCGCACCGATGATGCAGCAGAGATTACTACTACCCTAACCTCAACCACTGTAGCACCTTCTACCTCTTCCGAGCCTGATATCGCCGGCAAATCATTCATTCAGATGGACAACCTTCGCGTCCATTTTCCAATCGTAAAGGGTATACTCAAGCGGACTGTGGGTTATGTCTATGCGGTGGATGGGGTCAGTCTCACCATTCCCAAAGGGAAAACACTTGCCCTCGTTGGAGAGTCCGGGTGTGGGAAAACAACGCTCGGTAAAGCAGTTCTCCGACTTGGTGTTCCGATTCAAGGGGAAATCCGTTACGATGACGTTGACCTTGCACAGTTGAGTCGATCCGAACTTCACCCCTATCGACGACAGCTTCAGATCATCTTCCAAGACCCCTACTCATCGTTGAATCCCCGTGCAATGGTTGGGGGGACGATTCAGGAGGGCATGATAGCCCACGGCATTGGCGCAAATCGGTCTGAGCGAGAAGACCGGGTGCGCGAACTGATGCAGCGTGTCGGATTGTCCCCTGACATGGTCAGTCGCTATCCTCACGAGTTCTCCGGTGGACAACGCCAGCGGATCGGCATCGCCCGGTGCTTGGCTGTTGAACCCGAATTTATCGTTTGCGACGAAGCGACGAGCGCGCTGGATGTCTCCGTGCAGGCGCAGATTTTGAACCTGCTCAAGGAACTTCAGGACGACTTGGATCTGACATACCTGTTTATCACCCATAACCTCTCTGTCGTGGAATATCTCGCGGACGAAGTTGCGGTGATGTATCTCGGACGAATCGTTGAGCGGGGAACTACCGAAGAGATCTTTGACCAACCCAAGCACCCTTACACCCGTGCGCTACTATCGGCGGTGCCCAAGATCGATCCAGAGACCGGCATTGAAAAGATTCAGCTTGAAGGGGATGTGCCCTCCCCAATTAACCCGCCGAAGGGCTGCCACTTTCATCCGCGTTGCCCTGAAGCGATGCCGCATTGCAGCGATGCCTATCCTGACGAAATCTCGTTCACGGGGACCCATTCGTGCCGATGCTATCTTTATGAGGCGAATCGCACAAGCTGAGACGACATGAGCGAGCAGCGCGCCACACCGCCAACAGGCAAAAAAAGAGGAGACGAATCCTCACGAATCCATCTCCTCTCTGTGAAACAGGTTTTAGCCGTTTCTTTTAGTTCGACGGGTTTTCCAGCGTAATGTATTCAGGGGTCCCGTTTGGCTGCCTGACATATAGCAGGATCTTTGATTTATCCTTAACCGCTTCAATCTGCTCACGGTAGTCCTTTAGGTTCGAGATTTCTACCCCTTCAATTTCCTGAATCAGGGTTCCGACGTTAATACCTGCTCTAGCCGCGGGGCTTCGTCTTTCAACCGCAGCGACA
Organism: Candidatus Poribacteria bacterium; assembly: GCA_965205075.1. Taxonomy (GTDB): domain Bacteria; phylum Poribacteria; class WGA-4E; order WGA-4E; family PCPOR2b; genus PCPOR2b. The sequence goes on along the minus strand of OZ242036.1, from coordinate 4,853,374 downwards.
ATCACGCCGGTCTCGCCTTCATACTCATATCGTGCGGCTAGCTCGTTGGTCAGGTCCTGCACATGAATGTCTGCAAACACTCCCACGTCCTCTTCATCGGGGGCAAAAGGTTCGGACCTACCCCTTAACCTTGTAACCACTTCTTGAGTACGTTTTTCAAGCTTGACCTCTAAAACTTTTTCTGCCCCTTGGCGGATTACCTTCACTTCAACCGTTTTGCCGATACCTGTTGCAGCGACGACGTGCATGAGATGATTCATATCGCGAATAGCCACCTTATTAAACTCGACAATTACATCTCCACGGCGGATACCGGCTTTGTGTGCTGGCGTTCCTTTGTACGCCTCTCTAATCAAGGCACCACGCGGTTCCCCAAGTTTGAACTGCTCTGCCAAGTCATGGTTAATAGGCTGAAGCAAAACACCCAACCAACCGCGTTCAACTTCCCCTTTCTCAATCAACTGAGTCATAATCTGTTCCGCGAGATTAATGGGGATGGCGAATCCAACGCCGGCATTGCCTTGTGAAAATCCACCGCCGGTGGCGATTGCCGTATTGATGCCAATTAACTCACCCCGGATGTTAATAAGGGCGCCACCGCTGTTACCGCGATTGATCGCCGCGTCGGTTTGAATGAAGTCAGCATATCTAACGATTTGAATATCATCTATCGAACGTCCTTTTGCGCTGACCATTCCGCGCGTCACTGTTTGGGCGAGTCCGAATGGACTACCGATGGCGATTACCCATTCTCCGATTTGAAGTTCTTCCGAGTTGCCGAGCGGCAAAGCAGGCAAACCACTTCCATCAATCTTCAGAACGGCGAGATCGGTCCCTTGGCGGCCTGCATCTTTTCCGACAACTTTCGCCTTGTATTCGCGTCCGTTCGGTAAGATCACCATAATACCCTCTGCGTCTTCAATGACATGGTTATTCGTCAAGATGTAGCCATCTTCGCTAACAATGACACCGGATCCAAGGCCGCTCCTCCTCTCTTCTCTCTCTTCAGGCTCATCTCGATCCTGTCGTTCAGGACGCTCCCGGGGACCGAACCAAAACTCAAATAAATCGTCACTGAAAAAATCAGAAGGTCCCTGGCGTGTTGGGACCAAGCGGGTTGTGGTAATTTGAACGACAGCAGGTTTTGCACGATTTACCACTTCAATGAATGCACGGTTTGCCCGTTCTAAGTATTCAAAGTCCTGACTAAAATTTTCGCTGGTTTGACCAATGGCGGTCTGGGGGGTAAACGTCGGATTATCTGTGTTTATTGTTATCCCCACTGCGATTAGTAATGCGATAACAATGAGTGAAATTGTCCATTTGATTGAATGTGACTTAAACATTTTAGACCCTCCTTTTCTTATTCAAAACACACCACTATCTAAATGAAAGTTTCAAAAAAGTACGGCACTTTAGACATAAAAAAAGCGTCCAATGTTTAGACGCAGGACGCTTTTTTTTCAAATCAGGTGATTATTCGACACTGATTTGAACTTCTTTGGGTTCGACCTCTTTTACTTTTGGAATGGATACGGTCAGTACGCCGTGCGTGAATTTGGCTTTGATATCTTCAGGATCCAAGTTCGCTGGCAATGTGAAAGACCGTTGGAAACGACCGTAACTTCGCTCAACACGATGATACTTTTGGTTTGTATCTTCGGTTTCCTGTGTTTTTTCACCTTTGAGTGTGAGGACATCATCCGTCACGGAGACTTGGACATCTTTCTCAGAAAGTCCCGGAATCTCGGCACGAATCTCAACGTGCTCATTCGCTTCTAGGATGTCAACGACCGGTGCCCAATCCAAATTCTCGCCATCTGCACGATAGCGTGTGGGTCTATACCAGTTATCAAACAATCGACTCATCTCATTGTGAATACTAAAAAGGTCTTGTATCGGTCTCGTGGCTATACTTCTCATTTTTTGTTCCTCCGACTATTTTGATTTGTGATTGGTTTTGTGAGTGTTATTACTCAGACGATCCAACTATAGAGCAAGTGCCATGCCAAGCCCCGTTTCTTTTACAAATCAGAACGGAGAAATATCACCCAAACCCTGTTAAAACGCGGGTTTCAGCAGAGTTTGAGCAATGAGATCTATTATAAATCTGAAGGACCCGCGGACGGTGTTACCGTTTGTCATTTAATCGCAGTATGTCATTATGACACGGTTTATGGTCAAACTATTGCGTGACAACGATATGTCATTTTGACCTATTCCTCGGCACGATTGTTGCTATCGTGTCATACCAATCCTGCCCCCTTCTGTTTTTAACCTTATGAATGAAGGCTTGAAATTTTTGCAGATGTCCCCGGTAGGGGGTAGGGTGCAAATTGAGTGATAAGATAATCTGTTGGCGAGGAGATAGGCACGAAAATGTTTCCAATCCATTCCGTTTTGTGCGAAAATGACTGCTCCATCAAGGCACAGCGTCGAAGGAGACACTTCCAATGAAACCGGCATTGTCACGGTTCCTATTGATTGGACTTTTACTTTCCTGCGAAGTGTGGGAGACAGCTGCCCAATCACAGGAAACTCCAATTAACATCGTCGGCACCATCTTTATGCCTGTCCCCGATCACACAACCCCGCATGTCGCGGTGCTTGTCCAAGCCGTTAGAGATGGGGAAGTGGTTGACACAAAATTGAGCGATGTAGCGGGTAGATTTTCGTTTGCTAACCTGAAACCGGGACAGTACCAGGTGCGATGTCAAACGCCGGCAGGATATGTCTATCCGGTAGAAGGGGAAACGCATCAGATCGCCACTGGAGAAAGGCTTCAAATTCATTTCCACATCAGTCCTTTCAAAAAAGGTATGTGGAAACACTATGATACCCTTGATGGTTTGGCAGATAACGATGTCACTGCCATCTACCGAACCTCCGATGGTGTGATGTGGTTCGGGACCGATGGCGGCGGTGTTTCTGTATACGATGGTGAACGGTTCAACACCTTCACAACTCAGGACGGATTGGCGAGCAATTTCGTCCGTTCCATCTATAGTACAAACGATACCACCATCTGGTTTGCAACCCAGGGCGGTGTATCTCGCTATGACAGTGCCCGCACGAACGACAGGATGACTTTCACCAATCTAACGGAAAAAGAGGGGTTAGTTCATAACGATGTCCGCACGATTTATCAGACAACAGATGGGATGCTGTGGTTTGGAACCGCAGGCGGCGTTTCCCGATACAACGGCAAAGAATTTGTCGATTTAACGGGGGAAGATGGATTGTCACACGACCATATCCACGCTATCTGCCAAACTTCAGATCGCGTGCTATGGTTTGCGACACACGGGAGCGGTGTGTTTGGATACGATGGAAAGGAAATTATCAAACAGCTGACAGAAAAAAAAGGCTTGGTGGACAACCATGTTCATTCCATCTATACTACTCCTGATAATAAACTATGGTTTGGCACTGAGGGGGGTGTCTCTGTATACGATGGCAGCAGATTCATCGCGCACTTCACAGAGAAGGATGGTTTAGTGGGCACCCCTGTGTCCGCCATTTGTCAGGACTCGGTTGGCATGATGTGGTTTGGCACACCGGCGGGTGCGTCTCGGTACGACGAAAAGACAGTGGTCAGCTTTACCGCAGCAGATGGTCTGAAACATAACTCTGTTGCTACAATCTACCCCGCACCTGATGGGAAGATATGGTTTGGGACGAACGGCGGGGGCGTTTCCACCTACGACGGGAACGGATTTATCAGTTTCACTACGGCAGATGGGCTCGCGAGTAACTGGATTCATGACATCCATCAGGTGCCAAAAGAGGCAATATGGTTTGGAACATCGGACGGGGCATCTCGGTACGACCTTCAGCCGGTGCCCGGGACAGATGGAAGCAGGTTTGTTAATTTCACGACTCAGGAGGGTTTGGCAAATAACACCGTACGGGCTATCCAACACGATGCGGATGGAAAGATATGGTTTGGCACCGATAGCGGCATATCTCAATATGATCCAACGCATCATACTGGCGGAAGGCAGTTTGTTCATCTCACCACACAAGATGGTTTAATCAACGACACCGTGAAAGCCATCCACCGCACGTCTGATGGAGAGATGTGGTTTGGCACCGATGGGGGTGTATCTTCGTATAACGGAGAGCAGTTCTTCAACCTTACCATCCGAGACGGGTTGGTAGACAACCGCGTTCATGCCATCTGTGATAGGTCCGATGGGACGCTGTGGTTTGGAACATACGGCGGTGTATCCCGTTATTATCCCACAGTTCGTGAAGGTGAAAATCGGTTTATCAACTTCATCAGTGCAGAGGGGCTGCCGAGTCATTTTGTCAATGATCTCCTGCCCACACCTGATGGGACGATGTGGTTTGCGACATACGGCGGTGTATCTCGATACAATGCCTCCCCTCCTTCCGATGGAGTGCCATTTGTCAATTTTACAATCACGGATGGATTGGTGGATAACGAGGTCAACACCCTCTATCGGACTGCCGACGGGGTGATGTGGTTTGGCACGGATGGGGGCATTTCTATGTACGATGGAGTGGCGTGGAGTTCTTTGGGGACATGGGAGGGATTGGTCTTCCCCAATATAACGGCGATTCTCGAAGACACAAACGGGTTCTTATGGTTCGGAACGACCGAAGGTATAACACGCTATCGTCGAAGTACTGTGCCCTCAACGGTTCGTATCGTAGCTGTAAATGTTGCGTCCATGGGAGCGGATAGGCGATATACGCCTTCCGAGAGAATCCCATCTATCACCGCTGGCAGCACCGTCACCATCGAATATCAAGCTATCGACTTCAAAACTCACCCACAGAAACGGCAGTACCGTTATAGAATTCAAGAAATTGATAGGGCTGGGAGGGTCGCTGTACGTCCTTATCTCCCACCAACCAAAGAGACGATGTTTGCGTGGACGCCCCAAAAAGCGGGCCCCTATATTTTTCAAGTGCAGGCGATTGACCGTGATTTGAACAGTTCTGCTCCCGCGGGTGTGACCCTGAAAGTCGTGCCTCAATGGTATCTCAACGGTTGGATCGCTATACCCTCAGCGATAGCACTTACGGTCCTCCTTGTTCTGTTCGTTATTTTTATTGGGCGTTACTATGTCAGGCGCCGCGAAGCACAGCACTTACGTGAGGGGATGTTGCAACAGGAACAAAGTGCTCGGGAACAGGCGGAGAGAAACGCCAATACACTTCGTAGTCTCGCTCATGCCGTTAAAAATCCGCTGACAATCATCGAAGCCTGTTCGGAAAATTTGACGATGTTAGAGGAGCCAACGCCTACAGAAACGCATTCTAAAGATCCCGCGGACAGATTCTTGCAAGAGATTAAAAAACAGGTGAATCACGCACGTCAGACGGTTAATCAACTGCTTGAGGCAGCGGCGCAACCCGAATTTCAACTTTTTGATTTGCGCCTTGAGATGGAGGTTCTGCTGCGCGAAACACTGCAAAGAAATCCGAATTGGGAGCATAAAATCACGCTGAGTAGAGATTACGAAGCGATCCCCCACATCCACGGAGATGTAGATAAGCTGCGGATCGCATTTGAGAATCTCGTTATTAATGCGTGTGAAGCGATGGAGGAGACCGGGGGCACCCTGATCCTCCGAATGAATCGGACGGTTGATGTTGTCCAGATTGAGATACAAGACACCGGCTGCGGTATTGACGCGGAAGGGTTACAAAATGTCTTTAAGCCGCTCTATTCAACGAAAAGAGATAGAGGTGGTACCGGATTAGGCATGTGGATTGCACAGCAAATTATCAATGAACACCGCGGACAGATTAATATTCTGTCAGAACTTGGTGTTGGAACAACCATCTATATAGAGTTGCCAATTTTTTTACTCCGACAACGCCGGGATGTATGACTACTAGGGTAACCTTCGCGGTTACCCTGTTTGTGTTTTTGGGCAGGTACAAGACCTGCCCCTACTGGGGGTGAGATCATGTCAGATGAACCGGGAAAAATCCTCATCGTCGAGGACGAAGAAATCTACGCGGACGTGTATAGCGCGAGGTTAGTGCCTCTTGGATATCAGATTGAGAGAGCAACGGATGTACTAACTGCTTCTCAGCAACTACAAGCGTTCCAACCGGATATAGTCATTCTCGATTTGAGATTGCAACGCCAAGATAGTGAGGAAGGACTTGCGTTTCTAACAGAGATTACGGGGCACAACCCTGCCATCAAAGTGATTGTCGTCACCGTCGAGGGGACGATAGAAAACGCCATGAAAGCCCACAAGTTGGGTGCTTATGATTTCATTGAGAAGAAAACGCAAGGCTACAACGAACTCCCCTTCCGAGTCAATCAGGCTTATGAGAAATTGCAGCTAGAACGCCGAATCGTAGACCTACAACAATCCGAAATTAACCGCATAAAAGGATATCGCTACGGCACCGACAAAGTCATCGTTGGAGATTCTGAATCCATGCACAGCCTGTTCGAGAGTGTAGACCGCGTCGCTTCGACAGACACAACCGTTCTCGTCCTTGGTGAAAGTGGAACAGGAAAAGAACTTATCGCCCAAGCCATTCACTATCACAGTCCCAGAGCCAAGCAGCCCTTTGTTACGGTTGCCTGCGGCCAAACAGAGAATGCCCTGCTCGGCAGCGAACTCTTTGGATATGAGCGAGGAGCATTCACCGGCGCAACCGGGCGAAAGGGTGGAAAATTTGAGGACGCGAACCGCGGCACCATCTTTCTTGACGAAATTGCTGAATTGGATGCAGAGTCTCAAGTAAAGTTCCTACGCGTCTTGCAGGAGAGAAAGTTTGAACGCCTCGGCGGGAAGCAGACCATCGAAGTGGACGTCCGAGTGATTGCAGCGACCAATAAAAATCTAGAGCAGGCAGTCCAAGAGGGCACATTTCGAGAAGATCTCTATTATCGACTCAACGTTTTTCCGTTACACGTTCCTCCATTACGCGAGCGCAAATCCGATATACCACTGCTTGCCACCCACTTCCTTACGCAAAAATCGCATCTCACCGATGGCAAACAGATCAGAGGCTTTCAGGAAGCAGCGATGACCTTTTTAACGAACTACGCATGGCCAGGGAACATCCGTGAGCTAGAGAACCGTATCGAGCAGGGAATGGTGTTAGCCACAGATGATTGGATTTCTGCCGCTGACCTCCAGATTGATGCCGCTAGAAAATTCGATACCGCCAACAGGGGGCTCACCGAATTGGTTGACGAATACGAACGGATTTTAATCATTGACGCGCTTGAAAGCACTGCGGACCAGAAGGCTGCGGCAAACCATCTCGGCGTTCCTGAGCCCACGTTAAGATATAAAATGGATAAATACAGTATTGAGAGAAGCCAATCTAGAAAAAATCGCCAAAATCCGCGCTAACGAGAATTAGCGTCGCAGAAATCTGCGAAGTTGTTGAAATCCAGTGTACACAAGGCTTTGAGGGCAATCTGTCGCGCTAACGAGAATTAGCGTCGCAGAAATCTGCGAAGTTGTTGGAATCCAGTGTACACAAGACTTTGAGGGCAATCTGCCACACTAACGAGAATTAGCGTCGCAGAAATCTGCGAAGTTACAGGATAGGAAAGTGAGAAGTGATCGGAATATGGTTAGGTTCCACTCAAATCAACAGTAAATAATAGGAGTTACGCGCTTTCAGCTTGTAATTGATCAATTTATCGCCCGATATAACCGTTCTAATCGCTGGGGTTACTTTTTAGGCTCTCTCCGTTAAAAACTTTATACTGATTTTGGGGCGCTATTGTTTGCTTTGGCACGGTAACTGCCCCTTGAGGCTACGATTATGTAACTAATTTAGGTTGTTGGCATGGGGCTTGCACTTAATATAGGGCAAAGCCTAGTTATCAGCCTGGGGGAACCCAGTCATAGAGGTTTCGTGACTATAACCCTTCACCAAGGGGGGAGGTGTGAAAAATGCGAACGCAAGTAACCCTGACGATTATCTCGGTTTGTTTGCTGATTTGCGCCACTTTTATCTTTGTTTATAATAGCTATGCTGATCACCATGTGGAAGCAAATGCCAAAGTGTGGACAGCCACAGGCAAAGGACACGCGAAGGCAAGTGTGAAGGCACCACTTAGTGAATGCTTTGGCTTTTATAGTATGACTGTGCAGGTAGCCCATGGCCCCAATAAACATCAAAGTGGTAATTTTAACCAGCAAATTGATCAATCTCTTTCCACTAAAGGTGCTCCGAGTGCTAACAATTATGCAGGTGCTTATATCAGCGATCACAACACGAACAGCCCTCATAATAGTGATTCTGCATCGAAGACTGCCTATGGAAACTAGTGGGCTCCGTTGCTGAAACCCAACAAACCTTTGCCCCGGACGGTCATTTGTCCGGGGCTTGCTGTTATTGAGATTCGGACACTTTAGTGTGTTTTTGGGTTGAAAGTGTCAGAAAATAGTGTCTGCCCCAAACGGGCAAAATACTCTTGGTACTTGAAAAAAGGAAGACTGCCATGGATTGGGCAAAACGTTTCTTGATTGTTAGTTTGATTGTTTTCTTTGCCGCATTGGTCTACAGTGTTGTGTCATTTTATCAGTTACGCCACCTCCCTGAACCAAAGGTGATTGTGGCACCTGACCTCCCATTGCGACCACCCGTTTTTAAACCTGCTAAGATACCTGAGAAATCGTCAGAGAGTGATTCAGAGACCTCTAACGACGAGATCGCCTTGACAGAGGATGAATGGGAATGGGATTCAGAGGATTTCGATGCCTTGTCAACAGATGCGTTTACGCCTACCTCCGAGCCGCTGGTAGATGCAGAGGAGGACAATAGCAAGTATCCACGAGTGCCGGATGACTATCCATTTACGCCAATTTGGCTACGCTCTGAGGCAGAACGGGCGCAGATACCACAGGAGCATCTTGAAGCACAGGAACTATTAGATATGGCTATGGTGAAGCTATGGAGTGAAGGGGACCACAGTTTTACCGGCGGCGTTATTACGAATGGAACCTTCTATCCGCTTTACCCCGACGTCGCCTATGTTGAATGGGAACAGAGCGAAGAATCAGATGGCACAATATATTGGTATGCTAGCAATGTGCTGGCAGGGGGTGGGAGTGATAGTAGTGCGATTATGGACCAGCTCAACAATGGAGAAACCCCAGCGGGAATCAGAATCGTTGATTATCAATCGGCGGGAATGGATCCATACCAACTGTTATCAAATTGAAGGAGGGAATACACATGAAATCTCATCAGTGGGTTCTTATCGTCTACATGGTGCCTTTCGTTTTGTCCACGATATGTGGATGCGCTATATTGGGGTCAAAGGCGAGGCGGTCAATCACCGACTTTGAGTATCCCGAAGTGCCCGAGGACTATCCATATAGGGTCTATTGGCAGCGATCCGAAGCAGAGCGAGTAAAGATACCAGCTGAGGAGGTTGGAGAAATGGAGTTGTTAAGTATGGCTATGGTGAAGCTATGGAGTGAAGGGGACCACGATTTTACCGGCGGCGTTATTACGAATGGAACCTTCTATCCGCTTTACCCCGACGTCGCCTATGTTGAATGGGACGAGCATGAAGCCCCGGATGGCACGATATCTCGGTATGCTGGTGGCGTTCTGACCACAGGTGGCAATGATAGTAGTGCCATTATGGATCAACTTAATAATGGAGAAATTCCAGAAGGAATCAGAATTGTTGACTATAAATCCGCGGGGATAGACCCGTACGAATTCTTATCAAAATAAGGAGGGTGAAAAACATGAAACGTCTCCAGATATTTCTTATAGTCAGTATGGCACCTATCGTTTTGTTGATAATATGCGGATGCGCGCCATTGGGACAGGACGAAATTGAGTTGCGTATGAATGGCGAACCCCGCGACTACCCAGAAGTCCCCGATGACTATCCGTATCCAGTGAGTTGGCTGCTGCCTGAAGAAAGGAAACTACAAATACCATCAGTTATTTTTGAAAATATGGTATTGATGGATCGGGCACAGATTAAACTATGGAAGAGCGGCGACCATGATTTTGTTGGGGCCAGTCTTACAAATGAGATATTCTTCCCTAAATATCCCGGTGTTGTCTATGTCTACTGGGAGGAGCATGAAAAGCCGGACGGTACAATATATCGGGTTGTTCATGATATCGTGACATCTGGTAGAAATGATGACGACACGATTATAGATCAACTCAATAATGGGGAAATTCCAGAAGGGATAAAAATCGTTGATGCTAAAGAGGTGGGTATAGACATAAATGAATTCTTATCAAAATAATATAGGAATAGTGCAGAGTGCTGAAAGCCCTCAGTTTTTGCCAAAAACTTGGTTCTGCTGCACGATTTCTTAACATGAGCCATTGCCTTATGTGAGTTCCGCATTAACCTCAAACACATCCCTACTGAATTTATCTCAAAATTCGCTGCTTGCACTCGTTCTTAATATGAACCACAACTTCCTTTGAAATACCGGAGGAATAAAAGAGTCGCTATGCGAATGACTATCCTCGTGGCTTGCCTTTGGCTGGTCACGAGCCCCCTTTGGGGCAAAATTGTTTTTCATTCCAAGCGGGATGGAAACCGCGAAATCTACACGATGCGCTCCGATGGAGGTCATCAGACGCGACTCACGCACCACGCGGCGTCTGATGGCGTTCCTGCTTGGTCTCCCAACGGAAGACAGATTGCGTTCCATAGCTATCGAGATGGAAACGCAGAGGTGTATGTGATGGATGCCGATGGTGGCAACCAACGGAGACTGACCCGTCATCCTGCAATGGATAGCTTTGCTGACTGGCACCCCGATGGGAAGAAGATTGCGTTCAATAGCAACCGGGACGAGAAGCTCAACATCTACGTAATGGATGCTGATGGGAGCAATGTTAAGCAGATCACACGCCTCAAGTTTGCCTCAAGACCTAAATGGTCCCCCGATGGAAAGCAGATTGCCTTTGAAGGGACTATAGAAGATACCCGGCAGGTTTATGTTGTCAATGCGGCTGGCACTCACCGTTTTCAAGTTTCAGAACCGGTGCCCAATGCGGCGATGTATTTGCGCGGGTGGTCGCTAGATGGGAAACAGATTCTGTATAGTAAAGCCATAAATGCTCATGTTGACACCTCCTTTCTAGTTATCGCCACGCTGGACCCGGTTGGTCGGAGGAAGGTTGTCAAGTGGGAGCAGATCCCTGTGCCACGGATGTCTTTGGATACCGGTGCTTGGGGAGCGGATGGGAAGTCTGTCCTTTTCGCCGGCAAGAAGAAGGATCACTGGAATATCTATCGCTTCCGCCTCCGCGATGAAGAACTGACACAGTTGACCAACCAACCTTTCAAAGATTCTGGTCCCCATGAATGGAATCCGCGCTTGTCTGTCCAGCCACAGCGGTTACTCCCTGTCTTCTGGGGGGAGATTAAATCTGACTTATTGCGTCCCTGAAAACGCATCTCTGCTCGTAGTGAGTGGGAAGGGCATCTTGCCCGAAAGATTCACTGTAACCCCCGTAGGGTTCAACGATCGTTGAACCCTACAACAGCCGCCTACCCTAAAGGATAAAAATGCTCTTAGCGGTATCATACCCTTCTTCGCGGGTATGATACCGCTTTTTTATGTTTACATTGACATTCCCTTTCTTGCTGAGATAAAGGTTTCAACGCTTTGTTGATGAATCCGAACGGACTTTAATCATAAACGCGCTTTCAGTTTGTAATTGATCAATTTATCGCCCGACTATAACCGTTCTAATCCCTGCGCTGGCTTTTTCGCATCTTTCCGTTAAAAATTTATGCTGACTTTGAGATGTTATTGTTTTCTTTGGCACGGTAATTGCCTATAACCTATACAGAATTGCACAAGCATCAACTTTACGAGATCGATAAGTCGAGACACAATCTGAGGGAGGGATAAGACCATGTTATTTCGTATGTCATTCACAATAACGATGTCTTTTTTTTTCGCGGGCTGGATCTGTTGTATCATGTTTAGTCGTAATGACCAATCAGTAGCATCGTCTGTGGAACCTGAAATCCAACTCTTACAAGTAGGCGCGTTTCACGGCGATGAGATTTCAGCAAAATCAGATGAAATCTGGCTGGGATTGTACTCAACACCCGATGGATGCACTCTTGTTCCTTCGCGGATTACGGTGAAAACCGTTTATGACCCGCTCATTGATAATGCCGGGGAGAAGACAGGAAAGGTGGTGTCGGTGGAGGGACAGACACGCCCGCTTTTTCTGATAAAGGGTTTGGAAGTGCCCAAAAGAAATTCCATCGAAACACTATCCGCCGAAGGGGCAATGTTGAATCCGGGCAAGTCCCTTGATCTTAGATTGGATGGCAAAAACGAGAGCCATTTGATAGCTTATGGCGAAGGGGATATAGGACCAAACGGGTTTACTTCACTGGAAAACTACAGCCTTGAACTATCCAAGGGGCAGCTATCACAGGAGCTGGTCGCATATAGTTCAACGAATGGTGCCATACCCACCCTGCTCTGGGCAGGAGATCTGGATGGAGACGGTCAATTGGATCTGATCATTAACGCAAACCCACATTACACCGTATATTCTGCACCGATCCTGTTTCTTTCGTCGATGGCGAAGGAGGGTTATTTAGTCCAGAGGGTTGCCATATTTGTCGCTACCGGATGCTAGTACACTAGGGCGTGTTGGCATTTTATTGCCACCAATAGTGTAACTGCCCTTGACAGGTGAGTCGAAGGGCTTAGAAAAAACGGGCGAACACTTAAATTACGTCGCCATACGGGAGGATATATTATGAAATTACAGATTGCAGTTATCGCTGTTATGGTCTTTTTAGCCATCGGATTGTATCTCTATATCAACCCTGTAGAGAGAGCGAAACCGCTGTTCCACAAAAGTGTTGAGGAATCTGTGGGGCCCGACGATAACTCGGACCTTGATGAGACTCCCACGCCACAGGACAAAAAAAGCCCTGATAAAAATCCATCCGTCCATTTCCACACGATCGTGGTACTCCTCCAAAAGCCTCTGCCAACCGCCAATAGCTAATGGAACAATTGACAATCAAACTTCAACAGCCCACGCCGGGCAAGGAGTCAGAACCATGAAAGTACATGAGTATTTCAACCTGCGGATAAATCGAGTAGATATCATAGCAGCCCAACAGTCCGGGCTTCCGGCTCTATTTTACACCATCAAGCGCTGCTACGGAGATGATGAAGCGTCAAGCTATCTCCGTGCCCACCAGCTACCTTCAGCCCAAACAGCAGCATCCAACAAATCGACAGGGTGGCTGACAGTAGGCTCTCAAAAACAGATGCCTCTCGCGTCACAGGCGATGATTGTATAACTGCTTGGTTAATTGGTTGTTCCAAAACAACCGCCTTAGAGCCTGTTTGAAAAGTCATTTTGAGTAAAGTTATTTGCCCTGAGACCGAGTTTTTTCTTCAAAACTCGGTCTCTTCCGTTGGAACGATGGCAGAATCAGCCTTATCCTATGGCAATCACGGCACAATCAATTCCGCATCATGTATATCGAAGAACAAAAGAGGGCAAACCGCTGATGAAACGGCATCACATCATCCTTGTCGTTTGCTTTTGGTTTGCCTCCAGTCCCTTCAGGGCAAAATTGTGTTTTACTCCCAGCGGTCCGGAAATACTGAAATCTACACGATGAACTCCGAGAGGAGCAACCAAGGGTGTTTTGAAACCTTTAAGATTGGTAAGCTGAAACACAATTTGAGGTAAGGAGGAATAAGACCATGTTAGTTCGTATGTCATTCACAATAACGATGTCTATTTTCTTCGCGGGATGGATCTGTTGCATCATGGTTGGTTGTAATGACCGATTAGCGGCATCTCCTGTGGAACCTGAAATTCAACGCTTGCAAGTAGGCGTATCTCACGGCGATGAGGTCTCAGCAGAATCAGGTGAAGTCCGACTGGGATTGTACCCAACACCCGATTGGATTCGTGGATAATGAGGAGGAAATCCGTTAATCCGGTTCCTATTGTACGATTTCTTAACATTATAGGAGTTACGCAGTTGGCTTTAAGGTGTAAAGTGGTTCAGCGAGATAAGCGCGCACAGCGTCTCTGATAATAGAGACTTTCGCTTCAAACCAACTGATACCTGTGAAAAACCGGTGTCGCTCAATGCGTAGAAATGCTCTCAATGCGAGTCCAATATGATTCCGTTGTGCAACTGCCTTGCGAGCAAAACACCTTTCAACGCCAACAAATTGCTTGATACCTCGATGATATTCTTCAATTGCCCAAGACAACCCAGCATATTTGCGTCGAAACATATCGTTCATTGAGAGGTTACTGGTTGCCCAGTATTCAATGTTACCGTTTGGGGAGACAATCTTGAACACTTTAATTAATCCGTATCCCTTCAGATGAACGATAGTCCCTTTGTTGCGAATCGGTGTGGCTATCATAAAGTTGATGTAGTCATATTCGGTACATTTGGCTGGATTCATAAACACTATTATAACCTATTTTTTTCTCAACTGCGTAACTCCTAAAATATATTGACATCTCTTTTGTAGGGGGCGTACGTGATATACTTAGGGATAACACATCAAATCAATGTGGATACACTATTCTCTCACCATTAACATCTTAGGAGGTTTACCATGAAACGCATTGCCACACTAACCACGATTTGCATAATCATGATAGCCCCTGCCACATTCGGGGCGTTCATATCCGATGACGATACCATCGTCAGCCTAACTAAGCAAGCTGTGTTAATTGTCGTGGGCAAGATTACCAGCGTTGAGTCCGTTCAACCTGATATGAATAGAGCCAAATTCTACCGAGACGTTACCATCAATGTCTCGGAAGTTCTAAAAGGTAAGCCTAACATCAACGATGAAACCGTCCGCTTCAGAATAGACGGCGGGACAGGTATTGACCCAAGAACTGGTAAATCCCTCGCAGAACATTTATCAACAAACATAGAATTCCCTGTAGGCGATGAGATGATTCTATTCATCCATAAACGCACATGGGGAAGAGGGTGGCCATTCTATGATGGGCTATACCCGATAATGTATCCATTCCCCCCACAAATCGTAGATGCCCAAGTGAATGGAAAATCATACACAGTTGCTCAATTCCAGCTAGGTTTCTTTGAAGATAAGTATACCATGAATATACCAACCGAAACCGCATTCCGATTCATCAGAGCTGCGGCTAAAGCACCAGATGAAACATCACTCCTGGAAGATAAAATCAGACCTATCCAAGCAATCAATATGGAACGACTGAGAAACCCTCCTCCAGTAGAATCCCTAAAGTTTCTTGATATGTTAGATACAGAACTCACCAAGATTGAAGCGTTGATAACCGAAAAGGAGGCCCAAAATGAGAACCCGCAAGACAGCAAGTAGAATCATTTTAACACTGATACTCATCACATTGGCCTGTTTAATGGTTACCCCAAACGCAAGCGCACAATGCACCAGCCACTCGCCTACCGAAAATAAGAAGAACCTTTATATCGACCTAATCCACCGACCTGAACGCAGATGGTATGGAACGTCCATGACCTACTATGTGCAAAACACCGCACAATACTGGTATGGAAACGATATCACCTTTGCCAAAAATCTGTGGAATAACTCGTCATATAAAGGGACTAACTCGTCTTTCACATTCATCTATGGCGGAACGACAAACGCACCAGTCGCTACAAGCCTTGAGGACTCCGACCTCCTAAACGTTATAGGAATAAGAGACCTAGGCTCAACAGTCGCAGCAGACGCAAGAACCTTCTATAACACAGGAACTGGTGAGATTGTTGAATGTGATATTTCTATTAACTCCGTCATATACAACCACATCCAACCGCATAGACTCGCTGGCCCACGTGACTACTGTGTGCAGAACGCACTCTGCCATGAGTTCGGACACGCACTCGGACTCAAAGACCTATACAATGATAGTAGGTCAAAAGCCAAAGGTAAAATTGAATACATCCCCGATACCATGTATTGGACTATCGACAGAGGGGAACACAAAAAAGAAACACTTGAATGCGATGATAAGTGGGGGACGTACTGGCTATACGACTCTGGTGCCTCCCCCCAATGCGCCGTCCGCTATCCGAGAACGACCGCAAATCGCACTCCTTGAACGGCACGATGCGATGCCACTCAAAACACGGTTGATAGGTAACTACCCTAACCCATTCAACCCTGAAACGTGGATTCCCTATGAACTCGCAGATGACTCTAATGTGGCTATCACAATCTATGACTCATCAGGGAATAACGTCCGATATATCAATGTAGGAACAAAACCCAAAGGACGATACATTGATAAACCTAAAGCCGTCTATTGGGACGGCAGAGATAATAACGGAGCAAGCGTCGCATCTGGTGTATACTTCTATACACTCACAGCCAATGACTTCTCCGAAACTAAGCGGATGGTTATCTTGAAGTAGATACCAACCGGCACAAAAAAAGCCTGACTCCAAGCACCATCGGAGTCAGGTAGGGTCATTTAATTTTCCCTGTTATTGCCCCGATGCGACATCGGTAGGCAAAGCCATCTGAATCACGGATAAACACGGATTAACAGATTACACGGATAAAAGATACCCACGCCAACCCCGGTAAATCGGGATTTCGCTGACGCTCAACTGGTATAACAACGCGCAATGAATTGCGCTACTACAAACTGCGTAGCAAGCCCGAGAGGATCTCCGATAAATCGGGATGCGGGCCCCTACGGATTCGGGGGATTCCGAAATCAGTCAAAAAACGGAAAACTGAATAGCCCTAAAATATTCTGCTTTGCGTCTTTACGACGTTGCGACTTTGCGTTAAAATAAAAAGTTGAGCGGTACGGAATCCCAATCCAAACCATTCTCCAAAGGAGGATTTCTCATGTTTGCACCTCACAAACAACCGATAGTTTTTATCCTATTTCTCTACTGTCTTGTAACTGTTCTCATACCAATTGCTCATGCCCAAGACAAGGGGGTTGATGAAAAAATCGTGGAACGCTACAAGCAGATGCTGGAGCGCAAACCGAAAGAGGGCAGCACGTTTGACCGTTTGTATCAACTCTACCTTGAAGGGGTGGGCTTAGATCAGATGGTCGTTGATTATCAAACGGAGGTGGGGGCAAAACCGGACAATCCGAACCTACAGCTGATTCTGGGACACATCTACAAGCGACTTGGGAAAAATACAGAGGCAATTGTGGCGTATAAGCGTGCCGTTGATTTAGCACCGGACGATTACTATCCACACTTCGCGCTTGGACAGATATATGCGATGTTGCGTCAGCATGAGGGAGCCATTGCTGCACTCACAAAAGCGGTAGATCTTGCAACAGAATCGCGGGCTGCCACGCCCGATGAATTGACGGCAACCTATAAGGCACTTGGACGCGCCTATTTCCGTCGCAACCTGATAGACGAGGCGATTGCCGCATGGAGTAAAATCGCTGAACTCGACCCGGAGAACATCTTCTCCCGCATTGAGTTAGCGGATCTGTTTCGTGAGCAGGAGCTTTACACTCAAGCCATCGAACAGCACGAGGCTATCGTCGGATTGAAGCGGGATGATCCGTATCGAGTCTGCTTGAGCCTGCGAGAGATTGGGAAGATTCAGGAGGAGATGGGGGAATACGATGCTGCCGTCCAAAACTATGACCAAGCCCTCGCGTTGACGGGGCAGGGGAATTGGCTGCGAAAAGACCTAAATCAACGCATCATCGGCATCTATGCCCACAACGGGGATTGGCCCGGGTTAATCACCTATTACCAAGGAAAACTCGCCCAAACACCGAATGATGTAGAACTGATAAGTTTGCTTGCCAATGCGTATATTGAAAATGAGGCGATAGATGATGGCATCGCCAAGTATCGACAGGGATTGGAGCTTGCCCCGACAGATGCCGGACTCCGCCTGAACTTGATTGCTGTTTTCCGTAACACCGAGAGATTTGAAGAAGCGGCGGCGGAATATGAAATCCTCAGTGAGAGTCAGCCTGACGATTTCGGGATCTACCGCGAGCTCGGCGAATTGTACCTGCAACTAGAAGACAAAGACAGAGCGAAGGCGACCTATCAGCGGATGATTGACCGCGATCCAGAGAACGCAGGAACTTACCTTACCCTCGCCGAAATTTACACGGGTCATGAATGGATAGATGATGCGGTCGCAGCATACGAAAAAACTATCTCGTTCGCGCCTGAGAATCTGGATTATGTTGAGTATTTCGGTGAATTCTATTTCCATCAGGGCAATCGTGAGAAGACCGTCGAGACGTGGAATCGGATGGTCGCCGGAGACCGAGCAAGTGCCGAGAACTATAACCGCCTTGCGCAGTTGCTTGACACGAAGAATTTCCGGGGGGGAGCCATCCTCGCAAGCCGAAAGACGGTTGAGTTGGCACCCAGTGAATATCGTTACCGTGAGGCGTTGGCGCGGCGGTTGATGGAGAACAAAGACTACGAAGAAGCATTGGCTGAGTACACGGAAGCTGCGAAGTTAGCACCAAACCCCTTCTTCGCGGAGCAGATGACCGATCAGCAGATTGAAATCTATCGGCGTCAGGGCGTCCTTGCCGAGAAAATTGACGAATTGGAAGCATCGCCTGAGAGTTTTGAACAACAGAAACAACTTGCCAAGATGTATCTCAAGCTGGGGAACGTGACAAATGCACTTGAAATTCTGATTCAGGCAAGAGGACTCAAACCGGACGATGTGCAGGTCAACCGCTGGCTCGTGGAACTGTACACGAGAAGTGGACGCCGTGATGAAGCGGTCGCTATTTACAATCATCTCGTTCAGGTTGATGCCGGGAATGCGCGGGAATACTATTCAGACATCGCACGTCTTCACCTGCGTGCAATGGACTTCGATGCCGCCATTATGGCTGCAAAACAGGCGATTGCACATAGCCCCCGGAATCCGGAGGGATACCAACTGCTTGCCACAATTGAGAAGCAGCGCGGGCATTATGACACAGCGGTCGATAGCCTCAGGCAGGCGATCCGTTTGCGTTCCGACTCCACCGACATTCGTGCCGAACTTGCAGACGTATATCGACAGTCAGGCAGCTATCGGGGTTCAATCGAGCAGTATTGGCGGTGCTGGGATCTGAGCGACGAACTCAGCGATAAGCTCTCGTTTGTCAGTCGGCTGGAGGATGTATATTATGATCTTGGGGGAAGCGATGAGTTGGAAGAGAAACTCCGGCAGATGGCAAGGGCAAACCCAAATGACCGAAGTCCCGTGTTGGGATTAGCGGAATTGTACCGGAGACAGGGGGACCTACCCGCTGCGAGAGAACAATTGGCGCGGGCGTTGGAGCAGGAGATGCAGAATCCCGACCTGCTGACGCAACTGGTCAAGATTAATCTTGAGCTCGGTGAGACACAGGAAGCGCTTTCGTATCAACAGCGGCTCGTCGAGGCGCAGCCTGATCCGTATCATCAGCAGAAGCTTGGTGAAATGCTCTTTGACATCGGTCGAGAGCAGGAGGCGGTTCAGACGTGGACAAAACTGCTGCACGCCAGAAGTAAGGATGTCGAAGCGGAGGTCAAACTGGCAGGTTTGCTCAGTCAACATGGACTGCTTGATGAAGCGCTCTCTGCCTTAGACCGTGCCGGAGAAAAGGCGACGGACGCGAAAACGGTCTATCAAATAGGTGCATTACTAGTAGAGATGAACGAATTGGAACGCGCCACCTCGCATTTCGAGCATATATTGGCAATGCCCCAACCAACCGAAGAAGCTAAGAAAAATGTGAGGAAGACCGGACAACCTGCTTTTGGCTCATCTCAAAAATCGTTCTTGCCCGATACACGCCGATTCAATTTGGCGAGAGACATTGTCTGGCAAATTGAACGGCCGTATTTCGGACGAACTGGCGGTACATGGCTACCGAGTAGTTTTGAGGATGCCCAAGCCGGTGCGTTGACGCAGCTTGGACTGATCGCCCAGCGCGAGCAGCGACTTGATGATTTCATCGCAGGTTTTGAGGCAAAAGCAGAGGCAAATCCCCAAGATCTCCGGATTCTCGAAACCTTGGCGAAGGTCAACATTCTGATGGAGAATGCGGACAAAACGTTACAAACCATCAATCGCCTGATTGCGCTGTCGCCAAACGATCTATCGTATAGAGCCCTCCAACTCGATTCTGCGTTGAAACGTGACTTAGATTATGAAGCGGCAAAAAGCTATCTGGATGGACTCAACGCACTCTCTCTTGAAGCACGGTTGTGGTACACCAGCCAATTGGCGAGTGCCCTCTATCGGGGCGGTAAGCAAGCTGATGCGAAAAAGTTGATGGACGAAATCGAAGATACAAAGGTAACAGACGTGCAGGTCCTGTCGGAGCGCGTTAGGGTACTGACACAGATTGACGAAGTAGACGCGGCAGAGGGGATCTTGGAGCAGCTTCCCTCCGCTTCAAACATCACCCGCAGCGCGATGCGTCAGAGATGGGGGGCTTACCGGACCATGTATGCAAACCTTTCCTACGCCTACGTGCGTGGTGGACAGATTGACAAAGCAATTGCCATCTTCTGGAACTTGCTTGAGCGTACCAAGCCTACTGTTGCCAATGCTCGTGCCATTTCAATCACTAGTTCATACAGCTATTTTAGTGGGTCTCAAACCGTGCAAGCCAGTTTTCCAGCGCCCAGCATCTACTATGATCAGGATCGGCTGCGTTTCCTGCAAGAATTCTTCCTCTATCTCTGGACGCGAAATCAACTGGAACCGTTGCATACACAGTTTCAGACGGAATTTGAACAAGCTGAAGGTGAAGATCGGATTTATCCCGGTTTGGCGTTGAGCTATTTTTACTGGTGGGAAGGAAAACGCAATAAAGCGCAAGAGATTCTAGCGGGCTTACAAACGGAGTTCTCCGATAATCTCACATTGATGCTCCAGACCGCTTTTGTCTCCATCCATACAGGAAAACATCAGGAGGCAATGGAAGCTTTCACCAAGGTTTCGGATAGGGATCGACGAAATCGCAAACATTATAATGATCTGATCCTGCAAGTTGCTATCTACACCGGGGATACGGTCAAAGTGCGTGAAATACTGTCCAACGTCCTCAGTTCACCCGTCAGCCCCGATGCACTTCGGGAACTTGCTGAAAAGCTGCGCCAAAGTGGATTAACACAGTATGCAGTTGTGGCAGCGAAGGGTGCGATGAAGCTCGCCATGGGACAACGCGATCCGAACCTGCTGATGCAACTGAGCCAACTGTTAGAACAACTCGGCAGAGGACAGGATGCGGCAATCGTCGCGGAGAGAGCCTTACGCTTCGCGGACCGACGAGATCGACACGGGCTGACGATGTTCAGTTGGTACTTCCAGCAGGCATCAAATCTGGCGCGCCGTCAAGCGACCAAGGAACGCGAAGATCTACTTATTCTAGCTGCCGAAAAGAACCCGGCCTCTTTCCGCGCACAAATCAATCTCGCCACCTATTATGAAGCTGTTAATCAGATTGATAACGCCGCAAACGCCTTTGAAGCTGCGCTAGCCTTACGCCCAAAGGACGGAATTACACGCCAGCGGTACGCCCAAATGCTGATACGAGGTGGGCGTTCCGAGGCAGCGGTCACACAATATACGATACTGCTCAAGGATGATCCCAACGCACTTGGCTTCAATTTTTTCAACGTGATGCTCGCCTTTTTTCAGGTAGGACAGGCAGAAGCAATCGCTACTCTGGCAAAAGAGACAATCCGCCCATCGATTGGACGTGGCTCCGGTCTCAATTTTGCAGAAACTGTGGCACAACAGTGTATGACCTTCAATCATCCTGAAGGGGCAGCGGAGATTTACGAAAAGGTCCTGGAAGTCAACCCCAATAACACGCGTATGTACGCGCAGCTCGCAGCCGCGTACACAGCATCCGGCAATCGGGATAAAGCGATTCAATTCCTTCGTACAAAGCTAGAGGCTAATGATTCGACAATCTTAAAAAATCGGAATACACAAACTCAGGTAGCTCAGAAGTTGATTGAATTATACAAAGCGTCAGGG
Source organism: Candidatus Poribacteria bacterium (assembly GCA_965205075.1). Classification (GTDB taxonomy): domain Bacteria; phylum Poribacteria; class WGA-4E; order WGA-4E; family PCPOR2b; genus PCPOR2b. Next base: position 4,831,385 of record OZ242036.1, on the reverse strand, counting down.
GAGCTAGATGCCATACGTGAGGAATACGAGAAACGACTAGCGGAGAATCCTGATGATACCTCGCAGACCTACCTAGTCGCGTTAATACGGATTGAAGACGGAAACATCGAAGATGCCGAACCCCTTGTCAATCAACTGTTGGACGATGTATCGGTAACAAATCATGAATGGTTCAACAAGCTGGCGGAAGCCTATCGCACCGCGGGCGACCGAGAATGGGAAGTGCACCTGCTTGACCGAGCAATTCAAAAACTTAGTCCGCGGGATACCTACCGGAAGTCCGAGATGTACGAAAAGCTCGGTGCAGCTCTCGCCAGACAAGGGGATAAAGAGAAAGCAGCGGACAGTTTTAGGAAAATGGGAAATATGCGCCTGATGATGGCGCCTGGTGGCGGTATGGGTTTTTGGGAGAAACAACGAATCGCCGATAAGTTTATGCAGCACGAGATGTGGGATGACGCCGAGGCGATGTACACAGAAGTCGTCAACGATCTCTCTGCCCAGCAGGTCTTTCGGCAGCAGGCGCAGGAGCGGTTGATGGAGATTAAGCGGCGAAAAAGTGGGCTTGGGACAACAACCCGTCTGGGAGAAAAAGCGGGGAAGATGAAGGTTGGCATACAACGGGCATTGGCGAAGCAGTACGTGCAGCGCGACCAACTCAGCAAAGCAGCGACGCTCTACAGGCATATAATCGCAGCGGTGCCCGAGGACCTTGAATCCCGTGCGGAACTCGCCCAGATTTATTCACACCAAAATAAGCACGAGGCGGCAATCACCGAATGGAACACATTGCTAGAAGCTGATCCGGAGAATACGAAATATCAGGACGGACTTGTGAATGCCTATCAATCCGCTGACAGAACTGATGAAGCGATTGAACTCGCACAAGGGTTCATCGAGGCGGAGCAGAGTGGCGTTCACTATGCTCGTCTTGCCAAAGTTTATGCATCCATCGATCGGATTGATGAGGCGATTGCCACTTATCAAAAGGCGATCGAGATTAATCCCGGCGATAAAAATGTCTATCAGGAGTTGGCGCAACTCTACATACAAAAAGAGGATTTTGAGGCGGCAGAGAAAATGTTCCAGTACGCAATCCAATACACTGGGGAGGAATGGGAACGGCAGAACATCGAGCGACAGCTGATGGAGCTCTATCGTCGTCAAGGGAAGCTAGAAGGTGTGCTTCAACAAGCAGAATCTGAAGGGATGCTTTCGTTCGAGATGCAGAGACAGCGGGCACGGGATCATGCCAGTCAAGGCGAATGGGAACAAGCTGCGAATGCCTATAAGAAGGCAATGGACATGACCACACAGAGCTGGGAGAGAAACCAGGTTTCTACAGAGCTGGTAAGGATCTATGCCCAACTTGGACAGATCGATACTGCTATTGATCTCTATAAAACCGTATCCCGATCCGGTCTAAGTGGCATGTCTATAAATTGGGGAGGTCCAACGGGCTTCCAGATCTACTTTGCCGGCGATAAAGCGCGCGAATCCCTGATTAATACCTATCGGAATCAGGGCAAACTGGATGACCTGCTCACCTACTTCGAGACGCAGGGCTTGGAAACGGTTGAAAATCCAACGAGACTCGAAATAACCGCCGAAATCCACTGGACGCGTGGGGACTATGTAGCAGCTGCCCCAAGCTACCAAGCCCTTGCCAAAGCGCAACCCGGGAACGTTCGCAGTTTTTACTACGCAGCTGCAGCTTTCAATAAGAATAGCGAACAGGGACTGGCACAAACGATGTTGGATGAGGGAGAAGCTGCCCTGTCCGCCGACATGCAGTGGAATCAGGATCCGTGGCGTTTGACAGCACTTGGGAGTATCTGCGTTGAAGGAGAGTTATATAATCCCGCAATTAAGCTCATTGAAGATGCTATCATGTATGCTGGACGTTACGGCGGCGGTGGTCACGAACGCCAACAACTGTATAATATGCTTGCTCAGAGCTATCTCGGCATGGAACGCTATGAAGAGGCGATGAATGCCTATCAGGAGTTAGAAAATGCTGCTCAGGATGATGGTATGCGACAGATAGCACGAGATGGGATGCGTAGGGCATACAGAGCAGGGAATCTGCATGAGAAGATGGTTGCCGAGCGGACTCAAGCTGTTGAAAACAATCCCGAGGATCCGGACGTCCATTTCGCTCTAGCGCAAACCTACGAATGGAGCGATATGCACGACAAGGCAATCGCCGCTTACAAGCGTGCCGATGAGTTGAATCCTGAAAGCACCGTTATCTTAACGCCGTTGGCAAAACTGTATACCGATGCAGACCCTGAAAAGGCGAAAGTTCTCTACAAACGCCTCATCGAACTGACAGATGATCTTGGCGACCGCTTTCAGAAGCAATCGCTGTTAATTGAAGTATACAAGAAGTTAGACGAACTCGACACTGCCATCGCAGAGCTGCGTGACTTGGTCGGAGCAGCTACGGAAGAGTTTGAACGTGAGGCAGCGCTCCGCTTGCTCTGGGGTGTCTACAAAGATGAAGAACAAAAAGGCGAAAGGGTTGCTGTTTTTGAAGAACTTGCAGCAGAAATTGGAGAAGATGCAACCGTATATGAACTGCTCGGAGATGCCTACAGAGTGGTCGAGAATCAAGAAAAAGCGAGCGTAGCTTACACTCAATGGATTGAATTCCGTCAAACAGAGATAAATCGGGGTGGGCGCAATTGGGACTACTACAGCCTTGCAGAGCAATTACTCCGAAAGGGGATCATGCCCGAAAAGGCACTTGAATTCGCCAAACGTGTTACGCAGACACACCCTAATCCACACTATGACGCGATGTTGGGAGAAGCATACCTTCTCAACGGGCAGTATGAGAAATCTGAGGAGAGTTTCAAACGGGCACTTACCAACCCTGATTTGCCTTTCGATACAGGGACGATATGGCCCCATCTGAAGCGAGCGAGTAAAAATGTAAAGGACGAGGGGCGTTTTATACAGTTGATGGAGGTCTTAACAGGAACCGTACTCCTTGATGCAACTGAGCGGATGCACGCAAATTTGGTATTTTCGACGTTTTACCATGAACGCAATCAGTCCAAAGAAGTGGAACGATATATGCGGAAATCGGGCGTTGTGCCTGAAAACGCGTGGTGGATCCTCGGTCCCTTTGACAATGCAGGGGGTGTCGGCTATAATAAAGTTTACATACCGGAGGATGCCGTGGAGATCGACAAGACCGCGGCATACGAAGGCAAAGATGGACAAATCGGTTGGGAACAGAGGACGGATGAGACCTTTGATGGCTTAGTTGATTTCGCACCAATCTTCGGTTTCGAGGGCTTAAATCCAGCGCTAGGGGACATGGAACAACCAAATCCTCAGCTTGACACTGTACTTGCCTACGCTTGGACGACAGTCGACGCTCCCGATGAACGAGGAGCGCGGATTTGGATCTCCACCCGCAGCCCCGCGAAAATCTGGTTCGATGGGAAAGAAGTTTCCACAATCAACCAAGACCAGCAACCTATGTCTGATAATCAACACACGGTCCCCGTGACGCTCCAAGCCGGCAAAAATAGCATCCTCGTTAAACTTGTTGGACGACAGTGGGGTTGGGGCTTCCATTTGTGGCTGACGGATGGGGATGGCTTCCCGATTGAGGATTTGGAATTTATAAATCCGCCGATGGTTCAAGAATCCGTAGAGGAATGAAGATACTGTGCGTGGATATTAAGGGAGCTGGAACAGATTCTCATTGTATTGTAACCCTTTTGTAGGGGCAACCCTTGTGGTTGCCCTATGGTCAGAGAACTTATGGTAGATTTTAGAATTACTTATACACTTTCGATGCAGAATCAACCCCCTAAATCCCCCTTATCAGGGGGACTTCATGAGGCTTGGCTAAGGGGAACTACTGGTAAACGTCTACATATTTATATTGTTCACCATAAATGACTCAGGACTTACGCTTTGATTGTAGTTGCCCGATTCATCGGGCGTTGGCAACGGTGTCCAACGGCGATGAATTGCCGAACTATAGGTCGAAGACTCTCGGAACGGAGGCTTTAACCGTTTAGCTGCGTAAGTCCTATTATTGTAAGCTGCTTAACCTCCCTTTGGGGTGAGCGGATGCAAAATCTTGATGTTATCGGAACGAACCCCCGTAAGGAGAAATCATGAAATATCCAATTATTCTCACAACTGTTGGGCTATTCCTGTTAAGTCCAATTGTCCCATCGCCAGGGGACAGTGAATCTGAATCAACGAAAGCGCGCTGGGATGAGCGTTACGATCGCGATATGTATATCTACGGCAAAGAACCCGCTGCCTTCCTCAAGCAGCAGCTAGACGGGCTAAAGGAGGGGAAAGCGCTCGTCTTGGCGATGGGCGAGGGGCGGAATGCGGTCTATCTTGCCCAAAACGGCTTTGATGTCACAGGTGTAGATATTTCCGAGGTCGCTATCGAAAAATGCAATAGGTTAGCGAAAGAAAGAAACACAACAGTCAACGCTGTTGTCGCTGATCTGACAGAATATGACATGGGCGAAGCACAGTTTGACTTAATCACAAAATTTTACTACTACGAACCGTCGATCTTTCCACAGATCATTGATGCGCTCAAACCGGGTGGCATGTTTATCCTTGAGCAGTTTTCAATTGACCACCTCAAATACAGGGAAACTAGCAGCTTTGGTCCGAGAAACCCCGACTACCTCATAAAACCCAACGAACTCTTAGAACACTTCAAGTCGTTGCGGATACTCTACTATGAAGACACCGTCGTAGAACTTGATGAAGGGATGCACAAAGGAACGGCGGCAGTCATTCGACTCATCGCGCAGAAAGCGGAGTAACTATTGAACAAAATGCACATTTTGATATGAACAGCGTTTTATAGCCAATGGTGCTAGTTTGCAGGTGTTGATAACGTGAAATACGAAACATAATGCGTAACGAGTAATACGTAAGAAAAAATTTTACGCATTACGTATTATTCCTTTGAATGAACTAATGAAATAAACTCAATATCTTCACCAACTTGCACCAAGGGTTTTATAAGATGCTTAATTGGTGTCCAAAATTAGAAAGGAGCCAAACAGATGCCTGAAAAATTGATTCTCGAAAAGATTCGCAGCGTACGCCGTCGATTGGGCGTGCAAAGAACGTTTCAAACGTTAGCAAGATTTCTATGCTACGGCTTGCTAGTGTGTGTGCCGCTGTTTATCGTGGATAGTTTCATTGCGACGTTTGATATTTCTCCCCTCATCCTACTGTGGACCGCGCTCGGTCTCTCTGCCATCGGGTTAATCGTGAGTCTGTTACGCCCGATTAACCTCCACGAAGCCGCCCGGACAATTGACCTCAAAGCCTCCTTGAAAGATCGTGCTGTGAGTGGATTGGAGTTTATTCAGCGTCAGACCGATGAGGTGCTGACGGTGTTACAACTCAAAGATACCTCTGACCGCCTGCAATCAGTGCCCCCAAAGGAGGTTGTACGCTATTCCGTTCCACGCGAAACTAAGTTCATCGCTTTGATTGTGGCGGTGGGATTGGCGTTCTCCTTCATTGAATTTTTCGATCCGCCCGAAGCACCGGCGACAGTTGACTTTTCTCCGCAGATAGCCGCAGAAACCGATCATTTGCTAAAACAGATCGAAGAATCGGAAAAAGTAGCCGAGGAGGTTGGACTAGAAGATACATTACAGGAGGTCGAAGAGAAGGCGCTTGAACTAAAGCGAAAAGGGATTACGCCGAAAGAAGCCCTCGCCAAGTTGACCGAGATGACTGAGATGCTATCAATGAAGAGGGATAGGGCGGGAGTTGCGAAGGTTGATGCACTCATGAAGGGGCTTGGAGAGCAGTTCATCGCCAATCCCAACTTAAGCGATTTCGGCTATGCTTTGAAGGAGGGAAGATATGACAGAGCGGCAGAACGTCTGTTTAATCTGTCCAACAAACTCAGCAAACTCAATTCCGAGAAACGCCAAAACATCGCTGATGCGCTGCAACAGGGTGGATCAAGTGTGCAGGGAACAGAGATAGGGACTTTTGGAAACCAATTGACCCAAGCCTCAACAGCATTAGCACAAAATAATCTGAAGGAAGCTGAAAAGCGGCTCCAAGATGGCTGTGAAAACTTACTAGCCTGTGCACTTGCGAAGGGCCGTGACGGGCTGCTGGCAAAACTACAATCCCAATGCCAAGCTTGCAAAGCGGGAATCAGCAAGGCGTGCAGCGGCAACGGTGGGGCGCCAAGCAACGGCATAGGCACCGGAACAGATCCCAATCCATTCGGCGTTTTGACCAACCTTGACTCCTTCCGTCAATTGGAACGGATTACAGGTGTGCAAGGTGCCGGGGAATCCACGGTCGAAACCACAGAAGTGCTTATTGATGGAGATCCCGAAACTTCCACCGATGGACAAAGCGCGGAGGATAGTTATAAAGAGGTCTATACCAAATACCACAAGCTCTCTGAGGATGCACTTTCTCAAGAACAGATCCCGTTGGGTTACAGATTCTACGTAAAGCGATATTTTGAATCCATCAAACCGAAAGAGGAGTAGGAGGCGTGAAACGCAAAACGCGGTGTGCAAGGTGATTTCACTGTTTTTTTGCGTTTTACGAGTCAAATGGCACCAGATCAATCCCAATTTCAGCCGGATTCGGAGCAACTTGAGGGTCAATACGAGGAATTTCGCAACACTTTTAATCGTATCCAGCGCGAGATCTCAAAGCAGATCGTTGGACAGCAGGAGATTATTGAAGGTGTCCTAATTTGCTTGATGACGGGTGGGCACGCGCTCTTAGAAGGTGTCCCCGGTCTGGGAAAAACACTGCTGATTCGGACGCTCCACGAAGTGCTCGATTTGGGGTTTTCCCGAATACAGTTTACGCCAGATTTGATGCCCGCAGACATCATCGGCACTAACGTCGTCGCCGAAGACGAAAGCGGTCGTAAGTTCTTTGAATTCCAGCAGGGACCCGTGTTTGCGAATCTGATTCTCGCCGACGAAATTAACCGCGCGACACCCAAAACACAGTCGGCGCTGCTCGAAGCAATGCAGGAAAAATCTGTGACAGTTGCAGGCACACACCACGGATTGAAGCTACCGTTCTTCGTCATGGCAACGCAAAATCCGCTGGAGATGGAAGGCACCTATCCGCTCCCCGAAGCCCAACTGGACAGGTTCTTCTTCAAGCTCAAGGTCGAGTATCCGAGCCTTGACGAACTCGACCTTGTTATGGAGCGTACAACCAAGCGAGAGATGCCCCTTGTCGAAAAGGTTTGTGACGGCGAGCAGATTAACGGATTGGAGGAGATCGCGCGTGATATTCTCATTGCAGAGGATGTGCGTAGGTATGCCCTCCGCATCGTGTTAGGCACACATCCCGAATCAGAGGACGCACCGGAGCTCACGAAAAAGTATGTCCGCTACGGTTCAAGCCCGCGCGGTGCCCAAGCGTTGATCCTCGCATCGAAGGTCAAAGCCATTCTGGATGGGCGTTACAATGTTGCACGGGCGGATATTCAAGCAGTTGCGCTACCGAGCCTGCGCCATCGGCTCATCCTCAGTTTTGAAGGCGAGGCGGAGGGTGTTGATCCCGATCAGATTATTGGGCATCTGCTGGAGGTTACAGTATGACCTATTACATTATCCCGTTGCAGGAGCAAAAAATTGGTAAATAGGTGCTGCCTAGCCATAGGTGATATGCTTTACTTGGTCTTCACCACATGAGTGTTTATGTGCCCCAAGAAAGAGGTGAGTAACAACCATGACAACAACCATAGACAAATTGCTAATAAAAACTGAACGGATTGAACAGGAGTTAGCAGAAGTGAAACAAGCGTTAGAAAAACTTCGCTCAACAGAGTCGCTGACACCAGAGGGACGAGCAGCTGCACGACTAGAACGGGTGCGGTCAAAGAACGAAAAATTAACGCCTCTCATTGATGAAACTTTCAAGAAGATGGGGATTACGGGGGAACCTATTAGTGCAGAGAAACTTCAGGAAATGTTCGCCGCTGAAGGTATAAAGCCAGAGGAAAACTTGTTTAGTCGAGGCATTATTAAGATGCGTGAGGAGTAATCAACGTGAATTACTTCTGGTTAGATGCGAGTGCACTCGTCAAGCGGTACGTGACCGAAACAGGAACACCCTTGGTAAACTACTTCTTCACCCATGTACCCTTACAGCAAATGCTTTGCCTTCTTGAAGGTGTTGGTGAAATTATCTCCATATTTGTCCGCCGCAGAAATGGACGAACAATCACCGGATCTGGCTTTAATCAAGCTATGCTGGATTTCCGTTCGGAAGTAAGTCTTTGTGCTGAGGTGGAGAAGGTGTATCCAACCGAAGGGCAGATAGCTGCTTCGTGGAGGCTTATTGAAACGCACTCTATCAATAGTACCGACGCTATTATCCTTCGTTGTGCGCTTGATAATGCCCTCGAGCTGCGCTCAGACGGAGATGATCTAATCCTTGTCGGCACTGATGTGCGTCTTCTGAGGGCAGCGCAAGCTGAGGGGCTGCTCACGTTTAATCCTGAAACCGATAGTCAAACAGCACTCGATACCTACCTTCATTCATCGTGAAAAACACTCAATCCATCTCAGTCTCAACTTTGAAGGTGAGGTAGAAAGAGTTACCCTAGATCAGATTATTCGGCATCTGCTAGAGGTTGTTTGGTCGGAATATATCATCAATTGGAAGGGAAAGATATGAAACGGTTCTGTCTTATTCTAACCCTATGCGGTCTATGGGGTATCCTCGCAGCTGCGTTTGCTCAAGACCCAACAACAGGGACAATTCGTGGTAACATCGTTGATACCTCAGAGGCACAACTCCCAATTGAAGGGGTCCGGGTTGTTGTTGTGAGTAGTAGAGGTTCCGAATATGAAACAACGACAGATAGCAATGGTGACTACACGTTAATTTTAACTCCCGGTCGTTATCTGCCTAGTTTTTATAAGACAGGATACAGCCATCGCATTGGCAAGCCGGTCACAGTTGTTGCCGGCGGCGACCACTACGTACTGCTAACAATGGCTAAAGGGGCAGGGTTGCTGAGTCTGTTGGAAAGACAATTTAACTCTGCGGTTTGGCCGTTCCTACTTTGTCTAGGAAGTGCTTTTGCGCTAGGCTATTTCATTGGTCGAGCCGGTCGCCGTACTGACCACTAAAAACTGCACAGCTGACTTGCCGCTGGAGCTTCCTGCTATGAATAACACTCAATCTACCCAATTTGCCTTTGATGGCGAGTTTCTGAAAAAGCTGGAATACCTCTACATCGTTTCCAAGAAAATCTTTGCGGGACGGATCAAGGCAGAGCGACGCAGTACAAGACGTGGTGTCAGTGTAGAGTTCGCCGATTACCGTAACTACACCGCCGGGGACGATTTTCGCTATATTGACTGGAACGCTTTCGCCCGCTTGGACGAACTGCTGCTGAAACTTTACGAGGAGCGGGAAGACCTCCACATCTACTTTCTCGTTGATGCTAGCCAATCGATGACCTACGGTGAACCGCAGAAGTTGCTCTACGCCAAGCGCGTGGCTGCAGCACTTGCCTATATCAGCCTGTCCAACTTAGACCGTGTCAGCATCACCGCTTTCACGGATCGAGACCTGAATCGGTTACCGACTGAGCGTGGGAAAGGAAAAATCTTCACGCTGCTTGATTTTCTGGATCGGATTGATGGGGCAGGCGAGACCGATTTGGAAAACGCCTTCCGCAATTTTGTGCATACAACGAAACGGCGTGGGTTGGTTGTGCTAATCTCCGATCTCTTTGATCCGCGCGGGTTTACAGATGGCCTCAACCTGTTGCAGTTCCAGAAGCATGACCTATTTGTGGTGCACATTATTGACGAAAGAGAAGCCAATCCCGATTTGCGGGGCGATTACCATCTCGTTGATGTCGAGACGGATCAGCTCCGTCCAGTGACCATCAATGAAAATCACCTCAAACGCTACAAGGCGTTGTTCCAGCAGTATTGCGATGACCTCAGTCGATACTGCGTTCAGCGCGAAATCGGTTTCATTCGGACGAGCACCCAATTGCCCTTTGATGAACTGATCCTACGCATCTTTCGGATGGGTGGGTTTGTATCGTGAGGGAGCGTCATGAACTTCCTATCGCCAACCGCATTTCTGCTATTCGGTCTCGCGGCACCAATTGTGGCACTTTATATCCTCAAATTACGCCGTCGCCGCGAACCGGTATCCACCCTACAGTTTTGGGAACAGATCTTCAGAGAGAAGCAGACAACCTCGCTGTTTCAAAAATTGAAGCATCTGTTGTCCCTTCTCCTGCAGCTGCTATTCCTCGCGCTTTTAGTCCTCGCGCTTGCCCGACCACAATTCGCCTTCATGACCAAATCGGCGCGGCAGGTTATCCTGATTATTGATCGTTCAGCGAGCATGAATGCCCTCAATGATGCAGTGTCCCGTTTGGAATCAGCCAAACAGGGTGCATTGCAGATGGTGGATAACCTCCGCTTTATTGATGAAATGATGGTGATCAGCTGCCACACCCAACCGATAATTCATAGTCCGTTTACCAATCATCAGAAATCGCTGCGCGGTGCGATTGAGTCGATTGCCCCCACGGATGTGAAGACAAACCTCCAGCCGGCATTGGTGGTCGCCCGTTCTGTGGCGCAGACCAAGCCCAACCCGGAGATTTTCGTCCTCAGCGATTTTCACCAGATTCCGGACACACTTCTCGCACAGCGTGAGAGTCCTGACACTCAACTTGCAGACACAAAGGTACGTCTTTTGTCAGTCAATCTCGGCGAGGAAGGAAATGTCGGTATCACACAATTTCGGGTGCGGAAGAGTCTGGTCAACGCCTTTGATTACCAGACCTTGTTGACCGTTGTCAATGCTTCAATTGAGGAAAAATCGTTCAATGTCGAACTTTATCTCAACGACGCGATTCTGGATGTCCGTCCTTACACCCTCGCGCCGGGTGAAAGCAAATCCGAACTCTTTGCCAATTTTACGATGGAGGGTGGCCGGCTAACAGCTGCCTTAGATGTGGAAGATGCACTGTCTACGGACAACGTTGCCTACGCTGCGCTGCCAAAACGCGAGCAAATCCCTGTATTGTTGGTCACCCCGGACAACCCATTCCTTGAAAATGCGCTCGCCGTTGACGAAAAATTGGATTTAACCGTTGTTGCTCCGGACCAATACGACCCCGGTGCGGGAGGGTATGACGTTACCATTTTTGATCGTTATAACCCGCCGATACTTGGCGATGGCAACTATATGTTCATCTATCCTCCGAAATCAGGAGCGATTTGGGGGATCGGCGAATCACTAGAGACCCCAATCATTACAGAGTGGGAGCGTGACCACCCTATTCTACGCCATGTTCATCTGGATAATGTCCAGATAACCGAGGCATATCAAGTCCAAGTCCCGGCTACAGCGAATGTGCTTGTCCGTTCATTTGACGATCCGTTGCTGATGGTTGAGGAGAGTCAAGATCGAAGAATCGTTTTTATTGCCATTGACACCCTAAAATCTGACCTGCCCTTGCGGATCGCTTTTCCGCTGATTGTTGCGAATACGATTCAGTGGTTTCAGGGTAAATCGGAGATTGAAGAATATCACCTTCAGACGGGAGAAATTCTGAAAAAACGGATCGACCAAGCCGCCGCTATCAAAAGTGTGACTATCGTTGGACCGGGGGGTGATTCGTGGGAACTACCTGTTGACAAGGATGAATTACTCTTTGATGAAACCGCAGCGGTGGGATTTTATGAATTAAAAATCGGTGAGGATGAAGAGGTATGGGCGGTCAATTTGACCGATGCAGCGGAATCACAGATCCACGCAGCTCAGGGATTGGAGGATCTATTGGACGAGGAAGAGGTTGTATTAGGAGGTGCTGCGCTGTTGAATTATCCCCCGTGGATTTATCTAGTCTTGCTCGCGGTTCTGCTAAGTGCTGTCGAGTGGTTTCTATATCAACGGAGGCGAATTGATTAATATGGAAATTGCCCGCCCCTTCACACTTTTGCTTTTTTTGCTGATACCTTTTCTTTATTACGGTCATCGCCGAAGCCTTGTCGATCTATCGCTGCCGCAGCGCATCGTCAGCCTGATTCTACGAGTGCTTATTATCATTCTTCTCATTTGCAGCCTTGCCGGCGTTCAATATCTAACGACTCATGCAAAATTGGCGGTGATTTTCCTTGCGGATATTTCTGATAGTATCTCAGAGGAGGGATTAAAGGAGGCGCAGAGTTACATTGACGAAGCGATGGACAACCAAAGCGACCAGCAAATCGGTGTCATGGCTTTCACAGCGGAGACACAGGTGATTCGGGATTTTCAATCGCAATCCGATGAGACGTTAGATCTTGCCGAAATCAAGGGGTACTGGCTTGACGAAAATAAAAAAGCAGGAGCTAGCACAAACATCACCCAAGCGATTGAGACGGCGTGGGGCATTTTTCCCGCAGATGTCAACAAACGCATCGTTCTTATCAGCGATGGCGTTGAGACACGCGGTGATGTGCTTCATACCGGGTTGCGTGGGAAAGCTTTTGGTGTACAGATCGACACCGTGCCCATCTTCCCCAGTGATAAGCCCGAAGTCATGATTGAGCGCATTGATGCACCGATGCAGGTCAAACAGGGTGAGCCGTTTCATTTGGAGGTATTTGTCCATAGCAATCGTGAGGATTTCGCGGAGGTACGACTTCACAAAAACAAGTTTGAGGTGGCAAAACAGACGGTTCGGCTGGAGGTCGGTGAAAATCGGATCCGTTTCTCTCAAACTGCGACCGAGAGCGGCATGATGACCTACGATGCGATCTGTGCGGCAACTCAGGACACCCGCTACGACAATAACCACGCTCTCGGCATTGTTGTCGCTTCTGGCAAGCCCAAGGTGCTCCTAATCGACGAGAACGAATCACAAACTCGCTATCTGACGCGTGTCCTTGAGGACGCAGAGATTCAGGTAAATGTCCGAAACGGCTTGGGTGTTCCCAGCGAGTTATCCGACTTACAGAACTACGATTTGGTCATCTTCAGCGATGTCTCCGCCAATCGCCTGAACCAGAGACAGATGGAACTGATTCGCGCCTACGTCCAAGACCTCGGTGGCGGATTCATGATGCTAGGGAGTGAGAACAGCTTTGGCCTTGGTGGTTACTACAAAACCCCAATCGAGGAGATTCTGCCTGTCCGCACGGATACGGAGAAAAAGAAGGAGACGCCGAGCATTGCGATGGTGCTGGTAATCGACAAATCGGGGAGTATGGGGGGAATAAAGATCGAACTGGCGAAAGAGGCGGGGCGCGCAACGGTTGAACTACTCGGCAGACGCGATAAAATTGGGGTCATCGCCTTTGACGGATCACCGCACTGGATTACAGAAATACAATCCGCTTCTGACAAACTCTACATTTCTGATCAAATCGGCTCACTCAAAGCAGGTGGCGGTACAAATCTTTATCCTGCACTCCAGCAGGCATATCTCGCCCTAATCGAGACCACTGCAAAGCTCAAACATGTCATTGTTCTGAGCGACGGTCAGTCACAACCTGGCGATTGGTACGGCATTGTCAATTCAATGCGTGCCGAGCGGATGACCGTTTCTACCGTTGGTATCGGCAGCGGTGCCGACATGAATCTGCTGTCGAACATCGCCAATTGGGGCGGAGGTCGCGCATATTTCACGCAGGATCCTTATAACATCCCGCAAATCTTTGCTAAAGAAACCGTTACCGCCTCCAAATCCGCTATCATTGATGAACCATTTATCCCGCAGGTTATTAAACTCACACAGATTTTACAGGGGATTGATCTTGAATTGGCACCTTTTCTGCTCGGTTATATTTCGACCCAACCAAAACCGACCGCCGAAGTCTTTCTGGTTTCGGATCGCGGCGACCCGTTGCTCGCAGGTTGGCAGTACGGCTTGGGTAAATCCGTTGCCTTTACCTCGGACGCCAAGGCACGGTGGGCGACGGATTGGTTGGAATGGGCGGGCTTCGGCAAGTTTTGGACGCAGCTGGTACGCGACACGATGCGCAAGTCAACAGTCAGCAACTTTCAGGCTCGCATTGAACAGGAGAAAGGCACCGCACACCTTACCATTGATGCCCTGAACGAGGCTGGGGATTTTCTGAACAACCTCGAAAGCGATATCTCCCTGATTCCGCCGAATTTAAAAAAGAAACAACTCGACATCACGCAAATGGCACCGGGCAAGTATGAGATCGATTTTCCCGTTGACGAGATGGGAGCGTATTTTGTCAACATCATGCAGAAACAGCACGGCAAATCGGTCAACACACAGGTCACCGGCACCGTTGTTTCCTACCCTGATGAATACCTTGTCCATCGCGCCAACGAAACCCTCCTACAGCAGCTTGCGTCTGCCTCGAGTGGTAAGTTTACCCCCTCACCACAAGACGCGCTGCGCGCACCGGAGCAGCCGGTTGTCCGCCGCATTCATCTATGGCGACCGCTGCTTATCATCGCTGCGTTTCTGCTGCTAGTTGACATCGCATTGCGCCGAATAGATCTGGTAAGAGAAAGACGATCGGACCGAACGGTTTAATGGGGAATTGTGTATTGTTCTCTGTTTGTGTAGGAAACGCAGAGCTGCGTTCCCTACGGAAGCTAATACTCTGTCGAAGTCAACTGAACACACCGCCACAATTGGAGTATGAGTGATTGATTGGCTCTATATGTGTGGAGTCCAAGAGCTGCCTACGACGCCTGAAAGGAGACAGACAAATGTCAGATAATAATCATCAACAGGATTTGGCAACACAGATTAGAGAACTCCATCGGTCCGGTGAACTTGATAAGGCTTTAGAGATTAGTGCACGTGCAGTGGAATCCAATCCGGTGGACCTGGAGGCTTGTGGCTCCCGATGGAGACTGATAGGTGAAATGTTTCCAGAGGAGGAGGCAAACAAAAAGGTTCGCCCTGAAATTGAATCTGTCCTAGGAACACACCCGGAAACCCCGGAAGTGTTAGGGACTGCCTACTGGGAATATATGCACCTCCCCGATCGCACAAAGAATGTCCCAGAGAGTTTGTTTGAGAAGATGTTGCGATACCCCAGAACCAAAATTTATCAGGCTGCACTGTTAGGGTTAGCCGAACGGAGCCAAGATGCACCTCAACAGTGGCACTATTACCAGCGCGTCATTGATGAGTGTACCGCCTCAGATTTGCCAGAATCAGCATGGTATTTTGGAGCACATGAAAACATGCTGTGGTTAGCCGAAGAAGATCGTTCACTGACGAGTGATGACTCACTTGATGAACTTATTGACCGACTCTTGAAAGCCCATCTTTCCTACTGCCAAGATACACAGCAGTGGTTCGGCTGGGCTTATATGAAAGCGGTTAAATGGCGGCTCACGTTCAGCGTCGGATTGGACAAAGCGTTGGAAATTTTGGAACGTGCTGAAGCCAGATTGGAGGAGAAAGAGGAACAGGAATGGCTTGTTAGAGTCGGCGAATCTGTAGAGGAAGCGCATGAGGACTGCTCGCGTTTGCGCGGTGAAATCTACTTCCGGCAGGAACAGTGGAAAGAATCTCATGATGAACTTGTAGCAAACGCGCCAGATTTTTTGAAATCACTATGGGCAAGATTCAATGAGAGTGCTATAAATTACCTCTATATGTTGGGACGGTCATCAGACGGGATAGGGGAATGGGAAAAGGCGAAACGCTACTATGCTGATGCCTACTTTGCACCTACCCTTCACACCGAAGCCCGGTCAGGCTTGGAACGCGTCTATCATCAAATAGGTCGAGAGACTACCGATACATTTGAAGCATTTCTCAAAGACACCGAAACTGAATACCGGGTTCGCGAAGATGCCGACCGCGAAAAAATCCGTCAGAAATTTATCGTGAACAGACTTAATAAGAAAGCAACCGACTTTCGTTTGGCGACTTTAGAGGGGCAGGCATACACACTATCAGCGATGCGTGGGAAGGTTGTTCTGCTTGATGTTGGGGCTTCGTGGTGTGGTCCATGCCACATAGCGATTCCGGAGGTTAAAATTGTCTACGAGCAATTCCGCGAAGTTGATGAGGTGGTTGTCTGGGGAATCAATAGTCGCGAGGCTCCTCACCAAGTGCAGTATTTTTTGGATCAACATCAGCCACCATGGCCTATGTTGCTTGACCCGCATCGGGAGGTGGGCAACGCTTATCAGATTGAAGCAATACCATTTTTTATCTTGATTGATAAAGCGGGGAATTGGCAATACAGTTTTGAAGGTTCACATCTCATAGATGGCCAGCCATTAATTTGGTTGATTGAAGCACTCCTAGCAGATTGAAGTCACAAGAGGTATATGTTCAGAACGACGGGTTGAATCTTAATCCTAAATCGGAATATTGACGATTCATTTATCGGTCTATATGTCTACATTCCAAGAACTTCCTACGATCCCTGCAAGGAGACAGACACATGTCAGATAATAATCATCAACAGAATTTGGCAACACAGATTGAAAACTACCATCGCTCCGGTGAATTTGATAAGGCTTTAGAGATCAGTGCCCGTGCAGTGGAATCCAATCCAACGGACCTGAAGGCATATGGTTCCCGATGGAGACTGATAGCCGATATGTTTCCAGAGGAGGACGCTAAAAAAAGGATTCACCCTGAGATCGAATCTGTCCTAGGAACACACCCAGAAACCCCGGAGCTATTGGAAATTGCCTACAGGGGATATAGATGCCTTCCCGGTGGCGCGAAGAATGTTCCGATGAGTCTGTTTGATAAGATGCTGCAATATCCCAGCACCAAAGTTTATCAGAGCGCATTGTTCGGGTTAGCTGCGCGGAGCGAGGGCGCACGTCAGAAGTGGCACTATTACCAGCGCTTCATTGACGAGTGTGCCGCCTCAGACGTTCCAGAAGTATCATGGTATTTGTTGGCACATGAAAAAATGCTGCGGTCAGCCGAGGAAGATCGTTCGCTGGCAAGCGATAGCTCGCTTGATGAACTTATGGACCGGTTCTTGAAAGCCCATCTTTCCTTCTGTCAGGATACACAGCAGTGGTTTGGTGGGGCTTATACTGAAGCAGTTAAATGGCGACTCAAGTTCAACGTCGGATCAGACAAAGCATTGGAAATTTTAGAGTGTGCTGAAGCCAGATTAGAGGAAGAGGAGGAACAGAAGTGGCTTGTCGAACACAACAAAGGATCTGTAGAAGGAGCACACAAGGATATCGCGCGCTTACGCGGTGAAATCTACCTCCGGCAGGAGCAGTGGAAAGAATCTCATGATGAACTTGTAGCAAACGCGCCAGATTTTTTGAAATCACTATGGGCAAGATTCAATGAGAGTGCTATAAATTACCTCTATATGTTGGGACGGTCAGCAGAAGGGATAGGGGAATGGGAAAAGGCGAAACGCTACTATGCTGATGCCTACTTTGCGCCTACCCCTCACGAGGAAGGTAGAACAGGGTTGGAACGGGTCTATCATCAGATACAGCGAGGGGCTACCGATATGTTTGAAGCATTTCTCAAAGACACCGAAACTGAATACCGGATTCGAGAAGATGCTGACTGCGAAAAAATCCGTCAGAAATTTATCGCGAACAGACTTAATAAGAAAGCGACGGACTTTCGTTTAGCGACTTTAGAAGGAGAGACATACACACTATCGGCGATGAGTGGGAAAGTTCTTCTGCTTGATGTTGGGGCGTCGTGGTGTGGACCATGCAACATGGCGATACCGGAAGTCAAAATCATCTATGAGCGATTTAGCAAGACTGATGATGTGGTCGTCTGGGGAGTTAATGACGGTGAAACCCCTCAACAAGTACGGAAATTTTTAGATCAACATCAGCCACCCTGGCCCATTTTGCTTGATCTGCATCGGGAAGTAAAGAAAGCGTATCAGGTTGACAGAATACCATCTTTTATACTGGTTGACAAAGATGGCAATTGGCAATACAGTTTTATCGGTTCGGATCTCATAAGCGGCCAGCCATTAATTTGGCTGATTGAAGCACTCCTAGCAGATTGAAGGCACAAGAGGTATATGTTCAGAGCGAGAGAAACCGATAGCAGTGATCTACTGTCAGCTGCAAGAGGATGGATACTATGCAAGACACCACGTGGGCAAGCGTGAAAGAAAGCGACTATGCAATCAAAATCGAAACGGACAAACTCGAAGCGGTCATCCCCAAGAAAAACCCTAAACACTGGATGACCGGAATCGAAAAGGGATCATTCCTCGACAAAGCCACCGGCTTCCGAGAAATCGGCGATGGCTTGATGGTGATCGATTGGCTTATGGAGGCGGGCAGCGACGAAGGCTACGGCGATCAGATAATTGCCCCGGACGGGCACGGTGTCGGTAGATACTCTTGGCACGAAAACGAGACCGAACCGGACCGGCAATACTACACACGTATGTCACACGGCAGCAGCCATCGTAAACGAATGGTCGAGGGACCGCAACTCTGCCACAGAATGAAACCTGTCCAACCGGAGGTGATTCACGGGGTAGATTTTATCGCAGTCACGACCACGTATCAATACGAATACGCTGCCCCCGGCCGCAAGGCCGGATCGCGCTGGACACAGCGGATCGTATTCCCCAAAGGCGAACGGTTCTTTGTGTTGATGGACAGAATCGACAGTGCCAACGATTCACCGGAGATGTTCCTCCGCAACGACACACCGGGCTGTATCCGTCATGAAAAGGGCGATACATTCAGCGAGATTTATCTCAGCTATCTGAGCGGTCCCAACGGGGTGCGTATCCCGTCCAGTGAATTCTTCACACCGTTCCCGCCGGACCTAAAGTTCGGCTATCGCCGCGACCTGAACAGAACCCCAGAACATTTTATCCGTGCCTACCATTTACGCGACACGCAGACAGGCGAAGATGGTCCTTGGCTAGCAGGTCTAACGCTTGAACCGTCCATGGTCTATGAGGCGTGGTGCAGCCAACGACCCGGGGGCATCATCGTTATGATCGAAGAAATCCACGGCAAGCCTGTGAAAGCGGGCGACTCCTTTAGTGCTGCCCACATCGTGGGTTACTTCGACACGATCGAAGAGATGCACAGCGTATATGACCGCTATAAAGGGCACACCGCAGTGACCGCTAACGCGTCAGGTTGGCGGTTGGTGAAGTGAGAGGTCAGCTGTAGCAGGTTCTGTTTATCTGACTTTTTCTGATTCTTTCTTGAGATAGTTGAGGGGTATGCATAAATCGCTTTCGTGCGGGAGAGGCTTCTCCCGATTCATCAGGATGCTCGGAACGGCATCGGAACTAGCCTCAATGCGCGATCTTAAATGCTAATCCTCCCGATGAAATCGGGGCAATCATTCGTGCAATCTGCGATTCAGACAAATGGGACATGTCGCCCCTCTGGGGCTTTAGGGTATGGGGCTATTCGTATTCTATAAACATGTCGCCCCTCTGGGGCTAAATGCATCCTGTCCCGTCCTAAAATAATTCCATTTCACGTTCCTGTTTCTATCCTGAAAATCCTTAAATCCTGATTCAGACAATTATCATGCACACCCCTCAGATAGTCTTGTGGAAACCGCGAAAAGCAGCCGTTAGGTCGGACAATGGCGGTTATTTTATTTGCCTGTCCCGTTTGATCCATTATAGCTCTCCCACGCCGGGTTGATTAAGAAAGTTGATATCCAACAAGCGATCAATCCATTGCTGTCTCACTGCGCTGTCGTGTGGATTCTCCAGCCAATTTTTGGGATAGGTGTATTGATGTGCGTTGCGCGAGCCGGATTGGAGTCGCGCAATCTCCCGAAGCATTTCGATACCCTCGGTCGTGTCCGGGTTTCGGAAGTATTCTGCATTACAGACTCGCCGGCCGGGCTTTCCACCTAGCGAGGCATGCCAAGTCCGAATATCAAAGAGGATAACATCTCCCGGCTGCGTCGGCACCGCTTGGCAAGGGACACTTTCAAGGGGCACCTTGTCTAAAGCGTCCTGAAACATCTCCCGTTCAGCGCCCTTCAAGAGATGTGATCCCGGAATAAAACGTAAGGCACCGGTTTCCGCCGTCACAGGATCGAGATGAAAGTGGTACTTGACGGCGAGCTGCACCTCCTCTGAGTTGCGTTGCCAGTTGCTATCGCTATGCCAATCGGTGTTGCCCACACTAAAATGAGCGTCGGTGCCGTTACCGAGGACATCTTCGCCGCATATCTGCTGTGCAGGAGTGAGGAAACGACGATCCTCATTGAGCGACGCGAAAAAGGGCGTTTCCTCATTCATCATTCGCGTCCATTGTCCCAGCGTTCCATCGAAAGGTTCTTCTGGAAATGCGGCTGCCAACCCATCGTGGTGTTCTTGGCTAATAATATCCAGTTCGTCTTGCTTCAGCAGTTTCCGAAGAACGGCATAGCCGAAAGTTTGGAAGAAGTGAAGTTGGCTCTGTGTAAGTCCGGGTGTTTGATTTGCCATTCCAAACCTCCCTCTCTGTAGTGGAAATTTAGCGTCGCAGATCTGTTGGGCTCTTATCTGTTAGGACTTACGCACTTCGATTGTAGTTGCCCGATGAATCGGGCGTTGGCAACGGTGTCCAACGGCGATTCATCGCCGAACTACAGGGCTTTAACCGTTTAGCTGCGTAAGTCCTATTTGTAAAAGTTGACTCTATTCGGTATACGATGACATCAACCTTCGAGCGAGATCCTGCGATTCGTATCGGTCTCCCATTGGGGCTGAGGCTAGACGGGCGAAGGTCCAAAGCCGAACGCGTTCGGAATCCACACCGAGTAAGTCTGCAAATCTGTCGATTGTGGAGATCGGTTTTGAGCCTAATCGTTCTTTACAATTGAGCAGATGCTGGGTTGCGTCGTAAGCTGGATCCCCGTAAAACGGCTTGGGATCAATGACGAGCCACGGCTCACGTTGCGCTCGAAGCACATTCCCCGCGTGTAGGTCAGTCGCCAATAGTACATCACAAGGGGCATCATTTAGCAGCCCTTTAAAAATGCGTAGTCCCTCCTCGGTGAGTCCTGCGTCGGGCAAACGGTCTGCTTGTTCCATGGACTCCTTTGCCCACGCTGCAATCATTTCTGACAATGGTCGGAACGGATGTGATTCAGGCAGCGCACGCCACAATCTTTTCAAGAGTCTTGCAATGACCTGATCCTGTTCAGCCTCTGGCTGCGCTCGTAACGTGGTGCCGGGCTCGCAGCGTTCAAGCAGCATCGCATTAAGTTCAAGGTCTGCTTCTAAAACGAAGACGGTTGGATCGCCATTCCAAAAAAGCAATCCGTCAATCTCGTTTTCTGCTTCCATATGAGGCAAACCGATCTTTAGTACCGCAGGTGTTCCATCTCGCCGGACACAGGAGGCAACCCAAGAACAACTCGCTTCTTCTTCAAATGGCGGACTAAGAGTCAGGGACCATCGCTGCTTGAGATCTGTAATGGCTTTGGGTAATTGATCTAGCCAAGCAGCGCCATCAGCTGTTTGGCTGCAGTTGGTCACAATCCGTTCAGGGATAGGGATATCATTCATTCGATCAGACCTATGCTCTTAATTGGGCAGGGTTTCTCCCCCTCTTCAGGCGTTAAATTTTCATGGGGACCTTTGGAGTAATGGGCTAATATAAATTGCCATTTTACAATTTTGGTGCAAGGTTGTCAATAGGATTTCGGATGTGCGATATGAGAGAAATCCATCAGTCAGAGAGATTAGACCGAATTATAAATCCGTTGATCTACTAGTTGAACTATGGTATTATACCTGCACGTTGATAGTAGTAGGCATACTCCGTATGCCGTAACTCTTGTGCAGATTACAGCGTGGTAGACCATGCCTACTACCGTTTCCCTCTACATAGTTGACAAGCAAAACTCTAGTCATTATACTCCCAAATAAAAAAAGGCTATACATTCCTTGTGGTTTCGCGCTTTGGATGAATCGTGTCAACATAGCGGATGTTCAGAAAGGATCGAAAAAGTGAGATTGGGTCGAACAACATTGAATATTGGACTCGTGGCAGCATTCTGCTTTTGTATCACCCTAAACGGTGTGTCAGCCGAGGAACTGACCTTAGATGACATTTTCCCGACCAATCGGGTGCTGGATATACAAATCACGGTTGCGGATGAAGATTGGGATACAATCCGCTATCAATCACGAGATTTTTTCTCGGCACTGCACGAAAGCCGGAAAGTTGCACCACCTGAGGCACCGTACACCTACGTCGATGCAAGCGTGACTATTGATGGCGTGGTATTTCCCAATGTCGGGGTTCGTAAAAAAGGATTCCTCGGCTCGCTAAGTACCACGCGCCCCTCGCTCAAAGTCAAGTTGAATCACACAGACAAAGATGCCGGTATTGGAGGGTTGACTAATCTAACGCTCAACAACAACCAACAGGACATCAGTTTGATGAGCCAATTTATGGGGTATGCCCTGTTTAATGCCGCCGGCTCACCTGCACCCCGATGTGCGTATGCAAAGGTGACGGTCAACGGGGTAAATCTCGGTGTCTATTCGCATGTGGAAACCGTTCGCAAATCGTTTCTCAGGCGTGCTTTCGGCACTGATGACGGTACTCTGTACGAAGGTCCCTACGTCGATTTTTACGAGGGATGGTTGGGCAGTTTCGAGCACAAAACCGGCGATGATGCACCGGGACGGGAGAAGATTCAACAACTCATTGAGGTTCTCAACGGTGATGGTAAAAACATTGAGGGTGCAATCGGTGAGTTGGTTGATCTTGATACATTCTACACATTTTGGGCGATAGAGGGGCTGCTCGGTTTTTGGGACGGCTATTCCGGCAACAACAACAACTTTTTCATCTATCTCAACCCAACGACCGACAAATTTCACTTCTTACCTTGGGGTGCTGACTCGCTCTTTACCAAGCACAGTAAACTCCAGCATCACAACAAGGCAGGTGCGCCTATCTCCGTGAAGACCCAGGGCTTGCTCACCCATAAACTTTATCAACAGAAATCTAGTCGAGAGCGTTACGCCAAGACAATGATGGGTATTTTGGAAAACCATTGGGATGAAGCGAAATTGTTAGCCGAAGTTGACCGGATTGACGCGATGGTCAAACCGCACGTTGTTGATGCCCAACGCTTCTTTGGCTATGAGGATGAAGGAAAAGCCTATTCTCGTACACAGGCACTAGAGGAGACACGGAAATTTATCCAAGAACGCCGCTCGGATATAACGGAGGAGATTGCCGGCGCAATGCCAGAGTGGAGCGCGGTTCCAAATGAGCCATACGTTACGAGGGAAGATGATTGGTCCAAACGAGGAGAAAAATTATCGGGAAACGACATTTGGAGTGCTGCCGCAGCCGGAAACATCAGAGTGGTCAAGCAGAACTTGGCTAAAGGTGTGGATATCAATGCCAAGGATAGTCTATTCGGTGCAACAGCCTTATCGTCGGCTGCATTGTTCGGGCACACTAAAATCATTGCGCTGCTGCTTGAGGCGGGGGCGGATGTCAATGCGAAGAATCGGGATGGTGGGACGGCGTTGCATAACGCAGCGTTTCTCGGTCAATATGAAGCGGCGAAACTGCTGCTTGAGAGCGGCGCGGAGGTCAATATCAGAAATGGGGATGGCGGCACACCATCGGACGCAGCAGCTGTGGATTGGGAGACCACTCGTTTTATTCTTGGAATGTTGAGAATAAAAGTGGATAGGGAAAAGATAGAGGCCGGCAGAACCAAAGTTGTTGAGCTGCTCCGTCAACACAGTGCCGCGACAGACACAAGGAGTGAGAGCAATGCCTTATGTGATGCCGTCAGAAGTGGAGATCTCCGAGCGGTCAAGGAACAGTTGGCGAATGGTGTGGATATCAATGCCGAAGATAGCGAATTCGGAGTGGCCGCCTTGTCGTGGGCGGCACTTCTGGACGATACGGAAATTGCTAAATTTTTAATCGCAAAAGGTGCGGATGTCAATGCGAAGAGTCGGGATGGTAGCACGCCGTTGCACAGTGCAGCTTTTCTCGGTCACACCGAAATCGCTGAGCTGCTGATTCAGAAGGGCGCGGAGGTCAACCCAAAGAACTACAGGGGCGAAACCCCGCTTGATGCCTCGATGGTGGATTGGGAAACGACTAATTTTATTGCGGGGTTGTTAAAAATAAAAGTGACAGCAGAAAAGATAAAAGTTGGCAGAGCCAAAGTTGTTGAGATCCTTCGCCAACATGGCTCAGAACACTAGTCTTTATCGTTTAGAGAGCAAGCTAGATTCGATGGACTCATTTGCCATTATCGCTTGAGCGTGTTGACAATTTCCGTATTGCCTTCGCGCAACGCCATATCAAGCGGTGTTTCTCCTTCATAAGGCTGAAACAACACTCTCTTGAATTCGCGTAGGGGCCAGACCAGCGATGTGACCTCATCTGTCCATTCGGCGAACTGCTTCGGTTCACTCATTCGGCTGATTGTTTCGAGCGACGGATCGGCACCGTGGTCTAGCAGCAACCGAACCATCCGCTGATTGCCCAACCGGGCAGCGAAATGTAACGGTGTCTCCTTGCCGTATTGTACAAAGTGCTCATTATCCATGATAGGTTCATCATCAAGTCCGCTCAGTACTTGTGGGTTGACATCTGCCCCCGCTTTAATCAAAATGTAGGCTTGTGCGAGGTGGGTATCGTCATCGTGGCGCGCCTGCACATGGAGTAAGGTTTCGCCGTTGTAGGGCCATGCGAAATTCGGATCCAGCCCGTTTTCCATCATGAGCAGAAAAGAATCAAAGTTGGTAACACCGACTGCATGAAAGCCAAGATAGGACGGTTGATTGACCTCCGTTCCTTGACTAAGGAGATACCGGTTAATCTCATACTCGGTGCTGGGCCAATGTGTTCCAAGTTCGCTGTTGTTTACGTCCGCACTTGCCTCTACAAGTGCTTTAACTTTATCAAGGCTTTTGAGGTTGATGCTTGCACTAAAGAGCGGTCCCCACTGCCGGATTCTTCCCTTCGGTGATGTGTGATTCACTTTCATCTTTACGAGTTCCGGTGCTTCAGCGAGCATCTGTCGAATTATCTCTGCATCTGTAGTTTCAAATTCTGTCTGCCAGCGTTCAATGAGTTCTTGGTTCATTTCTTCTCCTTTTTAATGGAAAACCGGTGGGTTTTCAATAGGGGGCAGCTTAGTTTGCTGGGCATCAATCGTTGCAAAATATGAGATGATGGATGTAATTATAACATAACATATGTTAAGTATCAAGGAGAAATCCTATGCAAGAATTGTTGGAATTTTATCAGGAAAACGATTACGTAGTCGTCTCTGATGCTTTATCTCCTGATGAGGTTCGTACTATCAACGAAACCGTAGATCGTGATCTCGCCGAGAATCCAGCGAACTGGTTTGAACGAGAGGACGGGCATTATCAACTCAACGTCCATCTACTAATTACACACCCGGAAATTGACTTCACCATGCGTCCACCGCGGTTGTTACCGTTGCTAGAGGCGATTATGGGACCTGATCTATGTGCCGAAGAACACTCAGTACGTATCCGTCGCCCCAATCCCGATGGTCCCATCAGTTGCCGTTGGCACCGCGATGTCGGCAGTGGAGCGAGTGAAATCCCCCACTCCACCCCATACATATCAGTTGTCTTTTATCTGAACGATGTAGACGATACGACACATACCTTTAGCGTTTTGCCCGGTTCGGCACATACGAGAGAGCAACCGCTCGACGCTTACAATCTCACACAAGCAGATCATATCACCGGTCCCGCTGGCACGGCGGTCCTGTTTAACGCGATAATGTTCCATGCCGGCAATGTCCGGCAAACCACTGCGGAACGTCGAACCATTCATCTCTACTGTGGTCGCACGACAGACCGGTACTTGAGCAATTACACCATTTTTCCGCGCCGACTTTCAGAAAGTAAGGACGAAGCCACGCGGAAATACTACAGTCGCCCCAATCCGATTACCAAGTTGCTGCTAGAACGTTTTTAGGCGGGAAAACAACGCTCGGCGAATGAATGGAGAACTAAGATGGCTGAATCAGGCGTGATATCTGCAATCCAAGATTTTACGGCTCATACGGGTGGGGTTGTCGGGGTTGCCGCAAAACATTTGGTGACAGGCGAGCGCGTTTCCCATAACGCCGACACCGTATTCTTCACAGCGAGCACGCTGAAAGTGCCGCTATTGGTGGAATTGTATCGACAGGTCGATGCGGACATCATCGACGTGAACGAACGTATCGATCTGACCGACGCTCTACGGGTGCCTGGATCCGGTGTCCTCAAGGAGCTGGCATCTGGGCTTCAACCAACGGTTCACGACTTGGCGATGCTCATGATTATCATCAGCGATAATACCGCCACCGATATACTTTACAACCGGGTTAGAGGGGATAACATCAACAACACCATGCGGCAGCTGGGACTGACTCACACCCATATTCCAATGCCGTGCAGGGAATTGCTCTACAGCATCACTGGACTTGATGTGGGAAATCCTGCACATACCTATCAGTTAGCGTCGGATCGTTTGAAAAAGCGGAAGTTTGTCTTAGAGGGTGACGGCTTCTCCGAAGATAAATCCGATGTGTCGTCGCCAAACGATATGTGCCACTTGTTGGAGCTAATTTACGATGGAGATATCCTTTCGCCCCGGTCACAGGAAGCGGTCTTGGATATCCTCAAGCGTCAGCAGCTCAGCACAGTTATTCCGCACGCGCTTCCTCCGGGAACGACGGTCGCCCACAAAACAGGCAGCTACCACAGTGTCCGCTGCGATGTCGGGATCGTATTTTCCCCCACCGGTCCATACACTGTGGCGATTATGGCGAAGCAGATGACGGAGGGTGATCGACTCAGCGTAGATGTCAGTCTTGCTGCCATCTCCAAAGCGGTTTACGACGAGTTCGCCTGATAGCCAGTTAATCTGTTTCTTGAGGCACGGGATTAACGCTCAATGGGAAGGCAGCTACTCCTCCAGAACTGGACGATCTAACCGTGTGTGATAAGGTGGTTCCAGTACCGCTCTCTGCTCCGGCGTCAATCCTTCGAGCATTGATTCGGGCCAGGTGGGGAAGTAACCTTTAGCATAAGCCAGATTTCCCGGTGAGTATCGGAAAAGCAGAGAGCGTCGTTGGTGCTCTGCCTTCCAAGGCAATGTTCCATGTGTAGTGGCTTCCGTAAAAATGACAACATCGCCGGCTTTGCCGGTGATCTGCCGAATATGCTCTTGATACATCTCATAGCGTTTCATTTCAGGCGGGCAAGTGAAATTACCCTTGTGACTCCCCGGAATCAGGCAAAGTCCACCATCCCCCGGATTGACATCAGCTAGCTGCCACGCCACGACGGTTAATCCACAGTGCATCCTTCCGTCCTTAAAAATGTAATACTGGTGTGGATCGAAGCCGGGACCAGAGGAGCCATGAAACACATGCCCTTCTGCTCCTTTACGCATGGTAATGAGACCGGGGTTGTGATCCATACGGAACCCCTTCCCCAAGATGCCGTGAAGATACGGCACGATTTTCGGGTGGGCAAGCATATTTCGGAACGGTTCGCACCAAGGCTTTTCCCAGCCCAACATCCCTCCGAGGTCGCCGCGTCCAGTGATGCCTTCCAAGGTTTCGGAGCCCCCTGACAACGACAGTTCTCCAACTCGCTCGCGGATGTCCTCTGCATGGCGGTCAATCGCCTCATTGCACAACGCCACTTCATCGGAGGTTAAGGCGTTCTCAACGATCAGATAACCGTTCAGATCAAAAAGGTATTTCTCGTAATCATTCATTTGCTATCCCTTTCAGGACTTATGCAGCCAACTGTAGGCGGGGCATCTTGCCCCGCGTTTACTGATTCCAACCTTGCCTCGGCTTGAAACCAAGCATCTGTCGCGCCTTTTCTGTGCTGATAACACTTGCATTGCCTTCGAGCTCTCCGCGAATCTCGACGCGATCCCCGAAATTCTGCTTAATCAACTCGGTTGTTGGTTCACGGAATCGAGTGGTCGGTTGAGCGAGTAAAAATGGTTCGTGCCCCTTCAGGTCTGCCTCAAGTGCTAGCACATGGGCATCCGCTACGTCGCGGGGATCGGCGTATGCCCACATTACCAATGTAGTCGGATTGTCAGGCGTGGGTGCGGGCAAGGGAAATTCAGTCTGTCGCTCTGGCGGAACGACATTCGTAAAGCGGAGACTTGCTACAGAGGTCGTCGAACTTCGGGCAACCATCTCGCCGATGCACTCGCCGATTTGCTTTGACAATCCATAAGGTTCAAATGGCATCATCGGGTGTTCCTCGTCAAGGGGCAGGTACAGCGGCACGAAGGCGCGCGGATCATGCGCCCAACCCATGGCAAAGGCACTGGAGGAGAACACCACCCGGCGAAGTTTCTTCTCTGCTGCCGTCCAAAGGACATTGAACGTGCTCTGGACATTGTTTTCGGAAACCTCATGTGGCGCATCACTCCTAGGTCCTGGAATCGCACCCATGTGAATGACCGCCTCTGCCTCTGTCAACAGTTCCGTTACCTGCTCTGCGTTGCAGAGATCGGCTTGAACAAATGGCGATGGCGACTCGCCATGCGGCACACGGTCTGTTCCTAGGACATCATATCCCTTTCCGATGAGGCGTTGGACGACGCGTCTGCCAAGACGCCCCGCAGCTCCTGTGACTACAATCATAATCTCCGCTCCTCTCGCTTGAGGACATTGAAATATGAATCCCCTGATCACAATGGTTCAGGTGGTGTAGATTGTAGCAAAGGCTGGAGTTTCCATCAATCAAAAAAGGCGCATTGATAGAGGCATTTGGTTCTGTTGTAGGAGGGATCTCCGAATCCCGATGCTTTACTTTCAGCCCCCGGTAGGTGCGTTTTCCTAACCGCACCGGTTTGGAGTGTCTCATTAATTCTAAAATATAGCATAAATGTCCCTAGACGACGGTATTAGCGGCTTGAAATTTTGAGGTTTTCCCTCTATGATATAAGGGAGTTGTGCAGTTGAAACGGTGCGATGATATGATAATTATAGGAGACCTGATGAAAAATTCAACGAATAAAATGTTTCTGGTTCTCAGCATATTCCTACTTGTTTGGGGTATATTTGCCGGGAAAACTTATGCTGACAAGGAGATAGACAAAATACATTTCCTTATCCCTGCGGGTGCTGGTGGCGGATGGGATGGAACCGCTCGCGGTGTGGGTGAAGCCTTAACGAAATCGAAACTTATCAAGCGCGCATCATATCAGAACATGTCCGGTGGTAGCGGTGGAAAGGGGATTGCGTATCTTATCAAAACGGCGAGGCGCCAACAGGGGACATTGCTGGTTAATTCGACCCCAATCCTTATCCGTTCTCTGCAAAAGGTGTTTCCGCATACTTTTCGGGATTTGACACCTGTTGCCGCAGTAATTGCAGACTACGGCGTGTTTGCTGTCCGTAACGATTCAGCGTTCCAGCGTTGGGAGGATGTTGTTGCGGCTTTTCGTGCGAATCCTCGCGAACTTAGAGTTGGCGGTGGATCGGGAAGACGCAGCATGGATGGCCTTGTTGCCGCACTGGCGTTTAAGGCAGCGGGTGGGGACCCCAAAGCGGTGCGATACATCCCCTACGATGGTGGTGGTAAGGCACTTGCCGGGTTGCTTTCCGGAGAAACGGAGGTTTTATCGACCGGATTGGGTGAAGCCCTAGAACAACACAAGGCGGGACAGGTGCGCATCCTCGCGATTACTGCGGGTAAACGCTCTGCCTCTGTTCCCGACGTCCCAACTTTGAAAGAGTTGGGATATGACGCTACTTTTGTCAACTGGCGCGGTTTCTTCGGGCCGCCGGAGTTGTCTGAAGCGCAGATTTCTGCCTACGCCGCTGTACTTGATAAGATGTATGAAACACCCGCTTGGGAAAAGGTGCGAGCGCGTAACGGCTGGGAAGATCTCTTCAAACCGGGGAAGGAATTCTCCGCATTTTTGGAAGAACAGGAACGGGTCATCAGTGAACTGATGGGTGAGCTCGGCTTTCTCGAATAATGCCATTTGTCCAATTCTGATAGTGACCACAGGAACTATATTGATGACAAAAGATAAAGTGGGAGCACTTGTTATCCTCATTCTTTCAATAGTTTACGGCGCGATGGCGCTCAATATTCCAGAGGCACCGGGAATCGAGGACTCTGGCGTAACTCCTTCCAGTCTACCGATGGCATTAAGTGCAACAGGAATTATTGCCGCCCTACTGATCTTGATTCTTCCTGCTGATCGGCATGTCAGCGGGGAGGAGGCTGCTTTAGCAGCTGCCTTCAAAGGACTAGACTGGAGGTGTGCAGTTTTCCTTTTTCTCCTGATGGCTGGTTATGGATTGATCCTCAAACCCCTCGGATTCTTGATCTCGACTATACTTTTTCTTTGCGGCGGATTTTGGGCGATGGGCGAACGACGAATCAAGCTGATGCTGTTGGTTTCAATCGGTGTGACCGTCGGTTTCTGGTTCATCTTGACGCAACTGCTAAGAATCTACCTTGAGCCCGGTGTGCTGCACTTCTTGGGAGCAAATTAGACCGTGCGTAACAACTTGGAGTTAAACCGATGGTATTAGAAGGAATAATGACGGGACTCTCGACCGCATTTACCTTCACCAACATTTTGATGGTGTCTCTGGGTGTTTTTGCCGGCACATTTATCGGCATGTTGCCCGGATTGGGTCCGATCTCCACAATCGCTCTGATGATTCCAATAACTTACGGTTTTGAGCCATCATCGGGATTGATTCTCATGGCGGGTGTCTATTACGGGGCTGTTTTTGGTGGGTCAACCTCTTCAATCCTGCTGAACACGCCGGGCGAGGCTTCAACCGTTGCCACCTCCTTCGATGGCTATCCCCTCGCACAGGTGGGGAAGGCGGGGAAGGCACTCGCCACCGCCGCATATTCATCATTTTCTGGGGGAACAATCGGCGCGATGTTTCTACTGTTCGCAGCACCGGCGCTTGCTGTCGTCTCGCTGAGTTTCCAATCCGCTGATTACTTTGCGCTGATGGTCATGGGCCTCACGGCGGTCTCTGCTTTTGCGGGGAAGGGTCAATTCCTAAAGGCTGCGCTGATGACAATATTAGGTGTGATGTTGTCCACTGTTGGCACAGATAATTCGACGGGGGTTCAGCGTTTTACGTTGGGGCAGCTGGATCTGATTGACGGCATCAGTTTTCTGCTGCTTGCTATGGCGACCTTTGCACTCTCTGAAGTGCTCATTTCGGCATTAAAGCCGGGGGAGACATCTAACGCCGCCGAAACCGCCGTCAAGGAAAAATTCGGCAGCCTTAAAGTTTCAAAACAGGAATTCAAGGAAATCGCGCCGAGCATTGGCAGATCCTCTGTGTTGGGTTTCTTTATCGGGGTGCTACCCGGTGCCGGTGCGACAATCGCCTCATTTCTAGCTTACGGGATGGAACA